>NZ_JAKXEE010000003.1:0-651694 GCF_022603275.1 Peribacillus sp. Aquil_B1 | reverse complement strand
GCGTAAACCGTCTTTCCATCTTCTCTCATGCGAGAAAAGAACGTATCCGGTATTAGCTCCGGTTTCCCGAAGTTATCCCAGTCTTATAGGCAGGTTGCCCACGTGTTACTCACCCGTCCGCCGCTAATCTCAGGGAGCAAGCTCCCATCAATTCGCTCGACTTGCATGTATTAGGCACGCCGCCAGCGTTCGTCCTGAGCCAGGATCAAACTCTCCGAAGAAATGTTCGACTTGCTCATTTGCTTTTTTGATAGTGTGTGCTCACTTAAAATTTAACGTTGGCGCTTTGTTTTGTTCAGTTTTCAAAGAGCGATTTATGTCATTTGTTTAGAAACGACTTTAATAATATATCATCTATATTATTTTTCGTCAACAACTTTTTTTCTTTCGCTGTCGACTTAGTTATTATATCTAGTATCATGAATAAAAGCAATAGTTATTTTAAAATAAATAATATAAATGAATTCATGGTTTTCAAATCCTATGACTGTACACCTAATCAAGAAGAAAAAGCTTACGTTTTGAGAGTAAACTTTTTCATTGAACATTATAGTATTTCTTCTATATATAATTCCCGGTTAATACCTAAATTGATAATTTGTTCACTATCCATCACCTTTATGACCGGTCTTGTTTGCGACCCGGCATCAATAAAAATGATTTCAGCGATGAAACCATTGTTGAGTTTGACCCTGCTTCCAATGGAAAAATTAGCAAAGCTTGATAACAAGGTTTTAACTACCCCAATATCAAATTTACCAAAATCATCATGTAAGATCATCTCTAATACCTTAAACGGTGATTGTTTCTTTCTATATGCCCTTTCGGAAGTCATGGCGTGAAATACATCTGCAACAGCAATGATTTTTGAGAATAAGTGCATGGGCTTTGTTTTCAATCTTTTGGGATAACCCGTTCCATCTAACCTTCCATGATGCTCTAGAACGGCTATCTTCACACTATCCTTTATGATGGAACTATCTTTAATCATCTTGTAGCTGAAAATAGGATGAGTATGTATCTCCTCATAATCATCCGCTGTCAGGCTTTCCGTTTTATTTAATAACCTTGGTTGCAGCTTTGCCATCCCGCAATCTGCCAGACATCCGCCAATTGCCGCTTGGTAGACATCAGCCCTATCGCATTTCATTTTAAATGCAATATATCCTCCAAGCAATCCAATGGAAATGGCATGGTGATATACATATTCTTCTTTATTGCAATAGTGGTGCAGCATCAAAATGTTTCCCGGTTCCTCTAAAGCCTTATCCATAAGGGGAATCATCATTAAACGAATCATGGCCACCTCGACTTTACTGCCTGCCTGCCAATTTTTAAATAATCGTTTATATGATTGTACTGACTTAAGATACAAATCCGTAAAATCCGATGACTCTTCCATTTCATCCAGTTCTGGATCTATTACTTCTTTCGGCAGAAATTTCTTTCCATCAATCAAAGTTTTTTCAACACTTACCTCGGTTATTAAAAAGGCCTGCAAAGCCTCAATCAATCGCGTGGTCAATATTGTTTTTTCATGCATTATGGGGCGGTTCGTAAGACCTTTAATTTCTTTCGAGAGGATGCAGCCTTCGATTAAATAGCGAGTTTTCACTAGCAAAACGTTTCACCTCGGTAGTATTAATGAGTATCATTTCCCTTGAAAAACATGGTAATAACTATCCTTATTATGATTAAATACCTAAAAAAAATCAATTTATTAACAGCTTTCCCTGAAATCGATAAGTCTTTTTACTCATACCCAAACACTCTTGATATCATTTTGAAATTCAGCTAATGTGCAAAAAAACTATAGACCCAGCTTAATTGCTGGGTCTATAGTTTATTTATGGTTTATACAATTTGAGCGTTGCCTGCAGGTACTCAAAAGGGGTTCGGAATTAAAATTCCAAACCCCTTTTTTATGAAAAGATTATTCTTCCGTATCTTTTTCAGTTTCTTCATTTTCTTCAATTACAGTAGGTTCGGGATCAGAATCCGGATCTAGAGTCGTGACCGTTTCTATATCCTCGTCTTTTTCTTCTTCTTCCCTTCCTACGATGGCAACCGTAGAAACATATTCATTATCTGCGGATTCGAGTCGGATGAGCTTAACACCCTGTGTATTACGGCCTGTTTTAGAAATGCCTTCTACTTCCATTCGGATCAATACACCAGCTGCTGTAATCAGCATTAAATCTTCATCTACACCCGTAACTGTTTTCACGGCTATAAGTTCACCATTTTTCTCAGTGACATTACACGTTTTTATTCCTTTTCCTCCACGGCTTTGAATACGGTATTCTTCCGCAGAAGTCCGTTTTCCATAACCGTTTTTCGTAACGATCAGGACTTCTTCATCATCTTCAAGAATTTCCATTCCGACAACTTCATCATTCGTCCCTAAGGAAATCCCTTTCACTCCCGCTGCAGTACGTCCCATTGTCCGTACATCCGTCTCTGGGAAACGTATCATCATCCCGGACTTCGTTCCAATTATGATCTGTTTCTCTCCATTCGTAAGTCGGACAGAAATCAATTCATCATCTTCACGTAAACCTAGGGCAATTAAACCGTTATTACGGATATTTGCAAAAGACGACAAAGGTGTACGCTTCGATATCCCATGTCTGGTCGTGAAGAATAAATACCAATCGTCCGCAAATTCCTTCACGGGTATGATTGCATTGACCCACTCACCTTTATCGACTTCCAACAGGTTGATAAGCGGCAATCCTTTTGCCGTCCTGCCATATTCAGGTATTTCATATCCTTTGGAACGGTAGACTTTACCTTTGTTGGTGAAGAATAATAGAGTGTCATGAGTCGATGTGGTTAACAAGTGACCGACAAAGTCATCTGTATTCGTTCCCATACCCTGTATTCCGCGCCCTCCGCGTTTTTGACTGCGGTATGTGGTTGCAGGCAAGCGTTTAATATAACCGTTATGCGTAAGTGTCACGATTATATTTTCCTCTGGGATTAAATCTTCATCTTCCAGGCTTTCAAATCCGGCTAATGTGATTTCAGTTCTCCGTTTATCATCAAAACGTTCTTTAATTTCAAGAAGCTCTTCACGGATAATTTCAAGAACCTTTTCCTCATCAGCAAGAATCGCTTTATATTCTGCAATTATAGCCATTAATGCCTGATATTCATCTTCAATTTTTTCACGTTCCAGACCTGTCAAACGCTGTAAACGCATATCCAGGATAGCTTGCGCCTGTTTTTCGGAAAGTGAGAATTGTGTCATTAAGCCTTCACGGGCAATGTCTGTCGTTTGGGAACTGCGGATCAACGTAATGACTGCGTCCAAATTATCAAGTGCAATGCGCAACCCTTCTAAAATATGGGCGCGGGCTTCCGCTTTCCGTAATTCAAATTCAGTCCTGCGCCGTATGACTACCTGCTGATGCTCCAAGTAGTAGTGCAGACATTGTTTTAAATTAAGCACTTTAGGCTGACCGTCCACCAAAGCAAGCAAATTGATTCCGAAGGTGGTCTGCATCGCGGTATGCTTATACAGGTTGTTTAAAAGGACATTCGCATTAACATCCTTTCGAAGCTCCATGACAATACGCATGCCATTGCGATCCGATTCATCCCGTAAGTCGGTAATGCCTTCGATTTTTTTATCTCGAGCAAGTTCTGCAATTTTTTCAATCAATCTTGCTTTATTCACTTGATAAGGGATTTCCTTAACAAGGATTACCTGTTTACCATTGGATTTCTCTTCAATCTCGACTTTCGCCCGTTGAATGATTGACCCTTTTCCGGTTTCATAGGCCTTTCTGATTCCGCTTCGTCCTAAAATCAAACCTGCTGTCGGAAAGTCCGGCCCAGGGATATATTCCATCAACTCTGGAATTGTAATTTCAGGATTCTTACTTAAAGCCAATACGCCGTCAATTACCTCACCTAATTGATGGGGTGGAATATTGGTTGCCATCCCTACCGCTATTCCTGATGAACCATTCACTAACAAGTTCGGGAAGCGGGCAGGCATAACGGCTGGTTCTCTTTCTGAACCATCGTAGTTATCCTGGAAATTGACCGTATCTTTATTTAAATCCCGGAGTAGCTCCATCGAGATTTTCGACATTCTCGCTTCTGTGTACCTCATTGCGGCAGCTTGGTCACCATCGACCGAACCGAAATTCCCATGACCATCTACAAGCATATAGCGATAGTTAAAAGGTTGCGCCATCCGTACCATCGTTTCATATACAGCCGAATCACCATGCGGGTGATACTTACCGATTACTTCCCCGACAATACGGGCTGATTTTTTAAATGGTTTATCCGAAGTCATTCCAAGATCGTTCATTGCATAAAGAATTCTTCGGTGTACCGGTTTCAAACCGTCCCTTACATCAGGCAAAGCCCGCGACACGATAACGCTCATCGCATAATCCAAAAACGATGTCCGCATCTCGGTACTTATATTTATTTCTTTTACACCTGATCTTTCATTTTCTGACATGGAGCCAACCTCCTATTAAAAGCTTATACTCTCATTTAAATTTAACTGTTCGTGCACTATGTAAAGAACAGGATGTAAAAAGCATCCTGTCAAAAAATCAGATATCAAGATTTTTTACATAAATTGCATTCTCTTCAATGAAGTTACGACGCGGTTCGACCTTGTCGCCCATCAACATCTCGAAAGTTTCATCTGCCTCGGCAGCATCTTTCAAACTGACTTGAAGCAGCGTTCTCGTTTCAGGGTTCATCGTCGTTTCCCACAATTGCTCCGGATTCATTTCCCCCAGCCCTTTATAACGCTGCAGGTTAGGCTTCGGAGTACTTGGCAAACTCGCCATGATTTCTTCAAGCTGGCGGTCATTATAAGCATAATCCACTTTTTTCCCTTGCTGAATCTTGAAAAGTGGCGGCTGAGCAATATATATATATCCATACTCGATAATTTTTCTCATATACCGGTAGAAGAATGTCAACATCAGCGTTCTGATATGGGCACCATCGACATCCGCATCGGTCATGATAACAATTTTATGGTATCTAGCTTTTTCAATATTGAATTCATCACCAATGCCTGTTCCAAGTGCTGTGATGATCGTACCTATTTCTTCATTGTGCAGGATTCTGTCCAACCGCGCTTTTTCAACGTTCAGGATTTTACCCCTTAGCGGCAAGATGGCTTGGAAATGGCGGTCCCGTCCTTGTTTTGCCGAACCTCCCGCAGAGTTTCCTTCAACGATGTACAATTCGCTGATCCCCGGGTCCTTAGAAGAACAATCTGCCAATTTCCCCGGTAGATTGGATACTTCCAAAGCACTTTTCCTCCGGGTCAATTCACGTGCTTTTTTCGCTGCCATACGGGCTCTCGCTGCCATTTGCCCTTTATCTACAATTTTCCGGGCAACTGCAGGGTTTTCATATAAGAAGGCATCAAGCCTTTCCGATAGAATGGAGTCAGTGACCGTTCTAACTTCGGAGTTTCCGAGTTTGGTTTTCGTCTGACCTTCAAATTGCGGGTCAGGATGCTTAATCGAAATGATTGCCGTTAAACCTTCCCGGACATCTTCACCTGAGAAATTGGCATCCGCCTCTTTTAAAAGACCATTTTTCCGTGCATAATCATTGATGACACGGGTCAAAGCAGTCTTGAATCCTGATTCATGTGTACCGCCTTCATAGGTATGAATATTATTGGCAAAAGAAAAGACATTACTGATATAGCTGTCATTATATTGCAATGCCAATTCAACAGAAATTCCATCTTTCTCGCCTTCCATGAAAATCGGTTCCTCATGCAATACCTCTTTAGAACGGTTCAAATGCTCAACATAAGATTTGATGCCGCCCTCATAGTGGAAATCCCTGATTTTCTCTTCTTCTTCACGTTTATCTTCAATGGTCAGCTTCAAGCCTTTATTCAGGAATGCAAGCTCACGGATTCGTGTGGCCAATGTATCAAAATCATATTCCAGGGTTTCCGTGAAGATTTCACCATCCGGGACGAAGTGTATAGTCGTGCCGGTATGATCGGTTTCCCCGATGATTTTCAAATCTTCTTTAGGGATACCGCGGTTAAATTGCTGATAATGGATTTTACCTTCACGATGAACGTAAACTTCCAATACCGTGGATAAGGCATTAACTACTGAAGCCCCCACACCATGCAGACCGCCGGAGACCTTATAGCCTCCGCCGCCAAATTTACCGCCCGCATGAAGGACCGTCATGATTACTTCTACAGCTGGGCGTCCCATTTTTTCATGGATGCCGACTGGAATTCCCCGACCATTATCGACTACGGTTATGCTATTGTCCTCTTCGATCGTCACTTTGATTTCCGAACAGAAACCAGCTAGTGCCTCATCAATACTATTATCGACAATTTCCCAAACAAGATGGTGAAGTCCTTTTGCAGAGGTAGTGCCGATATACATTCCCGGACGTTTACGAACTGCTTCTAAGCCTTCTAAAACCTGTATCTGATTCTCATCGTATGCCTGAGCTTGCACTTCTTTTTGTTCCATTGTCATACGTATCACCTACACTTTTCTTTTGGCATTTATCAATTTTTCAGGAGTAAATTTAACGTTTAGCTACAATTCAAAGAATATCTATATCATCGATTAAGAGCGATGGCTGCAGTGAACGCTTTTTCAAAGTGGACGACGCAAGCGGTGAATAATATACCTGTTTGTCCGTCACTACAATCGATTTAACCGAGTTTTTTGCTAAATGGGAAGTTACATCAGACTTTTTCTCCAAAAATTCACTCATGATTGGAGAAGCCTGAAGCAGCTTCTTATCTAAAATGGCTATGACATCGTCCGTTTTCACAAGAATGTCTTCACCAATATGGAGATACATACATTCACCTCATCATTTAACCTTTTTTATACTTCCTTGACTAACATAAAAGGTGGACGCTTCTCTTAGGGTTTGATGATCGATTCCATCAACGGAGGGTGTCGTCACGAATGTTTGCACTTTCCCTTGTATTGTATTCAGTAAATGGGATTGACGGAAATCGTCAAGTTCCGATAACACATCATCCAATAATAAAATGGGATACTCGCCGATTTCTTCATGGATCAGCTCAATTTCGGCAAGTTTCAAAGACAGGGCCGTCGTTCGCTGTTGTCCTTGTGAACCGTATGTCTGGACATCCCGGTCATTCACAAAAAAAACCAGGTCGTCACGATGAGGACCTACCAGTGTTACACCCCGTTCAATTTCCCTTGTTTTTATTTTATCAAATTTTTCTGTGTATACTTCTATCATTTTCGTCAAATCCATAGATTCTGATACATCAAGAGACGGTTTATATTGGATTTTCAATACTTCTAGATTTCTGGAGATCCCCGAATGAATCGGCTCTGCCCATTGCTGGAGCTTTAAAAGAAACTCGTATCTTCTTTCGACAATTTTCGCTGCATACTGAATAAATTGATCGGTCAGCACGTCAAGCATCGTCGTATCCGTTTGTTTCCGGGTCTGCAGAAGCTTTAAGTAATGATTTCTTTGTTGAAGTATTTTATGATATTGGCTCATATCATGAAGGTATACGGGAGAAACCTGGCCAATTTCCATATCTATAAAACGGCGTCTGACTAGAGGACTTCCCTTTACAAGGTTTAGATCCTCAGGCGCAAACATGACCACATTCATATTTCCGACATATTGACTCAACTTTCTTTGTTCAATATGGTTGCACTTCGCCTTTTTCCCTTTTTTTGAAATGGTCAGCTCAAGTGGTATTGAGGTATTTCTCTTTCTAACTCTTCCCTCTATTTTAGCATACTCTTCATCCCAGCGAATAAGTTCTTTATCATTTGAGGTGCGATGGGATTTTGCCATTGCTAAAACAAAAATAGATTCCATTACGTTTGTTTTTCCTTGAGCATTCTCGCCGAGGATTACATTGACTTTATTCTCAAAAGTCAGATTCAATTCGGTATAGTTGCGGTAATTTTTCAAACTTATATTTTCAATATACATATCCGCTCTTCCCTTATGTTTTAGCTTGTAATTGTGTAGGTGCCAAATCCAGGAATCTCTATTTTATCACCTGATCTTAATTTTCTGCCTCTTCTCACGTCTAATTCGCCATTAATGTAAACCTCGTATTCACTTAAGAACCATTTTGCCATTCCGCCGCTTTGAATTAAATCGGCCAATTTCAGGAATTGTCCAAGCGTAATATATTCAGTATTGATTTTTATGGAGTCCATTTCATGCCTCACTCATTTCTAAGTAGTCTTTAATATTTCATTTTACTAAATTAATCCCATTAAGACAAAGTATAGCTTTTTCAGTTCTTATTTTTAGAGATTCAGCGTTCCGTACAGCATTAAAAAAACGCCAAAAACCCTTTGGAAGCCTATGTTTAAATATAAAAAAATTAAAGACCTGCTATACAAGCCTTTAATTTTTTTGAAATATTATTTTAGCTTAGTAAGTTCTTACTGGGAGAATTAATTGCAGCATGGAATCATCATGTAGCGGACGAATGACAAACGGACGCATTGCACCTGTGAAATTAATTTTTATATCGGAACCTTCCAATGCTTTTAGAGCATCCATTACAAATTTGGCACTGAATGAGATTTTCAGGTCTTCACCTTCAATGGCTTCTGCCTGAACCTCTTCAATTACTTTACCAATTTCAGGAGTATTGGAAGAGACTTCGATTATACGGCCTTCCAGGGTTGTCAATTTGACGACATTATTTCTTCCTTCTCTCGCCAATAAAGAAGCCCTGTCGATCGCTTGTAGAAAATCCTTGGTGTGAACAGTCACATCGGTTTTGCTATCTGATGGAATCAAGCGTGATGTATCAGGATAATTCCCTTCAAGAAGTCTTGAGAAGAATAATAAATTTTCAGCTTTGAAAAGTACTTGGTTTTCGGTAATGACGATTTCAATGAGTTCGTTCGTATCATCAAGGATTTTACTTAACTCATTCAGACTTTTACCTGGGATGACAACGCTATAGGTCCCGTTAATTTTATTTTCTATTTTGGCTGTCCTCATTGCAAGCCTATGACTGTCTGTTGCAATACAGGTCAATTCGTCATCTTGAACCTTCAAGTTTACACCTGTTAAGATGGGGCGTGTTTCTGACGTGGACACTGCAAAGCCAGTTTGTCGGATAAGGGTCTTTAAAAGGTCCGTTGGAAGTTTGAAAATATTTTCTTCTTCAATGATCGGAAGATGTGGATATTCTTCAGGATCCAGTCCATTTAAATTAAATTCAGCTTTACCAGAACGAATAATCGTTTGAAAGTTGTTCTCCACTTCAATTTCTACTGTATCCATCGGCAGCTTTTTGACAATTTCACTGAAAAAACGGGCATTCAGGACAATACCGCCGCTGCTCTTAACTTCAACAATTTCATCTCCGTCAACCTCAGCCGGAATGAATGATTGGATGGAGATATCAGAATCACTTCCTGTTAGAGTGACACCTTCACTAGTAACGCTTATTTTTATCCCTGTTAGAATCGGAATCGTCGTCCTTGATGTGACTGCTTTCATTACTTCTTGGACACTATGAACTAATCGATCTCTTTGGATTATAAATCTCATGTTTCATCCTCCAATTTTTAATTGCCGTATAGGCATATTTATTAATAATTTTTATTAAAAAAGATAGTAGTAATAGTAGTAGGGCCTGTTGATATGTGGATAAGTCCACTCAACCTAAGGAAAAACAGTCTATCCACATGTGGACAGACTGTGTGTAAGTAGTCGTCAGTTATTCACATTATCCAGAATCTATTATACCCTCAGCTGATCCTGGATTTCTTTAACCTGACGCTGAAGCTGGGTGTCCGTTTGCATGAGCTTGGAGATTTTTTCATGCGCATGGATAACCGTCGTATGATCGCGACCTCCAAATTCATCACCTATCTTGGGCAGGGATGAGTCCGTCAACTCCCTGGAAAGATACATGGCAATCTGTCTTGGAAATGCTACGGATTTAGTCCGTTTTTTCGCCTTGAAATCCTCAAGTTTGACACTATAATGTTCACCGACCGTTTTCTGGATTTCCAAAATGGTGATTATTTTAGGTTTTGAGCTAGGGATGATGTCTTTTAATGCTTCAGCTGCCAAATCGGCATTTATATCTTTATTAATCAATGAAGAATAAGCGACGACACGAATAAGTGCACCCTCAAGCTCTCGAATATTGGAATCGATTTGGTTGGCGATATAGAGCATGACTTCGTTCGGGATATCAAGTCCCTCAGCTTTTGCCTTTTTACGCAATATGGCAATCCGCGTTTCTAGATCAGGTGGCGTGATATCCGTGATCAAGCCCCACTCAAATCTTGAACGGAGGCGATCCTCCAGTGTAGGTATCTCTTTTGGCGGGCGGTCACTCGAGATGACGATTTGTTTGCTTTCTTCATGCAATGCATTGAATGTATGGAAAAACTCTTCTTGAGTTTGTTCTTTTCCCGCAAGAAATTGAATATCATCAATTAATAAAACATCCACGCTTCGGTATCTATCACGGAATTCCCCAGCTTTATTGTCCCGGATCGAGTTGATGAATTCATTCGTGAACTTTTCAGACGATAAATAAACGACCTTCGCATTCGGATTATGCTCTAGAACATAATGCCCGATTGCATGCATTAAATGAGTTTTTCCAAGGCCGACGCCCCCGTATATAAATAAGGGATTATAGGCTTTGGCCGGAGCTTCTGCAACAGCGAGAGACGCGGCATGGGCAAAACGATTGCCGGAGCCGATGACAAATGTATCGAATGTATTTTTCGCATTAAGCATATGCTGTGGAAATGCAGCATGCTCTTTATCCTGCTTTTTTATCTTTTTAGGCTGAACAGGAACGGTAAAATCATCATCTTCTTGATTGGGGGGAATGATGAATTTTGCTTCCAATTCCTCACCGGTAAGTTCAAACAATACATCGGAAATAAGATGGGAATAGCGTTCTTCAAGCCAATCCCTGGCAAATTCATTGGGAGCGGTGACTGTTAATGTATCACCTTGCAGTAAATAAGCCTTGGTTGATTTAAGCCAAGTCTCAAAGCTTGGTTTACTGATTTTTTTTTCAATTTTTCCGAGCGCCTGGTTCCAGAGGCTATCGATGTTATCCAAACTTATCCCTCCTTTGCAAAATATTTTTAATAATTGTATCTAAATGTATAGGCACAAATAAACTCATCGATTGCCGTCTTTATATTAATTTTGACAGCAAAGGTTCGGTGAGCTGTATTAAGGAATTTTTGTGTTGTGTAATGAAGTGCCTAAAAACTATATCTTGCGCTGTACAACCTTTGTACAGTCTACATCTGGTGAACCAGTATAGATTTGAATGTTTATTCATCAACAGGTATTTTAAGAAATATATAATAAAGAAGAAAAAAGGGTTTTCGACAATATCCACCATCTGTGGACAGATTAATATACACAGGTCGGATAAACTATCCACAAGTTATTCACAGTCTGTGGATAAACGTTACCTGTTGATAAAGTTATTCAGAGTGAAAACACAAATATAATATCAGAAATTCAGGCGTCTTGCAATGGGTTAGAAAACTTTATCCACAACTTACCGAGCTTGTGGGAAAAACTTTTCCACAGGCTATTGTTATGTGCAAAAGTCTATAAAATGGGATGTGGATAGAAAAAAACATGTCGAAATTTATCCACAGACCGTGATTATAGGCTCGACTAAATTGATTTTGAACGAGGTTGCTCAAGCCGAAAGAGCAGCATGGGACTGATCGAAAGATGATTCACGTCCATTCTTATTATTTGTCGAATGTTGTTTCGAACAAGGGAGGATTCATTGCGAATCTCATATTTGGGCTCATGGATAAAATGATGGAAATTTCCCTTTCCCCAAAAATTTCTATATCAGTTCGGAGCAAAATCATTTACAATAGGCTAGGTAGTAAAAAAAGGCCAACTGGACATTGAGCATTAAAAAAGAATTATTTTTATGGATGAGGTTGACAAGTAGAAACCTCCATCTATATAATTGTAAAGACTGTCTTTAACTGTTATTCCTCAGGGAGGTGTCATATAATGAAAAGAACTTATCAACCGAATAACCGCAAACATAGTAAAGTTCACGGTTTCCGTGCACGTATGAGCACGAAAAACGGACGTAGAGTAATCGCTGCACGTCGCCGTAAGGGCAGAAAAGTATTATCTGCATAGACCACTGAAAAGTCTCAGTGGTCTTTTTTCGCAAAATAAGGGATTTACTGAGACTCAATTCATGTAATGAAGGTGTAAAAATGAAAAAAAAGTTAAGGATTAAGAAAGAGGACGAATTTCAGCTTGTGTTTAAAAAAGGTGAATCTTCTGCTAATCGGCAATTCGTTGTCTATGTCCTTGAAAAGCCAGGTCAGGATTAT
Organism: Peribacillus sp. Aquil_B1; assembly: GCF_022603275.1. Taxonomy (NCBI): domain Bacteria; kingdom Bacillati; phylum Bacillota; class Bacilli; order Caryophanales; family Bacillaceae; genus Peribacillus; species Peribacillus sp. Aquil_B1. The sequence continues at coordinate 639,317 of NZ_JAKXEE010000003.1, read as the reverse complement.
TTTCGGATCGGCCTTTCAGTCAGTAAAAAAATCGGGAACGCCGTTGTAAGGAACCAAATCAAAAGATACATACGGCAAGCGTTTTTGGAATTGAAAGAAGATATAGAAGAGGGTAAGGATTATATTGTGATTGCTCGAAAACCAGCGGCGGAGATGGACTTTTTCCAGGTGAAAAGCAGCTTGATCCATGTCCTGAAACGTTCTAAATCACTAAACTTTAAAATGAAAAAACAATAAAGTCCCCTTACTTTCGAATAAGCACTCCTCGGATCATGTGGTTACTTGAGAAAGATGACATAGAAAATCCCGATTGTAACTGTGGAAAAAGTGGATTACTTTTCCTTGAAATCTTCTAATAAACAGTTCACAATTGTTTCAAAAAAGATTGATTGCAGTTAGGAGGAAATTACGGTTGAAAAAACGAATATTACTCATTATTGGACTAGCCTCGATAATGATGTTGTTAGCAGGGTGTACGGAAATTAAAGAACCTATTACTGCGGATAGTGAAGGTTTTTGGAATTCATACATTGTCTATCCATTATCAGCCCTGATCATCTGGCTTTCTGAAGCATTTGGCGAGAACTATGGTTTGGGAATCATCGGCGTTACACTAATCATTCGCTTAGCATTACTGCCATTAATGATTAAACAGGTGAAAAGCTCGAAAGCCATGCAGGCCATTCAGCCTGAAATGAAAGAACTTCAAGCAAAATACAGCTCAAAAGATGCTGCCACACAACAAAAACTACAGCAAGAAACAATGGCTCTATTTTCAAAATATAATGTGAATCCATTGGCGGGATGTTTGCCGATATTGGTGCAAATGCCAATTTTGATCGGGTTTTACCATGCAATCAGCCGTACGGAAGAAATTGCTTTACATAGTTTTCTTTGGTTTGATTTAGGTTCCCCGGATCCTGTTTATGTTTTACCGGTCGTAGCAGGTATCACGACTTTTATCCAGCAAAAGATGTCCATGGTTGGAATGAACTCCAATCCACAAATGGCGGCACAAATGACGATGATGCTTTACATCATGCCAATCATGATTGTTGTATTTGCTATTAATTTCCCCGCTGCTCTTTCTCTTTACTGGGTAGTTGGTAACCTTTTTGGTATCGTTCAAACATATTTCATCAAAGGTCCGGATCTTAGAAAAGCAGCTGCGGAAAACGCGGGAGGGGCAAAGAAAAAGTGAAAAAAGTAACTGCTACAGGACAATCTGTCGAAGAAGCAGTAAATTTAGCTTTAGCTCAACTGAACAGCACTAAGGATCGCGTGGAGATTGAAATAGAAGATGAAGGCAAAAAAGGATTTTTTGGTATATTTGGCGCAAGGAAGGCAATCGTCCATGTGACATTGCCTGCCGATCCCATTGAAGAGACACTGGGATTTTTGAAGAATGTCAGCGTGGAAATGGGAGTCAATGCACAAATTGATGTCACCCGTAAAGGTAAGAACGTAACATTCCATTTATCGGGTGATAAAATTGCCTTATTGATTGGAAAAAGGGGTCAAACATTAAATTCACTTCAGTATTTAGCACAGCTGGTCGCAAATCGGTATTCGAAGCAGTTTTTGAATATTACTGTAGATGCAGAAGATTATCGAAATCGCCGCAATGACACTTTAATCCAATTGGCTGAAAGAATGGCAAATAAAGCCATGAAAACAGGTAAAGCTGTTTCACTTGAGCCGATGCCATCCTATGAACGAAAGGTCATCCATAATGCTCTCTTGGATTATCCAAAAATAAAAACGACTTCAAGTGGGACGGAACCTTATCGCCACTTGGTCATTACTCCACTTAAATGAACCTTCTGCTTTTAAGCAGGGGTTCTTTTTTTTAGGCCTTGCTATCAATGTGTGTCGAATATGTTTTTGCAAAGTATCAATTCAACAATAAGTGACATATTTCTTTATCTTCATATAATCTTTATCCGTAAAGGGAAGCGGACGATATTTGTTATTCACATGTGGATAAGTTAAAATGAATGTTACAGAATATGGATTAATGGCATGTGGATAACTCTTGAGAGGAAGGAGTATCTACTTTTTTTCATCAATATACTGTGGTATTGTAGTAATTTAGGGATTCGACGATTTTATTATCAGAAAAAAATAGAAACATCAATATATAAGAGGTGAAAGCATGGAATTCGATACAATCACCGCTATCTCTACACCCTTAGGGGAAGGGGCAATCGCCATCGTTAGAATCAGCGGTGATGAGGCCATAGAAATAGCCGACAGGATCTTTAAAGGACCAGGTGGAAAAGGATTGCTTGATGTGAAATCACACACGATTCATTATGGCCACCTTATCCAGCCTAAAACAGGTGAAATCATAGAGGAAGTCATGGTTTCGGTCATGATGGGTCCAAAGACATTTACAAGGGAAGATGTAGTTGAAATAAATTGTCACGGTGGAATCGTTTCGGTCAATCGGGTATTGCAGCTCATTCTCTCACAAGGTGCTCGTTTAGCAGAACCTGGTGAATTTACGAAACGGGCTTTTTTGAATGGCAGGATCGATCTTTCTCAAGCTGAGGCCGTTATGGATTTAATCCGCGCTAAAACGGATAAAGCGATGAATGTTGCATTAGGTCAAATGGAAGGCCGGCTTTCGAAATTAATCCAAAGCCTGCGTCAGGAAATTTTACAGACCCTCGCCCAAGTCGAGGTTAATATAGATTATCCGGAATATGATGATGTCGAAGAAATGACGCATCGTTTATTTTTGGAAAAGGGCAGTTATGTGAAGAATGAAATAGAGAAGCTGCTTCACACGGCCCAACAGGGTAAAATACTTAGGGATGGGCTTGCGACCGTTATCATAGGGCGCCCTAATGTAGGAAAATCTTCTTTGCTAAACAGCTTAGTTCATGAAAATAAAGCGATCGTCACTGATATTCCAGGTACAACACGTGACGTTATTGAAGAGTATGTCAATGTTCGCGGTGTACCGCTTAAACTTGTCGATACAGCAGGAATTCGCGAAACGGAAGATATCGTTGAACGAATTGGAGTTGAACGGTCTCGTGCAGTATTAAAAGAAGCTGATTTAATCTTGCTTGTATTGAACTATTCCGATGATTTCACTACTGAAGATGAGAAACTATTCCAAGCGGTTGAGGGAATGGATGTTATCGTCATCATCAATAAAACAGACCTTCCACAAAAAATCGATATGGAAAAGGTTAAGGAAAAGGCGGCATCCCATAAAGTTGTTACGACTTCATTACTGGAAGATCGAGGGGTCGATGAATTGGAGGAAGCCATCGCTTCTTTATTTTTCGAAGGTTCTTTAGAAACGGGAGACCTGACCTATGTTTCCAATGCCAGGCATATAGCTTTGCTTGGACAGGCATTACAGTCTATCGAAGATGCAATCGATGCTATTGAAATGGGTACGCCGGTTGATTTGGTTCAAATCGATTTCACGAAAGCCTGGGAGCTGCTTGGAGAAATCATTGGCGAAAGCGTTCAGGATAATTTGATCAACCAATTGTTCTCTCAATTCTGTTTAGGAAAATAAGCGTAAAAGGAGGAAAAGGATATGCAATACGAAGCAGGTAGCTATGATGTCATTGTTATTGGTGCCGGTCATGCTGGCAGTGAGGCCGGTCTTGCAGCTGCAAGAGTCGGAGCTAAAACGCTGATGATCACCATTAACTTGGATATGGTCGCCTTTATGCCATGCAATCCCTCCGTTGGCGGGCCGGCAAAAGGGATAGTCGTTAGGGAAATTGACGCTTTAGGCGGTGAAATGGGAAGAAATATCGACAAGACCCATATTCAAATGAGGATGCTCAATACGGCTAAAGGTCCGGCTGTTCGTGCGCTGCGAGCGCAGGCAGATAAATTTCTCTATCAGCAAGAAATGAAAAAGACGATAGAAGACCAAGAAAATTTGACATTGATTCAAGGAATGGTAGAGGAATTAATTGTTGAAAACGACGTATGTACGGGTGTCATCACTAAAACAGGCGCGGTTTACCGTGCGAAAACCGTCGTAATCACGACAGGAACATATTTACGAGGTGAAATCATTTTAGGGGAACTGAAATATTCAAGCGGCCCAAATAACCAGCAGCCTTCCATCAGGCTTTCTGAACATTTGGAGCAGTTAGGGTTTGACTTGGTCCGTTTTAAAACAGGAACGCCGCCACGTGTGAATAGCTCTTCCATAGATTACAGCAAAACGGAAATTCAGCCTGGCGATGAAGTGCCACGAGCATTTTCTTATGAAACGACGAAGTTCATAACGGATCAATTGCCATGCTGGTTAACGTACACGAATGAGGGGACACATCAGCTCATTGATGATAATCTGCACCGTTCACCAATGTATTCAGGAATGATTAAAGGAACCGGCCCGCGTTATTGTCCATCGATAGAAGATAAAGTCGTTCGTTTTAATGATAAACCGCGGCATCAAATCTTCTTGGAACCTGAAGGCCGCAATACAAAGGAAGTTTATGTGCAAGGTTTATCAACCAGTCTGCCTGAAGATGTACAAGTGAAAATCCTGCAAACCATTCCAGGACTTGAAAAGGCGGAAATGATGCGTGCTGGATATGCAATTGAATATGATGCTATCGTTCCTACGCAGCTATGGCCTACACTTGAAACGAAGAAAATCAAAAATCTGTATACTGCTGGCCAAATTAACGGGACATCCGGCTACGAGGAAGCAGCAGGACAAGGATTGATGGCCGGTATTAATGCAGGATTGAATGCAATCGGTAAAGAAGAACTGATTTTAAGCCGTTCGGATGCCTATATTGGTGTTCTCATTGATGACCTTGTGACGAAAGGTACGAATGAACCATACCGTTTGCTGACTTCACGTGCAGAATACCGTTTATTATTGCGTCATGATAATGCCGATTTACGCTTAACGGAAATTGGATTCAATATCGGGATGATCAAAGAAGAACGCTACAATCGTTTCCTTATGAAAAAAGAAGCGGTTGAAATGGAAAAGGAACGACTGAAATCAAACTTCATCAAACCGACCAAAGAGGTTCAAGAAGTCATTACTGCAAGCGGCGGCAGTGAGTTGAAGGATGGAATCCGTGCCTCCGATTTATTGAAACGGCCTGAAATGGATTATTCCCACATTCAGAAGTTGGCGCCAAGTGATGTCGAACTGAGCGATGAAGTGACGGAACAGGTCGAAATCCAGATCAAGTATGAAGGATATATCGAAAAATCCTTGCAGCAAGTCGATCGCCTGAAAAAAATGGAGAATAAAAAAATTCCAGAGAATATCGATTATGATGCAATTTCTGGTCTTGCAACGGAAGCACGCCAAAAATTAAAGCAGGTCCACCCGCTATCAGTAGCTCAGGCTTCAAGAATTTCAGGTGTGAATCCCGCTGATGTTTCCATTTTGCTTGTATATTTGGAACAAGGTAAGATCGCCAGAGTATCTCAGTAAGGGAAATACCCGAAAAGGATTGAAGCAAACATGAATATTGAACAGTTCCAACAAGCACTGCTGGAGAAAGGGATCGAGCTTTCTCCTCAGCAGCTTGATCAGTTTGACACTTATTATCGATTATTGGTGGAATGGAACGAAAAGATGAACTTAACAGCCATCACTGATAAAGAAGAAGTTTATCTGAAGCATTTTTATGATTCAATCAGTGCAGCCTTCTATTTTGACTTTAATAAATCATATCGAATTTGCGATGTTGGGGCTGGAGCTGGATTTCCGAGTATTCCATTGAAAATTTGTTTCCCTGATATCCACGTCTCGATTGTGGATTCCTTGAATAAGCGAATTTCCTTTTTGAATCACCTTGCGGATTCCTTGCAATTAAAGGGAGTTTCCTTCTACCATGACCGGGCTGAAACCTTCGCCCAAAAACCGGAGCATCGCGAATCCTATGATATTGTCATGGCAAGGGCGGTAGCCAGGATGTCTGTTTTAAGTGAACTATGTTTGCCGCTTGTTAAACCGGATGGGACGTTCATTGCCATGAAAGCGGCTAGTGCACAAGATGAAATGGACAATGGGAAGAAGGCCATTTTTACGTTAGGCGGAGAAATCGAAGAAATTCATCCTTTCACATTGCCAGAGGAAAATAGTGAAAGAAATATCATTACTGTAAAAAAAGTGAAGAAGACTCCTAAAAAATACCCGAGAAAACCAGGGACACCAAATAAACAGCCTATTGAATAATCTTATCAAGAGGAGTATGTTTTCATAGTAAGCGCAGATGATTCAGATATATGGCTGGTACTAGCCCTTCTTTTCTTTTACTATAAATGTATGAACTTATTATTTTCACTCAATACTGCATTTTAGGTACATGTTAAAACGTGTGCCCTGTGCTGGCTGATTCAGGGAAATAGTCTAGGACATGCCGGCCGATATCCTTAATAACTGGCCTTCCATTCCTCATTATTGCCTTGATGGCGCCAGTCGACATGATTTTTACAGTGAAGGGCCATATGTATAACCATGTCGGGAAATGTATGCAGGACTTGTCCTTTAAATAGAGAATATGTTATTTGGGAGTTTTAAAAGGTGGTGTAGGAAGATGAAGCATCCTTTTTCGCGGTTCTTTGGGTTTGGCGAAAAGGAAGAAGAGCAACTAGAGATGGAGACACCTAGCAATAATAATGAAGAGATAAGAAAAATTTCCATTTCTGATATTGTGCCTAATCGATTTCAACCAAGGACCGTTTTTAATGACGATAAAATTGCTGAATTGGCTCAAACGATTCATACACATGGGATCATTCAACCAATTGTAGTAAGGGCTTATGGTCAGGGAAAATATGAAATCATTGCAGGTGAGCGTCGTTTCCGGGCCATGCAAAAGCTTGGCTGGGAATTGGCACCTGCTATAATCAAGGATTTCACCGATACAGAAACGGCTTCCGTCGCGCTGATAGAAAACCTTCAGCGTGAAGAACTGACACCGATTGAAGAAGCTTTGGCTTACGGAAAACTATTGGAGCTGCATAGTTTAACCCAAGAAGCTCTGGCACAAAGACTGGGAATAGGTCAATCTACCGTGGCGAATAAGCTTCGGCTGCTTAAGCTGCCACAGGAGGTTCAGGATGCACTTCTTCAAAAGCAAATTACGGAACGCCATGCCCGCTCGTTGATACCGTTAAAGAGTCCTGAAAAGCAGCTTAAACTGCTTGTGGAAATCATCGAAAAAGGGTTGAACGTCAAGCAGACCGAAGAGCAGGTCGTCAAGCTCCTCACGGGTACTGTGCAGAAGCCGAAACCTAAGCGAAAAGCGTTTAGTAAAGACATGAGGATTGCCGTGAATACCATACGCCAATCACTCAATATGGTTACAGACAATGGAATAAATTTGGATGCAGAGGAAGAAGAATTCGAGGAGTATTATCAGTTCACGATAAAAATACCCAAGAAAAAAACTTGATTCCCTATCCTTAGCCCGCTTGGTAGTCTTCGATTACCAAGCTTTTTTATTTTCTCTCCAAAACTGGCATTTTCCGCCTTGAAAGCATTCAACTTTCCCCGGATTTTTAATGCTTTTAGGTGTATTTGAAATTTTAAGAGGAATTTCAGAAAACGATTTCTTCCAGTAATATTCATGATAAAATAGAAAGAAATAAATGGATTTACGGTACAAATCAATAGATATAGCGTGATGAAGATAGTTGAAAGCAGGTGAATTCGTGGGGAAGATTCTCGCCATTGCCAATCAAAAGGGCGGTGTTGGAAAAACGACAACTTCTGTCAGTCTAAGTGCTTGTCTTGCATATATAGGACAGAAAGTCTTGATGGTCGATATTGACCCGCAGGGAAATGCGACAAGCGGTGCAGGTATTGACAAAGCAGATGTGGAACAATGTATTTATGATGTATTGGTTGATGATGTCGAGGCCAGTACCGTTATCATGGAAACAAAGGTAGAAAACCTATATGCCATACCTGCGACAATTCAACTTGCAGGTGCAGAAATTGAACTTGTTCCAACCATCTCGAGGGAAGTCCGATTAAAAAGGGCGTTAGAAGAGGTGCAAAGCCAATATGATTACATTGTGATTGACTGCCCACCATCGCTGGGTTTGCTTACGCTTAATGCCTTAACGGCCGCTGATGCCGTTTTGATTCCGGTACAATGTGAATATTATGCATTGGAAGGTTTGAGTCAACTATTGAATACGGTCCGCCTCGTCCAAAAGCATTTGAACCATGATTTGAAAATCGAGGGTGTGCTCTTGACGATGTTGGATGCAAGAACAAATCTAGGTCTCCAGGTCATAGAAGAAGTAAAAAAATACTTTCAGGATAAAGTCTATCAAACCATCATTCCCCGCAATGTCCGTTTGAGTGAAGCACCAAGCCATGGAGAACCGATAATTATATATGATCCAAAGTCACGTGGGGCGGAGGTCTATCTAGAACTGGCAAAGGAAGTGGTATCAAATGGCTAAAGGACTTGGCAAAGGACTTAACGCACTTTTCAACAGTGGGGAGATCAGTAAAGATGAAATCGTGCGCGAAATCAAAGTACGGGAATTAAGGCCAAATCCTTATCAGCCCCGAAAGAACTTTCGGCTTGAAGCTATAGAGGAATTAAAACAATCCATCATGGAACACGGGATATTACAGCCGATTATTGCCCGGGAAAGCATTAAGGGATATGAGATCGTGGCTGGGGAAAGGCGTTATCGTGCTGCAAAGGAAGCTGGTTTAAAGACAGTTCCGGTCGTTGTGAGGAAATTGAGCGAACAGCAGATGATGGAACTGGCGATTTTGGAAAACCTGCAACGGGAGGATTTGAATCCGATCGAGGAAGCTGTCGCTTACCAAACGCTTCTTGAAAAATTGGAATTTACCCAGGAGCAGTTGGCCAATCGGCTAGGTAAAAGCCGGCCCCATATAGCAAACCATGTTAGATTACTTTCTTTGCCTGAAGGGATTAGGAGATATATCTCCGACGGGGAAATTTCCATGGGGCATGGACGGGCATTGCTAGGTTTAAAGAAAAAAGAGTTGCTTAAGCCGGTAGCGGATAAAATCCTCAAAGAAGGTATGAATGTCAGACAGCTAGAGCAATATATACATCAATTGAATGATACCGTTTCACGTGAAACCAAACCTAAGAAACAAGAGAAAAAAGATATATTCATAAAGCAACGGGAGACAAGTCTGCGTGAAAGACTAGGAACGAGCGTAACGATAAAGCAAAGCAAGAAAAAAGGAAAAATAGAAATAGAATTCTTTTCAAAAGAAGATTTAGAGAGAATTTTGAACTTGATCGATCAAGAGAACCTTTCCTCATAGATCGCCTTTATGAAAAGATCATGACGACTTATGCAGAAAATTAGGTGGATGAGATGGTATTATTAGGGGCCTTGGTGAATGGTGCCTGCATTTTAATCGGTTCGATTTTAGGAAGGTTTTTACAACATATACCTGAAAAGATAAAAGAAACGGTCATGAGCGGCATCGGTTTGGCTGTCATGGTCTTAGGGTTGCAGATGGGGTTTAAAAGCGATAACTTCCTTGTTGTCATTTTAAGTATTGTCGGAGGGGCTGTACTTGGTGAATGGATGAATCTTGAGGCCAGGCTTAATTCTTTAGGCAATTGGCTTGAACGCAGGATGAAAGCGAAGGAAGGAACTTCGATATCTCAGGGGTTTGTAACGGCTACACTCATATTCGGCATTGGGGCGATGGCCATCATCGGTGCCCTGGATAGCGGCATCCGGAATGATCATGACGTTTTGATAACAAAAGCGATCATCGATGGATTTACGGCATTGGTCCTTGCCAGCACGCTCGGCATAGGTGTACTTTTTTCAGCATTTCCAGTCATTCTTTATGAGGGATTATTGGCGATTTTTGCAAAGCAGGTCAATACGATGATCCCAACTGCTTTAATGGATTCCTTCATATTGGAAATGACGGCAACTGGGGGAGTCATGATTTTGGCAATTGGTTTGAACATTATCGGTCTGACCAAAATAAGGGTGGCGAATCTGCTTCCAGGCATAATGGTCACCGCCATTCTGGTTACTTTCATGTATTATGTATAAAAAAGAAGGAAGGGGATGAACCCTTCCTTCTTTTTTATCATAAGCAAAAATCGTTCAAAGGGTTTTTTCTTGCTTGAATGACCATGTGAAAGGAGTGATGGTAGGTTTTATTGGATAATGATTTTGTGCTTCATGAATCCCCTCGGCAATGGTTTTGGCCATTTTTAGCACAAGGTTAAGGCGAGTGTTCTGCAAGACCATGAATTCCATGAATCCACTTACATTCACGATTCCTGTAATATGGGCATTTCCGACGGAAGGAAGATCTTTATTGACCCCAGCACCTGGCTTCACTGGTCCCTGCCCGATTTGAACGATTCCGACGCTTTTCATTTTCCCTAAGCAAGCATCGATTCCGACTATAAATGGATTGTCATGCAGCTTTTTGATTTCATTTAATTTTTCCTGTAAATTCATCGCATGTATAGGGTCATCCAGAGTACCATAAACATGGAATGAAGAAGAACTGTTTTCAGCTTTTTCAATAAGCAGAGTGCCGACAAGTGGTCCGAGTGAATCGCCTGTGGAACGGTCTGTGCCTATACAGACGATGACGATGGGTTGAAGCTTTCCGGTAGGTAGGAGGTTGATCAATTCCTGGGAAATTTGTTTGGATGCATCCGTATCTTCATGCAGGATGCGACTCAATCTATTTTTATTATTATTAAATAGACTAGAATTCAGATTCATCGGCTCAACTCCTTTACTTTATTTGGTATTACAGTATACGGATAAAAAGAGGAAAATATACGGTATTTAACATAATGGATGAGGGAATTTTTTGTAGAACATGCAAACAGTTGCAGGGGATATGAATCGTCGCTTATCCTCTATCAATTCCTTTCATTTATACTTTCTAGTAAATAATTACTTGAATTTTTGGGAAAAAACTTCTAATTGTTTTACCTATATACCCATAATTTTTTTGTACAGAAACCATTATTTATTGATAAAATAGAGAAAATCTCTCTATTTCATGGTTATCTCCATGGATGAAGGGTAGAGGAATACGTCTAAATGGGTAAAAAACATATGGAAGATATAATAGTTTTGCTGTATTTGCATTAGGCAGGAGGAAAATATGGATCGCATTTATGAGAACGTTACAAAAGAGATATTGGATGAAAAGATATGGCTGCTGATGGGCGAGGGCATCATTAAAATCTTCCTTGTTCTGCTCTTATCGCGTATTATTATTAGAATAGGAAAGACTATTCTGAATAAATTTTTCAAAGCACGTTTAAGGAGTCCCCTTCGGGTATCGGAGCGCAGGGAAGCGACACTCATTAAATTGCTCGAAAATATCATTACCTATGTCTTCAATTTCATTGCCTTGATAATGATTCTGGAAATATTCGGACTTGAAGTAATGCCATTACTCGCTGGTGCCGGTGTTCTCGGTTTGGCCATTGGTTTTGGTGCTCAAAGTTTGGTCAAGGATATAATTACCGGGTTTTTCGTTATTTTTGAAGATCATTTCTCGGTTGGGGATTATATTAAAATCAATACTTTTGAAGGGGAAGTCATTGAGATCGGGCTTCGTACAACGAAAATCAAAAGCGGTGCAGGTGAATTGCACTTCATACCTAACGGCAGCATCATCCAGGTCACGAATTATTCCATTTTAAATAGTATGGCTGTTGTTGATGTGACCATACCTAACGATGGATCGGTCGAGCGTGCCGAGAAGGTGCTGATTTATCTGTTAAACAGTATGGAAGGCAAATATGAGGCCTTGATCAAAACACCTGAATTTTTGGGAATTGAAAAAATCAGTCCTGAAGAAGTCGTCTTTCGGATAAAAGCGGAAACAAAGCCGATGCATCACATTGAAATCAGCAGGATATTAAGAAATGAAATAAGTGCTGCGCTTGATTCATCTGGTATTAAATCTACGTACAATGGCAGCGAGTCATAGGAATTGGGGGGGCTCATGGTAATGGAAGAAAAGGAATTTGCACTTAAGGATATTGTGGAAATGAAGAAACCGCATCCCTGTGGAGTGAATAAGTGGAGAATTATACGGATCGGTATGGATATCCGGATAAAATGTGAAGGGTGCGGTCATAGCGTGATGCTGCCCCGACGTGAATTCGCAAAGAAAATGAAAAAAGTTCTGCAAAAGCATGAGGAGTGATCATGCTTTTTTTTGGGGAGTGAAAGTAGTCCTGCGTTTCTCATGATTTACTTGTCTTTTTAGGAAGCGAAATCTATAATTGGGAAAGGTTTAGGTAATTGGATGGTCTTTATAGAAGATCAGTTCTTTTCCCATATGTACGAATCATCTTGAAGGAGTGAAATATAAATGGCTTTAACAGCTGGTATAGTCGGTTTGCCTAACGTAGGTAAATCCACTTTATTTAATGCAATTACTCAGGCAGGTGCGGAATCTGCCAACTATCCTTTCTGTACGATCGACCCGAATGTCGGGATCGTGGAAGTGCCAGATCACCGTCTGCAAAAATTGACTGAATTGGTAAAACCGAAAAAGACGGTTCCGACAGCATTTGAATTCACGGATATCGCCGGGATTGTAAAAGGAGCAAGTAAAGGAGAGGGATTGGGTAATAAATTCCTTTCCCATATCCGTCAAGTGGATGCCATTTGTCAAGTCGTCCGTTGCTTTGCAGACGATAACATTACCCATGTTTCCGGAAAAGTGAATCCAATCGATGATATTGAAGTCATCAACCTTGAATTGATCCTTGCCGATTTGGAATCAGTTGTCAAACGCATCGACCGTGTCGGAAAAATGGCCAAGCAAAAAGATAAAGCGGCTGTGGCAGAACATGAAATCCTTGTGGCTTTAAAAGAAGCGTTGGAAGATGAAAAGCCTGCACGTTCCGTTGAGTTTACTGAAGAGCAGCAAAAAATCGTGAAGGGCATGCATTTACTTACAGCGAAGCCGACGCTTTACGTAGCGAACGTGAGCGAAGATGAAGTGGCGAATGCCGACGATAATGAATATGTACAGCAAGTTCGTGAATATGCTGCGAAGGAAAATGCCGAAGTAATCGTGATTTGTGCCAAAATCGAAGAAGAAATTGCAGAGCTTGAGGGTGAAGAAAAAGAAATGTTCCTTTCTGAACTTGGCATTGAGGAGTCAGGTCTTGATCAGTTGATCCGTGCTTCTTATAATCTGCTTGGATTGGCAACATATTTTACAGCTGGTGTACAGGAAGTGCGTGCTTGGACATTCCGCAAAGGAATGAAGGCCCCTCAATGTGCAGGCGTCATTCACACGGACTTCGAGCGTGGTTTCATCCGTGCCGAAACGGTTTCTTATACCGATTTACTTGAAGCGGGCAGTCATGGTGCCGCAAAAGAAGCAGGTAAAGTCCGTTTGGAAGGAAAAGAATACATCGTTAACGATGGCGATGTTATCCATTTCCGTTTTAACGTTTAAGTTTCCAAGACCCTACCGTTCCATATGTAGGGTCTTTTTTGAGACTTGAATCATCAGATTACAATTAATTGTAATAAGTCGAACCGTTCGTTGCAAAGCCTCTTTAACTATGCTATAATTTTATCTTGTGAGTAATTATAAATAATTGCTCCTTGCCCAATTGGGCCGCTTAGACCAAAAGGAGGTGACAGTGATGAGAAAATACGAAATTATGTATATCATCCGTCCAAACATTGAGGAAGAAGCTAAAAAAGCTTTAGTTGAACGTTTCAACACAATCCTTTCTGATAATGGTGCGGAAGTAGAAGCAAAAGAATGGGGTAAACGCCGTCTTGCATACGAAATCAATGATTTCCGTGATGGTTACTACATGCTTCTTAAAGTTAACGCTGAAAGTGCTGCGATTCAAGAATTCGATCGTCTTGCTAAAATCAGTGAAGACATTATTCGCCACATGGCTACTAGAGAAGAAGTTTAATTCAATATTTAATATAAATTCTAATCTTGTTTCACATGAAACAAGCTTGAAACCTAGGGGTTGATTCTGATGATGAATCGCGTAGTTTTGGTAGGACGCTTAACTAAAGATCCTGAATTACGATATACACCTAATGGAGTTCCCGTAGCTACCTTTACTTTGGCTGTGAACCGTAGTTTTACGAATCAGCAAGGTGAACGTGAAGCGGATTTCATTAACTGTGTAGTTTGGCGTAAACCGGCAGAAAATGTAGCTAACTTCTTGAAAAAGGGCAGTTTAGCTGGCGTGGATGGACGTGTCCAAACACGTAATTATGAAGGACAAGACGGCAAACGCGTATATGTGACGGAGATTCTGGCTGAGAGCGTTCAATTCCTTGAACCACGAAGCAGTTCAGCGGGTGAAAGAAATGAAGGCGGTTCTTACGGTGGAGGTCAAAGAAGTTATGGCAATAACGGAAATGACAACAATTCGTATGGACAAAATCCTAATCAGAATCAACGGAGCAACAACAACTACACTCGTGTAGATGATGATCCATTTGCAAATGACGGTAAAACAATCGACATTTCAGATGATGATCTTCCGTTTTAAACAGCCGTTTAAAATGAAAATTCAAAAAAGCAGGGAGGGAAATATATTATGGCAATGGGTGGACGTAAAGGACGCGGTAAGCGTAAAAAGGTTTGTTATTTCACATCTAACGGAATCACTAAAATTGATTACAAAGATACAGATCTTCTTAAAAAATTCGTCTCAGAACGCGGTAAAATTTTACCACGTCGTGTAACTGGCACAAGCGCTAAATATCAACGTAAATTAACGATTGCTATTAAACGCTCACGTACTATGGCATTACTACCATACGTATCTGGTGAATAATAAATTGGCACATTGAGGAGTTATCCTTAATGTGCCTTTTTTATAAGTTATCACTTATGCCTGAAAACTGCTGAATTGCGGTTTTTTTTTATTTCAGAAGGAAGTTACACGGGCGTTTTCCTCAGAAAAAATAATCATATCCTAAAAAAGAATGTGATGTTTGAAATATCCTGGCCGTAACGGATACAATATAAAGATGGAGATAAGACATCAATAATAACAGGGGGTGAAATAGAGATGAATAGCGGGAGACGAATTGCCGAGGGCGGAGCACTTCTGGCACTATATTGCATTTTATTGTTCATCACCATTCAAATCCCACCATTGGGTATTTTCACTACTTTCTTTTTACCCATTCCATTCATACTCGTCACAATCAAACAAAAGGTATCATGGAGTCTTGGTTACTTATTTGTAGCCTCGTTATTGTCGATCCTCATCGGGACGATATTGTCTGTTCCGCTGACCTTGCTCATGGGGGCAACAGGAATTGCGATCGGCTATTTTTTGAAAAAGGACAAACCGATGGCACCTATGTTCATAAGCGCAGTCCTTGTCTTTCTGGGGGGCATTTTATTAATGTATGCAGCTTCAGTTTTGATAATGGATGTTAATTACATAGAAGAATCGATGAACATTCTTGAGGGGTCCATAGAAAATTCAATCGGCATCATGGATTCTTTTGGACAGGCACCGACGGAACAAGTCGAAAAGCGGATATACGAATCAATTGATATGATGAACACACTGATGCCAAGTTTGTTCGTTTTGATGTCCGTCATCATGGTATTATTGATTTTCCTTGCGGCGCACCCCATTGTGAAGAGATTCAGTGATAAGGCGTTAAAATGGCCCCATTTTCGAGATCTGCGACTCCCGAAAAGCCTTTTATGGTATTATTTAATTACGATGCTTCTTGCTCTTTTTGTGAATACGGACAAGAACAGTTTTGTATATATGGCCATAACGAACCTATTTTTCATACTGCAGTTCTTCATATTATTACAAGGATATTCCCTGATATTCTATATTGCCCATGTTAAGTCATGGGTTAAGGCGATACCTGTTTTAATCGTGGTTTTTTCTTTGCTTATCCCGATTCCGATTATTACGACGGCCGTCCGATTTTTAGGTATAATAGATTTAGGCTTTCCATTTAGGGAGACAATCAAGAAAAAGGAATAGAAGACTTTTTTGTAAAACAGATGCTTTTAGGAGCTGAAACTATGCCATCTTATTTGAAAGAATACTCGATTAAGTCCCCATTGTATGGGGTGCTCGCCGCGGTCGTTTTACTTTTGGGCGTCTTGGCTTATTATAATTGGGTTATTGCACTTGTTGGATTATTGATTCTTGCTGGTTTATTTTATTTAACATTAAGAATGGTAGAAAAAAAGCAACGGAAGACAGAAGAGTATATAACGACTTTATCTTACCGTTTAAAGAAGGTAGGCGAAGAGGCGTTATTGGAAATGCCGATTGGGATCATGCTCTTTAATGAGGATTATTACATTGAATGGACCAATCCATTCCTGGCTTCTTGTTTTAGTGAAGACTCCTTGGCAGGAAGATCGCTATACGATGTTGCGGACTCGATAGTACCGTTAATCAAGCAAGAAATCGAGACAGAGACACTTACGCTCCACGATCGGAAATTCAAGGTGGTCCATAAGCGTGATGAAAGGCTTCTTTATTTTTTTGATGTGACGGAGCAAGTGGAAATCGAGAAATTATATGAAGATGAGCGAACGGCAATTGCGATCATTCTTCTTGATAACTATGATGATTTGACCCAGGGAATGGATGATCAGCGTAAAAGCAGCATTAATAGCTTGGTTACCTCACTTCTGGATAAATGGGCAAGGGATAATGGCGTTTTCTTTAAACGTGTTTCTTCGGAACGATTCATCGCTGTCTTTAATGAGCATATCCTTCAGCAGCTTGAAAAGGGAAAATTCTCGATTTTGGATGAAATCAGGGAAACGACGGCAAAGCAAAATGTACCATTGACCTTGAGCATCGGCGTCGGCTCGGCAGTGTCATCCTTGCCGGAACTAGGTACTCTTGCACAGTCCAGCTTGGATCTCGCTTTAGGACGTGGCGGTGACCAGGTAGCCATAAAGCAAGCGAATGGAAAAGTGAAATTCTATGGCGGCAAAACCAATCCGATGGAAAAACGCACGAGGGTCCGTGCCCGTGTTATTTCGCATGCATTAAAGGATATAGTACTTGATAGCGATAAAGTCATTGTCATGGGCCATAAAAACCCGGATATGGACGCAATCGGTTCAGCGATCGGCATTTTGAAGGTTGCCCAAATGAATGAGCGTGAAGGCTATATTGTCATCAACACCCAGCAGCTCGATAGCAGCGTCCTTCGTTTAATGGAAGAGATCAAAAATAAAGAAGAGCTGTATGCCCGGTTCATAACACCTGATGATGCATTTGAAATGATTACGGATGAGACCTTGCTGGTTGTGGTTGATACGCATAAACCTTCAATGGTAATTGAAGAGCGGTTATTGAATAGGATCGATAAGGTTGTGGTCATCGATCATCATCGCCGGGGTGAGGAGTTCATCAAAAACTCATTGCTCGTCTATATGGAGCCATATGCATCTTCAACCGCAGAACTTGTGACCGAACTGCTTGAATATCAGCCGAAACGCTCGAAGATTGACATGCTGGAGTCGACGGCGCTTCTTGCGGGTATCATCGTCGATACGAAAAGCTTCACTCTGAGAACGGGTTCACGCACTTTCGATGCGGCCTCTTATCTTAGGGCGCATGGAGCTGATACGGTGCTTGTCCAAAAATTCTTAAAAGAAGACGTGGACACATACATCAAACGTTCGAAGCTCATTGAAGAAGTCATCTTTTATAAAAAGGGTATTGCCATTGCCTCTGCAAAAACCGATCAGGTTCATAATCAGGTGCTCATTGCTCAGGCTGCGGACACCCTATTGACCATGGATGGCGTTGTCGCTTCCTTTGTAATGGCTAAGCGATCCGATGATACAGTTGGCATAAGTGCGCGCTCTCTCGGTGATATCAATGTACAGGTGATCATGGAAATGTTGAATGGAGGCGGACATCTAACAAATGCAGCCACTCAGCAGGTATGCTCCATTGATGAAGCCGAAAGTCGATTGAAAGCAGCTATTGATGAATATTTAGAAGGGGGACATAAAGAATGAAAGTAATATTTCTAAAAGACGTAAAAGGTAAAGGGAAAAAAGGGGAAGTTAAAAATGTTGCAGATGGTTATGCACATAATTTCCTGCTTAAACAAGGATTGGCGGTTGAAGCAAATAATTCAAATGTAAAAACTTTGGAAGCCCAGAAAAATAAAGAAGAATCACTTGCAGCAGAAGAGCTGCAGCAAGCTGAAGAATTAAAGGTGCAGCTGGAGAAGTTAACGGTTGAACTATCTGCCAAAGCCGGTGAGGGCGGGCGTTTATTCGGTTCAATCACGACTAAACAAATTGCCTCGGAGCTTCAGAAAAAACACGGTATCAAGATTGATAAACGTAAAATGGAGCTTGCCGACGGGATCCGTTCTTTAGGGCATACAAAGCTTCCAGTCAAGCTTCATCCTGAGGTCACTGCGACACTGACTGTGCATGTGAAAGAAATTAACTAATTTTAGCTGTTTCATATCTGTGAAAAATTGATAAAATAGAGATAGACGAAAAATGTGATTGGGCATGTTGTCCTTTCACTTTTTTCTTTTTTGCTAGAAACATATAAAAGGTATCCTCTTAGAATGGGAGGTTTTAAGATATGATAGAACAATTTCAGGATAGGATTCCCCCTCAAAATATAGAAGCAGAACAAGCTGTACTGGGAGCCATTTTTCTAGAGCCCTCTTCATTGACCGTTACATCGGAAGTTTTGATTCCAGAGGATTTTTACAGAAGCTCTCATCAAAAGATCTTTAATGTGATGCTTAAATTGAATGACGAAGGAAAAGCTGTCGATTTGATCACGGTGACGGAGGAACTGGCTGCGACAAAAAACCTTGAAGAAGTTGGCGGAGTTTCTTATTTAAGTGAATTGGCCGGATCGGTGCCGACAGCGGCCAATATTGAATATTATGCCCGCATCGTCGAGGAGAAGTCATTGCTGCGCCGTTTGATCAGGACAGCGACCAACATCGCTCAAGAAGGCTACAGTCGCGAGGACGAGGTCGAGGAGCTGCTCGGGGAAGCAGAAAAAACGATCATGGAAGTGGCCCAGCGTAAAAATTCCGGGTCCTTTCAAAATATTAAGGATGTATTGGTTGCGACGTACGATAATATAGAAGTTTTGACTACCCGTAAAGGGGATGTCACGGGAATACCGACAGGGTTTGCTGAACTGGATCGAATGACAGCAGGGTTCCAACGTAATGACCTCATTATAGTGGGTGCCCGTCCTTCGGTTGGTAAAACCGCTTTTGCATTGAATATCGCTCAAAACGTTGCGACCAAAACGGAGGAGAATGTAGCGATTTTCAGTCTTGAAATGGGTGCAGAGCAGCTCGTTATGCGTATGCTCTGTGCCGAAGGGAATATCAATGCCCAGAATTTACGGACAGGTTCTTTAACAGATGAGGATTGGCGTAAACTGACGATGGCGATGGGAAGCTTGTCGAATGCCGGCATTTATATCGATGATACGCCAGGTGTGAGGATTGGTGAAATCCGTTCAAAATGCCGTCGTTTGAAGCAGGAACATGGCCTTGGCATGATATTGATCGATTACCTGCAGTTAATTCAAGGCGATGGTCGTTCAGGCGACAACCGTCAGCAAGAGGTATCCGAGATTTCACGTTCACTCAAAGCGCTCGCCCGTGAACTTAAAGTCCCTGTCATCGCCCTTTCCCAGCTATCGCGGGGAGTGGAGCAGCGTCAAGATAAGCGCCCGATGATGTCTGATATCCGGGAATCCGGGAGTATCGAGCAAGATGCTGATATCGTCGCATTCTTATACCGTGATGATTATTATGATAAAGAATCCGAGAACAAAAATATCATTGAAATCATTATAGCGAAACAGCGTAATGGTCCAGTAGGCACGGTTTCGCTTGCATTCGTGAAAGAATATAATAAATTCGTTAACCTTGAACGCCGCTTCGATGATGATTCGATGTCTCCCGGCGCATAGAAAACTGCCTGCCATTCATGCAATGGCGGGCTTTCTCTGTTTCGGGAAAAAGAAAGGCCGTTATGATAATAGAAAAATAAATCAAAGGGTACAATAATGTTTGACAATCAAAAAACCGGAAAGATATTTCGCATATTTACGAACAAATAATTTATTAAAAAGTATATTGTTCGGATTTTGTATTGACTTCCAGTTTGGATTATTGATAAAATAGGTTTGTTTGATAAGAACCGGTTAATGATCGGTATTACGTGAACCTTTGGAGGTGCTTTATTCAGATGTCATCAGTTGTAGTAGTCGGTACACAATGGGGAGACGAAGGTAAAGGTAAAATAACAGATTTTCTATCCCAGAATGCGGAAGCCATCGCTCGTTATCAAGGTGGGAATAATGCAGGGCATACAATAAAATTTAACGGCGTTACCTATAAACTGCATTTAATTCCGTCAGGGATTTTTTATAGTGATAAGATTTGTGTCATTGGAAATGGTATGGTGGTTGATCCAAAAGCTCTTGTAGAGGAGCTTGCTTATTTACATAGCCATGGGGTGAGTACGGATAATCTTCGTATCTCGAACCGTGCACATGTCATTCTTCCTTACCATATCAAATTGGATGAAGTCGAAGAAGACCGTAAAGGCGCCAACAAAATTGGAACGACTAAAAAGGGAATCGGTCCTGCATATATGGACAAAGCTGCTCGTAACGGAATCCGCATGGCAGACCTTTTGGACCGTGAAATTTTCGAGGAAAAATTGTCTCAAAATCTTGTCGAAAAAAACCGTATGTTTGAACGTTTCTATGAAACGGAAGGTTTCAAAATCGAAGATATCTTGGAAGAATACTATGAGTACGGACAACAAGTGCAGAAATATGTTTGTGATACATCCGTTGTATTGAATGACGCACTTGATGAAGGAAAACGGGTATTATTCGAAGGGGCACAAGGTGTTATGCTTGATATCGATCAAGGAACATACCCATTCGTCACTTCATCTAACCCGGTTGCAGGGGGCGTTACGATCGGTTCTGGTGTAGGCCCTACGAAAATCAACCATGTGGTTGGAGTATGTAAAGCATATACAAGCCGTGTGGGCGATGGTCCTTTCCCTACAGAATTACATGATGAAGTCGGCAACCAAATCCGGGAAATTGGCCGTGAATATGGTACAACTACAGGCAGACCTCGCCGTGTAGGCTGGTTTGACGCTGTTGTCGTTCGCCATGCTCGCCGTGTCAGCGGGATTACCGATTTGTCATTGAACTCGATTGACGTATTATCAGGTCTTGATACGGTCAAAATTTGTGTGGCTTATGACTACAAAGGCGAGATCATTCATGAGGTTCCAGCGACTTTGAAAGCGATTGGCGAATGTAAACCAGTCTATGAAGAGCTTCCAGGCTGGTCAGAAGACATCACAGGCTGCAAATCATTGGACGAGCTTCCAGAGAATGCTCGCCACTATGTAGAGCGCGTATCTCAATTGGTTGGCATTCCTTTGACCACTTTCTCTGTCGGTCCTGACCGTAACCAAACTAATGTCGTGAGAAGCCCTTGGCGTCTAGCGTAATTCATGAAAAAGGAGCTGGCTTTTTTTGCCGGCTCTTCTTTCGTTATTAAGATGCATCATCTGTCACGTTCGGGAGGCCCGGGATACCGAATGAATGGATTAAACTGTAGGGAAAATGAAAAGATAAGAAAAAAATAATTTTATTTCAAAAAACTATTGCCAAAACTATACTAACCATGATATTATCAAAAGCGTCGTCACAATAGAACAAGCCATTAACAAACTGCAGATGGTAAGTTCACATCATGCAAAGAAACATTTCATTAGTACGAGCCATTAGCTCAGTTGGTAGAGCATCTGACTTTTAATCAGAGGGTCGAAGGTTCGAATCCTTCATGGCTCACCATTTTTTCCGGCCCATTGGTCAAGCGGTTAAGACACCGCCCTTTCACGGCGGTAACACGGGTTCGAATCCCGTATGGGTCACTTCTTTACATAAATGCTTTACTGGTCCCGTGGTGTAGCGGTTAACATGCCTGCCTGTCACGCAGGAGATCGCGGGTTCGATTCCCGTCGGGACCGCCATTTTATTTTTATTCTAAAATAGAATATTTGGCTCAGTAGCTCAGTCGGTAGAGCAAAGGACTGAAAATCCTTGTGTCGGCGGTTCGATTCCGTCCTGAGCCATCCTTTTATAAACGCCCTTTCCTTTAGGGCGTTTTTTTGTTTTTCCTTCAAATGTATTTTGAATGAAATCTTGTTAATAGATTGTTAACGATTTGTAACATACCAATTTAGACCAATATGACATATAACTTGCTTTTAACCTTACTGGGCTTAGGTCCACCCCCTTTTCCGCAGTTTATCGAGCCTTCCCCAGAACCAATTTTATTGGTACATGTTGTCACCATTTATACAGTTCTATTACATTATGAAGTCTGTTTCTTGTTTTTTTTCTTAATATGGTAGAGTTATGAGTGATAAAAATCATTATAGCAATCAGTCATGAGCATGTGGATATTTAAATTGGACTAATAAAACTCAAAATAAATTTGATTAGTTTCTTAATTGGTGACTGAGCCGTTAAGGAGGACAATATATGTTTAGCTCAAAAGGTAAGGGGATCATCCTGTTGATGGTTTCCATCATTTTAGTGCTTGCAGGAAATCGGGCAACTGCTGCTGGGCTATCGGAAACTGCAACCATACAGCATGTTTATCTTAACGATGAGTTCGTCGGAAGTGTCACGGATGAAACGGAAATCGAAAAGATCGTAGCCGATAAAGTAGAAGAAGCACAGGAAGATTATCCTGACTTTACATTCGATAAGGAGAAACAGCTGACTTTTGTACCTGAAGAGGTATTCGATGAAGAAGTAAAAGACGATCAGGCTGTTAAGGGAATTCAAGATCAGTTGAATGTGAAAGCAGAGGCGTATGAAATCGACATAGATAATCAGGCGGTCGCTTATGTTGCGTCAAAGGAAGATGCCGAGGACGTTCTGGAGAAAATCACTTTATTATATGTGAATGAAGAGGAATACGCAGGATACGAATCAGGTAAAAAAGAAAGTGAAAAAGAGACGGATCCGTTAAAAGAGCCAGGAAGTAGAATTCTGGACATCGAATTTTCACTTCCAGTCACGTCTATAAAGACAATGGTATATCCAGACGAAGTCAAGAGCGTCGATGATACCCTTTCCATGATAGAAGAAGGAAAGGAAGAAACGACGATCTATGAGGCTAAGGAAGATGAAGATCTTGAAGCCATTGCCACTAGGCATGATATGGACCTGGATCAACTGCTGGAGCTGAATCCGGGACAGGATGAGAACAAAGGGGTTAAAGAGGGCGAGCGTCTCTATGTGACCCAGCGTACCCCCTATGTGAACGTTATGGTAGAAAGAGAAGTATTTAAGGAAGAGAGAATTCCTTTTCAAAAGAAAGTGAAGAAGGATGACGAACTCCTTAAGGGCGAGATCATTACTGATCAAATAGGGAATGAGGGGACTCTTGCGTTCACCTATAATGTATCTGAAACAAATGGAAAGAAAATCAGTGAAACGATCGTAAAAAAAGAAGTCACGGAAAAAGCCAAAACAGAAATCACCAGAAAAGGCACCAAGGTCATTCCTTCACAGGGAAGCGGTACATATTCATGGCCTGCAGATGGGGGCTATATTTCCAGTAAGCAGGGCCAGCGCTGGGGGAAACTTCATAAAGGTATTGATATTGCCCGGCCAACCACCAGGACCATAACGGCAGCAGATCATGGGATAATCGAAACTGCCGGAAACTCCGGAGGATATGGAAATAAGATTACGATCAATCATAATAACGGGTATAAGACAGTGTATGCCCATTTGGATTCAATAGATGTACAAGCAGGACAAAAGATTGAAAAAGGCATGAAAATCGGCATGATGGGTTCAACAGGGCACTCGACTGGTGTCCACCTCCATTTTGAAATATATAAAAATGGGTCTCTCGTTAATCCGCTAAACTATATAAGTCAGTAACCGGTGGAAGTCTTCGAAAAATATTCGAAGACTTCTTCTGCTTCATACATAGATGAGAATAATAGGAAAAAGGTGATTTAATGCCTATAAAATGATAAAGTAGAATAGAGACAATTTGCTTTCATTCCGGTGTTCAGCGCCTTTTATTGGGTATATATATGTAAGTTTGCTGAACTAGGTTGCGAAGATTGGTGCAAGCAGAAGGAAAAGTGAATAAGGTCCCGGATAAGGACACGGTTTTTAATAGATTCAGTTCAGTTATTAAAAAGGAGATAAGTACATGGATAAAAAGATTCTGGTAGTGGATGACGAAAAGCCAATTGCTGATATATTACAATTCAATCTAAAAAAAGAAGGCTATGAAGTTTTTTGTGCCTATGATGGCAATGAAGCCCTCAAAATGGTAGAAGAACGGCAACCTGATTTGATTTTACTGGATATCATGCTGCCGCAGCGCGATGGGATGGAAGTCTGCCGGGAAGTAAGGAAAAAGTATGAAACGCCGATCATCATGTTGACGGCAAAAGATTCAGAGATAGATAAGGTCTTAGGATTGGAGCTTGGTGCAGACGACTATGTGACAAAGCCATTTAGTACCCGGGAAATAATTGCCCGCGTTAAAGCGAACTTAAGACGTCAGCAAGCTGTTCCGGTTCCTGATCAAGAAAATGAACCGAAGGAAATTACGATAGGAACGCTCACAATCCATCCGGATGCTTATGTGGTGTCCAAGCGGGGCGATACGATTGAATTGACGCATCGCGAATTTGAGTTGCTTCATTACTTAGCGAAGCACATCGGTCAGGTCATGACAAGGGAGCACTTATTGCAAACTGTGTGGGGCTATGATTATTTCGGGGATGTACGGACGGTCGATGTAACGGTCAGACGTCTTCGTGAGAAGATTGAAGACAATCCTAGCCATCCTGGCTGGATTGTAACTAGAAGAGGGGTCGGTTATTACCTGCGTAACCCTGAACAGGAGTAGTTTCTATGAAAAAGGTTGGTTTTTTTCGCTCAATCCATTTTAAATTTGTTCTGATTTATGTTTTGCTCATTTTCGTAGCGATGCAAATAATCGGGGTATATTTTGTTGGGGAATTGGAAGAAAATCTTGTTGGGAACTTTACGAAATCAATAAAAGGCCACGTTAACCTGCTTACCTACAGCATTGGTGAAGAGATGGAAAAAGAGAGGGGAGAGGAAGATCCAACCCTCGAAGAAGCGATTGATACGATATTGAGAGACCGGGATAATTCATCGAATGATATTTCGGAAGTACGTGTCATCGACACCCGCAGCAGACGCGTGATCGGAACTTCAGCCCAAGGTAACCAGGATATTGTAGGGAAGAAGACAACAGAGGTCCTTATTAAGAATACGCTCATTTATGGAAAAGAAGATAGTGATATATATCGGGATAAGAAAACAGGCAGGCGGCTCTGGGTCCTTTCGACACCCGTTGAAGCAAATGGGGAGGTCATTGGCGCCGTCTATGTAATAGCTGAGATGGAAAATGTCTTTGAGCAGATGGATGAAATCAATAGCATCTTCATGACGGGTACGGCCATCGCCTTGGTCATTACGGCCATCTTGGGGATCCTGCTCGCACGAACGATCACTAGACCCATGTCTGATATGAGAAAACAGGCACTGGTGATGGCAAAGGGGAATTTCTCCAGAAAAGTCAGGGTATATGGCGATGATGAAATTGGCCAGCTTGCCGTCACTTTCAATAATTTGACCAAAAAGCTCCAAGAATCGCAATCAAGTACAGAAGGAGAGCGACGTAAGCTATCATCTGTCCTTGCCAATATGACGGATGGCGTAATTTCAACGGACAGGCGCGGGCGGGTGAACTTGATTAATGAACCTGCGGCACAATTATTGAATGTCTCGCGTGAAACCGTCATGAATCAACCGATCATTGAGGTTTTGGGTCTTGAAGAAGAATATAAATTTGATGATTTACTGGAAGAGCGAGAGTCCGTAATCCTTGATTACAGCAAAAAAAATCGGCCTTTCATTTTGAGGGGGAACTTTTCGGTCATTCAAAAGGAAACGGGATTCGTTAATGGTTTGATTACTGTTTTGCATGATATAACAGAGCAGGAAAAAATCGAGAGTGAACGCAGGGAATTTGTTGCCAATGTATCACATGAACTGCGAACTCCGCTAACGACGATGAGAAGTTACCTGGAGGCATTGGCTGAAGGTGCATGGAAGGACGAGGAAATCGCTCCATCCTTTTTAAGTGTGACCCAAAATGAAACGGAGCGAATGATCAGGCTTGTTAATGATCTGTTACAGCTTTCGAAAATGGACAGTAAAGATTACAGGCTTAAAACAGGCTGGGTGAATTTCAATAAATTCTATGACCATATCATCGATCGTTTTGAAATGACGAAAAATGATGACATCACGTTTAAGCGTGATTTGCCGAAGGAAGCTTATTTTGTAGATATTGATGAAGATAAAATTACCCAGGTTCTCTATAATGTAATCTCCAACTCATTAAAGTACTCACCTGAAGGGGGTCAAGTGACTTTCCGCGTCAGGGCATCTGATGGCTTTATTATTGTGAGCATTACAGATCAAGGAGTGGGTATCCCGAAAAACGTCATTGATAAAATATTCGACCGCTTCTACCGTGTGGATAAAGCAAGGGCCCGTAACTTAGGCGGGACAGGGCTTGGTTTAGCGATTGCAAAAGAGATGGTCGTGGCGCATGGCGGGAAAATATGGGCGGAAAGTGTGGATGGAAAAGGAACTACCGTGTTCTTTACACTTCCTTACGAACAGGAAGAAGAGGATGATTGGTCATGAATTTTGAACGTGCAAAAAGTATCATACTGATTATTTTGGTTGGGACAAGCATTTTTTTGACATGGAGCATTTGGACTTACGAGCCTGAATATGATCCATTTGAACAATCGTCGGAATTTATAAAGATTAAAAGCGATGTCCAGATCGTCAGTGATGTCATTAAACCAGTCAGTATCCTTTTCCATGGCAATGGGCAGCATTTCCAGACTTCCAATCCGGCAGAAATGAATGAAATGGAAAAAGAATTTTCGCAATGGCGTTTCAGAGGCTTAAAAGAGGTATCCGTAAAAAGGCTGCAAAGGAAATTTGATGATTTTGTCCATGAAGATGGGTCTATTGAAATTGAATTTTCCGATGATATACCCATCACTCTTTATAAAACGGTATTGAATATAACGGATAAGGAAGTGCCTGAATTTTCATTTGATCGAATCATCATTAAACAAAAGGATATCAGCGGTAATGAATCTGCCGTTTACTTTGTTTCCTACGATAAAGAGAGGATTTATCAAGGTATGGTGGACTCTAAAAAACTAAGGAATTTCATGGATTCATTTTATAGGGATTCCTACGATAAGCACCCTGAATACACGGCCGAAACGATAAACGGCAAAAGGACGCTGTTCGTCCCGGAAAACCCGGTGGAGATCAACAGACTTGAATATTATATTGACTATTTGGATATTGGAAACTTGAAAAATGCGTTATTTAATTATCCGAAGTTCGTACGCCAGGAACCCGTTTCGGTCGGTGAGGAATACACGGATGGAACAAGACTAATGACGGTCAATAAAGAGAATTACTTAATTTCTTATATCAATCCGGCACAAAAGAGCAAGGTATTCGACAGTTCCAGTGACCTTCTGCAAAAAAGCATCGATTTCATCAATGATCATGCTGGCTGGGAAGATAACAATTACCGCTTTGCCTATATGTCGGAGAATGAACAACGAGTGGTATTCCGCTTATTCGTGAATGGTTATCCGGCCTTCAATGATTACGGAATGACCGAAATCGAGCAAATTTGGGGGAAAGAAGAAATTTATAGCTATGACCGCCCGTACTTTTCACTTGACTCAGTCCTCCCGTCAGAAGGAGCGGCAGTGACCTTAGCAAGCGGAAAAGAAGTATTGAAACAGCTGAAATCGAAAGATAATATCGATTTCAAAAGCGTGGAGGACATCTCGATTGGTTATAGATTGAATAAATCCCTCGATTCCAAACTTGTGACTCTAGTTACACTCGATCCCACTTGGTATTATCGTGTAGGCGATAAATGGTTTATTGTGCCTTTTGAAGAAGGAGGCGATCAAAGTGGATTGGAATAATACAAAGTCGATATTCATCATGGTGTTCTTTATTTTGAATATTTTTCTTCTTTATCAATTCCTGGAAAAGATTAATGACTCCCAATTGGAAAGCTTTACGGAGCCTCTTACGGATGAACTTTTAAAAGAAGATGAGATTTCAATAGAAACCCCACTTCCGAAACAAAAGTTGAAGGATCAATTCCTGATTGCCCAAAGCAAGACCTTCGAGAAGAAAGATATACAGCACCTAAAGAATCAGAAAGCAAAAATCATCGATGATAAGAAGCTTGTGGGTACATTTAAAGTACCGGTTGGCATGAAAGCGGAAATTAATGCTGCAGACCTTGATATATTCCTAAAGGAGTATATATTAAATGGAAGTGAGTATCATTTTTGGAGCTATGATGAAATAAGCCAGACCATCACCTGCTATCAAGTGGCAGATAAAAAGATGTTTTATAATAATAGTAAGGGGAAGGTCACTTTATATCTGAACAAGAAGGGTGAAATCGTCTCCTATGAACAGATGTATTTAGAGGGGATCGAAAAATTCAACAAACCTAAAGAATTGGTATCTGCTTTAACTGCTATTGGAGCATTGTATGATAATGGTGATATTGATCCCAAAAGCAAAGTCACGAATGTAAAATTGGGTTTTTACAATTCGCTGCAGACGACATCTGTGTCACATTTACTTGTGCCGACATGGTGGGTGGTCATTGATGGCGAAACGGATCTCTTCGTGAACGCTTTTGATGGAGAGGTCATTGAATTGAATACAGAAGAAAAAATACTGGAGTGAGTATAGATGACAATGCATTTTAGTGTTCTCGCAAGCGGGAGTACAGGAAATGCCTTTTTCGTGGAAACGGGGGATCAATCATTCCTTGTCGATGCCGGCTTAAGCGGTAAAGCCCTGGAAGCATTGTTTCAGGATATAGGCCGTGATATGTCAAAGCTATCCGGTATCCTTGTTACCCATGAACACAGCGACCATATTAAAGGTCTTGGAGTGGTTGCCAGAAAACATAAACTCCCGATATATGCGAATGCAAAAACATGGAATGCCATGGATCGATCAATCGGTGAAATTGCAACCGAACAAAAATTCACATTTGAAATGGAACAGGTCAAAACGTTCGGCAGCCTTGATATAGAATCTTTCGGCGTTTCACATGATGCGGCAGAGCCGATGTTTTACGTCTTTCATCATGAAGATAAGAAACTTGTGGTCATTACCGATACAGGGTACGTAAGTGATCGGATGAAAGGAATCATCTCAAATGCCGATGCATATGTATTCGAAAGTAACCATGATGTGTCCATGCTGAGGATGGGAAAATATCCATGGAGCATCAAGCGCCGGATTTTAAGTGATGTCGGACATGTTTGTAATGAAGACGCCGCCCTTGCCATGAGTGAAGTGGCCGGTGATAAGACCAAGCGGATTTACTTGGCCCACTTGAGCCTTGATAACAATATGAAGGATCTAGCAAGAATGTCAGTGGAACAAACGTTAAAGACAAAGGGGATCATTGTAGGTGAACAATTTTCCTTATATGATACAGACCCAAAAAGACCGACGGAACTTGTTACATTATAAATAAAAGGAATGGATGAGGGATACCTTGTCCATTCCTTTTTATTTTTAAAAATTTCGATTCGTAAGTTACGAATCGGATTAAAAGGGGTATCGTTTGGTTAGAACTGTATAGGTAAAAGAAAAATGGCTGTACATTAGTCAATTTTAAGTTTTCCCTTAAATAAAAGCATGCATTTTTTTAGAAAAAATTCGGTAATTGAGTATAATTGAGGGAGGATACCAAACAATAGAATGGCTATAATTCATTCCTAAAATGAGAGGATGGGGCGGTCTTGGGTTATTATGATCAGAATGATGAGAACCAAAATAAACGGAAAAAGAGCCATACGAGCTATTTTCTAGCAGGCTTGGGGGGCGCCATTATCGGGGCCTTACTTATTTTATTAGCCTTTCCGGGAAGTGGACTGTTAAATAATGATGATAACGAAATTACAACGGAAAAATCAACGGGAAGTGAGTCCACGGAGCAGGCTCAGCAAAACCTTACGGTTGATGTAACAAGTGCCGTCACCAATGCCGTCGATAAAGCCAGCGACGCAGTGGTCGGCATCACCAACATTCAGGAAACGAACTTCTGGGGTCAAGGGAGCAACGCCGATGACAGTTCGGCAGAAGCCGGCACAGGTTCGGGAGTCGTCTACAAAAAAGATGGCGGCAAGGCCTATATCGTCACGAATAATCACGTCATTGAAGGAGCTAATGAACTGGAAGTGACATTAAGTGATGGCACTAAATTGCCAGCTGAACTACAAGGCAGTGATCCATGGACAGATTTAGCCGTCATTGTCGTGAATGGTGATAAAATCAAAACCATTGCAGAATTCGGAAAATCCGACAAATTGAAACCTGGTGAGCCTGTAATTGCCATTGGTAACCCACTAGGCCTTCAATTCTCTGGATCGATCACACAAGGAATCATCTCCGGTTTGGAGCGCACGATAGAGGTCGATATCAATGAGGACGGCCAAGTGGATTGGAATGCGGAGGTCATTCAGACCGATGCCGCGATTAATCCAGGTAACAGCGGGGGTGCACTCGTTAATATGTCAGGGCAGGTCATCGGAATAAATTCGATGAAAATTGCAGAAAATGCAGTGGAAGGAATCGGACTTTCGATCCCAATCGATTCAGTTATCCCGATTATTAATGATATAGAGGAATTTGGTGAAGTGAAACGTGCTTTCTTGGGTGTGAACTTGGCATCTGTAGAAGAAATTTCCCAATACCATCAACAAAATACATTAAAGCTGCCAAGGAAAGTTACTTCTGGCGTTGCAATAACAGGCGTTCAAAGCAACTCTCCAGCATCCAAAGCAGGATTGAAGGAATTTGACGTCGTAGTTGGAATGGATAATGAAAAAATCCATGATGTCGTGGAACTAAGAAAATACCTTTACAATGAAAAACAAGTCGGTGATAAAGTTAAAATCACTTATTACCGTGATGGAAAGAAAGAAACTACGGAAGTCACGCTTTCAAGCAGCGAAATTTAAAAGGACAGGGGGCAGAAACTGCCTCCTGTCCTTTCTATTTCCTTGCGCTTTTCTTATTTTTTGTTACGATTACCTGTGGATATATACTGAAATTTAGAATCTCAAGTAGCCTGTGGATAATTGGGAATGGAAGTACTGGGAATAATGAATGGGAAAGGAGATATGAAAGATGAAATTATATTGCTGTCAGGAACACGTGGACATGGCGCTGGATGAAGTGGTATACGAATGTGAAACCTATCCTGTTTTAACGCTGGTTTCTGAAGAAAATCAGTTATCAACAACCTGTGAATATTGTCGAAACGTGGCAATATATCTAGTAGGGAACTAATATTCCCATACAAGATGTGGATAGTTTTTGTGGATATGTGGATAACTTTTGTGGATAACATGTTTGTAACCTGTTCTTAACATTTTCCGAAGAATAAACTGGACGGTTGAATTGTTTAGATCAAACTTTTGGTTCGACGAATAACCAACCATCATTCTATATCGAATCTGAACTAAGTCCAGCCTAAATTCTTCAATATACATTAAAAAATAATGAAAGTTACCGTTGCCGCTTTCAGTGGCAGCGGTTTTTATTTTTGAAAAATTGGAAAGGATATGCTTGTTTTGCTTATAGGTCACTGTAAGGTATGATAATAGGTAGGCAAATCCAACAATTGATAGTAAAAACATTAATGAAAGCTAGAGGATATATATGAAAATAACGATTATAACTGTTGGCAAGCTAAAGGAAAAATACTTAAAGCAAGGAATTGCTGAATATACAAAAAGGTTAAGCGCCTATGCTAATATAGAACTTGTCGAAGTACCGGATGAAAAAGCCCCGGAGAACCTGAGTGCAGCGGACATGGACATTGTAAAGCAAAAGGAGGGTGAACGAATCCTGGCGAAAGTCAGCCCGGACACCTACGTAATAACGCTTGAGATCAATGGAAAACAGCTTACTTCAGAACAGCTGGCCACTCATTTGGATCAGCTTGCCACCTATGGAAAGAGCAAAATTGCCTTTATTATTGGCGGGTCCCTTGGGCTTGGCACTGAGGTATTATCAAGAAGTGATTATGCCCTTTCCTTCTCGAAAATGACCTTTCCGCATCAATTAATGAAACTGGTTCTAGTGGAGCAAATATATCGGGCTTTTCGGATAAATAGAAATGAACCATATCATAAATGATGGAACTAATTCCGGGGGAATTCCCCGTAAGGTTAATGGGTTAACATCTTAAATTTTAATGTAATGAAAAGAGGGTAACGAATGAATAAAGAGTCCATTTATGGTTTAACATTCGAACAATTGACATCATGGCTTTCGGACCATGGCCATAAAAAATTCAGAGCTTCCCAAGTCTGGGAGTGGCTTTATAGAACACGTGTGACGAATTTCTCTGAAATGACGGATGTTAATAAAGAGTGCCTAAAATTACTTGAAGAGCACTTTGTCATCCAAACTTTGACTGAGCACGTTAAGCAAGAATCAGCGGATGGCACGATCAAGTTTCTGTTTAAATTACAGGATGGAAACCTTATCGAAACCGTCATGATGAGGCATAAATACGGAATCTCGGTTTGTGTCACCACCCAAGTGGGCTGCAATATTGGCTGCAGTTTCTGTGCCAGCGGATTATTGGCCAAAAGCCGTGATTTATCCAGCGGCGAAATAGTGGAACAAATCATGAACGTTCAACTGCATCTGGATAAATTGGAACAAGGGGATGTTGTAAGCCATGTAGTTGTAATGGGTATTGGTGAACCATTCGATAACTTTGAAAATATGATAGACTTTTTGAAGGTGCTCATGGACCATAAGGGTCTTGCCATCGCTGCCAGGCGCATTACTGTTTCGACGAGCGGTCTTGCCAATAAGATTTATGAATTCACCGATACCCAATTACAGGTGAATCTGGCCATCTCATTGCATGCGCCGAACAATGAACTCAGGACACGGATCATGAAAATAAATCGCGCTATCCCGATAGAAAAATTGATGAAATCTCTTGATTATTATTTAGAGAAAACGAATAGGAGAATTACGATTGAATATATCCTATTGAAAGATGTCAATGACCACCAAGAAGAAGCAGAGCAACTCGCCAATCTTCTTGAGGACAAAAAACATCGGCTATATGTCAATCTGATTCCATACAATCCTGTAGATGAGCATAGTCAATACCAAAGAAGTGAAAAAGAGTCCGTTCTCTCGTTTTATGATACGCTGAAAAAGAGAGGCGTAAATTGTAAAATCCGCCAAGAGCATGGAACGGATATTGATGCGGCTTGCGGTCAGCTTAGAAGCAAACAAATCAAGAAGGCTGAAGCTAAGTAAATTCATTAAGATAAAACAAAAAGAGGTCGCATATTTTGCGGCCTCTTTTGTCGTGCATTTCATTATTTAGCTATTTCCTTTACCGAGGCGACTTCATACGTTGTAAGCTCGCTGCCTAAGATTGGTGATTCTTTTTTTGCTTCTCCGGAACCTGGTTCAGGCCGTTTATGTGCAGCTTTGAACGCATCGCTATTTCTCCAAGCAGTAAAGTTATCAAGGTTTTCCCAGTACATATTAACGCTCAGTTCATCGTATTCCGACAAATTCTGCGTTAATAGAACTTCAACTTTTACGAAGCCTTCCATAGTATCAAGTGGACCTGGTGCAGTAAATCCTGGGGCCATGACTGCACCCATCCCTTTTTTGACTCTGATTCTATTCGTTACGATTATCATAAATCAGCTCTCCTTTTGGACTTCGGTTTAGAATCTACACCCTATTTTCCGCAATTTCATACATATTTTAGCATATGGAAAGAAGCAGGGTCCATTTTGATTAACTCAGATCATGATATCCAGATGACCCTTGTTTTAAAGAAGACGGATGTTTCATTATAGTGAAAAAAGGCAATTGAATTTGGTTATTACAAGGTTTATCGATGCATTTCGCGTATAATAGTACTCTGTATAAGGAAATTACGATTATGGAAACAATAAGGCAACATACTAAACAACAAAAGAGGCTGTTATATGAATGAATTGAGTTTTACTGACTATACATTAAGCGATGAAATTGTAAGGGCATTAGAAAGCTTGGGATATCAACATCCAACCGAGGTACAGCGTGAAGTGATTCCAGTGGCGCTGAAAAAGCGTGATCTTGTCGTTAAATCGCAAACGGGAAGCGGCAAGACTGCTTCATTCGGCATACCGATTTGCGAAATGGTCGATTGGGAGGAAAATAAGCCTCAGGCGCTTATTTTAACTCCGACACGTGAGCTTGCCGTGCAGGTTAAAGAGGATATTACGAATATTGGCAGATTTAAGAGGATAAAGGCTACTGCGGTTTATGGAAAACATCCATTCGCACTGCAAAAAGCGGAACTGAAACAAAAAAGCCATGTAGTCGTTGGAACCCCGGGACGTGTTCTGGATCATATCGAAAAAGGGACATTCGCCTTGGAACGCTTAACTCATTTAGTTATTGATGAAGCGGATGAAATGCTGAATATGGGCTTCATTGAACAAGTGGAAGCCATTATTAAAGAGCTTCCGAAAGATAGAGTAACCATGCTGTTCTCTGCTACGTTACCTGAGAGTATAAAAAAGCTATGCAAGCAATATATGAAAGATCCTTTGGATATTGAAATCAAAGCAAAGGGATTAACGACGGAGAAAATTGAACATGCTCTTATTGAAGTGAAGGAAGATGATAAGTTTTCCCTGCTTAGAGATGTCACCATCACGGAAAACCCCGATAGCTGCATCATTTTCTGCCGGACGAAAGATAGGGTGGACCAAGTATGTGAACAGCTGCTGGAACTGGAATATCCGTGTGATATGATTCACGGCGGCATGCTTCAGGAAGATCGCCTTGCAGTGATGAATGAATTCAGAAGAGGTGAATTCCGCTATTTGGTTGCGACAGATGTTGCTGCACGTGGAATTGACATCGACAATATAACCCATGTGATTAACTATGACCTGCCATTGGAAAAGGAAAGTTACGTACATCGGACTGGAAGAACGGGACGTGCCGGTAAAAAAGGAAAGGCCATTACTTTTGTGACGCCGTACGAAGACAAATTCCTTGCTGAAATCCAAGGATATATCGGTTTTGAAATCTCTAAGATGCCTGTCCCTTCAAAAGAGGAAGTCTCCAATAAAAAAATGGAATTCGAAGCGAAACTGGAAGCTCGTCCAAAGATCAAAAAAGATAAAAGTGAACAATTGAATAAACAAATCATGAAGCTGTATTTTAATGGCGGCAAGAAAAAGAAACTCAGGGCTGTGGATTTTGTCGGAACCATCGCTAAGATTGATGGAGTGAATGCAGAGGACATCGGGATCATTACGATCCAGGATAATGTTTCTTATGTGGAAATATTGAATGAAAAGGGACCGCTTGTCTTGAAAGTGATGAAAAATACGAAAGTAAAAGGCAAGCTTTTGAAGGTTTCAGAGGCCTTTAAGAACTAAAGATGTTGAATGTAAGGAGCGGTAAGAGCGAAAATCGTTCTTCCCGCTTCTTTTTTATATGTTTTTCTTCCGATCCCCATTGTTTCAAAACTGGGGACGGGAATAATTCGACCTATGTCTTAAAGAATTCGACCTATCTCAGACATAATTCGACCTATGTCTTGAAGAATTCGACCTATCTCAGACATAATTCGACCTACCCCAGGCAGACCTACACCGTTAAGAATCTTTCTCTAAATTCTGTTTAACCGTCAAAATAGAGTGGTATATGAGGAAGGATAACGCAGTTATTTCAAATCAAATAAATACATACAACACGATTTAATCTGAATTCTTACACACGGAGGGGAAAAAGTGGGATGACAAAAGCAAATGAAAGCGGAAGAATCGATGAGCAAAGTAAGCAGCGGCAGCTGGATCAATATCGAGTGGACGATAATGGGAAAAAGATGACGACTAACCAAGGTTTGCGTGTTTCTGAGGATGAGCATTCTTTGAAAGCGGGAACCCGGGGGCCAACTTTGATGGAGGATTTTCATTTTCGTGAAAAAATGACTCATTTTGACCATGAGCGTATTCCCGAACGGATTGTCCATGCGCGTGGATCTGGAGCACATGGATATTTTCAGGTATATGAACCGATGACCGAATATACAAAAGCCAAGTTTCTTCAAGACCCTTCAGTCAAGACACCAGTATTCGTTCGCTACTCCACGGTGGCAGGTTCCCGCGGATCGGCCGACTCGGTCCGTGATGTAAGGGGATTCTCTACAAAGTTTTATACGGAGGAAGGAAACTATGATTTGGTCGGAAATAATATTCCGGTATTTTTTATCCAGGATGCCATTAAGTTTCCGGATTTAATTCATGCGGTTAAACCGGAGCCTCATAATGAAATACCTCAGGCCGCGTCTGCCCATGATACTTTTTGGGACTTCGTCGCCAACAATGAAGAAACGGCACATATGGTCATGTGGCATCTATCCGATAGGGCCATACCGAGAAGTTTCCGGATGATGGAAGGGTTTGGTGTCCACACATTCCGTTTTGTAAATGAGCAGGGTGTGGCCCATTTCGTTAAATTCCATTGGAAGCCTGTACTGGGAGTTAAATCCCTTGTCTGGGATGAGGCACAGAAAATTGCAGGGAAGAATCCTGATTTTCATCGCCAAGATCTGTGGGAAGCGATAGATACAGGAAATTATCCTGAATTTGAATTTGGCGTGCAAATGATCAAAGAAGAAGATGAATTCAAATTCGACTTTGATATCCTCGATCCTACTAAACTATGGCCGGAAGAACAAATCCCGGTGAAAATAATCGGGAAAATGGTTTTGAACCAAAATACGGATAACTTTTTTGCAGAGACGGAACAGATAGCATTCCATCCGGGGCATGTTGTGCCGGGAATTGACTTTTCAAATGATCCGCTGCTCCAGGGACGTTTATTCTCATACACCGATACGCAGCTATCCCGGTTGGGAGGACCGAATTTCCATGAGCTTCCGATTAATAGGGCAGTTGCCCCCGTTCATAATAATCAACGCGATGGCATGCACCGCATGTCAATAAATCCAGGGCCGGTCAGCTACCACAAAAATTCCCTTGCAGGCAACTCTCCTGAACCTGCTTCAGAAGAGGAAGGCGGCTATGCACATTACCAGGAAAAAGTCGATGGCAGGAAGGTCCGGCAGCGCAGTGAAAGCTTCAAGGATCATTACAGCCAGGCTAAACTATTTTGGAATAGCATGACGGAAGTGGAGAAGGAGCATATTATTCAGGCTTTCCACTTTGAAGTGGGGAAAGTGAAAAATAAGGACGTTCAGCAGCAAATCGTCGAGATGTTCAGCAATGTGGATGTCGAACTGGCTAAAACGATCGCTAAGGGAGTGGGCGTGAAGCCTCCAGTCAACAAAAGTGAGGTTAAAATGGACTTGGCTTCTCCGGCTTTAAGCCAGGAGCAAATGAAAGTGAATACGGCGGCAACAAGGAAAGTGGCGATCTTGGCTGCAGATGGTTTCAACGGGCTGGAGGTCAATCAAGTCTTGGAATCATTTAAATCTGAAGGGATAACCGCTGAAATCATCAGCATAAATCGCGGGGTGATTACAAGTTCTGAAGGACAGCAGGCCGAGGTGAATCAGACATTCCTGACAGCCGATTCGGTACTTTTCGATGCTGTATATGTGGCAGGAGGCCAGGAGAGTGTAGATGCCCTAAAGGCATCCAAGGAACCCATATACTTTGTTGATGAAGCCTACAATCATTTCAAAGCGATTGGTGCGGGAAAAGAAGGAGCCGAGATCTTATCGAAGGCAGGCATCGTTTCCAATGATCCAGCCTCAGGCATCGTAGCTGTTACGGATAAAAATAGTGGTTCTGCCTTTATCGAGGCAATTGCCAAGCACAGGCACTGGAAACGCGCTTAATATCATATTTAAAAACCCCTAGACTTGAAGTCAGGGGGTTTTTAATAGATATTTCGTAACAAGCTACTTTGCTTTTTCTTCGAAAAGTGATGCAATGCCAACGATCACCTTAGTGGCCAGTATCATATTATCAACGGAAATAAATTCATATTTGCCATGAAAGTTCTCCCCGCCCGTAAAGATGTTGGGTGTAGGCAGGCCCATATACGATAATTGGGAACCATCCGTACCACCTCGTATTGGTGAGGTTTTTGGTTTTATATCGAGTTTCTCCATTGCTTCATGGGCAATATCCACGATTTCCTTCACGGGCTCAATTTTTTCCTTCATGTTGAAGTATTGGTCGTGTAATTCAAGCTCGATCCGGTTTTGACCATACTTTTCTTTTAAATCCTCGATTACTTTCGTTATATATTCCTTGCGTTCATTGAATTTTTGGCGATTGAAATCCCTGATGATGTAAGAAAGCTTGGTCTCTTCCACATCACCGTGAAACGAAAGCAGATGATAAAATCCTTCGTAGCCCTCCGTATATTCCGGTGCTTCTGCTGCTGGGAGCAAATCATGCAATTCCATGGCGATTTTCGCCGAGTTCACCATTTTTCCTTTAGCCGTACCAGGGTGAATATTCGTCCCTTTGATCAGGATTTTGGCTGATGCTGCATTGAAGCTCTCATATTCAAGTTCTCCAAGTGGGCCGCCGTCCACGGTGTAGGCAAATTGGGCATCAAAGGCATCTACATCAAACTTATGGGGTCCCCTTCCGATCTCCTCATCGGGAGTAAAAGCAACACGGATTTTTCCATGCTTGATTTCCGGATGCTGGATCAAATAATCCATGGCAGTCATGATTTCGGCAATTCCAGCCTTATTATCAGCTCCCAACAGGGTTGTCCCATCCGTTGTAATCAAGGTATGCCCTTTATAGTTCCTAAGCGAAGGAAAATCATCAGGTGAAAGAATGACATCCAATTTTTCATGTAATGTAAGATCTTTGCCATCATAGTTGTCAACGATTTGCGGTTTTACATCTTTTCCAGTGAAATCCGTTGCTGTATCGACATGCGCCAAGAAACCGATTGTCGGGACATCCTTATTTGAATTGGCCGGCAAGGTTGCCATGACATAGCCGTTCCCATCAATTGTCACATCCTTCATCCCAATGGATTGAAGTTCCTTGACCAATGCATTTGCCAAGGTCAACTGTCCGGGTGTAGAGGGGCATGAGGGATTTTCTTCATTCGATTGGGTATCCACTTTCACATAAGAAGTGAATCTTTCAATGATTTCATTTTTCACTTTTCCTTCAACTCCTTTTTCCCTTATCTTACCATGATTAGCTGGAATGGAAAAATTATCTTTTTTCAAATTTTTTAGGTTGATGTCATCAGCAAAGAACGGCATATCTGCAAAAGACATGCCGTTCCTTGCTATCTCTTTTTAGAGTGGATTATTCAAGGCCCATACGGATACGCTTTTCCCGTGAACGGGGAATGTCGCGAATCCATCTTCTTCAATGGTAATGTGGTCATCTCTATGACAAGTTAAATCACTCCAGATTTCACCAGCCCGATGTTCACCGACGAACATCCTTTTTTCACTGTTGTGATCTCCATTAGAGATAATGACCGCACACCCCGAGCCTTCTAGCTCTTCAACTCCGTGCCGGACCCAGCCTATCGTATTTGGATCATCAAAGTAGTCGGTCTGTTCTCCGTAAGCTTTTTCATACCTAGCATATAATAGTCGATCCAGAATCTCCTTTTTCCCAGGCACCGGAGAAGGTCCGCCGATTCCATAATAGTCCCCGTAAAAGACACATGGATAACCGCAAAGTCTAAGCAAGGTAAGTGCATATGCCGATGGCTTGAACCAGTCCTTTACCCAAGACTCCAGTGATTCATGAGGCTGGGAGTCATGGTTATCGACAAAAGTGACAGCCTCTGCTGGATTGGTTTGGACGAGGGTATCATCAAAGATGGTTGAGAGGTCGAAGTCTGTTCCTGCGTTTGAAGCCTCATGAAATTTATAATGCAGGGAAACATCGAACAAGTTGAGGTCATGATTGGTTTGCTCTAAGTATGTTTGACAGGCTTTAACATCTGCCTTCCAGAATTCGCCGACCATGAAAAAATGTTCCTTTGTATAAGGGATGAGTTCTTGGAGAAATTCATTGATGAATTCATAATCGATATGTTTAACGGCGTCCAAACGAAAACCATCACACTTTAACGTATCAACCATCCATTTTCCCCAGCTAATCATTTCCTGACGAACTTCCGGCAGGCTGTAATCGATGTTGGCAAACATTAAATAATCATAGTTCCCGAATTCATCGATGACATGCTTATTCCAGTGCTTATTTTCGCCTGTGATTCGATATACGCCCATTTTGTCGTTTTCGGCATCATAGTCTGTACCATTGAAATGAGTATGGTTCCACTTAAAGTCAGAGTATTTATTTTTACGTCCCGGAAAATCGAATTTTGTCCAGCCTTCCATTTCGAATGGTTCTGAGATATCTTCCATACGGTTGTCTGGATTGACTTCAATCACCTCGAATTTTTCGGTTCCGTCAGCTCCTGCCTTATGGTTCATGACTAAATCGATATAAACGCAAAGTCCATAGTTATGACAGGTGGCTATTGCTTGCAGCAATTCATCTTTGGTCCCGTATTTGGTACGAACGGTTCCTTTTTGGTCAAATTCCCCCAAATCGTAACCGTCATATATTCCATATCCATTATCCCCAACGGATTGCCCTTTGGTGACTGGCGGAAGCCAAACGCAGTCAATTCCTATGTCCTTCAACTTGGAGGCCGCATATTTCAATCTTTCCCAATGAGAACCATCTGCCTCTAGATGCCACTCAAAAAATTGCATCATCGTATGATTTCTTTTCATCCGTTCCCCCCCTGACACCGACCTGTTTTTAACAAAAGTGAAACTAATGCGATCGGATAAAGTAATAATGGAAATCTTTACCCACTAAAATCAAATGATAAACAAGTGAACAATCCTCAGGATAGAGGTTCATCTACCTCCCTCTATTTTACTATTTTATACCAAATAAGGGTATTTTATATTGATTAGCAGCTAAAAATAATTCAAATGTGCAGGAATAGCCCGGAAAAGGCATAGGCTGCATCAATAAAAAAGGCATCCCGATTAAATGGGGATACCTCAGACTGTAGTTAAACTCGATGAAAATCAAGTTTGCCCACAGTTTTTTTATCGCTTTTACAATTTGACCGTTGATTACCCCTCTAGGAACTCGCTTTTTACGGGCGGTCCGGGAGCCTTTCCCGCAGGAGTCTCGCACTTTTTTATAAAATTTAGATAGAACCTCTTTTGCCTACAAACTAAGGTATCCTGAATATTTTGAAATACCTTTTTCGTATTGAGGGGGATAGTCTATTATCCTTT
This sequence comes from Peribacillus sp. Aquil_B1, assembly GCF_022603275.1. NCBI lineage: Bacteria > Bacillati > Bacillota > Bacilli > Caryophanales > Bacillaceae > Peribacillus > Peribacillus sp. Aquil_B1. The sequence goes on along the minus strand of NZ_JAKXEE010000003.1, from coordinate 597,770 downwards.
TTTACCTCTCCGTTTAAAGAAGTGGGCGAAAGCCATTGCACCTAATAATAAGATTAGAAGCATGGAAGATAGAATGATCGTATCCTTTGAGGAGCTGCTGTTACCTGCCCCCTTTTGGGCCATGTTCCCGGTTATACCAGGAGGTGCACCATTCCCGCCCCGGTCCATGTCAGGAGGCTGCATCGCCGCCCCATTCTCGCCGCCCATGTTTGGTGGTCGCTGACCTGCATTTGCGTCATCGCCGATATTTGGAGCTCCGCCGCCCATACTGCTTTCTGTCTCGGCTTCCACGACCAGGTCTCCTGAAAGCTGTGCCAAGATTGATTCGGCACGTTTGACAGCGAAGTCAACCAGGGTTTCCTCGCCTGAAGTTGCTTCTGTATACTCGTCCATTGTATAAAACTTGGTCGGGTCCTTTTTCACATATGGTGTGATCAATTTAGAAATTTCAGTGGTCATTGCTGTCATATTTTCTTCAGAGAAAAAATCTGTGGCAATGTCATTTAGATCATCATAATATTTTTCACGGTACTCGTCGTTGGAAAGCAGGGCATTCAATAAAGGGCGCTCTTCTAGGGTCGTACCTGAAACAGGCTCGGTAATGCTGAAGTTGATATTACTTTCATTCATGAAATTTGAACTCATATCCATCATTCCGCCACCGTTCATATTCGGTGCCTCTCCAAGGATTTCCTTGTCATCCTGCTTAGCAGTATCGGCGTTACCCTCAGCAGCCGTTCCATCTTTTTGGTCAGCGGTTGCTTGATCAGGGTCGCCCGCCAGTCGCCCGCCGCCTCCGGAATAACCGCCAAATGACATATTATAGTCCCAAGGCAATATCGAAAAGACCCCGTTCTCTTCATACAGGTAGTAATTGTGCTTTTTATCTCCTTGATAGTGATCGAGGTTGACAAGGGCAGTATTGGCTGCGAAATAGCGCAGCATTTCATCGACATCCAGGACTTCCTCCAGATTCCCGCCATTATTGATGCTATCAAGCATTTTGATCATGGCGGATTGGTCCGAATTATCGTTTGTTTTCAAGTTTAATCCTGTGTAGTCATCAATGTCTTCACTGATCCACTTTAAATCGCTTCCCGTACCATCCGGATAATAGAGATCGCCTGTGCCATCAGTGAAGTTGGTGTTTAGAAAGGTTTCTTCTATAGCTTCCACCCCTAGATAAAGGCCCCATTCCTTTCCGTTGATGGTCAAGTACATATAGGAATGTCCAGGAGTCGCTATGCCCATCTTGTCCATTAATTCATAGGAAAGGTATTCTCTCATATAGGTTGGGTCACTGTAATTATTGTTTAGGGCCAACTTCTTCAGGCCGTGTAAATCTTGATCTTCCTGATAATAATCAAAGTCTAGCTTCCAGCTGTAACGATCGGAATCTCCCATTTGAACAACGGAATTCAAGGAAAGGTTTCCCTTGGTACGAAATCCCACGTTTTTAACCGTCTCCCCATCTATCGTTACATCGGCATTTACGATCTCCTTTTCAGTGGGGTTTTCCAGGATGGAATCCAAATCCTCATCAGCCAATGTTATATCAACGGTTGTCACCTTACTTTGATCAAATACAGATTCTGTATAAGTATTTCCTTTAGTGGCTTTTTCAACTTGAAGATTGGGAAGGAAAAATAGCACTGCTATAAAAATCATCATCAATAAACCAATGGTCGCTACTACATATCTTGTTTTTAACATGCCTTGGCTCCTTCCTCCTGTAGTCTTATATAGAGGGGTGGGCATGGATTTTTATGTCCGCCATCTATCTTAAGCTGTGAAGTTGCCATCATAACTTAACATGATGGCAGAGTGAACGCTGTTCATATCCTTGACTTGATTAATGAATTCCGCATTGTTATCTTTTAATCGAATTTCATATGTCACTTCGAGGTTATTATCCGCCATGACGGATTTCGATTTGACGGAATGTTTTTTCACCTTGTTGGATATCATTTCTTCTAACGTTTTTTCAATTGATGCATCTGAATATTTAATGATTAATAAAAATGGATTTTCAACAGTGATCCGATTGGCAAATATGAGCATCACAATACCTATTAAAATGGCACCTATGATAACCAGCGGAATTAGTCCTGCCCCGCATAAAATCCCGGATGCCGCTGCCCAGAATAGGAAGACCAAGTCCATGGGATCTTTGATGGGCGTTCTGAATCGTACGATGGAGAGGGCACCGACCATACCAAGGGAGATGACGATATTTGTCGATATGCCCATGATAATCAAAGCCGTGGCCATTGTCATGATGATGAGGGAAATATTGAAATTGTGTGAGTACATCACACCGGAAAAGGTCTTCTTATAAATGACGTAAATGAACAATCCGATGGCAAATGCCAACAGTAATCCAATTAGGGAGTCAATGATTGAAAAGCTCTCGGTCTTGTCCAAAAAGCTTGATTTGAAAATATCATTAAAAGTGGTGCTGGTTGTCGTCGTATCCATTTACTATTCCTCCAAATATTATGTGTTTGCTGCAATCAGCCGTATCTTCTGCTTAGTTGGTATTTTGAAAAAGCTGTTTTTCTAGTATCGATGATGGATAACAATTGTTTGATGATATCGGGAAGAAATTCGTCAAACTTTATTTCCAGGATGACGCAATTTGGGTCTAAAGCATCAACCATGATTAATTCGGGATTCAGGAAATCCGTATCCCGATAGCTCGTTTTCACATGACTGTCAAAGGTGACCCGCACATTTCCATACTCATAGATGAATACCTCCCTATCATAGTCAACGACGGTTGTCGGCTTGATTTGGAAAAGGGTCATTTGAACGTATAAGTCCCTGAGTATATCCCTTGAATCCCCGGACATCCAATCTATATCCCCAGAACGGATCCGTTCGTATTCTCTAGCAGAAAGCCTGCACTTCTGTTTATAGGTAAGGTTATTCCGCTTACTCTTTTTTTCTAGATTGATGAAATCGGTATTATGATCATAAAGTCTGGCCCTGAACTTATCCCTGTGATAGAATCCCTCTGTTTTTTGCCGCAGGATTTTATTGTCAAAGTTATCGAAATAGACACTTCGAATTAAATATTTCCCATCCAGCCCATGCGGATCCAGCCTCATGAAGTTTTGCAGATTTTTTCTTAATAAATGACAATCCGCTTTGGTAATTGCATGTTTGAGTTCCCGCCTTCCCTTTAAACCATTCATTGTTGTTCCTCCTTTTCCTTGATTTTTGACTGCATTCAGCTTATTAACAGAATCTTAATAAAACCTTAACAACATTTTTATATTCAATAGACAAATAGAGAATAGGCCCCAGTTTTAACCTTTTCTTAATTTTATTGGAATTTACTAGAAGAAAAATGAGTGAATTTACTCATTGAGAATAATTATCATTATCATTAGAATAAGGTCCATGATAATGATAATTATTCTCAATTAATTCAATACATGGAGGTTCACTATGGTAACGAATATGCTTACAAAAAATGATCAACTATTGGAACAACAAAATACAAGAGAATCAAATGCACGATCTTATCCTAGAAGATTACCCATGGCAATCGATCAAGCGGAGGGAATTTACCTAACAGACATGGATGGAAAACGATATATTGATTTTCTTGCCGGGGCTGGAACATTAGCGCTTGGACACAATCATCCGGCTGTGCTTGAAGCAATGGAAAAAGTTCTTAAGGATAAACGTCCTTTACATACATTGGACTTTACGACGCCGATCAAAGAGCAGTTCGTCGATGAAATTTTTGAATGCCTGACTGAAGAATTCAGGAAAAATGCAAAAATTCAATTCTGTGGTCCTACTGGTGGAGACGCCATTGAGGCAGCACTTAAACTGGTAAAAACAGCGACAGGTAACAGAAGCATTTTATCCTTCCAAGGAGCTTACCACGGGGCAACGCATGCAACGATGTCAATCAGCGGCAATACAAAACCAAAAGAAAAAATACAAGGGCTAATGCCGGATGTACAATTCCTGCCGTATCCCTACCAATATCGCTGTCCCTTTGGAATAGGCGGAGAAGAAAGCCATAAAATCAGCAGCCAGTATATTGAAAATCTATTGAACGATCCCGAATCAGGATTATTAGCACCTGCAGGAATGATTTTGGAGGCAGTGCAAGGCGAGGGAGGTTCCATTCCAGCTCCAATACCATGGCTTAAGGAAATCAGGAGAATAACGAAAGAGAAGGGCATTCCGCTAATTATCGACGAAGTTCAATCAGGTATCGGCCGTACAGGGAAAATGTTTGCATTTGAACATGCAGGAATCGTTCCGGATGTTCTTGTACTATCCAAAGCAATAGGCGGAAGTCTTCCATTATCGGTGGTGATTTATAACAAAGAGCTGGACCTATGGTCACCAGGTGCACATATCGGTACGTTCCGCGGAAATCAAATGGCGATGGCAGCAGGAACGGCTACTTTAAAATACATGAAAGAGACGAACCTTGTGGAGCATGCCGCTAAAATGGGAGATATCTTAATGGATATTCTTAAAGATTTGCAAAAAGATATTAAGCAGATCGGTGATGTCAGGGGCCGGGGATTAATGGTCGGTGTGGAAATGATCAATCATGAAGAACCGCAAAATGCGAATGGAAGCCATCCCGCTAATTCGCAGCTTGCCAGTGCCATTCAACAGGAGTGCTTTCAAAGAGGATTGATACTGGAAGTAGGCGGCAGACATGGAAGTGTAGTGAGGTTCTTACCTCCATTGATCGTATCAGAATCCCAGCTTCGCGAAGCCACTGCAATTTTTGAACAAGCTGTTCGTGCAGCTGTTGCAAGAGGGTGAATGATCAATGATCGAAATGATGAATAAAACGGATTTTGCTTATTCTCAATTGTTCTTGAATAACGAAGAGGGCTTCAATAACTACAGCCAGTCATTAAAAATCATTGAAAAAAAGCTGACTGACTTTTTAAAAGGCAACGATTCACCATACTCTGGGAAAAAACCGTATGAAATCGAGGCAAGATTAAACGAACTGTCCCTTGCTTCTCTAAAAGGGAAGACAATGGAAGCGGTAGCGGATGAGCTGGCAGAGTTTGTTATTAACGACAGCATCAATGTTCACAGCCCCACTTGTATCGGACATTTGCATTGCCCGACATTAATACCTGCCGTGGCTGCCGAAATGATTATAGGTACGTTGAATCAATCCATGGATTCATGGGACCAAAGCTCGGCGGCCACCTTCGTTGAAGAGCGTTTAATAGATTGGCTGTGCAGCCAGGTGGGGTTACCTGAACAAGCGGATGGGATTTTCACAAGCGGCGGAACCCAATCTAATTATATGGGACTGCTATTGGCGAGGGATGCTTATTGTAAGCGTGTCTGGGGTGTGGATGTTCAGCAGCAAGGCTTGCCAGTCGAGGCGAAAAAATTGCGGATCTTATGCTCCGAGGCTGCCCACTTTACAGTCCGTAAATCAGCGGCACAGCTGGGGCTTGGTGAACAGGCTGTAGTCACGATTAAAACGGATTCAAATCACCGTCTGTCCATAGCTGAATTAAATCATCAAATGTCGATTTTAGAGGAACAGGGTCTACTGCCATTTGCCATCGTTGCAACTTGTGGAACAACGGATTTTGGTTCAATCGATCCATTACACGAATTGTCGGAAGCTGCAAGGGAAAATGGGATATGGCTGCATGTGGACGCCGCATATGGAGGCGCGATGATTTTAAGTAACGATTACAAAGAGTTAATCAGTGGAATTGAACGGGCCGACTCGATTACGGTTGATTTTCACAAATTATTCTATCAACCCATCAGTTGTGGTGCTTTTCTTGTCTCTGACAGCAACTCATTTCAATATATCCAGCATCACGCCGATTACTTGAATCCTCAGGAAGATGAAGCCGAGGGCATGGTTCATTTAGTCAACAAATCGGTTCAAACGACGAGAAGGTTCGACGCATTGAAACTCTGGATGTCATTGAAGGTCGTTGGACTGGATACCTTTGCTGAAATGATCGACTATACTTGTCATCTTGCACGTGAAGTGGCAGCGAAGATCGACAAGGAGAAAGGGTTCACAGTATTAAATAAAGAACCTGAATTGAATGCGGTTGTATTCCGTTATAGTCCTGAGGGAGAAAGTGATCCGTTAGTAAATCTATTAAATAAGCAGATTCAGCAAGAATTATTGAAAAGCGGGCGGGCATTTTTGGCAAAAACGCGTTTTGACGGACAGGTATATTTAAAAATGACACTATTGAATCCAATGACAAGCCTTGAACACATAGAGGGAATTTTAGACGAAATCCGAGTATTGGGTGAAATGTTCAAGATAATGGAGGAATGAATATGAATGGTAAGCAAATAGCTGAAAGGGCGACAATGCAAAGCTTTCTGAATTGTTATTTCCGGGAAACCGGAAATGGCAGTTTAGAAGAAACGAAAAACTGGCCGAAATTAGAAGGATCCATTTCGGATTCATTAATGGTCAGTAAGCTCATGTCCCAAGATATTGCATTGCTTGTTCCGCTTACATATTGGTCGGAAACGGGGCGTCATATTTTCAACTTCCCGATTTACTATCAAACGGCATCCAAGCAAGTACATGAATTAGATTACGTGACATTGGTCTCGATCATTTCTAAAGAATTATTGAATGAGCAGGGCCGGACGGATAGTGAAGATGAATTGATGCTGCGTGTCATCCTAAGCAGCCAAAATATTCAACGGTATGTTGAAGCAAGGTCGGAAGATGTTGATGCACTTCAAAGTCCTGATTTCACCTATATCGAAGCAGAGCAGTCGCTTTTGTTCGGACACCTGTTCCACCCGACACCGAAAAGCAAGCAGGGCATTTCCGAAAAAGAAGAATGGATCTATTCACCTGAATTAAAAGGGGAGTTTCAGCTGCACTACTTCCTGGCAGAGCCTTCGATTGTCATCCAGGATTCCAGTGATGCCCAATCGGCAAGTGAGATCATTAAACAGGAATTAGCCGGTGACTTGGAGATTTCCAGTGAATTCCGTCGAACGTATTGCCAAAAGGAAAGCAAATTTATCATCATCCCGGCACACCCGCTCCAGGCAAAAGTGCTTATCGAAAAAGAAGAGGTCAAGAGGCTGATCGAGCAAGGATCACTAGTTTATGCTGGACCGCTTGGGAAAAAATTCACGGCCACCTCTTCATTTAGAACGGTATATAGTGCCACATCAAGATATATGTACAAATTTTCGGTTCCGGTTAAAATCACGAATTCCTTACGTGCAAATTTGCAAAAAGAATTAGATCGTGGTGTGGAAATTGCTAAATTAATAGATTCTAAAGTGGGCGACGATTTAAAAGAACGGCACCCCTCCTTCCGTATCATCAAGGACCCTGCTTACCTAACGATCAAAACAGGCGAGCAAGAATCGGGATTCGATGTCGATATCCGGGAAAACCCTTTTTATGAAAACGATAAACAAGCGAGCCTGATTGCCGGATTATGTCAGGATAATGCCTATGGTGCACCATCAAGGCTTGGAGCGATCATCCGCAAATTATCAGCTGAAGAAAACCGCAGTACCGAAGAAGTAAGTAAGGATTGGTTCAAAACCTATCTGTCAATGACATTAAAACCGATGCTTTGGCTTTTTGAAGAGTATGGAATTGTTTTGGAAGCCCATCAACAAAATTCCATCATTCAACTTCAAGATGGTTATCCAGCCACTTTTTATTATCGTGATAATCAAGGGTATTACTATTGTGAATCCAAAGTGGACAGGCTGCTGAAGTTCTTGCCTGAACTAAGTGAAAAAAGCTTCACGATTTGTTCTGATGAAGTCGCTGAAGAAAGACTGCAATACTATTTCTTCTTTAATCACTTATTAGGCTTAATCAATAATTTTGGTACGGAAGGATTAGTGTCAGAGAATAAACTGTTACAGCTCGTTCAGGAACAGCTGGATACATGCAGCACGGAAAGCGAAGATGAAGGGGTGAATCGAGTTGTTTCAAAGTTGCTTCATGCCCGGGAATTATCGTGTAAGGCTAATTTACTGACAAGATTCCATGATATGGATGAGCTTGTTGGTTCACTTGAGACACAATCCGTTTATACAACAATTGATAATCCGTTCGCGCAGGGGGTTATGGCCGTCCATGAAAAATAGTTATGAAGAAATGCTGAAGGACCGTAATCAACAGCTTTCATTTGTCAAAGTTGAATTTGAGAGGGATTTGGATACATTGCATAAATGGATGCATGAAGATCATGTGATTCCCTACTGGAATTTGAATTTCACAAAAGAAAAGTTCGCCGTTCATTTAAAAAAGGCATTGGCTGACACACACCAAACACTCTATTTAGGCTGTCTGGACTCCATTCCCATGAGCTATTGGGAATCGTATTGGGTAAAAGGCGATATCATCGAAGATTATTATGAATCCGAAGAGGGAGATCAAGGCATTCATTTACTCATTGGTGATCCGGATTATCTAGGAAAAGGACTGGCTTTGCCGTTTTTACGTGAAATGGTGAAATTCCAACTACTGACTTCAACAACAAACAAAGTGATGGCTGAACCGGATATTAGAAATGCAAAGATGATTCATTTATTTGAAAAGTGCGGGTTTACCCCAATTAAAGAGATTAAGCTCCCAGACAAAACAGCATTGCTAATGTCATGTACACGGGAGAATTTCGAGAGGAAGTGGAACTATGGAGAAGCAACAATCTATCTATGACCTGGTAGGGATAGGGATAGGTCCCTTTAATCTTGGACTTGCGGCCCTTTTGGAGAAAACCCCGGAGCTGAATGCCGTCTTTTTTGAGAAAAAGCGTGAATTTAATTGGCATGAAGGGATGCTGTTGGAAGGGACAACTCTGCAAGTACCTTTCTTTGCCGATCTGGTTAGCATGGCAGATGTGACAAGCCCATATAGTTACCTGAATTATTTACAGCAGCATGATCGGCTTTATCATTTCTACTTCCTTGAAAAATTCTTGATTCCACGAAAAGAATATAACGATTATTGCCGCTGGGCTGCCCGCCAACTTGATAGCTGCCGTTTTGGAAAAGCGGTGGAGGCGGTTGAATATATAGGGGATCAAGATGAACCCTGCTATCAAATCAGTGTAAGGGATGCACAATCACAAAAGATCGAAGTCTATTATAGCCGGCATGTAGTCATGGGAATTGGCAGCGCCCCGACTATTCCATCGGCCTTTCAGCCATATTTGGGGGAGAGCATCCTGCATTCGGCCGATTATTTACGGAATAAAGAAAATGTCTTAAAGAAAAAATCCGTAACGGTTGTCGGATCTGGACAGAGTGCAGCTGAGGTCTTTCTGGATCTGCTTAATGAGCAGGAGGAAAATGGCTACCAGCTAAACTGGTATACAAGATCCAAGGGATTTTTCCCTATGGAATATTCAAAACTCGGGTTGGAATACTTCACGCCGGATTACCTTGATTTCTTTTATCGGCTGCCGCAGGAAAAGAAGGATGAAATCCTGCCGAAACAGGATTTATTGTATAAAGGCATCAGCGCCACTACAATCGCAGCAATTTTTGACAAGATGTATGAAAAATCGATTGGAAATGCCGAACTGTCCATTGAACTTCGGGCCATGACGGAAGTTGCGGCGGTTACCCCTGCTGAAAATGGCTGGGAATTGAAATGCCGACAGTGGGTAGAAGATAGCGAATTTGATGTGGATACAGAGGCGGTCGTTTTTGGGACGGGCTATAAATCAACCCTTCCGGCATTCCTTGAAACCATGGAGGACCATTTAGTCCGCGATGACTTGGGGCGCCTTACCATAACGAAAGACTATCGGGTAGGAACGGCCATCCCTACACCGAATCACCTTTTTATTCAAAATGGCGAGATGCACACACATGGTGTGGGTGCTCCGGATCTAGGCTTAGGAGCATTCCGAAATTCTATTATCATCAATCAATTGGCCGGTAAAGAAGTTTATCCATCCGAGCCAAAGGGTGCATTTCAGTCATTCCGTGTAAAAACACCCGTCATGGCTTACTAAGAGAAGGGAAGGCGAGAATATATGCAGTTCATAAATGAAGTGGAACAGGCAGTTTCAGAAAACAATTGGTCGATAGTAAACCAAAACCTGCTGGCCAAGATGATTTCTGAATATATGTATGAAGATATGATCCATCCAGCTGTTCTGAACGAAAATACAGCAGGAAACTTATATGAGTTAAAGATAAATGAGGGGAAATCTTATCGATTTTTGGCATCGCCCCGTCTTTTTGACAGCTATGAAGTACAGGCCGAGTCGATCCAGGTAAGTGAAACGGATGCCTTTACACAGGCCAAGGATGCCATTCAATTCATTTTGGACATCCAACCGTTAATTGGGATGACGGCAGAAACAACAGGACATTTAATCAAAGAATTCCATCATACGCTGCTTGCGGATCTCCAATTGCTTTCCAAACCTGAACAAGATGCGGATGATTTAGTCGAACTGGATTATGCATTACTTGAAGGAGAAATGAGCGGTCACCCTTGGATTGCTTATAACAAGGGAAGAATCGGTTTCGGTTATGATGATTATTTGCAGTTCGCTCCAGAAAACCAGAAGGAAGTTCCGTTATCTTGGATTGCCGTCCATAAAACGAGGGGTGAGTTCAACTCAGTCGAAACGTTATCCTATAAGCAATTGATGGAGAATGAACTGGATGGGGAAACCCAAAAATCTTTTGCAAAGATATTGACGGAAAAAGGGCTGAACGAAGAAAACTATTACTACCTCCCAGTCCATGAATGGCAGTGGAAGAATATAATCATCCAGAACTTTACCGATGACTTGGCTAAAGGGCTGATCGTAGCTTTGGGAAATGGTCCTGATAGGTATCTGCCGCAACTATCCATCCGGACATTCGTTAATGTATCGAATAAGGATAAACACCACGTCAAGCTGCCGATGAGCATTTTAAATACGCTAGTATACCGAGGATTGCCAGCTGAACGCACGGTCATTGCCCCAAAAATCACAACGTATATAAAGGACATTTATGAAAATGATTCATTCCTGAAAGAACAATGCAAAGTAGTGCTTCCTGGTGAAGTGGCCAGTTTAAATGTTGATCACCCGTATTATTCCAAGCTAGAGAACGTACCGTATCAATATTTAGAGATGCTGGGGGGGATTTGGAGAGAAAGCATATACAGGTATATGGAAGAAGGCGAAAAGCCCATTACGCTTGCATCCCTTTTACATGTGGACAGCAAAGGGAAACCATATGTGGAAAGCCTTATTGAAAAATCGGGATTGACTGCAGAAGCCTGGACAGCTCAATTATTCGATGTCATCCTATCACCATTATTACATTTTATCTATCAATATGGATTGGTCTTCTCGCCGCATGGTCAAAATACCATTTTAGTGTTGAAGGATTACAAGCCTCACCGCTTGGCCATCAAGGATTTTGTAGATGATGTAAATGTCAGTGATCAGCCGCTTCCTGAATTAAGCAGCCTTCCTGATGATTTAAGGAAAGTACTACGAAGTGAGACTCCCGAAGGGCTGGTTCAATTCATTTTCACGGGACTGTTCATCTGTCATTTCCGATACTTGTCAACACTTTTGATGAAGAGGTCCCTTTTGGATGAGAATGCTTTCTGGGAAGGCGTCGCACAAACGATCCTGACACATCAGAAAAAATTCCCTATGCTGCAGGATCGTTTCGATACATTCAATTTCTTTGCGCCAAAATTAACAAAGCTCTGCCTGAATAGAAATCGGATGCTTCAATATGGATATAGCGATGGTGAAGACCGTCCGCATGCATCTGAGTTTGGGCATGTGAATAATGCCCTTTATGAAAAGTTACCTGCAAAAACGCTATAAAGTTAAACTGGCTCAGACTTTGGGCCAGTTTTCTTATGGCTTTAAAATTTGAACGATGATTTCCGCTCTAGGCCCTCGCTTTCCGCGGGCGGTCAGGAAGCCTCCTCGGCTGCGCCTGCGGGGTCTCCCCTAGACACGCTTTTCCCGCAGGAGTCTCGACACCCGTTCCAATCAACTTTATTAAAAAATTTATAAAGCGATAATAGTTAACAAAAGGGTTATTTTATCCTTTTTGGTTCAAATTTCTCAAAAATTATCTTTGGAATAGGGCTTGCCGTTCATTTAAATTGGTGATAAGCTATGTGTAAACGGTTACACAAAATTATTGAGGGTGATATATTGGCAACTATTCGGGATGTGGCAAAGGAAGCTGGGGTTTCTGTGGCAACGGTTTCCAGAGTTATGAATGGCAGTGGTTATGCACATGAGGACACCAAAAAGGTGGTCATGGCAGCTGTTGAGAAATTAAATTATAAACCGAATGAAGTGGCAAGATCCCTCTACAAACGTAAATCCAAATTGGTTGGTTTGATTTTGCCGGACATTACGAATCCTTTCTTCCCGGAAATGGCAAGAGGTGTGGAGGACTGTCTGCAGCAATTTGGTTATCGGTTAATTTTTGGAAATAGTGATGAAAAGAGAGATAAAGAAATAGAATATATCGACACATTCCTGCAAAATAATGTAGTGGGCATGATTGCTTCAACTAGTGAAGAAGCCAATGAAAATTTCGATAATCTGGATATTCCAGTTGTCCTTCTCGACCGTACAGCTGAGAAATTACCAGCTGTTTATTCCGATCAAAAGACAGGCGGTAAGCTGGCAGCACGCGTATTGCTGGATAGAGGCAGTAAGAATATCGTCCTCATTAGGGGGCCAGTCGAAATAAAGCCTGTATATGAACGGTACATGGCAGCATACGAAGAATTGAAACAAGCAAAAGTGAACGTGCAAGTCATGGATTCATCCCTAACTCTTCAGGGCGGGCAAACTTGCGTGAAGCAGCTGTTCGAGCAATATCCGGAAACGGATGGAATCATCGCTTGTAATGATATTGTTGCAGCCGCCGCACTTCAAGAGATTTTAAAACGGGGAATACGGATACCGGAAGACATACAATTGATCGGCTATGATGATATCGCCTTCACAGCGTTATTGCACCCGCCGTTATCGACAATTCGGCAGCCAGCCTATGAGATGGGGGCACAAGCGGCGGAAATGCTAATTAAAAGGATCAATCAAGAAGAAGTGGAAGTAACACATGAAAAGCTCCCTGTTTCTTTTGTGGAGAGACAAACAACGAGAAGGAAGGCGGAGAAGACATGATTAGAATTGCAGTAGTGGGAAGTTCTTCAATGGACTTAGTGGTGACATCAGCCAAGCGGCCAATGGCTGGTGAAACGGTTTTAGGGGAGTCCTTTATTACGGTTCCCGGCGGAAAGGGAGCTAACCAGGCTGTTGCAGCGGCACGTCTTGGTGCAGAAGTGTCGATGGTTGGATGTGTAGGAGATGATGTCTATGGAGAGATCATCTTAGATAACCTGAAAAAAAATCATGTAAACACGAAGTATGTGGAACCGGTTACAGATTCCGCTTCCGGGACAGCACACATTACCCTTTCGGAAGGTGATAACAGCATTATTGTTGTAAAAGGTGCGAATGATTTCATTACTCCTGATTATGTAAAAAAGGCGAAAAAGGTAATTGAGGAATCGGATATCGTGTTGGTTCAGCAGGAAATACCTGAGGAAACGGTGGAATATCTGGCTGAGTTGTGCAGCACGCTTCAAAAGAGATTGCTTCTGAACCCAGCTCCCGCCCGCAAACTAAGCGAGGCTGTCATTCAACAGGCATCATACCTTACTCCGAATGAACATGAATTCGAAATACTATTCAATGGGAGAGATAGAACGGAAGTTTTGACTGAGTATCCCAATAAATTATTCATTACTGAAGGAAAAAATGGCGTCCGTTATTTTGACGGACATGAAGAAAAAGTAGTTCCAAGCTTTGAAGTGGAGGCGGTGGATACGACAGGCGCAGGGGATACTTTCAATGCTGCCTTTGCCGTGGCTGTTGCAGAAGGAAAAAGTTTTGACGAATGTTTGTTATTCGCAAACCGGGCAGCATCCATTTCCGTGACGAAGTTAGGGGCCCAAGGCGGCATGCCTCAAAGGATAGAGGTCGAGAGGGGCTTTGAAGCATGAAACGTCAAGGAATCATCAATAGTTCAATAGCCAAGGTCCTGGTTGACCTTGGTCATACCGATTATATTGTCGTAGGTGATGCCGGGCTGCCGGTGCCGCCTGGAGTTTGCAAGATAGATTTAGCATTGACGCCTGGAACACCATCATTTCAAGATGTCGTCCGGGCGATTCACGAAGATATGGTTGTTGAAAAAGTTATCGCTGCCACTGAAGTGAAGATTAAAAATCCGGAACAGCATCAATATATGGAGCAGCAATTCGGCGCAGCGATTGAATATGTTTCCCATGAGGATTTTAAAAGGCTGACAAGTAATGCGAAAGCAGTAATCCGGACCGGTGAGACGACGCCATATTCAAATTGCATATTGCAGTCTGGGGTATTCTTTTAAAGAAATGAGATGATGAGCATGCAAATCGAAATGCACAATATTTATAAAGCATTTGGTCAAAACAAGGTATTGGAAGGTGTTCATTTTTCTTTAGAGGCTGGGGAAGTACATGCGCTAATGGGGGAAAATGGTGCGGGGAAATCAACCTTGATGAACATTTTGACCGGGCTGCATAAACAAGATCAAGGGACGATTGAGATTAACGGTAAAGAAACCTCATTCAAGGATTCAAAGGAAGCGGAAGAGGCAGGAATGGCCTTTATTCGTCAGGAATTGAATATTTGGCCAGAAATGACCGTGCTGGAGAATCTATTTATCGGCAGGGAAATGGTGAATGCCTTCGGTGTCCTCAAGACGAAACAAATGAAAGCGCGTGCAAACGAGATTTTTAAAACACTTAATATTTCCCTTCCTTTTGATAAGGAAGCCGGATTTTGTTCTGTGGGGGAACAGCAAATGATTGAAATTGCTAAGGCGCTCATGACGGATGCCGAAGTCATCATCATGGACGAGCCCACGGCAGCTTTAACTGATAGGGAAATAGAGAAGCTTTTTGAAGTGATGAAGGGACTTACCAAAAAGGGTGTATCGCTTGTTTATATTTCTCATCGGATGGAAGAGATATTCGCCATTTGTGACAGGATCACCGTAATGCGTGACGGAAAAACCGTCGATACGAAAAGAATTGCAGATACAAATTTCGATGAAGTCGTTCAAAAAATGGTAGGGCGGGAGCTGGAGGATCGTTTTCCTCATCGTGAAGCGAATCCTGGCGACATAGTCCTTGATGTAAAAGGTTTAACTAAAAAGGGGCTTTTTGAAGATATCCATTTCGCTGTTCGCCAAGGTGAGATTGTCGGTGTCGCCGGATTGATGGGAGCAGGAAGAACAGAAATAATGCGCGCCCTTTTTGGTGTCGACCAAATAGACAGGGGTGAAATCACCATTGAAGGCAAGAAGGTTTCCATACGAAAACCAACGGATGCAGTTCGACACGGCCTGGCTTTCATTACGGAAAATCGTAAAGAAGAGGGGTTGATCCTGGACTTTTCTGTAAGGGAAAATATCGGCTTGCCGAATCTCAAAAGTTTTGCTCCTAACGGAATCGTAAAAACGGAAGATGAGATGAACTTTGCCGAAATGATGATTAAGCGACTTCATGTAAAGACATCTTCTGCTGAAACGGTCATCGGCAATCTATCCGGAGGAAATCAACAGAAGGTGGTAATAGCCAAATGGATCGGCACTTCCCCTAAAGTTTTAATTATGGATGAACCGACCAGAGGCATAGATGTTGGCGCAAAACGTGAAATTTACGAGTTGATGAATGAATTGACGGAACGGGGCATCGCCATCATCATGGTTTCGTCAGAGCTTCCGGAAATCATTGGTATGAGTGATAGAATCCTTGTCGTTCACGAAGGTGGGATTGCTGGGGAATTGTTAAAGCAGGAAGCGACGCAAGAAAAAATTATGGCATTGGCGACAGGAGGGAACTAGGATGAAACTTGAAGCTACAGGGAAAAGCGGGATTTGGCAGAAATTCGGTCCGTTACTCGCCCTGGTACTTTTATTTATCGTAATAACCGTTTTAAATCCATCATTCATGGAACCGAATAATATTTTGAATTTATTGCGTCAAACCTCCATCAATGCACTTATTGCATTTGGAATGACCTTTATCATATTGACAGGCGGCATCGACTTGTCCGTCGGTTCCATTTTAGCTCTATCCAGCGCACTTATGGCTGGTATGATGGTCTCGGGATTAGATCCGATTTTAGCAATATTAGTAGGCATCCTACTAGGAGCAATAATGGGTGTAATCAATGGGATACTCGTTTCAAAGGGAAAAATGGCCCCTTTCATCGTGACACTGGCCACCATGACGATTTTCCGGGGATTAACGCTTGTGTATACGGATGGAAAGCCGATTACCGGAATTGGCGATTCCGTTATGTTCCAGATGCTTGGGAGAGGTTACTTCCTTGGAGTGCCAGTACCGGCCGTTGTAATGGTCATCGCTTTCTTAATCCTATGGTTCCTGCTTCATAAAACATCCTTTGGCCGTAAAACTTATGCCATTGGAGGAAATGAAAGGGCTTCCCGCATTTCGGGGATTAAAGTTGACCGGGTCAAGGTGGCCATCTATGGTCTGGCCGGTACGATGGCGGCCATTGCCGGTGCCATTTTGACATCCCGTCTGAATTCGGCACAGCCGACGGCAGGCCAATCCTATGAAATGGATGCCATCGCAGCCGTGGTGCTGGGGGGAACGAGCCTTTCAGGCGGTAAAGGACGCTTGTTCGGTACGCTGGTCGGTGTCCTGATCATAGGTACTTTGAATAACGGCATGAATTTACTTGGTGTATCTTCTTTTTACCAGCAAGTGGTAAAAGGTGCAGTTATATTAATCGCGGTCTTACTTGACCGTAAAAAATCATAAGAAGAGGTGTAATCAATGAAAAAAATAGTATCGATCATCATGGTTCTTTCTTTAATGGTCTTGGCTGCCTGTTCAATGGATTCTGGTCTAAAAGATGATAAAAAAGAAAAGAAAGACTCCATGAAAGACGTGAAAGTCGGAGTCAGCATCTCTACTTTAAACAATCCATTCTTCGTTTCCTTAAAAGATGGTATTGAAAAAGAAGCAAAAGAAAAAGGCATGAAAGTCACAGTTGTCGATGCCCAAGATGATACGGCAAAACAAATCAGCGGAATTGAAGATCTAATCCTTCAAAAGGTTGATGTCCTACTTGTGAATCCTACTGACTCTGCGGCAATATCTTCAGCCGTTCAATCAGCTAATGAAGCGGGCATTCCCGTTATCACGATTGACCGCTCTTCAGACGAAGGAGACATTGAAACGTTCATCGCTTCCGACAATGTGGCTGGCGGGGAAATGGCTGCAGAATATCTAGTTAAGGAGCTTGGCGAAAAAGCGAAAGTAGTGGAACTTGAAGGGGTATCTGGTGCATCTGCAACTCGTGAACGCGGGAAAGGTTTCCACAATATTGCGGACAAGCAGTTAGATGTCCTGACAAGCCAAACGGCTGAATTCGACCGGACAAAAGGGCTTAACGTCATGGAAAATATCCTGCAAGGCAATAAAGATATCCAAGCGGTATTCGCCCATAATGATGAAATGGCACTAGGAGCCATTGAAGCAATCAAGGCAGCTGGAAAAGACATCATCGTCGTTGGTTTTGACGGAAATGATGATGCATTGAAAGCAGTTGAAAACGGTGAATTAAAAGCTACGATTGCCCAACAACCGTCACTTATCGGTGAAGAAGCGGTTAATGCGGCTGAAAAGATCTTAAAAGGCGACAAAGTGGATGACACAATATCCGTTCCATTGAAATTGGTCACCAAAGAATGATTGCCATACAAACAATGAGGGTGCCGGAACTTTTCCGGCACTCCTTTTTTTAATTTCGTTGATGTTATCTGATTGTGGATATTCAGCTTGAATTGGTATGAATGAGAGAGTGTAAGAAAGTGAGATCATTCTTTTACAAAAGTAAGGCGGCCCATGTCGGACCGCCTCCTAAATCAACTGATTGCTAGAGTATACCTTGAGTCAGCATCGCATCCGCCACTTTAAGGAATCCGGCAATATTGGCCCCTACAACTAAGTTGCCAGGCTCACCATATGCTTCTGCAGCCTCTACACTGTTTTTATAGATGTTCTTCATGATTTCATGCAGCTTGGCATCGACTTCTTCGAAAGTCCAAGGCATTCTGGCGCTGTTTTGGGCCATTTCGAGTGCAGACACGGCTACACCGCCTGCATTGGCCGCTTTTGCTGGTCCAAAAAGGATGCCGTTATTAAGGAAAACGTCAATGGCCTCAAGGGTTGAAGGCATATTAGCACCCTCGCCGACTGCCTTCACATTATTTTTTACCAGTAATTTTGCTGCTTCTTCATCGATTTCATTTTGTGTGGCACAAGGCAATGCGATGTCACATGGTACAGACCAAATGCCGTAGCTTCCTTCATGGTATACAGCTTCAGGGTGCGCATCGACATACTCGCTCAAGCGTTTTCGTTCCACTTCTTTTAGGCGTCGTACTGTATCCAGGTTCAGACCATTTTCATCATATATGTAGCCATTGGAGTCGCTGCATGCAACCACTTTCGCGCCTAGCTGTGCAGCCTTTTCAATGGCATAAATGGATACATTGCCAGATCCGGAGATAACGACGGTGCTGCCATGGAATTGTAACCCTTTGTCTTTTAGCATTTCTTCAACAAAGTAAACCGTTCCATATCCAGTCGCTTCTTTACGGGCCAAGCTTCCGCCATAACTAATGCCTTTACCAGTTAGAACACCGGCATGGTAGCTGCCTTGCATCTTTTTATATTGACCGAACAGGTAACCAATCTCTCTTGCACCGACTCCGATGTCACCAGCTGGTACGTCTGTATCAGGGCCGATATAGCGAGATAGTTCCGACATGAAGCTTTGGCAAAAACGCATGATTTCTGCGTCCGATTTTCCTTTTGGATCGAAGTCCGACCCGCCTTTTCCCCCACCGATCGGCTGGCCAGTAAGAGAGTTTTTAAAGATTTGCTCGAAACCAAGAAACTTTATGATGCTGGAATTGACAGTGGGATGGAATCGGAGACCGCCTTTGAATGGTCCGATTGCACTGTTGAATTGCACACGAAAACCACGGTTTACTTGAACATTGCCCAGGTCATCAACCCAAGAAACACGGAAGGTGATCATTCTTTCAGGTTCGACCAGCCTCTCCAATATTCCGTTTTTCATATATTCAGGATGTTTTGCAAAAACGGGGATCAGTGAAAGGAATATCTCCTTTACAGCTTGATGGAACTCATTTTCGTGAGGATTACGCTCCTTTACCTGTGCGTATACTTGACTTACGAACTCTTTGGCGACTTGTAATTCCTCATGCTCGACTTCTTGTGAAGTGGTCATTGTTCTCTCTCCCTTAAGGTAATATAGTGGTTTTAAAATATTAATTGAATAAGATATCGGTTTTTAGATGATACTTTCATGATATAATTTAAAAATAAAACAAACAATCTGAATATTAGATAAGTAGCATGCTGTTTTGATATGGAAGAGGGAGCTTAGAGTGGAATTAAGGCAAATCGAATATTTCATTGAAGTGGCAAAGCGTGAACATATGACGGAAGCAGCAGTGAACTTGCATGTTGCCCAGTCAGCTGTCAGTCGTCAAATCTACAATTTAGAAGAAGAATTGGGCGTACCACTATTTATTAGGGATGGCCGAAAGATTAGATTGACGCCTATCGGACATACCTTTTTAGCGAATATGGAGCAAGCTATGGATATAATCGATCGTGCCAAGCGTGAGATGGCTGAAAGCCTGCACCCAGAAAAAGGGACAATCCGGATTGGCTTTCCCAGCAGTTTAGCTTCTTATGTATTGCCAAGGGTCATTTCCGACTTCAGGGAAGGTTATCCGCAGGCAAAATTCACATTGAAACAAGGTTCATATCGATACCTGATAGATTCGGTAATAAAAGGTAACATTAACATGGCCTTGATCGGTCCTCTGCCGATGAATGAAAAGAAAATCAAAGGTGAAACGCTATTTATTGAGAAGTTAGTCGCCCTTTTACCGGAAAGTCATCCTTTGGCCTTGAAGAAATCACTATTCTTGAATGAGCTTCAAGGAAACCCGTTCATCCTATCTCCAAAGGGTTATGTATTAAGGGATCTCGTTATGAAAGCCTGCAAACTGCATGGCTTTGAACCGGAAGTGGCATTTGAAGGAAAAGATACTGATGCCATAAAAGGCCTGGTGGCAGCAGGTCTGGGTATAACCTTGATACCTGAGATTTGTTTGATCGATAGCTTGCCGCGTTTTACGGTTAAATTGCCGCTGGAGGAACCTTCTGTTACCAGGGCTGTAGGTGTCATCGTTCCAACTGATAGGGAACTGATGCCAACGGAGAAATTGTTTTACCAATATTTGAAGGACACTTTCGCAAAATTGGAAGGTTTTCAAAAATAGGATGGTATCTATTAGAAAAGTCGTAAATCCAGCTAATGAAAGAATCCCTAACCGGGTTCTTTTTTTTGTCGCACATGTACCGAAATATCCCCAAATAGACATCTTACAATGGGGATAAATTATTTTTAAATAATAAATTATTGGTTCTTATTGGATAGTAATGTGTTAAATCTTTATTTTTGAAAGCGCTTTTATTTTATTAGAATAAAAATATCACTTACATTATCAGAAAATTCATGTTATTATACGGGAAGACATTAGCAGACATTTAGGTAGCGGTACGATATACTTAATAGGCTTTTTTTAAATGAAAACCTTTATTTTTTTTGATTTTTCTAAATTGAATATTCTGATAACTAACGAGGAGTGGAGATAAAGTGAGCAGGAAAGAATACATCAGCGATCGAATGTACAAGGCATCAACAGGGATAGCCAACGCTGTCTTGGTTACATTAGGGATCGGGTTATTGTTTGAATCCATAGGGGGCTATTTAGGCTGGGAGGTCTTCATGGCAATAGGCGGGGCCGCGAAGGTCTTGCTAGCGCCAGCTTTAGGAGCAGGTATCGCATATCAGCTTGGTGGAAATTCATTAATTATCTTTAGCGCCATGGCTTCAAGTGCTGTTGGAGGTGCTGCCATTCATAGAACTGCAGAGGGTGCCTTCACGATTGTTACGGGTCAGCCGCTAAGTGCTGTCTTGGCAGCAGTGATTGCAACATATATAGGTAAGCGCCTAATCGGCAAAACGAAGTTGGACATCATGGCCATCCCAATGGGAGCAGTTCTTGTAGGTGGGGTTTCGGGATATGGCCTGGCTCTTGTCACCACTCCGCTCCTAACATGGATAAGCAGTCAAACCACGGCTGCGGTCGAGGGTTCTCCCTTAATCGGTTCCATGGTCATAGCCTTGGTATGGAGCATTTTATTGATGACACCGGCGTCTTCCGCTGCACTGGCGATCGCCCTGCAATTAGATCCCGTTTCCAGTGCTGCAGCTCTAATTGGATGTACCGTTCAGTTTGTCGGGTTCACTGTCATGTCTTATAAAGATAATGATATGGGCGGGTTCCTGGCACAGATGGTCGTTACGCCAAAAGTCCAATTTCCTAACCTGATCAAAAAGCCTTTATATGTAATTCCTCCTTTTGTGGCGGCAATCATCTGTGCACCTATCGCAACCTTGGCATTCGATTTTCAAGTGCCGTATGAGCTTGGTGGAATGGGGTTAAGTTCAATGATTGCACCGATTGCCATCATAACTGGTCAGGGGTTGTACACGTTCTTGGTTTATGTGGCAGTGGGCATGGTATTGCCAGCTGTGATCACACTTGCCTTGCATCGGGTATTGAAGATGATGGGTAAAGTTAAGCCAGGCGATCTTCATTTAGAAGTTTCATAATCAAAGTTTTCTTGGAAACCAGCCTGGTTAAGGAACCGGGCTGGTTTTTATTTATAAAGGGATTAGGGTAAAATGGGGAGGAAAGCATTTGCATAGATAGGATGATATAGATGGGAAAAGAAATAGATATAAAAGTGAAAGCTAAGTTCGTGAGTAAAATCAGCAAGGGTTTTCCCTTGATTGTTAAAGAGTCGATAGCCAACCTTAATGACCTTCAGGAAGAGGGGGCCTTGGTGCGTTTGGTGGATGAAAACAACCGCTTTCTGGCAAAAGGTTATTATGGTAAACAGAATAAGGGCTATGGCTGGGTATTGACCCGAAGAGAAAATGAAAAAATCGATCAATCCTTCTTTAACGGCAAAATCCAGGCAGCATATGAATTCCGGAAGTCTTTTTTTGAAGATGGTGAGACTACAGCTTTCCGCTTGTTTAATGGGGAAGGCGATGGGATTGGCGGTTTAATCATTGATCATTATGATGGTCACTATGTCATTAGCTGGTATAGCAAAGGGATATATTCCTTTAAAGACTACATCATTAAGGCATTGCAGGAAACGGTCGAGGTCAAATCGATTTATCAAAAGAAACGCTTTGATACAAAGGGGCAGTACGTGGATGAAGACGATTTTGTCATGGGCGAACAGCCGGCATTTCCGCTTCTTGTAAAGGAGAATGGAGTCCATTTCGCTGTCTATCTGAATGATGGGGCCATGGTCGGTGTCTTCCTTGATCAACGCGATGTCAGAAGGAAAATCCGGGATGAATATGCCAAAGGGAAAACCGTGTTGAATATGTTCTCCTATACTGGGGCATTCTCCGTGTTTGCCGCTTTAGGCGGTGCTGTTAAAACAACTAGTGTCGACCTGGCGAACCGTAGTTTACCAAAGACGATCGAGCAGTTCAGTGTTAATGAAATAGACCCCGAAGCCCACAATATCGTGGTGATGGATGTTTTTAAATATTTTAAATATGCAGTGAAGAAAGCTCTGAAGTTTGAAATGGTCATCCTCGATCCGCCCAGCTTTGCCAAATCGAAGAAGTTTACTTTCAGTGCCGGAAAAGACTACACAAATCTATTGAAAGATACCATTTCCATTACGGAAGACAATGGGGTCATTATCGCCTCAACTAATTGCAGTACGTTTGATATGAAAAAATTCAAGAGCTTCATTGATGTTGCTTTTAAGGAAATGGATGGAAAATACGAGATCATGGAAGAATTCTCATTACCGGCTGATTTTAAAACAATAAGGGAGTATAAGGAAGGGAACTATTTAAAAGTAGTCTTCATTAAGAAAATTAAAGGGTGAAAAAGGGCGTCCACAGTTCCATTAGAGCTGAGGATGCCTTTTTTAATGAAAAATTGTTTCATGTGAAACGAACGGATCCTCGAAAATCAAAGGTTTGGCCGTTCACTTTTCAAACCTTTCGATAAATGAAAAGGAGGATTCATGCGAATGCTGTTAGCGATGCAAAACTGGGCTGCATAGTAGGTAAGCATGATCAGTGGACCAGAATAGGCAACATCATCGATGAATTTGTTCCAAGATAAAATGGAGTCTGAAATCACGAACAGGACCCCGCCGATGATTGCGGCCGTATTTCCGGTCATGAATGCCGCCCAGCCCATGAGGGAGATGACCGTTACATAACAGATTACAGGGATGATGAGGGTATGTTCACCTTTTTCAATTAAAGAATGTACAATTTCACGGCCAATCCAAGTGGAGTAAATGCAAATCGGAACAATCGTCGCAAATCGAAGCCATGAAAAGCTCCATAGTCTAAAGAATGCTGAAATATAGAAAAGGTGGCCAATCAAGAAGGCGGAAAGCCCGATGACGAACCAGATTAACAAACCATCTCCAAGCATGCAAAAGAATAAACCAAGAAGTATCAAGGTTTGGTAACGATTCCGTCTTCCCACAGTTGTGTA
The DNA here is from genome assembly GCF_022603275.1 of Peribacillus sp. Aquil_B1. Lineage (NCBI taxonomy): Bacteria > Bacillati > Bacillota > Bacilli > Caryophanales > Bacillaceae > Peribacillus > Peribacillus sp. Aquil_B1. The sequence continues at coordinate 573,986 of NZ_JAKXEE010000003.1, read as the reverse complement.
GGCATAGAGCAAAATCAATAACATGGGGATGACCTTGAACATGATTTTAATCATTAAAGGCTCTTCCGGTATAAAAAAAATATATAATAGCCCCGTGATAGTGATTGCGGCAGGTAAGCATTTCATTAACATTCATTTCCCTCCTTCACCTTTAATTCTATGCAAGGATATGGAAACCCTGTCAATTAAAGAACTGTATACAAGAAAGTCGTCAAAATGAAAAAAACTGACTCCCGATTAACCAGGAGTCAGTTCAGTTATAGAATCATACAGCTTCTTTAACGAATGCTTGTTTTAACCAGTTTTTTCCCTCAACAAGCCGTGTGACAAGCATGGCACAAACCGTGTTTCCCGTTGAGTTGAGCAGTGTAGCGGGAGCATCGATGATCGTGGATATAACGGCAATGATCGGCAGGACTTCAACAGGGAAGCCGAATACACTAAGAATCAACATTTCCCCAATCATGCCGCCCCCAGGAATGGCACCCATAACAGCTCCTACCAAAAAGGCAACAGCAAGTATACTTAAAATGCTAGAAATGCTTGTCATATCCTTTCCAAATAAGCTGAATAGGAAAACGATTTTCAATACACCGCCGAATACCGAACCATCTTTATGGGTGTTGGCTCCGAGTGGGATGACAGTCTCCGCTATATCCTTAGGCACGCCCATTTTCTTGACTGATTCAAGATTGACTGGAATGGATGCGGCACTAGAACAAGTTGCGATGGCTGTAATGGATGGTGTCAGGGCATTTTTCCAAAATAGTTTAACTCCATCTTTCCCGCCTGCAATAAAGGCATACAAAGTGAAGAAGCCGAAATAATAAATCAAGGCCAAGACTAGATAAAGAATGAAAGTGCGAGCGTAGCCTTCTAAAATCTGCGGTCCAAGCTGCCCGATAATCGCCGCAAAATAAGCACCAAGTCCAATTGGAGCATAGTACATGACGATTTTGACAACCTTCATCATGACAGCTGTACCCGCTGTCAAAAACTCAGTAATCGGTCTTGCCTTCTCACCGACCAGTGCAGTGGAAAGTCCGATTAGTACAGAGAAAACGATAAGCTGAAGCATATTGCTTCTGGAGAACAATTCTGGGAAATCGGAAACGGTTACCGTGTTGACCAGTTGACTGAAGAAAGATACTTCTTCGATGGTCTCTTCAGGGGAACTGTTTTCCATCAGTTCTTTAATGGCTGTCGTATCTGTGCCTTCCAACGGATTGACAATGGTTGTCCCAATAAATCCAATGACGGCGGCCAAAGCGGCTGTTGTCAGGAATACGAGAACGATACTTCCCATGATTTTTCCGAGACGCTTCATTCCGCTCATATTGGCAATCGCTGAAGCAATGCTGAAAAATACCAATGGCACGATGATCGTGAACATCAGATTTAAGAATAAGTCCCCTAGAGGCTGTATGATCGAGGTTTTATCCCCGAAAACGACACCCGCTATCCCGCCGATAATAATGGCGGTGAGCAGTATTAAAGAGGATCGATAGTTTTTGATAAAACTCTTCATTAAAATTCCGTCCTTTCAGGATGAAGATATCAATAAAAATATACTTCATTATCAACTCTAAAATCAGGTTTGACAATATATTTTTATAGGAAGGAATGTTAAAAGAAGAAATGCAATAAATAATAATGGGGAATGGATGGTGAAAATATGAAGAAGGAGGGATAGAATAGCATTTATTGAGGTGGAGGAAGGCGTTCGGTTGTTTTATGAAGAAAAGGGCCAGGGGAAACCGATTATTTTTATCCATGGTGTGTGGATGAGCAGCCGGTTCTTTAAAAGGCAGCTTCCGTACTTTTCAGAAAAATATAGAACGATCTTACTTGATTTAAGAAGCCATGGCCAGTCAAATCATGTACATTACGGAAATACGGTCTCCGTTTATGCAAAAGATCTTCATGCGTTCATAGGTGAACTGGGATTAAGGGATGTCATACTTGTAGGCTGGTCGATGGGGGCATTTGTCGTCTGGGAGTATCTTAAGCAGTTCGGTGAGGAAAATATTCATTCAACCGTGATTGTGGATGAATTGGCATCTGATTTCAAGTGGCCCGATTTTAATATCGGCGCATTTGATATGGACACGTTGATTGCCTTCATGACTGAAATTCAAACGAATCGTTCCCCATTTTTGCAAAGCTTCCTTGCTTCCATGTTCAACAATGAATTATCTGCAGAGGATGCAAGCTGGATGCTTGGGGAAGTGACCAAAATGCCGGAATCCATCGCCAGTAGCATTCTATTTGACCAATCGATTGTGGACTATCGTGAATTTTTGCCAGAAATCAATATTCCGACACTTCTCTGTTTTGGAAGGCATGAAAAGGTCATTCCTGTAGCTGCAGGGGAACATTTGCATAAAAGCATTCCGAATTCCAAACTAGTAATCTTTGAAGATAGCTGTCATTGTCCATTTATGGAAGAAAGCGATTTGTTTAATGAAACAGTGGATTGCTTCATTCAAAAAGGAGTATAGTCGTACAGGGTAAGAAAAAAGGGGATGCAGTGACCGTGCCTGCACTCCTTTTCATTATGGATATAATTGAATTTTCTTTCAACTAAACGGTTTCGGCAGGAAATAAAGGGAATACTGGTACTAAGGAAGATAGTAGGGAAGGTTAATGGAATTGATAAATTAAATAGGTAATATTTTTATATCCTTTTCACAGGAATTGGGCTATTATGAGGTGGATTTAAATTGGTGTGATCGTTATCTGTTATTGAGAGAAACTCATGCAGGAAGTGATGGAGAGGATAAAATGGATGATCGTTTACCATACAATGAAATTATAGATGTATGTTTACTTGCGGGAAAAATCATGCTTCAGAACGGAGCGGAAACGTCAAGGGTGGAAGATACGATGGTTAGGATCGCTGCAGCGTTTGGGTGCGGTGAATCACACAGTTTTTCGACCCCTACTGGAATTATTTTTTCGCTGGATGGCATGCACCCAGCTTCAAAATTGATCCGGGTTTCCCAACGATCTACAGATTTACATAAAGTGACGCTGGTTAACAGTATATCCCGAAGCATTTCCAGCAAGGAAATGACACCGGAGGAAGCATATTTACGGTTAAAGCAAATCGAAAAGGCCGGGATGGGGTATCCCATGTGGGTACAGGTCTTTGCTGCATTCATCGCGAGCGGCTGCTTTTTAATCATGTTCCAAGGACAGTGGAATGATTTCATCTGGTCCTGTATAGCTGGAGGAATGGGATTCTCATGCCTGCTTTATTTGCACTGGTTACTGGAAGTTCGTTTTTTTGCTGAATTCATCGCCTCTTTAGTCGTAGGATTAGTAGCTATGTTTTTTGTCCAGATTGGAGTTGGGAGTCATTTGGACACGATAATCATCGGAGCGGTGATGCCGCTTGTGCCAGGACTGTTAATTACGAATGCAGCCAGGGATTTAATTGCAGGGCATTTGGTTTCGGGTCTATCCAAGGGTGCTGATGCAGGTTTGACTGCTTTAGCCATTGGGGCAGGAATATCGGCTGCGTTTGTTTTCTTATGATTTTAGGGGAGGAAGAATGATGATTGCACAGCTTATTACAAGTTTCATTGCCTCAGCAGCCTTTGGAGTCATCTTCAATGTACCAAAAAATTCATTGTTTCATTGTGGTTTCGTAGGGATGTTAGGGTGGATAATATATTTTGTTCTGGTTGAAAATGAGATAAACACCATCATTGCAACATTAACGGCTGCATTTATCGTTGCGGTTATCAGCCAGTATTTTGCTAAAAGGTATAAAACGCCGATTACGATCTTCAATGTATCGGGAATCATCCCCCTTGTGCCTGGAGGTTTGTCTTATGATGCGATGAAGCATTTTGTCGGAAATGATTTTTATGTCGCCGTTCAGCTGGCAGCCAAGGTCTTCATGTTGGCTGGTGCCATTGCGATGGGGCTGATCTTTGCAGAAGTCATGAACCAGGTAGTAACTAAGTACAATAGAAGGAAGTTAAGATTGAGAAGCTAGCGGGAATCTTCCTGATGAATATGTTCTAAATAAAGAGAAAGGAGAGCAGGTCGAAAACCCTGATCTCCTTTCTCTTTTTGATATTTTAAAATAATAATAAATCTAGCTTATATAGGATCTTTCATCCCGGTGTTAGCCGTGACCAGGATTTCGTCGTATTTTTTGGCATCAGCTTTCTTGCTTGACAGAAGTGTTCCGGCGATGGCTGCGATAAAACCAATCGGGATGGAGATGATGCCTGGATTGGCAAGCGGGAATAATGGCTCCCCAACGAATATTGCCGCTCCTTCTACAGGTGACCAGACATTGGGACTTAGGAACACAAGCAATAAAGAACTGACCAGTCCAACTATCATGCCCGTGACAGCCCCGGCTGTGTTAAAACGCTTCCAGAATACCGTGAAGACAATGATTGGCAGATTGGCACTGGCAGCGACGGCAAAGGCAAGTGAAACAAGGAAAGCGACATTCATGTTTTGGGCAAATAAGGCAAGGATGATGGAAAGGACGGATACTCCAATGGATGCCCAACGAGCAGCAACGACTTGTTCCTTGTCAGTGGCTTCGCCTTTCCGGATAATGTGGCCATAGAAGTCATGGGCAAAAGCAGATGCTGCCGATAGGACGAGACCTGCTACAACCGCTAAAATGGTTGCGAAAGCAACAGCAGAGACGAAGGCGAACAGGAAGTCACCCCCAATGGCTTCGGCAAGCAGCGGAGCAGCCATATTACCGGCTGCATTCGCGGCAATGATTTTGTCGTATCCAACAAAAGCTGCCGCTCCAAAGCCGAGGAAAATGGTCATTATATAAAAGATGCCAATGATCCACGTGGCATATACTACGGACTTACGGGCTGTGATGGCGTCTTTCACCGTAAAGAAACGGATGAGAATGTGAGGCAGTCCAGCTGTACCGAGTACAAGCGCTAAATTAAGGGATAAAGTATCCAAAGGATCCTTGAATTTGTTACCTGGGTTGAGGAAATCCCCGCCCAAAGGAGTGGCTGTTTTCATTTGCTTGAACATCTCGATCACGCTAAAGTCGAATTTCGCCAACACGATGATGGAGATGATGAATGTACCTGCCATCAATAAAACGGCTTTAACGATTTGGACCCAACTGGTGGCCGTCATACCGCCAAATACGACATATACGGTCATTAAAATACCTACAATGATGACGGAGTAAAGATAATCAATTCCAAGTAAGAGTTTTATAAGGGCACCTGCACCGACTAATTGGGCGATCATATAAAAGGTTGAAATGGAAATGGTGTTAAGGGCAGCAACCCCGCGTACTTTCTTTTCATTGAAACGGGCAGCGATCATGTCTGCCAATGTATACTTGCCAAGGTTACGGAGCGGTTCGGCCACGATATAAAGAACGACCAGATACGCAACGAGAAAACCTATGCTATAGAAGAAACCATCAAATCCAGAGAGTGCGACCATGCCGGCTATCCCCAAAAATGAGGCGGCGGACATATAATCTCCCGCAATGGCCCAGCCATTCTGCCAGCCAGTAAGGCTGCTGTCAGCCGTATAAAAGTCCGCGGTCGTTTTGGTGCGCCGTGAAGCAAAATAGGTAATGATCAATGTTAGTCCGACAATGATTAGAAATAATATAAAAGCAAGTATATTCATTGTGAATTCACCTTTTATCCTTTCGCTTCTTTAACGATTTTTTCTACTAATTGGTCAAATGTCGCAGCTTTTTTGGAATAGAGGATGCATAATGTCCAGGTCATGACAAATTGAGCGAAGGCAAAAATCCAGGCCCAGCTGATTGTCCCGAAAGCAATTGAGTTAAGAACTTTAGAATAGGAAGTTAGTATGGGTAGGGTGAAATAAAAGACCATGAAAAAGATGGATAGCGGGACGATGAAATTGCGTTTTTTCCTTAAGAGCTCTTGAAAAGATTGTGATTGGACGATCTTGGTGTAGTCCGTGGAAGCGCTCGCCTCGGTTTCCTTAGCAATTGAATCGTTTGATGCCAAGTTGGTTCCCCCTTCATCATTAATGATTTGGTTTTCATTACCAATTTCCGATAACAGTATCAGTATATAATTTTCAGAATATATTGTAAATTTAAATGCTGAAAATAAAGCATTTTTCGTTCGACATAGTTTTTTATGGTTACGTACAAGCAAAAGCTGCTTGCTGATTGAAATCAAACACGTGGCCATTAAGGAAAAGTTAAGCTTCTTTCACGATACTGGTTTCAACGAAGGAAATCTGAAAGGAGAAAAGTGATGAAAAAGTTGATAATGATAGGTACGGTTTTAGTGCTGGCGATTGGGGGATGCGCTTGGTTTTTCATGAAGGACAATGCTGAGCCTGTCATTGCAAAGTCGGTGACGGCTACAGTTGAAAAGGGAGATCTTGAAGTTCAAATAAGCGGTTCCGGATCGGTCGCCGCAATCAATAGTGAGGACATCACTTCCTCGGTAACGGATGAAGTGGATGAAGTCCTTGTAGCGAAGAATGAATTGGTTGAGAAAGGTGATGAACTCATTACCTTCACGGATGGAAGTGACCCGGTAACGGCGCCATTCGATGGTACAGTGACAACATTGGATGTAGAAGAAGGAGATCGTGTATCAAGCAGTGAAGTGGTGGCACATGTTACGGATTATAAAAAATTGAAAACCACGATCAGTGTTGATGAATTGGATGTTCCAAGCGTTAAAAAAGGACAAACAGTTGAAATTAAAGCCAGTGCTTTTGAAGATGAAACATTTACGGGGGAAGTGACCAGTGTAGCAAAGGAAGGTACATATGAGAATGGAGTTTCTACGTTCGATGTCACGATCAAAATTGACAAACCCGGCGATATAAAAATTGGGATGTCGACTGAAGTGAGCATTTTGACAAATCGTGTAAAAGATGCTTTATATGTTCCGATTGAAGCAGTCCAAATCGACGGGGAAGAGAAGTATGTGAATATACAACAATCCGGTACAACTGAAGGAGCTGCCAGTACAAAGAAAGTGGTTAAGACTGGGATCAGCAATGATAGGTATATTGAAATAACTTCAGGTCTGGAAGAGGGCCAGTTTGTATCATTGCCTATTACCATCAATGAAAGCTCAACTGGCAGTGACGGCGAAGGAATGAGGGGAGGCCAAGGAGGCGAAATGAGAATGCAGAGTGGCAGCGGAATGCCGAGCGGCGGGATGCCAAACGGCAAGGGAGGTCAGTAAAATGGCGAAACCCATCATAAAAATTAAGAACATGTCTAAATCATATGAGTTAGGCGGTGAAACGGTTAAGGCCCTTCAAGATGTCTGTCTTACAATTGATAAAGGCGATTTCATTTCCATCATCGGACCTTCCGGATCAGGGAAATCGACGTTCATGAATATGATTGGCTGTCTTGACAAGCCTGACAAAGGTGAATATCTTCTTGATGGAAAAGAAGTGGAAAAGATGAAGGGTAATGAGCTGGCTGCCATACGTAATATAAAAATTGGATTTATCTTTCAAAATTTTAACCTGTTGGCAAAACTGACAGCGTTGGAGAATGTCGAACTTCCCTTGGTTTATAGAGGGGCAAGCATGAAGGAAAGAAGGGAAGTGGCCAATGCATGCCTTGATAGGGTCGGTCTGAGTGACCGGAAGAATCATCTGCCGACCCAACTGTCGGGTGGACAACAGCAAAGAGTTGCGATTGCAAGGGCACTTGCCGGTAACCCTCCCGTTTTATTGGCGGATGAGCCGACGGGGGCACTTGATAGTAAAACGAGTAAAGAAGTGCTGCAGATGCTGAAGGAATTGAATGAAAAGGGACAAACAATCATTCTTATAACCCATGATTTGGAAGTGGCAAAAGAAGCAACTCGTGTCGTTCGGATACAGGATGGTCAGTTATTTGAAAATGGAGGTGATTGGATTGAACCTGAGCGAATCAATGAAGATGGCTATACGCAGTATCAAAACCAATAAAGTCAGAGCATTTTTAACCATGCTTGGAATCATAATTGGTGTTGCCTCCGTAATCGTTCTGGTTTCGATCGGGCAGGGTTCCTCACAGTCCGTTCAAGATGAGATAAATAGCCTGGGAACGAACCTGATAACGGTAAGTGTCACGGATACCGACTCCGTGGAGCTGACGAATGAAACAATTAAACAGTTCAAAGAGATAAGCGGGATATCGGAAGTGGCGCCTGTGGTCACTGGACGCGTTTATGCTAAAAATGGAGAAGCTTCGGCACAGGTTTCAATGACCGGTGCAACTTCATCCTACTTATCAGTCAGGGATCTGGAGCTTAGTCAAGGCCGGTTTTTGACGGATATGGAAACGGAATTACGCTCCAAGGTCGTTGTCCTGGGATCAGATACAGCCGCCACGCTTTTTGAAAATCAAAAAGCGGTGGACCAGAACGTTCTCATCGGCGGCGTTTCCTATCGCGTGATCGGTGTGCTGAAATCGGTAGGCACCTCAATGGGATCGAGCGGGGATGATGTAATCATTGCACCGATCACCACTGCCGAGCGGGCTGCAGGCAGCACAACAATCGGAACCGTATATTTAAAAGCGGAGAACGAGAATATCATGGATATGGCGATGTACCAGGTACAAGGTACGATGACCACATCATTCCCGGAACAGAGTGATAACTATTCGGTGTCCAATCAAGAAGATCTGATGGATACAATGAGCTCTGTGTCGGATACGTTCACTCTCATGCTTGGCGGCATTGCCAGTATTTCGTTATTGGTAGGCGGAATTGGAATCATGAATATCATGTTGGTTTCCGTCTCGGAGAGGACAAAGGAAATCGGAATTAGAAAAGCAATTGGGGCAAATCGGAAATCGATTCTTCTTCAGTTTTTAATTGAAGCGATGGTCTTGAGCTGCTTAGGGGGATTGTTGGGAGTTGGAATTGGAGTGGGAATCGCAAAATTGATTTCAGTTTTTTCAAGCTTAACGATTAGTTATTCATGGTCGGTGACATTGTTTGCCTTCTTATTCTCTATTTTAATCGGGATAATGTTTGGCGTATTTCCTGCCAATAAGGCATCCAGGTTAAATCCAATTCAAGCACTGCGTCACGAATGAACATACAAATTGAGAGAAAGCAGGCGATTAAAAGCCCGCTTTCTTTTGCATATGAAAAAGGATAAAATCAACATATATATCACAATTGAAGCGGCTGGGAGGTACCCTGAATGAAGGTTTTGGTGGTAGAAGATAATGTTTCATTATTAGAATCGATCCGACAGATTCTGATGGATGAATATGAAGTCGATACAGCGGATAATGGGGAAGATGGGCTATTCATGGCCCAGCAAAGTATATACGATATCATCATTTTGGATGTTATGCTTCCAGGAATCGATGGATTTGAAATCGTACGGAAAATCAGGGAAGCAAAAATCGATACAAGTGTCTTGTTTTTGACGGCAAAAGATGCGCTTGAGGATCGAGTCAGAGGATTGGAAATGGGTGGCGATGATTATTTAGTCAAGCCGTTCCAGGCACCGGAACTTAAGGCCAGGATTCGTGCCCTGCTTCGAAGGAGCGGCATTATATCGCTTGCGCAGCATGTGAAATACCGTGGTATCGAACTGTTGGAAAAGGAAAAGGATATTTTGATTGATGGAAAGGTCATTAAAATGACCTTGAAACAGTTTGAATTACTGGAGTACTTAATTCAAAATAATGGGAAAATATTGACCCGTGAGCAAATTTTTGACCGCATTTGGGGGTTTGATTCGGATACGACGATTGCCATTGTCGAAGTGTTCATCCATCATCTTAGAAAAAAGCTGGAACCTTTCAATTATCATAAAGATATTCAAACCGTACGCGGAATTGGTTATATGCTAAAACAACCATAAGGGGATCATTATGTTCCAAAAAACACGGCTTCAACTAACATTATTGAATTCTATCGTCTTTATCGTCTTAATAGTCATATTAAGCAGAACGATTTATTTCTATACGGAAGACCAGATCTATAAGGATGTCAATGATTCACTTATAAAGGATTACAGGGATTTCAATAATGGCGGCATGCCAGGCGGACGTCCGCAAGGTGAGTTTCTCTTAGGACCGGGGCCAAGCGTCATCGTTTGGGGACCGGATGATACGATCATTGAGCCAAGACTGAGTGTAGACCATTTTTTTAAGGTCAATGAACAAAAATTCTTCCCTAAAACTTTTGATGACATTGAAGAAATATCAGTGAATGGATACACGTATCGGGCCCTTTCCACCCAGGTCGATACGGGGTATGGAGAGATGGCCGTACAATTCATCAGGAATGTGGATACAGAAAAGGAAATGCTCGATCGCTTGCTGCTCATATTGTTTGTTGGTGGAGGAATTGGAAGTTTAGTGGCGGTGGGCGCTGGCTATCTTCTGGCAGGACGGGCTTTGATTCCGGTCAAGAAATCCTGGGATCAGCAGCAGCAGTTTGTCTCGGATGCTTCACATGAAATTCGAACGCCGCTTGCTGTCATTCAATCGCGGGCTGATTTGCTATTTCAATCACCTAACGCGACAATCGAGGAAAAAGCAGTTGATATATCCATCATTTCGAAAGAAGTCCGCCGATTGAATAAGCTTGTTAACGGACTTTTAACCTTGACCAGAACGGATTCGAATCAAATGGAAGTTAAGAAATCGAACTTTTTCCTTGATGACTTACTTATGGATATCGTGGAACAGTATACGGATATCGCTTCTTTTCAAGAGAAATCAATCATTAGCCATGCTCCCGAACAGGTGGTGTTTCATGGGGATAAAGAGAGAATTCATCAGCTATTGGTGATCTTGGTGGATAATGCCATGAAATTCACCGAGGAAGGCGGGGAAATTTCCCTATCCTGCATCAAGAATGCTTCATCCATCATTCTTACTGTAGAGGATAATGGAGTAGGCATCCCGCAGGAAGAACTCCCCTTGATTTTTAACCGTTTTTACCAAGTCGAGCAATCCCGTTCGGCAAATGAAGGCTCTGGCTTAGGTCTATCCATAGCCAAATGGATTGTAAACACCCATCAAGGGAACATCAAGGTTACAAGTGAGCAGAATGAACGGACCCGTTTTGAAATCACTTTTCCGAGAAATCAAAGGAAAAATTAGCTGCCATCCAATACGAAAAAGACCCTTACTTTCTTCCTTGCTGCTTAAGGAAAAATTAAGGGTCTTTTTAGATAATCATCTTATAAATACATTTATTTTCGGAGGAGAATATTGATGAAAAGACTTGGTAGGTTACACTTTCTGGTTGGAATATTGGTTTCGGTCCTCTTAATGGCCCAAGCAGTCATCGGGATCATGATGTATGTGGATGGCAGCGGCAATGAACCCATGAACCGACAAGCGGTGATGGGTCAGCCTGCCGACCGCAGCAATTCAACAGAATCGGATGATACGGAAGAATCGGCTAATAGCAGTACGGCGACAGATGATTCATCGACGGAAACGGCAACTAATGATACGCAGGGCACTCCACAAGGGGGGCCAAATGGTTCCGGGACTCCAGGAGAAATGCCAAGCGGCGGCGGTTTCCAAGGCAGAGACTCTTTTGCAGGTAAATTCATCGACTTTTATCAAGGGGCAGGTGGCTTGGCCGCATCCATCATCATCTTTGTAATTGGAGTCGCTGGATTAGCGACAACGGTGATATCCAGAAAAACAGCTGCCTGAATAGTCGATATTATTTGAGGCAAGAGAAGGTCCCTTTCGAAGGGGAGCCTTCTTTTTTTATTCACGAAACCCATTATTGTCACTAATTGTTATTTTAAAAAGGGAAATAATAATTGCACTAAAAAAAATATTAGTTTAATATAGACTTCTGGAGAGGTACGTACATGTATTTTGGATGAAAGAGAAAACGTTTGCATAAATTATTTGAGGGTATCCTACTATTAATGCACGAACATTAAATTCACCCTTAGTGGAGGCAGAATAAATGAAATTTCTGATTGCAATTTTAGGACTGCTTATTGTTTTTGGACTAGCTATCTTAGCCAGCAGTGACCGGAAGAAAGTTAAAATTAAACCGATCATCCTCATGGTGGTCATTCAGCTTATTTTAACTTATTTATTATTAAACACGAAGTTTGGTTTAGTGATCATCAATTCGATTGCCGATGGTTTCGGAAAACTTTTAGAATGGGCAAATGAAGGGATCACCTTTGTATTTGGCGGGATTGTAAACGAAGGAGCATCGCCCTTCTTTTTAAATGTTCTTCTTCCTATCGTATTCATCTCAGCTTTAATCGGGATTTTACAGCACTTCAAGATCCTTCCGTTCATCATGAAGTGGATTGGATTCCTTCTTAGTAAGGTGAATGGAATGGGTAAATTGGAATCTTACAATGCGGTTGCATCAGCAATAGTGGGCCAATCCGAGGTTTTCATAACCTTGAAAAAACAACTCGGTGCCATTCCGCCATCTCGCATGTATACGCTTTGTGCATCAGCCATGTCAACTGTATCGATGTCGATCGTCGGCGCTTATATGACGATGATTGAACCAAAGTACGTTGTGACGGCAATTGTTATCAACATGTTTGGCGGATTTATCATCGCATCCATTATCAATCCTTATACCGTAACGGATGAAGAGGATATTCTCCCTGTTGAAGAAGGGGCAGAGAAGCAGTCTTTCTTCGAAATGCTTGGGGAATATATCATGGATGGATTTAAGGTTGCCATCACTGTAGCAGCGATGTTAATTGGTTTCGTTGCCTTAATCGCAGGGATCAACAGTGTATTCGACATGATCTTCGGCATCAGCTTCCAAGACATCATGGGGTATATCTTTGCACCGTTTGCCTTTATCATGGGTATACCGATTTCAGAAACCGTGACTGCTGGCGGAATCATGGCGACGAAGCTGGTAACCAATGAATTCGTTGCCATGCTAAGCTTAGGCGACGCATCAGCAGCCTTGAGCGAAAGAACGATAGGGATCGTTTCGGTTTTCTTGGTTTCATTCGCTAATTTCTCATCAATTGGAATCATTGCCGGTGCAGTCAAAGGACTTCATGAAAAACAGGGAAATGTTGTAGCCCGTTTCGGCTTGAAGCTGCTTTACGGTGCGACTCTTGTCAGCATCCTATCGGCGATCATTGTAAGTGTGATACTTTAAATAACAGATCTAACATAAAAGGGCACTTGGGTTTACTCCTAAGTGCCTCTTTTATATATACAGCAAAGATAGAAACAATTTTGAATTTGAAGGTGTTTGGCTTGCTGGTATATAATACATAAAATGACAGGCGTGAAAGGGGATTTTTAAGATGACGATGGATGGAAAAGAAACAGCTATCTTCGCAGGAGGCTGCTTTTGGTGCATGGTTGCTCCCTTTGATGAAATGGATGGTATTATTTCAGTGACATCAGGTTATACAGGCGGCAAATTTGCCGCACCTAGTTATAAACAAGTGATTGCCGGTTCGACCGATCATGTTGAAGCGGTTCAAGTGGTATTCGATCCAACAATCATTTCCTATAAAACGTTATTGGAGATATTTTGGCGCCAAATTGATCCTACGGATGACGATGGACAGTTCTCGGATAGGGGAAAGCAATACAAGGCAGCCATTTTCTATCTTAATGAACGTCAGAAACAGGAGGCAGAACAATCGAAGGAAGATTTAATGATGAGCGGGAGGTTTAGGAAACCTATTGTTACGGGTATTCTACCCTCGGGGAAATTTTACGCCGCTGAGGAATATCATCAAGAATTCTATCGGAAAAACCAATTTCGCTATGCATTGTACCGTAAAGGCTCAGGACGGGATGCTTTCATTAAAGAAAATTGGCCTAAGGATAATGCACACCTCAGAAAGACCTTAACGGAGAGTCAGTTTCATGTCACCCAGGAAAATGGCACGGAGCCGCCTTTCGATAATGCCTATTGGGATCACTTTGAAGAAGGCATTTATGTGGATGTCGTTTCTGGGGAGCCCCTATTCAGTTCGCGGAATAAATATGATAGCGGTTGCGGGTGGCCAAGCTTCACGAAGCCCATCATGTCGGCAAGTGTCAATGAAAAAATGGATCTCAGCCACCGAATGACCCGGACCGAGGTGCGCAGCAGGGATGCCGATTCCCACCTTGGACATGTTTTTCCTGATGGCCCAAGTCCTAAAGGCACGAGATATTGCATAAACTCTGCTGCCCTTCGATTCATTCCTAGAAATGAAATGGAGAAAGAGGGATATGGAGACTTATTATTACTTTTTAAAATGAAATAACTAGGGAGATAGGGGAACACAAATGGATAAAATAGATGAACATTTATATCGATATATCCTTGATAACTCATCCAAGATTACGGAAAACTGGCTAGCTTTAAGAGAAAAGCAGTCTGGATCCATCTATTCTATAGATTCTAATGAGGAAATTGAAAAGCTGCTTAGGGAACAGAATACATTGACGATCAAGACAGTGACCAGTGCTTTACTTGAAGATAAAACTGCTTTTATTGAAACGATGGAGCAGTGGGCCACACTTGTTGCGAAGAGCAGGGTTGAATCGGACACCCCTATTTACGAAGTGTTGGAAGCGCTTAATAAGGTTCGCGAAACATATTGGACCTTCATCACTGATTATATGCTGATGGATACAAAGATAACGAAGGATACAATCATCCGGTGGAGCGGGCTTATTAATCGTGCCTTCGATCAATTGAACCGTGAGTTCACTGAGCAGTATTACCTTTTGACAAAAGAACGGCTCCTTGCTCAACAGGAGCTGATTAATGAACTGGGCGCACCTGTCATTCCCATTGTTGATGCCATTGCGGTATTGCCGTTAATCGGTGAAATCGATACATATCGGGCAAAGGAAATTTTGAATGGGACTCCAAGCAAATGCATTAGTAAAAATATCACACACTTATTCATCGATTTATCGGGGGTATCCCTTTTAGATACGATGGTTGCCCAACAGATCTATCAATTGATAAGTACCCTGAACCTGTTAGGCATTCAATCGACCATTTCCGGGATTCGTCCTGAGGTGGCCCAGACATCGATTCAGTTAGGTCTTGATTTTAGTCAGGTTTCGACACATAGTACTCTTAAACAGGCCCTTTCCAAGCAAGGGATCAAGCTATACGAGAAAAAATGATATAAGGGTGCAGAAAATGAAAAAGAACCAGATCCGCTAGGAATCTGGTTCTTTTTCGTGATTCTATAACTTGAATGAACTTTTCAACCCAACGATTTGGTTGAAGACCAAGTGATCGGCAGCAGTGAGTTTTGAATCAACATTATAATAGCCATGCCTGAAGAATTGGAATTTATCCTGAGGCTTAGCATCTTTCATATTAGGCTCGACAAATCCTTGTAGAATTTCGATAGAGTCAGGATTTACCCGGTCCAGGAATGATTTTTCTTCCTCTTCATCATTTTCCTTATCCAAGATTAACGGCTGAAAGTTGCGGAATTCTGCTGAAACCGCTTGTGAAGCTTCGACCCAGTGCAACGTACCTTTCACTTTACGGCCAGTGAAGCCCGATCCGCTTTTCGTTTCAATATCGTATGTGCAGCGAAGTTCAATGACGTTACCGGCGTCGTCCTTTATCACTTCTTCACATTTAATGAAATAAGCATGTTTCAAACGGACTTCATTGCCCGGGAAAAGTCGGAAATACTTTTTCGGCGGGTTTTCCATGAAATCGTCCTGTTCGATATAAATTTCACGTGAAAACGGGATTTGGCGTGTGCCCATTTCCGGAACTTCCGGATTGACCTCGGCATCCAGCCACTCTATCTCGCCTTCCGGATAGTTGGTGATGACCACTTTAAGCGGGTTCAGGATGGCCATTGTCCGTGGAGC
The DNA here is from genome assembly GCF_022603275.1 of Peribacillus sp. Aquil_B1. Taxonomy (NCBI): domain Bacteria; kingdom Bacillati; phylum Bacillota; class Bacilli; order Caryophanales; family Bacillaceae; genus Peribacillus; species Peribacillus sp. Aquil_B1. Next base: position 558,169 of record NZ_JAKXEE010000003.1, on the reverse strand, counting down.
CTTCAGCTTTAAGTCTTCCCGTACGAAATGATCAAGCATTTGAGAGTCCACGACACCGCTTGTTTTGGCGACACCTATCTCTTGGCAGAATGCACGAATCGCTTCGGGTGTATACCCGCGTCTCCTCAAGCCTGAAACAGTAGGCATCCTCGGGTCGTCCCAGCCGTCCACGAAGCCCTCATCGACAAGCTGCTTCAGTTTTCGTTTGCTCATTACTGTATTGGTCAGGTTAAGACGGCCAAATTCATATTGCTTCGGTTTGCTTTCCATTTCACAATTCTCAACGATCCAGTCATAAAGAGGGCGTTGATCTTCGAACTCAAGCGTACAAATGGAGTGTGTGACTCCCTCGATGGCATCTTCAATCGGGTGGGCGAAGGCATACATTGGGTAGATGCACCATTTGTTGCCGGTATTATGGTGTTCCGTATGGGAGATACGGTATATGACGGGATCACGCAAATTAATGTTAGGCGAGCTCATATCGATTTTTGCACGCAATACTTTTGCGCCGTTTTCGAATTCGCCGCTGCGCATCTTTTCAAATAGTTCAAGATTTTCCTCAACGGTTCTATTGCGGTATGGGCTGTCTTTCCCCGGCTCTGTCAGCGTTCCGCGATATTCACGGATTTGGTCGGCATTAAGGTCGTCCACATATGCCAGCCCTTTATTGATGAGCAGCACAGCTCTTTTGTACATTTCATCAAAATAGTCGGAAGCGAAGAAAAGGTTATCCCAGTCGTAACCGAGCCATTTTACATCTTCCTTGATGGAGTTGACGAACTCAATATCCTCTTTCAATGGATTCGTATCATCGAAACGAAGGTTGGTTTTCCCATTGAAATCATCAGCCACCCCAAAATTCAAAATGATTGATTTGGCATGCCCGATATGTAAATATCCGTTCGGCTCAGGAGGGAAGCGGGTGATGACATGATCATGTTTTCCGGACTCTAGGTCATCTTTTATAATATTTTTAATAAAATTCGAAGAGTTATTTTCCAACTGAATTCGACCTCTTTCATTTATATACTTCCTGTATATATACCATAAATACAGATATTTTTCCATGTTCGAGCCGGAATCACGGTTTATCTGAAACAATTCATCAAGTATTTAGTTTGTACAATCAAAGCCGAAATATCCCTGAGACTTTGATCATGTAATTTAGGGTACGACCTAAATGGATAGTAAAGAAACCAATGAATCCTTTTTCATTCAAAAAAAGCAACACAGGAATTCACGCCTGTATTGCTTTTAATGCAGACAGATTTAAGATTAAAAAACTGTCGTTTGCAAAAATTCTTTTGTACGTTCTTCTTTTGGATTGGTGAAGAATTCTTTTGGCGGTCCGCTTTCGACAACCCTCCCATTATGCATGAAGACAATCCAATCCCCGACCTCACGTGCAAAGCTCATTTCATGTGTAACGACTACCATTGTCATCCCTTCCAAGGCAAGCTCCTTCATCGTGGCAAGAACTTCACCGACAAGTTCGGGATCCAGAGCCGAGGTAGGCTCATCAAAGAGCAGGATATCAGGCTTCATGGCAAGGGCGCGGGCTATGGCAACACGCTGTTTCTGGCCACCTGAGAGCTTACTTGGATAAACATCCGCTTTATCCGATAAGCCGACTTTTGCAAGCAATGCCTTTGCTTCTTCAATTGCTTGGGCCTTAGGGACCTTTTTGACGTGTGTCGGTGCTTCGATGACATTTTCCAGTACGGTCATATGAGGAAAGAGGTAGAAATGCTGAAATACCATTCCGACCTTCTCGCGGATTTTATTAATATCATGGGTACCCGGATTGATTTCCGTTCCTTCAATGAGGATTTGGCCGCTGTCTTTCTTCTCTAAATAGTTCAAACAGCGGAGCAGGGTGCTTTTTCCGGAACCGCTTGGTCCGATCAGGCAGACAACATCGCTATCAAGTACCTTCATATCAATATCTTTAAGTACATGCAGGTTTCCATACGATTTATTTAAATTTCTTATCCGAATCATTTCTTTTTGTTCCATTTCAATTCCCCCTATCGATCACTAATGGACAGTTTCTTTTCGAATAAATTGACGATAATGGTCAGGAAAGCCACTAGAATCAAGTAGTAGACTGCTACAATCAATAAATAAGTCATTTCATCGAAATTATTCGAGCCTAACGTAGTCGCCACATTAAACAGCTCATTCATGGATATGAAGGCTGCCAGTGAAGAATCCTTGAGCCCGATGATGAATTGGTTGCCAAGCGGCGGCAATGCGCGGCGGAAGGCTTGAGGCAAGATGATTCTCCTTAAGGTAAGCGAATTGCTCATGCCAAGGGAGCGTCCGGCCTCCATTTGACCTTTGTCGATGGATTGAATCGTACCACGTAGAATCTCTGAGATATAAGCTCCATTATGGAAGGCCAGGGCAAGTGACGCCGCCCAGAAGTCCGGCAGTAAGAAGAGATTGCTGATACCGAAATAGAGTATGAATATCTGTACGATTAAAGGTGTTCCACGTACCAGGAATACATATGTATCTGAAATCCATGCAAGAATTTTTATATTGGATATTTTTAAAAGTGCAAAAAGCAACCCGATGACGATACCTACCAATATGGAGACTACCGTCAGTTCCAATGTGAGGAGCATGGCTCGGATGAATACGTCCGAGGAGCTAAATAATGTATCAAAAAAATGTGAAAAACTTGGCAATGTAATGACTCCCTTTCTATCAATCTTTATTCAGGCTTAGTTGTGATGTCCTCACCAAAGTATTTTTTGCTGATTTTCGCAAGAGTTCCATCTTCCCGGAGGTTTTCAAGTGCTTCGTTGATGCGTGCAAGCAGCTGAGGGTTGTCGTTAGGCAGTACGATGGCCTGCTCGCTTCGTTCGATCAATTGCCTTCCTTCGATGTCGAAACCTTCCTTGGTCGCTTCCTTGCCGGTTACGAAGTCGGTGATGACGGCATCATGTCGTCCTCCGCTCAATGCTTTCAGGGCGGTGATATCACTGTCATAGGTTTTTACATTGGTTGTATATTTTTCTGCTGTGGTTGCGTACGTAGAGCCTTTAGAAGCCGCAACTTCCTTACCCTTTAAATCTTCAACCGTTTTAATATCACTATCCGAACGGACGAAAATTTGAGGACCTGAGTAGTAATAAGGGGTCGAGAAGGCAACATGTTTACTTCGTTGTTCATTGATTGTATGACTGGCAACCGCGGCATCTGCCCGACCGGTTTTAACACCTTCCACAATACCTTTGAATTTTATCCGTTTAGGTACTGGCTCCAGATCCAGTTCCTTTGCTATTGCATCGCCGACTTCAATATCAAACCCGGTTACAGTCATGTCATCATTAACATAACTGAATGGCTTGAATTCGCCTGAGGCAGCGAAAACAAACTGGTCCTCATTGATCAGCTTACTCCCATCCTCCAGCTGGTCCTTTTCAGCACAGCCGGACAGAAGGCCAAGAACAGCCAGAATGGATACAATGAATGTAACTGATGATTTCATGATAATTTCATTTCCCCCTTTGAAAAAACTAATAGAATGGTCTATACCCTTATAAAGCAGTGAATAACCTTATTAACTAGGGAAAATAAAACTGAAATAAAAAAGGTAGTCCAAATCATACCGACATTTCATTCAAGAATCCCCCTTCACTATGCATTTCATAAAGGTTCTCGGCCTTTGCCTTCATTTCCTTTAAATTCACAAGTTATTTATTGGAAGAATGATAGTGCCTATTAATAGAGGATGAGAACTGATGGTTTCTTTTCATTCTCATATCTAGGTCACTTCTACTTTTTTAGCTTGACTAAAACGTTAGTAAAAGATCTTCGGGAATCCTTATTTATTAAGCAAAACAATCCAATATAAAAAAGTCGACCGTGATCAGGCCGACTTTTCCGCGATTAAAACCTATGAAATATGAATAGAGGATAGCTTTATAAAAAGGAAACTCCATTTGATTTTGCAAGTGTTACTAAAGTAGAACTAGTGACTCTTGGAATAAAATACCCTTATTTCATATCATCCCTTTCTCCTTATTTACTCAAAAATGAAACCCATTGTTCCAATGTTGGAACTTTAAACAATTTACTTTTATATACGATTAAATTATTACAATTCGGGCTGAATTAAAAGCTGATGCATCATTTAAATCCCATGTATCAAGTTCAAAAGAAGGAAGAATTAAAGATCAATTCATTTGTCATGCTGTAAATTTATTAACAATTTACAAGTCACCTTGGAACTTAGTACCTTGGCGACCAGATTTATCGCTAGCATTAACCTATAAAAACAAATGTAACCCAGAGTAGTAGGGCTACATTAATTTTTATTTGAAATAAGAGGTGATTTCATATGTTTAGCAGTTCCAATCAAGCGATATTTGATCCAGGTTATATTTTTTTACTGTTAATTATTTTAGGGATTGTCTATTTAGTTACTTTGCGTTAATTGTAGTTACTATAAAATTAAACGCTCTAACTATAAGTACTCCCTTATATCTTTTTATCTCTAGCGGCAAGTCTAGGTGAAAAAACGAAATAAATAATAAAATAAAAAAGTATCTCTAAACTGAGACACCTCGTTTCAATATTAGTCATTTTTGCGATTACTGCCCCCCCTATTAAAGTAGGGGGGTCTTTGCATTCAATCCCGAATTGATTGACTGACTTTAATTTTGGCCATGAATTGAAGTATAATATAGCAAAATAGAAGAAGGGCAGTTGGGAAAATGGTGAGCAACTTTGTGCAAGAGCAGTTACAGGAATTTCGCGAAAGAAATCAAGATAGAGGCCGTTTGATTATAAAATGTCCGGACCAGCCAGGAATTGTTTCGACAGTTACGGCTTTTCTTAAAGAATATGATGCAAATATTGTTGAATTGAGTCAGTATTCGATGAATCCTGAGGGCGGAACCTTTTTCACCAGGATCGAATTCGATTGTCCAGGATTGAAGGATAAGGCAGAGGATATGCAACGGGCATTCCAGGAGGTTTCGACAGCATTCTCGATGCAATGGACATTTAACCATGTCAGTGATCTGAAGAGGACGGCCATCTTCGTTTCGAAGGAGCCTCATTGCCTTCTGGAATTGCTATGGGAGTGGCAAAGCGGGGATTTATTGGCTGATATTGCGCTGGTCATCAGCAATCATGAGGATACGAGGGAAATTGTCGAATCGATGGGCATCCCGTTTTATTATATTCCTGCCAATAAGGATATACGTAAGGAAGTGGAGACTAAACAGCTTGGACTTCTGGAAGAATTCAAAGTGGACCTTATTGTATTGGCGAGGTATATGCAGATATTGACGCCGGATTTCGTAGCGGCCCATCCGAACAGAATCATCAACATCCATCATTCATTTTTACCTGCCTTCATTGGAGCACGGCCTTATGAACGAGCTTATGACAGAGGTGTTAAGCTGATTGGGGCGACTTCTCATTATGTGACGAATGATTTGGATGAAGGTCCAATCATCGAGCAGGATATTGAACGTGTTGACCATCGTGATTCTGCCGGGGATATGAAGAAAATCGGTCGTTCAGCTGAACGCAGGGTGCTGGCACGTGCCGTTAAATGGCATTTGGAGGACCGCGTCATTGTTCATGAAAATAAAACGGTAGTCTTTTAAAGTGAAAAACCCCCCTATGGGCTACCAAGGGGGGTTCCGTTTGCGACAAAAGGAGGGCCGGAATGCTCCATCCTCGTACCATGATTATATTAGAATACTGAATTATCCGTCATGCTTCTTACTTGATTATACGAATGAAACCTTCACTAGATTGAAGAAATTTGCGACACTCCTGCCGAATAACTGGCTAGCCGAGACACCGGAGACGCTTGTCGGCGAGGAGGCTTGGCAGACAGTCGGCGGAAAGGGAGCGGATTTCTGAAATCAGCTGAAACTTTTTTGAAAGTAAACTGGTTTTTCTCTAATATGCCTACAGTCTGAATCCCCCTTTGGGTTTGCCAAGGGGGGGTTTTTAGGATGGAATGTAGTGAGTGCTAGTACGTGTATTCCACCCTTACTGAGGCAGTGATGTTCAATTCACCAGGCTGAATCGGGGTAGTCGCCATTTTTGAAAAGGTACTTGTTTGATAAAGCATTGGGGTTGCCGTTTCGGATAGCTCTTCAACCTTATTAGGGACTGGGTTCAATGAGATTCCCAGTGTTCGAGCCATGGAGAGTGCTTTTTCATATGCATTTTTTAAAGCGAGAGAAAGTGCCTGGTTATAGTATGCTTCTGGATTGGATAAAGAGAAGCGGATGCTGGTGATTGAATTGGCGCCGCTTCTGACAGCCGTGTCGATTATGCTGCCTATTTTTTCGATGTCGGTCGTTTGGGCTTGTATGATGTGCTGGACTTTGTAGTTCTTGAATAATTCCTTTCCGTCAATATAATCATATTGCGGATCGATTCTGTAATCACTCGTTTTCAATTGCTCTTCGGGAATGCCTGCGGATTTAAGTGATGCGATGACATTTGCGATTGCTTGGGAATTGGCTTGCTGGGCCTTTTGCGGGTCCTTATCCTCTGTTATGACTCCTAAGGTGATTGTGGCTTGATCCGGAGCGGCAGATAGCGTCTCTGAGCCGGAAACCTTCAATGTATGTTCATCGTTGCGGTAATAATCCCTTTCGGGGGCATTGTATTCTTGATTCATTTTGACACCAGCCTTTTTAAAGAGATAATCTCACCCCTATTGTACGAATTATGAACGGGAAACATGATTGAAATATCCCCTTTGTCATTAATTCATCGAACAATCACAAAAAAAACACTCGGCCTGGACCGAGTGCACATTACTTATGAATGACTTGAACCCTGCCCACCTGGCCATCAGTCAATCTTACTTTAATACCATGAGGGTGGGTGCTGGAGTTGGTTAAAATATCCTTTACAGTGCCGCTTGTCAGTTTTCCGGTGCGTTGATCTGCTTTAAGTACAATGTCCACAGAGGCACCTGGGGTAATATCTTTCCGGTTTTTACCGTTCATGTTCAATTCAATCCTTTTCAGAGTTATTTGCAGCCATTCAACCATGCAGTAACTTCAGTATAAGGAAAACGGCGGGCCCAGTCGACTATTAGATAAAATCACAAATTGGCAGTCAGCGAATTTTCTTCAATGGTTCGACAGCAGGGCCATTCAACACTTCACCAGCGATGGAGTAGCGGGAGCCATGGCATGGGCAATCCCAAGTACGGTCGCCGCTATTCCAGGCAACTTCACACCCCATGTGTGTACATGTGGAATCAACGATATGAAGCTGGCCATCATGATCACGGTAACACCCAGCTTTGTCTCCATTCACCTTCACGATTGCTCCTTCATCAATTCCTATGTCTTCCGGCGTTTTATGATTGACAGCCAATTTGCCTTTGATCAGATGCTTCGCCACATCAGCATTATCTTGAAGAATATTCTTCACGCCTTTTAAACGGGCAGGATCATACAATTCCGCATACCGGTTATCTCTTTGTAAAATCCGGTCAGTTAAGATCTTGGCGGCAATCGATCCGTTCGTCATTCCCCATTTCGCATAGCCGGTAGCTATCAGGACGTTTTGCTGATTGGATGTCACTGGACCGACGAAGGGGATATTATCTGGTGTCACAATATCCTGTGCCGACCAGCGGTAGGGAATGTCTTTCACATCGAAATACTGGGCACTGAAGTCCTTCAGTGCTTCATAATGCTCGATCGTCGAGATTCCCTGGCCTGTTTTATGGCCATCTCCGCCAACAAGTATAAGTTTTTCCCCATTGTCCAATTCGGTATAGCGAAGGGAGCGGCTAGGGCTGTCGGCACTGTAATACATCCCGCCTGGATACTCCTGTTCAGTCTTGATGCCAAGCACATAGGACCTACTTACATGAACACGGGCAAAGTATAAGCCCTTTTCATCATTAAAGGGGAAGTGGGAGGCAACGATGACCTGATTGCTTTTGATTGTATGTCCAGTATCGGTCTGAACGGTCGGTGGATCGCCGTCTTCGATCTTCATTGCCGTTGTCCGTTCATAAATGGTGCCACCGCTCTCGAGAATGGTCGAAATGAGGGCAGTCAAGTATTTTAACGGATGAAACTGTGCTTGATCTTTCATTATCACAGCAGCTTTACAAGGAATGGAGAAAGGGATATTCTCCGCATAATCCCCGCGAATGCCGAGCTTTTGATAGGCTTTCAATTCATTTTGAATTTTGCTTTTATATTCCTCAGTATTTGCGTACACATAGGCATCCTGTGCAGTCAAATTACAATCAATGGAATGTTCTTCTACCAAGTCTTTGATCAGCTTCATTCCATCTGCGTTGGCTTCATAATAAAGTTTGGCCTTCTCGACACCATGGTCAGTGATCAACTGGTCATAAATCAAGCCATGCTGAGCCGTGATTTTTGCCGTAGTGTGTCCTGTCGTTCCAGTAAGGATTTCGCCTGCTTCAATCAGTGTGACTTTAACCCCTTGTTTAGCTAGTAGATAAGCGGATGTGATTCCGGTAATTCCGCCGCCCACTATTAAGACATCAGTGGTTATGTCTGTATCTAGTTTAGAAAAAGAAGGGAAAGTTAACTCACTGCGCCAATACGGTTCCGGAAATCGGGGAAGGTCTGTATTTTTTTCAGTCATTTGAATACCTCCATACAGTTCATTAGTTGAATTGTCCATTTATTACCATACCCAAATCCGCTATTTATACGCTTATTTTTGTAAGAAGAAAGATTAAAAAATTACATTATTTGGTTTGTTTACAAATATGTATACATGTAAACAAAAACAGATGAATTGTACACAAATATGTATACATGTTTACAAACACGTACACATGGCTATATATAAGGTGTATACATGCTTGCTCCTAATGTATACAAAATGAATACAATTCGACAAATGAAAGTAAAGCTACAGCTAATGAAGCATCGACTATTGAGAGTGCTCCACCTAATTTTTTCTATGAAAAAGGGGATGTTTTTAGATGAGTTCTAGAATCGCAGCAGTAGACGTAGGAAATGAAGCAATTAAAACTATATTTGCCAAATGTCATTGCAAAAGACATGAAGATCGGCCAGTCATAGGAATCGAAGAACTCGATGTAAAAAACCTTGGAAGGGATACATATTAGAGTCCATTCACCAGCCTTGCAAGGCAATAATGCCATTTATCATGTCGGAAACTTAGCGACAAAAAGTGAAAACCCAACAGAACTAGATTTGGGGAGCAGTAAATCAGAGGAGGACCAAACATTAGTATTTGCGTATACATAAGCATCTTGTACATTCAATAGAATGTTCTTCTATCAATCCTTTGATATCTCCGTTCCTTCAGTGTTGGCCTCATATAGTATAGTCTGGCCTATTCCTCATTGTGATCAGTAATAGATTGGTCGTAAATCCAGCCGTGCTGCACCGTGATTTTGCGGTTGTGTGGCCTGTTGTTCCAATAAGGGTCTCATCTGCCTCAATGAATGTGGCTTTCACACCTTGCTTGGCTAGTAGATAAGCAGATATGATTCCGGTAATTCCGCCGCCCACTATTAAGACATCAGTGGTTATGTCTTTATCTAGTTTGGAAAAAGAAGGGGATGTTAACTCACTGCGCCAATTCGGTTCCGGAAATCGGGGAGGTCTGTATTTTTTTTAGTCATTTGAATACCTGAATTGTACATTTATTACCATACTCAAATAACCTATTTATACGCTTATTTTGTAAGGAGAAAGATTAAAAAAATACATTATTTGGTTTGTTTGCAATTATGTATACATGTAAACAAAAATAGATGCATTGTACACAAATATGTATGCATGATTACAAATACGTACACATGGCTACATATAAGGTGTATACATATTTGTTCCTATTGTAAACAATTTGAAAACAATTCGACAAATATAGCTACAACTTATGAAGCATTGACTAATATAGAAACCTTTTCTATGCTTAATAGAGTGCTCCACCTAAATTTTTTTATGAAAAAGGGGATGTTTTTAGATGAGTTCTAGAATCGCAGCAATAGACGTAGGAAATGATGCAATTAAAGCTATTTTTGGAAAGCTAGAGTCTGAACTATATATACCAAATGTCATTGCAAAAGACATTGAAGATCGTCCGGTCATAGGAATCGAAGAACTCGATGAAAAAAACCCATTGGAAGGGTTACATATTAGAGTCCATTCACCAGCATTGCAAGACAATAATGCCATCTATCGTGTCGGAAATTTAGCGACAAAAAGTGATAACCCAACAGAACTAGATTTGGGGAGCAGTAAATCAGAGGAAGACCAAACATTAGTCATGCTTTTTGCGGCTATTGCATTGGATGCTGCCAAGCAAGGGAATAATGATAAGTTCAAAAAAGTAAATAACGTTGTCGAAGCGAATTATACGCTGGGCACAGGTCTACCTCTTCGGGAAGTTAAGGAAGGGAAAGACGTTGGGTACCGTTCGAAGCTACTGGGATCCGTTCACCAAGTAGAATTTTTAATTACACCTAAATACCAAGGTATTAAGGTTAATATCAAATTTGATGAAGTGAAAGTCTATCCAGAAGGCTTCGCAGCATACATAAATTTGGTTATGGACAATGATTTGAATATCATTAACCGTGAATTGATCGATAGAAGAATCCTCATTCAGGATATCGGTGGACTATCGACAGATATCGCGGTCATTAAAAATCGTAAAGTAGACGATGATAAAGCACAAGGATTCAATTTGGGAGTAGCTGAAGCCCTTGAATCAATTCGTGAGGAAATCAGGAAGAAACATGGTGTCGAGCTGGATAGCAGGCGCGATGTCGTCGAAATCATCACGAAGAAAAATGATCGCAACCATATTATGGTTCGCGGAAGCCGGACAAGCGTCCATGATATCGTTGACCGTATTTTGGGAGAACTGGCCAAAAAGCAATATCGCCATCTGCGCAACGTATGGCAAAAAAATTCACAAACGGAAATCTGCTATTTTGTAGGCGGGGGATCGATTGTCCTGAAAGACTACTTGAAAACATTGAATCAAAATTTCGATGGCTACAATATAGACTTTTTCGAAGATGAACGGGAAAGCGTTTGGATGATGGCCAACGCCTATTATAAATTGATTTCGGATTTTAATCGCCGGAATTCAAAGGAACAGCAGCAATCCCACCAAAAGAAGAAAGAACAAAGATCAGGTGCTGTTAAATAGGTGAGAGAATGAAAAAAACAGCTTCTTCTGAAATCAAAAGAGGACAAGCCATCACTTTTCGTATCCCTTCGGATGTATCAGATTATACGTTAAGGCAGCTGCAGAAATTGAAGGAAACGGAAAGAAGGAATTTTTCCAGTAAAATTGCCGAGTATGTTCTCGATGGAATCGGACAATCGACCCATCAGGAACGGGAAATGATTGCCCTGCCCATGCCGAACAAGCTTAGCAAATCTCAGCGTGACTGGCTCAAGCATTCCCACTCAGAAGCTATGCTTGGAACGATTATGTATCACCTTTTATCCGATCCTTTACGCGCTACGGCCTTGCTTGCCTCTTTGAACAATAATGTACTGAATGAGGAATTGTATGTGCAGGCCGAGCCTGAAGAAAAGGAAGTTGAGGAGATTCAGGAAGATCTGCCTAAGAAAGATTTGGATGACTTCGATTGGAATGATTTGGGTGAATCGGAACAACAAGTTGAAGAACCCGAACCTGTGGAGGAAAATCTTGACGATCTTCTGGGTGATTTTCTTGATCAAATGAATCAATGAACTATAGGAGGATATTTGACGACAAGTTGGATATCCTCCTTTTTTGGCGGAAGAAATAAAAAAAACACATACCTTTTTCAATTAGGCATAAAAAGAGTACATCAAGCTTCAGCCTTTTCCCGGCCAACATCGGGGAAAGGCTTTTTCTTTTGAATGACACGTCCCCTTTGTAATCGCCGGAAACAGTCCTTCTTAGAATAAAGCACGCTTCAAACGGCCATCACTTTTCAAAAGTGCCCCAAACATAATCCGGTTTATCCCCTTTATAATTGAAGTTTTTTGTATGGGAAAATTGTCGAAGGAACTATACGTTTAAGCGACTGTTCCAAGATTAGCACATCTTATGTTGATATTGAGAAATGCACATCTCGAATCCCTTGTAACATTAGATATGCCCCCCTCTTTTTTAGTCAACTAGTGTGTCCTGGTTTCTGCCCTGGAATATGCAAAACAACTGTAAAAAAATGAATAAAAGATATGGGAGTATTCAGATGAAGCGATTATATGAAATAACAGGAATATCTGCCTGCAAATGACTATGCCATCACTTCTTTGAACATGAAAAATAACGGTATTGAAAGGGATAACATATTGACCGAAGTTGGGCCTGAAATCCATGTACAAGACAAAACGGTTTATAACCGCCTGGATGACTGGATTGCCATCTCGGCCTTCCTTGACTGGAACAAACCTAATGTGATGAAAAAGCAGGTGTAAGGAATGGCAGTACAAGATGTTAGTGCGTTTCAAAGTTAAAACGCCCCATTCTAAAATAGGGACATGCCTCACCTATATTAAGTGTTACATTTGTTTTCTGGGGTGAATGCAATAGGGAAAGCATTACTCTGTAAGTCAAATTGAATCACATTGGGTAAAAGAGGAAGTGAAAAAGTGAAGATTCTTTATTTGCATCAATATTTCAATATCGATAAAGGCAGTACCCGATCTTATGAAATAGCTAAATTTTTAGTCTCTAAAAATAATAAAGTCACCATCATCACCGGAAAATCCGTAGATTCGCGTGAGGGAATAAAGATCATCTCAACCAAAACTAAATATAAACAAGAATATAGTTACCTGAAAAGATTATTATCGTTTGTTCATTATATGTATAAAAGTTTTTTCATTGGGGTGAAGGAGAAAGGGGTAGACGTTGTTTATGCTTCCTCGACCCCTTTGACAATTGGGTTGATAGGTATGCTTCTTGCTAAGGTGAAGCGCAGCGAATTTGTGTTTGAGGTAAGGGATTTATGGCCAGATATACCTATTGAGTTGGGAATCATCAGACATGGATGGTTAAAGAGGATTTTATTGAAGCTAGAAAGCATGATTTATTCTTCAGCTGATAAAATCATCGTGCTTTCGCCTGGAATGAAAGAAGATTTATTGAGAAAAGGAGTTAAACGGGAAAAAATTGCTACGGTTACTAACTTTGCGGATATAAACTATTTTTCTCTAATTCGTTCCGAAGATAAAGAAGAAGCATTGGATAAATTGGATTTAAAAGCGAAGTTTATCTGTTTATATGCAGGCACATTAGGATTTATCAATAATATCGATTATATTTTACAGCTTGCCGAAAAGACGGATGACCCCGATATTGTCTATCTAATTGTAGGGGATGGAAAGGAAAAAGAACGCTTAATTCAAGTGAAAGAGAGCAAAAAATTAAACAACGTCATTTTCTTGGATCAGGTATCTAAAAAAGAAGCTTACTTATTAATGGCCGTCTCTCATATAGGTCTGTGTTTTGTACGTGATCATGAAATATTGGATAGGAATAGTCAAAATAAACTTTTTGATTTTTGGGCTGCCGGAAAACCAACATTAATAAACTATAAAGGCTGGCAGCATGAGGTCATGACAAAATATGATGCAGGTCACGGTTTTGAATATAGTGAACGATCAAAGATGATAGAGTATGTAAAATCAATGAAAAGTGACAACCGAATGTATCTGAAAATACAAGAAAATATAGAGCGTTTAACCCTGAATTATGAGAAAACCAAATTGATTTCAAAACTGGAGAGAACACTGTCGGAATTGGTTGATAATGATCATTGAATATTCATGAACAATGGGTCATTCAGAATTTGATATATTTGTCTGCATCTCACTTAACGTCTATTGAAAGATCTAATTTTGGAAAAAGGATGGAGTTCCATGGAGACTATCGTAAATACAAAGCCAGTGATAACAGGTTGGGTAAAACGGGAATACCTTAAGAACATTGAGCGCATTTTGGATTCTGGCAGGTTAATTTTAGGTGAGTATACTCGGAAATTTGAAGAAAGCGTCAGACAATACAATGATTCTAAGTATGCTGTCGCCCTTTCCAGTGCAACAGCCGCCATTGAAATTATTTTAAAGTATCTAGATGTTGAAGGCAAAGAAGTGATCATGCCAAGCAATACGTTCATTTCTCCAGTATATGCGGTGAAAAATGCGAAAGGAAGGGTCGTTCTTTGTGACATAAATTTAGAGGATTTCAATTTGGATTTAGATAGCCTGAAGAACGCCGTGACTCCTAAAACGAAAGTTGTCCTAATTACGTATATTGCTGGAAGGATCCCTGATAACATCTTTGAGATTAAAAAGTTTTGTGATGAGAATGATCTTTATCTAATCGAAGATGCTTCACATGCTTTTGGTGCCAGTATAAATGGATATAAAGCAGGCACAATTGGATTTGCTGGGGTTTTTTCAATGTACCCCACTAAAATTGTTACAAGTGCGACAGGCGGTGTCATTACATCGGATGATATAGATTTAATAAAATACTGTGAGCTGTTAAGGCACCATGGGAATGAAAATGGTGCAGTCAATCAAGTATTATCCGGTGACATGCTTCTTAGTGAATTTAATGCATTGCTTGGTTATCTGCAAGTTCAGGAAGCTTATGGGATGATCCAGGTCAGGCAGGAAATCTTCAGTTTCTATAAAGAAAATTTGAAAGAGGTTTTTCATGAGCACGGTCTCTACTTCCAAGCTTCATCAGACCACAATATATCTTCATTTTATAAAATTATCGTCATGTCTAAAAGCAAAGAGCAATGCGAAACATTTAAAAAGCATTTAAACGAGTGTCATATAAGCACCGGGCATTGTTATGGGGTCCCATTACATTTACAGCCCACATTGCTAGAGGAATATCCCCTTGCATCTCTCCCGAATGCCGATAGATTTCGGGAATCTCATTTCACGTTGCCATGTCACTTGGATCTGCCAGATGAGGATCTGAAATACATAGTAGCGAAATGTAAACAGGCAGTGGAACATGGCGATTAAAAATAGGATTGGAGTGGTGGGGTCAGGTCCAATAAGCTGTGCCATGATTGATGCCATTAATGAAAGTTCAAATGGAGAGGTGATGGGAATTTGGGGGAGAAGATTCCATTTTGCCAAGGAGCTTGCAAAAGAAAAAGGAGTTTCTAAAGTTTATGGATCCTTGAATGAAGTGTTTGAGGATGATGAGCTGGATACTGTTTATATAGCCACTCCTAATGCCTCCCATTATGATCAAGCGATGGCAGCCATTGAGCATGGAAAGAACGTTATTGTGGAGAAAACGGCATTCATGACAGCAAATCAGGCCAATCGGGTTTTCGATGCTGCAGAAGAACAAAATGTTTTTGTGTTTGAGGCAGTAAGATCCATCTATGAACCCAACTTTCAAATTTTAAAGAATGCTATGAAAAAGGTAGGGAAAATCCATGGGGCAACCCTAAAGTACCAAAACTATTCCATGCAGTATTCGGCCTTATTAAAAGGGGAGAAAGCTCCACTTTTCGATGAAAATCATGGTGGAGGGACCTTAAGAACGATTGGAATTTATCCTATTTATGCGGCCATTCAATTATTTGGTGTTCCCGTTAAAAGTTATTATTTTAAACAACTGATCGTAAAAAACATTGATTTAGGCGGTACGTGCATTTTTGAATATGAAGATTTTAAAATAACGATGTTGATTTCAAAAATTAACTTAACGAATGATTCAATATCGGAAATTTACGGAGAGAACGGAACATTAAGTTTTCACTCATTATACGATATCCGCACAATAAGTTACCGCAGTATCATTAATGACATGGAAGAAACGATAAGTGAGCCTATCAGTGATAATAGTTTGCTTTATGAAATCACTGAATTTTCAAAATGGATTTTAATGAAAGATGTATCGGCCTACATGGAACAAAAGAACATGACGCTTAAAGCGATATCTATCATTGAACAAGCTTTAAATGGAGGAACAGGATGAAAAAAATATTGCTAGTAACAGCGCACCCGGATGATGCGGAAATTAGTATGGGCGGTACCATTCGTAAGCTGTTGAACCAAGGACATTACATTATCAACATCATATTTTCCATCCCTTCGAATATCGAGGTCAGGAAACAAGAGGCAATAGAGTCATCAAAGAATTTCGGATATGAGGTACAGTTTTCTAAGTACTGTGAGGGTAATAACGTTGAGGATATCCCTCTTCATAAATTAATAAACGAGCTCGACGATATCATTGAAAAGATGGATCCAGACGAAGTCTACACACATTGGATGCATGACAGTCATCAAGATCATCAAAAGTTATCAAAGGTGGTAAGAAGCTGTTTCAGGAAAAAACAGTTCACCATATATGAATTCGAACAAATCAATCAAAATAATAACATCGCTGCCAATCAATTTCACCCAAATATTTATAGTGATATTACAGAGTTCATGGAAGATAAAAAACGTATGATTACCGTGTTCCAATCACAGCTAACCGGTTATATGGGGCATTATTTAGTGAATGCGGAGCATATCGGCAGTTGGAGGGGTTCCCAAGTGAATTGCAAATACGCGGAGACATTCCTATTAATTTTTTCAAAAGAGGTTTTGTAGGTGGAAAAAAAGAAGATAGTCACAGTTCACCAGCCCAATTTCCTGCCATGGATTGGTTTGATTCATAAGGTTTTCCAATCGGACGTTTTTATATATTTGGCCGATGTGAAATACTCTTCAAGTAATTTTCAAAATAAAACATATATTCTAGGTGCTGATGGAAAAGAGTCAAGGCTAACCGTACCGCTTCAAAAAAAGCCTGAAATGTTACATGAAAAATTAATCAGTTATCATTCCCCAAATCAAAAATGGAAAAGGAATCATTTGAAGCAAATATCGGAAGTTTATAAAAAAACTCGGCACTTTCAAGATTTTTTCCCGCTGTTGGAAGAAGCATATCAAAAAGAACACGCTTTGTTAGTCGATTTGAATATTCATTTATTTGAATTGATTTTAAAGTATTTAAACTATGAAGGAGAAACACACTTTTCCAATGATTTTAACACTTCCTTTGGAAAAACAGAGAGATTAGTCAGCTTAGTTAAGCAAACCGGAGGTACATGCTATTTAAGCGGGAGAAGCGGAAAGGATTACTTGGAAGAAGAATTGTTTCATAAAGAAGGTATTGAAGTCGTTTATCAAAAGTTCATACATCCCGTTTATTATGTGAAAAATGAAAAAGAATGTGTAAAAAATTTATCGATTCTAGACTGGATCATGCACGATCCGGCGGATCAAATAAAAGAAACGTTAATGAAAGATAAATTAGTCAAATCAGAACAATGTAAATGAGTATATAAAATAGAGATGTGGCGTGGTTGAAAATATGAAAATGAAAAATGAATTTATAAATAAAATCCTTTTATTATTAACAGGGAATTCACTTGCACAGCTTATTCTATTCGCTAGTTCTCCCATACTGACAAGAATATATACTCCAGAAGATTTTGGTGTATTTTCAACCTATACGTCACTTTTGGCCATTCTCATGTCATTCTCATCTCTTTGTTTAGAAAAAGCGATTCCTTTAGAAAAAAAACATAGTAATACGGTTCACTTGATGTACGTTAGCATGTTTACGATTGCCGTCGTTTGTATCCTGAATATAGGTTTAGGCTTCCTTAATCTATCATTATTTCGATTATACGGTATAGAAGCTTCGATTATGAATGACCTTTTCCTTTCAATTGGCCTGTTTTTTGCTGGAATCTATCAAGTGATGAGTTACTGGATGTTAAAAGAAGATAAGTTTAAAGGGCTAACTCATTCTAAACTGCTTCAATCGATTAGCAATGTAATAAGTCAGTTCTCACTTATTTCCATTAATCATGTGACTCCAGGAATAGGTTTAATAGCGGGAGATATGATTGGACGGGGAATAACCCTTGTGTACATTTGGCGTTATTTCTTAAAGCGAATGCATTGGCCGAAAGTGAACTATAGGAGAATCGGTTATTTGCTTAAAAAACATGAGAAATTCGCCAAGTACTCCACATGGTCAACTCTCTTAAGTTCCTTATCTATACAAATCATTTTTTTGTTATTGATGCGTCTATACGGACCAGACGTGACAGGGCATTTTTCCATGGCTACAAAAACGATCGGTTTACCTATTAGTTTGTTGGGAGCGAGTATTTCGACAGTATTCTATGCCGAAGTGGCAAAAAGCATTTCAAATGAATCAGGAAGAGTTTTACATTTGTATAAGAGCATTATTACTAAAACGGCCATGTTAGGTGTGCCGATAATGGTAATTTTGGCATGGATGGCACCCGGTCTCTTCAGCTTTGTTTTTGGAGAAGAGTGGCGTGTTTCCGGCGAATATGTGACATTGATGTCATTTATGTTTTTAAGTCAAGTGATTGTCATGCCAGTTTCCCAAATATTGTTCTTAATCAAAAAACAAAGGACTCAGCTCTTATGGGATGTTTCAAGGCTATTGCTGTCATCTATTGGAGTACTGGTCATTTTCATTTCAGGGGGTTCAGCTGAAGCAGCCATCTTATACTTTAGCATTTGTATGGGGGCCAGTTACTACTTTTTTGCTCTCCTTGGCTATAGGGCGATACATTCCATAGATCGAGAGGATAATCTGAAAAAATGAAGCTGATTCAACTGGGCCTGGTAGGATTATACGTCTGGTTACTGGATATATCCTACGTTTACTTTATTTCCCCTGATTATGCTTATATGGGGTATATATATCGGCAACATCCAAGTGCTGTCATGATAGTAATTTCCATGTTTTTTATTATATTGCCAGCCATATTCATAAAAAAGGAACTGGATAAGCCGTCGGAACTCGTTTTCTGGATTTTGTATTTTATTGTCTATATACCGGTAGTATGGGTTCCGAACTATTTATTTACACTGCAGCCTGATTTTATATATACGAATGTTCTTTTGTTTTTTTGTTTACTTATCATTGGAAATGTAAATAGATTGCCAGCCATGAAGATTACACCTCCTAATGTTAATCTCGGTCTATTAAAAATCATTTTTGTTATAACATTATTGATTTTTTTTCTTTACATCTTCAAAGTTTCGGGGGGGATTAGTCTAAAGCCTCCTATAAATTCTGAGGATATCTATGATAAGCGAATGACTTTTCGAACAAAACTAACCCCTCTTGCAGGCTATATTATACAGTGGCTTGCCAAAGTATGTAATCCATTAATCGTGACCATTGGCTTATGCAAAAAAAAATATACCTTTGTGGTTATCGGACTAGGGCTGCAATACCTTTTGTACACCGTCAATGGCTTGAAATCGACTCTTTTATCGACTGGATTATTAATCATTGTATTTATTGCTTTTCGGAAGAAGGGAAGGGATTTTTCCATACTTTTTTGTATAAGTCTTTGCTCGCTGTTAGGAATCAGCATTTTTCTGGATTTTATCCTTGATCAGGCATATTTTTCTAATTTGTTTGCCAGAAGGATGATCATCACACCGGGCTTGCTGACAACCTATTATGTAGACTTCTTTTCAACTCATCCAAAAGCCTTGCTATCGTATAGCATTTTAGAAAAATTCATAGATCCTGTTTATGAAAAGAGTCCGCCATACATTATCGGTACAGAGTACTTTGGCCGACCTGAAATGGCAGCGAATGCCAATATGTTCGCTGATGCTTTTGCTAATTTCGGTTATATTGGATTCTTGGTTTATACAGTGATCTTGGCAGCGATATTATGGTTTTATGATAGCCTTACGCAAAATGAAAAGTGGCAAGGTGTCGGCATAATCCTGTTTGTTGTTCCTGCATGGTGTTTAGCGGATACTGCGCTTACAACAACGTTTGTGACAGGCGGGATGTTTTTTACTTTCATTATCATGTATTTATTGTTAGGGTCAGATTTACAAAAGGGAGATAACAGATGAAGTTATTTTATAATATTAGTTCTGTGCACCCATGGAATGATACGAGGATTTATTTTCGGCAAGCCTTTTCTTTTGGAGAAACAGGAATGTACAAGGTGAGGCATATAGCGATAGAAAATAACCTAATTCCTGATCATATACCGGCCAATATAGAAGTTGAACTGTTGCCTAAGAGATCCAGGAAGGGACGTATGTTAAATTGGACTGCTCTCTTCCTCAAGATTAAGAAGGATAAACCTGATGTGATTCAGTTTCATGATCCGGAGCTGCTGATTTTAATGAGTATCATTAGGAGGATTCCCGGTTATCATCCAGTCATTGTTTATGACATGCATGAAAATGTCCCAAAGGTCCTTATGAGAAAAAAAATCCCCGGAATTGCATTGAGTATGTATCGTCATTTGGAGAAACGATTGCTAAGTGCATGCAGCGGGGTCGTATTTGCAGAAATGACGTATAAAGAGGATTATAAGTTCTTAACTTGTCCAACAACAGATGTTTACAATTACCCCAAAATTACTGAAATGAAAGAAAACAGAAGAAAAGAAGATGTTTTCACCTTTATCTACCTAGGAAGCATCTCTGATATACGTGGCGGGGAAACCATGCTGCTTCTTGCAAAAAGATTAGTAGAATTAAAGAAAGTGTTTCATATGAAGATCATTGGAACGGGCAGTGAAGGATACATCGAAAAATTGAAAACATTCATCCTGGACAACAACTTAGAAAATTATGTCAGTCTAGAGGGTGTAATGGCCTTTGATAAAGCATTCGAATCCATCCAGAAGGCACATGCAGGCATGGCATTTTTAGTTCCTGATCCTAATTTCTTGGGTGGTAAAACAACAAAGTGTTTTGAATATATGGCCGCTGGCATTCCATTTATGGTTTCTGATTTTCTTATTCAAGATGTACTGGATAAATGGAGCTGTGGAGTGTCGGCCGATGTAGCGAACATGGATGATATGGTTCAAAAAGCGGTTTATTTACTGGAATCCCCAGCCATGGCAGCGAAAATGGGGAAACGGGGAAAGGCTGCATATAGACAAGAATATAATTGGGAGAATGAAGAGGAAAAACTACTATCCCTGTTTGATGAATTAAATTCATGCTCCTAGGAGGTTTGCTATGGGATTATTTAAATGGTTAAACAAATTGGCGTTTATTAGTAACTGGGGGAGACTCGGCGGAATCCACGGAATAATCGTCATGTTTGTTTACCGGATAGGCAATATAATTTACTATAAAGTAAATGTTCCAATCTTAAAACAAGTATTATGGGTTTTGTACCGCATGATTGATTTGTTAATTATAAGACTCTTCATGAACTGTGAATTTCCTGCGCAATCTCAAATAGGAAAAAAATTACATATCCCACATGGAGCTAAAGGCATTATCATCAATCCGTATACTAAAATAGGGGATCATGTTACAATATTGCACCAAGTAACGTTCGGGCAAAGTAAAGAAAGCAGAAAAGCTCCTGAGGTTTGCGATTATGCATATATTGGAGTGGGCGCTAAAATATTGGGCGGCATCCGAATTGGCAATAATTCGAAAGTGGGAGCCAATGCAGTTGTTTTGACATCCGTTCCCGATAATTGCACGGCAGTTGGAGTGCCAAGTGTGATTAAAGGTAAGCAGAAAGAAAACGTTATAAAATAATTGCACGTTAACAAATAAAGGAGTGATCAATTAGTTTAATTGATCACTCCTTTTTATTATCCCATGGTGTCCTTCTTGAGATGATCAAGCCAGGAAAATCAGTTGATAAAGAAATAGAGCAGCAAACATGTACACGAACGGATGCACTTCACGGAATTTTCCTCTTGCCATTTTTAAAATGGGGTAGGCGATGAATCCGAGTGCGATCCCGTTGGCGATGCTTGATGTCAAAGGCATGGCGACAATGACCAAAAAGGCTGGGAATGATTCATCAAAGTGTGTCCAGTCAATTTCATTAATGCTCTTAATCATCATGCTTCCCACGATGATCAAGCTAGGTGCCGTGATTGCCGCTACATTTGAGACAGCTCCTATCAGCGGGCTGAAGAAGGCGGTTATTAAGAAAAGGATGGCCACCACCAACGCGGTTAACCCTGTCTTGCCGCCCGCTCCAACACCAGCTGATGATTCAACCGAGGCAGCGGTCGGGCTTGTACCGAACATTGCGCCAACAGTAGTGCCGACGGAATCTGCAAAGAAGGCACTGCCGGATTTTTCAAGCTTATTATCCTTCAGCAATCCAGCTTGACGGACAATGCCCAATAAAGCACCGGTCGTATCGAATAACATTACAAGCAAAATGGAGAAGACGACGCCATAAAGCCCGTAGTTAATGACATCGGCGATAGATGTGATGGGATTGGCGACTATAATCCCTTCAGGTAATGAAGGGGTGGAAACGAGACCGTTAATTTCCAATTGGCCTGTAAAGAAAGCGATTATGGCAGTCACGATCATTCCGATGAATATCGCTCCCTGCACATTGCGAACGATCAGTACGATCGTTATGACCAAACCAACCAATGTAAGCGCCACACTGGGATCCCTGAAGCTTCCGAGGGTAACCAGGTTGGATTCATGCTGTGTGACGACACCTGACAAACGAAGTCCGATGAAGGTGATGAAAAGCCCGATTCCGGCACTGATAGCATGTTTCAAGTTATTTGGTATGGCCTCGATCAATTTTGAGCGGAAAGAGGTTAGGGATAAAAGGATAAAGATGATGCCCGTAACAAAGACTGCAGAGAAAGCAACTGTGTATGAGATATCATGGGTTCCTAATACCGAGTATGCAAAATAAGCATTCAATCCCATTGCCGGTGCTATGACAATTGGGTAATTGGCTAAAAGGGCCATGCATAGGGTACCGACTATTATTGCGATTATGGTTGCTGTAAATGCCTGGTCGAATGGAACACCGGCATCAGAAAGGATCATGGGGTTTACAACGATGATATAAGCCAGTGTTAAAAAGGTTGTAAGCCCCGCAAGTACTTCCGTCTTAATATTTGAATTCCGTTCTTTTAATTTAAACATGCGGTCACTCCTTTTTTCTATACAAAAAATCCTTGCAAAAATCTACAAGGAGGAGATGCTTACCCTTTTTCAAGTAAGTAGCTCGATGATAATAAATCTTATAAATTATATTAGAAAAATAACTAAAGTACAATAGCATGAAAAATTTTAAGGTACAGGTTTTCTCGAAAATAGATAATGATATACTAACAAATAGCTTAAACTAAGGATAATGACATGAAGTGAACGAAGCTGTTACCATTAAAGTGGATTTATCAGTCAATTAAATGAAGAAATTCAGAAAGTAGGCCCATACATGACAGAATTCATCGACCTTGGCGTCAGCCCGGCGATTAATAAGATATTAAAGCAAATAGGAATATCCGCCCCTACCCCGATTCAGGAGAAATCGATACCAGATATCCTTGCTGGAAGGGATGTCATCGCGAAGGCGCAGACGGGAACGGGGAAGACTTTGGCATTTTTGTTGCCAATCCTGGAAAAAGTCGATCCCGCCGCGTCCCACATACAATCACTGATCGTCACGCCAACCAGGGAATTGGCTTTGCAAATCACTGCTGAATTGAAAAAATTCGCTGATGAAATCGAAGGGCTTCAAGTGCTTGCAGTTTATGGCGGACAGGATGTCGAGCAGCAAATGAAGAAGCTGACAAGAAACATCTCCGTGGTGGTCGCCACGCCAGGCAGGTTATTGGATCATTTACGAAGAGGCACCATCGATCTCTCACAAACTGGGACACTTGTACTTGATGAAGCTGATCAAATGCTTCATATTGGGTTTTTACCAGAAGTGGAAGAGATCATGGGACAGCTTCCAGAGGAGCGCCAAACGCTGCTCTTTTCAGCGACGATGCCTGAACAGGTGCATCAATTGGCAAAACGCTACATGACCAAACCATTAACTGCCGCTGTGAAGGCTGAGCAAGTAACGGTCGAGAAAATCAGGCAGCTTGTCATCGAGACGACAGATCGTGCCAAACAGTCTTCATTAATCAACATGATCAAAGAAGAACAGCCATACCTTGCGATTATATTTTGCCGTACAAAACGGCGTGTTTCGGTTTTGAATGATGCCCTGAAGGCAGCTGGATTCAATTCTGAAGAGCTTCATGGTGACCTTTCACAGGCTAAGCGGGAACGTGTGATGAAAAACTTCAGAGACGCAAAGCTTCAATATTTAGTGGCAACGGACGTTGCTGCACGAGGACTTGATGTAGAAGGCGTGACACATGTGTTTAATTATGATGTTCCCGAGGATGCAGAAAGTTACATTCACCGAATTGGCCGGACGGGCCGTGCTGGTGAGAATGGCTTGGCTGTAACCTTCATAGCAACGAAGGATCTTCAGCTTTTAAGCGATATAGAAAAAGGGATCTCCATGAAAATCGAAAGAAGGACGATTGAAGGAGTGAAAATGTTCCAACCTGATGAGGTGAGGCAAAAAAGGAAGCGTCATGAAGACTCTTCTGATGAAGGTACCCGCCGACCGCGTTCGGGAGGGGGAAGAAAGCATCGTGAACGGATAGATACGAGAGGACCGAATCGGGGCAGTCACCGTTCTGTAAACCAAGCGGATAATCGTGAAGTCGAGAGGGAGAAACCACGGGGAGGCCGGATGGAAAACAGCCGCGGACCCAAACGTGACGATTCACGGGGAAGCCGTTCGGAAAACGGTCGTGGACCTATTCGTGAGGATTCACGGGGAGGACGTTCGGAAAACGGTCGTGGTCCAAGGAGAGAGAATCCGCGGGGTGGCCGCTCGGAAGAAAGCCGTGGACCAAAGCGTGACAATCCGCGAGGAGATCAAAGAGACAGCCGTAAATCTACTAGTACCCAAGGTGCAAGTAATCGCAGAGGTGGATCTGGAAGCTTTTCTAATAGAGGGAGAAACCGGTAAAAGGGGGAGACGGGAGTGGAGAAGCCTTGGTTGGCAGAATATCCAGTTTCGCTGGAGCTGGCAGGGAAATTGATCATGCTGCAGTTTCCGGAAATTGAGTTGAAGGAGATCAAGCAACTTGGGGAGGGTTTCGATAACACGGTGATACAAATCAATGGGCAATTTGTATTCCGTTTCCCCCGCCGCCCTATTGCAGTAACGTTGATTCAGGTGGAAAATCAGCTTTTGCCATCTATTGCAGGCACTTTTCCGCTAGCTATCCCTGAACCGATCTTTTTTGGGAAACCAAGTACCCTGTATCCTTATCCTTTTACTGGTTATAAAATGGTAAAAGGACATTTGCCTGTAGAAGAACCAGAGGCAAATAAGGTCGAATCGGCAAAAAGGTTTGCCCATTTTTTGAAGGTTCTTCATAATTTCCCTGCGGATAGGGCTATGCGTTTAGGTGTGCAGCCTGATGGGATGTTGAGGCTTGATGTATCCTATCGAAAGAAATCACTTATGGAAAATGTCTCAAATCTATTAAAGCTAGGATACTTTGAACAGGCACAGGCGGTTAAGGATTTTGTTGAAGCCTTAGGCAAAATGGATGTTCAGCATCCGATTTCACTCGTTCACGGAGACATTCATATCCGGAATGTTTTACTTGATGACGAAGGCGTTCTCGCAGGTATCATTGATTGGGGAGATGTTCATATCGGGAATCCAGCCATTGATTTCTCCTTTTTATACAGTTATTTCCCAAAAGAGGCGCGCAGAGCTTTTTTCGAAATCTATGGTGAAATCGAAAAGGAAACAGAGAGCTTAGCCCGGTTCAGAGCCGTATATATGCTGGTTACATTACTCGTTTATGGCATAGACCGCCACGATGAAGAGCTGATTGCCATTACGAGTACCGGTTTGAAATTTGCTATAGAAGAATAATCGTCATGCTCTTTTGATGTTTAGGAGGTACATATGAAGGCAATTTATTATGATACAATCACCTTAATGGCGAACATGTTGGATCAAGCTAATATTCCATACCAATATACAGGTCGATCTGCTCTGTACGTACAAGGAGTGGATATCGATGAATATAAGAAAATCAGCCTGGATGTACAATGGGATGTCTTTAATGAGGCTTTGGATCTTTTTTCCGAATACTCCCCAACAAAGCCTGAAAGAAGTCCTGAGACTGCATTCTTTCTAATGGATGTCGAGGGGGTTTCTGTCACTGTTCGCTGCCGGTTTAACACGACCATTAAAACGGACCCTTATCGTTTGCCCATAAAGATGGGGAATATGGAAGTTTGGTGCAGGTCGTTATACAGTTATTTGTACGAAGAAGAAATGAGAAAGTACAGTGCCGAGATTCATGCTTACTTATCAGCCGAGCAGAAGGGGTTCACAGCGGAAAATGAACAGGCGTGGAACCAGAATAATTATTTAGCGCTTGTCAATCGTTATGGAGATCCCGTGGAATTGGCATCTAAAATCAAGCAAAACCCAAAATGGAGACTGCACCCTTTTTATAAGTATATGGGGGATGTATCCGGTAAAAAAATCACTCATTTGATGGGATCGAACGGTGTCAAAGCAGTTGCCCTTGCCATATTGGGAGCTGAAGTGAAAGTTGTTGATTTTTCCCAGGAAAATGCAATGTTTGCAAATGAGCTGGCAAGCGGTGCCAATGCCTCCATCGAGTATATCGTTTCGGATGTCCTTTCACTGTCATCCGAGCATGTATCAGGGAATCAGGATGTCGTTTTAATGGAGCTCGGTGTGCTTCATTACTTAATAGATCTGCGGCCGTTATTTGAAAAAATTAAAATGATGCTGAAACCTGGAGGCCGATTCGTACTGCATGAATTTCACCCGATTTCAACAAAGCTCATTACTTCAAACGGTAAAAAACATAAAATCACAGGCAACTATTTCGCTCCGGCAATCGAAAACAATGAGGTCGCATTTTCTAAGCATATGCCGGATGAGGAAAAAGGGAGCCTTTCAAGGGTTGTACAGCGTAAATGGACAATTGGGGAACTTATAACGTCAATAGGTCAATCAGGGCTGCTTATTAAAGTACTCGAGGAAGAACCGAATCATAAAATCCATGATATTGGGCTTCCGAAAACATATACTTTGGTGGCGGAACGAGTTTAAGTTGAATGTTGAGGAAATGATAGCTGGGTGAAGGAGCCTTTTTAGTGACGGATTTAGCAAGGTACCATACAAATGGAGAGCCGGTTTTTGATTTTGGAAGATGACTTGTGTATAGGGTAGATCCATTCTCTTCATTTATTTAAATAGAACTCAAAAAAACCAGTATGAATATGTATACTGGTTTCAGACTGTAGACAAACTCGAGGTAAAGCGTGTTTGCCTGCAGTTTTTTTAATTAAAAACGTTCCAGTCGTTTTAGAAATCCGCTCCCTTTCCGCAAAGCAAGCATCTAGGGGGGCTTGGCTAGCCAGTTATTCGGCAGGAGTGACCCCAGGCGCCAAAGACCGCCCACAGAAAGCGAGTGCTTGGAATGGAAATCAACTCAAATTTTACAAACCCTTTTTCCATTGCTGATAGTTGCCTTTAGGTTAGAACCTACATTAGCGTAAATGGTTTCCGAAATGTTGGGAATCCTTTAAATGTTGTAATTCTTCAAAAAGTAATTCTGCAGCTTTTGGAGTCAGAATGATGGAACCATCTCCGAGGATAAGGTTTTGACTGGATACATCTCCTGTTAATAAACATGCATTTTGCGGTTCATACTTTTTAAGGATTATATGTTCGTCATCTATAAACACTTCAAGTGAGTTGCTTATCTCCAAATCCAGCATCTTTCTTATTTCACTAGGTATGCAAAATCTACCTAATGGATCTAGTCTCTGTACAATTCCAGTGGACTTCATATCATGCTCCTCTCTGGCTGGATCCAAGGTTACGGAATATTTCTTCCAGAGATGGTTCATTGACCTCAAGCCGATAGATATCCACTTTTGTATTGGAAAAGGCTCGATTAATGACAGGAATGCTCGATTCTTCAGCTACTACTAAAGATGTATTTTCTGTTCCCCACTCAATATCTTTTCCAATTTTCTCGAAAATTTGTTGTAACCCGGCTTTATGCTCAATAGGAATCTTCCCGTGTTTCACCTTAACTGTTAATTGAGATTGATACTTATGTCTTAATTGTTCCATGCTTCCCTGAGCTTGAATAATCCCTTTATCCATTATTGCAATTTCATCACAAAGCTTTTCAACCTCATTTAGGTTATGAGATGTTAAAAATATTGTTTTCCCCTCTGCAGCTACATTTTTAATTAAGGAATGGATATTTAGAACCGCGTTTGCATCTACACCAGAAGTTGGTTCATCGAGAAAGATTAAATCAGGATCATTAATGAGGGCTTGGGCGACACCTAATTTTTTCTTCATCCCAAAAGAATATTTCTTGGTTTTCGTTTTAATTGCATCTCCAAGTTCGACACGTTCTAATAACGCAATTAAATCAGCCTTTGAACGTTTTACACCTAATACATTTCCTAAAAACTTTAAATGTTCAAAACCGGTCAGGTCGTCGTAGAAAGTGGAGTAATCAGGAAGGACGCCAATTCTTCGCTTGATTTTATCTTCTGTAATCTCACTTGAGCCAAGAATTTTAAAATCGCCGGAGGTAGGAGTGGTTATGCCCGTTACCATATTAATAAAGGTTGACTTACCAGCTCCATTTTTACCCAAAAAGCCAAATATATGACCCTGGGTAACATTTAAATCAACCTTATTGACAACGGTATGATCTCCATACTTTTTTGTTATTTGATTTGTTTCAAAAGCATACATTAGAAATCCCTCTTTCTAAGAATTATTATGCTTGATAAGAGAAAGACCAGTGACAAGATTGGGATGAAATAAACATAAAAGGACTGTTCCTGCCCAACATAAAAGTAAGGAGTTAAGTAACTAAACACCCTTAGGATGATTATTTCTTTTGAAACCATACCCCAAATGCCCAAAACTGGCAGTGTAATCGATAAAATGATCCCTAAAAATATACTTAATCCAGGTTTATTAATTAAGGTTGAGATAAATAGGAACAGGGCAACAAAGTAGGTAATAAAAATGACTGATTCAATCAATTCGGCAAAGTAGAATGTTTTTGCAAAAGGAACCACCATGATTAAAGAAAGTAAAATACATACAAACCAGAATAGAGAAACCCCTAAAAATTTCCCGATAACAATCTTGTCCCTCGACAGTTTCGTTACTAAAAAACGCATGGTTCGAGAATGGGTCTCTCGATTTATCACATCATGGGATAAGCTCGTCACAAAAATAGGACCTGCGAGCAACAGGAGAATATAAAGACCCCCCATATAGGCATTATCAAGACCTACATCCTGTAACTCAGAGCTCCATTTACTAAGTAACTTCGCTGACCCTAATGTAACGCCAAGCATAAAAATAATAATAATAATTGAGCGGATACTCTTGAAAAGACTCTTGAATTCTCGTAAACATATCGTTGTCATCGTGACAGCCCCTTTCACCGCTTATTATAAGAGCGCAAGATTAACATTTACATAAAGGTACATTAACGGAACCTTAAAATTGTTAATTTTGGATAAATAAAGCATGTGATTCGTGATATATTTTTAACCAGAGGTGATAAATGTGCATGCATCAAGAATATTAATCGTCGATGATGAAATGACGTTGGTTAAGATGGTCAAAGTGTTATTGAAAAAAGAGGGTTTTACGAACGTCGATGCTTCATATGTTGGGAGAGATGCACTCGACTTAATTGAACATAATGAATATGATTTAATTTTGCTGGATGTCATGCTTCCGGATATGGAAGGGTTTGATATCTGTTCCATCATTAGAAGAAGGTCGGATGTTCCGATTTTTTTTCTCACTGCCAGAGGTTCGGATTTTGATAAAGTATCAGGATTTGCATATGGTGCTGATGATTATATAACGAAGCCGTTTAACCCATTAGAACTAGTTGCCCGAATTAAAGCTCAATTGAAAAGAAATAATAAGAATCTTAGTTTGACTCAAGTAAATGATAGATTCGATAATGGCGTCTTATTCATTAATTACAATGAGGCTGTTGTAAAAGTGAACGGAAAAGAAATAAACTTGTCGGCACAGCTTTATCAGCTTCTGACTTTCTTCGCCAAGTCTCCTAATCAGATTTTTTCAAAACAACAGCTTTATGATAGGGTGTGGGGGGCAGACTCCTATGGAGATGAAAATACGGTTATTGTGCATATGCGAAAGCTAAGGGAAAAAATCGAACAAGATCCTAGTAATCCAAAGCTTTTAATTACAGTTCGAGGCATTGGGTATAAATTTGTGAGCAAATCGGTCAAATGAGTGTTACACAGCATCTGATAATTAAATTTATTGTTCAAATTGTCATGGCTTTAAGTTTCTTAATTTTCTTTTCAGTAATTGGCCTTCTCATTCTAGCTTTTTCCATTGTTGAACAAGATGCAAAGGAGGATTTTTCTAAAACTCCAGGTGATTTTCTGCAGCAATCCATAAAGGTAAATGACGGGCAAGTAAGCGTAAATGAGAATATCAAGGAAAGCATTCTTAAACAGGATGGATGGCTCCAGATCATTGATGAAAAAGGTGAAGTTCAGTTTTCTCTGAACACACCTAAGAGCCTTCCATCAGCCTATTCAAAACAACAAATAATTGAAATGACATCAAACCAATCGAATGAAAGGACGTTTTGGTCCCTCGATATAAAAAATCAATCATTCATTGCTGTATTCGGTTCGAAGCGAACTTTGGATGAAATCATCAGAGTGGTTAGAGAACAGATGGGGAAATCAGACGAAAAACAGTTGGTGACCGAACGAATCAAAAAAGTGTTATCCAAGGAAAAGGCTAATCTTTACATTTATGATGATCAGAGTGAGTTAAGGAGAAAGTATGTAACGAATGAAAATCTAGCAGAACCTTCCTTGTTTCAGATAGTTGATTTTCAAGATAGCTACTGGGAAAAAACAGAGAACATCGCTACTTACTATAATAAGTCGTTAGGCACATCTTATGTCGTAATAGCTCCCAATAAAAACTACGAAGAACACATGTTCAGTTCAATTAATATTAATCAAACAGTACTTAAAGGGCTAGTTATTACCCTCATAGTCATGCTGCTCATTCTATTTATGATTTCTTGGTGGTATGCTCAAAAGTTTGGAAAGCCGATTATCCATATCATTCGCTGGCTTCAATTGCTAGCCAAAGGCGTCTATAAGGAACCACTGGGGAAACGTAAGCAATTGGCATACAGTCTGAAAACAAACGGAAATCTTAAATCGTCTTTTAAACCGTTTAAAGAGGTCATAAATTCGTTGAAAAAGCTGACAAATATGCTTAAAGAAAGTGAATTGCAGCAGAAAAAAATAGAACAAACGAGAGAAGAATGGATTTCGGGACTTTCACATGATTTGAAAACTCCTCTAAGTACTATCTACGGATATGCAGTGATGCTGAATTCCTCTGATTATAATTGGACAGAGGATGAAGTTCGTGACTTTTACTTATCGATTGAACAGAACGCATCCTATATGTCGGATCTCATAGAAGACATCAACTTAACCTATCGCATAAAAAACAATGCGCTTCCGATGTATAGGGAAGAGGTTGATATCAATTACTTTACTAAGGAAGTTGTAAATCAATTTTTTAGAACGAGTGTTGAAAAACATCACTTTTATACCGTCGACGTTGAAGATGAGCCCATTTTCCATAAAATTGATAAAAAGTATTTCAAGAGAATTATTGTGAACCTGTTAAGTAATGCAGCAAAATACAATCTTGAAGGAACCTCAATTGGGGTGATCGTAAAACAAGGAGAAGATTGTTTCAGCATCCTTGTTCAGGACAA
Source organism: Peribacillus sp. Aquil_B1 (assembly GCF_022603275.1). Classification (NCBI taxonomy): domain Bacteria; kingdom Bacillati; phylum Bacillota; class Bacilli; order Caryophanales; family Bacillaceae; genus Peribacillus; species Peribacillus sp. Aquil_B1. The sequence goes on along the minus strand of NZ_JAKXEE010000003.1, from coordinate 526,398 downwards.
TGGAATGGGCATGGACGAATATACGAAGCAAAATTTGTTTAATCGTTATTATCGGGGCACATCTGTAGCAGAAGATACTGACGGAACAGGGTTGGGACTTGCTATAACAAAACAACTGGTCGAATACCATAATGGAACGATCGAAGTCGAATCTGAAGAAAATAAGGGTACAAGGATTACGCTCCTTTTCTTGAATTAGGCCACCATGTTGATGCTGCTTGGGATCTAAGTAAGAACAGGTCCCCAATTTAGCCTTTTAAAGTAAGATATATATTTTTATGTAAAATGTTTTTTAGAAGCTTGTAGAGAGAAATGACAATTTTTCTCTACAGGCTAAAAGAAAAGAAACGTCATAGAAGGAGTAATTCTTTTAATGGAGAATGTTATTTTGAAATGCTTTCACAACAATGCCGACTCGTGTATGTACTTCAAGTTTCTTGGAGATATTACTAATATAGTACTCTACCATTCTCTGCGAATAGTTTAATTCCAGTGCAATTTGTTTATTTGGCACTTCACTGGCAATAAGCTGAATAATACGACTTTCTACACTATTAAACCCCACTTTTTCATTTTTCACGAAAACACTCCTCCATTCATTGCTAAACAAATACTACCAGAGTTATTAGTTGATTTGGTCATAAAGGTCCAAGTGGGTCTTAACTACGCTTATTTTATCCCAATTCACAAATATTCTGCCCTAATTTGCAATATTTGCATAAATTATCCTGAAAAATGATGTTAAATTACTCATTTTATGGTATTTTTGTAAAGTTAAGGAGGAAGTTTGTCGTGTTATTGTCGATTTTCGGTGGGTTTTTGGAAACGGTAGTCATTATCCTTGTAGGGTATCGACTGATTGGTATTTCTTTAAAAGATAAAATGATCCCGATATGCATCGTAAGTTTTTATGGAAGTATCATTCTGTTAATGGTAAAAGAAACATTGCCTTCGATAACTTACCTACTAGTAACAATTTTAGCGATTGGGTTTCTGCTGACTTTTGTCACAAACCTGAATAGTTTTGCATCAATTATAGCTGTGTTGCTAGGATGTCTTTTATTGTTAATCTCAGAGGTTATCGGATTCACGCTCTTTAAAGAATTCCCATATATACATTCTTTGAGTGCTTTACCTTTAGTAAGGGCCATTCCACACCTTGTGATAATGGTAATATTTTATGTGATCTTGAGAAAATCGAATTATTATATTCCGATACCAGTCAAGAAAAAACAAAATAAAAACGATGCTATTCTATCTGTTTTAGTATTCTTATTTGGCCTTCTTTTTTTGTTTTACATTTTCGTTTTTGAATTCAAACAGTTAAAGTTTTTAAGCATAACATCAGCTATAGTATTAGTTTTAATTACAATTTCTTTATTGTATATAATCCGTTATCATATGGTGAAAAAAATTGAGGATCTGGCTGTTTCCTTAGATGGTCAATATGAAGAAGACATTTCTAAACATATCACGACAATGCGTTCGCAGCGACACGACTTTATTCATCACATATTAGCGCTGAAACAAATGCTGAACAGTGGAAAATACAATGACTCAGTAGACTATGTTAACTCAGTGCTAGAAGAAATATCCTACGTAAGCGATGTATTGCCGATAGCTTCAGAAGCTGTTGGGGGGTTATTACTTTCCTACAAAGAGAAGGGTGCCAAAAAAGGCATCAACATGTACTACTACATTGCAGATGATTTATCTTCCTTTCCATGTAAAATTTATGAAACAAATAAGATATTCGGAAATTTACTCCTTAATGCAATTGAAGCCGTCGATCAATTAGAAGAGGAAAAGAGATATATCAACATGAAAATCCAAAGAAACGATATCCATTATATTTTAGAAGTAAGCAACTTTATAGAGGATGGAACTTTTAAACATATTGGTAGTATATTCGATCAAGGCTTTACGACTAAAACAGACGCATGCAACACTGGACAGGGTTTGGCCATTGTTGAAAGTCTTGTCATGCAGTACGGAGGACATATATACCCGGAAGTCATAGATGACATGATTACGTTCATTGTAAAAATACCGCATGGAGGGCAATATGTATAAGCGTTTCTTACCGAACTTTTTGGCAACGAACATCTCAAACCTGGTTGTCTCCGAGAATCCGCAACTCGTACAAAGTAAAGATAAAATCCGCTATGGGCTTGAATGGATGATATCGGGGATGAATCAAATCATTTTGGTCAGTTTACTTGTTTGGCCTTTAGGGATTTTACCTGAAACCATGATGGGCCTGCTTTCAGGGGCTCTCCTTCGAATGTTTTCAGGGGGTGCCCATTTCAAAGGGTATTATTCCTGTCTTATTCTTAGCACGTTGCAAATTATTTTTCTGACATTAATTTGCGTACATTATACAGACGTTCTTTCATCCTATAAGATTCCATTTATTTTATTATTACTCATAAGCTTTTTGATTACTGTTCAAAAAGCACCTATATTACATAAAAAAAAGCACCTATTCACAAGAAAAAGTACGTTAAAACTGAAAATGAAGGCTGTGACCACGTTCATTCTATGCATGGGATTGAGCGTTTTTCTACCTCAAACCATGATGTATTGTGTATGGTTTGCTTTAATTTTCCAAGGACTTTCCTTAACGGATTTTTGGGGGAAAAGCGTCTTAATTTTAGATGCTTTTATATATAAAATTACCTTAAAGGGGTTACATTGATTATGTTGAAATTTCTAACTTTTGCTATTGGAATGATATCGTTATTTTTTAATTCGATTTCCTCGATGAGTAGTTGTTTTTGGTTTTCCTACGAGCCAGAGCTACCAGATGAAGAAAACTAGGAGTATATGATGGGATTTATACGTCTTGCTGTTATTGATGATCAGGAACCAATCCTTAATGAGATTAAGGGATTTGTGAATAAATTCCCAAATGTAAATTTGATATTTAGTACAACTGATGTGAGCGAATTGTTTAATGCTATCGATCAAGGGCTGACCATTGACGTAATATTATTAGATATTAATATGCCTGTGTCCAATGGGTTTGACATTGCCCATTACCTGAAAGAAAATCACCCCCAAATCAAGATTATTTTCATGAGTGCCCATCAAGACTTCGCTTTGCAGGGTTACAAATATTACCCTGAAGATTTTTTAACTAAGCCCATTAATATTGTTAGACTAAAGCAGACGCTTGATCGCCTTAGTTATACGCATAAAAAGATAAGAAGAATTGGCGTAAAGGCGAATGGGAAAATATCTTTAATCGATACCTCCAACATTCTCTATATTGAGAAAAAGGGGAGAAAAACATTTATCCACCTAAAAGATGCAGAGACTGTGGAATGCTCGGAAGGCTTAAATAAGTTAGAAGACATTCTTAATCAGTGTAATTTTTACCGAACGCATCAATCGTATTTAGTGTCGATTGACCAAATTGAATACATAGAATCGGATAATTATATGAAGTCATATAATGTGAAATTACATCACTGCAATCACAAGATTAACTTAAGCCGACACAAATTTACGGCATTAAAAAATCTAATCGAACAACATTTCTAATTTTTAAAAGGTGCCAAAAAGCAGGGTTAACCTTTCCAGACTGTAGACAAACTCGATGAAAATCGAACTGTCTACATTTTTTTTTGCTTTGTACAATTTGAAAGTTGCCTCCAGGCACTAGCTTTTCGCGGGCGGTCCGCCCTGGGCGCGCTTATCCCGCAGGAGTCTCGCATCCCCGCTCTCAATCTACTGTTTCTTAATTTCTAAACAAAATAAAAGGCGCAGCTCCTCATGGAGTACGCCTTTTTTAGTGGGAATGGAAGTGGGTGCAGTCATTAAGTGCTTTTATTTATCACTACTTACGGTATCTTTTTTCTTTGTTGATTGTCGAAGCAGGTAACTGATTAAGAAACTAGATCCACCCGTTATGTAAAAGATGATGGCCCAATCTTCTGCCTTTTCAACTCCAAAAAACCTTAGCGTTAAACCAACGAAACTTAGTACAAAGATAATTTCGAAAAATACGGTCAGTTTCTTCACTATAAAAACTCCTTTTCTAAGTTTAAAAGCTGATTATGTATAACATGGATTTTTGCTCTTGATTATAGCGTTTAAAAAACCTCTTTCTCCATCCGGGAGCAACGAAATGACTAATCCATGAAAGGAAATTTTACCATAATTTACATTGGAATTCCATGAATGTAAAAGGATTTGCGGAAAGACGAAACCGTTGAGGGAGAGGGTTTTCGTGTTTCCGAAACATTGCCTTTTTTCCCTTTTTTTTCATATTTTCTTTTGTATTATTAAATCAAGATATCGTTAATGACATTAGGAAATTTTAAAAAAACCAAAAGGTGGATGATTAAAAATGTTAAGTATCGCTATTAAAATTTATAACGCAATCTCAAAATACGGATCAAAAGCATGGGCCGCAATCAAAGCTGGAGCGTCGTCAGTATACAATGCAGCAAAAGCTGCATGGGAAGCTGGATACTGGGCTTTCACTAAATGGTTAGCATCAAACGCAAGTGCACTATATGCAATTTATGATGCATTAAAAGCTGCTGGACTAATAGACTAATTTATTAATTTAACTTAAGCAACAAAACCTAATACTTATCCTAATGTCATTACTTTATCTGTAATTTCTGGTACGATATAGATACTAAGAGTTAAATTGGATGTGATTGCGATTAATAGTATAGAGGTTCATCATCTAAATAAGAGCTTTGGTTCCAAGAAAGTATTAGACAATTTAAATGTAACTATTGAACGTGATTCAATAGTAGCGATAGTAGGAAGTAACGGAATTGGAAAAAGTGTTTTCTTAAACTGCTTATTGAATTTCATGGAGTATGATTCTGGTGAAATTAGAATTTTGAATGAAAATCATAATAATCATAACTTCCTCAGAACAGTTACTTCGTTCGTTTCGGTTGATAATCAACTGCATTTGGAGAAGGTCACCGGAAAAGAGTATTTTGATCTTATAATTTCTATATACAACCTTCCAGAACAATCAGTTGTTGCTAAATATACATCCCTTGCAGAGGAATTGAATGTCATAAAAGAATTGGATTCCACATTTAGTTCTTTATCTTTCGGAACCAAGAAAAAAATCCAATTGATCGGTAGCATTCTTTATGATCCTAAGGTATTGGTATGTGACGAAATTTTCGAGGGCTTGGACCATGAGGCAGTTAACTGGGTAAAAGCATATTTTTTAAAACGAAAAGCAAATCGGGAAGCAACTTTATTCACAAGTCATATCATGGACCATACATGGGATATTTCCGACTGCATATATCGATTGGAAGATGGAAAGCTTCATAGTCAAAAAAATGAAGAGATGACAGAGAGGGCAGCAGAATGAATTTTCATTCATACAGCAAGCTATACAATATCTATACCGAAGAAAAGAGTCTAAACCAAAAGCAAAAAGCTGTAAAATTGTTATTCACAGCTCTTTTTTGGATTTCTTTGCTCTTTACCCTTTTGTCTTTTTTTGATGTACATACGAGTACGGTAATCTACTATTATATCATTGTGCTGACTGTAATCGAGTTATTATTGCTTTTTGTGTTTATGGCGTTATATGAAAGCACAACTTATATCATAAGCTTTTCCAAAACCATTCCGATTAAGCCCAGCCAACTCTTTTTTTATCATTTGATTAAATCTAATCTAACAGCAGAAATTGTTCTGGAGCTTACAATTGTGGTTTCTTTTCTTTTATTTTACGGGGCACCAGCGCTAAATATCCTATTGCTACTATTCTTTGTTTTCTCATTGAAGTTTCTTCGGACATATTCTGAGTTTTTCATCCTATGGTTTAAGAAGTATCAGGTTCGATTTCCGTACTTTTCAGCCATTGCCCTTCTCATCGTTTTAATTTTTTATATTAATTCAAGTAAGCTTTCGCCTTTGTTATCCAAATTGGATTTCACGATAACAACCATTTTGCTTATTCTCTGTATGTTTTTAGTGATAACGTTTATCACTTATCCAATTATTGTTGGCGGATTAATAAAAGAAAAAGGCACCAATCTAGATTCCCGGAAGTTCAATCTTGTCACAAACCGGGTATCTACAAGGATAGTGAATATCCTCATACGGAATAAAGTTATAAATGGTCTTATAAAGTACAATTTTTTCAGGCTACTGAGAGATGTTAACTATATTAGTAAACTCATTACGATAAATATTACGGTTATCGTCTTTAATTTAATTAGTATGTATTTACCTTTCATGAAAATTGAAGATATACATACTAATTATTTCGTGGATACCATTTATATTGCCTTTATCGTTAACTTCCTGAATTTAACCAATATCAAAATTGAATACAAATTGCATCAAAAGCTTAGACTTAACTTATTACCTATTTCATTAAAAACGGAACGAATGGCTATAGACATTACGAATGGTTTTTTTCTGATTGTAACGTTTACGATTCTTCTTCTATTAAAAGTATTGGTAGAGGGCATTCCCTTTTTATTGATACTTGATGGCTATAAGGCCTTCTACTGTTTTCTAATGTTAAGCTTAATCATAGATTGCTTTTATAAGTATGAAATTCCAAAGAAGATAAAGGCTTTGATGATCGTTTCGTATATGGTTATTGGAATCAGTATTGAAACGTTATTTATTATTAAAACAATTTTTATAATTCAATTGACTATAGTCGTTATATTGACACTGATCCTTTACTTCCTAAGGTATAGAGAAAAACCAAAAAAACAAAAGGTGAGCAACTACCAATATAATGGAAATTGATGAAGGTACGGGGAATCTAATGGCCAATCTCCATGCAGAAGGAAAAAGAAAAAACTCAATAGCATTTACCTTCAGACTGTAGACAAATTCGAAGAAAGCGAGTTTGCCTACAGTTTTTTTCTTTAAAACGTCCAGTTGTTTTCGGAAATCCGCTTACTTTTTGCCGACTGCCTGCCAAGCCCCATCAAAGCAAGCATCTTGCGGGATCTCTTCTATCCAGTTATACGGCACGGATGCCGGTATCTTTACGTTGAAGATCGAAATGAGTTTAAAGAGAATATCCTTTGGCTTTTCAGAAATCGTGACTTTCCGAATAAAAAGGGATGCCGCGTTCCGCGACATCCCCGAAAAAATTAATTTTGTGCTGACCATTCCTCTACATCCCATACTTTGGTTACCCAATCTTCATAGAAATCAGGTTCATGGCATACAAGGACAATCGTTCCTTTATACTCTTTCAATGCACGCTTCAGTTCTTCTTTTGCAACGACATCCAAATGGTTCGTCGGTTCATCGAATAACAGCCAATTGCTTTCGGTAAGCATGAGTTTACATAGGCGGACTTTTGCTTGTTCTCCACCGCTTAAATGGCTCATCGGACGTGTAATGTGCTCGTTTTTCAAACCGACACGGGCAAGAATCGCACGTACCTGCGGTTGGTCCAAATGCGGAAATGCATTCCATACTTCATCGATCGGCGTCGTATCGCCTGCTTTCACTTCTTGTTCAAAATAAGAAGAAAAAAGGAAATCGCCAAGCGATCTTTTACCGCCTAGAGGATCGATTTTACCCAAAATCGTTTTTAATAGAGTGGATTTACCAACACCGTTACAGCCGACCACGGCAATTTTTTCTCCCCGCTCGATGGTCATGGACAACTTCGGAAGCAATGGGCGGTCATATCCGATTTCCAGATCTTCACCCTCAAATACATAACGGCTGCTCGCACGTGACTCTTTAAAGTCAAAGGTAGGTTTCATTGCAGTTTCTGGACGATCGATACGTTCCATGCGATTCAATTGCTTTTGACGGCTCTTTGCCCGGCCGGTCGTTGAATAGCGGGCTTTATTTTTTGCAATGAAATCTTCCTGCTTTTTAATGAATTCACGCTGTTTTTCATAGGCGTTAATATGTTGGTTTTTATTCAATTCAGCCAGCTCAAGGAATTTTTCATAAGTTGCCGTGTAACGGGTCAGTTTAGAAAATTCAAGATGGAAAATGACGTCGACGACGCCGTTCATGAACTCAGTGTCATGCGAAATTAATAAGAATGCATTAGGATATTCCTTTAAGTAGCTGCTCAGCCAGCGGATATGCTCCACATCCAAGTAGTTCGTCGGTTCATCAAGGAGCAGTACTTCAGGCTGTTCCAAAAGTAGCTTGGCTAGTAAAACCTTTGTCCGTTGTCCGCCGCTTAGGGCAGAGACATCACGGTCCAAACCGATTGCATCCAAACCTAAACCGCGGGCCGCTTCTTCAATTTTAATATCCAGATTGTAAAAACCGCCGGCTTCCAGCTTGTCCTGAATTTCACCCATTTGTTCCAAGAGTTCTTCAAGTTCCTCCGGAGTGGCAGTACCCATTTTCTCTGTAACTTCATTCAGTGCTTTTTCCTGCTCGAATAAAGGCAAGTAGGCATCCCGTAAGACGTCGCGAATCGATTTACCTTTTGAAAGTATCGTATGTTGATCAAGATAGCCATATTCGACACCTGGTGTCCATTCGACCCGGCCATCATCATGGATAAGTTGTCCTGTAATGATATTCATCATCGTTGATTTCCCGACACCATTTGCCCCGACCAGACCAACATGTTCGCCGGCCATCAGGCGGAAGGAAACATCCTTGAATAAGGTACGGTCGCCAAAGCTGTGTGCTAATTTATCTATAGAAAGTAAGCTCATTTTATATTGAACCTCCCAATTAATTTGAAAAAATCCCTACGTTTCATCATACTAAAATCTGTACGGGAATGCTATCTAATCTATTAATTTACATATATGTGGGTACGGGGAGCCCCCCGAAGGGTAATCCTTAATGTGAATCAATGGATTCAATGCCATGCCGTGGATGATCGCCCTGTCTTAAATTATATGAGATAATAAAGGAACCAGTTTAAAAGCGAAAGGATGTTATTATGAGTAAAACAGTCGTACTGGCCGAGAAACCTTCGGTCGGCAGAGATATAGCAAAAGTGCTGAATTGCGGGAAAAAGGGTAATGGCTTCTTTGAAGGCGATCAGTATATCGTCACTTGGGCACTGGGTCATTTGGTCACCCATGCTGATCCTGAATCTTATGATGAAAAATATAAAACGTGGCGCCTTGAGGACCTGCCCATGCTGCCGCCTGCTTTGAAATTGGTCGTGATCAAGCAATCAGGCAAACAATTTCAATCGGTTAAAACACAATTGAATCGCAATGATGTCAAGGATGTCATCATTGCAACAGATGCAGGCCGTGAAGGGGAACTTGTTGCACGCTGGATTCTCGAGAAAGCGAATGTGAAGAAGCCGGTCAAACGGCTTTGGATTTCCTCTGTAACGGATAAAGCGATCAAAGATGGATTCAAAAATCTGAAGGATGGCAAGGAGTATGAGAACCTATTTGCCTCTGCTGTAGCAAGGGCGGAAGCGGACTGGATCGTTGGGATGAATGCGACACGTGCCCTAACAACGAAGCACAATGCCCAGTTATCCTGCGGGAGGGTCCAAACGCCGACACTTGCGATGATTGCAAAAAAAGAAGAAGAAATAAAACAGTTCCAGCCTAAGAAATTTTATGGCGTTTCGGCAATTGCCGAATCCAATTTGCGCCTGATCTGGCAAGATGCCCAATCAAAAGATATCCGCACATTCGAAAAAACCAAGGCAGAAAAGGTTCTTGCAGCCGTTAAGGGGAAAAGTGCAGAAGTGGTTGAAGTGAACAAGTCACATAAGAAAAGTTTTGCCCCTTCTTTATATGATCTAACAGAACTTCAACGGGACGCCAATAAGAAATTCGGCTATTCGGCGAAAGAGACGCTTTCGATCATGCAGCGCTTATATGAAAGCCATAAGGTCTTGACTTATCCAAGGACGGATTCACGCTTTTTATCAACGGATTTGGTTGATACGCTAAAGGAAAGATTACAGGCTGTAAGCATTAAACCATATGCCCAGTATGCATCAAGGATCCTGCGCAGCCCGATTAAAACCAATAAATCGTTCGTGGACGATAGCAAGGTTTCCGATCATCATGCAATCATCCCCACTGAGCAAACGCCGCTGCCGGGAAAACTGAGCGACAAAGAATCGAAAATCTATGATTTGGTCGTTAAAAGGTTCCTTGCTGTATTGATGCCGCCTTTTGAATATGAACAAACGACCATCACCGCAAAAATGGGGCAGGAAACGTTCGTGGCAAAAGGGAAGGTCGTCCTGAAATCGGGATGGAAGGAAGTCTATGATCACCAATTCGATGAGGAAGAAGCTAAAGATGGCCTTGCCGAGCAACTGCTTCCGAATGTTCAAAAAGGTGACCGTTTAACCATTTCGACTGTGAAACAAACAGAGGGTGAAACGAAACCGCCGGAACCATTCAATGAAGGGTCGCTTCTTTCGGCAATGGAGAATCCTGCTCGTTTCATGGCAGGGGAAAGCAAAGAGCTCATCAAGACTCTTGGTGAAACTGGCGGGATCGGTACTGTGGCAACGCGGGCTGACGTTATTGAAAAACTGTTCAATAGCTTTCTGATCGAGAAGAGAGGAAAGGGCCTTCATGTTACCTCGAAAGGAAAGCAACTTCTTCAATTGGCACCTGAAGACTTGCGATCTCCAGCTTTGACAGCCCAATGGGAGCAAAAGTTAACTGCGATAGCAAAAGGGAAGCTGCCAAAACAGGCCTTCATCGGCGATATGCGCGCTTACGCCAAAAATATCGTCCTTGAAATCAAAAATAGTGACCAAAAATTCAAGCATGATAACGTGTCAGGAACGAAATGTCCTGAATGCGGCAAGCTGATGTTAGAAGTGAATAGTAAAAAGGGAAAAATGCTTGTCTGCCAAGACCGTGAATGCGGCCACAAAAAAAGTGTTTCACGTGTAACAAATGCCAGATGCCCGCAATGTCATAAAAAGATGGAAATGCGCGGTCAAGGAGAAGCACAGACATTCACCTGTAAATGCGGTTTTCACGAAAAACTTTCTTCTTACAATAAACGAAGAGGGCAAAATAAGAATCAAAAAGTATCCAAAAATGAAGTATCCAATTATATGAAAAAGCAGAATAAAGAAGAGCCGATCAATACTGCATTGGCGGATGCCTTGGCAAAACTGAAATTCGATAAATAAAAGAAAAGAGTCCTTCACCTCCAGCTCCATGGTGAAAGGGCTCTTTTTTATGAGGTGATATGCATGGAACAGGACTGGGCAAAGTTCCTTGTGAAGGCCCGTCTTTCGACAACAAGGTGAAGTGGCAAAATGGTGTATAAAAGAAAAAGGCAGAAAGGGATGGAGCGTTCGCTCCATCCCTTTCCATATATCGCTGCATCTGTTAAGTTTCATTCAGTACGGTGCCATGTAAATCATATTCAAGTGTTTTGTCAGTGTGTGTGTGTTTATCCGAATCTACTCGTATGAGCGTACTGAATGGCTTCTGATCACCCGGACTGAAAATTGCTTCATCATTCTCTGGATTCCATAGGCTGTAAATACTCATGATCGTATCCTCCTCCTTTGGATGAGAAGACTAGTAATTCCCATATTTGATTATCATCCAACTCTTCAATTGACTCTAACGCTGATCACCGGGACTAAACACCGCTGCGTCATTCTCTTTGTTCCATTGGCTTCTGATTGTACTCATCATGCACTATCATCTCCTTTGGTGAGAATGTCTTACAGTATTTATATACCCGGATGGGACAGGTTAAAACATATATTTTTAAAAAACATGATTATGTTTCTGAAATAACAAGTTGTAACATGCTGAGTTTGCGTCTGCTTCCAAATATCCATAATGCCCCATGGTGGACTGACTTTTTTTCATAAAGCAACGTTCTGTTGTAGGCTTCGTGCCCAGGCAACGACATTTTCTGTAAGGGGCCTTGGTTGAAAAGTTGGAAAAAAATCCGTACTTGTGAAAATTAAAGAACCTTATCTACTATGTTGACAAATCATTATTGTAAAGTGATATAATTTTAAATTGTATGCATGACAAAAGGTAGGAGATAGAATCAAATGAATCAAAAATTAATTAATACTGAGAGTAAGTTCAGACCCGAAATCGAAGGGTTACGCGTTGTTGCCGCACTGCTGGTGGCGGTTTATCATATATGGCTTAATCGTGTCTCTGGCGGGGTTGATGTATTCTTTGTAATTTCAGGTTTCCTTATTACTACTTCAATTGTTTCCACAATCAATCGAACAGGGGAATTTCGTTTTCTTCCATATGTCACAAAATTAATGAAAAGATTACTTCCTTCTGTATTTTTTATTCTTGCCATTGTTCTGGTTTTAAGTTGGTTTTTATTACCTAAATCAATTTTGGATAAAACTATACATGAAGTATTTGCCTCCATGTTTTTCTATCAAAACTGGCAACTGGCTTTTTCGAGCACGGATTATTTAGATTCCAGTCAAATGAAAACACCTGTTGAACACTTTTGGGCTTTGTCTATACAAGGACAATTTTATATAATTTGGTTTTTATTATTCACTTTGATTTTATTTTTAATAAAAAAATATAAATTAACTAAAGTTAAAACATTAATTAATACGATTTTAGGAATATTATTTATTTCTTCTTTTATATATTCCATATATTTAACCTCTGTCAATCAGCCATGGGCTTATTTCATAACGATGACACGTGTGTGGGAATTTGCTTTAGGCAGTTTGCTCTGTATCAATTTATCATCCATTAAGGTAAATAAATATATAGCAACAGTGATAGGGTGGCTTGGATTAATCGGTTTAATTTTAACGGGAATAGTTTTCAATGTATCTGAAATGTTTCCGGGGTATATTGCCTTATGGCCAATGACCTGCGCATTATTCATTGTTTTGTCTGGTACACGCGATACGAAATATGGTGTAAAACGCTTTTTAGGTTCACCCGTAATGGTGAAGCTAGGTGGAATCGCTTTTGGAATCTACTTGTGGCATTGGGTATTATTGGAGTTCTATCGTTATAATGTCCAGGAAACTCCAGGATTCATCGTCGGAACGCTTATTATCATTTCATCAATTGCCCTTTCATTTTTAATGACTCGATATATAGAAGAGCCAATTCGAAGCTCAAAGGATAATAAATTCTCATTCAAGAGAATCGGGATAATGGGCAGTGTGAATGTACTCTTGATTGCATCTCTTTTAATTGGGGTATATATAGATCAAAATAAGCTGGAAAATAATATAAACGATAAAAATTATCCAGGAGCGTTAGCTGTGAAAAACCCTGACGATATACCTGAACAAGAACCAATTCCATCATATTCTGAAGTCTTTGATGATTTACCAAAAGCACATTTGGACGGCAGTAACCAAGGGCTAAAGGAAAGTGACTTGAAAATTGGGGAATATGGCGAAACTGAAAATTACGATGCTACAATTGCCCTGATCGGCAGTTCCCATTCAGAGCATTGGTTAGGTGCCATTTTAGAAGCAACCAAAGATGACAATTATCGTGTATTGAATATGACTCGTTCAGGTACACGTTTTTCAACAGGTTATGCGGATGATGATTTGAAAGGTATCTGGGTCAATAATGTTCTCGATTATCTAAAGGATTCAGATGTAGATCTTGTTATTTCTCACGCCACAGCTTCTGATTCACCCAATAATAAAATACAACAACAAATGGTTGATCAGCTGCAGTATGTTAAAGATGAATATGGTATTGAAGTGTTAGCGGTTCGTGATGATCCAAGATATAGTTTTAATGTACTGGAATCATTAGAAACACATGGAATAGAAGAAACAACAAAAAAAATGAATTCAGTAGATAATCAGAAAGACGAAAGCTTTTGGAGACAATTTGAAAAAGAGAATAAATCATTGCATAAAATTGACTTAACAGAGTACTTTAAAGTGAACGGTAAATTTCAGCCCATTATTGGTAATGTTATCATTTACCGGGACAATAGACATTTAACGAATACTTATTCTGAAAGTTTCGGACCTATTTTTGATAAAAAAATCAACGAGATAGGCTTAGATGGGAAGTAAGTATAGCTAAAGGGAATTTTGTTTGGAACTATTGGTTATCTTTGATATAAAAAATCTGAGTTCTGTGTTTTACAGGGCTCGGATTTTTTTATATGAACTTGTGATTAGCTTTGTCTAATCGCATCATAAATCACAGAAAAAAACCCTGTTACTACGCGGAAGAACCGCATTGTAACAGGGTTTTTAATTAGCGTCCCAGATAGGAATCGAACCTACGACCTACAGCTTAGGAGGCTGTCCGTTATGTCTTTCGCTATGTCAACGTTATGTCAAAACGTTATGTCATCGGTGATTGTGACGTATTTCTCGTCGTAAGAGTGACCGACAGTGTCGTCGCAAGTCCTACGGTGTAAAATTCTTGTACCTACATACGCTATTTTGCCGAAATAAGGCGGACATGTCAATGCGTAAAGATTTCCGGTTCGGTTTGCGTAGGAGGCTATAGGTCAAAGAAGTCCTCCGAACGCGCATCCTTGTCGACCGTTCGAATCGCTGCCATTATTTTCTTTATTGTTTGCACGGTAGGTTCCCGTTTATCGGCGCAAAGCTCAGAGATAGTATTACGACTGACCTTCGATTTCTTTACAAGCCATTCCTGCGATATTCCCCGATCATCTAACCACTTACCCAACTTCGAACGCGACTTTCCTCCGAATAATCCAAACATATTAATCTCCCTTTCAATCCCTTGATACGTCTATTTATGCCCGTGAAAAGTACGAGTTATACCTACGGATAGGGAAATTATTTTAGCCGGACGTGTAAACGTGGACGTGCGTAGTTGCATACACTCTACTATACGGATTCACAAACGGTCGAATCTACGATAACACGAACGGTTAAAATCTGGCGAAATCCCTTTACCTGATAACGTTTTAATCCTTCGTTTTTAGAATTCGTTTTCCGAGGAACTATCATTCTGATATTTAAAAAGGGGAGTGGCGTTTTGTTATTCGAATTGTTTTCAACGGCGAGCATGCTAGGAGTTTGGGGAGCAAGTCATTATTACAAAACGAATTCTAACGACGAAAGCGAGAAGATTTTAAGAATCGCTGATAACTGCGGATTGAACAAAGGAGAGGATAAGTTACGCTTATACCGCCGAAACACCAATAAGAATAACGACCCGAACTATACGGAATATGTCTTCAAAATTCCATTAGGGCTCGAGCTTAGCGACTTCCAAGATAAATACGGCAAGTTTAAGGATGGACTTAATAATCGGAGTGCTTATCGGATCAATTTACGGCAATTTAAAGAGCTTAAATTTAATCGGACATTTATTAAGCAATTACGGAGCATCCTCGAAAATCGCGAGCAGTTTCGGAAGGAAATCGAAATCGAGTACGATGGTATGTTAATTTTCCGAGTATACGACAAGGGGCTTACCCGTGACTATACGTTCGACGATGCGCTACTTAAGAAAGTTTCGAATTGGGAAATCCCTATCGGCATTACTTTACGCGAATTTATCCGCCATGACTTCGAAAAGCTGCAGATGTTGGTAGTCGCCGGAATGACTCGGTACGGGAAAACCGTTTTTCTAAAGAACGCGGTTACTACGCTTATTCATAACGAGCCAGATAACATAAAGTTTACTCTTATCGATTTAAAAGGCGGGCTGGCATTTAGTCGTTTCGCAAATTGTAAGCAAGTAAATACGGTAGCCAAGAACGCGGAGGAAACAATCGACGCACTCGAAGCCATACACGCGGAGTTATTAGAACGGCAGGAGCTATTCTTAGCGAACGGGTGGGAAGACATTACCGAGGCAGGATGGAAGGAAAGGCACTTCGTAATCGTTGACGAGGGTGCAGAAATCTCAGGCTTTCCCGATAATAAAGAGCGGGACCGATGCTCGTATTTACTTGGCGAAGTGGCTCGAATTGGTGCGGGGCTCGGCTATCGGTTAATATTTGCGACTCAATATCCGACTGCCGATGTTTTTCCGCGGTCGATAAAATCAAATACGAGCGCAGCCTTATGCTTCAAGCTGAAAAATAGCACGCAGAGTATGGTCGTATTGGACCGTAAAGGGGCGGAGTCCTTGCCGATAAAATTGCCAGGGCGAGCGATTTACCAAACAGACTGCGACCTGATCGTGCAAACGCCATACATTACGAATGACTTTATCGATACGAAAATAACGCCTCATATAACAATTAAATCTAGGAGTGAAAGCCGTGCACCACAAAGAAGCGACGAGAAAGCAACGGGAGGAACATATACTGCGCAGTTTGAAGAGGTTTGACTACCTGACACGCGGGCAAATACAGGCGATTCACGACCTTAAAAGCGACCGTAATGCTCAGCGAGTTCTAAAACAGATGGAAGACTACGTTAACATTTTAAAGGATGGCGAGAATATTTATTACCTCAATTCGAAAGGTCGGGAAATAGCGAACTGCGAAAAGATTCGAAAGAGCACCGGAAATATTCAGCACTTTATTATGAGAAATCACTTATACATTGCTTGCGGTTGTCCGCAAAACTGGCGTAATGAAATACGTATTAAAAGCGAGGGCCGTACAAAAAAGGAAAATATCGTTTGTGTAGCCGATGCCTTATTCACAAAGGGCGATGCCTATACAATCGTAGAGGTCGATAATACGCAGAAGATGAAAAAGAACCAGTTGAAAATTGAAAAGTATCGGGAATTAAAACAGCGTGGAACCTTCGGATTTATGGCACCAACTTTCCTATGGATTACAACCTCAGAATACCGCCGCAAAGAGCTCCTAAAATTAAGCCACGGATTGAATACGCAGGTCTTTTTATTATCGGAATTAACCAACTAAGGGGGAAACATCATGTTATTTTCACGTAAAGAAGAGGTTTTTACTATTAAAGAGTTTATGGCCCGTAAGGATAGGAACGTAGTCGCATCGGATACTTTCGAATTTAAAGAAGAGGTACGCGAATCACTCGGCGTAATGGGAGCGCTCGGCCTTATCCCGTTAGCCATGAAACCTTTATTCGCCGCCAGTCCTGCGTTTGCTGCCGGAGCCGTTACCGCAACGCAAGCCAGCAACGCTATGTACGACAAGATGTTGCATGCGTTCGATCCCCTTATCGTTTTAATTCAAGCACTCGCGTACCCCGTGGCCCTTACCGTAGTCCTCGGCGGAGCAATTATGATTATGATCGGCGATAAACCGAAAGGCGTTTCCATGATGTCCGGCGCAGGTCTTGGTTATGTTCTCGTCCAAATGACTCCCCTTGTACTCGGAATCCTAGTCGATGCGATGAAAGTTGCCGTATGATAGTCCGCATTACTTCGAAGTTTGGAGCGGTCGATGCGGTCCACAAAACGCCCCATACTGGCAACGATTACGCAATACCGGAGGGAACAACGTTGAGGGCGGTCGGCGATGGCATAGTCGATAAGGTATTCGATGGCTCGGATAAAATCGGGCGGGGCTTATCAGTGCAGTTCGATGATGGTTCACGGGTTATATACGGACATATGAAAGAGGTAAGCGTAAAGGTAGGCGAACACATAACAAACGGTGAGGTCGTAGGACTTAGTGGAAATACGGGACACTCAACCGCCCCGCACTTGCATATTGGCGCGAAGGATGCGGCGGGAGGTTGGTTGGATCCTACACCTATCGGCGAGCGGGTCGTAAAGAGTGCCGGAGATTTAAACATATTCGAACGGTTCATGGCGAATGGTCGAGTCGGTGATGGAATCGGAGATATTCCGAAATTTAGCGTTTGGGAGTTTTTACATGAAAAAGTGGCGGAAGTTACCCTTAACGGCAGCGTTGATTTTATCGCGGATATTGCTATTTCGTTGCCTATCGTCTCCGTTGTTGGCGCTGGCGTGTATTGTCTTATTAACATGTTTAGTAAGAGCCTTGCAAAATGGGGCATGGTAGGGACGGTTATATACGGGATATGCGTTATAAAGAACGTTTGATTTCCGAAACTTCACAAAATTAGACGAATTTACCAAGATACGTGATATTCTAAGGATAAAACTAATAATTGGGGGATGTACGATGAAAAAATTACGTAACAGTATGGGCTTATTATTACTTGCGTTCGCTATTACGGGATGTTCTTCCGAAGAGAAGCCGACGGAGCCAGTTAAGGCAGAGGTTAAGGCGGGGCCGGTGCAGGAAGGCGGAACGGTCGATGTATCCTTTTTTGAGATAGCCGAAAAGGTGAAAGTTACAGAAGCGAAAGCCGAGAAGCATATCGACCTCGTAATTACTGCGGATTCAGAGTTTAATTCGGTTCAATCGGGCTATATTTTTCGCGATGTCGTCGAGCAGACCTACGGATTTTTGCAGCAGTCGGGCATTGAGTGGGCCGAAACAGTTACGGTCGGCGTTATGCAGGGCGGTTCCAGAGTCGCACAGTTTACCGTAGAGACTGCGAAGTTTGAGGCCGGAAAAAACAAAAATGATTCCGTATTGAATGCCTCTACTATCGATAGGATGGACGACGACATCCGCGAATTCGGATCACTGCAGGATAAATGGTAATAAGCTCAGCGCCCGGCTAACGAGTCAGGGCTTTTTTTTTATTTGTACCGAAAGAGGAGAGGAAGCCGTAAATGGCCGCCCCTCCTCTTTTTTGTTTAACCACCTAGTTACCGCCAATACCTCCGTGAGGTTTAACTTGCTCTACGCTGATAAATTCCACAACTTCCTCGATTCGGCAATCCAGGTATTCGCAGATCAATGCGATTACATCTAACGCTATATATTCGTTATTTGTCATTTTCGCCAGGGTAGATGATGAAATACCGATATCATTACGTAAGTCTACACGCTTTTTATCTCGCTTGATAAGTGTTATGTCCATCGGCTTATACGACGGGATAATACCCTCGGCTTTTCTGCGTTCCTTCTTCATTTACCTATCACCTCACCTTCATTTTACCATAAACTTCGCCCATTTGCACAAAAAGTTTGAGAAATCGAATTTATTTAGTATTTTTTGGTTGACATGCCATATACTAAGAGTGTAAGATAAAGACAGAAACAGCGATAAGTCGAACTTAAAAACCGAAATATCAAATTAAATGAGCGATTTAAAAAGAATGGTACGGAGCTTTAAGAGCCGGCAAGCTCACTGTTCTGTACGATTTCGGATATAGGGGGGGTCATCACATTATGAAGGTCTACGTAATAGCAACCGGCGATCCTTGCTGGGAAAACGAAGTAACTGACTATCCGGTGTTTGGCGACAGTTGGATAGTCGAGATTCAAGAGGGTTTTCTTACCTTTAAAAAACTTACTGACAAGCGAGTAAACGGACTGCCGGTCCTCGATATCGGAGTATGTCCACGGTTTGAGATTGTTTGGGATAAAGGAGTGCCGGATTTAGAGTGGTTACGCAGAGCAACGTTACTGGAAGTAATGGAGAAATTCGCAAGATAAAGCCAGTAAGAGCGTGTGAGCTATTACGTTCCTACGTCAAGGGCATAGGCGTAGGAGCAAGTAGCCTTTAACGATATCACGAAATACTACGGAGCGAACGAGCCGGCAAGCTCGTAGTTGTGTACGATTTCGGCACAAATATCGGCATGCTATCGATTTATTGAGCGGCTACTTAAATAAAACTTAGGGGGCAAAATATATATGGATACGAGAAAATTTTTAGAGGAATTAATGGAAGGTAAAGAGCGAGACGTAAAGGCGGCAGAATTAGCAAAAGCTATCGGATGCTCTAAGACTTATATTTCTAACTTTTTCGGTTATAGATGCGAGCTTACGTTTCACGTTTGGGTACGAATAATCAGGTATTTAAAACCGGAAAGAGAATCCGAATTAATAAGCACGGTAACCGAAATGATGCTCTTAGAGGGAGATAGCCCGAAGAATATACGCTCACTAATGGAGTATTATTCTACGCAAAGAAAGATCAGTCTCTTAGAAGCGTTACTCGATTCCGATGAAGTAAAGAGTGCGGGAGTGGAAACTAAGGATTTCGCGAAAATTTACCGTATAGCCTTACAATTCCAAAAAAGGGCCGTTCCTAACGAGGAGCTTTTATTCCAAATAGAAAGCTTCCGCACTCAATCCGTCGAAGCTCAAATATTCGCGAACATTCTAAAGGCTTACGTACTCTATATGCTAGGCGAATATAAAACGGTTTTTCGTCTCGGCAATAGTCTCGAAACTCAAATCGCCAAAATTAAAAACCCACTAATTCGAGATAGCTATTCGGCAAGGATCAGCGAAATAATGGCACGCGGTTATATGAACTTAAAGAACGATGTTAAAAAGGCGAGATTTTACGCTAATGTCGTCCTAAATTCAACGTACTTAGGGAAGGATTTCAAAGTGCATATGTACCACTTGTTAGGAACTTCTTACCTTTTCGAAAGTTACGAAGAGAGTATTAAATGGTTTACCTTATACCGCGATACTATGGAAGAAGCCGGCCGTTACGATATGGCGGACGAAGTAGCCGATAAGGAAATGTTCTTCGCGAGAGTGCTATGGAATAAGGCCGGAGCTAACAGCCACGACAGCCTAGAAAGTGCGCACCACTTGGCTAGAAAAGGCGATGTCACTGCGGTAGAGGCTATATGTAAGGAATACGAAGACGATCCTTTCGCGCTATGTTATCTTGGCATCGCGAAGAAGAATGCGGAGCTATTACTTAAATCGATGGCGAAGTTTATCGAGACTGGCGATAAATTCTACGCTGAGCTTCCGCGACGTGAGCTTACGAATAATCATCCGGATTTTACCGTATCGGCCAACGTAATTAGTAACATCCAAATAGCTTGAAAGGAGGTGAAACGTAATGAAGAAAGTAGTTATCGTAATGTTAATGGCAGTAGCTATAACCGCAGGCTTTTCGCAACCGGCACCGAGCACTAGCACGGACCAAGCGAGTGAGATTATTATAAACGGTCCTGGCGGAGGTATCGGAGGGAATAGATACGTAAGGTCTTAATTATTAGGACTAGGTACTAATTTATACTAATATATCTTTTAAGGCATTCGGACAGCAATCCGGTGTCTTTTTCTTTTAGGTATCCGGCAGCGGTCGCAATTTAGGCGGATCGGCTACGTATGTCGTTTTTGCTTATTCTACACGGGAAAATAGCGCTTGAAGGGTCGAGGGGTTACGAATACCCTCGGAAGACCTTAGCGCCTTTAAAACGCCGTGTATTTCGTGGGAAAATCGTACAGAGAATCGATGGCAAGGGGCTCATTTCAAATGATACCCCCGGAATAATCCCTCAGAGGCCCATACGGGCGTTTTAAGGGGAGGTGGCTGTATTGGTATTCAAACGGCAGACAAACGGATATATGCCCGCCTTAAACGTGCGAGAAACGTATGCCAAACCGTAGGGAACGCTACAAGGCGCCTGAGAGGCCCGTGAGAGCATTTTAGGGGCGGGGTGCTGTATTTACCCTCGGAGGCTATTACGAGGGCTTAAACGCCGTGCTGAGCGTGCGAGAAACGTATCTCAAAGCGTAGGGGAAAGCCTGCCTATGCGAAATCCTTGTTTTTTGGGCGCGTGCGGGCGTTTTAAGACGTGGGGGTTGTCTAGGTATCTAAACGGGGTTAGGAGCGCTATATGCCCGTGCTGAGGCCGTAGGAAACGTATGCCAAGCGCAGAGGGGCGATGGTAAGGCGGTATTACCTTTGTTTAAAGTAAATTGTTAGGGTATTTCCTTCGGGAAGAGCGCCCTCAGTAAAACCCAATTATTAAAGGTCGTCACGCTTTAGCCTTCCAGTCTACTTTTAGCCCTCCATTCCATTTGAGAGGGCGTAAAAGCTAGCCTTACAGGCAAAAGCTTAGCCGAAACGGGCCGGGCAAACACCTAAAAAGATAGTTTTTAAGGCGTTTTTCTTTGAGAAATGTAGGTGTGACGCGGGTTTTAATACGTTTTTTAAAATAAATTTAAATATTTTTAAAAAAGTGTTGACTATTCGTTTTGCTTGCTGTATCCTTAAAAGATTTAGAACTTAAAGAACTTGAACTTAAGTACTTAAAGATCTTAGTAATTAAATACATTGCACCAAATTTAAAAATTTGTTGCCAATAAGCGCGAATAAAAACCGTTAAAAAACTCCAAGTGCTGCCGAAAAGGGAAATACAAAGAACAAGGACCAAGGGAAAACGTTATAAGGCGTCATTAAAGACCTAAGAGACTGCAATCGGACAAAGAACGTGTCCTCTTGCCAATATATTTACTTTTCGATGGACCTTACAAGCTAAGAGCTTTACGAAAAAGGGAGTTGGCAGAGCCGAAGGCGAGGCAATCTTTTGAACTTAATTCGTTGTTATTACGTTGTTCTCGTTAAATTCCCGCTAGTAGGAGTCGATTGATTCCCGCTAATGGGAGTCGGGGGCTGGCGATCCTTCTGGCGGTGGGTAAAGGATTATATAAGATTTCGCGGCTAAAATAGCGCTATCCATTGCGGCAGTAAGCACGGAGCCACTTCTCGTATGTCCGGATAGAAACACACTTTTCGCCGTATTTGTCCGAATGGCGACACACTTTTCGCGTTTGGAAGACTAAGACACCTACCGCAGCCTAAAACGCCCGCAAGCCTTCCGTCAGTAGCCACGGACCCACATTTTCGGCGTTCTGTTTTCGCCACACTAAAACGCGAATATGTTCTGTTTTCGCCACACTAGAATTTTCGAGGAGCCGTTTAAAATTAGCGACGTCGCTAAAATCATCCGATGTCGGACGGTTTAAAAACGAGTACGTGCTCGCATTTGTAAAACGGGAAGACATCTTCCCACTTTCGAACGACCGTACGACATCGTACGTACTCCGAATCGTTGCACGTTCAACGAAATAGCCGGTACGACATCGTACCACTTCGGCGATTAAAACTGACGACATCGTCATATTTGAAAAGGTGCGACGTCGCACTATTTGATTCGTTGAACTGTACGACATCGTACACTTTACGAAGGGTTAGAAGCTTATCCGCTATATTACAATAACAACTACGACTTATATCGCTTATATTCTTATGACCAGGTACTAACTTATAACGAAAGGGGATAATTAAAAATGGCAAACGACTTTAAATCGAAGGTAATCGCGTACCAACAATCGGGGGATAGGACGATCATTAACGATATCATTTCCTCAGTAGAGACTGATTTCATGATAAACCACGGGCGCTATCGTGTTAATGACGGCACAAAGTCCGGAGGCATCCGCATACGACTCGCTAACCACCACGAATATATCTCGTATCGTATCCGGGCTATGCGCGAGCTAATGATGAAGCACGTTAAGGACGAGGTAATCACGAAAAACGATGCGGAATTTCAGCGGCTTCTTTCTATCTTATATATCGACTTAAAAATCAACTTCGCGAAGCCCTGCAACTCGGACTACTACACTTACGAATGGGAGTTAAACGAGGAACTATTCGCGGTACTGGCTCGTAACTGGCGTCAAATTAAGCGCAGGCTTACCGAAGCCTTTGACGAATACCATTTCGCATACTTTAAACGCTTGTATAAGGCTCACCAAGCGGAGGAAATCGAAACTCGCGCGGTATTTGAGGCTAGGAAGAAGGAAATTGAAGAGTCGGCAGTCTCCGGAATCGAGTACGCCTTGAAATTCGTTAACGCGGACCGTAGCGAAATGGAAATCGTGAAGTACATTAATAAAACGTTTAGCTGCAGATTTGCTGACGATGAGAAGGAGCGCAACGGAATGCGTAAAATACAACGTAAAGAGGATGGAAAGCGAAGTAATCACGTAGTAACGCCGCACTTTGCGGAGGATAACTACCGTACAGCGTTAGGAATTGACGTAACGGTCGAGAAATTGAAGAGATTAAACAAGGGGCAAAGCGAATTCGTGGAGCAAATCGTGGATATCGTTATCGCGGACCGGATAAAAGGTGCGATGGAAAACTACACTTGCGACCTATCGGGCGAAATATTGATACGTAAGGAGTACATTTCGGCAGAATTAGGGATAAAAGGGGCCGCGGTTAGGCAAAAACTTAAAAGAATTAAGGAAAAGCTTGCATAAAGTGTCACGCTATACCTGTATTTATAAAATAGTGAAGGGATAAAAGGAAGTAAAGTACTTTTTCTCTTCCCCTGAGTGTTTGTTTTTGTGGGACTTACTAACGAGTCCCTTTTTTTATTCAGTTTAGAAAATATTTTTAAATAATAGGTAGCTATTTTGCTCTCCCGACACCTATAGATGGGAAAGAGAAATAATAACCTTCGTTTTCGCCTTTTAAGCACCTATAAAGGGGGAGAAACTTATTTTAAAAATAGGTTATATTTTCGCCGTTTAGGCACCTATAGATGGGATGCGGAAAATTTAAAATTGAGGTTGTGATTTCGCCGTACGAACACCTATAGATGGGGAAAGGTAAAGTTTTTATAATCTAACACAATTTCGCGTTTTAGACACCTATAGATGGGAAAGACAACTATTTCTGAGTAACGCGGTGCAATTTCGCCTTTTACGCACCTATAGAGAGGAATAGGTTGCAATTTACCCTTATAAGCACCTAAAGGTTGAGATAGGGTATATTTTAGCCTCTCAGCCGCCGTTATGTTTAGAAACAGAAATACATACCTTCTGCTAACGCGGAGGGATAAATATTTAAAAGGAGGAATTTATAATGGAAAAATTGAGCACAGAGCAAATAGTGGATATGGTGAAAGAACTTAATGAAATACGGGAACTAATGAAGTCTATCAGCGGGAAAATGGACGAAATCATTAAGAAATAACGATCATTAAAACTAAATATAACTTTTTCGGGAGCTTGGTAATTATACCGGCTCCTTATTTGCGTTCAAAAAAAACTTACTTATAAAGGGGAGCTATTTATTATGAATACATTATCGATTATTGAGGTTAACGGGAAATGGTTTTGTCAATCTAACGAAGAATTAACATTAGTACACGGAGAAAAACGACTACGCAGAAAACACTTAATCGACGGGACTGGCAAAGTGGTCGCTAAGTGCTGCTCGATATGTGACGAAATGAAAATCGCAACTAACGAATTCTTTCGCGCTGATGACCGCAGGTTTACCGGCCTACAAGCCAAGTGTAAAAGTTGTCATTCGGCTATGGATGCGGTTAACAAAACGGGCGCATCGGTTCGCGGCGGAGTTAAGAAAACGCAAAAGCCTCGCGCAGAGCGCTTTTATAACGAAGACGGCGAGTGCATCGCGAAAGTTTGTCCAGGTTGTTCGAAACGTAAAGAACGCAGTGGATATCGCGCAGCATCGTATAACCATGACGGCATGTTTCCGTATTGTACCGACTGCACGACTGACATTTCGAATCGTGTATCGAGTCAGAATGCGCGTGCGATTAGCGCAGGATTGCCCGGCACTCTTACGGCTAAGGAATGGGAAAATACGCTTGAAGTTTTCGGCGGTAAATGTGCGCTCACGGGCGAGGATATCGACCTTTCTTTCGAGCATGCGGTACCAGTATCGAAGAACGGCGGCACAACGGCTTATAACTGCTATCCGGTATCAGCTACGCTTAATCGTTCGAAATTTACGAAGCACCTGTTTAAATGGGCGGAGACTGCCGGAGTTGATTCGGTTCGTTTCGATAAGCTCGTTAAGCACTTGGCGGATCATTGCGACATGACACCGGCCGAGTATCGCGACTTTTACGATTGGGCTTACGAATCGACGGGCGATGTTTCTTTGCGCGCTTATAAGAAATTATCGTATAAATCCGCATCTTAACAATACCATACAAACTCATATAAAACAAGCATTAAAACACGCCGGCACCGAATGAAAATAGAATTTCGAGGCGAGCTGACCGGCGTAAAATACTTATCTAAATTCAAGGGGGCAAACGTAATGACAGAATTAACGACGAAAGACCTGTATTTTTCATATTCTCCTCCACAATATCGCTTTATTAAAGCTTCGGGGATTAAGTTCCTTTGTACGGGGCTAAGCGAGAACACGAGCCGCCAGTTTTGGGCCTACCAACGTACGCCGGGGCTTGATAACGTTTTGAAACAATACTCTGCGGCTAAGCCAAGCGGGCTATGAGCAACGAAAGGGCGCTACGCCTTAGACTCGAGCATTTCGTAAAGCAAAACGTACACTATGCCATTTTCGACAAGCTAAGCGAAGACTCAACGAATCGCTTTTACGAAAAAATGACGATCCTATTTTGCAAAGAATATTCGCCGACAGCAACTTACGGCATCAAGAAAGCCGAAGTTAAAACGGCATTAATCGAAATGATAGCGCGGCTCAACAAAGGGCTGGTTATCGACCTCAACAACGAAAACTACTACGTATATAAATCCTTCTTAAATACGCATTACATCGTCCGAGCAAGCACGAAGAAAGCCGCAATCGAAACGGCAGGGCTAGCGACTAAGTACAACGTACCTGCCAGTAAACAATCGTTTCAGCAAATCGCCGGTATTCGCGGCGGTTCTTTCGTTATGTCTACGGGCGAACTAATCGAAATTGACGAACCATATTTAAACACGATTAACATATTTGAAACGGAGGCTCCAAAATGACGAGACAAACGGAACTACAGGCGTGGAATAACTTAACGATACCGCAGAAAAAGGGCTTCATGGCGATTAAGGAAAACGCAATCGTAAAGGACGGCAAGGTATACAACGAACACGGCGAAGACATGTCGCATCGCGCAGAGATAGCGGTAAAGACTACGGAGAAGCAACGCAGAGGCAAACAAGTAACGGACGAACTTAAGGAGCATGAAGCGGAGAACGGCGGCTTTGTGTTCGCCTTATTCGAGACGTGTACGACGATGGCCGGGCGTTTCCCTTCGTTAACACAGGCGGACCTAGCTCGCTTAATGTTCGTCGGGACATACACCGGATGGCGCTCAGGTCGCCTGGAATACGATAACGGTCGCGTAATAGACCGCAAGGGGCTCGAAAAGCTAATCGGAATAAGTAGGCCGAAGTTCAGCACGTTCTTTAAAAAGCTGATTACCGAGCAAATCGTACAGGAAGTCGGGAAAGAGATTATCGTTAATCCTAGCGTGTTCTATCGCGGATCACTTAAAGAGGCCAAACTCGATAAGCTCGACGAATACAGACATACGCGGTTATTCCGCAAGACAGTCCGGGACTTATACGAATTACACCAAGGAAAGAAAACGGCTCAGTTAGCGGTAATATACGCGGTCCTTCCGTTCCTCAACTTCAATACGAATATAGCGTGCTTCAATCCGCAGGAGAATAACGGAGATGAACTGCGCCCGATGTCGTTGGAAAACGTAGCGGCTGCGCTTGGCTACCAGGATACGCATAAGCTTAAGGTTGCGCTCGAAGCCGCAAAGGTTGACGGTAAGCCGGTGTTTTGGTTGCCTCCGAATGTTAACGATAAGAGGCAGCGCAGGATAATCGCTAATCCACGGGTAGTATACGCAGGTAACGCCGAGTCATTAAAAGCGGTTAAGGCGATGTTTAACTAAGCGTAAGTCGTTCCGACCTAAGACATTGCAAGCCGGCCCTAACGTGCCTTACTTGCCCTATATATATTCCCTTTTCGTAGGTTCTTAAAAGAGAAAACATTTGGCGCGAAATGAACATGCTCTTTGTTCATGGAGCGCAGGGTTCAAGCCCTTAGAGTTAGTACTGATTAAGAGGGATAGAATTCTGAATAAATGAGCAAAAACACAATATGTAGTAAATAAACCTTGTAATATAAACGTTAATCATACCATATATAGTGATTTTACCTTTTTTATTTTGTTCCCTAAAAGCAGTGTATTTCCGGGATTTTGTTCCCTAAAAGCAGTGTATTATTTTTTGCACCTTAAAACCTAACTATGCAGTATATGAAATCGCACCTACTAAACGGAGGAGTTAACGCAATGAACGCACTAGAACGTTTACTCATTAAGCTATATATCTCGCAAGGAGTACGAAATCAAAGGAGGGAAAGACGATGACATTATCACAACTAGGACCAGAACATTATAAGGCAATGGCGCTACTGGCTACGCCTAAACGTGGCGGTCTAACATTCGAACAGATTGCGAAGGAGTGCGACATACACGTTAATACTTTGCTTAACTGGCGGAAGGATCCGTTATTCGAAAGGGAATTTAAACGTGAGGTTATACGTGGTACTCAGGACAGATTACCGGAGATGATGGACGCAATGATTAACGCAGTAGTCGAAGATAGGAACGCAGCCGCCGCCAAGCTAATCCTTACAGCTAACGATATGCTTACGGATAGAGTCGAAGTTAATGCGGAAGTGAGTACGGATAAGAGCCTCGATGCAGTTAAGGCGAGGATAGCAGCAATGCGTAAGACTAACGAATCCACAACGGAGGAATAAGCGGACTATTATATATGAAGGAACTTGTCACGGTGGCTTATATCGGACTGTTTAACGTTGTGCATTACGGATATACTTTCGGCTGATTACATCGGTTGCGGGTATCTGACGCGTGCCCTCCTCGAAACTTTTCGGCGTTTCCTTTATGCAGTCCAATCGGCGGCACGATGCGAACACCGGCGCCATAAACCGCGCTATATCAACGATGTATATAACGGTGTATATTCGATAATAAATGTGCAGTCGAAGAACGGCGGTACGACAGCGTTTGTGCAAACGGAGAACTACCGCGTATATCTATTATGTAAACAAGGTTTTGAATACCGAGTGTATGCCGGTGTATAAACGGAGGGAGTGTCGGTGCATATCCGCAGGGGCTACGATAAGCCTACCGCCTGCACACCGCAGGGCTACCGACTGGCAGTACCGCACAGCTCCGAGCTACACATCGCATGCACACTCGACAGTACTGCGCCGGCCGACGAAGCAAGCACACCGCAAGCCTAGCGCCTGCCGACCGCCTGCCCTACCGCATCCATACGCAAGGGATAGCGTGGCATATACGTACGTACGCGAGAAAATAAATAATAAAACGTTATTATAATTAATTTTTATTAACGAATGGCCGCCGGGTGCCCTCCGCAAGACGATCCGAGAGGGGGCCGCAAGGGGGTCGGGCCTTCCGATTTCCTAGGATTAGTGCAGAATTAATCCGCGCATCATTTTTAAACTCTGAATTCCTATCGCATGCCTAACGGTAGGAATAATCGAACTGCCTACGCCACTCAACGAAGCGGACCGGTGGCAGTCTTACATAGCCGTGATTTCAGCGGTAATAAAACTAAACGGAAAGGAGGCGGTCGCTATCGCATGGGTTAGCGGAAAATGGATCGGGCGCGAAGAACGCCAAGAATTAATCGACAGCACGGCAGAGTTAATCGATATCATGCTCGCAAAGGAAAGCGATGGCGACTTTACTCCGGCCGATTACGTAGAACTTGAAGGCTTTATGGACGAACTAGAACGACTTAAACGGATACATCGCGCAGAGGTCGACTTGCTTTACTTCTCACTCGAATACTTTAGCGAGCCCTTTAATCCCGGAAATGGTGGGAATTGGGACGGTTTCGAATTAGAGTCAGCGGAAGCAGGGGCGGAGTTTCACCGTGAAATATGCGCCAGTATTGACGAAGTATCAAACGAGAATAAAAACGCCAAGATTGCACGCGCAGCACCTAGAAGTCACGGAAAAAGTTCGTATTTAAGTAAGGCCGCACCACTGAGAGAAACCTGTTTTCGCAAGCGTAAATATATAATCATCATTTCGGAAACTCCTTCCGTATCGGAACCGAATCTTGAATGGCTGGCAACGCAGCTTAAAAATAACGCAAAGCTTCGCGAGGATTTCGGACCTCTATTATCGCCGAAGCAACAATTAAACCCGAAGGATAATACGACAAGCTTTATCGCATGGGAGCCGCAGGGCAAAGAAGGAACGCCGAAGCTTTTAACGATGGTTCAAGCGGCATCCACGGGCCAAGCGCTCAGGGGCCGAAATTGGCAGGGCGTACGTCCGGACTTAATTATCGGGGATGACCTCGAAGATATTAAGACCAACGCAAGCACGAACGAGCAACGCGAAAAGCTTAAGGATTGGATGGCTCAGACGGTCATGCCGTTAGGAGATGCGAAAGGCGAGAAGACGGCCTTTATCGTAATGGGAACGGTCGTACACGAAGCAAGTTTGCTCAATGACTTAATACACAATCGCGCCGACTTCCAATCGAAGAAGTATCGCGCTCTTATTAAAGAGCCGGACCGTATGGACTTATGGGACGAATGCAAATCGATATATCAAAGCGATTCCATTCCGATTAATGAACGCGAACCAAAAGCCCGCGAATTCTACGAGGCAAACAAAGCGGAAATGGACGAAGGGGTCGAGGTACTATGGCCGGAAGTACAGTCCATATGGAAGCTATTAACATGGAAGTGGTCGAATGGCTCAAAAGCCTTTAATACGGAATATCAGAACGAGCCGCGCGATGAGGAATCGCAAATATTCAATCCGAGCACGTTCCGTTATTTCGACGAGTCTGATTTATACGATAACGGTCGCAGGATGCCGTTAGACTATTACGCTTATTGGGACATCGCAGCCGGCAAGAATTCTCGCTCAGATTATAACGCGATAGTTACGATAGCAAGGAATCGAGTGACTGGCGTTATCTATATCGTGGACGCTTGGGCGCAAAAGTGCCTCGCACACAAAGCGCTTGATAAGGCAGTCGAGAAAATAAAGGAATTCCAGCACGTTGTTTTTGCCGTAGAGACGATCGGCCTTGGACACGACATGCACCGACAATTAAGCGAACGATTAGCGAAGGAACGTATTTACTTTCGTACAAAACTTAAGCCAATCGGACACCACGGAACACAGAAAGAAAAGCGAATAGAAGCATTGGAGCCTCTTTGTGAAAGTGGCTTTTTGCGTTTCAATAAGCATCACAGCTTGTTATTAGAGCAATTAGAGCAATTCCCAACGGGCCAGCATGACGATTTACCGGATAGTTTGGCCGGAGTAATCAGCGTAATCGGCGGCGGGAGGATGCGCAGGACATATAAAACGAAGCCAACAGGAACATAAATCATTAGGGGGTGCGGTATTGAGTCTATTTAATGTCGGCGAGTATTTTCCGCCACAAACACACCAGGAACGAGTAGAGCGGTATCGAAAAAATAAACTGATTTTTAAAGGGGATCACAGCTTATTCAATAACGACGTATTAACGGGGGAACAAGCAAGCCTCGTTTTTATCGCGTCCAATTTACCGGGCACTATCGCGAAAAAGTCAGCGGATTTTCTTTTCATGGAAACGCCGGTTTATAGCGCGGGCAAGGATTCAAACTCGAAGGAACAAAAGGCTATCGAGCGATTAGTCGAGGAAAACGACCTTCACATTACGAACTACGAATCGGCTTTATCGAATGCTTATCGTGGGGATTCCTTCTATAAGATACGTTGGGGCCAGAAATACGGCGGGCTATTAAACGAAGACACGGACCCTTATCGAGTGTTTATCGAAGCTCAGAAAGCCGGGTACGTATTTCCCGAAACTTTAGCCGGAGACGATACGAGCATATATGCGTACCATATCGCGGTGCCGAAGGTAGTCGATGGCACGGGCGACCAAGATTGGATATTGAACGTTGAATCGCATTATCCTGGCAAGATTACGTATTCAAAATACCGGATGAGCCCTTTTAGGAATTCCAGTTTCGAGAACGCGGTCGTTGAGTGGAAGATTCAAAGCGAAATCGTAAACGAACAAAGGGAAATATCTACGGACGTACCTTTTCCATTACTCGTACACGTTCCCAACTATTCGACCGACGAGGATTGGCAAGGGATTGACGATATCAGTGAGAACGAAGGGTTATTCGCCGAGATTGACAACCGCCTCAGTAGAATCGCAGAAATTCTCGACAAACATTCGGATCCATTGCTTATCGTACCTTCCGGAACACTCGGCGAAGATGCGCAAGGTAATCCGACATTCAAAACAAGCGAGCATAAAGTCGTTGAAATAATGGATAAAAGCGAAGTCGTACCGCAATACGTAACATGGAACGGGCAACTCGACGCAGCTTTTAAGCAGCTTGAACTATTGCTCGAGCATCTTTTAATCGTTTCCGAAATACCTCCGGTCGCACTAGGTAAAACCGATAGCGGCACGTCAGGAGCATCGGGATTCTCCGTAAAATGGCGCTTAAATCCATTGCTTGCGAAGGTGAGCAGGAAACGCCAGTACTACGACAAAGCGCTTAAACACGTTCTACTCATTGCGCAATTATTGGAGCATGCCAAGTCGAGCCAGAAACCAGATTACGAAGTTACGGTCCCGAAAATCAAGTTTAAAGATGGATTGCCGGAGGACGCGTACGAGCAAGCGCAGATTACGCAAATACGTACAGGCGGTAAGCCGGTGCAATCACAGTTGCACGCAATCATGGAGACACACGGATACACCGAAGAGCAAGCAAGGATCGAGCTCGCAAGGATTAACGAAGAAGAAGCATCCGAAAGTTTCGTCGATAGTGACGTATTTAATTCGGAGGGCGGAGGCGATAACTAATGCCAGAATTAACGCCTAACTATGATTACGATTCCGAAGTATTAGTAAAAGCATATCAAAAGGCAATCGACGATATCTTACGGGAGCTTGAACGAATGGACTTATCGGAGTTTAGCCGGGCGAATCAACTGGCGACTTTAAAGTCCGTAGGCGAAATATTAAACGGGCTAAACAAAGAAGCGGGAGAGCTTGCGAAGCTGAGTATCGAAAAGGCCGCGAAGGATGGCGTAATCAATGCGATTATTTCGCTTGGAGTCGTTGAGACAGTCGCAGAGGCCGAGAATATAGTCGCTTTTAACCGAGTCAATAAGGAGTTAGTAAAGGCAGTCGTAGCAGATACGCAAAAGGATTTACTCGCCTGCTCGCTAAACGTAGACAAGAAAATCCGGGCAACCGTGCAGAAAGTAAGTGCGGAAGTCATGCGGAACAATCTAACGCGAGGAATTAACGCAACGGCTACGCTACGCCGCGACATCACCGCAGAGTTACGAAAGCAACTAGGCGAAGCGGTTAATACCGGAATAATCGATGCTGCGGGCCGCAAGTGGAGGCCGGAAAAATACGTAAATGTATTAGTACGTTCGAAAATGATGGAAGCCCACAAAGAGGCGACCGTTAACGAAGCACTTAGCCGCGAGGTACTTTACGGCATTATCAGCAAACACGGAGCGAAAGATGCCTGCGCCAAATGGGAGGGCAAGGTCGTAAAGTTTACGCGAGGAGCGCCCGGAGATTATCCGTTTATCGGCGACCTCCCGAAGAACGAAATTTTCCATCCATTTTGTCGGCATCTTATAACGCCCAAACGCAAGCCCGAACGAGTTTAATATTTGACCTGGCGGAAGTCATTAAAAGACGTAAATTCGTGTCGTTGCACGTTAAAAACGAAAGGAGCAAAACACATGATTAAAAAGGACTTACTAAATTTAGATTTACAATTCTTTGCGGAGGAAAACGCTGGCTCGCCTGACGGGGCGGAAAATACGGAAGAACAAGCGGGAACTCCAAACGAAACGGAGCAAGAAAAAGTAATGATTCCGAAAAGCCGTTTCGACGAGATTAATCAGAAATACAAAGATGCGCAGGCGAAGCTAGATGCGGCTAACGCGGAGAAGCAGTCGGCGGATCGTAAAGCGCAGGAAGAATCGGGAGAGTTTAAGTCGTTATACGAAACAACTTCGAAGGAATTTTCCGAGTTTAAAGCGCAGTATTCAAGCGTTGAGGACCGAAACAAACAACTCGAAGGAGTCATTAACGGGCTACTCGAAACTAAACTGCAGTCAATTCCGGAAGATTACAGAGATTTAATTCCGGAAAATTTAACGCCAGAGTCGAAGCTTGAATGGATAAACAGAGCGGAGACAAAAGGGTTATTCAGCAAAGCACCACAGCAACCGGTCGGAGAACAAACGAACGGGAGCGACAAGACAGGAATTACGAAAGAACAATTTAGTAAAATGTCATACCCGGAAAGAATGAAACTTTTCGCAGACAATCCGAACGAATATAACCGATTGACAAGTAAGTAGGTAGCCGTAAAAGCTAGCTGCTTTTTTTATTAACAAAACAAAAAACCAAAAACGAGGAGATGTTTTAAAATGGCACAAACAAAATTAACTAATATGGTAAACCCGAAGGTAATGGCAGACATGATCGGGGCTTCACTTCCAAGCAAAATTAAATTCTCACCTTTAGCAGTAATTGATACAACTTTAGTCGGTCAAGCTGGCGATACGATTACAATTCCAAAATACGGATATATCGGAGATGCGGACGATTTAACTGAGGGAGTAGCAATGGGTACAGTCGTACTTACTACTACTACTCAACAAGTAACAATTAAAGAAGCAGGTAAGGCCGTTGAAATCACTGACCAAGCCGTACTTTCTGGTTACGGTGATCCGGTTGGAGAAGCAGGTCGTCAATTAGAAGACTCAATCGCTGCAAAAGTAGACAAAGACCTTGTAACAGCTCTAAACGGTGCTACTTTGCTACAAAATGCTTCCACGGTTGTTATCTCTTATGGCGGTATCGTTGATGCAGTTGACAAGTTCCAAGAAGAAGACGATGAGCAAAAAATCTTATTCATCCACCCACTACAAAAAGGAACTTTACGTAAAGACCCTCAGTTCATTGCGAACGTTCCTAATGCTTTCATGACTGGCACAATCGGTGAAATCGCAGGATGCCAAGTAGTAGCTTCGAATAAAGTCCCTAACAACGCAGGAGTTTACACTAACTACATCGTTAAGCCGGGCGCACTTGCAATCTATCTTAAGCAAGATGTACAAGTCGAAGACGATCGCGATGTACTTGCTAGAACTACGGTTATCGCTGCTCACGAACATTACGTGGCTGCACTTAAAGACGATTCAAAAGTAGTTAAATTACAAACTAAAGCTTAATAAATAAGGGGTGATTTACATGTTACTAAGACGACATAAAGATTTACGTTTAAAAGAAGAAGTAAAAGCGAACGAACCGAAAAAGGCGGAGGAAAAGCCGAAGAAAGCTAAGCCCTCCGAAAAATAAAAACGGAGGTGTTTTAGATGGCTTTATCAATATTCGAAGCTGACGATTATGTTTCGCAAAATGTTATCGATATCGAGGATTGGGAGAACGCGGACGACGAGAAAAAGCAACGGATAATTAACGTTGCGAGTAGGACGATATCCGACCGTTACAAGGATTGCGTAATTCCAGACGAGGCCGTTTACGAGTTTGTTCCTAAACTTGCAGCGGTCTTTAACGATACGTACAAAATGCAACAGTACGGCGTACAGAGCCTTTCCTTCAAAGGAATCGCGTATGCCTTTAGAAATGGGGAGGCCGATCTTAGGTCCCTTATTCCGGCAACCTCAATCGGCTTAATCAGCGATGCGAACGGCGGAATCACGGTATCGAAAATACGGTGGGGAAGGTCGGTGCGCTAATGGCATTAATCCCTTTGAATCAATACGTAACAATCATTCGGCAAGGGGAAGCGGACGAGTGGGGCGAGCATCATACGCCCCCTAACCGTATTCGAATGAAATGCAATTTAAACGAAGACAGCCAACTCGTACAAAATCAGATAGGCAAGGAAGTAGTCGCGGGAATGGAGATTATTTTCGATAAGTTGGCGGATATACGTTACGAGGATCAAATCGAATATACAAACGAGCTTAACCAAACGATTACCCGCAGTCCTATTCGCATTACTCCCCAAAGGATGATAAACGGTAAGGTCGTTCAAACGGCGGTGTTTGCGTAATGGCTAAAGAATTTACGCTAGACTTAGGACCACTTGAAGACCTCATACGGAAAACACCGGAAGCAGTCGCAAGGGGCGCGAAACTTGCGCTAGATGAGATTAAGGACGATTGGGTCGAGCAGGCCCGTAATATTGCTCCGTTAAACACCACGAACTTACGGCGAGAGATTGACGGGGAAGTAACGGGGTCCGGCTTCGATGCGAAGGTTATTGTCG
Organism: Peribacillus sp. Aquil_B1; assembly: GCF_022603275.1. Lineage (NCBI taxonomy): Bacteria > Bacillati > Bacillota > Bacilli > Caryophanales > Bacillaceae > Peribacillus > Peribacillus sp. Aquil_B1. The sequence goes on along the minus strand of NZ_JAKXEE010000003.1, from coordinate 490,529 downwards.
CGGCAAATGCTACGGGTAACTACGGAGGAAAAGATTTCAACTACGCGTACTACATTCACGAAGGACATATGGCCGAGGATGGGAAATCATTACGCACAGCCGGCACGGTCGAGAAGTTCTTGGAGGAATCGCAGGACGAGGCGAAATGGCAACGATGGCTAGAAGAGAACATTAAGAGCGAGTTAAATGGGGAGGGGTGGTAAACGGTGATTGATATTAAAAACGAGGTCGATAGTCTAGCGGATTATATTTCGGATAATCTATCCGAGGTTAAAATCCTAAAGAAATCGCCCATTAAGTATAATTCTGGCGACCTCCTAATCCGTTTTGTAAAAGGTTCAACCGAATCGGAAACGGGTTTCCATTACCGACTCGATCATTCTTTTCAGATAGTTTATTACGGCGCTTCCGACTTGGATTGTATATCGAAGATGGGTCAAGTACAGCATTTTTTCGGTGATAAAGTATCAATTCCTTTAGAGGGCGACGAGTCTCGGTACTTAGGTATCGAGTCTTTTTCGTTGTCGCAAGCATTTCAAACGGAAACGACAGGCATTTACGCAATTATCGGAATCGTGGAAGTCTCAATACGGCAAGCACGAAGCTACGAACAAGCAACGAAAATACAAAACGTGGAGGCTCGCTACTAATAGCGGGCTTTTTTTATTACGAAAGGGGACGGTCAAATGGCTTTTCAACAATGGGACCCGGCAAACGAACCAATTCGCCCAGGTCTTTATACAAACTTCAAAGAAGCTGCGGCGCTACAAATCAAAGGAGGCACACGCGGTATAGTCGCCATGCCTTTAAAAGCTTACTCCGGCGGAACTGCGGCAGCTAAGAAATTCTATACGGTCAGTGACGAGCAAGGGGCGCTTGAACTTTTCGGCTCAGCGAATATCCAATCGATTAAATTCGCCCTACAAGGTGGAGCTAAAGAAATCCTAGTTTACACAATGCCGGCAACGCCAGCGGTACAGGATTACGTAGACATGCGGAACGCTTTCGAAGCTCGCCCGTTTAACGTATTCGTTTTTGATGGCGAAGCATCTTCGGCTGAAATGACAAATACGAAGGCGTGGCTTGCAGTTAATCGCACAGAGAAAAAGCACTTCATGTTCGTAGCAGGCGGCACAGCGGCGGACGACCAAGTACCGGCTACAGGAAATACACGTACAGTCGGCTTTAACGACGAAGCAATCGTTAACTTGATTACTGGCGTAACTATCGGCGGAGTGAACTATTCAAGTGGGCAGTACGCATCGTTTATCGCAGGACTTATCGCAAGTACTCCGATTAATAGGTCGATTACTTATACGCAGGTACAAGTAGACGACGTAACAAAACGCTTACGTAATAGCGAAATCGTTACTGCCCTTACAGCAGGTTCTTTCGTTCTTGTTAACGATGGCGAAAAAGTAAAGGTCGAGCAAGGGATCACGTCAGGCGTAAAGAAAATCCGTACAGTTCGCGCACGTCAAGCCGTTGCTACAGACGTGGAAAAAACAGCACGCGACAGCTACATCGGAGCACTTGACAATAACGCCGATGGACACGCGGCACTTATTAGCGCTATTAAAGGCTACCTAGAGCAATTAGAAGCAAGCAACGTTCTTACAGCGATTCAAGTCGGAATTGATCCGCAATTCGAATCAGTAGGCGATGCGGTTTACTTGTCAATCTCATTCACGGAAATCGATTCAATGGAACGCATTTTCTTAACAATTAACGTTTAAGGGGAGGGTGAAAAATTATGGTATTAGATTCTAGTCGGACAATTAACGGCTCATATGGCGCAGTTTATCACGAAGGACAATGGTTAACAAATATCAAATCTGCCGAGGCAATGGTAGAAATCAACAAAGAAGAAATTCCACTATCGGGCACTCGTTGGATGGGACACAAAGTAACAAGCCTTACAGGATCGGGCAGCATGACAGGATACAAAGTAACTTCCGACTTTATTAAGTTGGTAGGAGCGGCGGCATACGACGACAAAAAGCCTTATGTTACGGAGCTTATTATGAAACTAAATGACCCGGCAGCATTCGGAGCAGAACGCGTTCGCTTGAAAGCAGTACAATTCGACCGTATCCCACTTGGAAGCTTCGAACTTAACGCAATCGTTGAGGAAGAGCTTCCTTTTACGTTCAGCGGATTCGACCTATTAGACGCAATTAAACAATCGTAACATTCGGCGGGCCTTCGGGCTCGCTTTAAATTCGAAAACAAACCAAATGGAGGTTTTTATAGATGGATATGCTAAGCAAATTTTTACAAACGGATTTAAACATTGAGAAGCCGGTTTACCTAAAAAGAATTGACGGAGAATTAATCGTTAAGGCAATCGATAGCAAAACACTTACAAGACTTCAAGCGCAAGCTACACACGGAAAAGAAATGGATGAGCAATTATTCGGAGCTGTCTTAGTTTCTCACGCATGTACGAACATGGATTTCGGCGACACGAAAATGCTTGAAAAGTTCGAGGCTTCGGATGCGGCTGACTGCGTACAAAAATGCTTACTTGCAGGTGAAGTTCTGAAGTTGGTTAACGCGATTATGGAAGTTAGCGGATTTAACGACATGACTACGCAGGTGGAAGAATCAAAAAACTAATCCGCGCCGGCGGTGAAGCGTGGCTCTTGCACGCCATATTCCAAAGGCACCACATTACTCCGGACGAGATTCACAATAAACAACCTCGCCAAAGAGCGTTCTTATATGCCTCGATGGAAATGACACTCGAAGCCGAAGAGCTAGAGCGCAAGAAAGAAGCACTAAGACAAGAAAGGAGGTAAAAGCATGAGCTACGAGTTAACGGCTATACTGCGGATGAAGGACCAAATGAGCTCGCAAATACGATCGATTACTTCAAGCCTAAAAGGTCTTAGCAATACAACGAACCAGACACGTGATGCAAACGGAAAGCTACGGGATGAATTCGGCAGATTCGTAAACCAGGGCGGGCGGGCAAATGCTACATTCGGCGCGATGTCGGGAACGTTGTTAGGACTTGCGGGCGCAGCCGGAGCGGTAGGCGTTGCGATGTCATCCGTTAATAAGGCGATGGACTTCGAAAGTCAGATGTCGAGTATCAAAGCATTAACCGGAGCTTCCGGCGCAGAAATGAAAGAAATGACGGACTTGTCGCTTAAGATGGGTACGCAAACGAAATACTCAGCGCTAGAAGCGGCGCAAGGTATCGAAGAATTACTTAAGGCGGGACTAACGCCAGCGGCAGTAAAAGCGGGCGGACTCGAATCGGCCTTAAACCTCGCAACAGCGGGCGGATTAGATTTAGCGAAAGCTTCCGAAATCATGTCCACGGCACTAAATTCGTTTAAAGACGATGCTTTAAGTGCGGAGCAAGCTTCGAACATACTAGCAGGAACCGCAAACGCTTCGGCTACATCGGTCGAAGAATTACAGTACGGATTATCGCAAGTATCCTCAGTAGCGGCCGGCATAGGGATGTCGTTTCAAGATACGAATACAGCGCTCGGACTATTCGCCAATAACGGGCTTAAGGGATCCGATGCAGGTACGTCACTTAAAACGATGTTATCGAATTTACAGCCGAAAACTAAAGCGCAAACGGAGGCTTTCTTCGACCTCGGCTTAATGGCTGAAAATGGAGCGAATGCCTTTTTCAATGCGCAGGGTGAACTAAAAAGCCTAAGCGACATATCCGGGCTATTACAGAAGTCAATGAAAGGTATGACAGATCAACAACGTATGTCTACACTAGAAACACTATTCGGAAGCGATGCGATAAGGGCTGCGAATATCCTCTACGCAGAAGGAACCAGTGGAGTAAAAGACTTTAACGCGGAAATGTCGAAAGTAACCGCGCTAGACGTGGCGAAAGAAAAAATGAACAACGCGGCGGGCGCAGTTGAGCAGTTTAAGGGCGCACTCGAAACGTTACAAATATCCGTACTAACGCCGTTATTACCTGTTATCAAAGACGGGGCGAATGCGATGTCCGAATGGGTATCAAACTTAAAGCCGGAGACGATTGCGGCGTGGGGCGAAAACATTAAGACGAGCGCACAATCAGCGTTAGATTTCGCAATCATGATAAAGGACAATTGGGGACCGATTAAGGAAACCGTTATTTCCATCAGCGCCGGATTAGTCACACTTAAAGCCGGATTAGTAGCGATGTCAATTATCGAGACAGTAACTACGATGATGAAAGCATACAGAACGGCGACAGTGGGCGCGACAACAGCGCAGGCATTACTCAACGGAGTGCTTTTCGCTAATCCAATCGGGCTAGTCGTAGCAGCTTTGGCTTTACTGGTTGCAGGCGGAGTCTACGTATATCGCAATTGGGATAAGGTGAAGGCGAAAACATTAGAGCTATGGAATAAACTCGGCGTGCTAAAGGGTGCAGTAATCGCAATGCTCGGGCCATTCGCGCAAATCGCGTTCGCGGCAGTTAAGATATATCAAAACTTCGATACGATTAAATCGAAAGCCGGAACGATGGTAAACAGTGTCATATCGAACGTGAATAAAATGATCGGCGTTCTAAACAAAATACCGGGCGTAAATATACCCATTGTACCTATGGTCAATTGGGGAAATATTACAAGCGCACCTGAGTACAGCGCATCAAGGGGCCAAGGACGACAGACTTCCCACGCGGGCGGTTTATCGTATGTCCCGAAAGATGGTTACGGAGCCAGTCTTCACAAAGGCGAGGCGGTTTTAACTAAGCAAGAAAATAAAGAGTACAGAAGCGGAAGAGGCGGGGCTACCTACAACTTCACCGGCGATATTAACGTAAACGGAGTCGGCAGTTCGAAAGAAGCAGCGCAAGAAATAATGAAATATATTGCGGACGAAGTACAAGCAGCGGGAGGTGCAGGTGCATAATGAGCAATGAATACTGGTTAATCAAAGGTAAAGATAAGCTTCGCCTGCCCGTTAATCCCGTAAGTAATGCGTATATATCTCCGTTCGGGTACGAGGAGGTCGAGGTCGAAGGGTTAGGCGAAATCACAACGATTAAGAAACGGGGCTTACGGGAGTTCGAAATCTCTTCATTCTGGCCCCGCGAGTATAATCCTTCCTATTGCGGATACAAGGATTTTATTAAGCCGAGTGCATTCGTTACGAAAATCGGTTCATGGCGTAATGATCGCGAGCCTATTCGCTACGTTGTAACGGGGGCAGGCGGAATAAATGTCGAGGTTACAATTCGCGACTTTCAAATCGAGCCGGAACGGGCCGGAAATCCTGGCGATATATACTTTACGATACCCTTAAAAGAGTGGCGCGAAGTAAAGGTCGAAAAGGTAAAGGTTGCAAAACCGAAGCCTAAACCGAAACCACGACCGCCAAAACCGAAGCCGAAGCCGCCAAAGATGTATGTAGTCAAGAAAGGCGATTGTCTATGGAATATCGCGAAGAAGAAGTCTATATACGGCGATGCGATGAAGTGGCGTAAAATCTATAATGTTCCGGCGAATAGGAAAGTAATCGGCAGGAATCCGCACTGGATTTATCCTGGTCAAAAGTTGGTGATTCCGAAATGAGTTTTTCAGTTCGGTATTACGAAAGTTCGTCGAGCTATACACGATTGGGCGAGTTTATAACTTCGCTAACGTGGTCCGGTGAGACTACGCAAGTAAGCCGTAAAGTCGATATCTCTATGCACAATACGATTAACGGTACAACTAAAGCGGTTAACGTAGAGGTCGGAAAAGAGATTCGTTTGTATAACAACAGCAAAGAGATATTTCGGGGCGTTGTCTTTTCGACTCAAATCGAAAGCAAGGGATCCTTTTCGTTTACGGCGTGGGACTACAATTACTACCTTACGAAGAATACAGACTCGATAAAATTCGTTAAGGATAAAGCCTCGGAGATTATAAAAACAATATGCAAACGGTACGATATTCCTTACGGCCATATCGACGATACTGGCTACGTTATCCCGAAGCTAATACTTCGCGGCAAAACGCTTTACGACATGATCACTATAGCCTTGACCGAGACTCGAAAGAAGACCGGCAAGGTTTTTTTGCTTGGAAATGAAGGCGGAAAGCTAGTACTTCGCGAACGCCAAACGCAGGTCAAGCGATTAATTATACAAGATGGGGCGAACTTGCTTAGTGCTTCCTATTCGGAGTCAATCGAGGATTTACGTAACAGCGTGAGAATCACCGGAAAAACTGGCGAGGAATCTAAGGGCGTTACAGTAAGCGATTCGGCATCCGTTAAGAAGTACGGCTTAATGCGGGAAAAAGAGCACGAAAGCGAGAAGACAGATTCGCAGCTTAAACCGATTGCCAACGCACTACTTAAGGAGCTCAACAAAGTCGAGAAAGATTCGAGCGTAGAAGCAATCGGAGACGATTCGATTATCGCAGGCCGCATGGTCCAGGTAAGCGAAAAGATGACCGGAATTAGCGGGGGATTTTACGTTATAACCGATTCTCATTCGATAGATGCTAACGGCTTGCATCGGATGTCGCTACAAGTTTCGAAAACGTTAGAACTTAACGAAATCGAATACGAGCCACCGGAGGAGCCTGCGAAGGATAAGCCGCAAGACAAGTACGTAGCAGCCGAAGGAAAGAAAATCGTCGGTATTGCTTATACAGGCGGGTACGTGGCTACAGCTTACGCCCCTTCACTTGGCGGAATTAATAGCAGCGGAACCGGCTTAACGGCTAGCGGTACGAAGGTAGTAGAAGGGCGGACAATTGCGGTCGACCCTAACGTTATCCCTTACGGATCAATTGTCGCGATTTATGTACCGAGTGCAAACGAGTATTCCGGCTTATATCTTGCGGAAGACACCGGTGGAGCGATTAAGAATAAGCGAATTGATATTGCCGTTAAAGCCTCGAAAGCGATGGCGTTCGGCGTTCGGAATGTACAAATTAAAGTACTAGAACGCGGGAAAGGGCGCTCAGATGCACGGAGCAAGGCGAGTAAGTGGAGCAGTATCGAAAGGAAATGGATTGAGAAACTTTCGGGCAGCGCAGCATCCGGAAGTGCTTCGATGGATAAAGCGGCTAACGTAGTCAGATTAGCGCGAAGCTTTAAAGGTCAAATTCGTTATGTATTCGGAGGTAAAAGCATCGTAAACGGAACAGGTGACTGCTCAGGCTTTACGTACTACGTGTTTAATCGTGCTATCGGCATGAATATCGGACACGGAACTTCGACTCAAATACGAAAAGGTAGGCAAGTTTCGAAAGCGAGCGCACAGGCTGGCGACTTAGTTTTCTTCAAAGGTACGTATCGAGCGGGCGTTTCGCACGTTGGTATCGTAACAAGGCCGGGCTACTGCATGAGCTTAGCATCATCCGGCTGTAAAGAGCACAGCTATACGACAGGTTATTGGGGGAGTCACTACATGGAGATAAGGAGGGTGCTATAACGATGGAAAAACGAATGAATAAAATCGAAGGTTCACCGGCTAGTCAAATAATACAATTAATGCGAAAGCACGGACGAAACAAGGATATAACAATCGAGGTCGGAACGGTCGTATCGCCATCGCCTAGCCTTTCCGTAAATGTTGACGGGATAGTGCTCGACTCTGACGACTTAATCGTATCGCAAACGGTGGCCGATAGAGGGCTCGCGATGGGCGATGCAGTTATCGTAATCAGCGACGACGACACGCAGTTTTATTTCGTAATCGATAAGGCGGTGATTTAATGGCGTTAACACCAGAAAGTTTTATACCGGAAACTAACGAAGAGGAAACGGAAGAGATAACGGAGCCTTCGAAAACGTGGGCGATTGATTTCGCGAACGGTACGATTGGCGGCTATATCGACGAGGAGTTAGCCTTGCGGCAGTTTGTCATTAAGGCACTTCTAACAGAGCGGTCGAAGTACGCTATCTATTCGGATGACTACGGAAACGAACTGCAGGAATTAGTCGGCGAAGACTTTTCGCCTGCGCTACTTGATTCCGAAATCCCGCGAATGGTGTACGAAGCCCTCGCGTATGACGAAAGAATAGAAGATATAGCGGATATAGAATACACACGCAGCGGCGACAAGCTATATGTAAGTTTTACAGTCGTTCCCGTTGCAGGCGTGTCGCAATTTACGGAGGAGGTGGCGATATAAATGGCTTACGAAGAAATGACACCGGAGCAACTACTCGAAACAATGCTCGATAGCATGGATTCGGCAATAGATAAGCGGGAAGGATCGGTCGCACACGACTTAGTATTTCCGGCTGCAATCGAAATCGCAAATAATTACGTCGAACTTGACTCAGTACTCGGCCTAGGATTCGCAGAAACAACGGAGGGCATTTTCCTCGATATGCGGGCGAGCGAGTTTGGCGTAGTACGAAAGCCGGCAGTTAAAGCGCAGGGCGTTGTTGAACTAAGGGGTCCGGAGGATTTACCAATCCCGGCAGGAACGCGAGTGCAAACAGATTCGGAGATATTTTTCGTCACACTTGAGGACGATGTACTGCCAGCTGCAGTTATGGTCGAAGCAGAGGTCGGAGGAATTGACGGGAACGTAGCGGCTGGCGACATTACATCGCTAGCGCCTGGCGATTTATACGGAATAGTTACGGTATACAATGAGTTTAACTTCGACGGGGGATCGGATGAAGAGGACGATTTATCGCTACTAACACGGCTTAAGGACCGCGTACAAAAGCCAGTTACTTCGGGCAACGCGAATCACTATCGACAATGGGCGTTAGAAGTGGCAGGGATTGGAGATGCGAAAGTATATCCGGTTTGGAATGGCGGGGGCACGGTTAAGGTCGTTTTACTTGATACAGAAAAAACGGCACCTTCGGCGAGCGTTATTACTCAGGTAAGGGACTATATCGAAACGAATCGCCCTATCGGAGCAACTGTTACCGTAGTCGGGGCGAGCGAACTTGCTATCGGCGTTACGGCTACGCTTACGTTAAAAGCCGGGTCTTCGTTAGCGAATGTCACAGCGCAATTTAACGAGGGGCTTACGGAATACTTAAAGTCCGTCGCATTTACTGGCGAGGCGATCCGTTATACACGTATTGCAAATCTAGTCCTTGATGTTCCCGAAGTTATTGACTATACAAACTTAAAAGTTAACGGAGGAATCGTAAATATAACGCCGACAGCGGACCAAGTAGGTATAACGGGCGTGGTGACATTCACATGAACAGGAACATACGCGATATAAACCAAGCCATGCACGACTATATACCACGCTACTATGACGAGATTCGTGAAGCTAATGCGGTTATCGACGCAGAGTCGGCCGTTATTGCGAAACTGAATGCAGATACGAACGACGTACTCGATCAATTCTTTATCGATACGGCTACGTGGGGCCTAGCGAATTGGGAACGTTTCGCTGGCGTGCCCGTGGACGAAAGCAAGCCGTTAAGCCAGCGTAGGGGATTCGTAAAGTCAAAGATTCGCGGCGTTGGTATGGTGACGGTGAGCTTGATTAAGAGTGTAGCGGAATCCTACGTTAACGGCGAGGTCGTGATTATTGAGGACAACGCCAATTATAAGATAACGGTCAGGTTTGTCGGCAAGCTCGGCGTGCCTGATAATCAGCCGGATATTGAGAAAGCTTTACGCGACATTATCCCGGCACACTTGGCGGTAGCATTCGAATTTACCTACGCGACATATACGCAGCTTAAAGCGAAGTACGCGAGCTACACGGCATTAAAAACAAGCGCCAAAACGTACGGATTTATATTAACGGACAAATAACAGAGGAGGCGGAACATGGCTACTACAAAATTAGGACTGCCAATAATCACGGACAATATGACAGCGGATGTAGTGCGGGATATGAACGCACTAGCAAACGGAGTCGATGCGAAAGTCGGAGTCGCGAACGGATTGGCTACGCTAGATACTGGCGGAAAAGTACCAACAACTCAGATACCGGCATCTATAGAAACGACTTCGGGATCGACAAGTAAAGCGGGTACGGCTGAGACTAACGCAATTAATTTCGCTAAGTCGTTCGGTCTAGGCGATGTTGCAAAAGTTATTACGAATACGGATTTAAACGCTTTAGATGCTACAGGATTTTATATCGGAACTAATCTAACAAACTCCCCGAACGCTGCGAATCTTTATTACGTCATCAATATGAAGTATGGCGTAAACGCAAGGCATCAGATGTCTTTCCGAAACTCGAATACTGCTTATATGGAACTTTTCATGCGTAACCAAACTAACGGGGCCTGGACAGCGTGGAAGCAACTCGAAACAACCGAAGGAGCGCAAGCGAAAGTAAACGCATTGAGAGCGGAGCTTTATACTCAGGAAGTTTTATGGTCTGGCGGAGTCTATCCAATGGCCGCCGATACTGTTACACCTGCGAAAAAATTATCCGAATGTCGTACCGGTTGGATATTGCTATGGAGCGATTACGATGTCGGTGCGGGGTCTAACGATTATCAATTTGTTTCGACCTTCATTCCGAAAGAATTCCCGAACATGTTCCCAGGGGTTGGCGCAAGTATGTATTGCTCTATACCCGGCTTTATAAGTGAAGATAAGCTCGAAACAACGATTAAGCAGATAACAGTTACCGATTCAACGATAAAAGGCAACGACATAAATAAAAACAGCTTCGCGAAATCTGACGATGCAGTCTTACGTCGTATCATATCGTTCTAAAAAAGGGGTGGAATAAATGCAGGTTTTCATAAATGTCGACAAGGATAAACGTGTTTGCGGTTGGGGAAGTACTCGCGGTAATGCCTCCGATATCGAGGTAGTAGTTACAGACGACCACGAACTTTTAAGGAATCCGTTCATTTTCACGTATTCAAACGGAAAGCTAGTGAAGGATGCCGAATATCAAAAAAGTCTAATCGCAGAGAAAGAAGCAGCGAAAAACGCACCTACGGAAATGGAACTTTTAAAAGAGGAAAATCTCGGATTGAAGTTGGTAATCGCAGAAATGGCGGAAGAAAGAGAAGCTGATCGGAACGAAACTCAATTGGCTATAGCGGAATTAGCCGAACTAATATCGGGAGGTGCTTGATTATGGTGAAAATATACTACGACTTGATTCACGCAGGACTAAGGACTATCGAAAAGGTTCCGGTACGTTGGAGAGCGGAAGTGCAAGCTCTACTTGACGCGGACGAAGCTTAATCGACTTAAATAAACGCACAAAAAAGGCCGCCCCTACCGTTGAAGAGAGAGGCGACCTTTTTGCGTGGCTTGAACCACTACCTAAATATACTAAAGGCGGTGTAATAGTGCAACAGAAAGGAGCAAATAAAATGTTTAAGCTTACACTTTTTTCGAGCATGGTCGGAATTCCGTTAACCTTTTTATTCGGAGCGTGGACACCGTTACTAGGCGTATTGCTTGTAATGATCGTATTAGACATCCTTACAGGTGTCGCAAAAGGATTTTACGATAAAGCACTTAGAAGCCGGAATATGTCACAAGGCATGATGCGGAAAGCCGGGATTATCGTAGTCCTCATAATCGCAAATATGCTTGATATCGTAATGTTCGCGGGTATGCCGGTGGCTAAAACCGCAGTAATCTCGTTTTATATCGGCATGGAGGGCTTAAGTATCCTCGAAAACTTAGGCTTAATGGGCGTTCCGTTACCTTCGTTTATTAAAAAATATTTACTTGTCTTGAAGGAAAAGGCGGACACCATCGAAGTAAAACAGGTCGAGCAGATAATCGTTAAGCAGGGCGAAGATGGAGTACAGATGGAAACTACGACAATCGAAGAGATAACCGAAACTAAAACAATCGAAAAGGAGCCGACAAAATGAATAAATTCGTAATTTCGAGTGGTCATGCTAAGTATGTCAGTGGAGCGGTGGACATTTTAAACGAGGTTTTCGAAGCGCGTCGGGTCGTAAGTAAGGTAACGGACTATATGAAAGAATTAGGTTGCAGCGTAGTCGAATACCACGATAATACTTCGCGGACTAAACGCGATAATGTTAACGGAATCGTACGGTACCATAACAGCAAGGAACGCGACCTGGACGTATCCGTTCATTTTAACGCAGGGACGAAGGAAATCGGCGGCGTGGAAGTCCTTTATCTTTCTAGCGGAAACAAAGCAATTGCCGCAAAAGTATCGAAGGCAATCGCGGAAGCTATCGGGATTAAGGACCGCGGAGCTAAGAAGCGGGAAGACCTCGGCTTTTTGAACGGCACGCATAAACCGGCTATTCTTATCGAGGTTTGTTTCGTTGATACTGCGACAAACGCCGAAGCATATCTTAAGAACTTCGATAAATGTTGTCGTGCGATTGCGGAATCACTTTCGGGCAAAGAGATAAAAGAAACGCCGAAGCCGGAAGTTAAGCCCGTAAGCAAGCCGTTAAGTAAGCCCGCAAGTAAGCCGGTAGTCAGCGCTAAGGGTACGGTTAAGGTTTTAGTCGATGGCCTTTGGTTCTACGATAAAGCCGACTGGAATGCCAAGAAAGCGAAGGTCAATAAGGGCGAAGTTTTTACGGTAGTCGGATCCCTGACAGTCAGTGGCTCGAAAATGTACAAACTGAAATCAGGGAATTTCATCACAGCCGCAGCGCAGTACGTCAAATATACAAAATAGATGATTGTGGCGACCTTAGCGGGTTGCCTTTTTCATATACAAAAGGAGGATAACCGATGTCGTTTGATTTCAATCTTAATATCGACGGACTCGTTCAAGGGAATAACGGGAACGTATTTAACTTCACAGTCAAAAATAATGGATTGGTCGTCCCTATCGTCGGGGCAACGGTCGAGGTGGCGATTAGAAGAGGAAACCAGGTCTACGTTAAAGAGGCGGAGATTATAGATGGCCCGAACGGGAAATGCCGGTTTGTACTAAGTAACGCGGATCTGTCCGCCCCTGGTCAATACTATTTTCAACCTACGGTATTTTTCGCAAACGGAACCGTCTATTCTGACATTGCGCAAAAATTTAAAGTAACGGAGAAATTGGCAGGAGAGCCGGCCCTACCTCCGTCCACTGCACCGTTAAGCGTGTGGAGTCGATTCGGTGTGAATGAAAACGGAAAGCCTACGTTTGATGGAGATGAGATCGCTGATACCGTTGAAAATACCGTGTCAAGAACTGAGTTTGACGAAAGCTTCAGTAATCTGGACGAGAAGGTGGCGGGGTTGGCAACAAAGAACGAACTAGCCAGTAAAATTTCTACAGTAAACGGAGTTGCACCTGATGCGAACGGGAATGTAGTAATTTCAGGAGGTGGTACCGGAAACGGTATTGTTACAAGGGACGTAACAACTGGGGAATCATTCACTATAGGAAGTGGAGCACCACCAGCAAACACCGCGCCAGTTTTATCAAGTTCGTTCAATCTTGCTGCTACCGATGATCTAACAGCCGTTTCCATACCTTATACAATAACGGATAATGGAGCGGGTTTTTTAACTGTTGTTCAATCGATTGACGGGGTTAACACTTCGGTTTCACTATCCAAAGGGGCGAATACCTGGAATGTTGGGCTATTGGCTGTTGGTACGCACACGTTAACGTTAAAAGCTACAGACTCCGAAGGGTTAGCAAGTAATACATTATCCTTCACTATAGCGGTAACGGCTCAGTCATCTAACGCAGCGCCTGTTATATCTAGTTCATATACTCCAGGAGCTATTGACGATCAAACAAGCGTTTCTATTCCGTATACAGTTACGGATGACAAAACGGCAAGTTTGACTCTTACTAAAACCATTGACGGAGTAACAACAACTGCAACAATTAGTAAGGGAGCAAATACGTGGGTGGTTGGTACACTTGCAGCTGGAACACATACCCTTACGTTAAAAGTGACGGATTCCGAAGGTCTTCAAAGTAACACATTGACATTCACTATTACCGCGACCGCACAAGTGGTTAATAAAGCCGTTACAGGGGTTACATTGAATGCAAGCACGTTGAACATTAATAAAAATACAACATCCCAATTGACCGCAACGGTTGCGCCAGCTGATGCAACCAATAAAGCCGTTACGTGGTCAAGTTCTAATCCAGCCGTTGCAACGGTAAACAGTAGCGGATTGGTTACGGGTGTAACAGAAGGGAATGCAATCATTACCGCAACTACAATAGATGGGGGCTTTACAGCAACTTGTAGTTATACGATTATTGTTACCAATTTTGACGGTACACAAAATGCCTATATTAACGGATCATACATGTATGTAAATCCAGAGACTATATTGGATGCAGACATAGCATTAAGACCAGAGGGAGAACCAAGCCACATTTATTTCTCCATGTCCCCTACTTTAACAAAAGTGAATTTAGCTTTAAGTGCAGCAACAGAAAGTAACGCTGCCAATGTATTCAATGGGGTTATTCCATACGCAGGCGCCCAACCATTAAGTAACTTTACAAGTGGAACGGTTGACTGTCCTGATGTTTGTTATATCACCAATCAAAACACGGTTTATCTAAGAATTCCTGCGTCCCTATACGCCAGTAATTCAAATAAAATACAACTTGCTCTATTCAGTATTTCGAATAGGTTACCTATATTAAACGGTCCAGCGAATGAAACAGTAGTAATAACGGACGCCATCATTGATGCCATTCCGTCACTGAGTACGATCACGGTTGTTAATGGAATGCATAGTGGGTTTGCGAATTTAAGTGCAGGGTTAGGGGCGAATACTTCCATTACAGCAGGTGTAAACTCCATTTGCGGAAGGTATATTTCAACAACAGATACCAAGGAAACATGGTACGTTAACGCTACCACTCGACTAAACTTTAAGATTCCTCAAAGTAAAATGCCTACTTGCAATTTGGTAAATGTCAAACAGTATCTAAAAGATAATCGACTAACATTCTGGATAGCTAAATAAAGGAGAGTGGTATTATGGAGGCGAAAGTCCAAGTCATTGAAGGAGTATATCCTGTTACATTAGGCGAAGCTGTTTATATTTCACCTACTAAAACATTGAAACAGGCGATAGATGACGGAAGCATAGGCGGTGGCGGGAGCGTAACGACGAACGCGAATTTTGTAACGAATTCATTCGTCCTATGTGGTGATATATTATTCAAACCGGATGGGAATAAATCCGTCACAATAACGTTAAATGCGGATTTATCTTTAAATCGAATAATGGTAGTGACTTTTTCAAATGGGACCGTTAGACAGGAAACTATACCGAGTCCTTTTGTATTGCAAGACAAAGAATACATGGTCTGGAATGCAACGAACGGATTTCAGATTAAATCACAGTTAGGCGGGATTAAAGTACCTTTTGATAGCGTATTAGTCGCTATGAATTGGGATGGGAAAATAACGGGCGGAATAGTCTTTAGTATATACCAAAGAAGATACCCGTTATATGAAAAAGAATACTCATTAAGATTTAATGAAAAATCAATTGGTTCGGGTAAAACCTATCATTCTATGTTCGTTTGTGATGATGAATTAATCACGCTTGAAGTGCCATCTTTGGGCGCTTCGAATGTGTTTTCGTTGCCTGATTTAACACCTGTAAAATCGTTTAATGTGTCTTTAGTGGAAACGAATGCTGATTTAACCACAAGTGAATTGCGTTTGGTTGCATCCGACTATAATCAAAATGTGAGGGCTTTGATTATGGGGAATTCTACAAATTCCTTGTCCGAAGAATATATGAAAGGTTATATTTTTTATGAAGCAGATAAATGGAAAAACTCAACTAATACAGTAACATTTGATAATTGCGGACTATACACCAAGTTAGATTTTTTATCAGCGTTATTCCCTGGTCAAACGACAGCTAAAATGTGCTGGGCAGCAGAGGACGATATGGCTTATTTA
Organism: Peribacillus sp. Aquil_B1; assembly: GCF_022603275.1. Taxonomy (NCBI): domain Bacteria; kingdom Bacillati; phylum Bacillota; class Bacilli; order Caryophanales; family Bacillaceae; genus Peribacillus; species Peribacillus sp. Aquil_B1. The sequence goes on along the minus strand of NZ_JAKXEE010000003.1, from coordinate 474,752 downwards.
ACCACAACAAACCTCCAATACGTTCATAAACTTCTGTTAGGGGTAGGAACCAACAAACTCGAAAACGGAGTTTACGATTACAACGCTTCAAAGAGGTATAACGGAACGTACAAGATCGTTAAAACATATACACAAGACGTTGTTAAATTTGGAAATAAAGACTTGCAATTTTATAACGGTGCTTTGTGGTATCCGATCAAGTACACCGCGGGAGGTTACAAGATTTGTAAGACATATTTGTCATCAGAAAGCGGACAAATTAAATCCGATTTGATTATTTACAACCCTATTGGGCAAGATGGCAACCCTTTATTAACAGGAAGCCCAGAAGGGATAATGATTTATAAAGGAAAAGTATATTGTGGTCATGCTACTTATCCTCAAATTTATTCGTTTGATGTAATCTAGTGCATCTTTGGAAAAACGGCTGGCGCTTCGGCGCTGGCTTTTATACATATCGGGTGCTTGTAGGGCGCCCTCAGAGCGAATTAACTTTCGTTTGACATACGAATAACCCGTCTCATTTCGTTAGAGGCTTAAATAGAAAAAGCGACCGCAATGGCCGCCTTGTTTTAAACTCGTTTCGTCCGATTAAGGATGCGTCGAACGGGCGAGAATTTATTATGTTGTTCCCGAACGTGTTCGCTATCCATTTGCACATACTTACGCGTGGTCGTTATATCCGCATGGTCGAGGATCCGTTGAAGGGTAAATAAATCTCCGCCATTTAAAATATAATTACGTGCGAAGGTATGTCGGAATTGGTGAGGGTGCAGTCGTTCTATTCCGAGCTTCCTTTTCAGCCGGTTAAGTCTACGCCTAAAAGCATCGTCGGTAAACGGCTCGCCATACGCATTCATAAAGAGCATACTTTCTTCGCCGAAATATGACTGCGTTTCGTCCAATAATTGCCGAAGCCTTTTCGCAATCTCGCGGCTGATTGGTATTTCGCGATGCTTCCGATTCTTGGCTATTTGCGAAGGAACCGAAACGGACAACTGCCGGAAATCAACTTGGTCGGCGGTTAGCGCCAGGGCTTCGCCTATTCGCATGCCCGTATCGAGTAAAAGGAGTATCAGCGTTTTATCGCGCCATTGAGCGAACTGGCTATCGTCATATGAGGCGAGAATAGCATCGACCTCCTCGTCGGGTAATCCCGGCACCTCTTCGCGTTCATCGCCTTTTATCTGCGCGATATTCTCCATAGGATTTACGTTAATCAATCCTTCGACCGTTAAAAAGCGAAACATCGTCTTAAGCGTTCTAATCCGAATATTAATCGTACTAACGGATAGCCCTTTACTTTTACGTATTCGCTGCGTATCTTCCGCATACGGAGTCCGATCGGTCCGAAGGTAGTTAATGTATTCGCGGAGCATGTCGGAAGTAATTTCGTCGATATAACTTACCTCTACGTCGAGCCATTCGGAAAGGTAGCGAACCACGTCGCGGTATCCTTTAACGGTGCCCGGACGTACTCCTTCCGCCTGCTTCGCCCTTACGAATATTTCTAGTGCTTCGTCGATTGAGTACCGTACTTCCGTAAGCTTTTGGTCTACCTTAGTCTTTAGGACATCCGCCGAAGCTTTAGGCCCTCGGCTACCTATATATTTGCGTGTCATTATCGTATAAGCCTCCCGGATATGTCACCGGTGTCCTACGTTCGCCGTATCGGTGTCCTACAGACCACGAGAAAAAACGCTATGTCACCGAATATGTCACCGTTTGATTGTACGGATAACATACCGAAAACATAGCGTTCTTTAATTAGCGTCCCAGATAGGAATCGAACCTACGACCTACAGCTTAGGAGGCTGTCGCTCTATCCTGCTGAGCTACTGGGACATATAAAAAAGTCGACGACTTATTTATTATATTTCTTATAGGCAAACTTTTCAAGCTAATCGCACATACTTATGAAAAAAAATCCTCATAAATGCTTAACAGGTCACTAAACTCTCGTCTTTCCCTTTTTTTCATTTACTGGAATACTTTATTAATCACGAGTTTTCTGGTACTATTTCACTATAAAAAATTAGGAGAATGATAGTGGGGAAATATAGAGTTTTAATGATGGCGGCATTGCTGGGAATTTTGATTTTATCTGGATGCTCACAAGGGATTTTAGAGGGGATAGGCACAAAGACAGCTGTACCGATTGCGGAAGATGAAATTGAAGTGGCCGAAGCGGCTGAGAATGGGACCGGGCAGGATCCGGAGGGACAAATCGATACGGGAGACTGGATAACGGCTGAGTCCCCGGTCCAGCTCCCGATATTGATGTATCACAGCATTTCTGAAGGTAATGACCTTCGGGTTCCAAGAGAGGAATTCCGGTCACAGATGGTTTGGCTTCGGGAGAATGGTTACTATACATTATCCCCTGAAGAAGCATTCCTCGTTTTGACCGAGAATCGGATGCCAAGTGAGAAGTGCGTCTGGCTTACTTTTGATGATGGCTACACAGATAACTACACGGAGGCTTTCCCGATATTAAAAGAAAATGATATGAAAGCAACTGTCTTCATGATCGGGAAGTCCATTGATAAAGGTCTTCACCTGACTGAAAATCAAATGATGGAGATGAGCGGGAATGGGATTTCGATCGAAAGCCATACTATCAACCATTTGGAGCTGAACCGCATGACGGCAGAGCAGCAAGAAGCTGAAATGGTCCAGTCGAAGAAGCTATTCGACCGTATTCTCGACCAGGACACGACAGTGCTTTCCTATCCGGTTGGCCGGTATAACGAAGAGACTCTCAGGCTGTCAGAAGAAGCTGGATACAAGATGGCAGTCACTACCGAACCTGGGGGAGCTTCAAGGGAACAAGGGATGCATGCCCTGCATCGAGTTCGGATTTCACCCGGGTTATCAGACGATGGGTTTGCGTCACTGATTGAAAATGCTTCAAATCATTGAAGGTGGAAGGATCATTTCGAACCTGTTCAGAAAAATCATATAATAATCGATTCTTACATGGTGTATAATGAAGGCAGTGAAAATTATATACATATGAACGATTTGGTGTCGTAATGACTTAAAAGGGAAGCTGGTGAAATGCCAGCGCGGTCCCGCCACTGTATATGGGAGCTGACGGCTGTGTACCACTGTATGAGATATGGGAAGGTGCCGTTGACGATGACCATGAGCCAGGAGACCTGCCAAAATTCGTACACCTGTAACCTACGCGGATGGGAAGGTGTGTGGCAGACCATAAGAAGTCCGTAATGATATTGTTGCCATACAAGCACCTTCCGTTTAACGGGAGGTGCTTTTTGTTTTGGGGGCATCTTCCGAGATTATTAGGTGGAAAGAAATTAAATAAAAAGATTGTGGGGAATGAAAATGAAGAAAATTTTTGGTCTGATACTGTTGATGTTGCTTGTTGCAGGCATGATGGTCGGCTGCAGTGACACTACTGATGAAGGAAAAGAAAAGCAGCAAACGAATCATGCTCAACACGAAGCTTTCCCGATTACGATTAAAGATGCAACTGGGGAAAAAGTAACGATAGAACAAAAACCGAAGAAAATCGTTTCATTGATACCAAGTAATACGGAAGTGGTCTTTGCACTTGGTTTGGGTAAAAAGGTCATTGGTGTTTCCGACAATGATAATTACCCGGAAGAAACGAAAGATATAGAAAAAGTCGGCGGAATGGAAATGAACACGGAGCTGATTGTCTCCATGAAGCCTGACCTTGTTCTTGCCCATGCATCAAGTGCCCATAATTCGAATGAGGGTTTACAGCAGCTTAAGGATGCTGGAATAGATGTCCTCGTAGTCAATGATGCACAAAGCTTTGACCAAGTCTATGAGTCTATTGAAATGATTGGAAAGGCAACGGGTGAACATGATAAGGCAAACGAAATCGTTTCCGATATGAAAACGAAGCTCAAGGATATCGAGGAAAAAGCCAAATCCGTAAAGGAAGAGGATAGGAAGACTGTTTTAGTGGAAGTTTCGCCGTCACCGGAAATATACACACCGGGAAAAAATACGTTCATGAATGAGATGCTTCAAATTATTTCAGCGGATAATGCTGCTGCTGATTTGGACGGTTGGGCAAAAATTGATGAAGAGTCGATGATTGCTGCAAATCCGGATGTCATCATTACAACATATGGTTATTATACGAAAGACGCAGTAAGTGAAGTGAAGGGCCGAAAAGGATGGCAAGATGTAAATGCCATTAAGAATGGCCAAGTCTTTGATGTCCATTCAGACTTGGTGACCCGTTCAGGTCCACGCTTGATAGAGGGAGTAGAGGAACTTGCCAAAAAAGTCTATCCGAACCTATTTGACAACTAAATGGACGGTTGCTTATTTGATTGCGTTGTTAATTTTGTTATTCGCAATGACGATAGGCATTTCCTTTGGTTCGGTGTCAGTACCGATTCCCGTACTTTTACAAATAATCGGCAAGGAGATCTTTCATTTGCCGATTTCTGCTGATCCGGATGTGATGCTGACGAATATCGTGATGAACATCCGCTTGCCGCGTGTGTTGCTTGCGGGTTTGGTCGGGGCATCGCTTGCGATTGCGGGCGCGGCATTTCAGGGGCTGCTCCGGAACCCGCTCGCTGATCCTTACACATTAGGCATTTCATCAGGAGCATCGGTCGGCGCCGTATTGACAATATTCTTGAATATATCACTGCCGTTCATCGGTTTATACACTCTTCCGGCATTGAGCATCTTATGCTCGGTGCTCACGATGCTCTGCGTATTGACTTTTGCAAAAAAAATGGATCGATCCATGAAAGTGGAAACGATCATTTTAACGGGAATCATTTTCAGCTCGTTTTTAAGTGCATTCATTTCATTGATGATTGCGCTGACGGGTGATGAATTAAGACAAATCATCGGCTGGCTGATGGGAAGCGTTTCAATGCGCGGATGGAATTATATTGCTATCATTTTGCCGTTTTTTATTCTTGGTTCGTTGATCTTGATCATGAATACAAGCGAATTGAATGCGATGACTTTCGGGGAAGACCGGGCAAAACACTTAGGTGTGAATGTTAAGCGGCGGAAAATGTGGATCTTGATAGCCGGTTCGACTTTGACAGGGGCAGCGGTTGCCGTTTCAGGGGCGATTGGCTTTGTAGGATTGGTCATTCCTCATTTTGTCCGAAAGTTATGGGGACCTGACCATAAACATTTGCTACCGCTGTCATTGCTGATAGGAAGCGGATTTCTAATTTTGGCTGACTTTGTAGCACGGACGGTCATTGCCCCATCGGAACTGCCGATCGGGGTGATCACCTCACTTATCGGGGCACCTGCATTTGCGCTGATTTTATTAAAGAGACGGAGAGAAGGGTAAAAACGAATGCTTGAAGTTAAAGGGTTAACAGGTGGGTATGACAACAAAGCTGTTTTGGACTCTGTCTCTTTTGATGTACATAAAGGAGAATTATTCGGGATTCTTGGTCCTAATGGCAGCGGAAAAACCACGCTTTTAGGTATGCTTAGCGGGGTGCTCGATTATAAGGGCGGAAGCGTACGGATAAGAGGGAGGGATTTGAAGGAGTATTCGTCAAAACAACTTGCACAGGTCATTGCTGTGCTCCCTCAACATTCCTCATTAGCTTTCTCCTATACAGTAAAAGAGACGGTCTCACTTGGGCGATATGCTCATCAATCAGGTTGGTTCCATAGTTGGTCCGCAGAAGATGAAGCGATTGTCCAACGGGTTATGGAACAAACGGGCGTAGCCGATTTTCAGGATCTGCATTTTGAACGATTATCAGGAGGGGAGAGGCAGCGGGTCCTGCTGGCACAGGCACTTGCCCAAGAGCCTGAAATCCTTTTTTTGGATGAACCTACGAATCACTTGGATCTTTCCTATCAAAAAGACCTTCTTGATTTAATGAGGAAAATGGCAAAAGAGCAGAATTTGACCGTTATTTCAATTTTCCATGACCTGAATTTGGCTGGGTTATATTGTGATCGGCTGATGTTGCTTGAGAAAGGGAAAATTCAGGTTGTTGATGTGCCGAATGAAGTGCTCCAGCAGGAACGGATTCAGGGTGTATATCATACGACGATCGAAAAACATCCACATCCCGCCCTTCCGAAACCGCAGATGTTCATCGTTCCGGAAAAGCATGTCCATGATACTATCTCATTGGAAATCGATGAATCTTATCTGACAGTCGGACCTGAGATGATTCAATTGGATTCTCCGATCCCGCTTAGAACGATGTCTTCCGGAGTGACTGGTTCGGGGACGGGCTGGCATAAACATTTTGTGAATAGGCACGTCCATCATGGCTATGATTGCGAGGATCATCATGTTGAAATGGCCGATTATTTAAGAACTCATGGTTTTGAACCTCAGGAGACGGTAGGGATGATGACAGCTGTCTTTCTCGATACGGTTGCTTTCAAGCTTTTAAGAGCTGAAGATTTCTCTGTTTTCATTATCGTGACGGCTGGTGTAGGGAATGCCATCGACGCTTCTTTAGCTGACCGGCATTCTTGGAGTTCCGCTCCGGGAACGATCAATACATGGATATTCGTAAATGGACATTTGGCAGAAGAGGCTTTCATTCACAGTATCGTTACTGCGACCGAGGCAAAAGTAAAAGCGCTTCATGATTTGCATGTACTGGATCGGGTGACAAATACATGTGCAACAGGAACATCGACTGACAGCATTTTGATTGCGGCTGCTCAAAGAGGGGCAAAGCTTCAATATGCAGGCACCATCACTCCGTTAGGGAAGCTGATCAGTCGCGGCGTATATGATTGTACAGTGGAAGCATTAAAGAATAATCGGAAACGGATTGAGGATTTATGATCTATCATCATCTTTTTGCGGTTACGCTGGCATTTTTCCTTGATCTATTAATCGGTGATCCGCCAAATTGGCCGCATCCGGTCAAATGGATAGGAACGATGATAAGCAAGCTGGATCTGGCATTCAATAGAGGGGCATATAAGAAACGGAATGGACTCTTCATGCTGATCATCGTCTTATCGGCGGTGTTATTGATTACGGGTCTTACCGTCTATTTGGCTTATCTAATCCATCCGCTTGCAGGTATCCTTTGGGAAGCTGCTGTCATTTCTACTACGATAGCTCAGAAGGGCTTGAAGCAAGCTGGGATGGATGTTTGCCTTCCGCTTAATGAACGCGATTTTCCTGAAGCGAGGCTAAAGCTTTCCTATATCGTGGGCCGTGATACGGCGGATCTTGATGAATCCGAAATCGTCAGGGGCACCGTGGAAACTGTAGCGGAAAATACCAGTGATGGGATTACGGCCCCCATGTTTTGGGCAGCTATTGGCGGTGCGCCGCTCGCTATGGTGTACAGGGCAATTAATACATGCGATTCCATGGTAGGGTACAAAAATGACAAATATGGGAAATTCGGCTGGGCTTCAGCCAAGCTCGATGATATTGTGAATTGGATTCCCAGCCGCCTCACCGGTTACCTGATGTTACTGAGCTCAAAATCCCGCTATCATGGATTTGGTTCCAGATGGAAAATATTATTCAATGACGCAAAAAAACATCCAAGCCCGAATAGCGGGTGGTGTGAAGCAGGCGTTGCTGCGATTTTGGGAATACAGCTTGGAGGCCGTAATATGTACAAAGGAATTGTTTCCGACCGTGCGAGGATGGGAGTTCCGCTTGTTCGATTGGAAGCAAAACATATACCAAAAACGATTACCATCATGCATCGGTCATCTTTTCTATTTCTGCTGATGCTATGGCTAGGGGGGCTTATACTTGACATTACCTTCTCATGGCTCTAATCCTCATTATCTTTATGAAGCGCTGAAAATCAAGATGCCTGAAGCGGTTCTCGACTTCAGTGCTAACATCAACCCATTGGGTCCGCCTTCACGCATAAAGGAACAGTGGTCTGGGTTTTTCGAAGGAATCCTTCAGTACCCAGATCCGCATGCCATTGAACTGACAAAATCCATTGCAAAAAAAGAAGCTCTTCCTGAGCAATCCGTTTTGGTGGGGAACGGTGGTGCTGAAATAATTATGCTGATAGCGAACGGATTAGCCAATCAAAGGGTGCTGATCATTCAGCCGGCATTTGCGGAATATGCTGAAGCTTGTTTGGCAGCAGGATGTAAGGTTGATTTTCACCAGCTTGATGCTCCTGAGTGGCAATTGGACTTGGAGCGATTGATTCCGCGATTACCCGAATATGATGCAATTTTCTTATGTACGCCTAATAATCCGACGGGTGTTTCATTTAATCGGGATGCAGTCAGGGAATTGATCATGGAATGCCAAAAAGCGGATTGCCTGGTAGTCTTGGATGAGGCTTTTTATGATTTTACGGAAGATGCCTTTAGTTATGCTTCTTTAATCCATGTATTTCCACATTTACTCATTCTTAGATCAATGACTAAAATCTTTGCAATCCCGGGTTTGAGACTAGGCTACTTGCTTGCGGCACCTGACATCATAAAACGGGTAAGAAACTATAAGCCGCATTGGAGCGTCAACCACGTGGCGCTTGAAGTGGGGAAAATCTGTCTTGCGGAAGAAGCCTATATGAGAAAAACAAGAGACTATATTGCATGGCAAAAGCAAAAACTATTCCGGTTTTATGAGGAGCAAGGGTTGAATGTCTCCGCTAGCACAGTTAATTTCTATTTGGTGAAGGATGAATCTCTCTCCCTTTTCCCCTTTTTGCTAAAAAAAGGAATCGTACCGCGCCATACCTATAATTTTCCGGGTTTGGACGGAGTGTGGCTTCGGTTTGCAGTGAAGGGTGAACATGATAACGAAGCACTGATGGAGGGGGTAAGACAGTGGAGAAAGCAAGGCTCTGTTTTATAACCGGGGGTGTCCGTTCAGGAAAAAGCAGCTTTGCAGAAAGAAAAGCACTGGAGTTTGCGCTCCAAACGAATGGGAACTTGCATTACCTCGCCTGCGGCCGTGTCAGTGATGTTGAAATGGGTGAACGCATCCTTAGGCATCGTAAAGATAGAGAAAGCAGCCCGATTGCTTGGAAGACCTCTGAATACGCAACGGATATTACAAGAATAGGGGCTGACATTGATCATGAATCCATCATTCTGCTTGATTGTCTGACAACCCTGCTTGATAACGAGCTATTTGGCCCTGGCATTCCGCTTGAAGAAGAATTCTTAAATAGTGTTTTTTCAAAAATAATAACCGGGATCAATGAGATAAGAAAACAATCCAGCTGTTTAATAGTCGTGAGCAATGAATTGGTACAGGAACCGATTTTCCAGGATGATTTCCTCCATATATACGGAAAAACACTGGGCCTGCTTCATCAAACGATCGTCAGGCAGGCCGATGAAGCCTATCAAGTGGAAGCGGGAATTCCATTGCGGAAGAAAGGGTGCATGGAGGAATGAGCGGAGTGATCGGATTTTTAATTAACCTGCAGTTCTTTACGGTCTTTCCAATAAAGAAGCAGCTTCCGATGGAGAAGAAATATATTCACCGTGCCATTCAGACCTTTCCATTAGTAGGTCTTTTGCTAGGCTTGATATTGGGCGGCGTTTTATATGCACTAGTGGAATGGACCCCATTGTCATCGCTTGCGATTGCCTTTTTCCTTTGGTTTTTAACGATGGCGTTAACGGGTGGTTTGCATCTTGATGGCTGGATTGATGCAAGTGATGCTTTTTTTTCCTATCAGGATAAGAATAGGCGTTTGGAAATCATGAAGGATTCCAGGACAGGTGCATTCGGTGTCATTTCCGTCATAGTCCTGTTGGCTGCCCGGTTTCTATTTATCTATGAAATTGTCCAAATGGTAAATGAATGGACATACTTCTTGATCATAGCCCTTCCGCTCTTAAGCAAATGTGTGATGGGTTATTTACTCATCCGGATGCCGCTCGCTAAAAAAGAGGGGCTCGGTGCTTTTTTTCAAAGTGCAGTAACGAAAAGCAGTTTGCCCATTTATTGGCTGTACATCCTTGTAAGTCTGGCGTTTGCCTGGGTCATCGATTTTAAGCTTGTCACCTTATTTTTCGTCATGTGTCTGGCTGCGGTGTTTTTCCTGGTTTATATAAAACGTAAAATCGTCAGTTGGTTCGGTGGGATAACGGGGGATGTACTGGGGGCATCCGTGGAAGGGGTTGAGCTTTGGTTATGGCTGATATTGTGGCTATTACACTACTTCGCCATGGGCTGACAGTGGCAAATGAACGAAAGGCCTATTTAGGCTGGACGGATTCTCCATTAAGTATCGAAGGAGAAAAGGAAATACTGGACTTAAGGGGTTCTTACCCACAGTATGAAAAAATTCACAGCAGTGATTTGCCCCGCTGTGTGGAAACTGTACGACTTCTGTTTCCGAATGCAGTTCCGGTCAAAAACGCTTCGTTCCGTGAGATGAACTTCGGCAATTGGGAAGGGCGGACGTATCATGAGTTGAAGACAGATGGAGATTATCTTAATTGGCTGGAACGTCCCATGGAGGCACTGGTGCCTGGGGGTGAAAGTTATCCGGCATTTTCCGAACGTGTGAATAATGGCTGGAAACAATTGATTGCCTGTAAGGAGAACCGATTTGCCCTAATGACGCATGGAGGGGTAATTCGTGATTTATTGGTCCGCTATGCCCCGCGGGAAAAGTCTTTTTTTGATTGGGGAATTTCCCATGGCAGGGGATATGAGCTGATATGGGAAGACCGGAACAGCATAAGGAGGGGAGAACGCTGCACTTTGTTACAGGAGGCGCCTATAATGGCAAAACCAAATGGGTAAAGCAATTGTATGGTATGGAAAATGATGTCCTTTGGCTTTCCGGTTATCGAAAAGAACAGCCGGAATTGATTGATTTCCAAGGCAGGACAGTTGTATTGCAAGGGTTGGACGCATGGATTCAACAAGATGCAGAAAAGATGGATTCAGACTCGATTCGAAAAAGATGGAAGGAAATCATGGCTGATTGGCGAATATGGGAGAATGAAAGAGATGAACACAATTGCATTGTGATCGGTTCTGATATTTCCAAAGGCATTGTCCCGATCGAAGCAAAAGATCGCAGATGGCGCGATGCCTGCGGATGGGTCTTTCAAGATGTAGCATCCATATCAAAGCGAGTTGATATCATCTGGTATGGAATTAACCAGCGAATAAAGTAGAGGAGGCAATTGGGATGAAAATCTATACACGTACAGGGGATAAGGGACAAACAAGCGTAATCGGAGGCCGGCTTGATAAGGATGACATCCGTGTTGAATCATATGGAACGGTGGATGAAGTGAATAGCTATATCGGTCTTGCGGTGACTGAATTGGATCCTGCGATATTTACGGATATACTGGCCGATCTAGAGAAAATCCAGCATGAGTTATTTGACTGCGGCGGAGATTTGGCAACCGTTTCCGAGAAAGCCCCACAAAAGCTGACGGATGAGGCCATTACCTATTTGGAAGAACGAATAGATGCCTTCATACTTGAAGCGCCGGAACTGGAAAAGTTCATCCTGCCTGGCGGCTCAAAAGCGGCTGCAACCATTCATATTGCCAGAACCGTTACAAGAAGGGCAGAACGATTGGTCGTTTCATTGATCAAGTCGGGTGCGGCTGTTTCACCATTATCACTTCAATACTTAAATCGTTTGTCGGATTACTTCTTTGCTGTTGCACGTGTGATCAATTTCCGTCTTGGAGTGAAAGATGTGGAATATATCCGCAGCGCAAATGTATTCCGTGGAGGGAAAAGAAAGGAAAAAGAGTAAACATGGACGTAAGAAAAATTAGTGCAATCGCTATATTCATTGCCTTATCGGCGGTAGGGGCAATGATTAAAATCCCTTCCCCGATCGGGAGCATCGCATTGGATAGCTTTCCGGCCCTTTTGGCGGCTGTCATACTTGGCCCGGTTTCGGGGGCTATAGTAGCTGGGCTTGGCCATATCATTTCAGCGTTCATCGGCGGCATGCCGCTTGGGCCATTCCACTTTTTGATCATGGTCGAAATGGCAGTCTTGGCATGGATGTTTGGCATTTTATATATACACGGAAAAAAAGTAGGCGCATTTTTCCTCTTCTTTATCGGTAATGCCTTCGTTTTAGCCCTGCCTTTCGCATTTCTGATCAGCCCTGGTTTTTACACATTATTGGTGCCGGGATTAACGGCAGCGACGGCGGTAAATGTAGTTTTGGCTGCCCTTTTACTGCCACGCTTGGAGCCTGTTTTGAAAAAAATGATTTTTAAAGATGGACTCGTAGAATGAGTGATTCGTTGATTTTGCCATTTTCCGAATCAGATTCATTGATTGTTTCTAGTGATAATAGCGGCGGTATCGGGCTGAAGGAGATGGACCTCGTCCATGTTCCTTATGAGGTCGTTGGCTATTATTCCTTTCGGGTTGCCGTCATGGAGTGTTTAAGCATTGGCGGAAGACCCGTATCCGTCGTTCTAAATAATTTCTGCGGTGATGAAGCCTGGGAAAACTTGACCAGGGGTGTCAAAAAGGGGCTGGGTGAATTGGGAATGGAGGACCTTCCCATTACTGGCAGCACAGAAAGTAACATGCCGCTTCTTCAATCAGCACTTGGTCTTATGGTGATTGGTAAGCGATTGAATGAACGTGTTAAAAAGCAGCATCCTTCACGGAAAATCGCTTTGATCGGCAGGCCGCTCGTCGGAGAAGAAGTAATGGAACAGCAAGATTGGGTCGCGCCATTATCTTTATATAAAAGCCTATGTGAAATGGAAGACGTTCAGGCACTTCCAATCGGCTCAAAAGGGATAGCATATGAATGGAAGCACCTCGATCAAAGTGGTGAAGGTGTTTCTGTGCATATAAGTGATAAAGTCGATATCGAAAAATCATCAGGACCATCCACCTGCTTCCTCATTGCCTATCCTGAACATCTGGAGAAAGAAATCAAGCATATATCCGGTCCTCTTTTCATTGGAGAATGATTCCCATGACTGAATCAGGTATCGAGTTGGGTTCACAAAGGAACTGATTCGATGCTTTTTTCATTTAATCTTACTTTTATTGTTTGTTAGCCATAACAATGGTTTGCTCTTGATCGTTATCATAGCCAAAGCAAAATCTCCCCATTTATTGGGTTACTTTATGCTTCCGTCATTTTAGCGATTATCGCAGGTATGGATATTCCGGATGTTGCAGATGCTGTTCAGATAGGGGGAGGTAATACTCTTAGTTAGATGGCACTCATTTTCGGTTTAATAACATTTCGTGGGAAGATGATGGCAATACCGGTCTTATTATTGTTGATCGAGGCTTTCGGTGCTTTGTTTGCTGAAGATTCAACATGTAATGATTGGAATGCCTTCATTGGAAAACCAATCATCGCCCTAATGATTTCTGTGGTCGTTTCATTCTTTACATTAGGATGCGCTAGAGGTTTTAATAAAGAAGAAATAAACCAATTCATGCCCGTCTGCCTCGTCGCAACTGCCTCCATCATCTTGATTACCGAGGCGTGCGGTGAATTTCAAATGGTATTGATCACAAACGGGGTGGATGAAGCCGTTGCTTATAATCCATGTCGCTAAAGATTTAATTTAACAGTCGCACAAACGTTATTGTCTTGAACGGTTATGGAAATGATTATATCAGTCGTTATCCTAATCTTACTATTGAATTCAATTGTTTAAGAGGAAGGAGCATGATGTATATATGGAACATTCAGGTTATATGATGGGGATCGATATTGGCACGACGAGTACGAAGGTTGTTCTTTTTTCAAAAAGGGGGGAGGTTGTCCAATCTTGTTCAAGGGGATATCCTCTGCACAGTCCAACTCCTTCCGTGGCGGAACAGGATCCCGAAGAAATCTATAAAGCGGTCATCATTGCTATAGGCGAGGTTATGATTGCAAGCGGAATAGAAAAGCAAGAACTGGGCTTCATATCGTTCAGTTCGGCGATGCATAGCTTGATCGCCATGGGTAAAGACGGCAGCCCGCTGACAAATAGCATTACATGGGCGGATAATCGAAGTGTTGCCTATGCGAAGAAACTGAAGGCTTCGGAACAGGGGATGCAATTGTATCACAGGACCGGAACACCCATTCACCCGATGTCCCCAATCACGAAAGTAATGTGGTTAAAAAATGAGCATCCCGGGATTTTTAACGAAACGGACAAATTTATAGGAATTAAAGAATACATCATCTATAAATTTTTCAATGAGTATGTGATGGATTATTCACTCGCTTCTGCAACGGGCATGTTCAACATGAATGACCTGAAGTGGGATGAAGAGGCACTCACCATTGCTGGAATTGGGGCTGATAAGCTGCCGATGCTTGTCCCTACAACGCATATCCTCTCAGGATTAAGTGAGGAATTAGCTGCAAAAATGAACATTCAGGCTCGTACCCCGTTTGTGATTGGCGCGAGTGATGGTGTGCTTGCCAACTTAGGGCAAAACGCAATCAAGCCAGGCGTTCTGGCAGTGACAATCGGAACGAGCGGTGCGGTAAGAACCGTCAGTGACCGGCCGCTTACCGATCCGAAAGGCAGGACATTCTGCTATGCCCTTACTGAGAATCACTGGGTAATCGGCGGACCGGTCAACAATGGGGGAATCACCTTCCGATGGGCACGCGATCAGTTGGGCCGTGTGGAAATCGAAAAAGCGAAGGCTTCGGGACAGGACTCCTATGAGATCCTGACGGATATGGCTTCAAATATTGCACCTGGTTCTGATGGTTTGATATTCCACCCGTATATGGCAGGGGAACGGGCACCATTATGGAGTGCCGATGCAAGGGGCTCCTTCTTCGGACTGGCGCTTCATCACACTCGTGACCATATGGTCCGGGCAGTGCTGGAGGGCGTGATGTATAACTTGTACAGTGTCCTTCTTGCTGTTAAGGAATTGACGGGTGCTCCCGAGAAGATTCATGCAAGCGGCGGATTTGTCCGCTCAAAGCTCTGGCGCCAGATCATGGCTGATATATTCAATCAAAACGTGACAATTCCTGAAAGCTTCGAGAGTTCAAGCTTAGGTGCGGCCGTTCTTGGATTATACGCTTTAGGCGAAATCCAAAGCCTTGATGAGGTTGAAGGTATGGTTGGTGAAACGAATGAACTTATCCCGATCGAAGAGAACGTTAAAGTATATGAAGAATTAATGTCGATTTATTTATCCGTGAGCAGGCAATTGGAAGGCGACTACAAGAGAATTGCTGATTTCCAAAGACGTCATTTAGAATGATTTTCAGGGAAAGCACAGATGCATTTGGCACTGTGCTTTTCTTTTTGCCTGGTAATTAAAATGGTAAGATGGTAGAAAACGATAAGGGGAATTTTCTATGGGAGCCAGTAAAACGAATGCAATGCGAATTCTTGATAACAAACGTATAGAGTATGGCATGATGAGTTATGATGCCCGCGACGGAAAAATCGATGGGATCACTGTTGCGGACAAAATTGGAAAAGCGCCAGAAACCGTTTTTAAAACGCTTGTTACCCATAACGGACCGCAGCAGCTTTACGTATTTGTCATTCCTGTAGCCACCGAACTGGACTTGAAAAAAGCAGCGAAGGCCGCAGGTGCAAAAAAGATTGAAATGCTTGCGGTTAAAGATCTGCAAAAATACACAGGGTACATTCGGGGAGGCTGTTCCCCGATCGGGATGAAAAAGCAATACCCGACATTTATCGATGAAAGCGCAGCAAACCTGCCTGAAATCATCGTAAGCGGGGGGAAAATCGGGACACAAATCGTGTTAAAACCGTCAGAATTCCTGGAGGTCACACAAGCGGAATCCGCAGCCCTAATAAAATAGCCTGTTAACCACCTTTAGGCATTCACCTATTAGTTCTTTTCTGCATACGCTGTCTTGAAGATCACATCTGTATTGTGAGGGAGAGTGTGAAAGTGACAGGAAAAGTGATGCATTATTTCGCAGGAGGCAATACGGCTAAAGGTTTTTATAGTTTATATGATTCCAATTTGGCAGGTCTGGAAAGATTATTCATATTAAAAGGCGGACCTGGTTCCGGTAAATCGACCATTATGAAAAAAATCGGCCAGGAATGGCTGGATAAAGACTATGACATCGAGTATTTACATTGTTCGTCCGATAATGATTCCATCGATGGAGTGATCATTCCCGCTTTGAAAATCGGACTCGTGGATGGGACCGCGCCGCATGTGATTGAGCCGAAGGCACCTGGGGCCATTGAGGAATATGTCAATCTAGGGGCTGCCTGGAATTCCCAGCAGCTGGCTTCTGAAAGAGCGGCCATCATAAGATTGACGAATGCGAGAAGTAAGAGTTTCGAGAAGGCATATGCCCTATTCGCTGAAGCATTGAAGATACATGATGAATGGGAAGACATCTATAAAGCAAATATTGATTTCGCTAAATTGAATGGGTTGACCAATAAATTGATAGAAGGCTTTTATAGAGACATAACCCTTAATAAGAAGTCTGATGTTCGTCACCGTTTCTTAGGGGCAGCTACACCAAAAGGTGCAGTTGATTTCATCCCAAATATTACTGAAGGAATACAAAAACGGTACTTTTTAAAGGGGCGTCCAGGTTCCGGTAAATCAACGATGCTGAAGAAGATTGCAAAAGCTGCGGAGCAAAGAGGCTTTGATGTGGAAGTATATCATTGCGGATTCGATCCTTATAGCTTGGACATGGTAATCGTCCGGGAGGTAGGGATCGCCATATTTGACAGCACATCACCGCATGAATATTTCCCGAGTTGTGAAGGTGATGAAATCATAGATATATATAAAACGGCGATCCTGCCTGGAACAGATGAAATTTATGCCGATCAGATAAAGGATGTTTCCACCAGGTACCGGACAAAAATGAATGAAGCGACAGCAAGTCTGGCTAAGGCGAAAGAGCTGCATGACGAACTTGAAAAGATTTATGTAAAAGCAATGGACTTTACAGCCATCGATGACATTCAAAGAGACATCCAAGAACAGATCATTGAACGGGCACAAGATGTCGATAGCCAAACGATTTTGCATTAAGAAAATAAACTGCACCTATTTTAATTAGGTGCAGTTTATTTATGTACATAAGACGATTTTTTAATGACGGAAGTCACACAAGAATAGATACGGGTTTGTTAAACGTGTTTATCCACGTCCTTTCGGTTAAAATAGGGATTATATTGAAAAAAAGGAGCCGGTTGAATTGATAAAGACGATTGCGATTGATATGGACGGAACATTGTTAAACAAAATGCAAAAGGTCAGTGAGGAAAATAAACACGCTATCCAAAAGGCGCAAAGCGAGGGAGTGGAAGTGATCATTGCTACTGGAAGATCTTATGTGGAAGCAAGGTTCGCTTTAGATGAAGCAGGCATCGTTTGCCCTGTCATCTGTGTAAATGGTGCTGCCCTCTTCACGGAGGACGGAAATATTGCCGCTTCCAATCCAATGTCAGCTGCCACTGCTAAAATGGTTGCTGGATTCCTCGAAGAACAAGGGATTTATTTCGAAATATATACGAGTCAGGGAATTTATTCTAAAGACTATGAAAACGCAATATCTGTTTTGGTTGATGTATTCGTTACAGCCAATCCGGACATTGACCCTGAGAATATGCGGAAATTTGCGGAGCAGCGTTTACAGCTTGGACAGGTAACTTCCATTTCCGATTATTCCGAGTTATTCAGCCGTTCGAATGAGGAATATTTTAAAATTCTCAGCTTCTCAAAGGATTTAAATTTATTAAATGAAATTGCTTCGAAATTGAAAGGACAGGGAGTTACAGTCACTTCATCGGGACGTGAAAATGTGGAAATCATGAGTGAAACAGCTCAAAAAGGTACGGCACTTGAAACATATGTGATTGGAAAATCCGGCTCGATGCAGGAAACGATGGCTATTGGGGATAATTATAATGATGTATCCATGTTTGAACGGGTAGGTTTGTCTGTCGCTATGGGAAATGCCCCGCTCGAAATTAAAAGACTGTGTGATGAAGTAACAGGCAGAAATGATGAATCCGGTGTCGCGGAGGCCATTTTAAAGGTACTTAAACAGTCAGCCTATTAAACTCATGAATCGAAGGGGGAAAGACTTTTGAAAAAATTGCTCTTATTTTTCCTTATGACTGCATTGATTTTAACTGGCTGTAACATGAATGATGATGACAGTAAAACCGAGCCGAATCCTGACAAGGAAGTGACGGGCACTTTAGGCGAAGATCCGGATGTGCTGGTAACGAACCTGCATGCCCCATGGTCGATTCAGAAGAATGGGGACACCATGTATGTTTCGGAGCGGACGGGAACCATCGTCGAATGGGACAAGGATAAGATGACACGGCAAAAGGTCAATCTAAAAAAGACATTGTCATCTAAAGCGGAAGCGGGGTTGCTTGGATTTTTATTAGCTCCCGATTTTTCTAACAGTGGGCAAGCTTTCGCCTATTATACGTATGAAGAGGGGGGGAATTCCATCAATCGAATCGTCATTTTAGAGAAAAATGATGATGAGTGGCAGGAGATGGAGACCTTAATCGACGGAATACCAAGCGGGGACTTCCACCATGGCGGCAGGATCAAGATTGGTCCGGATGATAAGCTGTATGCAACGACAGGTGATGCAAGAAGGGCTGAGATCGCACAGGACACAGGTTCTTTAGGCGGGAAAATTCTGCGCATGAACCTGGATGGCACCATTCCGAACGATAATCCTTTCGCGAATTCATACATCTATTCATACGGTCACCGCAATCCACAAGGCCTTGCTTGGGATGAAGCAGGACAGTTGTATGAAAGTGAGCACGGAGATTCGGCTCACGATGAAATAAATAAAATGGATCCGGGTAAGAACTATGGATGGCCAGAGATACAGGGCGATGAGCAAAAAGCTGATATGGTAAAACCATTGATTCATTCCGGTGAAAATACATGGGCTCCTTCTGGCATGGCCTATTTTGACGGAAAGCTCTATTTTGCAGCCTTAAGGGGCGAAGCGCTTAAGAGTTATGATGTAAAAAGCGGAAAACTGACTAATATCATTACGGGCTCAGGAAGGATACGCGATGTATTAGTTGATGAAGAATTTCTTTATTTCATAAGCAACAATACGGACGGCCGAGGAAATCCTGATGAAAAGGATGATAAGCTTTATCGTTTGCCGCTATCTCGGTTAAATTTGCCTTGATGTTATCAATGAGAAGAAAAGAAGCATATAATCGGAAACCTCTCTAATAGCGGGGTTTCCTTTTTGGTTTATGCCCGTAAACTCACGAGTAAATGCCCCAAATTCACGAGTAAAAACGTGAAACTCACGAGTAAATATCCCAAATTCACGAGTAAAAGCGTGAAACTCACGAGTAACGCCCAAACTCACGAGTAAAAGCGTGAAAACTCACGAGTAAATGTCCCAAACTCACGAGTAAAAGCGTGAAACTCACGAGTAAATGTCCCAAATTCACGAGTAAAAGTTTGAAATTCACGAGTAAATGCCCCGAATTCACGAGTAAAAGTTTGAAATTCAGGAGTAAATGCCCCGAATTCACGAGTAAAAGCGCGAAACTCACGGAGTATTCGCTCCAATCCACAGTATTTCTTTCGACACCTCGAATAAAAAACATGAACCTCCTGAATTTTGTCCCGGAAGCGATGGAGAAGCTTAGGAAACAGTGTGTCTACGATTATTTTCGTTCATCCGAGGGCTAGACATTTTTATTGAATAGGTGTATAGTTACCTAGGTAACTAATTTTCAGGAGGAATACTTTTGTCCTTTCAAAATGGTTTTTTTCATCATAACTTACAATTTTCAAGGTCATTTACCAAAAAGTTAAATGAACAATTGGCCAAGGTTGATCTTTATCATTCCCAATGGTCGATTGTATATTATCTGAGTCAGTTTGGCTGTTCTACGCTTGTTGAAATAAGCACTTATTTAGATGTGGAGAAACCGACGGTAACCAGGACGGTAAACCGCTTGGAAGAACTTGAGTTGATTGAACAAGTCCCAGGAAAAGATAAACGGGAACGGAGAATACAGTTGACGGAGTCAGGTTTAAGGACTTATCAAGAGGCCAAAAAGGTAGTTGAAGAATTTGAACTTCAATTAATGAGCGGTTTGGCTGAAGAGGATCGGGAGGCAACGTTACGTACGTTGATTTTCCTGAAGGAGAAATTAAAACAATAGTAAGGAAGAAGGATTGAAATGAATCACAAACCGAAATTGTGGACGAAAGACTTTCTGATTGTCTCGTCTGCAAACTTTTTTCTATTTTTAACTTTTTATGTTTTGATGGTGACATTGACCATTTACACGATGGATAACTTTCATGCGTCGCAAGCACAAGCAGGGCTTGCTTCGAGTATTTTTGTACTCGGTGCTGTGCTTGTCAGACCGATTGCAGGGAAAAAAATTGACAAGATCGGCCGCAGAAAGATGTTGCTTGGATCGTTAGTGCTATTCCTGATTGCATCCATTGGCTATTTCCTGGTGAATGGTTTATCCCTTTTATTGATTGATCGGCTTATTCACGGTTTTGCTTTTGGCCTTGCCACTACGGCAACTGGAACGATTGCTGCAGATATCATTCCGAATGAAAGACGCGGGGAAGGCACAGGTTACTTTGCCATGAGTACAAACTTGGCAATGGCTTTCGGTCCGTTTATTGGATTGCTGATAACACAGCATTTCAGTTATTCCATCATTTTCTATGCAGCCTCCTTATTTGCCGCGTTTTCTTTAGTTGCATCGTTATTCATGAATGTGCCTGAAGGGGAAAAGGTTGGAGCTTCACCACAAAAAGGTTTTAAAATCAGTGATTACTTTGAAAAAAGGGCACTGCCCATTTCCATTTTTATCGGATTTGCCGGATTTACCTATTCGAGCATCTTGTCCTATTTAACGTCTTTTGCAAAGGAAATGGATTTAATGGATGCGGCGAGCTTTTTCTTTGTCGTATTTGCTGTATTCCTTTTGGCGTCCCGTCCGTTTACAGGCCGGATGTTTGATGTGAAGGGGGAAAATGCAGTTATTTACCCATCGCTCTTGCTATTTGCTGTCGGTATGGTCATCCTGAGCCAATCCCATCATGGGATCACGCTTCTGATTGCCGGCGCCTTTATCGGAGTGGGGTATGGTACGTTCCAATCAAGCAGTCAAGCGATTTCCATCAAGGAAGCCCCCTCAAATCGGATGGGTTTAGCCACATCCACGTTTTTTACCATGTATGACTTCGGTATTGGTGTGGGCCCATTCCTATTGGGATTCTTAATTCCATATACAGGGTTCAAAGGGTTATTCATAGGAATGTCGATCTTTGCGTTCATACTTATTGGCATTTATTACTTGGCGCATGGAAAAAAAGCCTCGGCAAGAGTGAAAATGCAGCATGATGAACGCTTGTCTGCCTGATTTTTTGAATATGATTGTATAAAATGAAGAATTTTGGGGATGCTTATATAATGATTGATTTTCCAAAGTATCCCCCTTTTCTCCGCCTGTATCCCACAGGCGTTTTTTTATGCCATAAACAAAGAAAACCGCCATATTGGCGGTTTATTAAAATTTATAGGTCCATAATCGTTCTTTGCGGATCCAGTCTAGAAAATCGGCATCCTGATTTTCGAATTTTTCTTTCCAATCGATCACCATTGCCTGAGTTTGCGAACGGTGGGCAGTGAATGTGGCTACCTTTTTTTCTTCGACGGCAGAGATATCATGAATGATGTCAGGTTGCCCTAATTCGTCAATGCAGTTATTCGAGAAGGCGACACAATGGAGTTTAGGCCTCTCTTTCGCTTCCATTCTTTCAACGGCCCGCACCACAGCCCGTGCTGTCGCTTCATGGTCTGGATGGACACTGTATCCTGGGTAAAACGTAATGATCAATGAAGGATTCAATTCATTGATGGCATCGGTAAATAATGAAGTCAGCTTTTCATCATCTTCGAATTCAATGGTCTTATCACGCAATCCAAGCATGCGTAAATCTTGGATGCCAATCGCATTTGCTGCATCGATTAATTCCTTTTTACGAATTTTAGGGAGCGATTCCCTTGTTGCAAATGGAGGGTTTCCTAAATTACGGCCCATTTCTCCTAATGTTAAGCATAAATAGGTGACAGGAGTGCCCGCTTCTCTATGAAGGGCAAGCGTTCCGGAAACCGAGAAGGCTTCATCATCGGGATGTGGGAATATAACTAATACATGGCGTTCTTTTTCCAAAGTATATTTCTCCTTCCGTTCTACTTACAGTGAGTATGGTTATCGGTAAATGGGAGTTTTCATCGGAATTATATGATATATATCATGCAAGTTGTCATCATTCAAAAGGAGTGGGACTGAGCTGCATGGAGACAGCAAGCTTTCCGGAAAAATCAAGGCCTGCCAATAGCAATCTTCCTTGTTCATCCATTTCGAAGTGGTTAACGCCTTCTGCATATACCCAGCCAATATTGAGCTTCAAGCCGATGCGGTAGGGTCCATCCCCAACTATCTTCCCATGTTCATACTGTATAAGAGCATTACGAATATAAGCACCTGCCGAAAAGAAAGCTTCATCTACATGAGTGGCATAGGCACCATTTGTCGTTTCAAGGTGAAGATATACATCTTGTCCTGCGAAAGAATCAATGGCATTTTGCACCTCTGTACGGTCTATAGGTTTCATTCTATAATTTCCTCCTTAACTGGGCGGCTAGATAAGCTTTTCCTTCTTTCTATTTTACTAAATAAAAACAAAAAAAGCGAAAAAGGCCGCTCGATGAATTTGAGCGGCCTTTAAACTTGATGTTTTATTTTTGTGTTTTTTCAGCGATTCCATATTTATGGTATGCACCATGATTGACAGGTCCAACATAGTCATTCATCTTCCAAGAATGGCGAACGGCCTCGGTGATGAAGTCTTTAGCAATGAGGATAGCCTCACGCGGGCTTTTCCCTTCAGCCAATTGAGCCGCAATGGCTGCTGAAGATGAACAGCCGGCACCATGTGTATTGGTCGTTTCGATTTTTTCTGATTCAAGGATTTCAAATTCAGTTCCATCATATAAAAGGTCAATGGCTTTATCATGATCCAGCTTATTACCGCCTTTGATCAAGACAAATTTTGCACCAAGTGCATGAATCTTTTCGGCTGCAGCCCTCATATCGTCAATCGTCTTGATAGGCGCAGTGCCCGCTAACTGAGCGGCCTCGAACAGGTTTGGCGTGACTACAGTTGCACGTGGAACAAGCAGTTCGCGCAGAGCTACAGCCGTTTCAGGGTGCAATACTTCATCTTCACCTTTACATACCATGACTGGATCGATTACGACCTTGTCCAGCTTCAACTCGTCTATTTTACGGGCAACAAGTTCAATGATTTCCACTGATCCAAGCATTCCCGTTTTCATTGCATCAATGCCGATTGATAGAATCGTTTCGATTTGGGCTTCCAAAACCTCGACCGGTGTAGGGAATACATTATGCGACCAGCCATTCTTTGGATCCATCGTCACGATTGTCGTTAATGCGGACATACCGTAAATGCCGAATTCTTGGAATGTCTTTAAATCCGCTTGAAGACCGGCACCGCCGCTCGAATCCGATCCGGCAACTGTCATAGCTCTTTTCATAGTCATTATGTGACCTCCTCAGGAGAATTAGATATCGATATTATCAGCATACCAGTTAATATCCTATTTTTAGAATATACCAAAATTTCTTTTATGTAAAACTTAGTTTTCACCTTAATATGAGTACCTTAAGAAAGGTAATCGAATGGCCACGCATGTGTCATTTTTCGGACCTGGAAATAAGAATATAAAATGGGTGGGTGGCCTGATTTTTAGCTTTTGATCCTACTTTCCATCTTTTGATATACAAAGCAAAGTTTGTGAAAGTGTCATTATTGTCAAAGTTGATTTAAAATATTTAAATATAGTGGATACATACATTTAGTACAGCTTTACCGTTCGATGCTGGATTAAACCCAAAAAAGGGAGGGTGATTTCTATGGAATGGACCATGTTGCTTTTAGCTGGCGGGAAATCAAGCCGTATGGGCGTGAATAAGGCCCTGTTGACCATAGGTGGCGTCGTGAACATTTCAAGAGTGGCATCCGAATTGAAAAAGGTGTCAGAAAACATTATGGTCATTACGAATACTTTTGAAGAATATCGTTTTCTGCAGCTGCCGCTCATTCCGGATTTACATAAAGATCAAGGACCTCTTGGCGGATTGCATGCAGGGTTGACCTCATCGGAAACGGAGCTTCAGTTCCTTGCAGCCTGTGATATGCCGTTTGTGAATGCTGATGCCATAAAGGATATCATTTCCCATTATGAACCTCAATTCGATGCTGTCATTCCAGAAATAAATGGCAGGCTCCAGCCGCTTTTTGCTGTTTACCATAAAAGGTGTCTTCCTGTACTGACGGACTGTTTATTAAAACATGAATTGAAAATGAGTCTATTTTTGGAAAAGATTTCGGTGAAAATCATGAAAGAAACCGACTTTACGTTATATCGCGAGAATCCTGAACATTTTCAATACCTTTTTTTCAATATGAATACGATGGAAGATTATCAAGAGGCAGGTTATATTGATCAAACTGAATTATATATAAAGGATGGTAGACATGAATTATAATATTTCAAAAGAGCCGATTGTCATCCAGGAAGTGATTGATAAAGTAGTCAGTCGAAATGCAGGTGCCGTCACGACCTTTATTGGTACGGTTAGGGAAATGACGAAAGGAAAAAAGACTCTCTTCTTAATATACGAAGCGTATGAACCGATGGCCATCAAGAAATTGGAGCAAATCGGATCGGAGATCAAGGAGCGTTGGCCTGATGCAGAAACGGCGATCACCCATCGTGTAGGAAAACTTGAAATCACGGATATCGCAGTCGTTATTGCCGTTAGTACGCCACACCGAAATGATGCATATGAGGCAAATAGGTATGCGATTGAAAGAATTAAAGAAATTGTCCCGATTTGGAAAAAAGAACACTGGGAAGATGGGGAGACATGGGTAGGAAACCAGTTGGAAACCGTTTCATATCCATCTGGGAAACCGGAAGAGGGGGATATTGATGATTAATGTACTTTTATTTGCCCAATTGAAAGATGAGCTAGGCAAAGAGACTCTTTCTATAGAAGGAAATGGAATGAGTGTGGCGGAGCTAAAAGGAAAAATGAAGGTGGATTTTCAATTGGAAGGTCTAGAAACCGTGATGACGGCGGTCAATGAAGAATTTGCCGATGATGACACGATTCTATCTGATGGGGATACCGTAGCTTTCATTCCGCCAGTAAGTGGAGGCTAAAGCATTGGGAAGGGAGGGTTCACGGTGAAAGAGCGATTTTCAAGGCAGACTTTATTCGCCCCCATTGGTGAAGGGGGCCAATTGAAAATTATGAAGAAGCATGTCTTGCTTCTTGGTGCAGGGGCTTTGGGATCTGCTAATGCCGAGGCCCTTACTCGGGCAGGAGTAGGAAAGCTTACCATTGTCGACAGGGATTATGTCGAGACCAGTAATTTACAGCGCCAACAATTGTATACGGAACGGGATGTCGAGGAGAAACTGCCAAAAGCAGAAGCGGCAAAGCGTCATTTATTTGATATCAATCATGAAGTTGAAGTGAATGCCATCATCATGGACGCAACTGCCCAGAACCTCGAACAGCTGCTTGGTGATGTTGATTTGATATTGGATGCAACCGATAACTTTGAGACACGGATGATCATTAATGATTTATCACAAAAGCTTCATATACCGTGGATTTATGGGGCATGTGTGGGGAGTGTTGGCATGACTTTGACGATCCTTCCCGGACAGACTCCATGTTTGCACTGTTTGCTTAAAGCAATCCCCATTCAAGGTATGACCTGTGACACAGGAGGAATCATATCACCGGCTGTAACGATGGTAGTGGCCCACCAAACTGCCGAAGCTTTGAAAATCCTTGTTGAAGATTGGGAATCGGTACGGCCTGCCCTTGTTTCTTTCGATCTGTGGAGAAATCAATACCAAACCGTTAAATTGACAAAGGCGAAAAAGAAAGATTGTCTCTCATGCGGAGAGCAGAGGACATACCCCTTTTTAACAATGGAAAATGCAACGAAAACGGCTGTTCTTTGCGGGAGGGATACTGTACAGGTAAGACCGCCAAAACCGTTGAAACTGCAACTTGAGAAACTAGCCAAGGATCTGGATGGCAGCGGCTATTTGGTGAAATTCAATCCATTTCTTCTCTCTTGTGAAAAAGCTGGGGAGCGTATCGTCATTTTCAAGGATGGACGGGCGTTGATTCACGGTACGAAGGACATGGTCCATGCAAAGGCCACGTACCAAAGAATTCTGGGATAAGATTATAAAAAAACGAGGCCACAGTTTTGGGGCCTCGTTTTTTTATGAATCCATATAGGGTAATGGTTATAGGGTATTAGTGTGTAACCCCGTCTTTATTATCTTGTTTGGAAGCAACGATGACTACCTTTCCTTCATCAAGCACTTCCTCGTAACGTTCTGCCTCCATATCACTAAGGCCAAGGTTGCTCATTCGGTTACGAAGTTCATCTCCGCGTGATTTAAAGAGATTTCCGACGGTATCAAGGAAACCTTGTTCCTTCATGCCTACACCTTCTGTATTGGTATTCTCGGTAAGGTGTTTTGAACGGGTTTTATCATGGGCAAACAAATATACATCATCTTTCGTATAACCTGATGTAACTAATTCATCGATTTTTTCCTTTGCTTGTAAACCGTTTTCTACTACATGTACTTGATACATATAAACTCCTCCTTGAATTTTAGTGAGATTCTCTTGAATATAGGTAAATGGAATCTTGCTTATTACAGATGCTGTTTGGCTATAGTAGTATATAACCTCATATGGGCACTGATAAACATTTATATGGAAGAAAATTTTAGTAAGTGGTGAAGCGGAACACCTTCTGAATGCGGTAGGTCAAGTATTTAAAGACAGGCAGTTTTTTCTGGTATTCACTGTAATCCACCGTGTATGTTCCATTTTGATTTGTCCAGAGTCTTTGAAAATAGCTATCGACGTCCTTGGAAACATCCGCATCATTTGGAGCATGGATTTCAACATTCGCTTCAAGATTATAGTCATCTAGATTGCGGGAGGTATAATTAGCCGATCCTCCAAGGATAACCGTTTCATTAGCCTTCTGGATCATCATCAACTTTGTATGGAACTGTTCTTTATCTGTTTTGTACCAACGAATCGAGATGTTTTCATCCCCCAGTTTTTCGAATTCGGCCGCAACCGGAAGATTGGGAAGCCCGATTTTCTCACTTCCGAAAGCGTTTTGATTCGGATCCAATATCATTTGAATCTTCACACCCCGTTCAGCTGCATCCGTTAATGCCTCGACAACCTCGCGATCGGCAATGTAGAACATGGCAAGATGGATCTTGTCACCCTTTTTTGCATCCTTAATTGCCTTAAGGACATGTTTATTGATTTTTCCTTCCGTTAGCAGTTGTACCGATATCGGTCCTTTAACTGCCGATGTCCCTTTGAACTGAGGAAATGTTTTTGGTCCTCCCGAGAATTTCGAAGCGGCTTCTTCGGATTTAAGAAGATCGCCGATGATATTCCCATCCATCTGGAACGCGATATTGGAATGGAATCCACTTGCGTCATGAGGATTGGCAGATGAGATGATGGCCGTTTTTTCAGTAGCGACCACTTTTCTGTGATTGGCTTTGATATTCATCAGTCTAAGATAAGAACGCAAGGTGACCTTTGGCGCGCTTTTGGCCATTGGATTCACAATCCAGCCTTTTCCGCTTTCACCGAACCATTGGAAAAAGGTCCGATACACACCTGAATAGAGAGGATTCGGATCCCGGAGGCGGTCTAAGTTGGTAACAATGACATCAATTCCATTTTTCTTCATCGTTTCCAATGCCTCTAATTGGTAGGCATTATAGGAAGTATTCACTTCATCTGTAATGAATATAACCTGGAGATGAGGTTTCCTTTTCTTCTGTTTCACCAGATTATCCTTCAGGGTCTCGGTTAACTTCGGGAAGTTTATCTTTTCATCGTAAAAAGCATTAAACAAAAACATATCGATTACGATATAAGAATCAGCCTCTTCTATCGCTTGATTTATAGTTTGGAAAATTCGCTGCTCATGTTGCAGATTCCCTTGTTCATCGTGGTAGGAGAGGTCATAGATGAAATCGATATCCTCGACATGATGAACTTTTCCTTCATAAGAAATACCATCGGGGAGAGGCTTGTAGCTGTTATAGACGATTACGATTGCAATGACGATCAAAATGCTGACAAGCAGATAAAATCGTTTTCTTTTGTACCATTTTTTCATAGGGAATCCTCCAACATGGTTAAATTGCTTGCTAACTTTCTATTTTCCCACTTTTGGGGTATATAGAAACATAAATCGTAATCTATGGAAAAGGCAAGGCGATTAAGTTTGATATAATATAGTTTCAAAAAGTGGAAAGGGGCTGTGGCAGATGGAAAAGCAGTTATTGACAAATGATTGGTGGCCTCAATTGAAAGAGGAATTCAAAAAAGAATATTACCAGGAGCTAAGGGGATTTATAAAGCAAGAGTACAGCCAGCAAGTCATTCATCCTGATCAGGACGATATTTTTAATGCGCTTCACTATACTCCTTATGAAGGGGTAAAGGTTGTCATCCTTGGACAGGACCCTTACCATGGCCCTGGTCAAGCGCATGGCCTTAGTTTTTCAGTTAAGCCGGAAGTTCGCATCCCACCCTCTTTAAGAAATATTTTTAAAGAGTTACACACCGATTTAGGCTATGAGGTTCCGAATAATGGTTACCTAGTCGAATGGGCAAAACAGGGAGTGCTTCTATTGAATACCGTCATGACTGTTCGTGAGGGAGAGGCCCACTCACACCGCGGAAAAGGATGGGAAATCTTTACGAATCAAGTGATTCGCCTATTGAATGACCGTCCGAAACCGGTTGTATTCATCCTGTGGGGAAAACCTGCTCAAACCAAAATCCCTTTGATTGATGAAACCCGCCATAAAATCATTAAGTCCGTACATCCAAGTCCGCTGTCGGCTTCCCGTGGTTTCTTTGGCACCAAACCTTTTTCCAAAACAAATCAATTGCTGGTGGAAATGGGGGAATCCCCAATTGATTGGAAAATCTCGAACCGATGAAATGGGTAAGAAACCGAAACGGGTGAATTGTATGGCGTGCCGCCATTTCTATATCACTTGGGATCCGAGTTTTCCAAAGGGCTGCCGTGCTTTTCAATTTAAAACATCAAACCAGCCTTCTCTTGATGTCTTTCATTCTTCAGGACAGCCATGCTTAAAATTTCAGGCGAAGCCAATTAAGAGGTAGGAAATATCCAAGGTGTTTTCTTCTCTGATTTTTGCTATGCTAGTTATGATAGTTCTGACCTGTATATAGACGAGGTGGTAAAGTTGGATATTTCATCAAGACAAATGTTGGATAAAATCGAAGAGCTTGTTTTAAAAGCGAAACAAGCAAATTCAGAGGATAAGGTGCAGGGGTATGTAATCGCCATCAAGTCCCTTTGTGAAATAATGGTGGATGAAAAAACAGCGAACATCAGCATACCGAAGCCAATCACATTGACCCAGCCCGTTATGTCGGCTACACCGAATGTAGAACCGGTTAAAATGGATGAGGCTAATGGGGAGTCCTTGTTCGATTTTTAAATGAGGGAAGGGGAGCGAAATAATTGAAACTGTTCATCATTTTAGGTGCATTGAATGGGTTTATTGCTGTGGCACTAGGTGCATTCGGTGCACACGGACTGGAAGGGAAAATTCCCGATAAATATTTAGAAACCTGGCAAACCGCTGTTCAATATCAAATGTTTCATGCGGTAGGTTTATTGGTACTCGGTTTATTGGCTGGGAAAATATCAAGTCCGCTGATCAACTGGTCCGGCTGGCTTATGTTAATAGGAATTATCCTGTTTTCCGGAAGTCTATTCGTTCTAAGCGTTACGCAAATCAAAGTCCTTGGGGCCATCACACCGCTTGGCGGAGTTTCTTTCTTGGTTGCTTGGGTCTTAATGATCGTAGCTGCATATAAATACTTGTAATGGAATTAGCTGAGACTGTAGACAAATTCGAAGTTCGAATATCGAGTTTGGCTACAGTTTTTTTGTGGCTTGTACAATTTTGACGTTGATTTCCGCTCCAGGCACTCGCTTTCCGCGGGCGGTCAGGGAGCCTCCTGGGGTCTCCCTTAGACACGCTTTTCTAAGCAGGAGTCTCGACACCCGCTCCAATCAACTTTGTTATAACATGGAGTTGAAGGTGTTGGGTTTGGGAACATCATTTGATAAAAGAATGTTTTCCGATCCTCTTTTTGGGAAAAAGTCATTCCAATATATAGAAGAGCCTCAGAATCAAATAGATTCTGAGGCTCTTCTATAGGATTTTTTCACCTTGGCGAATAGGTGGCAAGCCCAGCGCCTCCAAATGGATATTCATATTCGATTTCTTCATCAAACGTTATATAATCTAAGTATACCATCGGGATTAAGTATCGTTTTCCCGTTTGAGGGTCGCTTATGATTAAATGATCGCGTCCTGCAGCCTCAATGATTCCTTTGAAGATCTTTGCATTCCATTCCTTGTTGTTTTCAAACGTTGTATAAACAGTGGCTAGTTTCCCTTTATTCAAACGCAAGATGTTCTCGATGTATGATTGTTCGACCGGAAGCATGCCAGGTATCTGTGGTCCGGAAGGGGGTTGACCCATCGTCATCGGCATTTGTTGTGGCGTGCCTGCCATAGTGGGCTGTTGTTGCTGGTATGATGGCTGTTGATAACCTTGCTGCGGGTAGCCTTGT
This sequence comes from Peribacillus sp. Aquil_B1, assembly GCF_022603275.1. Taxonomy (NCBI): domain Bacteria; kingdom Bacillati; phylum Bacillota; class Bacilli; order Caryophanales; family Bacillaceae; genus Peribacillus; species Peribacillus sp. Aquil_B1. Next base: position 443,977 of record NZ_JAKXEE010000003.1, on the reverse strand, counting down.
TGCTGGTTAGGATTTTGCTGCCTTAGTTCAGGCTCATTATTCTCATAGGGGTAATAGGGGCTTCCCCCGTACGGGTAGTTACCATAAGGATTATTTTGTGACATTGCATTCCCTCCTAAATTCAAGGTTTAATTGATGCTTTGGAATTTGGACAATCCGAGAGAGTGGACTGGAAGAAACAGTGCGATTTATAGCGACCGGTAGTATTGTAAATGGTTTCTGGACAATCCCCGGGTGGCTTAAAAAACCACAATGAATGTTAAGCGATACATAACGGCTGCCGTTCATGATATAAGCCATATCCTCTTGTCGGCTAATGAATAGAAGTAACTTTCCTTCACCTCGCTGGAGTCAGGAATTGCCTTGATCAATTTTCCTGAAGGCTGAATGGGACTGTGAAAAATAAATTCATCACTATTGAAAATGTATGGGATGTGGATTGGATTTATTCCACAGCCGGGGAAAATAAAAAGGAGGGTGCAAAAAAAGCTTCCGGAAACCGGAAGCCCATTGTCTTAAACGTATAGGAATGAAGGTACGTTTTCTTCCGGCAGGATATTGCCAACGAAGAAAGAACCAAATGCAGCGTAACGTGCACTCACTTCATCAAAACGCATTTCATAGATTAATTTTTTGAATTGAAGGACATCATCCGCGAATAGTGTTACGCCCCATTCATAATCATCAAAACCGACAGAACCCGAAATGATTTGTTTTACTTTACCGGCATAACTGCGGCCAATCAAGCCGTGGGAACGCATTAAGCCTTTGCGTTCTTCCATGGAAAGCATATACCAGTTATCATCGCCATCACGACGCTTGTCCATTGGATAGAAGCATACATGTTTCGCTTTTGGAAGTATCGGATAAAGTCTGGAACGGACATGAGGGTTCTGATATGGGTCCTCACCATCTCCACCAGCTAAGTAATTGCTTAATTCCACGACGGAAACGTATGAATAAGCAGGAATTGTATATTCGGCAAGCTTCGTTTTGTTGAATTCGTTTTCAATTGCATTCAATTCTTCCATTGTTGGGCGGGCAAACATAAGCATGAAGTCCGCTTTCTGACCAACGATGGAATAAAGGGCATGACTGCCTTCATTGTCGCTTTGTGTCATATTCCATTTATCCAGTAAACCTTGGAATTCAGAGATGGCCAATTGGCGTTCGTCACTTGATAACGTTTTCCAAGAAGACCAGTCTATTAGACGGAAATCATGTAAACAATACCAGCCGTCCAGTGTTTGTGCTGCTTCACTCATTACGATCACTCCTAAGTCTTATTATAACTTTAATATAACATAGTTTCAGTATAAGGAAATTTATATCAACCCGCAAACACGACCACTGTTTTTCGGCGTTCAAACAAATTTCAAATTTGCGGATTGGCAGGGGACCAAGTGGCTGGAATTTACCTGGCTGCTAGAGTATTCTTAAAAGAAGACGGCAATGGATTTTCATCGGATGTTAAATATAGAAAAAATGGGGGAAACGTATCTAAAAAGGAGGAAGAGCCAATGAGTGATTTATTTGAAATATTGGAATCGAAAATTATGGGACATAATTTAAAGATCGTTTTTCCGGAAGGGTTGGATGAACGGATTTTGGGAGCGGCAGGCAGGCTTGCCAAAGCTAAACTGGTGACACCGGTATTGATCGGGGATATCGGGTCGATTCAAGAGAAGGCAAAGGATTTAAAAATCTCCCTTGATGCAATCGAAATATATGATCCGAAGAATTATATCATGATGGATGAAATGGTTGAAGCGTTCGTGAAGGTCCGTGATGGAAAAGCGACCGACGTAGAAGCACGTGAAATCTTAATGGATGAGAACTATTTTGGAACCATGCTCGTCCAGATGAAACTGGCACATGGAATGGTGAGCGGCGCAACTCATTCGACTGCCGATACGGTTCGGCCTGCCTTAAGGATCATTAAAACAAAGCCAGGCGTCCAAAAAACATCGGGAGTATTCATCATGGTCCGGGATGAAGAAAAATATGTGTTCGCCGATTGTGCGATCAATATAAACCCCAATTCCCAGGACCTAGCTGAAATTGCAATAGAAAGTGCGAAGACTGCACGAATGTTCGATATCGAACCGCGTGTGGCGATGTTGAGCTTTTCGACGAAGGGATCGGCAACATCCCCCGAGACCTTAAAAGTGGTTGATGCCGTCGATTTGGCAAAAGAAATGGACCCTGAAATCATTCTTGATGGGGAATTTCAGTTTGACGCGGCCTTCGTTCCTTCGGTAGCAAGAAAAAAAGCACCGGATTCCCTTATTCAGGGGGATGCGAATGTTTTTATATTCCCAAGTCTCGAAGCAGGGAACATCAGCTATAAGATGGTACAGCGCTTGGGCGGCTTCGAAGCGGTCGGTCCGATCCTTCAAGGCCTGAATCGTCCGGTGAATGACCTTTCGAGGGGATGCAGTGAAGAGGATGTATATAAACTGGCTGTCATTACAGCGGCACAGGGGTTTGTGGCGCAGTATCAATAGGCAGCTGAAGGATTAAATGTTAGAGGGAGATTCATATGGGTGAAACAGATTCATTATTAATGCAGCAAGAGTGGAGGATTATTGATCAATCTTCCGTAGGACCTCAGTTTCCTGCTCTGGAGTCCTTTGCGATGGATGATACATTTTGCGCTTCCGTAGGGTCAGGTAAATCAGCGGCCGTAGCCAGGGCGTGGGTACACCATCGAACCATCGTCATGGGTATACAGGATACGAAGTTGCCTTTTCTTAAAAAGGGTTTAGATCATTTAGAAGAACATGGCTTTCAGGCCATCGTAAGGAATTCCGGAGGATTGGCAGTCGTGCTGGATGAGGGTGTCCTTAATTTGTCGCTCATTTTTCCTGAAAACGAGCGGAAAATTGAAATCAATCGTGGATATGATGCGATGTGGGAGCTTGTCCAATTGATGTTTTCCGATTTCCCAGTCACGATGGAAGCAAGGGAAATCGTCGGTTCCTATTGTCCTGGAAGTTATGATTTAAGTATAAATGGGCAGAAATTTGCAGGTATTTCCCAGCGCAGGATCCGCAATGGCGTAGCGGTGCAAATCTATTTGTGTGTCAATGGAAGCGGGGCTGAACGTGCCAGTCTCGTGAAGGGTTTTTATGATGCAGCTAAAGGAAATGCAGAAACCAAATTCGTTTATCCTGATATCGTCCCTTCGGTAATGGCGTCCCTAACTGAATTGTTGGGCGTGCAATTGAGCGTTCAGGACGTGATGCTCAGATTCCTGCATGTATTGAAGGAACATAGCGAAAGGATATTCTCTGACACTCTTTCCGTTCAGGAATGGCCGATGTATGAGGCATACTTGGCAAGAGTGGTGGAACGCAATGATAAAGTATTTGATGCATTAAAGGATTGAAAAGAAAGAAGCCGTTCCATTAAGTCAGGAACGGCTTCTTTCAATTAATACGACTTTAGCATTCACTGAAACTGTAAATGGACTGGATGATAGGCAACGGCGTCCGGGGAGATATTATTCCTTCTTTCTTGAAACGATGAAAAAAAAGAGCCTTATTGGCTCCCTTTTTCGGATAAACATGGGTAAAACGGCCTTTATCATGTGGTTGATCTATGTAACTTATCCCCACATTATCTTATTACTCGGCCATTTTTTCCAAATTGCCATTCCGGTCCATCTTGAATTTAGTTGCCGGACGTTCCTCTTCCTCTAACAAAACCAGCTTTCTTGCTCGATTCATGATATTCATCAAAGTTTCATAATCTTCCTGCATCAAGCCGCTGTTTTGTTCTAGGTGGCTGATTTTATTCTCCAATTCTTCGTTTCGCTTTTTCAGCCCTTTAATTTCAAGCTGCAATCTTTCATTTTCGGTTTTTAATACTTCGGCTTGAAGCATACGGCCGTTCATAGATTCCAAATAGGCGATGACGGTATCAAGGCTCATGGCCATTTCCAAAGGTACTGGTGTGTGCTGTGTCTTAGGAGCGAGGGCTTCTGCCACAACGAATTCCTCTGCTGCTTCATAATTGGTAGTATCGACTTCGGAATTCAACTCTAGTTCCTCTTCTTGTACATGGGGAACCAATATATCGGAAATCGTTGGGGACGGCGGTGTATAAAGAAGCCGTTTTTTTCCTCCTTGATCTTTTCCAAGGATCCTTTGCCGTTGCTTACGCTGTTTCTTGGCAAGGGAAAGCGCTTTATCATAATTATGGCGGACAACTGCATTCCAGCGGAATCCGCATGCTGCCGAGGTGCGATTCAACTTATCTCCTACCTCTTCAAAAGCATTGAGCTGAGTGCTGCCTTCCCGCACATGGCGCAATACCGTTTCTGCCAAAAGCAAATCATCTTCTTCTGTCCAGGCGTCTTGACGAACCTTCATTTCTACATACTCCCTTTCTGGTAATTTTTAAAATAAATAACTATATAAAATATCGTGTGGCAGTGATTTATGGAGTGTTCTACTAGCATTTTGGACAAAATATGGTTTTTTTATACAAAAAGGTTAAAAGGATACTAGTTTTTTGATTTTTTACATCCTTTTCATATCATCCAGCCCTCTTGATATTCATAAGTAGAAACGGTAAAATACCCTTTAGTCGTATAAATGGATGAAAAATAGTTTGTCATGGAAAGGATGGTGACCGGAGGATGTCCAATGAATTCAGAGTGTGCGATGACTGCTTGGCGGTAAACATTAAAACATTGATTCCGCGTCTTGAAAAGCTTGATCCCGACGCGAAAATTGAAGTGGGCTGTCAATCCTATTGCGGTCCTGGCAGAAAGAAGTCTTTTGCCTTTGTCAATAACCGTCCAGTTGCTGCACCGACAGAAGACGAGTTACTAGATAAAATCAATAAAAAACTAAAGTAGGATCCATGATATATAGGTAGAGTGGATTGTTTGCTTATGATAAATGAAACAAGTAATCATCACCCAGATTCGACACACTGCGGTGATTTTTTATTTCTTTATTTTCAAGACAAAATCGGACTGAAACTTCCGTTTTCTTACAAAATGACCCCTCTTACTAGCAAGGTGGAAGTTAGGGTTTTTTGTCAAAACACGCTATAATGAGTGCATCGAGATTACGAAAAAAGAGGGTAGTTCATGGAATATTCCGGCGAAAAATTACAAGAAGAAAAAGTATTCAAGGATCCGGTGCACCGATATATACATGTTCGCGACCGGGTTATATGGGATTTAATAGGGACGAAGGAATTTCAGCGTCTTCGAAGGATCAAACAGCTGGGAACGACTTATTTAACCTTTCATGGTGCGGAACATAGTCGGCTTAGCCATTCGCTTGGAGTATACGAGATTGTTCGGAGAATCGTGGATGATGTTTTCGAGGGCAGACCCGAATGGAAACCTGAGGAACGGTTACTATCCTTGTGCGCAGCACTTCTGCATGATTTGGGTCATGGTCCTTTCTCTCATTCTTTTGAAAAAGTGTTTGACCTGGATCATGAGCAATTCACGAGGCAGATAATCCTCGGCGATACGGAAGTGAATAAGATCCTCCTTAAGGTTGGACGTGATTTTCCTAAAAAAGTGGCAGAAGTCATAGCGAAAACCTATAAAGGCAAATTAGTAGTCAGCCTGATTTCAAGTCAGATCGATGCTGATAGAATGGACTATTTACAGCGTGATGCTTACTTCACTGGCGTGAGCTATGGACACTTCGATATGGAAAGGCTTTTGCGTGTAATGAGGCCAAGGGAAGAACACGCCGTCATAAAACAAAGCGGGATGCATGCGGTTGAGGATTATATCATGAGTCGCTACCAAATGTATTGGCAGGTTTATTTCCATCCAGTTACGAGAAGTGCGGAGGTCATACTTACCAAGATTCTACATAGAGCGAAACATTTATATGAATCCGGTTATGAGTTTGCCCAAGAACCACACCATTTTTATTCATTGTTCAGGGGAGAAGTGACTTTAACGGACTACTTGAAAATGGATGAATCGGTGATGCTCTATTATTTCGAAGCATGGGAAGACGAAAACGATGCGATTTTAAAAGATTTATGCACTCGCTTCGTTAACCGTAAACTATTTAAATATGTGGAATTCCATCCATCGAACAGTCAAATGAACAGGCTGATGGAGTTAAGGACGCTATTCAAGAAGGCAGGCATCGATCCGGATTATTATCTTGTCGTCGATTCTTCATCAGATCTGCCGTATGATTTTTACCGGCCAGGTGAGGAAGAGGAGAGGCTTCCGATTCACTTGCTGAAAAATAATGGTGAAATTCGTGAATTATCGCGTGAATCCGAAATTGTCGATGCAATTTCAGGGAAAAGAAGAACGGATCATAAGTTGTATTATCCAGCGGATTTATTGCGTGATGAATCTACGAAGAAAAATATAAAAAAACAGATTCGAAAGCTTTTGGAGCTATCGGATTAAAGTGGTACATTTTTGGTGAGGAGTGACGAGCCTTGTTTAAGGATCATGCAAACATTATCAATGCAATTTCTACTGCCGGTGAAATCTCGGGTCGGAAAAAATTACAGAAGATCGTTTATATCGCGAAGAAGCTGTCCTTCCCATTTCATGAAAAGTTTCAGTTTCACTTTTATGGACCGTATTCGGAGGAGCTGACCTTACGTATCGAAGAGCTCTGCGAAATGGGCTACTTGAATGAAGTAAGGGAAAAAAAAGCAGGCTATTATCAATATTGTTATTCGATAACGGATGCAGGCCGGGATTTCCTATCCATCCAGGAAGTGGAGATGCCGGCACTTGAGGCATGCTTACAGGATATGAACGAACAGAATGCCCGGTTTTTGGAGCTGGTTTCAACGGTATTATACTTCGACACGCTTGAAAAAGAGGAAGTCACCGAGAAAATTTTCACGTTGAAAAGCAAACAAAAATATACGCTTGAAGAAATTGATGAGGCATATGAATATATTGAGCAGCTAAAAACAAAAGCTAAGCCGAATTGATGGCTTAGCTTTTCCCCATTATGTAAATCTTATAAATCGCTTTTACGGACACCGGCTACCGCTAAATGACTTTTTGACATTTCTTCAATGAAAATCGTCACGGCTTCAGCTGGTGCTCCAGTTGTTTCCGTTACGGCTGCAGTCACCTTTTCGACTAAAGCCTTTTTTTGTTCGTCTGTACGGCCTTCAAGCATTTTGACTGTTACATATGGCATCTCTTTCCCCCCCCCCTTCCTCTCTTATCTTGTAGTGTTTCACAATGGAAAAAGAAATGCAAGACTAGGAAGTCAGAGTTTTTTCACTTCTTGATCTTTTGATGTATACTAACGGTAATAAACATAGGGGGAGAAGCTAGCGATGCAATTCTTTGAGCAAATAGGAGGGTTTTTGGCTTATCCTTTGGAACAGCTTCCATATGTCATTGTGTCCCTGTTGATCGCCTTTACGGTTCATGAATTTTCCCATGCTTATGTGGCCTATAAGTTCGGTGATCCGACAGCAAAGAATGAAGGAAGAGTCACATTGAATCCGATCTCCCATTTGGATCCGATCGGGACATTGCTGATATTAATAGCTGGATTTGGTTGGGCGAGACCTGTACCGGTTAATCGTTTTCATTTCAAGAATCCAAAATTGGCAGGAGTTCTCGTCTCTTTTGCCGGTCCGTTCAGTAATTTGATTGTTGCAATGCTAGGGTTTTTAATTTTTTACGGGTTGATTGCCGCAGGCGTTGGACCTGATTTACCGTTTTTCGTCGAGCCCTTCTTAAATATACTCATAAATTTAAATGTCCTTTTATTTGTATTCAATCTGTTGCCGCTGCCGCCGCTCGATGGCTATAGGATCATTCAGGATCTTGTTTCAGCAGACTTGCGGGCAAAAATGACCCAGTATGAACAATATGGTTCCCTTATTTTTTTGATTCTGATCATCACACCGCTGAGTCAATTTACAATAAGCCCGATTTTGAAAACTGGTCGAGACTTTGTTGGAGGCATCTTGAGTCAATTTTTTTCATTTTTGTTTTTTTAACCAATAATAAGGAATGACAAATCATAAAGGGGGATAAAACATGGAAGAACAACCAAAGAAAAAGGTAGGCTTTAATATTATAAAAAACGACCCGACAGAAGGTCATGGCGGATATGGAGCAGGGGTTTTAACGCTCGATAATATTTCCCCGGTCATCATCGATGTGGATGCAGGTGAGGCAGAGGTCGATATCGGCGCGATGCATGCAAGAAGTGCAGTGGAAAAAGGGATCAAGTTTTTAAAGACTAAAGAGGAGGTCCCGAATGCCAAACCTTACTGGCTTGTTTGGGTGACCATTGAAGCCACTCAAAATGGTCCGCACTATGCAGGTGTGACAGCATGTGAAATGATGGTCGACAGGTCAATTAGACGCGGTTACAAATCGCTCCCGGAGCATGTTAACCGGATGGATAAATCGCTAAAACGAAAAATCATCGTCGAGGACATGGACGATAAATCAAAACGTGTGCTTGCAGACTTCCTGAAAAATCATGATGCAGGAATGTGGGAGCGTTCTTCAGATCTGCTGAAGGAGTCATTGACGGTTTGAAACTCGATTAATGGGTAAATGTTAAGTTTAGTGAAAAATGCACTTGTAGGAAAGCGATAAAATCAGTAAACTTAAAGACAGCAGTTTAGTCACTGTGGAACTAGGACAGAAAAACCCCCGAAGCCGCTGCCGGCTTCGGGGGTTTTTCGTTATCCCCAAGGTTTTAAGATTTTTTTGTACCATGGGGCCTTTTTATGTTCTTCTTCTTTTGGGGCATGTTTCGGACTCTCACCCTTAAAGTGCTCGGCACAGTATTCGACAGGTTCGGTTCCTTTAACATAATAAGTCAATCTTGAGGCAGGGCAGTCCTTTGTGGCCAATTTTCCGCTAACGGGGTTCACGTCTACCCCGATTACGTTTTCGGTTTCCTTAAATGATTTTGCCGGTTTCCCTTGCAGGCCCTTTTCCATATAGGAAGCCCAGATTTTCTTTGCATAGCCTTTTTCAGCAGGGATTTCGATCTTTTTGCCTTGATCATATCCAGTCCATACTCCTGCTACAAGCTCCGGTGTGTAACCGATCATCCAGCTATCAGTCGGGGTGGAGCCTGATTTGCCCGCATATGGGCGGGACAGCTGGGAACTAATGGTGCTGCCGGTCACTTTCGTATAGCCATTTAAGGTTTCATCGAAAACCCCTGTAAGCATCTGGGTCATGACAAATGCCTTATCCTCATCCAAAATCTGTTCCGGTTTCTCATTTTCATCAAAAATCACTTCACCTTTTTGATTTTCAACCTTTTTGATAAACACGGGTTCAACCTTCTTGCCGCCATTAGCCAGAATGCTGTATGCGTTCACCATTTCAATCGCCCTTACACCTGATGTACCGAGTGCCAGGGAGGGAACCGCATCCATCTTTGCCGTGATGCCGAAACGATGCGCCGTATCGACCAATGTCTGTTCTCCAAGGAACAAGTGCGTTTTTACGGCGAAGATATTATCGGAAAGAGCAATGGCCTGAGCCATCGTGATTTCGCCTTCCGCATATTGATGGTTGTAATTATGCGGTGAGTAAGATGAGTGACCGTCATCGAAAGAAAATGTAGTTGTCTCGCTTTTTAAAGTGGTGGACGGTGTGAAACCATTCTCCAATGCTGAATAGTATAGCAAGGGCTTAATGGTTGAACCAGGCTGGCGAACGGCCTGTGTGGCCCGATTGAATGGCGACTCGGAGTAATCTTTCCCTCCGACCAGCGCACGGACCTCCCCGGTATCCGGATCCATTGCCACTATCGAGGCTTGAATGCCTGAAGACTTGGGTATGGTATTGGAAAGAACTTCTTCGGCAGCATCCTGCTGGGTTTCGTCCAGTGTGGTATAGACCTTAAGCCCGCCAAGCTCGATTGTCCGGTCATCTAAATGAAGCTGAGTTTTTAAAGCCTGCTTGACGGCATCCTGGAAATAGGGAGCGGTCTTCTTGGTGACCGTTCCGTGTTCTCCCTTTAATGTAAGGGATGTTCGCAGCGCTTCCGCGATATCCTTTCCGGAAACGTAGTTTTTGCTTTTCATGGATTGCAGGACGACTCTCTGCCTTGATTTCGCTTTTTCAAAGTTATCCAATGGAGAATAGTTTGACGGCCCTTTTGGTATTCCAGCCAGCATGCTCGCTTCAGGAAGGGTCAAATCCTTGGCATCCTTGCCAAAGTAATATTGACTCGCTGCTTGGGCTCCATAGGCGCCATGGCCATAGTAAATCGTATTTAAATAGCCTTCTAGAATTTCCTTTTTAGAGTAGTTCATTTCTAAACGTATCGTATAAAAGGCCTCATTAAATTTACGCGACCACGTTTTGTCATGCCCAAGAAACAGGTTCCTGGCATACTGCTGGGTAATGGTGCTTGCACCCTGGACTTTGGACATTGCCTTAATATCAGCAAGGATGGCTCCGCCGATCCGCTTTATATCAAATCCATTATGAGTGTAAAATTGACGGTCTTCAACGGCGACAGTCGCTTTGACGAGCTCTGGTGAAATCGACTCCATTCCGGCCCAGTAACGTTTCTGGCCATTATCGGTCTCACCGATCACATTTCCATTATCGCTATAATAGAGAGTGGACTGCGGCACGACCAAAGGAGGCGGACCTAATATTTTTGCATAAATCAGTAAAGAGAGAAGCAATACAAAGAGTATTGTGAGCCCGATCGTGGCAAGGATAATGAAGGCCCGTACATATTTAGTTGTCCTTTTAAATCGTTCGCTTGGAATCAATTCCATTGCTTTCACCTCTCTTATCAGGTAAGAATCTAGTATCTATTACTATTATGGAAAAAAAAGAAAATTTTAAACGTAAGAACTGCATTTAAGAAATTTATCTTGCAATTCTGCTAGATTCGTCTATAATTTTTCTAGCTAATGACTATACCGATTTTGGGGAACCTATAAGGTGACTGACAATATGAAATGGAAAAGGAGCGTTAATAAATGAGCATTTGGTTTACTGAAAAACAAACAGAGAATTTTGGTATTACGATGAAAGTGAATCGTACTTTACATACGGAGCAAACTGAGTTTCAAAAGCTGGATATGATTGAAACGGAAGAGTGGGGCAATATGCTGTTGCTGGATGACATGGTAATGACTTCACAGCGTGATGAATTCGTGTACCATGAAATGGTAGCCCATGTTCCTTTATTTACCCATCCTAATCCAGAAAACGTTTTGGTTGTAGGAGGAGGGGACGGAGGAGTTATCCGTGAAATCCTAAAACACCCAAGCGTAAAAAAAGCTACATTGGTGGATATCGATGGGAAAGTTATCGAATACTCAAAGAAATTCCTGCCTGAAATTGCAGGCATGCTTGAAGATCCGCGTGTAGACGTACAAGTTGGGGATGGCTTCATGCACATCGCCAAAAGTGAAAATGAGTATGACGTGATCATGGTTGACTCGACTGAACCAGTCGGACCTGCCGTCAATTTATTCACTAAAGGTTTTTATGCCGGGATTTCCAAGGCTTTGAAAGAAGACGGGATTTTTGTGGCACAATCCGACAATCCTTGGTTTAAAGCGGACTTGATTCGTGATGTACAACGTGATGTAAAAGAAATTTTCCCAATCACCAGCTTGTATTTAGCGAATATCCCGACGTACCCAAGCGGCCTTTGGGCGTTCACGATCGGGTCGAAAAAATATAATCCATTAGAAGTGACTGAAGATCGTTTCCATGAATTAGAAACGAAATATTATACAAAAGAACTTCATAAAGCAGCTTTCGTTCTGCCTAAATTCGTTCAAGATTTAGTGAAATAAAGGAGGCATGGACCATGAAATTCGATGAAGCCTATTCAGGCAATGTATTCATTAAAAGCCATCCTGTTTTTGAGGAATCGGAAGCTGTGCTATACGGCATGCCAATGGACTGGACGGTAAGCTTCCGTCCGGGTTCCCGCTTCGGCCCTACCCGAATTCGTGAAGTTTCGATTGGTTTGGAAGAGTACAGCCCGTATTTAGATCGTGAATTAGAGGAAGTTAAATTCTTTGATGCCGGGGATATTCCATTACCATTCGGCAATCCTCAGCGCAGTATCGATATGATTGAAAAATATGTCGACAGCTTGTTGGATGCAGGTAAGTTCCCAATGGGTATGGGAGGGGAACATCTTGTAACATGGCCTGTCATCAAAGCCATGTTCAAAAAGTATCCCGATATGGCCATCATCCATATGGATGCCCATACAGATCTACGTGAGGATTATGAAGGAGAGCCGCTTTCCCATGCGTCCATCATCCGTAAATCCGCAGAACTTATCGGCCCGAAAAATGTATACTCTTTCGGCATTCGTTCCGGTTTGAAGGAAGAATTCCAATGGGCAAAAGAAAATGGCATGCACATCTCTAAATTTGAAGTTCTTGAACCTCTGAAAGAAGTACTGCCGCAGTTAGCTGGCCGTCCTGTATATGTGACGATCGACATCGATGTTCTTGATCCTGCGCACGCACCGGGAACAGGCACCGTAGATTGTGGAGGCATCACCTCCAAAGAGCTTTTAGCTTCGATTCATGAGATAGCACGATCTGAAATTAATGTAGTCGGCTGCGATTTGGTAGAAGTGGCACCGATTTATGATCCATCCGAGCAAACTGCGAACACTGCGAGCAAGCTGATTCGCGAAATGATTTTAGGTTGGGTTCAAAAAGGTTAATGGGCGTAAGGCTTGACTTGACTGTTCCTGTTTTTTAGCGGGAATGGTCTTTTTTTATCCATTCCGGGAAGGGATTTTGCGTCTGATGGACTCTATTCGAATAATTCCGCCCCGATGAGTCATTATTGTGTTAAATTCAAATGAATTGCAACAACTTGAATTCGACAGTTTATCCTCACTTTTTTTGATTTACACTTTATTTTCCGCTCCAAGTTGAAACTTGCTTGAAGAATATTTATACTTATAAAGTTAAGAACGACATGATGAAGGAAGTGTAGCTTTGACTCTTCATGATATTGATAAGCAAGCGATTAAAGTGACTTTACAGACAAAAATCAAGCACGGTTCAGAAACGGAAACGTATGAGCTGGTCACATTTGGTACAAAAATGTATAAAGGTGCAGATTTATATTTGCAATATAAAGAGGAAAATGAAGCCGGGCAAACACAAACGACCATCAAGCACAAACCGGATGAAACGATCCTGCTTAGAAATGGTGCCATTAAAATGAGGCAGCTTTTCCGCCTGAAGGAAGCGACAAATGGACATTACGAAAGTATATATGGCAGGTTAGGATTACGGACGACCGCGAAGAAGATACATCATCAATGGGATGAGCAGACCAAACAAGGGAAACTTGTCCTTAAATATACGTTACATATGCAGGGAAGCGAACCCGGTCAATATGAGATGACGATTTCCTACAAGGAGGAAGTATAGCGCATGAATATAGTAAAAGAGGTACAGGAAAAACTGAAAGAAGAGATTAAAGCGGCAGTCATTAAAGCTGGTTTAGCAACGGAAGTGCAGATTCCAAATGTTGTATTGGAGCTGCCAAGAGATAAGACACATGGAGATTATTCCACGAACATGGCCATGCAATTAACGAAGATTGCAAAGAAAGCACCAAAGATGATAGCAGAGGCAATCATCGAAAACTTTGACAACTCAAAAGCATCCATCGAAAAAATCGAAATTGCAGGACCAGGTTTCATCAACTTCTACATGAATAATGCCTATTTGACAGAATTGGTTCCTGTTATTTTGAAAGTGGATGAAGCATATGGGGAAAGTGACTTTGGCAAAGGAGAGAAAATCCAAGTGGAGTTCGTTTCCGCGAACCCGACCGGTGATCTCCATCTTGGTCATGCACGTGGTGCGGCAGTAGGTGATACTCTATGTAATATCCTCTCTAAAGCAGGTTACGATGTTTCACGTGAATACTATATTAATGATGCAGGAAACCAAATCAATAATTTGGCCATATCCATAGAAGCTCGCTATTTCCAGGCACTTGGCCTCGAAAAGGATATGCCGGAGGGCGGTTATCATGGTGAAGATATCATTGGCATCGGTAAGACGCTTGCAAGTGAATATGGGGATAAATATGTAAATGCCGATGAGAAGGAACGTTTTGAATTTTTCCGTGAGTACGGCTTGAAATATGAAATGGAAAAACTGAAAACGGACTTAGGTAACTTCCGTGTCGGATTTGATGTATGGTACTCCGAAACATCCCTCTATCAAAACGGTAAAATTGATGAAGCACTTAAAGTGTTGAGGGAAAGGGGCCATGTTTACGAGGAAGATGGTGCTACATGGTTCCGCTCTACGGAATTAGGCGATGATAAAGACCGGGTGCTTATTAAGCAGGATGGATCTTACACATATCTGACACCGGATATTGCCTATCACCGTAATAAATTGGAACGGGGCTTTCAAACACTGATCAATATCTGGGGTGCAGATCACCACGGCTATATCCCGCGTATGAAAGCGGCGATCGAAGCATTAGGGTACAATCGCGAGCAGCTTGAAGTCGAAATCATCCAGCTTGTTCACCTGTACAAGGATGGCGAGAAAATGAAAATGAGCAAGCGCACAGGTAAAGCGGTTACGATGCGTGACCTTATTGATGAAGTAGGTTTGGATGCAACACGTTATTTCTTTGCGATGAGAAGTGCGGATACTCATATGGACTTCGATTTGGATCTTGCGGTCTCACAATCCAATGAAAACCCGGTTTATTATGCACAGTATGCCCACGCCCGGATTTCCAGCATTTTGCGCCAAGGTGTGGAACAAGGGATCAGCTATGAAGGAGTCACTGATTTCTCTGCCCTATCTACTGAAAAAGAAGTGGAGCTTTTGAAGAAATTAGGGGAATTCCCGCAGGCAATAGCGGAAGCGGCCGAAAAACGGATGCCTCACCGCATGACGAATTATATATATGACCTGGCTTCTACATTCCACAGCTTCTACAATGCAGATAAGGTTCTGGATGTTGAAGAGATGGAAAGAAGTAAGGCGCGTCTAGGACTGGTCAAATCCGTCCAAATTACTTTAAAGAATGCATTAGCCATCATCGGGGTTTCGGCACCGGAAAAAATGTAATGAAAAAAGCGGCTGTTTCTAACGAAACAGCCGCTTTTTTCAGGCTTAATTAGCACTCGACGGCACCGCCGCTCACCCTTTTTACACCACGAAGCTTAGCTATATCCTCAATCAGCTGCAACATTGCCCGATCCTTCATCTTGGCCTCGATCATGAAATCCACGTCCTGTCCAAGATCCTTAAGCACTTTAAAAAGGGGCATGATGAACTCCAAATCGATATAATCTGCATGCGAGCGAAATTCACCTGCCGATTTTGGGGATGAAATATGAATCTTTGGTACCACCCCTGCCTGGCCCCAAGTGGTGAACACCTCGGTGAGCAGCTCGTTAAGCGGCATATCTGAAAGGTTTGCGAGATGATGATGGTAATCGAATACAAGCGGTATGCCTTCCCTCTTACATACGCTCAGGGTTTCAGATGCTGTATAGGTTTTATCATCATTTTCCAAAGTCATTCTTTCCTTGACGTGCATAGGCAGCGATTTAAGATTGTCATGAACCCTTATAAGGGCGGACTCTTTATCACCATAGGCTCCACCGACATGGATATTGATGAAAGAGGTGTCCGCTATGCCCATTGCATCAAGCATTTTATAATGGAACTCCATATCTTTTACGGCATTTTGTGTAATCTCAGGCTTAGGGCTTGTAAATAGCGTAAACTGATTCGGATGAAAGCTGAGCCTCATTTTGTGTGCAGTGGCCCAGTCGCCAAGCTGTTTCCACTCTCTTTTAAAAGGAGTAACGAAATCCCATTCTATTTCGGGATGTGTGGCTAAAGGTACAATGGAACTGGACATCCGGTATACTTCTATTTGGTGTGCCGTGTTATATTGAAGGACCCTTAAGGTGTTTTCAATGTTCTGCCTTGTCACATCCAGGAGTTTTTCCATTCCTTTTTCTGGGCCAAGTGTGCTATATCGCTTGAAAGTAAGTGTCTTGGCCGGAGAAGCTTCCCATAAACAGGTGGCATTGGATACGAATCCAAATCTTATTTTCATTTTATTTTTCTCCTTGAGCAACAGGATATCAGAGAAAAGGAGAAAGGATGGAAGCCAGAGATTCTTTTGCTGTACGGATTACATTCTTGCTGGAAAGCGCGTCCCCGTCTAGCGGCTTGGACTCGGCTAGGTCCACTGCCAATTCCTTTTCTACATCTTCTATAAATGTCCGGTCAAATACGATGCAGTTCATTTCACCATTTAAAAAACAACTGCGTTTATCAAAATTAGCCGTACCGATATCACACATTATATCATCAATCAGAATCACTTTAGAATGGTAGAACCCCCTTTGAAATTGCATGATTTCAGCCCCTTCTTTTATTAGTACCCGAAAATAGGGAAAAGAAGCTTCCTTGACAAGGGCATGGTCTGAAATTTCAGGTACGATGATCGTAAGGGAAACATTGCGTGCAAGTGCTTCCCTTAATTCTTGAAATAATGTTTCGCTGGGAATGAAATATGGAGTCCCGATTATGATTTTTTTAGTGGCTTGCCGAATCATGTGTGTAAGTGACTGTTCAAGATCACTGCCATTCGTGACGACAAACTGCTGTGCCTGCTTCCCGGGAGTCAATGTCGGGAAATAGGCTGGCGTTCCTCTGTAATCCTCGTTTGTATCATAGTACCAATCCGAGAGGAAGACTTCCTGAAGGTCCTTTACACCTTCCCCGGTCATTTTTAAATGGTAATCTCTCCACGGGTTCAGCTTCTCCCCTTGGTTTATATACTCCTTACCGATATTAAAGCCGCCAAGATAGCCGATTTTTCCATCTATCACCGTGATCTTACGGTGATTTCTTTTTTGTATGGTATAGAAAAGGAAGGGGAGTTTCGGTTTAAAGCTGAAAGAAAAATGAACGCCGCTTTTAGTTAGCTCCTGAATGATTTGGCGGGACATCTCTTTACTTCCTACCCAATCGGCCAATAGCCGCACTTCCACGCCCTCTTCCGCTTTTGACTGCAGTAACTTCAAAAAATCCTTGCTGAATTTATCATTTTTTACAATATAAAAAAGGATATGGATGGAATCCTGAGCTTGCCTTACTTCCTTCATGTAATCATCAAACAGGCTTTTACCTGATGTGAATACAGTCATGTCGCTGTTCCGAGGCGGATATTTTATGTTGGTTGCGTGCTTCAAATAACGCTTATGCCCTACCTTAAGATCAACCCAGCACCAAGAGAAGATCAATAAAAATATAGAGGCAATCGTAGTGATTATCTTCAAAAAAATCCCCCCTAAATGATTATATTTAGTTTGGCTCTAATTCCCTGTCAATAACCATTAAAAAGCGGGGAAAGGATCCTCATTTTTTTTGAATAAAGAAGGGTAATACACAGAATTGTCGAATTATATAATGAAGATGGCGAAAAATTATCTAGTTTTTAGAAAGAAAAAAGTTGACTGAATGCTCATTCATTATATAATGGAGTTAACTAAATTTCAGAAAAATGCCAAATTTCCCATAATGATACCTGGCATTTGGCAATTTACTAAAGAGGGGGAAAGACTGCATGGAAATGAATGGCTTACTGTGGATCAACTTAGTTGCATTCCTGATTGTAACCGCTTACGCCGCCGGTTTATTTGTCTATTTGATAAAGACTCGTATAGCTTATATAAAACTTGGCAAAAAAGTGGAATTCGATAACCGTGTGAAAGATCGTCTTGTTAAAATAGGTGTTTATGTATTTGGACAGAAGAAGCTCTTTAAAGATAAAAAGAGCGGGATCATTCATGCCTTGTTATTTTATGGTTTCATCTTAGTGCAATTTGGCGCACTTGACTTTTTCGTTAAAGGCTTAAGACCGGGGTGGCATTTACCGTTTGGCCCTGTTTATCCGGCCTTTACTTTCTTCCAGGAAATTGTGACGCTTACTGTTCTTGTTGCAATCCTATGGGCGGCATACCGCCGTTATGTCGAAAAGCTCGTTCGCTTGAAAAGGGATTTCAAAGCAGGCCTGGTTGTCATCTTCATTACCGGTATCATGATTACCGTATTGCTGGGGAATGGAATGGGAATGATCTGGCATGGACACGATGCAACTTGGTCAGAGCCAGTCGCATCAAGCATCGCTTTCCTATTCGGCTGGATGGGGACAACAGCGGCAACCGTCGTTTTTTATGTAGCTTGGTGGCTGCATTTACTGATCATATTATCTTTCCTTGTTTATATCCCGCAATCTAAGCACGCTCACCTGATTGCCGGTCCGATAAATGTATTCCTGAATCGCCTGGACAATCCCGGGAAATTGAAACCGGTAGATTTGGAAGAAGAGATTCTCGACAAAGAAGGAAACCAATATTATGGTGCCAAATATATCGAGGACTTGACGCAATATCAAATGGTGGACCTCTATGCCTGTGTGGAGTGCGGGCGCTGTACCAATATGTGCCCGGCTACAGGTACCGGTAAAATGCTGTCACCGATGGATATCATAATCAAGATGCGTGACCATTTAACAAATACAGGCGCTGCCGTTACTACGAAGCAGCCATGGGTGCCATCTTTTGTTTTTGGGAATACGAAAGGAAATAAAATCGCTTTGGCTGGTGCCGCGCAGGGGGCGCAGGAATCGGCTGCAGCAACAGAAGCTTACAGTCCGAGCCTGATTGGCGAAGTCATTACGGAAGAAGAACTTTGGGCTTGTACCACATGCCGGAACTGTGAAGATCAATGCCCGGTAATGAATGAACATGTTGACAAAATCATCGATATGCGCCGTTATCTAGTGTTGACCGAAGGCAGACTGGATCCTGATGCGCAACGTGCCATGACGAATATTGAGCGTCAAGGGAACCCGTGGGGACTGAACCGAAAAGAGAGAGAAGATTGGCGAAGCCTTCGGGAAGATGTCAGCGTCCCAACCGTGAAGGAATTAAAAAAGGCAGACGAAGAATTCGAGTATTTATTTTGGGTGGGGTCAATGGGGTCGTACGATAACCGAAGCCAGAAGATTGCCCTTTCCTTTGCTAAATTATTGAATGAAGCAGGCGTTAAATTTGCAATTCTTGGAAATAAGGAGAAAAACTCAGGGGATACTCCGCGTCGATTGGGTAATGAATTTGTTTTCCAGGAGCTAGCAATGAAAAATATAGAAGAATTCCAGAAGAATGAAATAAAGAAAATCGTTACGATCGATCCGCATGCATACAATATCTTTAAGAACGAGTATCCGGATTTTGGCCTGGAAGCGGAAGTGTATCACCATACTGAATTGTTAGCCAAACTTGTCAGTGAAGGCAGGTTGGTACCTCAGTATCCGGTGAATGAGACGATTACATTCCACGATTCCTGTTACTTGGGAAGGTACAATGAAGTTTACAGCCCGCCGCGTGAAATCTTGCAAGCCATTGCTGGTGTGAAACTTATTGAAATGGAGCGTAACCGTGAAAAGGGTATGTGCTGTGGAGCTGGAGGCGGTTTGATGTGGATGGAAGAGGAAACGGGAAACCGTATTAATGTGGCCCGTACCGAACAAGCTCTGGCCGTCAGTCCAACAGTGATCAGTTCCGGATGCCCTTACTGCCTGACCATGCTATCAGATGGGACGAAAGCAAAAGAAGTTGAGGAAAATGTTAAAACGTATGATGTAGCAGAACTACTAGAAAAAGCGGTCATTGGTGAAAATAAATCGATTGCATCTTAATTTAAATGTTTAAATGGAATTGCCTGTTTCTTTTATAACGGATGAAATAAAGGGAGCAGGCAATTTATTCAATATTTACAAACTGAATATTTTCATTTTTGGGAAAAATGTGTAATATAATATTAAGCGCTTACAACACTATTTTTTTAACTCCAAATTGAGCGAGCGTTCAATCAATGTTACTTATAGGGGGAAATAATGATGGCGAAAACAGTGATTATTAGCGGTGTGAGAACACCTTTTGGTAAATTTGGCGGTGGCCTTAGCAGTATGACGGCATCACAACTTGGTGGAATAGCAATCAAAGAGGCACTTGTCCGGGCAGGGATTGAAGGCAGCCAAGTAGATGAGGTCATCATGGGGAATGTGCTTCAGGCGGGCCAAGGCCAAATACCTTCCCGCCAGGCAGCCCGTCATGCTGGATTACCATGGGAAGTGAAAACGGAAACCATTAATAAAGTATGTGCATCAGGACTTCGCAGTGTGACATTGGCTGATCAGATCATTCGCTTAGGTGAAGAGGAAATCATTGTTGCCGGCGGAATGGAATCGATGAGCAATGCTCCTTATATCCTTCCGAAAGCAAGGTGGGGCCTAAGGATGGGTGATGGAGAGCTCAAGGATACGATGATTTCGGATGGCCTTAGCTGCAGCTTTACGGGTGTGCATATGGGGACTTACGGAAACAGTACTGCCGAGGATCTTGAAATCACCCGTGAGGAACAAGATAGCTGGGCTTATGAGAGTCATCAAAAAGCGATAAAAGCAATCGATGGCGGTATCCTAGCAGAAGAAATCATTTCCGTACAGGTGCCGGTGCGGAAAGGCGAACCAATGACCGTTGAACATGATGAAGCCCCAAGAAAAGATACATCTGCCGGGAAGTTAGCTAAATTAGGTCCAGCTTTCAATAATAATGGGACCATTACGGCAGGTAATGCACCAGGAGTCAATGATGGGGCAGGTGCACTCGTATTGATGAGTGAGGAACGTGCGGAAAAGGAAGGGAAAACGCCTTTTGCCTATATTTTAGCTCATGCAGAAGTGGCAGTGGAAGCAAAGGACTTCCCTAAAACGCCAGGTTTGGTCATAAATGAACTCCTGAAGAAGACAGGTAAATCGATAGAGGAAATTGATTTGTTTGAAGTGAACGAAGCATTTGCTGCGGTTGCGCTGGCCAGTGGGAAAATTGCCAACATCGAGCCGGGAAAAGTGAATGTAAACGGAGGGGCTGTAGCATTAGGTCACCCGATCGGGGCGAGTGGTGCCCGCATCATCATTACGCTGATGCATGAACTGAAACGCCGCGGAGGGGGATTGGGCATCGCAGCGATCTGCAGTGGCGGCGGTCAGGGAGATGCCATTTTAATTGAAGTCCCTAAGCAAGGATAATAGTTTCGTAGATAGATACATGAGGAGGGATTTTTCATGGGCATTGAAAAAGTGATGGTCATTGGTGCTGGACAGATGGGTTCTGGCATTGCCCAGGTCTGTGCAATGAGCGGTTATGAAGTTCTTTTACATGATTTAAAAGATGAATATGTAGAAAAGGGGTTAGGGACAATTACCAAGAACCTTTCCCGGCAGGTTGAAAAAGGAAAAATGGAATCAGAGGAGAAGGATATAATCCTTTCCCGGCTGACTTCATCGACGGATTTGAATAATGCGGCCGCGGTAGATTTGGTGATTGAAGCGGCAGTGGAAAATATGGACATAAAAACAAAAATATTTGCCGAATTGGATGAAATCACGCCAAAGCACGTCATCCTTGCATCCAATACTTCTTCGCTTCCGATTACCGAGATAGCCGCTGCCACGAAAAGGCCGGAAAAGGTAATAGGCATGCACTTTATGAACCCCGTTCCAGTCATGAAGCTGGTTGAGATCATTCGCGGACTTGCTACAGCGGATGAGGTTTATAAAGAAGTTGAAGAGATGGCAGAATCGTTGAACAAGGTACCGGTGGAAGTCAATGATTTCCCAGGTTTTGTAGCGAATCGGATTTTGATGCCGATGATCAATGAGGCCATTTATACCCTTTATGAGGGCGTCGCCACCAAAGAGGCGATTGACGACGTGATGAAGCTGGGAATGAACCATCCGATGGGCCCGCTTACGCTAGCTGACTTCATTGGACTGGACACATGCCTGTATATAATGGAAACCCTTCATCAAGGGCTCGGGGACGATAAATACCGGCCGTGTCCGCTGTTAAGGAAATATGTAAAAGCTGGATGGTTAGGAAAAAAATCAGGACGGGGCTTTTATGAATATAACTAATCTTAGAAAGACGTGCAGCTAGGGAGGGATGAAGGATGGATTTCAAATTTACAGAAGAACAGGAAATGATGCGGAAAATGGTAAGCACTTTTGCGGAGAATGAGATTACCCCTCATATCGAGGCAATGGAAACAGGCGTGTTTCCAAAAACGATTCTGCAAAAAATGGGTGAGCTTGGCTTGATGGGAATCCCGATTTCAGAAGAATACGGTGGCGCGGGTATGGACTTCATGTCTTATATCATCGCCATCAATGAGATTTCCAAAGTTAGTCCAACTCTCGGTGTTATATTGTCCGTTCATACTTCTGTTGGAACAAATCCAATCGTTTATTTTGGAACGGAAGAGCAGAAGCGAAAGTATGTGCCTAAGTTAGCCGCTGGTAAATATTTAGGCGCCTTTTGCTTGACTGAGCAAAGCTCAGGTTCCGATGCTGCGAGTTTGAAATCGAAGGCAGTGGCAGTAAAGGAAGACGGGAAATATCGGATAAATGGGTCCAAGGTTTTTATCACTAATGGCGGGGAAGCGGATGTATTCATTGTTTTTGCTTCAACAGACCCTCAGAAGGGAAGCAAGGGAATCTCTGCTTTTATTGTAGAAAAAGGGACGCCAGGCTTAATCATCGGTAAAGATGAACGGAAAATGGGCCTTCATGGCTCGAGCACCGTACAGGTTACGTTCGAGGATATGAAAGTGCCTGCAGCCAATCTCCTTGGCAAAGAAGGGGAAGGCTTTAAGATCGCAATGGCCAACTTGGATGCTGGAAGGATAGGCATTGCTGCTCAAGCGCTGGGAATTGCAGAAGGCGCCATGGAACATGCTGTCCAATATGCAAAGGACAGAGTTCAATTCGGCAAAGCTATTGCAGCACAACAGGGGATTGGTTTCAAGCTTGCTGAAATGGCAACGAGTATAGAAGCTTCAAGGTTACTCGTCTATCGCGCGGCGTTTTTACGCTCACAGGGATTGAAGTGCGGTAAAGAGGCTGCAATGGCTAAGCTATTCGCTTCGAGGACGGCTGTTGATGTGGCGATAGAAGCAGTCCAGGTGTTTGGAGGCTATGGATACACGACGGAGTATCCTGTCGAACGCTATTTCAGGGATGCAAAAGTAACTGAAATTTATGAGGGTACCAGCGAAATACAGAGAATGGTCATCAGTAAGAATCTATAATTTGCAAAATATTTAGGAGGCATAGACATGCAATTTAAGCTAACGGAAGAGCATGAAATGATCAGGAAAATGGTGCGCGATTTTGCTCAGAATGAAGTGGCTCCGACAGCAGCCGAGAGGGATGAAGAAGAACGATTTGATCGTGAAATCTTCGATAAAATGGCTGAACTTGGTTTGACTGGGATTCCGTGGCCAGAGGAATACGGCGGAATTGGAAGTGATTATTTAGCGTATTGCATAGCGATTGAGGAACTTTCCCGCGTTTGCGCTTCCACTGGGGTGACTTTATCAGCCCATACTTCCCTTGCAGGATGGCCAATCTATAAATTTGGGTCTGAAGAACAAAAACAAAAATACCTTCGCCCGATGGCACAGGGTGAAAAAATCGGTGCCTATGGGCTGACCGAGCCTAGCTCAGGCTCTGACGCAGGCGGTATGAGAACGACTGCAAAGCTTGTAGGTGATGAATATATTATCAACGGTTCAAAAATCTTCATTACGAACGGCGGGATTGCGGATACATATGTCGTCTTTGCATTGACGGATCCAGAATCCAAACAAAAAGGAACGAGTGCTTTTATCGTTGAAAAGGACTTCCCGGGTTTTAGTGTCGGCAAAAAAGAGAAGAAGCTTGGAATCCGTTCATCACCGACCACGGAAATCATTTTTGATGAATGCCGAGTACCAAAAGAAAATCTCCTTGGAAAAGAAGGAGAGGGCTTTAAAATAGCGATGATGACGCTTGATGGCGGCCGTAATGGGATTGCAGCCCAGGCAGTGGGCATAGCCCAAGGTGCATTGGATGCCGCAGTTGATTATGCAAAAGAGCGGGTCCAATTCGGGAAGCCTATTTCTGCACAGCAAGGAATCGGTTTTAAATTGGCGGATATGGCAACGGGTGTTGAAGCTTCAAGGCTATTAACCTATCAGGCTGCCTGGTTGGAATCAGCGGGCCTTCCTTATGGAAAAGAGTCGGCCATGTCCAAACTTTTTGCTGGAGATACAGCCATGAAAGTGACGACAGAAGCCGTGCAGGTCTTTGGAGGTTATGGATATACGAAGGATTATCCTGTAGAACGGTATATGCGTGATGCGAAAATCACCCAAATCTATGAAGGTACACAGGAAATTCAAAAGCTGGTCATCTCACGGATGATTACTAAATAGGATTGAAATTGAGGTTTTCCGATGAGGCATTGCCTTTACCGGAATACCCTTTTCAATTTCTTCAGAATGTCTTTGGCAATTAAATGATGGGCTTATTAAAAGGAGTTTGAAAATGGAAAAAAGAGAGGTTCTTGCATCTGTAAAGGATGAACGGCTGGTTGAAAAAAGACGTACACAAATGATTAAAGGAGCGGTGACCCTTTTTAAGGAAAAGGGATTTCATCGTACGACTACCAGGGAAATTGCCAAAGCGGCCGGCTTTAGTATTGGCACGTTATACGAGTATATCCGAACAAAGGAAGATATATTATATCTCGTTTGTGACTTTATCTACGATGAAGTCCAGGAAAAGCTTCAGAAAGAAATAGATCAGAGCGATGGGACACTTGAAAGCTTGAAGCTTACGATCGCCTATTTTTATAAAGTGATGGATGATATGCAGGACGAAGTGCTGGTGATGTATCAAGAAGTGAAAGCACTGACGAAAGATGCTTTACCTTATGTATTGAATAAAGAACTTCGGATGGTCGGCATGTTTGAAAAGGTGATAACGAAATGTGTTGAGAATGGGGAGCTATCGTTAACAGCAAAACAAATAAGCCTTGTTTCTCATAATATTTTCGTTCAGGGACAGATGTGGAGTTTTAGAAGGTGGGCATTGCATAAAGAGTATACGCTTCCAGAATATGTTGAACTGCAGACGCAATTATTGATTCAAAATATATCGCTTCAGAAAAATACTGAGTTAAATTCGTTTCAATAAGGAGGAGCTCAATGGGTACAGTTGAGGTGTATAAACCGAAGAACCATATTAGATTCGTTACTGCTTCGAGTTTATTCGATGGACATGATGCATCCATCAATATTATGAGGAGAATCCTTCAGTCCAGCGGTGCAGAAGTCATTCATCTAGGTCATAATCGTTCGGTGGAAGAGATCGTGAATGCGGCCATCCAGGAAGATGTTCAAGGCATAGCGATGTCATCTTACCAAGGCGGACATGTCGAATATTTTAAATATATGTATGACCTGCTGAAGGAAAAGGGAGCCGGGCACATTCGTATTTTTGCCGGCGGCGGCGGGGTCATCATCCCAAGGGAAATTAAAGAACTCCATGATTATGGGATTGCCCGGATCTTTTCTCCTGATGAAGGGCGGGAATATGGGCTTCAAGGAATGATAAACGTATTGATGGAGGAGTGTGATTTCTCGACAGTCAAACCATCTTTACAGGAACGTTTTGATGAATTGATTACTGGGGGAACAAATGCCATTGCCCAATTCATTACCTTTGCCGAAAACAGACTCGATGCTTCACAGGAGTCAGCGGCAGCGGTGGAGAGTCTGTTCGAGCAGATCAAGACTTCCGAAAAGAAGGTTCCTGTTCTAGGGATTACAGGGACTGGCGGTGCTGGGAAAAGTTCATTGACTGATGAATTGATACGAAGGTTCATTAATGAAATTCCAGACGAGAGAGTCGCCATCCTATCTGTAGACCCGACCAAACAGAAAACGGGCGGTGCCCTGCTTGGTGACAGGATTAGGATGAACTCGATTTTTTCAGAGCGTGTTTATATGCGGAGCCTAGCCACGCGCCATTCAAAAAGTGAGTTGTCTTTGGCAATAAAAGATGCCATTTCAGTCGTGAAGGCAGCTGGCTTCGATTTAATCATCGTTGAAACGAGCGGAATTGGTCAGGGAGATGCAGAAATCGCCGAGATATGCGATGTATCCATGTATGTAATGACGAGTGAATTCGGTGCACCTTCGCAACTTGAAAAAATCGATATGATTGATTATGCAGACTTGATAGTCATTAACAAATACGAGCGCAAAGGCTCAGAGGATGCAAAAAACCAAGTTCAAAAGCAATACCAAAGAAGCCGGACACTTTTTGATCAAGATCCATCTGAAATGCCAGTATACGGTACCATCGCTTCCCAATTCAATGACCCAGGCACCAATGCATTGTTCGCAGCACTGATTGAAAAGCTTAATGAAAAATCAGGGACGGGTTGGAGTACCGCCTTTTCGAAAGAAGCGGATGTTTACAAGCAAAATGTGATCATCCCTACTGACCGTCGGTATTATTTACGTGAAATCAGTGATACGGTCAGATCTTATCATAAGCGTGCGGCTGAACAAGTACGCATTGCCCGCAGGCTTTTCCAGCTGGAAGGTGCAATTGATGCAGTTAAGGAAAATGATAACAACGAAGATATGGTGGCTTCTTTAGAAAAAATGAAAAAGGAAACCGCTTCGAATTTATCACCTGAATCTAAAAAAATACTTTCTGGATGGATGGAATTAAAAGAAAAGTATGCAGGAGAGCAGTTTATAACGAAAGTCCGGGATAAAGAAATCGTCACGAAGCTGAAAACTAAAAGTTTATCAGGTTTAATGATTCCGAGAGTGTCATTGCCTAAATATGTGGATTATGGAGAGATCTTAGGATGGGTTTTCCGAGAGAACGTTCCGGGCTTCTTTCCTTACACAGCGGGAGTCTTTCCATTCAAGCGTGAAGGGGAGGACCCGAAGCGGCAATTTGCCGGTGAAGGATCACCCGACCGAACCAACAGGCGTTTTCATTATTTGTCAAAGGATGATAATGCTAAACGGCTAAGTACGGCTTTCGATTCGGTAACTTTATATGGCGAGGATCCCGATCACCGCCCTGATATTTATGGAAAGGTAGGGGAAAGCGGAGTCAGCATCTGTACGTTGGATGATATGAAAAAGCTGTATGCAGGCTTTGACCTTTGCCACCCGTCAACCTCTGTATCGATGACCATCAATGGACCGGCACCGATCATTTTGGCCATGTATATGAATACGGCAGTCGATCAGCAGATTCAACGGAAAGAAGAAGAGTTAGGCCGTCCCCTTACGGATGCAGAAGCTCAAGAAGTGCAGGCATATACCCTTCAAACGGTACGCGGAACTGTTCAAGCGGATATTCTGAAAGAGGACCAAGGTCAGAATACATGCATCTTCTCTACGGAATTTGCTTTAAGGTTAATGGGGGACATTCAAGCATATTTCATCGATCGAAAAGTCAGGAACTACTACTCTGTATCCATTTCCGGCTATCACATTGCAGAAGCGGGCGCCAATCCCATTTCACAGCTTGCTTTTACATTAGCGAATGGCTTTACTTACATCGAATATTATTTAAGTCGGGGAATGAATATTGATGACTTTGCCCCGAATTTGTCGTTCTTCTTCTCAAATGGGCTCGACCCGGAATATACGGTTATCGGGAGGGTGGCAAGAAGGATTTGGGCTACGGTCATGCGGGATAAATATGGTGCGAACGACCGCAGCCAGAAGCTGAAATACCATATACAGACTTCCGGGCGCTCCCTTCATGCGCAAGAAATAGACTTCAATGATATCAGAACGACACTTCAGGCTTTAATGGCACTGCAGGACAACTGTAATTCCCTGCATACTAATGCGTACGATGAAGCCATCACGACGCCTACTGAAGAATCCGTGCGCCGGGCAATGGCCATACAAATGATCATTACAAAGGAGCATGGGCTCTCAAAAAATGAAAACCCGATGCAAGGAGCCTTCATCGTAGAGGAATTGACGGATCTGGTTGAAGAGGCCGTACTGCAAGAGTTCGATCGCATCAATGATCGAGGCGGTGTGCTGGGTGCAATGGAGACGCAGTATCAGCGCGGGAAAATCCAGGATGAATCGATGCATTATGAGATGAAAAAGCATACGGGAGAATTGCCGATCATTGGTGTCAATACGTATTTGAATCCCAACCCTCCTTCCGAAGAAGCGGTGAACAGCATGGAAATTGCCCGTGCAACAAAGGAAGAAAAGGAAGGGCAAATCATAAATCTCCGGGCATTCCAGGAAAGAAATAAGGAGTTCACGGAAGAGGCGCTAACTAAACTGAAATTGGCAGCCATGAATGGGGAAAATATCTTTGCTGAACTCATGAACTGCGTCAGAGTGGCCAGTCTTGGTCAGATAACGAGGGCGCTATATGATGTAGGCGGTCAATATCGAAGGAATATGTAAACTTTGAAGGGGGCTCCGAACGTTTAGGGGCCTCTTTTTTAAATAATTCCCCTCTTTTTTAACAAAATGAAGATTTTACCTTATAATTATTGGGAAAAGGGGCAAAAATGAAGAATCAGCCCTATTGGAGTTGAGAAAATGAACCTGAAAATGATTGGATTGATCATAGGGTACATTCTTGCCATCATTATTTTATTTGAGCTGTATGAGCATCAATTGGGTGCCATCTCTTTTTTTATCCTGACTATTGTCTTTTTTACGGCAGCCTATCGACAGAAGTCTAAAAAGGAAAGTGAATGAATTTAGCTTTTGGTTTCCTGAATGATAGACAATAAGGTAAATCTGTGAAAGTATCAGATAGAACTAGCATAAACCCATTTAGATTGTTTATAATGGAGTATATGTCTAGCAGGAATTGTCGTTATTTTATCGAACTACTGTTTTAGATTATTTTTTTATGTGAAAAAACACGGAATTCAGTGTTTGAATAGAGAAGGGAAGTGCGGAATTTGAGTTTAAAACAATACTCAAAAGAGCAGTTATTGGAAATGTCCTTAATAGAGATGGCATATGATTTGTTAGTGGAAAGAAATGAACCGATTCCATTTAAAGACTTAATAAGTGAATTAGCTTCGCTGCACCATTTATCTAAAGCGGAAGTGGAAAAGAAAATTGCACAATTCTATACGGATTTAAATGTGGATGGCCGCTTCACTTCACTTGGGGACAACCGCTGGGGATTGAAAACATGGTACCCGGTTGACCAAATCGAGGAAGAAGTCGTACATGTTGTAAAACCTAAAAAGAAAAAGAAAGCCAAAAAGGCTGCTGCCGTTATCGACGATTTCGATGAACTTGAAGACGAAGATCTTGATTTTGAAGAAGATATCGATGATCTGGACGAGGATGAAGATGATGACGATGATGATATCCTAGGTTCTCCAGTCATCGACGAAGTGCTTTTGGATGACGACGTGGATGATGACGACGATCTGGAAGAAGAAATAATCGAAGATGATGCATTTGTCCTGGAAGATGATGAGGACGAAGACGAAGATGAAGATGACTTGGAAGACTTGGATGAAGAGGATGAGAAATAAATAATCGCCCTTGACTTTTTGAGGCGAAATTTGTAGAATCATTTTTGGGCTCCTTAAAAAAGGACACAATGATTAAATTATATCGCTCCCTTACTTTTATTGTAAGCGGAGCGTTTTTGTTTTTAATGATGGAATGAATAAATGACATCATTTTTTTATTTTTAAAAATGATTTCTCGTAGAATTGTAAAAACTATAGAGAACATATTTATGTTTACTGTCATTTAAGGAAATTTATTCTTGTTCATGTATCCTGCATGACTCTCACTAAAGACCTTTAAGTGATTAATGGTTTGTACTGGTTTACGTTTTTAGCTTTTAACCGCTCATGTGGCGGAAGATTTGATTCAGTTCCGATTTAATGATGTGAAGAACAGAATTGGAAGAAAACATTCTATAGGAGGATATAAAATGACAAAATATATTTTTGTGACAGGTGGAGTAGTTTCTTCCTTGGGAAAAGGGATAACGGCCGCTTCTTTAGGTAGATTATTAAAAAATAGGGGTTTGAATGTTACGATCCAGAAGTTTGACCCTTATATCAACTTGGATCCAGGTACGATGAGTCCATACCAACACGGTGAAGTGTTTGTAACGGATGATGGTGCTGAAACGGATTTGGATTTGGGGCACTATGAGCGTTTCATTGATATCAACCTTGGCAAACACAGCAATGTGACTACAGGCAGAATTTATTCAACGGTCCTGAGAAAAGAACGCCGTGGCGATTATCTAGGTGGAACAGTTCAAGTCATTCCGCATATCACGAATGAAATTAAAGAACGGGTTTTCCGTTCAGGCAATGAAACGAATGCCGATATAGTCATCACTGAAATCGGCGGTACTGTAGGGGATATTGAGTCTCTTCCATTCCTTGAGGCGATTCGCCAAATCAAGAGCGATATCGGCATCAATAATGTTATGTATATCCACTGTACACTGGTTCCTTACATCAAAGCTGCTGGTGAAATGAAAACAAAACCGACACAGCATAGTGTAAAAGAATTACGCAGTCTAGGCATTCAGCCGAATATCATCGTTGCACGTACAGAAAGCCCAATTTCACAAGATATGAAGGATAAAATCGCTTTATTCTGCGATATCGATAAAAATTCCGTTATCGAATGTCTTGATGCGGATACTCTTTACTCCATCCCTCTTGCGCTTCAAGCACAAAATATGGACCAAATCGTTTGTGATCACTTGCAATTGGACTGCGGCGAAGCGGATATGGAAGATTGGAAGGAACTAGTCAAAAAGGTTACTTCTTTATCAAAGAAAACAAAAATCGCTTTAGTCGGAAAATATGTAGAATTGCAAGATGCTTATCTATCTGTAGTGGAAGCACTTAAGCATGCAGGATACGCATTTGATGCAGATGTTGAAATCGACTGGGTGAATTCCGAAGACGTAACAAAAGAAAATGTTGCTGAACTTCTGCAAGATGCAGATGGAATCCTTGTCCCAGGCGGTTTTGGAGATCGTGGAATCGAAGGGAAAATTGCAGCGACCGAATTTGCCCGCACGACGAAAAAACCATTCTTCGGAATTTGCTTGGGCATGCAGCTGGCGTCCATTGAGTATGCTCGTAACGTCCTGGGATTGCCAGAAGCTCATTCAGCTGAAATTAATGAAGATACTCCTGATCCAATCATCGATCTTCTTCCTGAACAGAAGGATGTAGAAGATTTGGGCGGTACACTGCGTCTTGGTCTGTATCCATGTAAGCTTATCGAAGGAACTAAAGCATATGAAGCCTATAATGACGAGGTTGTTTATGAGCGTCACCGTCACCGTTATGAATTCAATAACCACTATCGTCAGGCAATGGAAGAGGCTGGATTCGTATTTTCCGGTACTAGTCCGGATGGCCGTTTAGTTGAAATCGTTGAATTGAAGGATCACCCTTGGTTTGTGGCTTCTCAATTCCATCCGGAATTCACGTCACGTCCTAACCGTCCGCAGCCGCTTTTCCGTGACTTTGTCGGTATGTCTTTAAAGCGCAGCGAAAAACTTTAATAAACAAAAAAACAGCCCATGTGGCTGTTTTTTTTTAGATGAATAATCATTCTTCTTCATACTCTTTTATGATTTCTTCAAGAGTGAATTTAATCCCATAATAAGCGAAAAGAGCGGCAATGAGAGTAGGATACCCATAGCGATTTCCGGTTTCATCAGGAATCAATCCCCGTTGGATACGTAAATCAATATGAACGTCTGCCAACTCCAAAAGAGAGTCATCTTCAGAAGGGACGGATGTAGAAACAGCAACAAATGGGATATCTTTTTCCTTGAGTTGTTTTGCCAGTAACAATGCCTCTATATCATCCGAATGACGGCTGAATATGAGAAATCGATCTTCCCTGGAAATAGTTTCTCCGGATTCATATCTTTTTACCTTCGGAAAGGGCTCTGCCCCATCCAAAGCCTCGGCAGTGACACCCTGCATTTCACCAAAACCGTGAATGTACACAGCACCGTCCCCAACCGCAGCCTGAGCCAGCAAGCGTCCGGCATCCTCCATTTCAAAGGCTTCATTTTCAATCATTTTCTTAAATAAACCGCTTATCTGTGTCGAAAAAATTTTTAACATGGTCAGGGACTCCTTTTAAAAATAATATACCCATTATAAAGGACTTTCCTTTGCAATGACAGGTTTCAGGGATTTTGATCCGGAAGGGCGGAATTTACTAAATCGGTCGAAAAAACAAAAAAATTAAAATTCCTCTTAGCTATACAGCAGGAATTTTGTTACAATTATCGAATATGAACAATAAATGGGTTGGACCTAAAAGTCATATGACGCAATCTATGTAACTACCCTTTTTCGGGTAATATGGCAGTCTAGGCCAATATATTAAATGGATGAATCGGGAAGGGGAGAGGTGATAAAATGCCAGGGAAAATATTGATTGTTGATGATCAATTCGGGATACGTATTTTATTGAACGAGGTTTTACATAAAGAAGGGTATGAAACATTTCAAGCCGCTAATGGCATTCAAGCCTTGGAAGTGCTAAATAATCATTCACCTGATCTTGTATTGCTGGATATGAAGATTCCGGGAATGGATGGCATTGAGATCTTGAAAAGGATGAAAGTCGTCGATCCGGACATCCGGGTCATCATCATGACGGCATATGGTGAACTTGATATGATTCAAGAAGCAAAGGATTTAGGTGCAATGACACACTTTGCCAAGCCGTTTGATATTGATGATATAAGAAAAGCCGTTCGTGAATATTTACCGATTCAATCAAGTTAACGGTCTTGAAAATTTAATATTACTGTTGGAGTAATTGCTGCGGCTGTCTTTTTGTAGATGGGCCGTGTTTTTTTGGAATAAAATTTGAGGCTCGGTATAGTGTATTTGTTGCTGTTTTTTTGATGTATTGATATGCTAAAAGAGGAGAGATATTCTGATTTATAAGCGTATGCTACTTTCGTTTTAGGGAATATCTAGAAAGAATTAACTTTAAAAATCATAACACCCACTAGTAGGAGGAAATCAAATGCCTTTAGTTTCTATGAAAGATATGCTGAATAAAGCCCTTGATGAAAAATATGCAGTAGGTCAATTCAATATCAACAACCTTGAATGGACACAAGCTATTCTAGCTGCTGCAGAACAAGAAAAATCTCCAGTCATCCTTGGTGTTTCCGAAGGTGCTGCCCGCCATATGGGTGGTTTTAAAACGACTGTGATGATGGTTCAAGGATTGTTGGAAGACATGAAAATCACTGTTCCTGTGGCCATTCACCTTGACCATGGTTCAAGTTATGATAAATGTAAGGAAGCTATCGAAGCGGGATTCACTTCAGTAATGATCGATGCTTCACATCATCCAATCGAAGAAAATATCGAAACAACCAAGAAGGTTGTCGAATTCGCTCACGCACGTAATGTTTCTGTTGAAGCGGAAGTGGGCACGGTTGGCGGACAAGAAGATGATGTAATTGCTGATGGAGTCGTATATGCAGACCCTCAAGAATGTGAACAGTTGGTTAAAGAAACAAATGTCGACTGCTTTGCTCCAGCTTTGGGATCCGTTCACGGACCTTACAAAGGTGAACCTAACCTTGGGTATAAAGAAATGGAAGAAGTGCGGGATTTAACGAATAAACCTCTTGTTCTTCATGGTGGTACAGGCATCCCTACGAAAGATATCCAAAAAGCGATATCGCTTGGAACATCAAAAATCAATGTGAATACGGAAAATCAAATCGTATTTACACAAGCGGTTCGTGAAATTCTGAATAACGATTCTGAAGTGTACGATCCTCGTAAATACATCGTTCCTGGCCGTGAAGCGATCAAAGAAACTGTCATCGGCAAAATACGTGAATTCGGTTCAAACGGCAAAGCATAAATTCAAACATAACATAAGGGTTCCATCCCTTTAAATGTAAGATGATAAAGGCAATATTCCCATTGGGGGGGCTCCCCCCTAATGGTTTCTTTTAGATGCAGGGCTGAATCCGGGCTCTATTTTTAGAACAATTAGAATTCAGATGCATATAGGGAAATAAAAAATCGATTACATACGGAGGATATTTTATGAAATTCTTTATAGATACAGCAAACATGGAAGAAATCAAACAAGCGCATGAACTTGGCGTTTTAGCAGGTGTTACGACTAACCCGTCCCTTGTTGCTAGGGAAAAGGGAGTTTCTTTCCATGACCGGCTAAAAGAAATCACAAGCCTTGTTAAGGAATCCGTTTCTGCTGAAGTCATTGCTCTGGATTTTGAAGGAATGATGGCTGAAGCCAAGGAACTAGTTGCGATTGCACCGAATATCACGATTAAAGTGCCAATGACTCCGGACGGCTTGAAGGCTGTTTCAGCACTTACAAAACAAGGTGTCAAAACAAATGTCACCCTTATTTTCAGTGCAAACCAAGCCTTGTTGGCAGCTAGGGCAGGAGCAACTTATGTATCGCCATTTTTAGGTCGCTTGGATGACATCGGCCAAAACGGTTTGGATTTAATTTCGGATATTGCTGACATTTTTGCGATTCATGATATCAATGCCGAGATCATTGCAGCTTCCATCCGCCATCCGATGCATATTACTGAAGCGGCTCTTAAAGGGGCACATATTGCAACGATCCCTTATAAAGTTTTAATGCAATTATTCCACCATCCATTAACGGATAAAGGAATTGAAGCTTTTTTGAACGATTGGAATTCACGTACTGAAGCATAATTCCTTGCCGCTAAGTCGCTATAGATTGCACCGTTTAAATAAAATTAACATAAATTAGAAATTTTTCTCTTTTTTTTACATGAATTTTCTACTTTTGTGTAAACTAAAGAACTAGATAGTAAATGTTGTCGGATTATGCAATTTTCTTGTGGTAAAATATTACTTTTTGGAAGTAGCTTCTAAGTGCTTAGCGTGGAAGGGAGTTTATTATGGAAAAACTTAAAATTGCCGGTGGCTACCCTCTAAAGGGAAGCATTCGTGTCAGTGGAGCAAAAAATAGTGCAGTCGCCCTTATTCCTGCAACAATTTTAGCGGACTCTCCCGTAACGATTGAAGGCCTGCCTGATATCTCGGATGTACAGATGCTGAAAGCGTTAATGGAGGAGATTGGCGGTGAGGTATCCTTCGATGAAGGAGAAATGACAGTCAACCCCAGCAGGATGATTTCAATGCCTCTTCCCAATGGAAGGGTCAAGAAGTTACGTGCCTCTTATTATTTAATGGGGGCAATGCTTGGTAAATTCAAAAAGGCAGTGATCGGCTTGCCTGGCGGCTGCCATTTGGGACCTCGCCCGATAGATCAGCATATTAAGGGGTTTGAAGCACTGGGCGCACAAGTGACGAATGAACAAGGAGCCATTTACCTTAGGGCGGACGAGCTAAGGGGAGCACGCATATATTTGGATGTCGTTAGTGTAGGGGCAACGATCAATATCATGCTTGCCGCCGTTTTGGCCAAAGGCCGCACTGTGATAGAAAATGCTGCTAAAGAACCTGAAATCATCGATGTTGCCACATTGTTGACCAATATGGGAGCGAAAATAAAGGGTGCAGGAACGGATATCATTCGTATTGATGGTGTGGAAAGTTTGCATGGATGTAAGCATACAATCATACCGGATCGGATTGAAGCCGGCACTTTCATGATTTTAGCGGCTGCTGTCGGGGAAGGAATTCTGATTGATAATGTCATTCCCCAGCATTTGGAGTCATTGACTTCCAAATTAAGGGAAATGGGGATTAATATTGAAGCGGGTGATGACCAGATATTCGTCTCACCGGGAGAACAATATAAATCCGTTGATATCAAGACATTGGTTTACCCTGGATTCCCAACGGATCTTCAGCAACCATTCACTTCCCTCTTAACAAAAGCAACCGGTTCTAGCATGGTCACCGATACGATATACGGGGCACGATTTAAGCATATTGATGAATTGCGACGCATGAATGCGAAGATAAAGGTCGAGGGCAGAGCGGGCATCGTCGATGGTCCTGTCCAACTTCATGGGGCAAAAGTGAAGGCAAGCGATTTACGTGCCGGAGCGGCTCTTGTAATTGCCGGTTTAATGGCTGAAGGGATTACAGAAGTGACCGGGCTTGAACATATAGATCGCGGTTATAGCCATCTTGTTGAAAAACTTTCAGGTTTGGGAGCAACGATTTGGCGTGAAGAAATGACGCAAGAAGAAGTGGAGCAGCTTAAAAGCTGATCCCTTTTCTTGTTACCTCATTGTGTTACTATATATGATATAATGTGTTATACTAATATATAAATAAATCATGCTAGTGTACATGAGGGGGAACCGGAAATGGAAAGAAGTTTATCGATGGAGCTTGTCCGCGTAACAGAGGCGGCGGCACTGAATTCAGCTCGTTGGATGGGAAGAGGAAAGAAAGACGAAGCAGATGATGCAGCAACAACTGCAATGCGGGATGTTTTCAATACTATTCCCATGCAAGGAACGGTTGTAATCGGTGAAGGGGAAATGGATGAAGCGCCAATGCTTTATATTGGCGAAAAACTTGGTACCGGTCTTGGGCCACTAGTGGATGTTGCGGTTGATCCATTAGAAGGAACGAACATCGTTGCATCCGGCGGCTGGAATGCATTGGCTGTATTGGCGATAGCCGATAAGGGGAACTTGCTTCATGCCCCGGATATGTATATGGATAAAATAGCTGTCGGACCAGAGGCTGTTGGTCAGATTGATATCAATGCCTCCGTGTTGGACAACCTGAAAGCGGTAGCCAAGGCAAAAAATAAAGATATTCAAGACGTGGTTGCAACAGTATTGAACCGCGATCGTCATTCGAAGATCATTCATGAACTTCGTGAGGCAGGGGCACGTATCAAGTTGATCAACGATGGAGATGTAGCGGGAGCCATAAATACTGCCTTCGACCTTACCGGTGTTGACATCTTATTCGGATCTGGCGGAGCTCCAGAAGGAGTTATTGCAGCCGTTGCCTTGAAATGCCTTGGAGGGGAAATTCAAGGCAAGCTCGTTCCTCAAAGTGATGAAGAAGTGGAACGTTGTGGAAAAATGGGCCTTGATTTAGGAAGAGTCCTCAGAATGGAAGACCTTGTTCGCGGAGATGACGCAATTTTTGCAGCAACAGGTGTGACTGATGGAGAACTTTTACGCGGTGTACAATTTAAAGGGCATTACGGCGAAACACAATCCGTAGTCATGCGTGCTAAATCTGGTACCGTTCGTTTCATTGATGGTCGTCACAGTCTTAAGATTAAACCGAATGGTTTGATTGACTGATAGCGTTTTTTAGAAAAATCACCTTTAAAAAGCGAGCGGTTTCATCGCTCGCTTTCTCTTTTAAAAAATTTAAGTTGAATAATTAAAATAAAAAAAGTAAAATAAAGCTTGGTCTACTATTAATAATTTAAAATCTGCCCTTTCACTCCAAACTTCAAGAAGCCTTCAATTAATTTTCTTCTTTACATGTAAAAATGTATCATCCTTTCTAAGAAAACTCTGGTCGGGTACATGGATTGCGGTTTTTCTTCCATCTAACAAACCATTTCTTTTTCAGTATGGGTGAAAACGTTTAATTAATAAAAGTGTGGTGTCATAATGAATTTAACTATTTCTAATTTAGAAAACATGAAACTAAAGGATCTCTATGAGCACGCGCGTGAATATAAAGTTTCCTATTACAGCAAACTTTCAAAAAAGGAACTTATTTTCGCTATCCTGAAAGCACAAGCTGAGCAGGATGGTCTCCTATTCATGGAGGGCGTTTTAGAAATCATCCCTTCAGAGGGCTTCGGTTTCCTGCGTCCAATTAATTATTCTCCAAGCTCGGAGGATATTTATATTTCTGCTTCACAGATCCGCAGATTCGATTTGCGAAATGGAGATAAAGTGTCCGGTAAGGTAAGGCCTCCAAAAGAAAACGAGCGCTATTATGGATTGCTGCATGTTGAAGCAGTCAATGGTGATAATCCGGAATCAGCAAAAGAGCGTGTCCACTTTCCAGGTTTAACACCGCTGTATCCAAATAGGCAAATTAAACTGGAAACGACACCGAAGAACTTATCAACCAGGATTATGGATGTCCTGGCACCGGTCGGTTTTGGACAGCGTGGGCTGATCGTCGCACCGCCAAAAGCCGGTAAAACGATGCTCATCAAGGAAATTGCCAATGCGATAACCACAAACCATCCTGAATCGGAATTGATTGTTCTGTTGATTGATGAACGTCCGGAAGAAGTGACTGACATTGAACGTTCCGTTGCTGGGGACGTGGTAAGCTCAACGTTCGATGAAGTGCCGGAAAACCATATCAAGGTAGCTGAGCTAGTGTTAGAACGAGCCATGCGCCTTGTGGAGCATAAACGTGATGTCATCATTTTAATGGACAGCATCACTCGACTTGCCCGTGCTTACAACCTTGTCATTCCGCCGAGCGGACGTACATTATCAGGGGGGATTGACCCTGCTGCATTCCACCGTCCAAAACGCTTTTTCGGAGCGGCGAGGAATATCGAGGAAGGCGGCAGCCTGACGATCCTTGCTACAGCCTTGGTAGATACGGGTTCAAGAATGGACGATGTCATTTATGAAGAATTTAAAGGTACGGGTAATATGGAGCTGCATTTAGATCGTGCCCTTGCCGAAAGACGCATCTTCCCGGCAATTGATATTCGCCGCTCAGGCACTCGTAAAGAAGAATTGTTAATTCCGAAAGATCGCCTGGATAAACTATGGGCCATCAGGAAAACGATGTCGGATTCGCCTGATTTCTCGGAGAAGTTCCTTCGCCGTCTAAAACAGACAAAGGGTAATGAAGAATTTTTCAGTAAGCTGGATGAAGAGATGACAGAAATGAAAAAGGGGCCGGCGAGCGTAAAACGTTCTTAAACCCTGTAAGAAACAAACAGTTGCACAACTAGTCTTAAGTTGTTATAATGAGTTCATGTGTTTTTACAATAAATGTGAGGGTGTTTTTCCCTCAACTTGAAGTATATAACTCTGTTTCGAATGATTCAGGGCATAAGGAGCTGAAAAGAATGAAAACTGGAATTCATCCAAATTATAAGCTTTCAAAAGTAATTTGCTCTTGCGGAAACACTTTTGAAACTGGTTCAGTTAAAGAAGAGATCAAAGTTGAGACTTGTTCAGAATGCCATCCATTCTACACTGGTCGTCAAAAATTCGCTGAAGCTGGCGGACGTGTTGATCGTTTCAACAAAAAATACGGTATTAAATAAGCCGGACTTTTTAAAAAACAGGCAAGTATTTTTCTTGCCTGTTTTTTCTTTTCCATAAACGAGTAAGAATTTATATAAAGCCGGGTCGACTTCAATTATGGCCAAGGGATCGACAGGTGGAAGGGAGTAGCTGTTTCCATGTATGTAATGAAACAAACAGGCTGGATCGAGCTTATTTGCGGAAGCATGTTTTCGGGTAAATCTGAGGAATTGATTAAACGAGTCAGCCGTGCTCAATTTGCTAAAGAGCAAATAGCTGTATTTAAACCAGCTATTGATAATCGCTATGCGGAAGAGGCTGTCGTATCACACAATGGCTCTTCTGTGATGGCAAAACCGATTGCCCATTCAACGGATATCTTTAAGTATTTGGACAAGCCCCTGGATATCATTGCAATAGATGAAGTGCAATTTTTTGATCATGAAATTATCGGGGTTGCCCAGCATCTTGCGGACAGCGGTTATCGAGTGATTATGGCTGGACTCGATCAAGATTTCCGAGGTGAACCATTCGGTCCTATGCCTGTTCTATTATCGCTTGCAGAATCGGTGACTAAGCTGCAGGCTGTGTGTGAAGTGTGCGGCTCACCTGCGAGCAGGACGCAGCGCTTGATAGATGGGGAGCCAGCCTCCTATGATGAGCCGATCATCCTTGTGGGTGCATCGGAATCATACGAGCCTCGCTGCCGTCATCATCACGAAGTTCCGGGTAAGCAGCCTGTGGGGATTAAAGAACGTATTTGAATGATGGTGCCCTATGATCCAATGAGGTCGTAGGGTGCCTTTTTTTTGTTGGGAATAATAATAAAGGGAAAACTGCTGGACTTATTCAGGTGGGATGTCCAATACATGGAAGCGGAATAAAAGATAAATATCGCCCTGTTTTGGGAAGGCTAACGAGGAAATGTTCTTCTTAACCAATCAAAATGGAGGGTAAAAATATGAAATCAAAACTGCTTATCATGACAGCCTTTATACTTGCTTCACTGACGGCATGCGGTCAAAATGACAATGCAATAAATAATGATTCGGAATATGGTGATCAATCCCGGGATGGCAGGGATTTTGTTGGCAATGGTTTAAATCAAGTATCCAATAATGATTGGGACAATGAAGCGGAACGGTCATCAGATCAAATCCTCAATACACCGCATCATACATCCAATAATTCACCATCCATGGGGCAGCAAATTGATGATATCCGCGGAGCCATTGAATCGGAAACCAATTATGAGGCAGGCTCCGTTTGGTTTAATGGAAATACCATACATGTTACGGTCCATGATAAAGGCAAAATTAAGACGGAAAAAGAAAGAAATAAGGAAATGAAGCGAATACAAAGCATTATAAACAGGGCTGTGCCTCAATATAATATAGATGTAAAATTAAAGAAATAACGACATTTTTGAATCTCTTTGACGTTGATTATTCACCTATACTATAATTAACCTAGAAGTGAACTGAGCTGGGGCACTGAGCTACTTATTTATAGTTAGAAAAGATGGATTACTTCCAATTCGTTTCAGATGTTTTGGAAAATTTATGAGGTGAATAATTTGTTTGATCGATTGCAAGCAGTAGAAGATAGATATGAAAGATTGAATGAACTATTAAGTGACCCGGAGATCATTAACGACTCTAAGAAGCTAAGGGAATATTCTAAGGAGCAATCCAGCATACAAGAGACCGCATCGACTTATAAAGAATATAAGGCGGTTCGTGAGCAACTCCAGGAAGCGAAGGCGATGCTGGAGGAGAAACTTGATGCGGATATGCGTGAAATGGTAAAAGAAGAGATCAATGAACTTGAAGATACCATACAAGGCCTTGAGGATAAACTGAGAATATTGCTTATTCCGAAGGACCCTAACGATGATAAAAACGTAATCATGGAGATCCGCGGAGCGGCAGGCGGAGATGAGGCGGCCTTATTTGCAGGTAGTCTATACCGGATGTATAGCCGTTTTGCCGAGGTGCAGGGTTGGCGGACTGAAGTCATTGAAGCAAGTCCTACAGGGCTTGGCGGCTATAAGGAAATCATATTCATGATTAATGGCAATGGCGCTTATTCAAAATTGAAGTTCGAAAATGGGGCACATCGCGTTCAGCGAGTACCTGAAACTGAATCAGGCGGACGGATTCATACATCTACAGCCACGGTTGCCGTTTTACCCGAAGCTGAGGAAGTGGAAGTTGAAATTCATGATAAGGATATTCGTGTCGATACCTTTGCATCGAGCGGTCCTGGAGGGCAAAGTGTCAATACGACAATGTCAGCGGTGCGCTTGACTCATATTCCGACGAATACGGTTGTATCCTGTCAAGATGAAAAATCACAAATCAAGAACAAAGAAAAAGCAATGAAGGTTTTGCGTGCCAGGGTGTACGATAAAATCCAACGCGAAGTACAGGCGGAATATGATCAAAATAGGAAGCTTGCTGTTGGAACGGGCGATCGATCTGAAAGGATCCGCACTTATAACTTCCCTCAAAACCGCGTTACCGACCACCGTATTGGTTTAACGATTCAAAAGCTGGATCAAATCATGGAAGGTAAGCTCGATGAAGTGGTTGATGCATTAATCATGGAAGACCAATCTTCAAGGCTGGAAAATGCAGATGAGTAATTCTGCCGTGAAAGTGTTTGAAGCCCTTAAATGGGCTTCTTCTTTTTTAAAGGAAAATGATCGTGATGCCAATGCAGGGGAGATCCTCTTACAGCACTTTTTAAAACAAACTCGCTCCCAAATGCTGGCCAACCTTCATGATGAGCTTAGTGAAGCGGATTTTGGGCAATTTAAGGCCGCTATTGAGCAGCATGCTGAGGGAACGCCCATTCAATATATAATCGGCAGTGAAGAATTTTATGGACGGACCTTCTTTGTTAATGAAGAAGTGCTCATACCGAGACCTGAAACAGAAGAATTGATTTATTATACATTACGTAAACTCCCGGCCGTTTTTATGGAGGGGCAGAAGCTTCATTTAGCTGATATTGGGACCGGCAGCGGCGCAATCGCCATAACGATGAAACTTGAAAAATCAGACCTGTTGGTGACGGCAACGGACATAGCGGAACCATCGCTTGAGGTGGCGAGGAAAAATGCGGAATCGCTTGGTGCCGAAGTGCAGTTCATGCAAGGTGATTTGCTTTTGCCTTTCATGAACATGAACCAGAAGGTGGACATCCTTTTATCGAATCCGCCATATATACCAGATGATGATCAAAAATCCATGTCAGTAGTCGTGACAGGGCATGAACCACATCGTGCATTATTTGCCGGTATCGATGGGCTGGATTTTTACCGCCGCTTTATGGAGCAGTTACCTTTGATCATGAAGGTGCCTGGGCTGATCGGTTTTGAAGTGGGCACTGGACAGGGTAAGGCGGTTGCCGATTTATTGGCGCGAACCTTTCCTGCCGCCGAAGTGTCCATTGTAAATGACATAAATGAAAAAGATCGAATGGTCTTTGCTGCATTAAAGTGATCCGTCTCCCTTTTGTGAGACGGATTTTTTTATGGGCACCATCCTCATTATCCTTTGGAATCTATATTTCCAGCTATCAACTTTTTTTATTTTTACTAGTTTAAGATAGCTGGAAAATGGTGAGACTAATTCATGTGAGGGGGCGAAGGCGATGAAAACAAAACATTTAGCCATTATCTATCTATTAATCTTGACTATTGGAACGATCGTAAGTATATATATGCCTAAAGCGGAGATGGTCGGTGCAGAAGATACGAAGGTGATCCCAGATGAGGCGATTCGTCTGCGGATACTAGCTAATAGTGATGCAGAAAAGGATCAAGCGGTTAAACGGCTTATTAGGGATGAGGTAAATAAAGATATCACAAAGTGGGTCGAGGAGCTTACTTCTTTGGATGAAGCGAGGGATGTGATCACCTCGCATCTGCCGGATATCCAAGCGACGGCTGAGGCAGTTATAAAGGAACAGGGTTTGGAGCAGTCCGTTAAAGTCGATTTTGGACAAGCGGAATTTCCGACAAAACTATACGGGCAGTATTTATATCCGGCAGGGGATTATGAAGCAGTGATTATCACACTTGGTGATGGGGAAGGCGCTAATTGGTGGTGTGTTCTATTTCCGCCATTATGTTTCTTGGATTTTTCAAATGGGACGGCTGTAAGTCAAAGTCCGATTGTCGAGGAAGAGGATGAAGGATCCCTGGCTTCGGATGGGAAAGCGTATGCTGCAACGAATGAAGAGAGTGAACCTGTTGCAGAGGGAGAAATTGAAGAAGAAGTGTTGGCTGAAAAGGAAAAAGGGCCCGGGGAAGAAGTTGAAGAAGAGGTAATGGACGAGAGCGTAAAAGGGGAAGTAACGGAAGAAACGGTAAAAGAAGAGGTTGTAGAGCAAGAGGTAAAAGAAGAAGTGAAAGTAGTAAAAGATAAAGAACAAGTGGCAGAGGAAGTCAGTGCTGGGAATGTTGAAGAAAACAAGGTGGAGCTTGCGGCATCCAATGAACAAGGTCAACAATTATATGAAGGGGAAAAGGAGCCTGAGGTGGAAGTGAAGTCATTGTTTGCAGAAATCTTCAATGATCTATTTTAAAAAGGGGGCAGTGCCCTTTTTTTTACTTTCAGATAATTATAAAAACATATCCACAGGGTTATTAACAAAAAATCAAAAAAATCTGTCATTAATCATTAATATCCACAAACTTATCCACGGATTCGATATGGTTATCCCCAATTTGTGGATAACACTTGAATTATGTGTATACTTCTTTTATACTTTCAAAGTATCTTTTAAGTGAAATTAGTACGTTAAATTGAAAATATCGTTCATATTAAAGCGATTATATAAAATAAGAAATGTTAAAAGGCGATGATGTTCAAGATGAAAACGAAAATTTGGTCAGTGGATAAAAATGTGGATAATTTACAAAGTTATCCCCAGATTACACAATCAGCTGAATTATTAAAGGCTAACCAAGTGGTTGCTTTTCCTACAGAGACGGTTTATGGACTAGGTGCGAATGCCAAAAATGACGAGGCGGTCAAAAAAGTGTTCGAAGCAAAGGGGCGTCCGAGTGATAATCCTTTAATCGTTCATATAGCCTCAGAAGAGCAGTTGTCAGGTATTGTAGAAGAGATTCCGGAACAGGCCCGGAAGCTAATGGCAGAATTTTGGCCGGGTCCTTTGACTTTGATCATGAAACGAAAACCGGGCCAGCTATCAAATCTTGTGACAGCTGGATTGGACACGGTGGCTGTCAGGATGCCGGATCACCAGGTTGCCCTCGGCCTTATTCGTGCGAGTGATTTGCCCATTGCGGCTCCAAGTGCAAATACTTCCGGGAAACCAAGTCCCACTTCTGCTAAACATGTTGAAGATGACTTGATGGGCCGGATTGCAGGCATAGTCGATGGAGGGACTACGGGTGTCGGCGTAGAATCCACAGTACTTGATTGCACTGTTGAAGTCCCTGTTATATTAAGGCCCGGCGGAGTGACCCTGGAACAGCTGGAAGCTGTAATAGGGGAAGTCCGGCAAGATGTTGCTTTGAAGAATCAGGAAGCGGCGCCAAAAGCCCCGGGCATGAAATATACCCACTATGCTCCGAAGGCCCCTCTATATTTAGTCAAGGGTAATCATTCTTTCCTTCAGAAGCTTGTGGATGAAAAAAGAAGTGACGGGTTAAAGGTGGGCATCATAACGGCTTATGAACATCAACAGGATTATAAGGCGGATTATGTGGTTGTCCCAGGTTCATTAGCTGATTTACATACTGTTGCGACAG
This sequence comes from Peribacillus sp. Aquil_B1, assembly GCF_022603275.1. Classification (NCBI taxonomy): domain Bacteria; kingdom Bacillati; phylum Bacillota; class Bacilli; order Caryophanales; family Bacillaceae; genus Peribacillus; species Peribacillus sp. Aquil_B1. The sequence continues at coordinate 398,993 of NZ_JAKXEE010000003.1, read as the reverse complement.
GCTTATATGATGCTTTAAGACAGTTTGATGAGCTGGAGGTCGATGTCATTTTTAGTGAGATGTTTCCTGACCATGGAATAGGAGCTGCGATCATGAACCGGCTTGAGAAGGCTGCAGGTCATCAAATCATCAAGGAACATGTGTAATAAGGACTGATTTATTCTTCTATTTCTTTTCGGACATGCATAACATGTATTAGGCACGTCCGAGGGAGGATTGGAATGAATACATTTGCTGGAGAAATCATCACCTTATTGCTAATGGCATTCGCGTTGGGAATGGATGCCTTTTCAGTCGGCCTTGGAATGGGAATGTTTAAGCTAAGGTTGAGGCAAATTCTTTTTATAGGGCTGACAGTTGGCTTTTTTCATATTTGGATGCCCTTGCTTGGAATGGGGGCAGGCCGTTTCATTTCTGAAAAATTCGGGACCTTCGCTACTTACGCCGGCGGTCTATTGTTGATCATTCTTGGTATACAGATGTTTATCCCTGGTAAAAAGGATGGAGCTGGTGTCAGGGAAAATAAGATGCTGGCTCCTGTCGGGAAAGGTCTATTCATTTTTGCTTTAGGGGTAAGTCTGGACAGCTTCTCGGTAGGATTAACCCTGGGGATTTACGGTGCAAAAACGATTTTAACCATACTTTGCTTTGGGTTTGCTGCCACCCTATTAACGTGGGTTGGGCTTTTGCTGGGTAGAAAAATGCAGGGTTTGCTTGGCGTGTATAGTGAGATTCTTGGCGGAAGCATCCTATGTGCGTTTGGATTAAAATTATTGTTCTCTTTTTGAGCCGCTTGACCTCATATCTATCCTTCCTCAACTGTTCCGATTACCGGGGCGGTTTTATTTTTTCCTAAGAAATGATGAGAGTGATTTTTTTTTGACTATAATAAACGGCCGATAGCTTATAATGAATAAAAAAGGAGGCGTCATACATGATCCGAGTATTATTTGTATGTACAGGCAACACATGCAGAAGCCCGATGGCAGAAGCGATATTGAAAAATAAGAATATTGCCGGCGTTGAAGTGAAGTCCGCTGGCGTGTATGCTTCATCAGGCCAGGATGCTTCGACGCATGCTAAAAATGTATTGATTGAAAATGGCATAGTTCATAATCATCATTCAACGCCTTTATCCGAGAAGGAAATGGAATGGGCGACTCATATTTTCACCATGACGGAAGGACATAAATCGGTCATTACCCGTGCATATCCCCAGCTGGCCGATAAGACTTTTACTTTAAAAGAATTCATTATTGACGATAAATATGATAAAGACATAATAGATCCGTTTGGCGGTTCTGAAGGCATTTATCGGGAAACGTTCAGGGAGCTGCAGGAATTAATTGAAGAGTTGGTCTTGAGGCTTAAACAGTAATCAGGGTACATAATGTGGTCTCTGCAGTAAAAGATAGTACTAAGCTTGTTGACTGTCAATTGGAAAGTGTGTGATCGAGGCAGCATAAGAAGTGGCTGCTATTGCAGAAGAAACATCTGCTGGAGCGGAAGAAGTGACAGCTGACAAGCGAACAAGCGCTAATCATGGGCAATGTCGAAAAGTCGGCAATGGAACCTAAAGTGCAAGCGGAAAAGTTAAGCAGGACCCTTACCCGCTTCACTCTTGACATTTTACAGCAGGAAACCCAAGGCGGTTTCCTGCTTCTTTGAGGGGGATAAAGGATGGACATCCTTTATCTTTTCTTAATTTTGTGACACAATAATATCAATTGAAAAAGCTAGAGGAGGATTATGATGAAAGTTGCGATTGCTTCGGATCATGGTGGTATACATATCCGTGAAGAAATAAAGAATTTAATGAATGAGTTACAGATTCCATTTGAGGACTTTGGCTGTGAATGCACTACTTCGGTGGATTATCCTGATTATGCCTTGCCGGTTGCTGAAAAAGTGGCACGCGGTGAGTTCGATCGGGGCATTTTAATCTGTGGAACTGGAATCGGAATGAGCATTGCCGCTAATAAGGTCAAAGGAATCCGATGTGCTTTGGTTCATGATGTCTATAGTGCGAAGTTGACCCGCCAGCATAATGATACCAATATGTTAGCGATGGGCGAACGTGTCATTGGCCCGGGTCTGGCCAGGGAAATTGCACAAACATGGCTGACTTCGGAATTTGAAGGCGGACGTCATCAAAACAGGATCAGTAAGATCGCGGAGTATGAAGGTAAACACAGCTAATACTTATTTTTTTAGAGAGACCCCTTTTCTTTTGATAGCAATTTTTCTTATTGAAAGGATGCGATTTCATGACAAGTGATGCTACATTTTCAAATGAGCTTGAGATATGGGAAAACCAGTTTCGGGAGCTTTTACATGAGTTTCAAGAACAGACGGCCTTAAAAGAGAAACAGCTACTGGTAATCGGCTGCAGTACAAGTGAAGTGATCGGGAAAAGAATCGGTACTGAAGGGACGCTCGATGTTGCAGGGATGATTTTTTCCGTAATGAGGGATTTTCAAGAAAAAACGGGTGTTCAGGTTGCATATCAATGTTGTGAGCATCTAAACAGGGCGTTGGTTTTGCAAAGGGAAACCGCGGTTCGGCATGATTATGAAGAAGTTTCGGTTGTACCTGTAAGAACAGCTGGGGGATCGATGGCGACGTATGCCTATCAGCAATGGAAAGATGCTGTCGTTGTTGAACATATTAAAGCGGATGCGGGGATAGACATTGGGGACACCTTCATTGGCATGCACCTGAAGCATGTGGCAGTTCCCATTCGCTCTGCCATTAAAGAAATAGGGCATGCTCATGTGACCATGGCAAAAACCCGCCCCAAACTGATTGGCGGGGAACGGGCCGTTTATCAGGACATCTTTGAAAACAAGAGTTGTACTTAAGGTAAGTGAGACAGCATTTCTCGGATGGGGAATGCTGTTTTTTAATAGAATCTGAGCAAAATCGTATAACTCAAGATAAGGTTCACAAGAAAAATATTTATTTTGTAGTGCTAATAGAATGGAGATTTCGCTCATTAAATATAGGGTGAAAGGGCCATTTACCATGATTTCGGTGTCAAATACGAACGTTTTTAAATATAAAAACATTTAATGTTCGATAAAATTAGACTATCACTTCTAAATTAGACATGTTAAAATGGAGTAGAATTTTCTAATAATTATTGGTAAGGCTTTTTCATGCTTTTTTGAAGGCATGTTGCACATAAATACTAAAAAGCGAATCACGCACAATTTGAGGAGGAATTACGGAATGAATCGTTTAGCAAAGCAAGATGAGCAAGTGTTTAACGCAATTCAACTGGAATTAGGGCGTCAAAGAAGTAAAATTGAGCTTATTGCTTCTGAAAACTTCGTGAGTGAAGCTGTCATGGAAGCGCAAGGGTCGGTCTTAACTAATAAGTATGCAGAAGGATACCCTGGAAAACGTTACTATGGCGGATGTGAGTATGTAGACATCGTTGAAGATCTAGCGCGTGAGCGTGCGAAAGAAATTTTCGGCGGGGAGTATGTGAACGTACAGCCGCACTCTGGAGCTCAAGCCAATATGGCCGTTTACTTTACAGTGCTTCAAACCGGCGACACAGTGCTTGGAATGAACCTTTCGCATGGAGGTCATTTAACACATGGAAGTCCAGTTAACTTCAGTGGTGTTAACTACAATTTCGTTGAATATGGTGTAGACGAAAAAGATCACCGTATCGATTACAATGATGTATTGGAAAAAGCGCGTCAACACAAACCTAAATTGATCGTAGCGGGTGCAAGTGCATATCCACGGGAAATTGATTTCAAGCGATTCCGTGAAATTGCAGATGAAGTCGGTGCTTATTTAATGGTCGATATGGCGCATATCGCAGGTTTGGTTGCGGCTGGATTACACCAAAGTCCAATACCTTATGCTGACTTTGTAACGACAACTACTCATAAAACACTTCGCGGACCACGCGGCGGAATGATCATCTGTAAAGAAGAATTCGGTAAGAAGATCGATAAATCCATCTTCCCTGGAATTCAAGGCGGTCCATTGATGCATGTAATATCCGCTAAGGCTGTTGCATTCGGAGAAGCGCTTCAAGCTGATTTTAAAGTGTATGCACAACAAATCATCGACAATGCTAAACGTTTGGGCGAAGGTTTGAAGAAAGAAGGGTTCACCCTTGTTTCTGATGGAACGGACAATCACTTGATTCTTCTTGATGTGCGCTCTACTGGATTAACGGGAAAAATCGCAGAGCATGTTTTGGATGAAATCGGTATTACCGTTAACAAAAATGCGATTCCTTATGACCCGGAAAAACCATTCGTTACAAGTGGTATTCGTATTGGGACTGCGGCAGTGACATCACGTGGCTTCGGATTGGAAGACATGGATGAAATAGCGGCAATCATCGGACTTGTCCTGAAAAATAATGAGGATGCAGCTAAACTTGAAGAAGCAAAACAGCGTGTTGAAACATTAGCGAATAAATTTGAATTATATCCTTCATTGTAATATTCTTTAGCCGCTCCCTTCTATAGGGAGCGGTTTTTTTTAACCTTATGGAAGTCTGAATGTGAGAAGAATCCGAATTGTGAAAATAGGTCTGACATCTAAACCTTTATTGAAGATTGAAACATTTTTCTGTAAAATAGGTTGAAGTGAATTTAAAAAGACACGAAAATTTTTCTATTCAATTAGGGAAATCATAAAAAAGCGCAAAACTAAGCAATGGAATTGGAGAGATGCTAAATGGGAAAAGTTTATGTTTTCGATCACCCGTTAATTCAACACAAATTAGCCTATATACGTGATATAAATACAGGAACAAAAGAATTCCGTGAACTAGTGGATGAAGTTGCTTCATTGATGGCATTTGAAATTACGAGGGATATGCCGCTGGAAGAGGTGGAAATCCAAACGCCTGTAAGCACGGCGAAAGTGAAAATGCTTTCTGGTAAAAAAGTCGGAATCGTCCCGATTTTACGTGCAGGAATAGGGATGGTAGATGGAATCATTAAGCTGATTCCTGCTGCAAAGGTCGGACATGTTGGTCTTTACCGTGATCCTGAAACATTGAAACCTGTTGAATATTATGCGAAAATGCCAAGTGATTTGGCTGAAAGGGAATGCATTGTCGTTGACCCGATGTTAGCCACCGGCGGATCAGCCATCGAAGCGATCCATTCCATTAAAAAGCGCGGTGCAGTGAATATTAAATTCATGTGTTTGATTGCAGCTCCAGAGGGTGTGGACGCATTAAAAGAAGCCCATCCTGATGTTGATATTTATATTGCTGGCCTTGACGAAAAACTGAATGAACATGGTTATATCGTTCCAGGTCTTGGAGACGCAGGAGATCGTTTATTCGGCACAAAATAAAGAAAGAAGCTGAGGTGTCACGAATGAACAAACCGATAAAAGTCATGACCATTTTCGGGACGAGACCAGAAGCTGTCAAAATGGCTCCCTTAGTACTCGAATTTCAAAAACACCCAGAACATTTCAAGCCGATCGTTGCTGTTACGGCTCAGCATCGCCAAATGTTAGATCAAGTTCTCGAACTATTTTCCATTCAGCCGGATTATGACTTGGACATAATGAAGGAAAGGCAAACGCTTGCTGACATTACAACAAGAGCATTAAATGGTCTAGATTCCGTAATGAAGGAAGCTAAGCCTGATATCGTTCTTGTACATGGAGATACAACCACAACGTTCGTCGCAAGTCTGGCTGCTTTTTATAATCAGATTGTCATTGGGCATGTAGAAGCAGGGCTGCGCACTTGGAATAAGTATTCCCCCTATCCGGAAGAGATGAATCGACAGCTTACCGGCACGATGGCGGATTTGCATTTTGCGCCGACTTCGAAAGCGGAGGAGAATCTGCTTAACGAAAACAAGAAGGATAATATTTTCGTAACGGGAAATACGGCAACCGATGCTTTAAAAACGACTGTAAGGTCTACCTATTCCCATCCGGTTTTAGATGGACTTGGAGAAGGCAGGCTCATTTTGCTTACCGCCCATCGCAGGGAGAATCTAGGTGAACCCATGAGAAACATCTTCAGGGCCGTGAAAAGAATCATTGCTGAGCATGATGATGTTCAAGTGGTATATCCTGTTCATTTAAATCCTCTTGTTCAGGAATTGGCGAATGAAATTCTCGGCGACGATCCGCGGGTTCATTTGATCGAGCCGCTGGATGTTTTGGATTTCCATAACTTCGCTTCAAGGGCCTATCTGATTTTGACTGATTCTGGAGGAATCCAGGAAGAGGCACCGTCACTTGGTGTACCTGTCCTAGTTTTAAGGGATACGACTGAACGTCCTGAGGGAATAGCGGCTGGAACCTTAAGATTGGCGGGTACTGATGAACAAACCATTTATAATTTGGCGCATGAATTGCTCACGGATCAAGAGGTTCACGAAAAAATGTCCAAAGCTTCAAATCCATATGGGGACGGAAACGCTTCGGTCCGCATAGCAGAAGCCATCCGTTACTATTTTAAGCAAATAAATATGCCACCAACTAAATTTGACTCATAAAAAAGGAAAAGCCATGCGCTTTTCCTTTTTTATTTGCATACTCCAAGGTTGTTGAGAAAAGATAACTGCTAAGGGGATGATTATGTTGGGAAAGAAAACGTTTCTAGTGTTTGTTTTCCTTTTTGTATTTATTTATCAAAATGAAAAGGGATTGGCATCCGTCATTCTGCCGCCTTTACCAAAACTATCGGAATCAAAGGAAGTAACGGTTGTTGTCACGATGGATAAGGCGTTTCAACGAAAAAAGATCGAAAAACTGCTTGAAAAATATCCATCCCTTCAATTGCGGAATGTTTATTCGGTTGCCCTGAATGGATTTTCCCTTCATGGGAAAATGAATGAGATTGAACAACTTAAAAAGGAGGACGAAATTCAGGCTGTAACGGAAGTATCCGTTTATCAAGCTGTGTTGGATGAAAGTGTCCCATACATAGGAGGAGGCAGGGTCAGGGGTTTCTTTGATAAGGAGAATCACCGGATAACCGGGAAAGGGGTAAAAGTAGGAATAATCGATACTGGCATCGATTATACACATCCAGATTTGCAACGAGCTTATAAAGGCGGGAAGGATCTGGTTGATGGTGATGAAGACCCGATGGAAACCAAAAATCAAGGCGACCTGGATACATTACACGGTACTCATGTGGCAGGCATCATTGCAGCCAATGGAAAAATGAAAGGTGTAGCACCAGAGGCGGAGATATATGCATATCGTGCTTTGGGACCAGGTGGAGCAGGAGATACGGATCAAGTCTTGACGGCCATTGAGTCAGCCATGAAGGATAAGGTGGATGTATTGAACCTCTCCCTTGGCAATAACGTCAATGGCCCTGATTTGCCTATCTCCCTTGCATTGAATAAGGCTGTGGAAAGCGGAATAGTTGCCGTGACATCAAACGGGAATTCCGGTCCGGCTGTATGGACCGTCGGTTCACCCGGTACAGCGGAAAAAGCGATTTCCGTTGGGGCATCGACCCCTCCCTTAAGGGTTCCTTATATGATTTACGGACTTGGATCGAAAAAGCAACAATCGCATTTAACCTTGTTTCAAGGATCTAAAAAATGGAACCTGACGTTTTCCGAGGATGTCATATATGGGGGACTGGGTAATGAAAATGACCTGAAACATGTTAGGGATAAGATTGTTTTGATGGAACGTGGCACTCTTACCTTCCAGCAGAAAGTATCCAATGCAGAAAAGGCAGGTGCAAAGGGGGTAATCGTTTTTAATAATACGAGCGGGACCTTTACTGGAAGCTTGGAAAAGGAAATGAACATCCCAGCTGCTTCTATTAATAGAAGAGATGGATTGCAGCTTAAGCAAATCATGGAGCAAGGGCAGAGCAAAACCGTTCAATTTGTTTATAAGAACGAGCAGGATAGGCTCGCGGATTTTAGCTCAAGGGGCCCGGTAACCGTATCATGGGGAATAAAGCCTGATGTATTGGCACCTGGAGTGGAAATTAAAAGCACCATTCCTAAAGGATATATGTCCCTGGATGGAACAAGTATGTCCGCACCGCATGTTGCAGGAGCAGTCGCATTAATTCTGCAAAAACACCCGGAATGGACTCCTGATCAAGTGAAATCTGCATTGATGAGCACCTCCAAGCCATTGAGGAAAACTGCAAATCAATTGTATCACACATATGAACAGGGGGCTGGACGCATTCAGGTCGACGAAGCGTTAAAAGCGGACACGCTCTTGAATCCTAGCTCATTGTCCTTTGGAATGTATACAAAGAAAGAAGGAATTGAAGAGCATCATGAAACGATAGTCATAGAAAATACCGGAACGAAAATGAGGAAGTACTCTTTTATGGTCCCAGTAAAAGAAACGGGACTCACTTGGGAATTGCCGAAATCCCTTACTTTGAATCCGAAGGAAAAGAAAGAGATTAAAGTGGGACTACAGGTCAACCCAGCCGAGCTTAAAAAGGGAGTCTTTGATGGGTACCTCACTATAATGGAAGGAACCAAAAGAATATCACTTCCTTATTTATATGTAAAAGAAGAACCTGATTATCCAAGGATAATGGGATTTGATTTTGGTCAAGGGGACCAGGAAGGCACATATCGATACGAAATGTATCTTCCGCGTGGGGCTGAAGAATTCGGTATTGCCCTTTATGACGAAGATAGCTTGAAATTCGCTGGATATTTGGATTGGTCGAGATCGGCACCTTCCGGTTTGATCAAAAAAAATGTATTGAAAAAGGACTTGCCTCCTAAAGGAGTGTATAAAGCAATTATATTTGCGAGAAGGGGCGGAAGGGAAGATCGGATAGAAAAGACGTTACTTATTGAGTGAACAGATGACAATAAGTAAAATAAAACGGATGTCAATAGAAGAAAAAAGATAATTTGTGAACAATTCGTTAATAATTACAAACCTGTGACAAATTTCACTAACCACTCATTGACAATGATTCTAGCCTATTGTATGCTAACAAAGGATGTAAAATGAGAGGGTTTTCAGTAGCCCGGCATGCAGATTTTTACAGCATGAAATGTTTTCTATCCTCCACCAAATTCAACCGCGAGGATGCAACTTGCGTCAAATGATCGCCGTCTAAAATGGCTATGACTTTGATGTCAGCGATTCTTTCTCAAATAGTCGGATCAGTTTTGTTCGGTATCTTCTTTTACTTGTCAGAACCTTAGATTCGAACCGCTGCTATTAGTAATTGGCCTTCTTTGTGGACTTGCTAGGTTTACAAGCAATGCTTCATTCAGTACGAAAATATTTCTCAGGAGATTAAATGAAAAATGCCAGAAATGAAAATCATGTTCAACAGGCAGAGTAAATATATAATTTTTCTTCTGGCGGTTTATGTTGTTGGATGGGGACTTACGAGTTATCAAGCCGTTTTTGCTGGGCTTATACTGGGTACGAGTTTGAGTTTATACAATTTATGGCTGATCAATCAGAAAATGAAAAAGTTCAGTCAGGCGCTCGATGAAGGAAAGAAAACGAAATCTCTTGGGACGATGACACGAATGGCATCCGCGGGACTAGCGGTACTCATTGCATTGGAATTTCCGGAGCATTTTCATCTGATAAGTGTTGTATGGGGATTAATGACAGCTTATATTGTCATTTTTATAGATTTTTTCATCCAATTAATACGTCGATAGCGGGGAAGAGAGGTGAATATAGTTGAATCATGGAGCACCCTTACACGATTTTATGGGTCTTACCTTTAACTTGAGTAACGTCCTAATGATTACGGTTGCCAGCCTAGTTGTGTTCATACTTGCTGTGCTTGGTACGCGTAAGCTTGCCATGAAGCCAACCGGCATGCAGAATTTCATGGAATGGATTATGGATTTCGTTAAAGGTATTATTAATAGTAACATGGACTGGAGAACAGGTGGTCAGTTTCAACTGCTTGGTATGACTTTGCTAATGTACATTTTTGTGTCCAATATGCTAGGTCTTCCGTTTGCAATTAGTTACGATGGAGTGCTTTGGTGGAAATCACCAACAGCCGACCCAGTTATCACATTGACTCTTGCAGTCATGGTTTTAGGTTTAACGCATTATTATGCTATAAAAATGAAAGGCGCCAAGGGTTACTTTAAAGCTTATAAAAACCCAATGACACTTGTAGAGGAATTTACAAACTCCTTGACACTTGGTCTGCGTCTATATGGTAACATTTATGCTGGTGAAGTTTTGCTGAGTCTATTAGCGGGATCCCTAGCATTTAGTGGAGCTGCCGGATTTATTGGTGCAATTGTGCCTACATTAGTATGGCAAGGCTATAGTATTTTCGTCGGCAGTATCCAAGCGTTTATCTTTGTCACGTTAACAATGGTTTATCTGTCTCATAAAGTCAGTGACGACCATTAATTATAAGTTCATTTAGAACTAAAAAAATAATAAATTTTGATACAATCTAAGGAGGATATTTATAATGACAGGTTCAGTAGGTCTTCTTGCAGCAGCAATTGCAATTGGTTTAGCAGCACTAGGTGCAGGTATTGGTAATGGTCTTATCGTTTCAAGAACAGTAGAAGGTATCGCTCGTCAACCAGAAGCTCGCGGTATGCTTCAAACAACAATGTTCATCGGGGTAGGTTTAGTTGAGGCGATGCCTATCATCGCTGTAGTAATTGCGTTTATGGTATATGGTGGTTAATAGAACCTTCAAAAAGTTCAAAAATGGCGAAGTTCGTTCCATGTGAACCTTCGCCTTTCCTTTATGTCCACAATCCTGTTTTTATACAGTTTAAGAGCATAGTTTTCTAAAGTTCATATATAATGAACGCTTTAAGAAGTGAAACTCGTGAAGGGAGTGAACCAAGCGTGTTAACAAGCAGCTTAGTACTTGGGTCAACGTCTCATGGCTTTAATGGCGGAGACATGTTATACCAATTAGTAATGTTTATCATTTTGTTAGCGTTGCTGAAGAAATTTGCATGGGGTCCTCTAATGGGCATCATGACTCAACGTGAAGAACATGTTGCAAATGAAATTCAAGCAGCTGAAGCTAGCAGACAAGAAGCACTTAAATATTTAGAAGAACAACGTGAAATCGTAAAACAATCTCGCACTGAAGCGGGACAACTTATAGAAAACGCGAAACTTCAAGGTGAAGCACAGCGTGAAGAGATCGTGAATCAAGCACGTCTTGAAGCTGAACGCGTCAAAGAAACAGCTAAGCGTGAAATCGTACAGGAAAAAGAAAAAGCCATTACGGCATTACGCGAGCAAGTGGCATCTTTATCCGTACTTATTGCTTCTAAAGTAATAGAAAAAGAATTATCCGAAGCAGATCAAGAGCAATTGATTAATGACTACATTCAAGAGGCAGGAGAAGGGAAATGAGCGATATAACAGTAGCAAAGCGTTATGCCGTTGCCCTTTTCCAAATTGCGAAAGAGCAAAATCTCATTAACCAACTTGAAGAAGAGCTTCGCATAGTGAATGAAGTTTTTACAAATGATAATGAGCTATTAAGCTTTCTGGCTCATCCTAAAATGACTAAAGATGCAAAAGCCGCTTTGATTGCAAATGCATTTGCAAGCCTTTCTTCTTCCGTTCAAAACACTGTGATGTTGATGGTGGAGCGTCATCGTACAGATGAAGTGACAGCAATGGCACAGGAGTTCATTGAACTTGCGAATGAAGAAAACTCAGTAGCTGATGCAACGGTCTATACAGTACGTCCATTGACTGAAACGGAAGTGGAAGCTGTGTCTTCATCTTTTGCAGCGAAAATCGGCAAAAGAAATTTACGCATTACTAATATTACGGATAGCAATATCCTTGGCGGCATCAAATTACAAATCGGTAACCGCATTTATGACGGGACGATTAGCGGTAAGTTAGATCGCCTTAGCAAACAACTATTAGGTTAATATTCACAGATAGGGGTGAAATTCATGAGCATCAAAGCTGAAGAAATCAGTGCGCTGATTAAAAAGCAGATTGAAAACTATCAGTCGGAAATTAAAGTAAGCGATGTTGGTACGGTTATCACTGTTGGTGATGGTATCGCACGCGTTCATGGTTTAGATAATGCAATGTCTGGGGAGCTCTTAGAATTTTCCAATGGGTCAATGGGATTAGCACAAAACCTTGAGCAAAATAACGTGGGTGTTGTTATTCTTGGACCATTCAGAGACATTAAAGAAGGCAGTGAAGTACGCCGTACTGGCCGCATCATGGAAGTGCCAGTTGGAGAAGAATTAATCGGACGTGTCGTGAACCCGCTTGGACAGCCATTAGATGGTCTTGGCCCGATCGCTACGACAAAAACTCGTCCAATCGAAAGCCCTGCAACAGGTGTAATGGACCGTAAATCAGTACATGAACCTTTACAAACAGGTATTAAAGCAATCGATGCATTAGTTCCAATCGGTCGTGGACAACGTGAGTTGATCATTGGTGACCGTCAAACTGGTAAAACATCAGTTGCGATCGATACAATTCTTAACCAAGCTGACCAAGATATGATCTGTATCTATGTCGCTATCGGTCAAAAAGAATCAACGGTTCGTGGAACTGTTGAAACACTACGTAAAAATGGTGCTTTGGATTACACAATCGTTGTATCTGCATCAGCTTCTCAACCAGCACCACTTTTATACCTAGCTCCATATGCTGGTGTGACTATGGGTGAAGAGTTCATGTTCGCTGGCAAGCACGTTCTTGTGGTTTATGATGATCTTTCTAAACAAGCATCTGCATACCGTGAACTTTCCTTGCTACTTCGCCGTCCTCCAGGTCGTGAAGCATTCCCAGGGGATGTATTCTACTTGCACTCCCGTTTACTTGAGCGTGCAGCTAAATTGAATGACACTTTAGGTGCCGGTTCAATCACTGCTCTTCCGTTTGTTGAAACACAAGCAGGCGACATCTCTGCTTACATTCCAACAAACGTTATTTCCATCACTGATGGACAAATCTTCTTGCAATCCGATTTGTTCTTCTCAGGTGTACGTCCTGCGATTAACGCTGGTCTATCCGTATCCCGTGTTGGTGGATCTGCACAAATTAAAGCGATGAAAAAAGTTGCCGGTACATTACGTCTTGACTTGGCTTCATACCGTGAATTGGAAGCATTCTCTCAATTCGGTTCTGATTTGGATGCTGCAACACAAGCAAAACTTAACCGTGGTGCTCGTACAGTTGAAGTTCTAAAACAAGACCTAAACAAACCGATCAAAGTTGAAAAACAAGTCATGATTTTCTATGCATTGACTAAAGGTCATTTAGATGATATTCCTGTATCGGATATCCTTCGTTTTGAAGAAGAATACTATGTGTTCCTAGATCGTTCTCATCCGGAATTATTAGATCACATTCGCACAACTAAAGGTCTTCCTGAAGACGCTGCTATCGTTGCTGCAATTAACGAATTCAAAAAGAACTTCGTTATTTCTGAATAATAAAGGTCTAACTAATTTATAAAAGGGTGGTGAGAATGAATGGCCTCTTTACGCGATATTAAGTCTCGGATTACTTCAACGAAAAAGACGAGTCAAATTACAAAAGCGATGCAGATGGTATCTGCTTCTAAAATGAACCGTGCAGAAGCTAATGCTAAAGCATACGTTCCATATATGGAAAAAATTCAAGAAGTGGTATCCAGCATTGCGAACGGAAGCACGGATGCATCACATCCAATGCTTACTTCACGTCCAGTTAAGAAAACCGGTTACTTGGTAATCACATCGGACCGTGGATTGGCTGGGGCATACAATAGTAGTATACTTCGCCAAGTTCATAAAACCATTCTTGAACGCCATAAATCCAATGATGAGTTCGTCATTATCGCAATCGGAAGGGTTGGCCGTGATTTCTTTGTCAGCCGTAATATGCACGTAGAGCTTGAAGTAATCGGGGTTCCTGATCAGCCGTCTTTTGCTGACATTAGCTCCCTTGCAAAATCAACAGTGAATTTGTATCTGAATGAGCTGTGTGATGAGCTTTATATGTACTATAACCATTATGTCAGCCCAATCCAGCAGGAGGTAACGGAAAAGCAAGTCCTTCCGTTAGCTGACTTCAATACTTCCAATGCAACATTGACTTCTTATGAATTTGAACCGAATGCAGAAGAAATCCTTGAGGTATTACTGCCTCAATACGCAGAAAGTTTAATTTATGGTGCTTTGTTAGATGGTAAAGCAAGTGAGCACTCTGCACGTATGACTGCAATGAAAAGTGCAACCGATAATGCAAAAGAATTGATCGACTCACTTTCATTACAATATAACCGTGCACGCCAGGCAGCTATTACTCAAGAAATTACAGAGATCGTCGGCGGTGCAGCAGCTTTAGAATAAAATCATTTAAGGGGACGGTCGGCCCGGACGAAGCTTGGCCGTTCCATAAACTCGATAGTCGTTATAAGCAACGTTAGGAGGGAAAACGATGAATATAGGACGCGTTACTCAAGTTATGGGTCCGGTTGTTGACGTGAAATTCGAAGACGGACAACTTCCTAAGATCTATAACGCGTTAAGAATCGAAAATACAGCGTCTGGTACAGGACTAACTCTTGAAGTAGCCCTTCAACTAGGTGATAATACAGTTCGTACTGTAGCAATGTCTTCCACTGATGGTTTAACCCGTGGTGCAGAGACTGTTGATACAGGAGCTCCAATTTCCGTTCCTGTAGGTGAAGTTACTCTAGGTCGTGTTTTCAACGTATTAGGGGAAAACATTGACCTATTCGAACCACTTACAGCAGAGGTGCGTCGTGATCCAATTCACAGACAAGCACCGTCTTTCGAAGAATTATCAACATCTGTTGAAATCCTTGAAACGGGTATTAAAGTAGTAGATTTACTTGCTCCTTACATCAAAGGTGGTAAAATCGGTCTCTTCGGTGGAGCCGGTGTTGGTAAAACTGTACTTATCCAAGAACTTATCAATAACATCGCACAAGAGCACGGCGGTATCTCGGTATTCGCTGGTGTAGGTGAGCGTACTCGTGAAGGTAATGACCTTTTCTACGAGATGACTGATTCTGGCGTTATCAAGAAAACAGCGATGGTATTCGGACAAATGAACGAGCCGCCAGGTGCACGTATGCGTGTCGCTCTAAGCGGTTTGACAATGGCTGAATATTTCCGTGACGAACAAGGACAAGACGTTCTTTTCTTCATCGATAACATTTTCCGTTTCACACAAGCAGGTTCTGAGGTTTCCGCCCTACTAGGACGTATGCCTTCAGCGGTAGGTTACCAACCAACTCTTGCTACTGAAATGGGCCAATTGCAAGAACGTATCACTTCAACAAATAAAGGTTCAGTTACATCCATTCAAGCGATCTATGTACCTGCCGATGACTATACGGATCCGGCTCCAGCTACAACTTTTGCTCACTTGGATGCAACAACAAACCTTGAGCGTAAGCTTTCTGAAATGGGTATCTACCCTGCAGTTGATCCATTGGCGTCTTCTTCTCGTGCCCTTAGCCCGGAAATCGTTGGCGCTGAGCACTATAAAGTGGCTCGTCAAGTGCAATCGACTTTACAGAAATATAAAGAACTACAAGATATTATTGCCATCTTGGGTATGGACGAATTAAGCGAAGACGAAAAAGTAATCGTTGCCCGTGCTCGTAGAATTCAAAACTTCTTGTCACAAAACTTCCACGTGGCTGAACAATTCACTGGTCAAAAAGGATCTTATGTACCAGTTAAAGAAACAGTCCAAGGATTCAAAGATATCCTAGCTGGAAAATATGACGAACTTCCTGAAGATGCTTTCCGTCTAGTTGGCCGCATCGAAGAAGTTATTGCTAAAGCAAAAGAAATGGCTTAATTAAAGGGACCTAGGAGGGAATGAAATGAAGACCATTAAAGTCAATGTTGTTACTCCCGATGGCCCAGTATATGATGCAGAAGTTGAAATGGTAAGCACTAAAGCTAAAAGCGGTGAGCTGGGAATCATGGCTGGACACGTTCCAACTGTAGCCCCGCTTACCATTGGTGCTGTCCGTCTTAAAAATGGAAGCAACACAGACTATGTAGCTGTAAATGGTGGCTTCTTAGAAGTTCGCCCTGATGTGGTAACCATTTTGGCTCAATCTGCTGAAAGAGCTGAAACTATCGATCTTGCACGTGCTCAAGCAGCAAAAGCCCGTGCTGAACAAAGATTGCAGAACAATGATGGATCAAATGATGCCAAAAGAGCTAATTTAGCGCTTAAACGTGCCATCAACCGAATCCAAATTGCAGAAATGCGATAACTTTAATTGATGAAAACACCTGATCGAGCCATTCGTGGTAAGATTAGGTGTTTTTTTTATCCAAAAGGTTTTTGAGGATAGTAATAGGTAATATCGAAATTAGGAAAAAAGGTTGTAGTATGAAAAAAAAGTCGAATTATGGATTAAAGTATTTTCCATATTAATCCTTAACTCGTCGACATGCTTTTATCCTGATGTTATAATGTATACGCTTACATTTATTGCTTCATAACCCCTCCTTTCACGTTGCTTCTAAAAGAATGTCACCCTGCATAATATTTAAAAGGTATCCAAAAAGAAGACAAGCAAATCTAAATTGCACCCATTTAACATGATTTATCCATAAAGGGAGATGAACATGGGACAGCTGCATATTTACCAAAATAATTATTTAATTGTATTTGTTTTCCTTTGTCTCGGCATTTTATTGCCTGTGATCGCTTTATTTCTTGGTAGACTGCTAAGGCCTTATAAACCGACAGATATGAAATATACGACTTATGAAAGTGGAATCGAGCCTTTTCAGGATTCAAGGGTTCAATTCAATGTCAGGTATTATCTATTCGGATTGATGTTCGTCATATTTGATGTAGAAACCGTTTTTCTTTACCCATGGGCGGTCGCTTATGATGAACTCGGACTGTTTGCATTGATTGAAATGCTGTTTTTTGTCCTGATCCTTATGCTAGGACTAATTTATGCTTGGAAAAAGAAGGTGTTAAAGTGGAATTGAAATTGGATGAACTTACCCCTGCAGAAATGGAAGAAATGCGACACAGTATTTTTTTATCCACACTTGAACAAATAAAAGGCTGGGCTAGAAGTAACTCACTTTGGCCAATGACTTTCGGGTTGGCATGCTGTGCAATTGAAATGATGGGTGTCGGCTCATCACATTATGATTTGGATAGATTTGGTTCGTTTTTCCGGACATCACCCAGACAATCGGATGTCATGATTGTTTCAGGAACTGTAACGAAAAAAATGGCTCCAATAATAAGTAGATTATATGAACAAATGCCAGAACCTAAATGGGTAATTGCAATGGGATCCTGTGCAACTGCTGGTGGGCCTTATGTTCACTCATACTCAGTGGTCAAAGGGGTAGACCAAATTGTACCTGTCGATGTATATATACCGGGTTGTCCCCCAAACCCAGCTGCACTTATTTATGGAATCAATAAGTTAAAAGAAAAAATCCGTTACGAGGCGAAAACCGGAAAGCGGGTGATATAGATGAGTGAAAAGGAAGACTTAGCGAAGCAAAAGGCAGCGGCAGCGGCCAAGGCGAAGGCTGTAGCACTGGCCCGAAAACAGGCGAAAGCAGAAAGTGCGGATGCGGAAGATGAAACGGATATAGCGAAGCAAAAGGCAGCGGCAGCGGCCAAGGCGAAGGCGGCAGCATTGGCCCGAAAACGGGCGAAAGCTGAAGGTGCGGATGCGGAAGATGAAACGGATATAGCGAAGCAAAAGGCGGCAGCGGCGGCCAAGGCGAAGGCGGCAGCATTGGCCCGAAAACAGGTGAAAGCAGAAAGTGCGGATGCGGAAGATGAAACGGATATAGCGAAGCAAAAGGCGGCGGCAGCAGCCAAGGCGAAGGCGGCAGCATTGGCCCGAAAACAGGCGAAAGCTGAAGGTGCGGATGCGGAAGATGAAACGGATATAGCGAAGCAAAAGGCGGCAGCGGCGGCCAAGGCGAAGGCGGCAGCCCTGGCCCGAAAACAGGCGAAAGCAGAAAGTGCGGATGCGGAAGATGAAACGGATATAGCGAAGCAAAAGGCGGCAGCGGCGGCCAAGGCGAAGGCGGCAGCCCTGGCCCGAAAACGGGCGAAAGCTGAAGGTGCGGATGCGGAAGATGAAACGGATGTAGCGAAGCAAAAGGCGGCAGCGGCGGCCAAGGCGAAGGCGGCAGCCCTGGCCCGAAAACGGGCGAAAGCTGAAGGTGCGGATGCGGAAGATGAAACGGATATAGCGAAGCAAAAGGCGGCAGCGGCGGCCAAGGCAAAAGCTGCAGCTGTTGCGAAGAACAGGACCGCTGTAAAGGAAAGCGAGGAAGAAATCGTCCCTAGCGAGCTTTCCCCAAATCAGTCGAAACTCGATCAAATTGTTTCTGCTATTGAAAGCCATTTAGGACAAGGGGCATTATTAGAGCACTATATTAATAGATTATCAAAAGATGTACCCACTTTAGTGGCTAATCCTGATACATATTTCTCAATAGCAAAATTTCTGCGATACGATGAACGGCTTGACTTTTCGTATTTATCGGAACTTCATGGTACGGATTTTGAATCCCATATGGAAATCTATGTACATTTACATTCATTCAAAATGAACCAATCAGTTGCCTTGAAGGTGAAGCTTGATAGGGAATCTCCCGTTATTCCATCATTGGTCTCATTATGGTCAGGAGCAAATTGGCCAGAATGTGAGGCGTATGATTTATTAGGTATTAACTTTTATGAACACCCTGATCTAAAACGGATTTTACTGGGTGATGATTGGAAAGGGTATCCCCTTAGAAAAGATTATCAGCCTTATGATGTGGAGGTGTAAGCCCAATGTTAAGGACGGAAGAAATGCTTCTCAATGTCGGGCCGCAGCATCCTAGTACACATGGTGTTTTTCGGCTTGTCATCAAAATTGACGGTGAAATTATAAAAGAGGCTACACCTGTTATTGGGTATCTGCATCGCGGTACGGAAAAATTAGCGGAAAATCTGCAATATACGCAAATAATTCCATATACAGATCGGCTCGATTATCTAGCGGCAATGACAAATAATTATGTGCTTTGCCATGCTGTTGAGACAATGATGGGGGTGGAGATTCCCGAGAGGGCAGAATATTTGCGGGTTATCGCAATGGAATTGGGCAGAGTTGCAAGCCACCTTGTCTGGTGGGGTACATACCTGCTGGATATAGGTGCGACGAGCCCTTTCCTATACGCCTTTCGAGAACGTGAAATGATCGTTAATTTATTGACTGAATTGTCAGGGGCACGCCTTACATTCAATTATATGCGTGTCGGAGGTGTGAAATGGGATGCTCCTGAAGACTGGATTGCGAAGGTAGCCGAGTTTGTCCCCTATATGAGGGAGCAGCTTGCCGGTTACCATGAGCTTGTGACTGGGAATGAAATCTTTGTTAATCGGGTTAAAGGGGTGGGCATCTATACGAAGGAAGAAGCCTTGCAGTATTCGCTTAGCGGTGCCAACCTAAGATGTACAGGTGTAAAATGGGATTTACGAAAAAATGAACCATATTCCATTTACGACAGGTTTACATTTGATGTTCCTACAAGGGAAGAGGGTGATGCCTTTTCACGCTATCACTGCAGAATGGAAGAAATCGAGGAGTCACTGAAAATCATCGAGCAGGCTGTTGAGCAGTTCCCAGAAGGTCCAGTCCTTGCTAAGGTTCCTAAAATAATAAAGGTTCCTAAGGGTGAAGCATTTGTCCGAATTGAATCACCAAGAGGGGAAATCGGCTGTTATATCGCGAGTGAAGGGAAAAAGGAGCCATACCGTCTGAAATTTCGCAGACCTTCTTTTTATAATCTGCAAATTCTTCCGAAATTATTGGAAGGGGAAAATATGGCGAATTTGATAACGATATTAGGTGCAATCGATATCGTTTTAGGGGAGGTGGATGGATAAATGATCAAGGACCTTCTCCACTCCGCTCCAAGCTTGCTGAATTTTGGCATTTTTTTTGGTTTGGCAGTCCTGCTCCTGTTCGTCGTATTAGGGTTTGTAACCTATGGTATCCTTTCAGAGCGAAAAATCATGGGATTCATGCAGATGCGTGTCGGTCCAAACCAAATTGGGGGGAAATGGGGTCTCTTGCAGACCGTTGCCGATGTTTTGAAACTTCTGATCAAGGAAGATACGATACCGAAAAAAGCTGATAAGCCGTTATATATTTTAGCTCCGGTGATTGCTTTTGCTCCTGCTTTCATGGTCCTTGCCACCTTGCCGTTCACCGATGCCTTCCAATTCGCTGATATAGGTGTCGGATTGCTTTATTATATAGCGATTTCCGGCATATCGACCATCGGCGTCGTCACAGCGGGTTGGGCATCCAATAATAAATATTCTTTGATTGGCGGAATGAGGGCAGCCGCGCAAATGATATCTTATGAGATCCCTTTGGTGATGTCGCTAGTGGGAATCGTCCTCATAACAGGCAGTTTAAACTTGAATGATATAGTTGCAGCCCAGGAAAAGGTTTGGTTCATTTTTCTGCAGCCGATTGCGTTCATCGTGTTTTTTATTGCATCGGTTGCCGAGTTGAACAGGGTTCCTTTTGACCTTCCGGAAGCGGAATCCGAACTTGTTGCAGGCTATCATGTTGAATATTCTGGATTTCGCTGGGCCTTCTTCATGTTATCCGAATATGTGTATATGTTTGCAATGGCAACGCTAACCACTGTATTATTTTTAGGGGGATGGAATTCTATTCCGTTTTTGGATTTTATTCCGGCAGCCATCTGGTTCGGGCTGAAGTTCAGTGCCGTATTCTATGTATTGGTCTGGATTCGTGTAACCTTTCCTCGTATAAGGGCCGATCAATTGATGGAATTCGGATGGAAGGTGCTGCTTCCGGTTGCATTGGCTAATATATTTTTGACGGCACTTATAAAAGAATTGATTAACCTTTTTTAGAAACTTAAGCTGGTCGGAAAGCGAGGGATTTATATGCTTGGTTTAGCAAAAGGTTTAACCTATACATTAAAGAACTTGACGAGGAAAAAAGTGACCTATGACTACCCGAATGAGCCGCTTCCACTTCCTGACCGATTCCGCGGAATCCAGAAATTCTATCCTGAAAAGTGTATTGTATGCAATCAGTGCGTGACGATTTGCCCAACGGATTGTATTCAATTAACTGGTAAAAAACATCCGGACCCGTCGAAAAAAGGGAAAATCATTGATACGTATGACATCAATTTCGAGATTTGCATTTTATGTGATTTATGTACGGAGGTCTGCCCTACAGAAGCAATCGTGATGACGAATCAATTCGAGCTGGCCGAGTATAGCCGTGATCATCTATTTAAAAATCTGGAGTGGTTGGATGAAAATGATGAAAATATCCGGAAGGTGAATAAAGTATGAGTTTGTCGGGTGAATTAATTGCCTTCATTGGTTTGGCACTCGTCGCGATAGTAGGCGGGGTGCTGCTGATTACCTTAACAAAAGTGGTGCACATGGTCATTGCACTTGTTTTTACTTTCTTGGGCATTGCAGGTATTTATATGTTGCTTTCGGCCGAGTTTGTCGCCATTGTCCAAATCCTTATTTATTCAGGGGCAATTACGATCGTGATGCTATTCGGGATTATGCTGACAAAACACCAAGAAAATGATGCACCCGCTAAAGGGGGGTGGGGGAATTTCTCCTTGTTGGCAGCGATTGCTGGATTTGCCGTGGCGGTTTATCTGGGGATTTATAATCTGGATATACCTGTACAGCCAACGGCCTTACATGAGGAAAATACGAAGCAAATAGGAATCGAGCTTTTTTCAAAATATGTGATTCCATTTGAAGTGATGTCGGTACTCCTGCTTGTTGCTTTAGTCGGTGCCATCGTATTGGCTAAAAAAGATGATGAGGAGGGAGATCAATCATGACGGGAGTTCCCTTGTCGGCTTACCTTGTATTGGCACTCGTTTTATTTTGTATAGGGCTGTATGGGGCCTTGACGAAAAGAAATGCGGTCATTGTTTTGATTTCAATCGAGCTGATGCTGAACGCTGCGAATATCAATTTAGTTGCCTTCAGTAAATTCGGGGTAACGCCATCCATTACAGGTCAAGTTTTTTCCTTATTCACGATTACGATCGCTGCGGCCGAGGCAGCTGTAGGGCTTGCTATACTAATGTCCCTTTATCGCAATCGGAAGACGGTCAATGTCGATGAAATGGAAATTATGAAGCATTGAAGGCTTATATAAATGAAGAAGGGGATTTGATACGATGATGGAGCACGCATGGCTCATACCGGTCTTTCCACTCGTCACGTTTCTGGTTCTGCTTCTATCAGGCGGGCGGTTGCGGGAACGAGGGGCTTTTATAGGAATAATATGTACATTGGCTTCGTTTGTTTTATCGTTACTCGTCCTGATGGAACGATTTAAAGAACCTACTTATAATATATCGATAGATTGGCTTTCATTCGGAGGGACGCAACTTACAGCGGGATTCGAAATCAATCAGCTTAATGCCTTGATGCTTGTGGTCGTTTCCCTTGTCAGTCTGCTTGTCCAGATATATTCGAAGGGGTATATGAAGGGTGAAGTGCGATTCTCCATTTTTTATGCTTATCTGGGCTTCTTCACCTTTGCCATGCTTGGACTTGTCATGGCACCCAATTTATTACAGCTTTATATCTTCTGGGAATTGGTCGGGGTGGGTTCTTTCCTGCTCATTGGGTTTTACTTTTATAAACTGGAAGCTAAGGCTGCAGCGAAGAAGGCATTCATCATGACCAGGATTGGGGATGTAGGGCTCTTAATCGGCATCATTCTTCTATTCTGGGAAACAGGCAGCTTTGAATATGGAGAGATCTTTCAAGCCGTTCAATCGGGCATGATATCAAGTGAAAAACTGACTTTAATCGCTATTTTGATTTTTATCGGTGCGGTTGGGAAGTCTGGGCAATTTCCGCTTCACACATGGCTTCCGGATGCAATGGAAGGCCCGACTCCGGTTTCCGCATTGATACACGCAGCAACCATGGTTGCTGCAGGGGTTTACCTGGTGGCGGCGATGTTTCCGCTATTCATGGCAAGTTTTGCTGCGATGCAGGTCGTCGCGATAACAGGTGGAATTACAGCCATATTTGCCGCAAGCATTGCCATCGTGCAAAAGGATGTTAAGCGTGTATTGGCCTATTCGACAATCTCTCAGCTTGGTTTTATGATGCTTGCTTTGGGTACTTCGGGATATGTGGCCGGGGTGTTTCATTTAATGACCCATGCCTTTTTTAAAGCATTGCTGTTTTTGGCAGCAGGCAGTGTTATTCACGCTATACATACACAGGATATGGAAAAGATGGGCGGCCTATGGGGTAAGTTGAATTGGACTGGGCCGCTGTTCTTGACTGGCACTTTGGCGATATCGGGGTTTCCGTTGCTCTCGGGTTTTTTCAGTAAAGATGAAATTCTAATGGCAGCCTGGGAGAATGGTAGTTATATATTGTTTGGTCTAGCGGTGGTTACCTCCTTTTTAACTGCGTTTTATATGTTCAGGCTGTTTTTCATGATCTTTGCAGGCGATTCGCGCAGTCAAGTAAAACAGGTCAAGGAATCACCTTTCATCATGCTGATTCCCATGCTCGCATTGGCTTTGCTTGCTGTAATCGGCGGGTATATCCAAACACCGTGGTTTGGAACTTTCCTCGGGGAGTGGCTTGTGGAGGGAAATGAAGCTGTTCTAGGCGCCAGCCATAGTGAGGGACCTGTTTGGATCATGTTGCTGGCCGTGCTTGTATCGCTGGCCGGGATATACCTTGCTTATATGATATACGCTAAAAAGAAGTTACCTCGGGACTGGCTTGTCAAAGAAAACTCCGAGGTCTATCGGATTTTGGAAAATAAGTATTATATTGATGAAATTTACCATTACACCGCAGGCTATGCAGTCAGAAGCTTTAGTATATTCCTATCTTATATAGAAAGGTTCATTGTCGGCGGCCTGGTATCCACTGTAACAAGTTCGATAGAAGGATTGGGGAAAATAGGGTCTAAACTGCAAACAGGACATGTACAGCAATATGGCATGATAGCCTTTCTGGGACTTGCGGTACTGTTGGTGATTTTTGCAGTAACTGGGGGGTATCTAAGATGAATGTCTATTTGCTCTCGCTTTTAGTGTTTTCACCGCTGCTGGGCATAGTGATGGTTGCCCTCATGCCGAAAAAAGAGGAAAGGACGATTAAACAATTTGGCTTTTTCGGAACACTGCCTCCTCTTTTCCTATCATTCTTTCTATGCAGCCAATATTATTCGGGTGTGGCCCTATCCTTATTTGACATTAAGTTGAATTGGATCAGGTTTGGGAATTTGGAGATGTATGATCCCAAGCTCTTCACGGTTGACTTTGAGTTGGGTCTGGATGGATTAAGCCTCATCTTCATATTACTGACAACAATCATTTCATCACTGGCCGCAATCGCATCCATTTATATAAAAAAGGAATGGAAAGGGTATTATTTGTTATTTTTAATCCTGGAGATTGGGATGCTCGGTGTCTTCACCGCAGAAAATTTGATTCTTTTTTTCATCTTTTTTGAAATGACTTTGATTCCTGCCTTCTTTTTAATTGGCAGATGGGGCTTTCTGGAGAGGGAGAAAGCTTCTTATAGTTTTCTGATTTATAATGGCATTGGTTCGGCTGTTTTATTAGTGGCCATTTTGATTTTGTTCGCCAGGACTGGTACGACCAACATTGCAGCATTGACACAGATGATGACAATGGGCGGTGTTTCACTTTTTGCACCAATATCCGGTTCGATGAAATATGGTTTATGTCTCGCCTTTCTCATAGCATTTGCGATAAAGCTGCCCGTCTTTCCCTTTCACAGCTGGATGGTGCGGGTCCATGCAGAAGCACCTCCATCCATAGTCATGATACATGCAGGTGTCCTATTGAAAATAGGGGCGTACGGAATCATCCGGTTTGGAATGGGGATATTTCCTGAACAATATAAAAGCTTGGCCTTTACCATTGTCCTATTTGGAGTCCTCAGTTTTTTATATGGTGCATTTCTAGCTTTGCTACAAACGGATTTCAAGCTCGTTTTAGCCTACTCATCGATCTCACATATGGGTATCGTCATGATGGGGCTGGGAGCCTTGAATGAAGCGGGCATTCAGGGAGCCATTTTTCAAGTCATCTCACACGGGCTAATTGCTGCTTTATTGTTTTTCTTGGTGGGTGTTTTGTATGAGCGGACGGGAACCACCATGCTTCCTAAGCTAGGGGGATTGGCCAAGTCGATGCCGATTTTTTCAGGGTTTATGTTAGCCTGCGGGATGGCTTCACTCGGTTTGCCTGGCATGTCCGGCTTCATCAGTGAATTCATGGTATTTCTTGGCTTATTCAAAAGTCAGCCGTCGCTTGCGGCAATAGGCGTGATCGGGCTTGTATTAACCGCTGTTTATGTACTGAGGTCCGTCATGCTGATGACGTTCGGGAAAAATGCTAGCTTGATAGAAAAAGAGAAGCGGGATCTTGGAAGCTGGGAGTTTGCCCCTGCGTTGGTTCTTCTTGGTTTGATAATATCTATTGGGGTATACCCAAATTTGTTAGGCGGGCCTCTTCAAGGAACGATTGAAGCCATGATGCTAGCTCTAGGGGGGCGATGAAGGATGGATTGGAACACGATGCTTTCTTATGATTGGGGAGCGATGATGCCGGAATTCATCATCCTTGGAACGACCATGATTCTTTCGATATTGGATTTATTCTGGCCGAAGCACTTTAATCGGAGAAAACTGGCATGGCTGGCGCTAACCGGAATCATTTTGGCATGTTTGTCACTGATTAGCCTGCTATCCTTTGAGACAGTCAGTATCTTATCCGATACGTTTCGTTTGGATTCATTTGCAAAAGCTTTTAAGCTGCTACTGTTATTCGGAGCTGCCCTAATCATCCTTCTGGCTGAAGGATATGAGCCGCAAGAGGGGCTGCGGGAGCACCGGGGGGAATTTTATTATCTGTTCCTGACCGCTTTACTTGGAGCGATGGTCATGTCCTCAAGCGGTGATTTGATCACGCTGTTCGTTGGACTGGAACTTCTTTCACTTTCATCTTATATATTGGTCGGAATACGCAAGCATGATCGGAAGTCCAACGAAGCGTCCATGAAGTATGTGATAAACGGAGGCATTTCCACAGCAATCACTTTATTCGGGATGAGCTATTTATATGGAGTGACCGGTTCCGTCAATCTAGGCGAAATGAGCCGGACGATGGCTGCGATGTCGGACGGCCAGCTGCAATACATCATGGGCCTCGCTTTCTTCATGGTGTTTGTCGGTGTAGCCTTCAAGATAGCTGCCGCTCCATTTCATATGTGGGCGCCGGATGTGTATGAGGGGGCACCGACACCGGTCGCAGCCTTCTTGAGTGTCATTTCAAAAATCGCGGGTTTCGTCATCATCCTGCGTATTTTTCTCTCGTTGTTCCTAACAGCTTCCGGTGATACGTTCGGAGCGCTCGACTTTTTGGAAAAAAATAATATCTATATAGCTTCGTTAGCGGGTCTGACGATCATCATTGGAAACGTGGTTGCGTTAAGACAGCAAAATTTAAAAAGATTGTTCGCTTATTCAAGCATCGCCCATGCGGGTTACCTGCTTGTAGCGGTGGCTACATTGGGCGGGGGATATTTTCTCCTGGATACTGTCTGGTTTTACTTAATGGCTTATGTATTAATGAATATCGGTGTATTCGCAGTCATTCAGCTGCTATCCAGCCAAAGTGGGTCAGAAGATATTAGCATTCTTGCAGGACTGGGGAGGAAATCACCTTATCTTGCCATGGCATTCACCGTATTTATCCTGTCGCTTGCTGGAATCCCCGGAACGACAGGTTTCATTGGCAAACTTAATATTTTTCTTGGAACATTCATAACGGAGCCTGGACATTTTGTCCTTGCAGGAATCATGATTGCAGGTACCATTGTATCCTATGTGTATTATTTCGGATTATTGGTTCAGGTCTTTTTCCGACCCATTCATTCAGAGAAGGTCATTAAAATCCGCCCGGGTCTTTACATTGTGTTGATCATTTGCGTAATAGGCACCATACTTTTCGGGGTGGCGCCAAATATTGCCTTTGATTTTATTCATGATCAATTTGGCGAATTTACAGACTTTATTTCAAGTAAATGATATAATGCCTGTATCAGAGGCTTGTTCCATTGGATCAAGCCTCTATTTACAGTTTTAAAAAGATATTTTGCAATTCTTCCTTTTAAATTCCAAATATGCAGGGGTTTTGTGTTAGAATAGAATTCGGGTGTCTGTTAGGAGGTATGTACATGTTTTCAGCAATGGGACAGCAGGCTTTAACAGGAATAATTGCACACTTGTTTTTCATCGCAGTTACCTGGTGGGCTCTCCAGGCATTACATTTTGATAAAATATTAAGATCCAATTCTGTCATCAAGGCCAGGGTTTTATATATTTTATTAACGGTTGCCATCGGTTCAGTTGTAAGTAATTTCTTCCTCGACTACCTGGGATTTGCAAATCAACTTCCGTATATGTTTAGTAATGACTGATATGCTGTAAGAATTTTCTTATAGCAAAATATGATTCTACTCTTGTATTCGCTTTTGCTTCCTGCCAGTTTAAGGGGAAGTTGTCACCAATTGTCGGAAAACTTGAAGTATGATCTCTCTCCTTCTGGAAAGAATGTGTAAAAGGGGAGGGATTTAACATGTTTAATTTAAACAAAAAAATGTTAACATACATAGTATTTCTTGGTTTGATGGTGATTTTAATTGGGAATAGTACGATTGTGGCAGAAAGTAAACCAGATATAGTTAAATTGGTGGGACTGTTACAAAAAGATAAAGATTTAGACATAGAGGATTGGTCTGTACTCACTAGAGAAATAAATAAAGAGATTACAACTAAACAAGAGTTTGAAAGCGAAGTTACAGCTTTAAAACGAAAATACCCTCAATTTCAATGGCACCGGAAAGATGATGCTTCCGGCTGGAAGGCAGAGGCGTTAACTTACAATGTCGATTCAGGTCTGACCGAGTCTATCAAAATAATGACAACGGAAGAGAAATTTGATAAAGTTACCTATGTTATTTACGAAGTGAAGGGGAAAAAGTGGAAGAAAGCCAATGCGGCATTTTTTACTGCTTCGTTCCGAAACAGGGTGAATGACCTATTTATAGGAACTCCTTCAATTTTTTCTTGTATTAAAGGGTCTATCAATGATAATATGGATTCGGTTTTAAACTCTAAAACTGAAGACCTGTTAGATATGTTCCAAGCAAGGGAAATTGAGAGTGTGCATGAAACAAACTTTACATCTATATCTGCACATTCAACATTGTTTAAACAACCTTTGACAAAAGAAAAATTAAATTTGCAGTTTGGGCTACGGACAGAAGGATTGGGTGACCGAACGAACTTTGTAGTTGGCACACCAATCATAACGTTTGAATATTAATATAGAGAAAATGGACGCGGAGGGGAATACTTTTGGAAAAAATCATCGTCCGCGGCGGAAAAAGGCTTAGCGGGACAGTTAAAGTAGAAGGTGCTAAAAACGCCGTTTTGCCAGTTATCGCTGCAACATTATTAGCAAGTGATGGGAAAAGTATCATTAAAGATGTTCCTACGCTCTCCGATGTATATACAATCAATGAAGTATTGCGCAACTTAAATGCAGATGTTGCCTTTCATGACAATCAAGTAACTGTAGATGCATCAAGAGAGTTATTAGAAGAAGCACCATTTGAATATGTACGTAAAATGAGAGCTTCCGTTTTAGTGATGGGCTCATTACTAGCAAGGAATGGCCGGGCCCGAGTTGCTCTTCCTGGTGGCTGTGCCATCGGATCACGTCCTATCGACCAGCATTTAAAGGGCTTTGAAGCGATGGGTGCAAAAGTGAAGGTCGGCAATGGTTTCATTGATGCCGAGGTTGAAGGCAGACTTAAGGGTGCAAGAGTGTACCTTGACTTCCCGAGTGTGGGTGCCACTGAAAACATCATGATGGCAGCAACACTTGCTGAAGGTATAACTATTCTTGAAAATGTGGCCAAAGAGCCTGAAATTGTAGATCTTGCGAATCTCCTTAATAAAATGGGTGCCAAAGTCAGAGGTGCCGGTACTGGTACGATGAGAATCGAAGGTGTCGATAAATTATATGGCACTGAACATACGATTATACCTGACCGCATCGAAGCCGGTACATTCATGACTGCGGCCGCTCTTACTGGCGGCAATGTTCTTGTTCAAGGAGCTGTACCTGAACACCTTACTTCCCTTATTGCCAAAATGGAGGAAATGGGTGTTGAAATTCTTGAAGAAGAAGATGGATTACGCGTTATCGGTCCAAAAACCTTGAAGGCCATTGATATCAAAACAATGCCGCATCCTGGTTTCCCGACTGATATGCAATCGCAAATGATGGCATTACTACTTCGTGCTGAAGGAACAAGCATGATTACGGAGACCGTTTTCGAAAACCGTTTCATGCATGTTGAAGAATTCCGTCGCATGAATGCCAATATTAAAATAGAAGGTCGTTCCGTTATCGTTAATGGACCAACTAACATTCAAGGTGCTGAAGTAGCTGCAACAGATTTACGTGCCGCAGCAGCGCTCATCCTGACTGGATTGGTTGCAGATGGCATTACACGTGTTACAGAATTGAAGCATCTTGACAGAGGGTACGTGAATTTCCATGGTAAATTGGCAGCTCTAGGTGCTGATGTGGAACGTATTAACGAAGATGTGCCAGCTGAAACAAAAAAAATCGCAGATTTAAACGCATAAGTTAGCTTATAAACCATTCACGTTCGAGTCATTGAACCGTGAATGGTTTTTTTGTCTTGTCATCGCCTACAGATAAATAGTTGTCGTTTTTCTATTCATAAAAGCTTGTCCTTCGACATACATTTGTTATGTAAAGAAACCTGCTGAGTGGGATTTATGGCAGAGAAAACAAGTGTAGGGAGGCTCAGGAATTTGAAAGCAATCAAACCGATGATCGTACTATTCATAGCAGTAGCATTCGTAATTATCATGATTCCAGCAGTGCTTGTGCTTCCATTTTCAAATGAAAAGACAAGTGGGCAATTGACCGAACAATTGGAAAAGAAAGCGAAGAATGAGGGTAAAGAGGTAGCTGCAAATGAAATGAGTTCCGTAGAAGTTGCCGTTTACCGCACATCTGCAAAAAAGATTGAAAAACTGCCGATTGAATCGTACTTAACTGGTGTGGTTGCAGCTGAAATGCCAGCAGATTTTGAAGAAGAAGCGCTGAAGGCACAAGCATTGACAGCGAGAACCTACATTGTCAATCAGCTCATAAGCGAAAGTCGATTAGGCTTGCCTGATGGTGCCGATGTAAGCGATACAGTCATGCACCAAGTTTATAAGAATAATGATGAGCTGAAAAAACAGTGGGGCTCTGATTATAAATCTAAGATGCAAAAAATCAACAAGGCTATAAAGGAAACGGCGGGTCAAATCTTAACCTATGAAGGAAAACCGATTACTGCCACATTTTTTTCGACCAGCAATGGTTATACGGAGAATTCAGAGGACTATTGGCAAGCTGAATTTCCCTATTTAAAAAGTGTATCCAGTCCGTGGGATAAAGAAGAATCACCAAAATTTTATAATAAAGTAGTTGTCGATACTGCAGATTTTGAAAAGAAACTTGGTGTAAGTCTTTCCTCGGGAACATCAATAGGGACTGTTATTGAAAGAACATCGGGTAATCGCGTAGGTGTAGTGGAAATCGGAGGAAAGAAAATGACAGGAAAACAGATTCGTGAGAAGCTCGGGCTGACATCATCCGATTTTGACTGGGAGCGTCAAGGCAACCAGATTGTCATCACGACAAAAGGGTCCGGACACGGAGTTGGAATGAGCCAGTACGGTGCTAATGGCATGGCAAGGGAAGGAAAAACCTATGAAGACATCGTTAAATATTATTATAAAGGCGTCAAAGTTCAGTCTTCAAGTAAGTGGCTGAATACGATGACGGCAAAAAAATGAGAGATGGGGGGATCCATCTCTCATTTTTTTTCGTTTAATTTTTCTATAATCGTCAAAAAGCCCCGTTTACGCTTGAAATAATGATATTGGACATGAAAATAGACTGCAGCTACTCCAATGATATCTTTAATGACATCTATTAAGGTAGAGGAGCGGTATGGGACGAAAGATTGGTGGTATTCATCAATAACTCCGTAAAGGCAAGCTACAAGGGCAGCCAACAGGCTTAAACCCGGTTTCATTTTTTTGTTTGCGGCGAGGGCCGAAACTAATAGTATATACAAAAGGGCAAATTCGACCAGATGAAGTGCCTCTTTGATAAATCGGTCAATTGACGATGATGGAAGATCAAGAATCATATCATCGGGGTTGCTCGACATTATCCAAATGGCAATCATATATAGGAAAGGCAATAACGTTAACACAAGTTTAAAAGCTTTTTTCATGATTTAAACATCCTTCAACAGTAAGATATCAAACATTTTACCATTCCGCGAATAAAATCGGTTTCATTTCCACAAAATAAATCTAAAAAATTTTTTTCCTGAATGTATATAATCTTAACAAAATGTTCAGAATGATTGCTGAGGTGATTAATATGAGAGAGGAAGAAAAGAAACCAACTTCCACAATCCGACGTATACTAAAGCAACGTTGGGCATTATCAGCAATCTATATCGCAAGTGCAGCCATAATCTTAGCCGCGGCCTTCTTATTACAAAATAGTTTTAATGATTCAGCTAAAGATGGCAAAGAGGAATCAGCTGAAACAGGAAAAAACTATGGTGAGCCTTCTGTAGAGGTAAATAGTAATCTTGAGACAATCAAGATGCCTGTAGCCAATGCAGACAAAACGGTTATCAAGAAACAGTTTTATGATGTGAATGCGGATGAAAAGGCACAAGAAGAAGCATTGGTTTTCTACAACAATAGATATGAGCAAAATAAAGGGATAGACATTGCAATGGAAGATGGAAAGTCTTTCGATGTAAAAGCTTCCTTAAGTGGAAATGTAACGAAAGTTCAAGACGATGCGTTACTTGGAAATTTAGTTGAAGTTGAGCATGAAGATGGTGTCGTTACCCGTTATCAATCTGTTAAAGACATTAAGGTTGCAGTCGGTGACAAAGTGAAACAAGGACAAGCAATTGCTACAGCTGGAAAAAGCCAAATCAATGAAGAGGCTGGCGTACATGTCCACTTCGAAATCAGAAAAGATAACATTGCGTTAAACCCACTTGATTTTGTTGATAAACAAGCTTCTGCGATCCAATCGGCAACTGAAGCTGAAGGCAGCGAACTTGAAAATTCAGCTGATAAAGAAGAAGCACCTGCAGTCGAAGGATCTGAAGCTGATAAAGAAGAAACACCTGCAGTTGAAGGATCTGAAGCTGATAAAGAAGAAACGCCTGCAGTCGAAGAGTCTGAAACTGGCACAGAAGAAGCGCCTGCAGTTGACGAATCTGAAGAGGGCACTGATTTAGAGAATGGCACTGATGAGGAAGGCTCTGCCCCTGGTGAAGGTACAACTGAAGAAAGCGATTCCTTAAAAGATTCGTTAAATCAATCTAATTAAAATTAAGATTTTTAATAAAATCAAAACAAAAACCTAGAGCGTTACGAATGACAACAACTGAAAATTTGGTAAAAGGGAAGCCGTTCACTTTGAACGGCTTCCCTTTTTTCTTTCGAGGAAATATTGGACAATATGCTGAAACCTTTGAATTTCTGACAAATTTCTCGGGAAATAATTTGCTCTTAAGAAAAAGAAAGAGATGAAAATCAGAAATAAATCCAAACCTCCTGTCCCATTAGGCATATATTCTTAACCAAGCTAATAAGATGTTATAAACCATGCAAAGAGAGTGTTTGAGGTGAGGAATCGTTTATTACAAATTATCTAATAGGTGAATAATTCTATCTTTCATTGTTTATAGGGCAGCGGTATTCGATTCGAAAAATACGAATCTCATTTCACACTTCTCACATCCAATCTGGGGAGGTCGAGTGGTGTGCACGATTACATCAAAGAAAGAACTATCAAGATAGGAAAGTATATCGTGGAAACTAGAAAAACAGTCCGCGTCATTGCAAAAGAGTTCGGGGTCTCTAAAAGCACAGTGCATAAAGACTTAACTGAGAGGCTGCCAGAAATTAATCCTGATTTGGCTAACGAAGTGAAGGATATATTGGATTATCATAAATCCATTCGTCACCTTAGAGGTGGAGAAGCGACAAAATTAAAATATAAACGTTCTGAAAGAGAAGAAGAAATCGTTAAATGATACTTGAATCATTCCGGCAATTGGAAGTGAATCGGGCAATCGGGGAATGAATGAGGGGACATGAAAGTGAGTGTCAGCTCTTATCTCAACCTTGACTGCGGTTCCATGCCGGTTTTTTTTATGGGAAAATGCGGAAATGTAGTACATAAGGCATCGGTTTTTTTTACATATTGGGAAATTAGGAAATAATAGTCTATATTAGTGTTTATTTATAATTCATACTTACTTGTGTCAATGCAATATGGTAAAATAAACAATTAGGACAGAAGTAGGTTATATGTGAGGATATTCAAGGAGGATTTAAGAAATGTTTGCTAGAGATATTGGGATAGACCTTGGAACAGCCAATGTTCTTATACATGTCAAAGGTAAAGGAATTGTGTTAAATGAGCCTTCGGTAGTTGCGATTGATAAGAATACGAACCGTGTTCTTGCCGTCGGGGAGGAAGCTCGTAAAATGGTAGGCCGTACTCCAGGAAACATCATCGCAATCCGACCTTTAAAAGACGGTGTCATTGCGGATTTTGATGTAACAGAATCGATGCTTAAGCATTTTATCAATACATTGAATGTGAAAGGCTTCCTTTCAAAGCCTAGAATTTTAATCTGCTGCCCGACCAACATAACAAGTGTCGAACAAAAGGCGATTAAAGAAGCTGCCGAAAAAAGCGGCGGAAAGAAAGTTTTCCTTGAAGAAGAACCAAAAGTGGCTGCAATCGGTGCCGGTATGGATATTTTTCAACCAAGCGGCAATATGGTCGTGGACATTGGCGGGGGTACAACGGATATTGCCGTTCTTTCAATGGGGGATATCGTTACATCTTCTTCTATCAAAATGGCCGGTGACAAATTCGATAATGAAATTTTAAATTATATCAAACGGAAGTATAAGCTCCTCATTGGTGAACGTACAGCGGAAAACATTAAAATCCAGGTTGCAACCGTATTCCCTGGTTCTCGTAATGAAGTCATCGATATCCGTGGGCGCGATATGGTATCGGGATTGCCTAGAACCATTTCGGTCAATTCAGAAGAAATTGAGGAGGCTCTCCGCGAGCAGGTTTCCATCATTGTACAAGCTGCAAAGAGCGTACTTGAGCGGACGCCGCCAGAACTTTCTGCTGATATCATCGACCGCGGCGTCATCTTAACAGGCGGTGGAGCATTGCTTCACGGGATTGATTTACTTCTTGCCGAAGAGCTTAAGGTCCCAGTACTCGTTGCCGAGCAGCCAATGGATTGTGTAGCAATCGGAACCGGTATCATGCTTGATAATATGGATAAATTGCCACGGCACAAATTCAACTAAAAAGCGGGTGGAAATCCGCATCATAAGATAGGGGTCTAAGGTTCAGACAAACGTGAGGCATAGTGAAAGTGCGTGCAGTTCTAGTACTGATGAGCAATAGGCCCTCTTCTTTTAGTCGAAAATTTAACACCATTCCTTTAAATCTGACCTAGCCTACGATATAGACAAATTCTTCTGCCTAATGCTTTTCCTTTTCCTTAAGATCCTGATGTTCATGTCCGATAAGATAGATATGAGAAATT
The DNA here is from genome assembly GCF_022603275.1 of Peribacillus sp. Aquil_B1. Lineage (NCBI taxonomy): Bacteria > Bacillati > Bacillota > Bacilli > Caryophanales > Bacillaceae > Peribacillus > Peribacillus sp. Aquil_B1. The sequence goes on along the minus strand of NZ_JAKXEE010000003.1, from coordinate 364,172 downwards.
GAACGGGATAAGTTATGTAGATTGAGGAGTGAAGAAGATGTTAAGAGGTTTTTATACGGCTGCTTCCGGGATGCTTACACAGCAAAGGCGCACAGAATTGCTCACAAACAATATGTCCAATGCGAATACAACAGGGTATAAGGCGGATCAAATGAGCGTAAGATCTTTTCCGGAAATGCTCTTAAGCAATATAGGTGGTAAAACGGTTCCTACGGAGAACAAATTGAGCATGACTAACTTATCCCAGGTTGGAGGGCTCAGTACGGGTGTATACGTACAGGAGGCGAATCCTTTATTTACCCAGGGTACATTGGAGGAAACTCAGCTTAATACGGATATTTCCTTAGTTGATGAAAATCTGCCGATCAATGAAGAAACGGGTCGGCAAGGATCGGTGTTTTTTACTGTCCAGGATGGTGATGGTGCCATCCGTTATACGCGTAACGGCAGTTTCACCCTGGATGGGCAAGGTTATCTGACCACGCCTTCGGGTCATTATGTATTGAACGAAAATAATGAAAAGATCAAGCTTGATAGCGATCAGTTCACAGTAGCGGAAAACGGTGTTATTTTAGATGGGAATGTTCAAACCGCACTTATTGGCATCGGTTATTCGGATGATCCGTCATTACAGCTCATGAAGGATGGGGAAGGCCTATATAAGGCTGTGAATGATCGGGATTTACCTAGCGCATACGCGGCTGCAGATGTCGGTTTTTCTACTAAGCAAGGCTTTCTTGAAGGCTCCAATGTTGACCAATCGAGAACGATGACAGAAATGATGTCGGCATATCGCTCTTTTGAGACGAATCAGAAGGTTCTTCAAGCCTATGATAAAAGTTTGGATAAAGCAGTCAATGAGGTTGGCAGGCTTTAATTGAACTGTAGGAAAAGATGATTTGGAAATTTGAACATGTAAGGGGAAAAACCATGAATCGGACGATGATGACGGCGGCGAATACGCTGAACCAACTTCAAAGTAAAATCGATCATATAAGTAATAATATCGCAAATGTGGACACGACTGCCTACAAAAAGTCCCAAACGAGCTTCAATGACTTATTGACACAGAGTTTCAATAATCAACCGAGTGAGACCAAGGAAAAAGGAAGGTTGACCACACCTGGCATCCGGCAGGGAACAGGTGCCATGATAAGCCAATCTCAATTGGTCCTTTCACAGGGAGCTTTAAAGACGACGGATCGCAACCTTGATGTTGCATTCACCCGGGAGGACCAATTCTTCACCGTAAGCGTTCAGGACGATAATGGGGTCAATACAAGGCTTACAAGGGACGGGGCTTTTTATTTAACTCCTAATGCTAGCGGCCAAATGATGCTTGTTACCTCTGCAGGACATAAAATCCTTGATGAAAATGGTGAACCGATCCTCATTGAGGGAAATATTAAAGACATTAAGATTTCGGAAAATGGCTTATTGATAGTGGATACGGAAGAATATGGCGAAAAGAGTTTCGGACTCGGGATCGTCTCGGTAAGAAAACCCCAATTTCTTGACCGCTTAGGCGGAAATTTACTTGGCCTGCCCAAAAACTTCAATGCCTTGGGTGTTACTGAAGACGATATCATGACCGCATTAACAGGGGATTACCGCAACCAGGCAGCGGTCCAACAAGGCACTCTGGAGTCCTCAAATGTCGATCTTTCCAAAGAAATGACGGATCTAATCAATGTGCAGCGGTCTTACCAATTTCAATCCCGAGCGGTAACGATGGCCGATCAAATGAGCGGATTAGTCAATGGAATCCGTTAAGGAATCTGGTAAAAAAAATGTCTCCCTGCGGAATTAGAGCAAATCGGTTATAATGAATTCATAACAAAGGGAATCATTCGTGCCGAACATTTTGCATAGCTGCTGAATTTCTGGTTTATCGGGAAAATCAGTCGGCGAGTTTTCTTAAAAGGAGCTTTCACATTCTATATGGAACAAAATCGTGTAATGAGACAACAAATTGAAGAAGAGATAAAGGAAGTTGAGGCGAAACCGAACCGTAGAATCAGGGTCCGTCTTTTACCGATTTGGCTTCGTTTACTCATTGTTATCGGATTGATTTTCATTGCTGTATTATCCGGGGCACTATTAGGATACAGTGTGATTGGTGGGGGACATGCAATGGATGTTTTCCAAAAATCCACATGGACCCATATTATTGATATAGTGAACAAGGGCGCATAGTTCCATGTTTTTTTGAAGTAGTTGCTTTGTTAGCGGATTTATATTACATGGCAACTGCGCCTCTGTCATCATGACAGGGGCGAGTTTACGTTATGTTTGAAATATTTAACTCATAGGAGGAACAAGTATGCTTGATATCACACAAATAAAGGAAATTATTCCGCATCGTTACCCATTCTTATTAGTCGACCGGATCATTGAAATAGATGAAGGGAAAAGGGCGGTAGGATTGAAGAATGTCTCAGCAAATGAAGAATTCTTTAATGGCCATTTCCCCGATTATCCAGTTATGCCTGGAGTTTTAATTGTAGAGGCATTAGCGCAAGTTGGCGCTGTAGCCGTTTTGAAACAGGAAGAATACAAAGGACGGCTTGCATTTTTCGCTGGGATTGATAATTGCCGCTTTAAGAAGCAAGTAAAACCTGGTGATCAGCTGCGTCTGGAAGTGGAAATAGTGCGTATGAGAGGGTCAATGGGTAAAGGGAAAGCAGTGGCAACGGTAGATGGAGAAACAGCATGTGAAGCCGATATCATGTTTGCTTTTGGTGACAAATAAGAAATTCATTTATTTTCAGTTAAGGAAATAGTCATAAATTAACTATATTATTCAAAAATGGTTTAAGAAAACGTGAAGCGGTGTATATAAATAGCACTGCATGCTTTTTTAAAGCAAGCGCGGTTTTAAGAACTATCTATTCTCCCTTTGAATGCCGGACATTTTTATGTCCGGCATTTTTTAATTTTCAATTTTAAATAGCAGATTTTCTTTTTAAATTTAAAATAGGACGCAAGTTATTTTCACATTCGGGCAAAATAGCTAATGATAAAGAAAGAAGGGAGGTTGCCAAAAATGATGAAGAAAATTTTTGCACTACTTGGGGGATCTTTATTATCTATTATGTTCCTTGCTGGATGTGGAACGGATAATGATGACAACAACAATCCCGCACCAGAAGAAGATAACAACATCATGGAAAATGATAACAATGGTACAGATGATAACAACAACGATAACGATGATGGCGTGCTTGATAACGACAACGATAACGATGATGGAATGCTTGACAACGACAAGAATGATGTCGATGATAACGTCGATAATGATGCGGATGACTTGATTGAAGATGCTGAGAAAAAAGGCGACGACAATAAGTAATTAGCAGAATGACAAAGACTGGCTTAGGTAAGAAGAGGATTTGTATCCTTATTCGTCTAAGTCAGTCTTTTTTTTGTGTGCATTCGATTAGGGATGGGAATTAAGGGAAGGGTTTTTATTTATTGGTTGCTAATTTAGGCTTTGAGCGGATTTTTTGCTTGAACTCTTTTATTAATTCATCGCCGACGAGACCTTTTTGGACCAAATCTTCAAGAAGGAGTTCTGCATATTTGCTCCGTGTTTTTTGAATGTGACCAACGAATAGAAGGCTGTAATGGCTGCCAACTTTTCTTATGGTGCGTAGTACAGTGTGAAACAAAGCCGGTTCATTATCCTTGTTGGTAATGACGGCCTGGATATACACCTCTCCGTTTATATCGGGAAGTGAAGGTTCAAGCTCTTTGAAATGATTTTCTTCTACAAAGGCTTCCAGTAACCATGATCTAGCGTCGTTTTCTTTATTTATAATCAATCCATCTGTTAATGCAATATCAATCAAGTTAAAATTTTCAGTTACAATTTGCAACGAGATCAATTTAAATGATTTCATCTAATTCCTCCGTTTCTTGCAAGAAAGAGCGGTAATTACCTCTCTTAAACGTAAATTTTGAAATGGTACTTATCGATTAATCCTTTTAAAGGTAATTATATCATACTAAAAAAAAGTCCCTTAATGAAATGAAAACCCAACATTTGTCTAAATTATGAAGGATAGAATAAAAATTTGCAAAATATTTAATTTTGTTAACTATTTGTTTCTTTACCTGATTTTAATCAATAAAAAATGATTTTGCATCAGTTAAACGGTTTTTTATAAAGAAAAATGGTGTAATAAGACCATTTCCTCCATTTTTTAATCAATGGAAGAAGGAGTATGATTAAAGCATATTAAAGAGGAAGGAGTGAAAAAATGATTAACCAGGTTACCCTCGTTGGCAGGCTTACGAAGGATCCCGAATTAAGATACACACCGGATGGCAAGGCTGTTTCCAATATCACTTTAGCAGTCAACCGGAACTTCCGTAATACTGTCGGTAACTATGAGGCCGACTTTGTACAGTGTATCATATGGAAAAAGTCTGCTGAAAATACTGCTCAATATTGTAAAAAAGGTGCCATAATCGGCATAACTGGCAGAATACAAACCAGGAGATACGAAAATCAGGAGGGTAAATATGTATATGTAACTGAAGTGGTCGCAGAGAGGGTTCAATTCATTGGGTCTAAACAAAATGATGTTAAGCCCAAGGATTTTGAACATATTGGTTTATAGTTTTAGGCATGGCGGCCCGAATCCGGACAGAAGCAAAAAAATTGTTTTCAATAAAATGAGTAGTGGAAAAACCATTAGTGATTTATTCCGTCAATAATAGGATCAATCAATTTTACGCTTATAACATAGGAAACAAAAAAAGTATTTATATGACCATAATGAAAAATAAATGGACAGAATTTCAGCACTATTTACTAAAAACTTTACTGTAGTATATAGAATTCATTTTCATCCAATCGTTCCCCAAAGCTAATATAGCTTCTTCCTCGGCTGGAAACCCCGATTTACCCTCGAAAAATCGATTTATCTGTTTCCCCTCTTGTAAAGACTGCAAATCTGCAGTCTTTTTTTGTGTGCCAAAAAGTGTGGAAATAGAAAAAAATAAAAAATAATTCTGTTAAATTAGAATTTTTAGAAAATATATTGTAATATCTTAATTTTGATGCAATAATAAACCCAATAATATAATTGGAAAAAAAGTTATATATAGGAAGTGATTTGATGGACGAGCCAATTATTAAGGTGAATGGACTGCAAACCAGTTTTCGTACTGACGATGGGGTGATTCCTGTCGTGAATTCAATCGATTTTCATGTCAATCCTGGTGAGGTTTTAGGGATCGTGGGAGAATCGGGATGCGGAAAAAGCGTAACATCTTTGTCCATCATGGGTCTGGTTTCTTCACCGGCTGGTAAGGTGGAGGGAGAAATCCTTTTCAAAGGGGAGAACATCGCAAATGCCTCGGAAGCGAAAATGAGAAAAATTCGCGGGAATGATATAGCGATGATATTTCAGGAACCGATGACAAGCTTGAATCCCGTGTTCACTATTGGCGAGCAGTTGGTGGAGACGCTTCGAATACATAAAAAATGGAACAAAAAGCAGGCTCGCCAAAGAGCGGTGGAAATGTTGAAGCTGGTTGGGCTTGGCCGTGCCGAGGAATTGCTCGATGAATATCCGCATCAGCTTTCAGGCGGAATGAGACAAAGGGTCATGATAGCCATGGCCATGATTTGTGAGCCGAAACTTCTTATAGCCGATGAACCTACAACGGCTTTGGATGTGACGATTCAGGCACAAATCCTAGAATTAATGAAGAATTTAAATAAAGAAACAGACACGGCAATCATGATGATTACCCATGATCTTGGCGTAGTTGCGCAAATGTGTGAACGTGTCATTGTCATGTATGCCGGCAAGGTAATAGAGGAAGGAAATGTGCAAACGATTTTCCAAAATCCTAAACATCCTTATACGGTCGGTTTACTTCAATCGATTCCGGATATGCGAATAAAGAAAGAGCGCCTTTACTCAATACCTGGTAATGTGCCAAAACCTGGGACAAGCAACCTCGGGTGCCAGTTTGCCCCTCGGTGCTCCCATGCCATGGAGCAATGTATAAATGAGACCCCGTCTCTATTGAAATTCGATGAGGGTCAGCATGTTCGCTGCTGGCTGTATGAAGATGGGAAAGGAGCTGCCTTGCATGAGTCAAACATTGGTTAAGGTAGAAAACCTAAAGAAGCATTTTCCGATTAAAGGAGGGGTTCTGGGAAAGACCATTGGAGAGGTCAAGGCAGTTGATGGTTTGTCCTTTTCCATTTATAAAGGGGAAACTTTAGGACTTGTCGGTGAAAGCGGTTGCGGAAAGTCGACGACGGGAAGATTACTGCTTCGATTGCTTGAGCCGAGTGAGGGTAATGTTTATTTTGAAGGAAAGGACCTGACGGCTTTATCTGCCGGTGAAATGAGAAAGATGCGCCGTGAAATGCAGATGGTCTTCCAGGACCCATTCGCTTCCCTCAATCCAAGGCATACTATTGAGAAAATATTGGAAGAACCGCTCATCGTTCATGGGGTTAAAGATAAAAAGGCACGAAAAGCCCGTGTACAGGAACTTCTTAAGGTTGTGGGCTTAAGCAGTTACCATGCTAAAAGGTATCCGCATCAATTCAGTGGGGGGCAGCGGCAGCGTATTGGCATCGCGAGGGCACTTGCAGTCAACCCAAAACTGATCATTGCAGATGAACCGGTTTCTGCACTGGATGTGTCGATTCAGGCACAGGTCTTGAATCTGTTGCAGGATTTGCAGGAAGATTTTGATTTGACCTACTTGTTCATTGCCCATGATCTTGGGGTGGTAAGACATATCTCCGACCGTGTAGGCGTCATGTACCTGGGACATATAGTTGAATTGACGGAAAGTGAAGGACTTTATGAAGATCCGCTTCACCCATATACGCAGGCTTTATTATCAGCCGTGCCGATCCCGGATGTGGAATACAAGGGGGATAGGGTAATCCTGCAGGGAGATGTTCCAAGCCCATCAAACCCGCCCGGCGGCTGTCCATTCCATACGAGATGTCCGAAGGCGATGGCAGAATGCAAAACGGAAAAGCCAATCCTGAATGAACATAAACCTGGTCACTACGTTGCTTGTCATTTATACAATTGACACGACGTATACATAAATTCGCAAATAATAAGGGGGAAGAATATGAAGAAAACTTTGGCATTATTGCTGACTGGTATCCTGGCTCTTTCGCTAGCGCTTGCGGGATGCTCCTCATCTACATCAAAAGAGAAAGATGATGATAAAGGGGGATCGAGTGAAGCGAAGGGCGGCGTATTGATATACGGTAAAGGGGGAGACGCTGTCGGTCTTGACCCAGCTATCGTAACCGATGGGGAATCATTCATCGTCACTCAACAGATCTTTGAAACGCTTGTGAAATATGGGGAAGATGATACGGAAATCAAACCGGGTCTTGCAGAGACATGGGAAGTGTCCGATGACGCAAAAACATATACATTCAAATTGAAGACCGGAATCAAGTTCCATGATGGTACGGATTTCAATGCAGATGCGGTCGTAAAAAACTTTCAACGTTGGGCACAAAGTAAGGATGAGGGGAAATTTGCGTACTATGCCTCCATGTTCGGAGGATTTGAAGGGGATGAAGGCCATGTTATCAAAGAAGTAAAAGCGATTGATGCCAGCACGGTGGAATTCACTTTGAATCGTCCGCAGGCTCCGTTCCTGAAAAACCTTGCCATGCCTACATTTGCAATAGCCAGTCCTGATGGAATTGAAAAAGAGGGTGACGACTTCACTAAAAATCCATCTGGTACAGGTCCTTTCAAATTCAAATCATGGAAACCTGGCGATACGATTGAAGTGGTGAAAAACGATGACTATTGGCAAGATGGACTGCCGAAACTTGATGGAATCACGTTTAAGGTCATTAAAGATAACTCTGCGCGTTTAAATGCTGCAATCAAGGGTGAAATCGACCTGATGGACGGGTTGAATCCAAGTGATATCAGTAAGGTTACAGGAGATGAAAACCTGCAAATATTCGAACGTGCATCCATGAACGTCGGGTACTTTGCTTTCAATGTTGAGAAAGCGCCATTCGACAAGAAAGAAGTGCGTCAAGCCATTTCGCATTTGATCAACAAAAAGGAAATCATTGATAATTTTTATGAAGGCACAGCAGAGCCTGCCAAGAACCCTATGCCGCCATCCGTTTCCGGCTACAATGACAAAGTCGAAGACTATGATTACGATGTAGAAAAAGCGAAAGAACTGTTGAAAAAAGCTGGACTTGAAGACGGATTTAAAATGGACCTATGGGCTATGCCGGTACCGCGCCCATATATGCCTGATGGTCAAAAAGTGGCTGAAGCCATTCAAGCAAGTCTAAAACAAGTCGGCATCGAAGCGAATATCGTTTCATACGAATGGGCTGCATATTTAGAGAAAGTGCAGGCTGGTGAAGCCCAATCCTTCATGATGGGCTGGACAGGCGATAATGGAGATGCGGATAACTTCCTCTATACATTATTGGATAAAGATAATATCGGCTCCAATAACTATGCCCGATACGCAAACGACGAAGTCCATAAACTGCTGATCGAAGCTCAGTCCACGGCAGATGAAGCCAAACGTAATGAATTGTATGGAAAAGCACAGGAAATCATCCATGATGAAGCTCCATGGGTTCCGCTTGTACACTCTTTACCGCAGTTAGCCGGATCTAAGACGGTCAAAGGGTTTGTTCCACATCCGACTGGTTCACAATCCCTTGTTAATGTATCTCTAGAAAATTAACCGTACGAACCGGGTAGTATGGAGTCTTGCATGCTTCCCGGTTTTGTTATGGAATGCACTTCAAAATGATCGAGGGCACTTCGAAGGACCCTTATTTAAAAGGCGGGTGATTGTTTTGTTTTCCTATACCGTACGACGTTTAGGATCTCTCATTCCAGTGTTACTAGGAATGGCGTTTATTGTATTCATGATGATTCGGGCGATTCCTGGAAATCCAGCACAGGTGATTTTAGGGCAGCAAGCAACGGAAGAGGCAGTCGCTGCAATGACAAAGGAACTTGGTCTGGATAAACCTTGGTTCATTCAATTTTGGGATTACTTATCAGGCCTGTTAAAGGGTGATCTGGGTGTATCGTTAAAAACGAATAGTCCAGTTTCGGAAGAAATTGGGCCATACTTAATGGCAACGATAGAGCTGGCTTTGATCGCCATGATCATCGCCGTGGTCATAGGTGTGAATGCAGGGATAATATCAGCTTGGTTCCAAAACTCATGGTTTGATTATGTTGCAATGGTGATTGCGTTGATTGGTTTGTCCATGCCTATTTTCTGGCTGGGATTAATGGAGCAATACATCATTTCAATTCAATGGGATTTACTTCCGACGACAGGGCGGGACAATATCAGGGATCCCGTTGAGGCCATAACCGGCCTGTATTTGATAGATACACTCATGGCTGGCAGGGTTGATCAGTTTTTCGAGGTGATCAAACATCTCATTTTGCCGGGGATAGCGCTTGCGACGATTCCGATGGCGATTATTGCAAGGATGACACGTTCGTCCATGCTGGAAGTTATGAGATCGGACTTCATTCGTACGGCTCGTGCTAAAGGAATGAAAATGTTTTGGGTTGTTTACAAGCATTCCTTTAAGAATGCCTTGATTCCAGTTGTGACGGTTATCGGTTTGCAGACAGGATTACTTTTAGGCGGCGCCATATTGACGGAAAATATTTTTGGATGGCCAGGTATCGGTACATATATTTATGATGCAATCCTATCTCGGGATTATCCGGTGATACAGTCCGGAATTCTCGTCATCGCCTTTTTGTTTGTCATGATTAATCTAGTTGTGGACTTGTTGTACGCAGCGATCGATCCTAGGATTAAGTATAAATAGGGAGGGAAACTCATGCCTGAAATAGCAACGAATACTTCGCCAATCCTTCCTCCGAAAGAGGCAGAGGAAAAAGTCATCTCTCCCTGGAAGGAAGGCTGGAAAAGCTTTAGGAAAAATAAGGTAGCCATTGTGGGTCTGGGGATTGTTTCATTTTTCATCTTAATCGCCATCTTCGCGCCCCTTATAGCACCTTATTCATTTGAAGGGCAAAAGCTAAGTGATAAACATTTGGCCCCGTCTGCGGAGCATTGGTTCGGAACCGATGAATTTGGCAGGGATATTTTGAGCAGGGTCATTTATGGCTCGCGCATATCAATAGGGGTCGGCTTCTTATCCGTTGCCGGATCTGTCGTGGTTGGTTCTTTTTTGGGGATCATTGCCGGTTATTACGGCAGGTGGATAGATACGATCATATCGAGGATCTTTGACATTATTCTGGCCTTTCCAAGTATCTTGCTTGCCATTGCTGTCGTTGCCGTTTTGGGGCCCTCCCTTCGCAACGCACTTATTGCCATAGCCATCGTCAATGTTCCGATATTCGGACGGCTTTTACGTTCACGGGTCTTAACGGTGAAAGAAGAGGAATATGTAACGGCTGCAAAGGCAATTGGAATGGGGGATGGCCGCATTCTCCTTCATCACGTCCTTCCGAATAGCCTTGCTCCGATTATCGTTCAAGGTACCTTGGCGATTGCAACTGCCATCATTGAGTGTGCAGCACTCGGCTTTCTCGGTCTCGGTGCACAGCCGCCAGCACCAGAGTGGGGAAAAATGCTCGCCGATTCCAGGGCGTTCATCATTCAAGCACCATGGACGGTTCTTTTCCCTGGGCTTGCGATCATGCTTACGGTACTCGGATTTAACCTAATGGGGGATGGGCTGCGCGATGCCTTGGATCCGAGAATGAAAAACTAGAAGTAAAAGGGTGATGTTAGTTTAACATCACCATCTTTTTGTCGTTTATCTTGTAAATCTATAAAAATATGAAAAATAATAAAAAAATCCTAGTACCAAATAGGAAAATAGTGACTATTACCCCTTAAAATCACCCCAAAAGTTGTGATACTTTTATACTCAGTAAGAATATTCCAAAAATTACTTATTTTAGAGGAGGAAAGTTCATTGATTAAACGCAGCTTGTCCATTCTAGCAATCTTTCTATTAGTATTTACTGCAAGCGTTTCCGCAGCCAAGCTCCCAGATCCCCCAACAGGCTCGGGCGGTGCAGGTAAGAAGAATCAGGAAAGTATTATAAAGCTGAAGAAAAATGATTTGGGGAAGAAATACAAAAGCAATGAGAAGGTCAGGGTCATCGTAGAGATGAAGGATGCCCCGGCAATAGAAACAGCTTCGAAAGAAGGGAAACTTTTTAAACAGTTATCAAAAATTAAGAAACAACAATTAAAATCCGAAAAACTAGCTAATCAGAAAAAATTAAAGAAAAAGGTAAAAGAGAAAAAAATAGCTTTCAAGGAACTTGAAAGTTTTACGACAGTCGTCAATGGGTTCAGTGGTGAACTTCAGTATGGTGAAATCAAAAAGGTGGAAGCCATGCCTGAAGTTGCTGAAGTACATATTGCGAATGAATATGAACGTCCTGTAGAAAAACCCGAAATGCTTTATAGTAAAGAACTTGTCCAAGCCCAGGAAGCTTGGCGGGAATATGGATATAAAGGGGAAGGGATGGTTGTCGGGATTATCGATACTGGAATCGACCCATCTCACCGTGATATGGTCCTGAATAATGAGAATAAGGCAGAACTGACTGAAAGTGAAATAAGCGGGATGAAGGAGTCTAGCCATCTATTAGGCAATTATTATACGGCGAAGGTACCTTATGGATACAATTACATGGATGAAAACGAAGAAATCCTCGACCTTGGTGAAGGGGCTTCCATGCATGGAATGCATGTAGCAGGTACGGCTGGTGCCAATGGAGATGAAGAGAACGGCGGCATTAAAGGGGTTGCTCCTGAAGCCCAGCTGCTTGCATTAAAGGTCTTCGGGAATGATCCTGACATGCAGTCAACATGGGGCGATATATACATTAAGGCGATTGACGATGCCATCATCCTTGGGGCGGATGTGCTGAATATGAGCCTTGGCTCCACTGCAGGTTTTGTATCGGCAGAAGATCCGGAGCAGCAGGCGGTATCCAGGGCTGTTGATAATGGGATCCTCATGTCGATTTCAGCAGGAAACTCGGCGCACTTTGGAAATGGATTTGCAAACCCATCAGCCTCGAACCCGGATATTGGCGTTTCAGGTTCACCTGGGCTTGCTTATGATTCTGTACAAGTGGCATCGGTAGAGAATAACTATATGGATTTGGATGCAGCGACTTATGATATAAACGGACAAGCAGGTAAAGCTCCGTTCATGTCGGCTTCAAGCGTACATCCCAATGCTTTGAAGGTTAAAACATATGACTTGGTGGCTGCAGGGCTTGGGACGCCGGAGGAGCTTTCCAAAGTGGATGTTAAAGGCAAGTTCGCCCTCATCGAGCGCGGTACGCTTTCTTTTATTGAAAAGGCGCAAAATGCCCGGGCAGCAGGAGCGGCAGGTGTCATCATTTATAATAATGCTGACGGATATATTTCCATGGCCACTGATCCAAGCATCACCATTCCCCAGCTGTTCATGTTGAAATCGGATGGTGCAAAGCTGAAAGCAGCCTTAACGGATGGTGAAAAGGTGAAGGTTACCTTTAATGGTGATAAAACAAAAGCTGTAAATCCAGAAGCAGGGAAAATGAGCTCATTCAGTTCATGGGGAGTCGCACCGAACCTGGATTTCAAACCGGAAATCACTGCTCCGGGCGGACAAATTTATTCAACGCTGAACAACGATGAATATGGTATGATGAGCGGAACTTCGATGGCGGCACCACATGTTTCCGGCGGCTCGGCACTGGTTCTTGAACGAGTGGATAAAGAATTTAAATTAAACGGATCTGCCCGGGCGAATTTAGCGAAAAACCTGATGATGAATACTTCAAAACCATTGACGGATCAGGGTGTCGTCAATAAGGCCTTTGACTGGGAAAACCCTTACTCGCCTCGCAGGCAGGGAGCCGGGGTCATGCAGCTGAATTCCGCATTGTCCACACCTGCTGTCGTGACCGAGGCATTCACGAAAGAAGCGAAGGTTGCAATGAAGGAGATCGGCAATAAGTTCGCCTTTACTTTAAAGGTTGAAAACTTCAGCAACAAAGCGGTCAAGTATGATGTAAAAGGAAATATCCAAACAGACTATGCAATCCAGGGACAACTCGGTTATACCGCTAACGAGCTGGAAGCACAGGAAATTAAGAATGCTTCGATTAAAATCAATAATAAAAGCACAAATAAGATTACCGTTCCTGCAAAAAAATCGGTTACATTCGAAGTGAAAGTTGACATATCCGATGCAAAGGTACTCAGTGATGACCTGCAGACTCTTGTAGACATTGACGAGGTCTTTCCAAACGGATATTTCGTTGAAGGGTTCATTTCGTTGAAGGATCCAGCCGATACGAATCCGGAACTGAATGTACCGTATGTAGGATTTAAAGGGGAGTGGGACAAAGCCCCGATCCTGGATGGCACTAAATATGACAAAGAGTCCTTCTATGGCATGGCAGGAGGAGTTTCTACAGCAGGTGAAGATTTCACTTATCTTGGCTATGACCCTGCGGGGAAAACATTCAATGGCAAAAATATTGCGATTTCCCCAAATGGTGATGGTGCACAGGATGACTTCGTGCCTGTCCTATCATTCTTAAGGAATGCGAAAAAGGTAGAATACAATATATTGAATGGTGAAAACAAATCAATCCGGAAACTTCGCACAGAGAATAATGTACGTAAGGACTATTATGATGGCGGACAAGGGACCGCATACACCCTGGATCCAGCCCGTAAATGGGACGGTAAGATCAATAATGCACTCGCCAAGGATGGGGTCTATTATTTTGAAATCAAAGCGATGATAGATTACGAGGGTGCGAAATGGCAGACGTTTAAAATGCCTATCAAAGTCGATACGGTAAAGCCGACAGTCAAGATTTCGAAAAAAGGCAATGTATTGACCATCCAAGGTAAGGATAATTTGAATGGTTCAGGGCTTGCTTATTACGATGTACAAGTCGATGGAGCATCCATCATGGAAGAACCGCTCCCGGCGAATGCGAAACAATTCACCCTGCCTGATGTAAAAGGGGAAAAGGTTCAGGTTGTGGCTATTGACTATGCAGGTAATGAAAAAACGGCTGAAGCCGAATTAGCAAGCGATTCGGCTCCGATCGATAACCATGCACCAGCTGTAAAGATCAAGAGCCCTGAAGCCTTGAGCGTGAACAATAAAACTAAAATCAAAATAACTGGAGAAATTGAAGAAGCGTCGGAAATAACGGAATTTAAAATCGACAATAAAACGGTACCTGTAACGTATAACAAGACGAATAATAAATATCAATTCTCATATGAAAAGAAATTTGCAGATGGTGTCCAAAGCTTCACGGTTAAAGCAACCGATAAATGGGATAACACGGTTTCCTTTAAACGGACGATAATGGTCGATACAACAAAGCCAGGGTTAAAAGTGAAGGGTGTGCCGGAAACAGTGGGAGCCAAAGGAAAGAATCCAAAAGTGGACGTGACGGTAGAGGATAATTTCGATGAAATCCGCCTTTATCTGAACGGAAGCGAAGTATTCTATCATGAATTCAAGGAACCATACAAAATGCGTGCCTACAAGAAGAAGATAGAGGATTTGGAGCTGCCGCTTAAAACAGGCAACAACAAGATTGAATTTAAGGTGACCGATCTTGCAGGAAATGAATCGAAGAAATCCTTTAACATCAATAAAGCTAAAAAATAATGAAAAACAGCCCTCTTATCCAAGAGGGCTGTTTTTGCGTAATAAGATTTCCGGATTATGGATTTGAAGTATGAATTCTTTAGTAGTTTATGGAGTAGTTTACTGTGTTTTCACCGTGCTAATATGGAAATCTATTAGTGAGGAAGTTTTTTCATTATTCGGCAGGTATATCGAATAGGATAAAAGAATTAGGTATAAAGAATCTGTAAAAAGGAGGGTATGTATGAATTTTAAGAAGAAATCTAGCAATACAGTAGGTAGTCTTGGAATTACAGTGAAATTCGAAAGGAAAGGAAGCGAAAGGTCATATCTTACAAAAACGAGTTTCTTTGATGCGCTTCAGCATGTCCATTCTCCCTTTGAAAAGAATCCCCGTTCAGATTCACCTTATCAGGATTTTCCTCTATGTCAGGAGGTAACCCTTTCTTTTTTTGAAGAAGGTGCAAAAACATCTATTAATTATGACCCCCACCAAGAAAAAATCATCATTGAGGAAAGTTCAGAGACATATCAGCCGAATAAGGGTGAAGCGCTTACTGCAATCCTCGACCATATCATGATCAATCATGGCTATCACCATTCTTTTTTCATCATCCAGCAAAAAGAGCGGAACGTAAAAGTGAAAGCTGCTACGCCATGAAATCCCTAACATTATTCGGCAGGACGTTGAAGGTATGAGATTTCCGAATAATTCATACGAAAAGTTACTTTACTCAATAAGGATGGAGCTGCCACAGCAGCTCCATTAATGCGTCTCCAATCCTTCAAGGCGTCAAACTAACCGCCTAATGATCTTTGAAAGGGTTTGGATGCCATAAGCTAATTGTTCCTTTGAGGCGTATGAATATGAAAGCCGTATATGTGTATGGTTATTTGGTTCGTATATGTATCCCGGATTAAGAAGTATGTTCTCCTTTATCGCTTGCTTGAAAAGGTTTGGATTCACGATCGGTTTACATAATTTTAACCATATGTAAAATCCGCCTTTAGGTATTTGCCATTCAGCCAGTTCCTTAAAATATTGATTGAGAAGAGTTAATGTAAAATCTCTGCGTCCTATCAACTCATGCCTTAGCCACTCTAAATGCTTTGAATATTGCCCATTTGCTAACCATTCTGCCACAAGGTGCTGGGATAGTGCACTTGAACCGTAATCCATTTGCATTTTAATGTCCGCTAAACGTTCAATCACAGTTACTGGGCCAGCAATCCATCCGATACGCAATCCAGGGCTTAATGTTTTGGACATGCTGCCAATATGCAATACAAGGCCATTCTCATCAAGGGATTTTAATGGAGGCGGTGGTTCATTATCAAACCACAAATCACTATATACGTCATCTTCAATAATCGGGATCTGTTCCTTTTTGCATAGTGATAGGAGGTTAAGCCTTTCTTCTTTTGACCATGTAGTATTCGTTGGATTATTAAATGTTGGAACAGTATAAAACAGTGACGCTTTCTTCCTTCCGTTGATGTGCTTTATTTGTGTCGGGATACTTTCCCGGCCTTGTATGGTTAAACCTACTAAGTGCATGCCCGCAGATTGAAAAGGGTGAACGGAATTTAAATAGGAAGGGGATTCATGTAAAATCATCGATCCCTTTTGAAGTAAACCAACTGATATCAACTGGAGTGCCTGAAGCCCGCCAGAAACGACCATGAGGGAGCCGGGACTCGCGTTGATCCCTTTTGTTTCTAAATAAGCACTTATACATTGACGAAGTCTCTTATCACCCTTGGGTTCGGAATAGCCTAAAGAGTGGGCATCAAAAGAAGTGGATCGCAACGTCTTTTCGATTTGTTTTGCAGGCAATAGAGTTGGGGATAGTTCGCCCGTGCCTAATCTGATGATGGCAGTGTCCGTTTCATGCTGGTTAATGTCCTGAATCGTTTTTAAATTAGGTTCATGAAGACCATTCCGGACATAGTTTTTCCAGTCGGGCTGTTTGCCGGAGACGAGCACATTCCATGTATTATTGGAAACGAATGTGCCGGACCCAACCTTGGTTTCCAATAACCCGTCTGCAATCAACTCATCTATGGCTGTGATGATGGTACTTCGGTTTACGCCAAATGAGTCGGCCAATGAGCGTTGTGATGGAAGCTTGGTACTAACTGGCCATTCCCCTCGTGTAATTTGTTGTTTGATCCAATCTACTATTTGCAGGTGAAGTGATTGGTCGGAAGTCCGGTTTGGTCTCCATTCGATGAACATACGAAAACTACTCCTTTCATGTTCTATATTCTTTAAAAATTGGTTGGTTTGAATACCAACCAATTGGATGGTCAATTCCTTTGTTTTTTTTATTATACTGAATTTGAAGGAAGGGGGTATTCGTATGGGGCCATTCTTTCATGGATTATTATTGGCATTAGGGTTGATACTTCCGTTGGGAGTGCAAAATGTATTCATTTTTAATCAAGGAGCAATCCAGCCTACAATAAAAAAAGCATTGCCAGCAACGATAACAGCTGCAATTTGTGATACAGTGCTCATTTTGTTAGCCATTTTAGGTGTATCGTTGGTTGTCATGCAATATGATTGGTTGCGCCTTACATTAATCATAATCGGAGTTATATTTTTATTGTATATGGGATTTCAGATTTGGTTTGCCAAATCAAACTCACAGTCAGGTGCCCAATCCATGCAGATGTCGACCAAAAAACAAATTGTATTTGCGTTATCCGTATCATTACTGAATCCGCATGCAATCTTGGATACGATAGGTGTAATCGGTTCGAGCTCACTTGTTTATTCAGGAAAAGATAAAATGATTTTCACCGCAACATGCATCTTTGTGTCATGGTGCTGGTTCCATGGATTATGTCTTGCGGGACGATTGCTGAAAAAGGTTGATACATCCGGGAAATTCCTTAGAATATTAAATAAAATTTCTGCAATCATCATTTGGATCACAGCTCTTTATATGGTTAAATCGATTTTTTGATAAAAGACATGTATTTGAACCTGGCTATACCAGGTGTTCAATACAGTTACAGGACGCTTATGTATAAAAGGAAAGGGGAATGCATATCGAATTGCATCCCCCTTTTTTACCTTATAAGTTAACAACCTGCCCTCATTCATCTTCAGATCGTGAGAGTGGGTTTATTGAAGAGCAACCAGGTCCTTGATTTCCTCTGTGGAAAGTTCGGTGATCCAGTTGTCACTGCTGATGATCTCATCGTTCAGGGCTTGCTTTTTATCAAGCATCTGGTCGATTTTTTCCTCCAAGGTTCCTGTGCAGATTAGTTTATGAACGTGAACGAAACGTTGCTGCCCAATTCGGTAAGCACGGTCGGTGGCTTGATTTTCAACAGCTGGGTTCCACCAGCGGTCATAGTGAATCACGTGGTTTGCTTCTGTAAGATTAAGCCCAGTGCCGCCTGCTTTCAACGAGAGTATGAAAATAGGGAAATCCCCATCTTGGAATCTGGTGATCATTTCATCACGCTGCTTCTTGTTCGCACTCCCATTCAGGAATGGCACTTCAAAGCCATATCTTTTTTCCAGCAATTCTTTAATCATATTGCCCATCCCGATATATTGTGTGAAAATGAGACAGCTTTCATCCTGTTCGCGGACAGCATCGATAAGCTCGGTCAGCTTCTCGAGTTTGCCAGATCGGTTAGGTGCCTTCATGATGTTTTCCTTTTCCATTTCTTTTAAGTAAAGAGCTGGATGATTGCAAAGCTGCTTTAGCTTATTCAGCATCTGGAGGATGATGCCTTTTCTTTCAAAGGCAGATAGTTGTTCGATATCAGTGAATGTATCTTTAATCAGTTGCTCATACAACGATGCTTGCTCGGTGGTAAGCGGTACGAATTCCTTTTGTTCTTGCTTATCCGGAAGATTAAGAGCGACTTCTTTATCACGCTTTGTACGGCGAAGCAAAAATGGCTGTATCAAACGCTGCAATTCCTTGATTTTATCCTTCTGATCATCACGCTCGATGGTCGCTACATATTTTTCCTGAAACTGACCTAGCGTTCCGAGATACCCTTTGTTGATGAAGTCGAAAATCGCCCATAACTCACTTAAACGGTTTTCCATCGGCGTACCCGATAGGGCGATATGATGTCTGCCATTTAGCTTGCGGACCGCTTTGGATTGCTTCGTTTGGGCATTTTTGATGTTTTGTGCCTCATCAAGGATAACACTGCTCCAATGGATGGAGGTCAGTTCAGCCATATCTTGGTGGGTCAGCCCATATGATGTTAAGACAATATCATGATCGGCTGCCAGTTTAGTAAATGCCGCACCTTTAGCACGATTCGATCCGTAGTGTAGGTGAACTTTAAGTGATGGAGCGAATTTTTCCAATTCTTTTTGCCAGTTGCCAAGCACCGAGGTCGGGCAGACGATGAGCGCCGATTGTACAGAGACGGATTCGGGGGCAGTGGTAATGACCTCACCCTCATCACTGCTCTCTGCGCTGCTATCCTCTTCGACGATGATCGGTTCACTCTTATGTTCATCCCTAGGAGCTGTGGGTAGCTCTTTATCGGCCCTTTCTTTGCCTTTAACATGGAGTAGGTAGGCAATCATCTGGACGGTTTTACCAAGACCCATATCGTCGGCTAGACAAGCACCAAAGCCATGCTCCCTTAAAAATAGGAGCCAGCTCATGCCCAGTTTTTGATAGGGGCGTAAATCACCTTGAAGTGCATTAGGGACGGGCAGGATGGATATGTTTTTGGTTTCCCGGAGCCTTCCCACCATTTTACGGAGCTCCTGGTTCAATTCAAATTGAATCCGGAGCATTTCGTCGTTTTCAGAATCGCCATCGGCATCTTCATTTACGCCATTCAACAGTTCCTGCTGCAGCAAGTCAGTCAGTTGGATGCCTTTTTCATTGGCTGTTTCCATCAGCTCCTGAATTTGCTTAATGAAAGCAGGATCAAGCTTGACCCATTGGCCGCGGATGAAGACAAGCCGCCTTTTTTCATTGACGAGCTCCTCGAACTCCGCCTCAGTGAGCTCCTTGCCATTTAATGAGAACCGCCAATCAAAGTCCATCAAAGCTTTTAACCCGACATAAGAAGGGCCGCGGTTCGATTGGCTCTTCACTTTCGCCTTGACCTTCAATGAGGACTCCTTCAAGGCAAGCCACCACGATGGAAGGAGAATTTCGACGCCAAGAAACAGGAGCTTTTCGCTTGCATCGGTCAAGAACTCCCATGCATCCGTTTCTGAAATCTCCCTTTTAAGACGGCCATTCTCCCCAAGCCATGGCACGACGAGTTGCCAGCGTTTCGTAGCGCGCACCACATCACTTGCATACTTATTCCAGCCGCGCGGCAGTTTTTTTCCTGTATATGTTTCAATGATATTCTCATCCCTTTTGGAACGAAGGGTAACATCGAGTATCCAAGGCCCGTTGCCATCAGGAGGCTCAGTTAAACGGAGACCTATAGTGAATGGTTTGGGATCGGGCAGGGTGCCGAGCCATTCCTGCCAGCTGTCTTTGTCAAAAAAGGCTTGCAATTCTTCGGGAGAAAGCCGTGTATCCTTTAATGCCCCGACGGCTTCACTCCATTTATGCTGCATGGGTGAATAGTTTTTTAAATACATATTAGCCGCACCGTTATACCATTTTTCGATAAAAGTACGGTTGGTTTCCAGTTCAGGTGAAGGAAGGTCCAAAGATATTTCTTCTTCCCAAAAGGAAGGGACGAATTCCTCTTCCACTTCTTCCGGCAGCTTCCAGCCGATGGAGTCCAATTGAAGATTGGTGAAATCCGGTACGGGGATTCCAGCTTCAATGGATTCATGAAGAACCGGCGCTGCGGACAGGCAAAGGGAGGATATCTCGGACCATTCCCATTCTATGAAGGAGTTGAAGCTTTCCCTCGCAAAAAAATTGAGAAGTCCCCAAGCGTCAAGAATGAATACTTGATTTCCATCCACTATATCCGTAGTCATTTTCGTGCCATAAAAGCTTGCGTCATCCCAATTGAATAACAGCCTGCGTATATAATTCGTAGTGAGGAAGGTATTCTCTTCATTGACGACACCAAGGGCGTAAGTTCCGTTTTCGAGAGCCGCTATTTTGATTTTTAATTTCCCTGGATTAAACATCGATAAGCTTACCCCTTTTTAGTTCTTCTTGGAAAGCGCGAAGCCGTTTAGTCGAATCTGCTACATAAAGTATATAACGTTCGAATACGTCTTCCTTTTTGCTCTTTTTATAGATGGTGCGCATCCTTTTCAAATAACGGACAGCTTGCTTATAAGCGGGCCGATTTTTCAAAGAAACTTTTTCCTGGACCGCATGATAATAAAGGGGCAGGATCAGTTCTGGTTCTTTTGAGACCACTTCTTTGATGGATTCACTGCTGATTAAGTCAATGCTGATTTCTGAGTAAATATGCATCTCCACCCATTTTTTATATTGTCCTTGTTCAAAAAGGAAATTTGCATAGTTCCAATAGCTGTGCGGAAGGGTGGCCCTGTAAAATTTCTCAAGCAAATCGGTCCGTTTTAATTTATAACAGCAACTGTTGATTAAAGTCGTAAAGGTCCGGACGAAATCCACCCGTTTATAATAATCGGATAAACTGGCAAGGAACTCCTGAACATTATTATTAATGAATTCAATGAAAGGGATAGCCCGTGCCCGGTTGTCGGATTCAGCCAGGAGGTTCAGCCAATAAAAAATGTATGGACAGGCTTCTTTCTTCAATTCATGAAGAAGCCCAATCGCTTGTTTATCATGGTTCTCCAAAAGGGATAGGTGAATCGCTGCGAGGGAATAGGACGTCCTCTCAGTGGTGCCCATATACTTCTCGGGAAGTTCTTTATTGATTCGTTCCAGTTCCTCTTTACGCCATGAGGAGTTGGAGAATAAGTAGCTCCATATCTCCCGGTAGAGGTCGATCTTTTCGTATTCCAGGCCTTCTCCTCCATCCAGCAGTTTAGCTACATCTTCCTTGATGCTGAAAACGAAGGGATCAAAGGCGAAGGGCCTCGCTTGCCTGCTAAGCGGCTGTACCGTTTCATGAAGCTCTTCTGCCAGGTCGACGGCAAGTGCATAAAAGACCCGGATCGTTTGCGTCTCACTTTTATGCAGCTGAATCATTCTCAGTGTCTGCTGCATCGTGCAAAATTGGGTAACGAAATGATAAAGTAATTTCCATTCCCTTTCCATTGGAGCTTTTGAACTAAGGCGTTTAAAGTAAGTTTGTATGTGATTTTCAATCATATAAGTAGCCTCACCTATATGAGGCTCGACATGTTCAGCAAATGCATCATTCACGAATTGCTTCCATGATGGATAGCTTTTATCTAAGATGATGGATTTCCCTGCCGCCTGTTTAAGTAATTCACTTGCCGGTTTCACTTGCTGCAGTGCTTGGGCCGTTGAGGTGTTTTTTGGTGCTTTCCAATCGCTCAGCCATTCGGAAACACTAGCGTGTTCAGAATATGCAGAAAAGAAAACGGCCATTTGATGCCGGCAAATGAACCTTGAATCACATGTACAGCTTCCATCCTGAGGGAAGAGCAGATTCAGCCTGGCCTTAAAGCGTGTAACATCCTGTACCTCAGCCGCAATCGTATCCGCCGCTTCTTCTTTAATATCAACGAGCCCCTGACGGTATAACTGGAGCCCTTGATTCACCACATCCGAATCTTCTGGATCCCCGGCCTCCAAAAATTCCGCCAGCCGCTCCCCAACTAACAACAACTCCCGCTCCATACTCTCCTCCTTCAGGGACAAGCCCTGTATACCAAAATTATATTTTTGTATGATCATGAACCATCAGTTCTTTAACGTATCGTAATCCCGCCTTGGTTTACCGAGGAATTACATTCTTGGGCCATGCAAATGTTACAACCCGAAATAAAATGCTGGATTATGGCTGTTCTCTTTATTTTCTAATCCATGTAACCGAAAAAACCATCTCTGCTTCTAGCCGTATATTCATAAATACCTTGTAAAAGTCAATATCGTCAAAAATCCCCTTGAATATAAGCGGTTCGGATATAAACAGGAATAACTGGCAATCACTTTAACATGCCTCAAATCCTTCATCCTCATCGCGCTTCACAATATCAAGTGATGAGGGAAGGAATCTTTTTTTAAATTACTTTTTTGAAGCATCTCTTTATTATACTTCATTTTGGCTTGGAATTTAAAATGTAGATTAGAGGTTTTGGAAATGATGAGTGTGAGAAATTATAATACTCCTGGTGAATGGCTAGTTTGTAGACAAAAGGGGTTCTCTATATAAATTAATACAAAGTAGAATGGAACAATGTGCGAGTATCCTGCGGGGAAAGCGAGTGTCTGGATCGAGTTTGTCTATAATTTGGAGCCATTCCCGGGGAAATGGCTCCAAATTATAGATTTAGTTTATTTTCATTTCATTCTTCCAACTGTCCAGCTTTTTGTTGATGAATGTAACAAAGGTATGGTTTTTTTGTAATTTGAATAGAAACGCAGATTTTTCCAAGTACTCTTTTGCCTCTTCAAAGTTACCTACGAGTTCAAAATTGTAGCCTAAATGGTAATGTAGATCCGCTAAAGCATATAATTGATCATATTCGAGGCACCACTTTATGGCATCTTGGCAGCAGGCAATGGACTCTTCGTATCGGCCAAGGCGTGTTAGCACTCTGCCAAAATTATAGGATAGGCGTGTCTTTAGCGTTTTATCCGTCAAGAAGGGCAGGGCTTTCAAGTGATCTAAAGCTTTCCTTAACAAGGCAAATGCATTTTCGTATTGTTCTTCAGCAACATACATTACACCAAGGCTGCTTAAGATTTCAAGCTCCCGTTCCGAATAAATTTTATCGGTCGTATGAGTAATGGAGATGGCCTTATTGATGAATTCTATGGCTTTATCTAAATCTTTATTTTTTTCATATTCGTATATTCCCTTGTGCCAAAGGATCAATTGATGATTCTTTTTATTTTGAAGAAAGAGGGGACTGTTTTCCTCAGCCTTTACAATTTGCTGCATTTCCTCATAATTTCGGGTTCTTCTGGCTATTTTTAATTGATAAATCACTTCTTCCACATAATCCAGCCTAGGGGTCATTCCAATATCGAAAAAATAGTTTACATCAACGCCTAAACGTTGGGAAATTAAGTAGAGAGTGGATGCATATGGATAGACATCGCCCTTTTCAATCTTACTGATCTGTGCTTGTGTACAAATACCGGTTGCCAACTCTTCCTGGGAAAGCCCGATTTGTTTACGTAGCTCTTTGATCTTTTGTCCAACTGCAAAAAAATCCATTTTGATTCTCCTTAAAATATGCCTAGAGTTATATTTTGTTATGAAAAATCGGTGAAAGCGGTATGTACAGGTCCTGAACGGTTTAAATAGATTCTTTAGTCGAAATATATGATTTTAAGAATTGTGGTTAAATATAACTATAGAATTATTTTCTATTTTAACCAATATTTTTTTAAAAGAAAAGGAGGAATGACCTATGAAAAAAAGTACTAAAGCATTAGTCGTATCTTTTCTTATCATCGCTGCTTTTGTTATTGTCCCAAGCGAATTACCAGGCCTTTATGCAGAACTTCCAGGTTTATATAAATAAGTAATTGAAGCTTCCTATCAATCATTCAAGCATCTTCAATTGAAGATGTTTTTTTTATTATTATTAAATGATTATTCTTTTGCGCATATTCCTGTAGTTATAATTATCTATGAATGGGGAGTGTAAGGTCCATTTGGTAGGTGTTGAAGAAACGTGAGCGTAGTTTGTAACGCCTATTTCGTTTTAATGATTTTGTTATAGTGTATATAACAAAACGGAGAGAGGTGTAAGGTTAATGATTGATATTAATATGAAAGTTCAACCCTCTTTTTACGATGATGAATGTGCCATTGTGTTTTCTTTTTATTTTGATAAGGCAACCAGGAAAATTGGTGAAGCTGTGGTGTACACATGCAAAAAATCAGATGATAAAGAATCCAGCCAAGATCATATAGATACAGATGTACAAGAAAAAATCGCTTATCTTAAAGAGTTTTCCATTGTAGATGAATATCAGGCGACCTCGATGAAGAAGATTCAACATTTTTTGAATGTAATCGGTATCAAGAAATGTGTGAAGCACAACCTTCAAGGAAATGAAATCGCATTTTAAATGATAAAAACTCATGACATCCCACATGTCATGAGTTTTTGCCATTTAAATGACTGTTTTGAGCATCCATTTTCTTTTTGATGAAATCGCTCATTTGTTTCCGCTTACTTGGTTTAGCGTTATTTGTTCTTTCAAAAAATTTAAAGTGTTGTTTATTGCTATCGGATTTCATGATGTCTCTCCTTTGCTTTTTTTTATTTACCCATTTTTTCTTAGTTCAAACATGATTTTTATGATAAAGGGATGAACAAAAGATCTTGCGATTATTCCTGTAGTTATATTTTCTTATGTGAATCCCTGCATATAAGAATTTATTAGATGATAATAAGAGGTAAAGCCCAAATATGGGGGAATTTCGTGTTTTATCATACTTAAAATAAATGTTAAAATGGTCCGAATATCGGATTTTTCATTAGAAACATCAGTTTCTAGTACCCTAAAGTGAAGAGGGTTGAAGAACTCTTTTCGATGGCCCCCGTGCACATGCTTGGGGGATCTTTTTTTGTTTGGATAATTTGTCCACTTTTTTTCTATAATATGTTTCGTTTTGTTTGTATATACATGGGTAAATATAAGAAACAAGAAGAATTAAACCTGTGTTCATCGCAGTTTAATCGGAGGAATATATTTGATGGATGTGAAAGTAAAGAATGATCCCACGAAGCGAACTTTCCAGCAGTACATTTTTCCATTTACGCTTGAAGGAAATAAGATTGAAAAGTTTGTGGAAAAGTTATTTGAGGACAATTTCGTATTTTTGAACTTGAAAGATATGGAACAACAAGATCAATTTTACGGCGGCCATAAAGTTTCGCACCGTAAACTGGAAAAGTATTTCATGCCTTACATCGAGCCGATTTTATTTCCGAGTAATGCCAAACAGAAAGAAGGCTTGCGGCGTTTCACGAAAAAACTGGATATTGATTGTACCTTCGAATCACCCTATCTAAATACCCCATTTATTATTAACTCTATCGATATCTTCATATGCCCATTTCATATTGGCATGATGAATCTTCGTGTTACTTTACCTGAAGGTCTTTCACATGATGATGTGCTCTATTTTAGCGATACATTCCGAATCCTTGAACCGATCGCTGATGATGAGGAAAAAACGAAAGTCGGCTGTCGGGAAAATCAGTATGAACAAGTGAAGGATTTCATCTTCAATGAACTATTGCCGCCAATTGAGGAATATATCGATGAAGAACAAGCGGACCCGACCTATTTTGGCAGTTTGCCCTTCTTCATCGATGAAAGAATGTACGTGATCAGTTATACGGCATTCCCGGAGGATCGTGATCTATCTAAAAATGACTTATTCCGGATCAGTGAACTGAACGGGTATGACAATGATGGTGAGCCATATATAGGCGCATTAAATCCTGATTATATAGAAAAGTATTATCAAGAAAGAGTATATGACAGGTGGGGAAAGGAAACCTATTATGTAACTAGCATGTATCATTTCGCGTGTGTCACGAAAGCGACAGGTAAACTTGAACGGGAACTGGCTAGTGAAATGTATGGCCAGCATTTTTATACAGTGTTGATTTTCTTCTATTATAAAATCGTACTGCTCAAATTGGCTCATGAACATTCCCGGATTGATGTGGAAAAAGATCAATCGGATACGGAACAGCTGATTTTCATGATCACTGAGTTTTCTGCAAAATACTTATTCACTGAAGTGAATAGTACGGCAATCGGTAAAGAGCTCTTCAAAAAAACGGATGAAACCTTCAGGATTGCCCCTCTCTACAAAGAAGTGAAGGAAACACTTTCCTACCTTTATCAAAATCAGGATAAACTGGCTGGGAAAAGCAGTAATTATCTTTTGCAAATCCTAACGATTTATACGGTGGTCTCCGGGATATTCGGAATGAATCTATATATTGAAGATTGGAAAGGGAAATTACCCTGGAAAGCTTATATGAATTACACCTTATACGAATGGGTAGCTGTCATTGTGACGACAAGCGGCCTTATCATTTCAGGCATTCTGGGCTTTTTCTTCTTGAAAAAATGGCTCCAAGAGAAAAAAAGCCGAAAAAAAAGAATGCTTTAGAATCCTGAACATTATGTTCTGGACTCAGACTGTAGGCAAACTCGATGAAGATAGAGTTTGCCTACGTTTTATAAGAGTTTGTACAATTTTGAACGTTGCCTCCTGGCACTCGCTTTCCGCCTGCGGCTCTCCTTGGATGAAACCCTCTTTAGATTGTTAGCAGACAGTCGGCGGAAAGGGAGCTGATTTCTGAAATCAACTGGATCCTTTTTGCAAACTTGCCCTTCTTCTAA
Organism: Peribacillus sp. Aquil_B1; assembly: GCF_022603275.1. Lineage (NCBI taxonomy): Bacteria > Bacillati > Bacillota > Bacilli > Caryophanales > Bacillaceae > Peribacillus > Peribacillus sp. Aquil_B1. Next base: position 337,040 of record NZ_JAKXEE010000003.1, on the reverse strand, counting down.
TTTTTCCAAAACAAAAGTCCTGTACACTATGTACAGGACTTTTGTTTTAGAAAAAACATGGTTAATTAGAAAAATGAAGAAATTTGGCATGCAAAATCCCCCATTCCCCTAATATTTTGCTAAACTATAGGTATATCATTCTAACTATTCATTAGGAGGAAATCATGAAGAAACTAGCTTTAGTTTCCAGCTTATTGTTGTTGAGCGTATTGTTTCTGGCCGGATGCTCGGATGAGCCAAGTCCGGAAGATCGCTTTGCGGCATACACGAAGCTTTGGAATAAACAGGATTTTGCGAAAATGTACGAGTATCTGTCGCCTGAGACAAAGAAGAAAATCAGTGCGGATGAATTTGCGAACCGTTATGAAAAAATCTATACGGGCATAGAAGCCGACCAATTAAAGGTGGACTATAAACAGCCAAAAGAAGAAAAAGACCATAAAGATGGAGAAAAGGTAAGCCTTCCATTTACCGTAGGTATGTCCACTGTGGCGGGTGCTGTCAGCTCTGATCATAAAGCGACACTTGTCAAGGAAGGGGAAGGCGAGGAAGAAAATTGGTACATCAAGTGGGATGAAAGCTACATATTCCCGCAATTGAAAGCTGGCGAGAAGGTATCGGTTGAATCGTACCCAGCCATTCGCGGGGAAATTGTCGATCGAAACGAACGCGGCCTTGCCATGAATGGTACGGTTGCAGAAGTGGGAATCGTGCCAGAGAAAATGGCCAACGAAACCGAAACGGTTAAAACGGTCGCTGGAATCCTCAATATGTCCACCGACGAAGTGAATCAGAAATTAAAACAATTATGGGTAAAGCCAAGCTATTTCGTGCCCATCAAGAAAATGTCAAATGATAATACTGCAACCTTGGAAAAGCTATTGAGCATTCCTGGGGTATCTGTCAATAATACGGAAGAGCGCATATATCCATATAAAGAGGCTGCTGCCCATCTAATTGGATATGTCGGTGAGGCATCGGCCGAGGATTTGGAGAAATTGAAAGGAAAAGGATATACCGCAAGTGATGTTATTGGCAAGCGCGGTCTTGAGGAAGTGTTGGAAGAGCGACTTAAAGGCAAACCTGGCGGTAAAATCTTTATTAAAACTGAAGATGGCGAAGAAAAAGTGATTGCTGAAAAGCCTGCTGAAGAGGGAGAAACAATTACATTGACCATCGACGCCGAGCTTCAAAAGGATATCTTCAAACAATATAAGAACGAAGCCGGATCGGCATCGGCAATTGATCCGAAGACAGGCGAAACGCTTGCACTTGTTTCAAGTCCGTCATTTGATCCTAATAAATATATTTTCGGAATAACGAAAGCGGAACAAAAAGCACTTGAAGAAGACCCGAAAAAACCACTTCTGAACCGCTTCAGTTCGACCTTTGCACCTGGTTCAACCATTAAGGCCATCACTGCGGCAATCGCTTTGAAAAATGGTGTGGATCCGAAAGAGTCGATTAATATTCAAGGAAAAACATGGGCCAAATCGACATGGAAAGATCATTCCATTACAAGGGTTTCGGACCCTGGTGTTCCAATCGATATGGAAAAGGCATTAATTTATTCAGATAATATTTACTTTGCCCAAAAAGCTCTGGGGCTTGGTAAGGAAAAATTCACAAATGGACTCAAGGCATTCGGCTTTGATGAGTCTTTGAATTACGATTATCCGATCAAAGCATCGAGCATCGGTAAGATCGACAGTGAGGGACGTTTGGCAGATGCCGGATATGGTCAAGCGCAAGTTCAAATGAGCACGCTTCATCTCGCCATGACCTATTCAGCCTTCTTGAATGAAGGAAACATCATGGCACCTTCGTTAATAACAGGAGATAAAATAGAAAAGAAAATATGGAAAGAAAATGCGATCTCAGCAGACCAAGCAAATCAGGTCACCAAGATGCTGACACAAGTAGTGGAACATCCTAAGGGAAGCGGACATGGAATAGATGATCTTGGCATCAATATCGCTGCCAAAACGGGAACTGCTGAAATCAAGGCATCCAAAGATGCGGACGGAACAGAAAATGGCTGGTTCGTTGCCATGAACACAGAAGAACCTGAACTTCTCATGGCATGGATGATGGAAGATGTAAAAGGCAGGGGCGGCAGCCATGTCGTTGTCGATCAAATGAAACCGGTGTTGAAGAAGTATTTGAAGTAAAGAAAAAAGTCACCCATCAGCAAGCACCATTGAAAAGCAGGACATGGTTTCTTCCATGTCCTGCTTTTATTTTGGGTATGGATTCCAATTTATTACGACAATAAAGCTGGATTTGAAGGATAATGAGTCGTATATACAGAATGTAAAAAGAGAGTTCAGTAACCTACATATAAACAGTTTTCTCATGCCAATAGATTGAACAGGATTCATTCAAAAGTCTTTGAAAGATAAATAGAAAAGGAATGAGGATGAAGGGGAATGAGAAGTTTAAAGTATTTGTTTATCGCTTTCTTTATCACTATTTTTGCATTTCCTTCTCATGAAACAACGGCAGCGGAAGAGAATACAACGATGGAAGTGAAACTGAAGAATTATTTGGGGAATAGAATCAGTGTCAAAATAACGGCAACCGGGGACTACCGCAATTCAGGGGGAGAGATATTCATCAAGGCTGGTGAAAGTCTGACTTTGAAAGCGGAGTCGGCTAAACTTGCCGTTTACAAAGGTTCTAAGAAGACGGGGTCTTATACTTCCTTTAAGGTAATGCCAGTTAAACCTGATGCTTCATTGTCCATAAACGGCCGTCCGTATCAAGGCTCATTTACATTTACAGTGGAGGACGGTCACATCCGGCCAATCAATACTGTATACATTGAAGATTATCTAAAGGGAGTTGTCCCGTTGGAGATGCCCGCACTATGGCATGCCGAAGCCTTAAAAGCACAGGCGATTGCCGCCCGGACGTATGCACTTCGCCATCAATCGACAATCATTGATGATACGGTTTCTTACCAAGTATATGGCGGGGCTGACGGTCATTATCGAACTGATTCAGCCATTGAACAGACAAAGGGCATGGTAATCAAACATGATGGCGAAATAATCGAAGCGTTCTTTTCATCAAGCAATGGAGGAATGACCGAATCGAATTCGAATGTATGGTCAAGAGGCAACCCTCTTGCGTATTTAGCTATAAAAAAAGATTTCTATGATTCGAAAACCAATTGGGCGATAACCCTGGACAAGCAGCAAATCGACCTGTCAAGAATGGATTTATCTAAACCTGAAGAATGGTGGACAAGTGTAGAGGAAAAAGATAAAACAGTTGTGCCGAAGCTGAAGGCTTGGCTGAAGAATAATGGATATGCGAAGAAAGATATTAAAATAACGGAGATTCCCTTGTTAACTTTTACAGATGAAAAAACGGGAGGCCGTGTTACGAAAGGCTCCATCCAAATGAATTTCTATGTAAGGGATCTCGTTGATGACAGGGGAAAGCTTTTGCAGCAAACGGTTAAGCTTACCAATGTAGCGGCTTCCAGAATCAGGGGCATGGTGGGGCAAGAGGTGATGAAAAGCTATTTGGTTGACCATTCATCTTCCGATCCTTCCAAAGTTGCAATCGAAGGATCAGGATATGGGCATGGGGTCGGACTAAGTCAGTTTGGAGCGAAAAACAGAGCGGAAGCAGGACACTCATATCAAGATATTTTGGGTTTTTATTATCCTGACACAACTATAGAAAAGGAATATGGACCAGGTGCTGGATCTAAAACGGATATTGTTGTAAAGGCGGAATCGAATTCAGTAAACATGAAAGCGAAGACGGATCATTTAAATGAAGAGGTAGGAATCACATACTCCCTAAAAGAAGATGCTTTGGTAACTCTCACGATTAATGATAGTAAAGGGAATGCCTTAGCTACCCCAGTCCGTGATCAAACATTGAAAAAGGGTACCCATTCAGCAATCTGGAACACAAAAGCGGTAAGTAACGGGACATATGAAGCAGAATTATCAGCAATGGGCCGAGGCGGGAATGAAGGTTTGGAAACAGTGCCGATAAAAATCAGTAGAGATACATCGGCACCGAAAATCACCAATGTCAACACATCGGGTGATTATAGTACCGAGAAAGCGAACATAACGTATACTATTAATGAAAGCGCTGATGTAACAGTGGAAATCAAGAACAGTAAAGGTAAGGTTGTGGGCATCCTTTCTGAAAGGCAGTTCAATAAAGGCAGTCAATCGGCAACCTGGAATTTCAAAAATATGTCCAACGGGATATTTACGGTAAAAATCTCCGCTAAGGATGAGAGTGACAATCGGGAAACCATTTCAACGAAAATCTCGATTAGGAAGACGACGGGAATAGTGACAGCAAACGAATTATCTATTAAAGAAAGTAGAAATGCATCTTCTGAAACGATCGGTAATCTATACAAAGACCAAGCCGTAACGATACTGGCTCAACAAGATGAATGGTATAAAGTGAAAAAGGGAAGCAAATTTGGGTATGTATCAAAAAAACACATAAAAAAATGAAGAAGTAGGACGTCACGTATGGCGTCTTTTTTTGATCTTATAAAGAATAAATGCACCACACTTAAAAGAAAACAGCACGAAATCACAAGTAAATCGCAAACTCACGAGTAAAGTACGAATTCACGAGTAAAAGCACTAAATTCACGAGTAAAGCCCTAAACTCACGAGTAAAAGCTTCAAATTCGCGAGTAAAGGTCTCAAATTCACGAGTAAAAGGCGCAAACTCACGAGTAAGAGCACTAAATTCACGAGTAAAGCACGAATTCACGAGTAAAGGCCTCAAATTCACGAGTAAAAGGCGCAAACTCACGAGTAAAAGCACTAATTTCACGAGTAAAGGTCTCAAATTCACGAGTAAAAGGCGCAAACTCACGAGTAAATCGCAAATCAACGAGCAGATGCACCAACCTCACGAGTAAATGCTTCAAAACTTCAAAGAAATGCCCCAAAACTTGAGTAAACGTAGCTCAAAAGAAAGGAATACCGAAAAACGGTTAATGAGAAAGAAACGTAAAAGAAGAAGTAATGATTTTATTCCTCTTTTGTTTTATGCTGCCCGGGTGTGAAAGGAACACGGGCGGCATTTGTGATGATTTTCGAAATATCCGTATTTTCAATGACTCCATCAATGGCTTCACTGCCTGGACCTGAAGCGAAAACGGGAATCATATTGGCAGTGTGCCCTCCTGTGGAACTGGCCGCCCGAATGCTTCGATCAGCTACACCCGCCTTATAATGCTTGGCGATGGTGCTTCCGATTTCCCAATCAATTTGGTGCTGTGGATAGACAAGTGTTTTATTTTTTCTTACGTTATCGATGAATTGATCGACTTCCTGTTCCGTAAGGGATATATTTGCATAATTCTTGAATGTGGAAACGACACTTTCTGGATCGATTTCATTATTTTTATCGAATGTGAGTTGTTTTGACATATATTCAGATGAAACCCTGATTTTTTTCAAAGCAGGGATATCCATTGTTTCAGAAGCGGATGTCCCCATTGTTTCGTGGTCTGCAAGAACAATAATCAAGGTATCATTCCGGTTTTTTGCCCAATTGACAACTTCTTTCACGGTTTGGTCAAATTCTATCGTTTCTTTCCATATTCCAGTGATATCGGCTGCATGCTCCATATGGTCAATACGCGCACCTTCGGCCATCAAGAAAAATCCCTTGTCACCCCGTGATAAAATATCCAACGCTTTGGATGTCATTTCGGGTAGAGATGGCTCTTGGGAATGTAATACTTCTTTATCCAGTTTAAAATTCATATAGGTAGGGTGAAATAATCCTAAAAGTTTTTCCGGTTTATTTATGGAACTAAGTTCTTCTTTAGTCGTCGTAATCCCATAGCCAGCTTGTTTAAACTTACCGATTAAATCCTCGCCATTCTGCTTATCCGCCTCGAAATAGCTGGCACCTCCGCCGAGGATGACATCGATCCGGTTATCAAAGAGCTGCCTCGCGATATTTGCGCCACCTGTCCAGCGGTTAGGAACACTTGCACCAAATGCAGCGGGTGTGGCATCGACTACCATATTGGTTGAGATGATCCCTACTTTTTTTCCATTGTTCTGAAAGGCATCCAATACACTATCGACCTCGGAACCATTGGCGTCGACTCCAATCGATTCATTGTTCGTTTTTATACCAGTGGCAATCGCGGATCCTCCTGCTGCCGAGTCAGTGACGTAATTATTGGCTGAATACGTGCGCATCAGGGCAACATGCTCCAGTTTTTCCAAATGCAGTATACCTGTCTTTCCATATTCCAATTGCCGGGCAATTTCTATCGCCCCTAACCCCATGCCGTCGCCAATCAGCAATATGACATTCTTGGGGGTGTTTTTTGTTTCTGCTTGAATAGGGGAGTTCATCCAAATAAAACAAATTATAAGAACGAATAATCCAAAGCGATGCGGTTTATGTCTGGATGTCTTATTCATCTGTAATCCTCCATTGGGTGAAAGTCTTCCTATTATTTGTTTAAATCGATAAAAAAACCCCTCCCTGATATTCAGGATGGAGCTAATCTTTTTAGCGCTGTTAGCGGCACCCAGTCGGGTTTTGCGTAATTTACTTTTCAAAAAAAGAAAGAATTTCTATATAATTACAATATAAAGGTGATAATTTATAAACAGTACTTACTTAACTGATATAATTTCACTAAAGTTCAATTGAAATAATAGGAGAGAAAACCCTATGCTATCCAGTATGAAAAAGTTCTTCAAAGAAGGTTCTAAAGACTTGAAGAGAATTTATAAGTTGGTAGAAGAAGTGAATCGGCTAGAGGGTAACTATGAAAGATATTCAGATTTGGAATTAAACGGAATGAAGGATAGATTTAAAAGCGTATTGGATGCTGGTGTTAATATATTGGATATACAAGCCGAAGCTTTTGCGGTAGTGAGGGAGGCTTCCAAGCGAGTATTGAATCTTAGGCACCATGATGTTCAGATTGCAGGCGGTTTTGTCCTGAGTGAAGGGGGCATTTCACAAATGAATACGGGCGAGGGGAAGACGCTTGTCTCCACCTTGCCTAGCTATTTACATGCACTGTACGGTAATGGTGTGCATATTATTACGGCTAATGAATATTTGGCCAGACGTGATAAAGAGTTGATGGGACAAATTCTAGAATATCTAGGATTGTCGGTTGGTTTGAACATTTCCCAAATGGGGACTTCTGCAAAACGTGATGCGTATGCGGCAGATATCACGTATGGGACGGCAACAGAGTTCGGTTTTGATTATTTGCGTGATAATATGGTCTACCAAAGAGAAGACAAGGTTCAAAGAGGACACCGATTTGCCATTGTCGATGAGATTGACAGCATCTTGATTGATGAAGCGAGGACACCATTAATCATTGCGGGCAGGGCAAGCGACGGAACCGAACTCCATCAGATCACGGCACAAATCATGAAGTCATTTGTAGAAAATGAGGATTACGAGATTTACATCGATTCAAAGTCCGTCTTTTTCACGGATCAGGGGGCTTCTAAGATTGAATCGGCCTTTGGTATCGACAATCTGTATGGAATGGAGCATCAAGAGCTATTACATAATGTTACACAGGCGCTAAAAGCCCATGCAATCATGAAATTGGATGTCGACTACATTGTCATCGATAGCAAGATTGCAATCATCGATAAATTCACAGGCAGGGTGATGGAGGGGCGAAGTTTCAGTGAGGGGCTACATCAAGCGATTGAGGCAAAAGAGGGCTTGGAGATTTCCGAAGAGAATGAAACACAGGCCATGATTACCGTCCAAAATTATTTTCGGTTATATCATTCAATGTCTGGGATGACAGGCAGTGCCATGCCATCAAAGTCTGAATTCTGGGAAATATATCAGCTCCCCGTCATTGAAATTCCAACGAATGAGCCCATTATTCGGGTTGATGAGGTTGATTTGATTTATAAAGATGAAACAAGCAAAATCAACAAAATCGTCAAGGATGTAAAACGGATTCATGATGGAGGCAGACCCATTCTGATCGGAACGACCTCCATTGAGCAATCTGAAAAAATTTCGATTCAACTAGAGAAGGGGAAAATTAAACATCAAATCCTTAATGCGAAGACGGAAGAGGATGAAGCGGAAATCATCGCGAATGCCGGGCAAAAAAATCAAGTGATGCTGGCTACGAACATGGCTGGGAGAGGAACGGATATAATACTTGGAGATGATGTAAAGGAATTGGGCGGCCTTCATATTATCGGTACGGAGCGGCACGAGAGCCGCCGGATCGATATGCAACTAAGAGGACGTTCCGGCCGGCAGGGTGATCCTGGTTCAACACAATTCATCATATCTTTGGAAGATGATTTGTTTGATTACTATGATGAAGAAGAAATCGGACGTTATATCAAGAAAATCAAAACGGATGAAAATGGAATGGTGCTGAGCCCTGCACCCGATAAATTCGTTAAAATGGTTCAGGAAACGGTAGAGCAGATGCATCAATCAAGCCGTTACCATTTATTGAAGTTAGAGCATGCATTAAATGAGCAGAGTAAAATCATCTATGCAATGAGAGATCGTATTCTTGATATGGAGCCTGGACGGATGTCGGCCATTTTACTTGAATATATTGAAAAATACATTACTCGGCTCACAGTGAAATATTCCCCTGAACATATGATGGAACCTGATTCCTCTGCCTTTATTGAAGAGCTTTCCCCTGTTTTCCAGTCGTTGGGTTGGCTGGAAGGTGATTTGCAGGATTTAGAAGGCCAAATCGAAGGAAAAGCGTTGGATGCTTTAGGTGAATTGAAATCGAGACTTGTGATCTTTCAGAACGATGCAGAATGGGGAAACCAGTTGCGCGCTTTCATGCTCCAGCATATCGATACAAATTGGATGAACCACCTGGATCAAATGAACAGTGTGAAGGAAGGCGTTGGTTTAAGCGGATATGGTCATCAGGACCCATATACGTTGTATGAAAAAGCAGCTCTCAGTCAATTCAACCATCTATTAAGTAAAATTGAGTCCGAGATAAGCATCCGTTTTATGGAATATATGAAAAGCAATCAGGAAGATGAAGCGGCTTTGGAGGGTGAGGAACGATGAGTTTATTTGGAAAAAAGGATCATACACAAAAGTTATCAAATCAGGATGACACCGTTCATACTGCCTTGATGTTTCACAAGGGGTGGGAAATTTCCAAGCAAGAGGAATATGTATATAAATTCCGCCATCAAAGGCTTCCTGCATTAAAACCGAACCAAATTTCATTATCCGGCATCAAGCTGACTAGGGTGGAAAATGATGTAATCATAGAGGCTTTTTTACGAAGTTCAATAGTGAAAGCTGTCAGTTTTGATACCGTGGATTTACTGTTAGTTGATGGAAAGGGAAAATTCCTCGCAAAAAAGGCATTCGACCTTTCGGAGCTTGGTGAGCTTCCAGCACTTTCAAGCATGCCATGGCGTTTCTTATTCGAGGAAGGGGATATGTTGGCGGACTCGATTCCCGATGAAGGTTGGAAGATTGCTTTTGAATGGAAGAGAAAGTAGGAAAACCCCCTGTGAGTCTAGCTGTAACCGGCATCTATTATAACGGAAGATACAAAGCAAAGCCCTCATCCTTTTAGTGATGAAGGCTTTTTGTTCATGAAGGAAGTCATTAGTGCTAAATATTTATGCCGTTTTCTGTGTGCAATTTCTCATAAATGGCAACGCTAAGTAATATTTATAAGTAATCTTCCGTAATTCAGGCTTAACTAAGGCTTGGAAATAATGAAGAGGAAAGTGGCAGGCGCATGGAGAATAACCGTAATCAACGATTGAAGGAGAGGCTATTTGAGTTAGTGTCATTCTCAATTGTGGCCATACTTTTCATTTATACGAATGATAGGATGGGTAACGATCTTTCTATAGGGATCATTACGATAATCATCGGTGTTGCCGGTATTATTGTTTATCTGAAGGAATGGATATCGAATCGAGTCGTGAAAGGCATCATTTTTTCAGTTTTCCTTCTTTCGATCATGGTCTTTTTCCTTGGGGACATCTGGTTTTACCGTTATTATTCGACACCTATAACATCCTATATGTGGATGCAAAAAAGCAACCTGAATGGGCTCGGTGAAAGTATATTCAGTATGATGGAAATGAAGGATGCAATCTTTCTTCTGGCAGGCATTCCAATTGCTGAGTCATTTGTGAAGAAAAAATACCCCCTCAAGCATATGGCGATTGTACCGGTCGTAATATTCCTGATGATCGCAGGATTGAAGCCGGTCAAGAACATCTTTATCGACAAAGTGGATATAACCAGGCGTTATGAGGCGAATACCTTCTTGCGAAACTGGGGACCGATCGGTCATCACGCATTGGATACGTATGCCTATTTTACTGACTCGGGAAGGCATGCAATGTCTTCTCAGGAAAAGAAGGCTGTTTCTGATTACTTCAATAAAAAGAAAAGAAAGGAAAATGAGCATTCAGGCTCCTTGGAAGGGAAGAATCTCATTATCATCCAAGTGGAATCTTTACAGGCGTTTCCGCTCTTTCAAAGCAGTGCCGGGCAGGAGGTCACTCCATTCATGAATGAACTGGCGAAAGGGGGATTGTACTTCCCCCGCGTTTATCCACAGACGGTATTTGGGAATTCATCTGACGGAGAGCTTATCGTGAATACTGGATTATTTCCTTTAAAGCAGGGTGCGACCTTTTTTCGATTCCCATATAATGATTTTCCGGGTCTTGCTAAAGAATTAAAAAAGTCCGATTATCAAAGTTTTGCTTTCCACGGAGATGAAGAAGACTTTTGGAATAGGCAGCATGCATATCCCTCGCTAGGGTTTGATGACTATCATTCCATAGAGGATATGTCGCAAGATGAGATGATTTCGATGGGATTGGGAGACCGCAGTTTCTTCAATCAAAGCTATGATTTCTTAAAAGATAAACAAAATCCCTATTACGCTTTTTTTGTTACATTGACCAGCCATGTACCTTTTTCGCTACCAAAGGAACAGATAACATTGAAGCCTGAAGTCGGAAAAGAGAACAGTTACCTGACTAAATATTTTGAAGCCATTCATTATACAGATTCAGCCATCGGGGATTTCGTAAAGAGGTTAAAGGATGACGGGAAATTGAAAGACAGCGTGATTGTCATATACGGAGATCATGATGGGCTATTTTTAAAAGATAAACACGAGGTAGAAACGTATTACGGTAGTAAAATTAGCGATGAAGAGTGGATTGAAAAATATATGCCCATTCCCGTGATCATTTATCAGGAGGATATGGAAGGGAGAACGATTGATAAGCTAGCGGGCCAAATCGATATTTTACCAACTCTATATGATCTGTTCAATATTAAGAGTTCTTCATACTTTGGAGAGAGCATGCTGAATGGCGAAGATGGTGATGCTTTGATATTAAAAGGGGATTATGGTTCTCAAATGAAAATTAATGGGGAAGGAAAGGTCGAAGTATTTTCACCAGAAGACCAAAAGGAGATTGATCTGAGTGATCAAGTGATACGCTCTGATTATTTTAAACAAATGAAGGAAGAGAAAAAAGAGGATGACTGATAAAAGCCATCCTCTTTTTTCTTATAATCCCAAATGCGTTTTCACACGATTTTGGGCTTCAAGCTTTGTATCTTCCGGAACGATGTTGTACCAAACGCCATCTACCCGTTGATTGTCACCTTCAAGTGTATATTGTTCAATATTTTTGAGGGATGATTTGTAGTTATTTTGGATGCTCAACATTTCATTGAAACTTAAATTGGTTTCCACGTTTTTACCTAGAGCTTCGAATATATCGTCATAATTGGTAAGTGTCGATAGGCTTGACCCTTTTTTCATGACAGCTTGAATAACCTGGCGTTGCCGCATTTGCCGTCCATAATCCCCGCGGGGATCTTCCTTACGGATTCGGGAATAAATCAAGGCCTCTTTACCATTTAAGTCTATTGTGCCTTTATTGAAAGTATAGCCTTTATAGGCAAGGTCCATATCATTATCGACTGTGACGCCACCAACAGCATTCACAATGTCTTGAAAACCTTCCATATTCATTTTGACGTAATAATCAATCGGAATATCCAAATAGGCTTCTACTGTATTTATCGACATGGCAACTCCGCCATATGCATAGGCATGGTTCATTTTATCATTTATTCCTTTACCGATGATCTCTGTACGCGTATCCCTCGGTAAACTCAATAACTCAATCGATTCTTTTTTAGGATTAACCGTCATGACAATCATCGTATCTGATCGGCCTGAGTCATTTTCTCTTTCATCCACACCAAGAATCAGCAATGAAAATGGATCTTTGCTTTTGAACTTGATGTCCTCCACCCGTTTATCCGTTTTATGGGCTGTACCTTGCATAGTGCTAATCGCACCAGCTAATGATTGATAAACTGAAGCGCCATAAACACCTGTGCCAATTAAAAGGATAAGAAGGGTGAAGCCGATTATTTTAAACGTTTTGCGTTTCTTTTTCTTTTTTTTATGTTCGGATCTCATTTAATATTCCTCCCTTGACCATCCCACAAAATGGAAGGTGTGAAAAAGTACCTAGTCGGTATTTTTAACTATACCTTTTTTCTGTCAAAAATAGAATAGTTTCTTTTTGTACTTAGAGTGCATATTTACCTTTTTTCATCCAAAAAAACGAAGGATTCCAGAGAAACCGAATTCCTTCGTTAGTTCATCATTAGAATATTTCGTTAATAGTATAACATCTGAAAAGAAGCTATGAATCTTTTGCATGAAATTGCCAGACTTCAAGAGAAAGCCTGGCAAGTAAATTTCATAGACTTCTATAACCGATGATTTTACTCTTGAAATAAGAGTTTGAAGTAGTACTGATTGTTACTCCCTTGCTTGATGAGGCATGAATGAATTCCCCGCCGCCCAAGTAGATTCCCATATGGCTTACAACTGATTTATTGGAACCCGTTGCAAAGAAGATGAGATCGCCGCTTTTCGGTGAAGTAACCCTTTTACCCATATCATAATATGTGGAAGATGAAAGCCTCGGTACGTCATACCCAGCCTTCTTGAATGTATAGTAAATGAATCCACTGCAATCGAAACCTGATGGGGAGGAACCTGCCCACGAATATGGTGTACCAATTAATTTTTTTGCTTCGGAAACGAGCTTGGCCACTTTGTTCCCAGAACTTGGGGCTTCCACTTTTCCTTCATCGTTTTTATCCGCTGGGGCAGTGCTTGCCGATTTACTCAGTTTTAGCTTTTGACCCACTCTGATTAAATCGGACTTTAAAGAGTTGATCGATTTAAGCTGAGCTACAGTCATGTTGGTTTTTCTGGAAATCTTGGAAAGAGTGTCACCTTTTACCACAATGTATGTAGACGAATTGACTGGGGTCTGTGTAACATTGGATGGTTTGGAGCTGCCGGGTAGATCAATGGTAGTGGTAGTGGTTGATTTAGATACGATAAGTTTGTTACCTGCATAAATTCTATCGGATTTTAAGTTATTCAGTTTCATCAATTCAGCAAGTGTAAGGTTATGCTTGTTTGCTATCCTGGTTAGGGTGTCACCTGAAACAATGGTATATGTGGTTTTCTTTGTTTTTTTCACGGAAACTGAAGAAGCATTTGATGTTGTTTTGGAGTTGGGTGTAATTAATTTTTGATTGATTCTCAAAAAGTCTGATTTTAAGTTATTAAGCTGTTTTAAGTCTTTTACCGTCGTATTATGCTTCTGGGCGATTTTACTTAAGTTATCACCGCTTTTGACTGTATATGTACCGGCAAGGGCAGGAGCAGCAAAAGTCGAAGATAAAATGGCTAATGTCGAAAATGCGACAACACTTTTTTTCACAATTTTCCACCTCTAAATATGTCTTTTTCCCTATTCTAACAAAATAAACAGGTTTAAACATATTACATTTTTGTTACAAGGGGGAAATAGTAGTATTTTACTGGTTTATATTGGAGGGATTTGAGTAATGTAATCTACAATATTTTCTATATTGTGAGTCTTTTTTCACATTAAGTAGTATTGCGTTTTTGTTTGTCATTATTTGTGAAAAATGCCCCTTTTTTAGGATGTGCATTGCCGTTGGGAAAAACGAACACCCACTTCGTTTTACGAAGTGGGTGTTTTATTTAAAAAGGAAATCGACTAAATTCCTGCTTGAATTTCCTGTGGAGTATTCATTCCATTTTTGATTAAAGGATGCGATCTTAAGTAATGAATGATCGTCGGCATGGATCTCCTTTAAGAGCTCTTCTGTGGTAGATACCACGGGTCCGGGCATGGAAGAGGAGTAATCCTCCCAGAATCCCCGTTCCTGCACATATTTTTCTAAGTCATATGCAAAGAATATCATGGGTCTTTCCAAGAAAGAGAATTCAAATGGTATCGATGAGTAATCGGTTATTAAAAGATCCGTACTGATAAGCAGTTGATTAACGTGAAATTCACTATTGACAGGGTAAATGAATCCCGGGAATTTATCTTGTAAATCATGCTTTGAGTTTACTGCTGGATGCAGTTTTAGCAATAACGCATAATTTTCGTCCTGAAGTTCCTTGTAGAGCAATTCCAAATCAAGTGCAATCTCTCCGCCGTTCAAGCCGTCATTACGGAATGTAGGGGCATACAGGATGATTTTCTTATGCTCAAGTTCTGGATACTTGTCCAGCAAAGCATTACGGGCATTTCTTTTTGATTCATCATTGAAAAAGAAATCGGTCCGAGGTATCCCGGTCCTTAGGATACGGGATGCCGGCAGTTGAAAACTTTCTCGAAAAATCTCGGCCATTCTCTCTGAACCTGCCGTAACATAATCGAATTTGTTATAAACCTCTAAAAATCTTTTCCTTGCACCTGCTGAACGGTTTTGAATGGAAGGGTCTTTTGCCCCGAATTGCTTAACGGCACCGGCTGCATGCCACACTTGGACACATGTCACTTGCTTTTTGAATGCAATGGCTGAAAGAAAGCCAAAATAATTATCGACGATAATCCATTTTGATGTAGCCAGATGATAAACCGATCGGAACATGGCCAAGATATTTTTTGATTCAAACGGAAGGACGATGGTTTCCCCATCGTCCTTAACTTGTATGGAACTGCTCGATTTCATTAAAAATACTTTTTGAACGGATATGTCCTGCTTGTCCATTTCATTTGCAATATATTGGCAATTGTCCCCGAATGATGTGACAAAGGTCGTTTTGTCATATAAAGGGAAAAGTTTAAAGATAGAGAATAAAACTTTGAAACAAAAAAGATAAATCCCTATCGCGAATTCTTTAGCCATTAGTAACTTGTAAAAGGTCATCTTTAATTTGGGAAGTCGAAATGCCGATTGTTCTTGGAAGGTAGACCACTTCACAAACTTCGGATAATTCATCGAATTGGCCTTTCCAGTCATCGCCCATTACAAAGATATCTACACCTTCACGAACGATGTCTTCCCTTTTTTGTTCCCAATTGTCTTCCGGTATAACTTCATCCACATAGCGGATTGATTCAAGGATCATTTTTCTGTTTTCAAAGCTATGATAAGCTTTTTTATCTTTTAAAGCATTGAATTCATCCGTGGAAATGGCAACGATCAGATAATCCCCTAAATCTTTAGCGCGTTTTAATAGATTGATATGACCCCAATGAAGCAAATCAAAGGTTCCGTAAGTGATTACTTTCTTCATTTTTATTCCTCCTTTAAAACTCTTAAACTGTTATTTAATCAAATTAATATATATTTGGTCTATTAGAATATGAAATGGAACAATAAAACAGGAAACTAGCATTTCAATTCTGCTTGTTGTTTTCCTATATTTTTTAGGCAATGACATTCTCTAACTAATTATAACTTAATAGCTTTACAAATAAACCACAATTTTTTTACAAATAAGCCACAATTTTTACATTGATGATTATTGTAAATATTATTTTTTAAGCTAAAATTAAATGTTGACTAATTTGTAGGGCATAATAAGG
Organism: Peribacillus sp. Aquil_B1; assembly: GCF_022603275.1. Taxonomy (NCBI): domain Bacteria; kingdom Bacillati; phylum Bacillota; class Bacilli; order Caryophanales; family Bacillaceae; genus Peribacillus; species Peribacillus sp. Aquil_B1. Next base: position 321,078 of record NZ_JAKXEE010000003.1, on the reverse strand, counting down.
TGTCCATATGGATGTTTGGATTATACTGAATGGTATTTAAAAATAATTTTTTTCACATTACTTGAAGTAAGCTGATGAACGAGAGATAAGAAAAATTTCATTATTCTTGCTGCAATCAGAATAAGCCATTCACAATTTTACCACGTTTAGGAGAGAACAACTAGAGGAGCTTCATTCATCCCTGTTTTCTAATAGTGAAGGTGAAGCGGCAGAATTGTATGAAGGACAAATGATGGGCATGAATAGGCCATAAATCTATCGCCTAACATTTTTTAAGGATCCAATAATGAAATGCAACTATTTTTTTGAAAGCGTTAACTTTGATCTCGAGAAGACTTCTATGCCATTAAGAGAATTGTTTTTGCTATTCCCTTTCCATTCTGGCAACATGGAAGAACGGCAGGGAATGTTTTTTAGTTTTAGTATGTTCATTTTCGACAAAGGACTAATCAATATTGTCTTTTTTGTTCATTAGAGGAATTGCAGGGAATATATGGACAGTTCACCTGTCTGTTTAATGATATTGAGGAAAAACCCAAAAAAGTTTATGATTTTAAAGTACATTGAATGATTCGTTTCTATTTAAATAATTTGTAATAGGTGGTCTAAAATGATTAAAAAGCTTCTTGGAAAAGGGAAAGCAAAAAAAACTCCTAAAATTAAGCTGAAACAAGTTCTGACCATTGCGCAAGAGAAAGATACACTGTTGATAAAAGGGGAATTTTCAATAGAACATTATTGCGCAAAAGAACTATGGCTATTTTCTAGGGAGTACGAAGATCAAAAAATAAAAATAGCTGAATCGGTGAGTTCATCTAAATTTGAGTTTAAAGTAGATTTGAAAGATTTAATGCGGAAATTAGAAGGTGATGAACCGACTGTTTATGACTGTTATTTAAAGGTTTCCGTTCCAGTTGATAAGCTGAGCAAAAAAACGATACTTAGTGTCGAGCATAAAGCTGAATATGTAGAAGAGAACGAACAGGTTCTTATCGAATATCCAATTCGTCTAGGGCGTTTTCAGGAAACGCACATGAACAATTTGAGTATTTATAATTATGAAGATAAACAAAGTATATTATCTATAACAAATAAAGGGAATTTATCTCTTTACTTCAATAAAACTCCTAAAATTTCGATTAAGTCTCAAATAGAAAAAATCAAAAACAAATCGAAGACCATTCAAATTGATGGTCAAATTTTCACCAAGCATTCAAGGATCATAAAAGGTGAGGGCCTTGTAAAAGGAAGACAAAGTGACAAAGAATATCAGGCAAATATCTCTTTTATTCACAATAAGGAAATGAATATCAAGAAATATGGACTGAATCGTTATATATATGATTTGAGGTTGGATTTAGAACAATTAGTCAGTGCTGATTTGGAAGATGATGTATATGACATTTACATGAAATTGCATTTGCATGATCAGGAAGAGCCGAAAATGGTACGCGTCGGAAGACCAACCACCAGAACTAAATTATTTACTAAAGAGACCGATGTCAGCTCGAATAATGGAGTTGCTATCGTCAATCCATACTATACCTTCAAAGCATCCAATTTATCATTGGAAGTGTTTAACTTCTCTACGGAAAGTTATCGATATTTAAGAAGGATGATGGGGTGGAGGCGATTTTTGGCCTTATTTAAAAAGAAAAAGGATGTCTGGCTAATTGGAGAAAGAACGTATAAAGCCCAGGATACCGGGTATCACTTTTTTAAATATATGAGGGAAAACCACCCAGAAAAAGAAGTGTATTATGTAATTGAAGAAAATTCGGTGGAAGCCAAGAACGTCGAGCCCTTTGGAAATATACTTTATTTCAAGTCAAAGGATCATATTAAAAAGACGATGGAATCGACCCGTATCATTTCATCACATCATCCGGATTATTTATATCCTTTAAGAACATCTGAATTTAAAAATCGTGTTAAGGGAGTTAAGGTATTTCTTCAACATGGTGTTATGGGTACGAAGAATATGGTGGCAAACTACGGGAAAAATGCAGTCTCTGGCTTTAGTACGGATGTTTTTCTGGTAAGTTCAGACTTCGAAAAGGATATGATTGTAACAGATTTTGGATACAACGAAAAAGAAGTATTCACGACGGGACTTTCGAGGTTCGACTCGCTGTTCAAGGATGATGTTTTAACAAAGCGGCAATTATTGATCATTCCAACATGGAGAGATTGGATTACATCCGATGAAATATTTTTGGAAAGCGAGTATTTTGAAAGGTATCAGAAATTAGTGAATCACCCGGTTTTACATGAGTTATCTAAAAACAATGGGTTTGAAATCATTTTTTGCCTTCACCCTAATATGCAGAAGTTCACGTCTTATTTTAAAGATGCCCCAGTCAGGGTGATCAGTCAGGGTGAAGTGGATGTCCAAAGATTAATTAAGGAAAGCGCGATTATGATCACGGACTATTCAAGTGTAGCTTTTGATTTTAGCTTCCTGCATAAACCGGTCATTTACTATCAATTTGATAGAGATCGTTTCATAGGGAAAAGACCTTCACATTTGGATTTGGATAATGATCTTCCGGGTGAAATCGTTAATGAATTGGATGAATTGTTAGGTGTATTAGCCGAATATGCCAACACTGATTTTGTCATGAAGAAAAAGTATATGGATAAGGCAAACCGTTTTATTAAATATCGCGATGTCCATTCTAATTCAAGGATATTTGAAGTGATTCAAAATGCAGAAAAAGATCAAAATTCACTAATTAAAATATATAACCATCCAATATCGAAACTCATCATGAATCGGTTCAGGAAAAGTGATAAGTATTTCCCTGTCATGAAAAAAGTTTATAAAATCATGTCCAAGGTTATCCCGGTTGACCGGAACCTTATTCTTTTTGAGAGTGGGATAGGGAAGCAATTCGCCGATAGCCCCAAGTATATTTATGAAGAACTCGTCAAAAGGGATAATAAATATAAAAAAGTTTGGGTGTATAATGGTAATTTACCGATAAAAGGCAAGAATACAAAGCTGGTTAAACGGTTAAGTCCGGAATACTATTATTATTTAGCCAAAGCAGGTTATTGGATCAATAATCAAAACTTCCCTACTTATTTAAGCAAAAGGAAGGAAACGACATATATCCAGACTTGGCATGGTACTCCTTTGAAAAAAATGCTATTTGATATAGACAATATTCAAGGAAGAGACGATGGGTACTTAGATCGAGTGCATGGTGCAACGAGAACATGGGATTATTTAATATCACCAAGTCCATACGCATCCAAGGCCTTCAGAAGCGCTTTTAAGTATGATGGGGAAATTTTAGAAACGGGATATCCAAGAAATGATTTGTTTTACAAGGAAGATGCTTCAATAATTTCCAAGTCGGTGTTGGAAAAATTGAAGATACCAAAAGGAAAAAAAGTCATCTTATATGCTCCTACATTCCGGGATAATCAAACTTCGAAAAATAATAAATTCATTTTCGAACTTAAATTTGATTTGGAAAGAATGAAGAAAGAATTAGGGGATGAATATATCCTGTTGTTAAGGATGCATGTTGTTATAAGCAATAATCTCAGCATCCCGAGTGAATTTGAGGATTTCGTGATAAATGTATCCAATTATTCAGATATTCAGGAACTTTACCTGATTTCTGATATATTGATTACGGATTATTCTTCAGTTATGTTCGATTTTGCTAATACTGCTCGGCCGATTTTATACTACACGTATGATTTGGAAGATTATCGAGATAACATCCGTGGTTTCTATATGGATTTTGAAAAGGAAGCTCCAGGTCCATTTTTAAAAACAACTGAGGAGATTATCGAAACTATTACCAATATCGATGAAATAAACATGCAATATAAAGAAAGATATGGTTTATTTAGAGAGAAGTATTGTGGAATAGAGGATGGTAAAGCTACCCAGAGAATCGTGGATAAATTTTTTAATGATTGATTCCTAAGATAAAGGGTATTGTTGCTTAAGTAACTGGTGAATTTGGCTGCCCAAGTCGAACGTCAATGTTACCTCTAGACATAAAAGGAGAGAGGAATCGTATGAATTTCTTGGTACGTCAAAAAGCGAGGGAACTTTTAAAGAGCGGTAATATTCAATTGAAAAATAGCCCTGTAAGCTTAAGAAATAAATTTTTAGGAAAAGGAAAAAAAGTTACGGTTGTCACTGCTGCATATAATGCTGAAAAATTCATCAGGAAAACGATTGAATCAGTGATCAATCAAACCATGGGTATAGATCAGATTGAATATATCATCATTGATGATTGTTCGACAGATGGCACAAATAAAATCATTCAAGAGTATACAGCCAAATATAAGAATATCTGTTCAGTTACCCTAAAACAAAATAATGGGTCACCCGGGACTCCGAGAAACATTGGAATAGAATTGGGAACATCCAAATATATAACTTTTTTGGACGCGGATGACTGGCTGGCACAGGATGGACTGGAAAGCCTCTATAACATCCTGGAGGAAACCGGTGATGATTATGTAGTGGGCAAAACGGTAAAAGTCGAATCTGGGTCAGAGAGCGTTATCGGTGAGTTTGCTTCCATTAAAGAAAGAAGAAGCATCACGCCAATGGATGTTCCGCACTTTTTTTATCATATGGGTCCAACGGCCAGGATGATGAATCTGTCTATGGTTAAAGAAAATGAAATTGGTTTTCCGAATATGAAATTCGGTGAAGATAAATGGTTTTTTACTGATGTTTTCTTTAAAGTTAGAGCAGTATCAACTACTAAAAAACCTATTTATTATGTCAATAGAACGTCGGAAAACCCCTCTTCTTTAACACGTGTCACGAATGTGCTGGACAAAAGAAAAGCGGATATTGAAATAATAAAGTATATTCAATCCAAGGATATTGCCATTGAATTGAAAAAGGTGGCTCTTAACCGGATTTATGAGTACGATATTGTAAAAACGTTCGACAGTCAAATCTTTGTGAAATCCAAGAATAAAGAAGATTTTATAGAAATATTAAGGGAAGCTGTCGAAACTGCGAAAAACTTGTCATATGACTTCAAGAATGAATTTAAAGTACCTATTTATAAATTGGCACTTGAATTATTCATGGAGGATCGTATTGATGATTTCGTAAAGTTGTTTGAATGGTTAAAGCGAGATGCCAATAAAAAGTATTATATAAAAGATGGTTTACCATATTATGAACTTCCATTTCTGGAAGATGAATATCGCTTTGTCAGGATACCGATGCTTGCCCGTGCACTGGATTCTTATATTTTGGATAATGTCTACCACCAAAGTTTTGAGATTTATGGTGATGATATAAACAACATAGATTCTGTATTGATACGTGATAGAACAAGAATTGACAATGAAATCAATTGCGGGGTTCAAATAGAAGGTAATAGAGGCCATTTCACTGTTTCATTAGATGAAATTGATAAAATGGAAAAGTCCTTATTTACGGTGTTCATTCGCTACAATGATTATCAATTGGTGAATATTAAAAGGATCCTGAAAAATAAGATGACGTATAATAAGAAAAATGTGGAGTTTTATACAACAGTGGCAAATAATTTGGGACTGGCAATTAAGTCTTTGGAGTAGCTGTTAGAAGTACACCAAAAATAAGCTCTCCCTTCTATATGGGCGAGCTTATTTTTAATTCGATTTTTTAGCAATGTTCACTTATCATTAATCAATAAAAAGGGAGATCGGATATGTCAAATGAAAAAATACAAACCTCAAAGAGACCTTCCTTTCTATCGCTTGTTAAAAATAAGGTTAAAGCAATTATTTTAAGAGGATATAAAATGGCTTTTGGATTGGCAGGCATGGTATTGCCGGTAGACCGGAAGCTTGTTATTTTTGAGAGCTTTTTGGGCAAGCAGTATAGCTGCAATCCCCGGGCGATTTATGAATACTTGCAGAGTAACCATCCTGAATATAAAATGTATTGGAGCGTAGATAAAAAGTATACAGCTCATTTCGAAGAGGCGGGCATTCCATATCTCAACCGTTTTTCATTTAGTTGGCTGCTCAAAATGACAAGAGCCCGTTATTGGGTTACGAACAGCAGGCTCCCGCTTTGGATCCCGAAGCCGAAGCATACGGTCTATTTGCAAACATGGCATGGGACTCCATTAAAAAAACTTGCGGCGGATATGAATGAAGTTCATATGCCTGGAACAACGACGGATAAATATAAAGAAAACTTTCATGCCGAATCAAGTAAATGGGATTATTTAATATCACCTAACGCTTATTCAAGTGAAATTTTTGCCCGTGCCTTCAATGTCGATACTGCTAAAATTCTGGAAACCGGTTATCCTCGCAATGATATACTTTACAATGGGAATAATCGTGATACAATCGACTCATTGAAACAGAAGTTGGGTATACCAATAGAGAAAAGAATCGTTTTATATGCCCCAACTTGGAGGGACGATGAGTTTTATAGCAAAGGAAAATATAAGTTTGAAATAAAACTCGATCTGAATCGAATGAAACAGGAGTTGGGGGAGGAGTATGTCATTTTGCTCCGTCTTCATTACTTGGTTTCCGAGAACTTGGATTTATCGGCGTATCAAGGATTCGCCTATGATTTATCCAGTTACGAAGATATTAGTCATTTGTATCTTATTTCGGATTTATTAATAACTGATTATTCCTCCGTATTCTTTGATTACGCAAATTTACAGCGTCCGATGCTTTTCTATGTATATGATATTGAAAATTACAGGGACAAGCTTCGCGGGTTTTACTTTGATTTCGAAAAGAGTGCACCTGGTTTGTTAGTCAAAACATCTGATGCGGTCATTGATAGTATCAAGACGATGAAATATGAAAATACCAATGATATCAATCATTTTCACGAGCGGTTTTGTGCACTCGAAGATGGCCAGGCTTCACGCCGTGTCGTAGAAAAAGTGTTTTTAGGAAGGTCTGTGTAATTTATGAGTTCAGCTTTGACCGTTTTAAAGGAACAAATCAATAATTTTTATTTGGTAAGGCGTTTATCTGTTTATGAGATGAAAAGTGCCAACAGCAGTAACTACCTGGGAATCTTATGGGAAATCATCAATCCGATGATACAGATTGCGATTTATTGGTTTGTATTCGGATTTATAATCTTAAATCGCGGGGAAAATTTCCTTCCATGGCTTATGGCAGGGATCGTTGTCTGGTTCTTTGTGAATCCTTCGATAACCCAAACGTCCAAATCCGTCTATTCCCGACTGAATATGGTATCCAAGATGAGCTTCCCAATGAGTGTCATTCCATCGTATGTCATCTTTGCTAAGTTGTATCAGCATCTCATGCTGCTGGGAGTCATCATCATCCTATTAGGTTTTACTGGTTACCTTCCAACAGTTTATATCATACAACTGCCGTATTATGTTGCCGCGACGGTCTTGCTGTTATTTTCAATTGGGTTAATCACTTCAACATTATCAACCATCATTCGTGACGTTCATAATATAATCGTGTCCTTAATGAAAGTCTTGTTTTATTTAACACCAATCCTTTGGGTGTTGGATGCTAAGGAGCACCCTATCATACTAAACTTCATGAAGCTGAATCCGCTATATTATATTGTGGAAGGGTATCGGGCTTCATTGTTGGGGGAATCATGGTATCTAATAGCGCATTGGGAATATACGCTTTATTTCTGGGCAGTCGTTATCATCTTGTTTTTGATAGGTTCCTCGCTGCATGTCAGGTTTAGAGATCGCTTTGTTGACTTTAAGTAAACTGGAAGTGAGAAAAGTTGGAAAAATCGGTAATTGTTAAAGATATAACGAAAAAATATAAATTATATAATAAAAACTCGGAAAAATTATTGGATCTCCTTTTGCCCAAAAGCTATGGGGAAGAGTACTTTGCTCTGAGGAATGTAAGTTTTGAAGCAGAAAAGGGAGATGTAATAGGGTTTGTCGGGGTCAACGGGTCAGGGAAATCCACATTGTCCAATATTATTGCAGGCATTATCCCGCCTACGGACGGAAATGTCCAAACTAACGGGAAAACGGCTTTGATTGCCGTTGCTTCGGGTCTGAATAATCAGTTGACGGGCAGAGAAAACATCGAACTGAAAATGCTGATGCTCGGTTTCGATAAGAATCGGATCAAAGAACTTGAGCCTGAGATCATTGAGTTTTCGGAACTTGGGAAGTTCATTGACCAACCGGTGAAATCCTACTCAAGCGGCATGAAGTCCAGGCTTGGTTTTTCCATTTCCGTGCATATCGATCCAGATATCCTGATTATTGATGAAGCTTTATCAGTCGGGGATAAAAACTTTGCTGAGAAGTGTTTAGAGAAAATGAACGAATTTAAGGCAAAGGGCAAAACGATGTTCTTTGTCAGCCATTCAATCGGTCAGATGAAGAAATTTTGCCAAAAGGCTTTATGGCTTGAATATGGAGAGCTAAAGGCCTACGGTGCCATGAACGAAGTAATGCCGCAATATGAAGCATTTTTAAAAGAATATAACGCCATGTCTAAACAAGAACAGAAAAAATATCGTGAAGAACAAATGAAAAGGCGCAGTTCCGCACTAGTATGAAAGTGAAAAGCAGACCCGTGCTTCGGGTCTGCTTTTTTTAGTTAAGCACTTCATCATAAGCTTTCTCAAACCGCTCGGCAGCTGAAAGGTGGGAGTATTCGCTCTCCATTTTATATCTTGCCTTTGCAGCTAACTTTGTTGCATATTCAGGGTCATTAAGCAGTTTGGAGATGGATTGTGCAAGTGCTTCTTCATTTTTTTCGGCTACTAACAGACCATCTTCACCATCAATGAGAATCTCTTTTAAACCTCCGATTGAACTTGCAATGACGGGTGAGCGGCAACTCATCGCTTCTAAAGCAGAAATGGAAGTCGCTTCTTCCACCCCGTGGGAATGAACACTTGGGATGAGTACGACGTCCGATGCTTCATAGAGGTTATGCATTTTCTCGAACGGAACTGAACCGAGAAAAAGTACGGAATCTGATATTTTGAGCCTGGCCGCGGTTTCCTCAAGCCGGCTTCGCTGTTCACCCGTACCTGCATAAACCAATACTGTTTCAGGATGGTTTTCCAGCACCTCCGGCAGAGCAAGAAGCGGGTAGATGACACCGTTCTTTTCCGTCATTCTTCTCGGAACGAAAAGCATCTTTTTATGTAGCGGTATTTGAAAGTCCCGGCGAGTTTGCTCCCGTTTTGCTCTTTCCGGTTTGAAAGCAGACACGTCAATGAAGTTCTTGATCGTATCCGCCTCTATATGTGCCAAATGATTGATATAGTCTTTGATCCTTTGATCGACCGTCACTACTTTTGCAGCGGACTGATAAGCTTTTCTTTCTAGTTCGCGAATAATCAAATCTTCTTCACTGTCCGGAAGAAGGGCGCCCCTGCTGACTGCCTCGAATGAATAATACCCATGGACGGTTTGCACCGTCGGTATCCCGGATTCGATGGAGGCCAGCGTTGCGAAAATGTCTTGAGCATTAATGACATCATAGTTCTTTTTCAAGGCTTTAATAGATGAAGCCAATAATTTTTGGCGTTGCCGGTCATTGAAAAGCTGGCCGCTCCCCTGTTTTACTTTATTTAATAAAAATCCTGGGGCCTGGGCGAGCATCTTCCTCTTGAAAGGGGGTAATTGAGAGAAAGATAATATGTCCACATTATGGCCCCGTGACATTAACCCCTTCTTTAATGTAGTGATATGACTCGATAGCCCTCCTTCATGAGGGTAGTTGAAAATCGTTGTGATTAAAATGTCCATAGTGGCACTCCTTCTTCTAATGTATTAATTTGATGATCTGATCCTTTTCAGCGCTTGCAGGCTGCTTACTTTAAAAAGAATGGATAATGCGAGATATAATCCGAATACCAGCAGCGAGATGATCACTACTTCCAAAATGATGGGCAACTTTAGGGTATACGGGTGGATCCATAGAGACATTCCGTAAACGACGGTTCCGATGATGGTAAGCTTGCTGCTTTCCTGAAAAACATCCCTGAAAGCGGCCTTGTCCGCTCTTGCTGTCTTCAGCCATAGGTAGACGAAAAGGTAGAGAGATTGCAGGAGCATGGAAATACCCGATGCTAAAGCGATTCCACCGACGCCGAGATAACGTGATAGGACCCAGCTGAGCAGGATGTTAAGCAATACGGCAATCAGGCAGGAATACATCGCCACTTTCGTCTTCTTCAAGGCGTAGAAGGCGTTCATCAAATAATCCCTCAGTGCAAAGAACGGGAGGCAAGCTGAATAAAAGAGGAATGCCCTATAAGTCATTTCGGTTGCTGAAGCATCGAAAGCCCCGCGTTGGAAAGCAAGAGTGATTAAGCTGTTTCCGCTGATTAACATGACGACCATGAACGGAATCGCTAAAAATAACAGCGATTTCAACCCCTTTAAGGTCAAATTAAGGAAAGATTGATAGCCTATAAGCGCGCGCTCGACGATTGAAGGGTACAATACGGTAATCAACGGCGTGAGGACAATACTTAATGGCAGCCACAGCAGGCGATTTGCATAGTTCAGGGCCGATACGCTTCCGGTTTCGAGCGAAGTCGCAATAATCCGATCGACGACACTATTCAACTGGATCGCCAAAGCGGCGATAATGATTGGATAAAAGGTGTACAGTGTTTGTGCAATCTGCCGTTTATGAGGCAGGAAAGAGACGATGGGCCGGATTCCGTACTGCTTCAATGATGGGTATTGAATAAGGAACTGGCTTGCTGCTCCGAACACAAACCCCCAAGCCAATCCTTCAATCCCAAAGGGAGCAGCGAACAATACGGTGGCTGCGATAATGACCGTGTTTTGTGCAGTTGAAGTGAGGGCCGGCAGAATAAAGCGCTTATTCGCATTGAGGACCCCCGTCGCCATGTAAGAAAGCGTGAAGAATAGTAAACTTGGCAGCATGATCCGGGTCAGTGACTCCGTCAGGACAAGCTCCGAATCAGAGAAACCCGGGGCTGTCAACATGACGAGCGGCTTTATGAAAATCATGCAGGCAATGGTCAGGACTGCGGCAACCAACATAAAGAAAGAACCTAAAACACTGATGAATTCATCCGCTTTCTTTGGGTTATCCGCTTTCTTTTCCAAGTAAATAGGAATAACGCCGGCCTGTAGACCGCTGCCGAGAGCCGTAAAAAGAATGGTTGGTATGAGGCTTGCCACGAAAAAAACATCTGCCATGGATGATGCCCCGAAATAGGCGGCTATGATCGATTCCCGCCCGAATCCGAGGACTTTTCCAATGGCTGCAATAATGGTGACGAGCCCGACCGATTTAATGACATTTGAAAGAGTAGGCATATTTTCAATCCTTTAAAATGATGTCCTTCTGTAAACAGAATCCCAAACAACTATAAAATATCAGCGTAAACGTTTTATCTTCGAGTATATTGTAGAAAAGTCCTGCTAATAATGCGGCCAACATCAGGCAGATGGTGAACGCCGCTAAAGTGCCTTTTCCCGATTTCAGGATTTTCCGGAAGGTGAAAAAGATGAATGCAAGAACCGCAAGGAAGCCCAGTACACCAGTTTGTACTAGAATCTGGATATATTGATTATCGGTATACATCCTTTCACCAATTTGGTATTCCTGATAAATTGGTGAGGAAAAGGATAATGTGGCAGAATCTCCGAAGGTTGCTAACCCGGTGCCGATTATCGGGTGATCTTTGAAAATTTCAATTCCCTTGATCAGGACATATAAACGGCCCCACTCTGTACTCTGGTGCAGAGTCTTATCAGAGAACATATCTGAAAAACGATTGGAGAGGGCATGTTCGTGTTCAGTAGAAGGGGTGCTTCCGATTATCACATTTTCCATTGGAATCGATGCGGATACCTCCACTTTACTTGATGCAAATAAAACTGGGTAATAAATAAGAAGCAGTCCGAGACAAAATGCTCCTACAGCATATTTGAGAAATGGTTTATTTCTGGTCCATATTATAAAGACAAGCGCCGCGAATCCGAATGCAATCATCGTGCCCCGTGAATAGGTAAGCAGTAATGTTCCGGAAAGCAGGATGGCAGCGAGAAAAACGAGCCATTTATATTTTTTCAGCGACTGAAATAGAAAGAAACTAAGGAATAACTGGATGCTTAAGAATAAGGCGAATACATTGGGATTGGCAGGTGCTCCATAAATCCTCATCCGGTTTGTTGCAGAAAGATTCCACATTTCCCATGAGTGTGGAAGCAGGAGCGTGCGTAAAAAGATTTTCTCCACTATGCCATGCAGGCAAAGTAACATTGTAAATATTAGGATAACCTTCAAAAAGCGAAAGATATCCTTTCTTTCTAGATTTAATTCACCGATAATGTAAAGAAGCAAGAATGTAATAAGCAATGCACGAAGTTCAAATAGGATGGGGAGGACTCCCACTCCGTTCATGAGCGCAGCTGCGGCGCCGATTAAACAAAACAACCAAAATGGCGCAGTAAAATGATATTTCGAAAATTGCCATTCGTTCTTTTTGAAACTTTCAATAAGCAAAGAAATGAATAGGGTGAGGATGATCAGGTCACCTGTATAGGTTAAGCCGCTATTTAGTTCCATCAATAAGGGACGGGCAGGGAAATAAATGAATAGAATTAATAACAGGTTTTTTTTATTTATACCGATAAAAAAGAGCATCAGCGCCGTTGTCATGTAACCGGCGATAGGGTGGGGCACTGCCGATGGGACGAGCAGGCACAGTAATAGAATGGGTAACGATTGTTTTTCGATAAACTTCAATTGATTAACCACCTTTGAATCAAAAATCACGTTCTATGATGTGTATGAAAAAATTTCTTGAATAATACCCCACCCTTTAGATGTATAGTACATATGAAAGGCTGAAGTGAAATGAAAGAAGAGTTTGTTGAGATACTATCCATACCATTCATTGATAGCAATATGGATGAATTCATGAATGGAATGATCTATCCAAGATTGATGAATCAGGAAAAAACGTTTGTCGTTACGGCAAATCCGGAAATAGTTGAGTATGCAAATGAACATCAGGATTATAAAGACATCATATTATCGGCTGATTACATCACTCCTGATGGCGTTGGTATTATTATGGCCTCTAAATGGCTAAATCAACCTTTACAAGAGCGGATTACAGGATTCGACTTGATGAATGAATTATTTCGGGTCGCTGATGAAAAAGCGCTGAAGGTATATCTGCTTGGAGCGGAGGAAAGCGTGATTGAAGCGGCAGCCCTGAAAGTAAAAGAATTATACCCGGCTCTCGAGTTGGTCGGATACAACCATGGTTACATTGATATCAAGGATGATGCCCTGTCTAAATCGATAGCGGAGCTTGAACCTGACATCATTTTGACTGCATTGGGGTTCCCTAGGCAGGAAAAGTGGGTTTCCAGGCACTATGCATTATTCAATAAGGGGTTATTCATGGGAGTTGGGGGAAGCTTTGATGTCCTTGCTGGTAAAGTGAACCGCGCCCCGGTTTTCTGGCAAAAGATGCGTCTTGAATGGTTGTACCGACTTATCCAGCAACCTTCACGGTGGAAACGGATGCTTGCGCTGCCAAGATTCGTATTAAAGGTTAGGCGGTTGAGGAAATCGGTGCAGCGTTCCTGAACATAAGGAGTGGACTGGATGAGGATCTTGCATTTAAACGCCGGTAATGAAACCGGCGGCGGTATGTTTCATATTATGTCCTTACTGAACCAATTGAATAAAGAGGAGTGTTTGCTTGGTTTATTTGAAGATGGTGAACTTTACCGGCGGGCCATGTCCTCCGGGATACAAACCAAAATTTTTAAGCAACATTCCAAATATGACCTTTCAATTTTGAAACCTTTACGGGACTTTATCCGTCTAAATAATATAGACATCATCCATACACATGGTCCGCGGGCGAATATATATGGTGCCTTTATAAAGCGCCTCCTTAAATGCCCTTGGCTTCTTACTGTTCACAGTTCACCCCATCATGACTTTTTGGGGCAGGGAGTAAAAGGGAAAATTTTCACAGGCCTTCATGTAAGGTCAATTCAATATGCCGATCATATACTGGCAGTTTCCGACCGCTTTAAGCAGGACTTGATTGACCAAGGAATCCATTCGTCCAAAATAACAAAGATCCTAAACGGAATCGACTTTGAAAAGGAATTGCCTTTCCCGTTTCAAAGGGAAGATTTCGGGTTTGGGCAAGAGGATTTCATCATCATCATGCCAGCAAGGCTTGAACGTGTGAAAGGTCATGAATTTGCTTTTGCGGCATTACGTGATGTGGTATCGGAATTTCCCCATGTAAAGCTGCTGCTTGCAGGGGACGGGAGCAGGAGATCGGCTTTGGAAGAGATGGTCACGGAAAAGGGATTATCCGATCACGTGCACTTTTTAGGGTATCGTGAAGATTTAGATCGAATCTACCCATTGGGAGACATCACACTATTGACTTCCTTAAGTGAAAGTTTTCCACTGGTTTTACTTGAAGGAGCAAGATCGGGCCTTCCGGCAATCACAAGTGATGTCGGCGGTGTAAAGGAATTGATTCCCGATCGAAGCAAAGGCTGGATTACGGATATCGGCGATGTCGAACAGCTGAAATTGGCCATCTGCAATGCGTTAAAATTAAAAAAATCCGGGGACCTGACAAAGATAGGGTCGGATTTACAAAAATTTGCAAAAAACAACTTTTCTATAGAGATTTTAGCCAAAAACGTATATAATGTTTATTTGAGGATGAAAAATTAAAATAAGCATTTATATATAGGTTTTCTTATAGATCGTTACGGGTATTAGATTTTTAGTTGAATTGAGGTGGTTCTTGATGTTAATAGGGGCCTTGTTGGTATCCTTTTTATTATCCATTTTTTTGACTCCTTTTGTCGGAAAGCTGGCCTTTAAATTAGGAGCTACCGATAAACCGAATGAGCGAAAAGTGCATAGTAAAATTATGCCGCGTATGGGCGGTTTAGCTATATTTTTGAGTTTTTTCATTACCTTTTTACTTTTCATGAATTTACTTTTCAAGAATGATTTTGGGGAGCAACTGCCCCTTCTGGTGGGAGCCCTTGTCATCATTTTGATCGGGATGGCAGATGATATTTTTGAATTAAGAGCCGCACCCAAATTCCTGGGCCAGGTTTTGGCTGCCCTCATCATCGTATTATGGGGCGGTCTTGAAGTGGAATTCATTAATTTGCCGTTCATTACCGATACACTTGAATTTGGTGTTTTAAGTATACCGATCACCATTTTGTGGATTGTCAGCATCATTAATGCAATCAACCTGATAGATGGACTGGATGGCCTTGCAGGCGGTGTCTCTACGATCGCATTAGTGACAATTGCAACAATGGCCCTCATTAAAGGGGACCTATTTGTTGCCATGGTCGCATTGATCGTGATTGGAAGCACTCTTGGCTTTTTGAAATATAACTTTCATCCGGCAAAGATTTTCATGGGAGATACAGGCGCATTATTCTTAGGTTACATCATTGCCGTCCTGTCCCTGCTAGGGTTTAAAAACGTTACGATGATTTCATTGATCGTACCGATCATCATTTTGGGTGTTCCCATTTCGGATACATTTTTCGCGATCATCCGCAGGCTCGTCAATAAACAGCCGATCTCGGCTGCTGATAAATCCCATTTACATCACTGTTTAATAAATTTGGGATTCACTCATAAACAGACTGTCTTGCTCATCTACGCTTTAGCTGCTTGCTTTGGTTTAGCAGCCATAATCTTTTCATTTGCAACGATGTGGGGTGCATTGATCCTAGTAACGGGAATCCTGCTGATCATAGAAATTTTTGTGGAGAAAATTGGTTTGGTCAATTCAAACTATCAGCCTTTGCTCAAGATGCTCAATTTTAAAAACAAGCCATGATCATTTTGGAAATAGATTGCTAGATTAGCTAATTTTTCTAGTGAAAAAAGCCACCAGCCGTTTAGTTGTAACGGCTGGTGTTTTTTTTTGCTCCTAAATGGATGGCGCAAAGATAACAAAAAAGGAACCCCCCACTACTGACCAGTGGGGGGTTCACCTTATTCTTGTATTTGTGATTGAACTGCTTCAGTTTGGGTGCCTTCAGCTGGCCCCAGGTTCAAGTGGGATTGAAGCAACAGCTTAGTGTTCGCTAATGATGTTTCGTTCAGCTGATAATAATAGGTTCCGCTAATGGTAGAATCCTGACCTTCAAGTTTAATGGTTTCAAGATTGAGGCCTTTATCGGTAGTTACATATTTTATGAAGCCTCTCATTTGTGAGAATTGAAGGTTCGTTGTCATATTGTCACCGACAGCTTCCATTACGTCCGTATATTTCGTTAGTGATCCAGCTGAGGTTGCTTTGGCGATGATCGC
Organism: Peribacillus sp. Aquil_B1; assembly: GCF_022603275.1. Taxonomy (NCBI): domain Bacteria; kingdom Bacillati; phylum Bacillota; class Bacilli; order Caryophanales; family Bacillaceae; genus Peribacillus; species Peribacillus sp. Aquil_B1. The sequence goes on along the minus strand of NZ_JAKXEE010000003.1, from coordinate 304,752 downwards.
TTTCAGGACTTCCTGCTGACGCTCACCACGTTGGATATCACTGTCCTTTTTACGTGTCCGTGCAAACGCTAATGCTTCCTCACCATTAACAGTCTGTAATCCTTCTTCGAGATGGATGGCATTCTTCTTGTCATTGGAATCCATTTCATTCAATTCATAAGGTACGTCGACTTCGATACCGTCCAATGAATCTACGACATCGATGAAAGCATTAAAGTTCATGCGAACATAATAATCGACAGGGATATCGAGTAACTCCTCAACAGTGTCCATCGTCGCTTTCGGTCCGCCGGCAGCATGAGCAGCGTTGATTTTTGTGGTTACGCCTTTGGCTGGCACGTACACATAGGAATCACGGGGAATGCTTAGTAGTTTTATAGATTTCTGGTCTTTATTGAAAGTGGCCAGAATTAAAGCATCCGAGCGTGAGTTTCCTTTAAAATCACGTTCCTTGCTATCATCGATACCAATGAAAAGAATGGAGAAATTATCTTCGAGCGGGTCGATTGCTGCACTTCGCTTTGCTGATGCTTCCACAGGGTCATAGGAATCATTGAATACATTCTGGGCTTTCATATACAGGGTTGCAGCATACGTAGAAGCACCGAGCCCTAGTACCAGCAGGGGAACAAGTAATAACCAAAGCCTCTTTCGCCTTTTTTTCTTTGTTTTTTTAATTTTATAAACACGCCTAGTAGTAGACATCTTTTTCTTCTCCTTTTAAATAACGAACATCAGACATATATCGCTATTTTTCGAATCCTGCAGTTTATATTTCGTCATTTATTACACCTAATTTTACAATGATTTAATAATTTCGTAAAATAAATATTTCTTTTCAATTATATTACAGCATAAAAAAGGAAAAATATGCAGGAGTATATCAGGCGAATTCCTCTTCCAAATAAAGCATTTCTTCCTCAGTGATATGGCCCTGGCCATTTGTCAGCTCTGTAATCCAAGCGGTATATGTCTCTTTTTGTGTTTCCTCAACATATACAAGGATATTGACCTGATCAAGGTACTGAATTTCTTTTATTTGGTAAATGGAAGATCTCAATTCGTTTTCCAATTTTCCAAGCCAGGTATAGTCGACGGTTGTCGAAATGACCCGCATTAGTTTTCTAATGACCACACCAGTGGTATTTATTCCTTCTGAAGTCGCTTTGCTGTATGCGCGAATGAGACCGCCAGCACCAAGTTTAATGCCGCCAAAATACCGTGTGACCACAACTGCGGTGTCTTTCAGTTCCTTTTTCTTAAGCACTTCCAGGATAGGGACGCCTGCCGTTCCACTTGGTTCCCCATCGTCGAGGGCTTTTTGGATTTGATTTTGTTCCCCGATCATATACGCTGAACAATTATGTGTGGCATCTTTGTGCTTTTTCTTGATTTCCTGGATAAAGGCCTGTGCGGCATCCTCGGTTTCGACCCGGGCGATGTGGGAAATAAAACGGGATTTTTCAATGACGATTTCATGTTCGCCGCGACCTGCCACCGTTAAATATTTAGTCAGCATTGCTATTCCACCTTCGTACTTCCTATTAGTTGATTTATTATAAGGCTTTGTGGAAAAAGTGGCAATGACGATTCATTTACAAGCCGCATGTGTAAAGAAACTTTAATATAAGATAAAGCTGTACGTGTTATAATTAATTTCATTGCCTGTTATTGTTATTAGCTGGTCATATATGCTTAAAAGAATAACATTGTAGGAAAAACACGAGTTCTGTGCCATTATCCGGGCTTTACCTTAACGTGTCCTCTCTTTTCAAGGAATTTGCCATTTAATAAATGCATCAGTTTCATATGATAATCAATTAGCGGAATATCCCATTTGATTGAAAAGGATATTATGTATTAGGATAATAGAAATGGCTTTCTGCCTTTAAAAGGCAGACTGAATGGCCGGAAAATGAGATGTATAGTAAATATGTACATTTTATGGAAATCATAAAAGGAAATTAACGTATTTTTAATCTATTTTTGGTACAATATGTTCATGAAGGTTACTTCATATAAAAGTTTCCTGAAATTTAACCATTCATGAAAAAGGAAAAGCACTTTTTTCCATATACATAGTCTTTAAGATAATAAATTGTTTAAGTCTTTTGATTTAAGTGGAGGGATCTTAATGTCCATAAAAAAGGTTGATGCTAAAGCATTGGACAAGATCTTAGAAACAATGGTGAGCACTGTTAGCGAAAGTAAGGATGAAGTCTTTGATATCGGCGAACAATGCCGAAAGGATTTCGAGTCATTATCAAAAGAGCTTGATGATGTGAAAATCAGGGTTGCCATTGTGATAACCGACAGCGATGCACTGGATTCAAAAGCCAGGTTTGCTCGAAAAAGGCTTTCAGAAGTCAGTATGCACTTCAACCATTTTTCTGAAGAACAGGTGCGCGATGCTTATGAAAGGGCACATAAGCTGCAAGTCGATTTACAAATTAACCGGCAATTGGAGAAAGAGCTCCGTAATCGCCGGGATGAGCTTGAGTTAAGGTTAAGGGGTTTACAGCAGACGATCGATAAAGCGGTGCATCTCGTCTCGCAAATATCGGTAGTACAGAACTATTTGACACAGGATCTTAAATTTGTCGGGGAAGCACTTCAAGAAGCGAAACGCAAACAGGACTTCGGCCTGAAAATAATCGAAGCCCAAGAGCAGGAACGCAAAAAGCTCTCACGTGAAATTCATGATGGGCCGGCGCAAATGCTGGCAAACGTCATGATGCGCTCAGATCTGATAGAACGAGTGCAACGGGAGAGAGGACCTGATGAAGCGTTAGTGGAAATCCGCAGTTTAAAGGTCATGGTAAGGAATGCTTTATATGAAGTGCGCAGAATCATCTATGACCTTCGTCCTATGGCGCTTGATGATTTAGGACTAGTTCCTACCCTCAGGAAGTACCTGCAAACGACCGAAGATTATAATAATGGCGTAAATCTGAATTTCGTCAACCTTGGGCAGGTCAAAAGGCTTCCTTCGGATATGGAGGTCGCTTTATTCAGGCTGGTTCAAGAGGCAGTACAAAATTCATTGAAGCATGCGGAACCAAAACAGATTCAAGTTAAACTGTCCATTTCCAAGGAGATGGTGACCGTCGTCGTCAAGGATGATGGAAAGGGATTTGACTCTTCGATTCAAAAAGAAGGTTCATTTGGCTTGGTAGGAATGAGAGAAAGAGTCGAGCTGCTGGAAGGTGAAATGACGATAGATTCACAACCAGGGGCAGGCACTTTAGTATTTATACAAATTCCCTACCATATATAAACTAAACTATAGAGAATAGACTTTTTAAATAGAAACTAGGAGGAAGAAGCCGTTGAAGACTAGTATCATCATTATCGATGACCATCAGCTTTTCCGTGAAGGCGTAAAGCGCATATTAGATTTTGAATCATCCTTTGATGTTGTTGCCGAGGGTGATGACGGAAGCGAAGCTATGGATCTCGTTGAAACACATAAACCTGATGTTGTCATCATGGATATCAACATGCCGAACATGAATGGGGTCGAGGCGACAAAAATGCTCGTGAACCGATACCCTGAAACAAAAGTCATCATCCTTTCCATTCATGATGATGAAAACTACGTACAGCACGCATTGAAAACAGGAGCATCAGGATATCTGTTGAAGGAAATGGACGCAGATGCGTTGATCGATGCTGTGCGTGTAGTTGCTGAAGGCGGCTCATATCTTCATCCGAAGGTGACCCATAACTTAGTTAAAGAATATCGTCGCTTGGCAGCTGAAGAAGGTGCTGATCGTGATTCCGTACATACAATAGAAATCAGGAGGCCGCTTCACCTATTGACTCGACGCGAATGTGAAGTGCTTCAACTTTTAGCGGATGGGAAAAGCAATCGTGCCATCGGCGAAACCCTATATATCAGTGAAAAAACAGTCAAGAACCATGTAAGTAACATTCTTCAGAAGATGAATGTGAATGACCGTACACAAGCGGTTGTCCTGGCCATTAAAAACGGCTGGGTAGAAGTGAAGTAATCAAAGCTATCGATAAGTCCGGCTCTTCAGATTCCGCAATGCGTGCTGAAGGGCTGGATTTTTTTTGTTGGAAGGGTGACTGGGTTGTTTCATATTTTTGGTAATTCAGAAAGTAATTTAATGCAAATAAAGGCATTTTCAGATAGAATGGTGAATATGATACGAAGTAAATTTTTATAAGGATGGTACTTTTATGAAAACTGCAGTCGTAACAGATAGCACTGCATATATACCTAAGGAAATGCGCGATCGTTTACATATACATATGATGCCGCTGAATGTCATTTTTTCCAATGAGGCTTACCGGGAGGAAGTTGATATTACTGCGGATGAGTTTTATGAGGAAGTAAAGAGGCAGGAGAAATTGCCGACCACTTCACAGCCTCCCATCGGGAAGTTTGTCGAGAAGTTCGAGGAGCTGCAAAAAGAGTATGATGAGGTTATTTCCATTCATTTATCGAGCGGCATCAGCGGAACGTATCAAGGAGCGGTATCGGCGGGTGAAATGGTCGAGGGAATTAAGGTTCATGCTTTTGATTCGGAAATCAGCTGCATGGTACAGGGATTTTACGTGATCGAGGCGGCCAAGATGGCACTTGATGGTAAAGGTGCAGAAGAAATCATAGCCAGGCTCGAAGAAATGAAGCCATCGGTCAAGGCATACTTCATGGCAGATGACCTATCCCATCTGCAGCGCGGGGGACGCTTAAGCAGTGCCCAAGCATTGATTGGCAGTTTGCTTCAAGTGAAGCCGGTTCTCCATTTTGTAGATAAAGTCATCGTCCCATTCGAAAAAATCCGCACAAGAAAAAAGGCGATGAAGCGGATTGCCGATATGCTTGGAGAAGACGCGGCGAGCGGAGAGAAATATAAAGCTGTCATCATTCATGCAAAACGGGAAAGTGAAGCAAAGGACTGGAAAGCAGAACTTGAAGCCCGGTTCCCGAATGTCGAGTTCGACATCAGCTACTTTGGACCAGTAATCGGAACGCATCTGGGCGAAGGCTCGATGGGGATGGGCTGGTATAAAATTTAAGTTGTGACGCCTTTCGAAAGGGAAAGGCGTTTTTTCATGGAGCAAAAAGGAATCCGGGAGTAAAAAGCGAATGATAAGGAGGTGCGTAATTTATCAAGAAAAGGAGGTTGCAGTTTGGAACAAATGAACATTTCCCCCCCTTATTCCCCGGAACTTCAGAACCATCTCGCCGGAAAACATCTTTTGGCCATCGAAATCCCCTTCTCCCAAGAACTCCTCACAGAGCATCTCAAGAATGGGTATGTCTCGGAAACTTGCGGCGTGCAATCCGTGAACGGCAGTTATCTCTGTATGCGCTGCGGTAACAAAGATCAAACGTTGTTTTATACATTCCCTTGCAAGATTTGCGATCAAGATTGCACTTACTGCCGCTCATGCATCATGATGGGACGGGTCAGTGAATGTGCAAAGTTATATAGGTGGACCGGACCCGGCATTCAGTTTAAGGTTCCTGACATTTTGATGAGATGGGAAGGCACTTTATCGGAAGGTCAACAGACTGCCTCCGACCGTGTTGTTGAAGCTGTAAACGGAAAAGGTGAACTCCTGGTATGGGCTGTATGCGGGGCCGGAAAGACGGAGGTCCTATTCCCGGCGATCGAGGCAGCCTTGCGTGCAGGGAAACGGATTTGTTTGGCAACACCGCGGACCGATGTCGTTCTCGAGCTATCCCCAAGGTTAAAAAATGCTTTTCCTGCCATTGAAGTCACGACCCTCTATGCCGGCAGTGCCGATCGACATGGATTTTCGCCACTAACCGTTTCCACGACACATCAGCTTTTTCGTTTTATTGAAGCTTTCGATGTCATCATCGTTGATGAAGTCGATGCGTTTCCCTACTCAATTGATGATTCGCTGCATTATGCGGTCAATAAATCAAAAAAGGTTTCTGCGTCAACCATCTACTTGACCGCCACACCTTCGAAACGGATGCAGCGGCAATACCGCAGCGGTAAATTGAAAGCCGTCATAATCCCGGCCCGTTATCATCGTCAGCCAATCCCTGTCCCTGAAATGAAGTGGAGCGGCAATTGGCAAAAACTCTTTCTTCAAAACAAGATTCCTTCCAAAATTAATGGCTGGGTAAGTGAACGCCTTATGCGGAACATCCCCTTCCTCTTATTTTTTCCAAGCATTGAAGTGATGGAGCAGGTCATTCCGCTGTTTCAAATGCTGTCCCCGGAATTAACGATTGTCCACTCCCGGCACCCTGATCGAAAGGAAAAAGTAATGGCACTAAGACATGGATTGGTGCCAGGATTACTGACCACGACCATCCTCGAACGCGGCGTGACTATAGAGAGGCTGGAGGTAGCCGTGATCGGTGCTGAACATGAAGTGTTTTCTGATAGTGCCCTCGTTCAGATTGCCGGCAGGGTAGGGAGAAGCTTTGCTAATCCTGCCGGGACGATCACCTTTTTTCATTACGGTAAAAGTAAAGCGATGGTCGAGGCGGTTCACCATATTCAAATGATGAATAAAGATGCCATGAAAAGGGGGCTGCTCTTATGAATAGATGTCTTGTTTGTGATGAAGTAATGAAGCGGGCGTTGACATGGAGGGGCTTGCTTAAGCAGGTAGAGTCAAGAGCAATCTGCGCAGGATGTGAGGGGAGGCTTAATAGGATTACCGGAGAAACATGCACAATGTGTTCAAGGGAGCTTGGTGGGGTTCATATTACCGGTGCCCTCTGTCCGGATTGTTCAAGGTGGGAAAGGAATAAGGAATGGCGCGGCTATTTGTCGAAGAACATATCGCTATTTCATTATAATGAATACTTAAAAGATATTATTGCTAAATATAAGTACCGTGGGGATTATGCATTAGCTGAGGTTTTCGTCCCTTTTTTGAAAGAAGGGTTAAAGGACATGGAGGTTGACCTCGTAACGGTCATCCCGCTTAGTCGTGAACGGCTTAGGGAACGGGGATTCAACCAGGCACAGGCCTTGGCAGACCTTCTTGGACTTCAGACGGTTGAGATTTTGACAAGAATCCATACGGAAAAACAATCAAAAAAATCACGTCAAGAGAGAATGTCATTACCGCAGGTTTTTCAGGTCATGCAATCAGATTTGCTGGAGCATAAATCCATTTTGATCATCGATGACATTTACACGACAGGCACAACTCTCAGGCATGCAGCTAAAGCCTTAATAATGGCTGGGGCCAAAGAAGTATCATCCATCACCCTGGCTAGGTGAAACAGCTTATTTTAATGAACATCCCTAAAGTATCGCCGGTATTATTCGATATATACAGTACTGAAGAATAATCGCTGTGATGGTGAAGGAGGGGCCTCGATGGAAGTATTCAACTGTCCAAGCTGTAATTCGTTATTCGTTTTGACGAAATTCCGTGATGTATGCGATGCCTGTTATAAAGAAGAAGAAGCCCAATATGATAAAGTGTATGCATATATTCGCAAGAAAATAAATAGAACGGCGTCCATGATGCAGGTGGTTAAAGACACCGGCGTTGAAGAAACGTTAATTATTAAGTTTGTGAGAACAGGAAAGCTGAGAATTTCGCAGTTTCCCAATCTGGGAATTCCATGTGAAAAGTGCGGCGCTAACATCAATAGCGGAAGGCTATGCGGTAGATGCAGCGATTCACTGCGTACCGATTTGCAGGCATTTGAAAATGAGGAAAAGCGCCTGACTGAAATTCAAGGAAATGATAAAAAAAATACCTACTACATGAAGGATGATCAAAAAGGATAAATCATGGAAACATGACGCGGTATTTGTTAAAATATTCGATATTGAGAACAAAATTCGACAATGGGTGTCGAAGGAAGATTGCCCGAAACAATTAAAGAAATCCATTCCTTGTCGATAATAACGATAGGGAGAATAACACAGTCCAGAGCCATTTCATGTGTTAATGAATCGAAACATTATGGGATTTATAAAATCGACCGAAGGAGAGGATCTGGAATATGAAAATCAATAACGTCGGTATGACAGGTGTTAACCCTTATAATCTTCAAGCCAATAAAACGGGGAATATCAAAGAAACCAAGGTCAAATCCTCGGATAAAGTTGAAATTTCTTCAGCGGCAAAAGAAATGCAGCAATCATCACCGATTCTTGCTGCAAGACAAGCGAAAGTGGACGAATTGAAAATCCAAGTTGAAAAAGGAAATTATAAATTGAATGCACAAGCAACGGCTAAGGGTCTCATCGATTTTTACCGGAAATGAATTTTCAATGAAAAAGCTTGAATGAAGTGGACGGAGTAATTTTCCGTCCTTCATTTATGAGTGGAGGAGGCAGCAAAATGTCTGCACGGAACATTATCGAATCGCTTCAAAAATTGATAAAGCTTCATAAAAGCTTCAATCAATTGGCGATAAGAAAAACGGCCATTTTGAAAGCAAATGATACCGAGGCTATTAGTGCCCTGCTGATTTCGGAACAAAAGCATATTAAAGCGATCAGTCAAACGGATAAGGAAAGAGGAAGGGCAGTCGAGGAATTCCTTGCAGCCAATGGAACGGCGGGACAGCCTTCCTCCATCCATACCGTAACGGAACTGACGGGACAAGAAGAAACGGAAATCCTTGAAAGGCTAAAAGCGGAATTGATTGATGAGGTGGCAAAGCTGAAGGAGCGGAACGGTTTAAATCAGCAATTGATCTATCAGTCCCTTCAATTCATCAATCTCTCTTTGGATATGCTGAGGCCGCAGAACCATAATCTGAATTACGGGGATTCGGTAAAGAAAACGGCCAATATCGGCATGGGAATGTTTGATTCCAAAGCATAATAAGCAGAAAAAGATGGAGGTGCGAGCAAATGATTTCAACCTTTATGGGACTTGAGACTGCCAAACGCGGATTATCCACCTCTCAAGGGGCCTTGTATACAACAGGAAATAACGTGGCCAATGCCAATACATTAGGATATTCAAGACAGCGGGTCAACCTGGTCCAGACGTCGGGCTTTCCTACTGTCGGTTTGAACAGCCCGCGCGTTGCCGGCCAAATCGGGACAGGGGTGGCTGCTGAAACGGTTCAGCGGATCCGGGACAGTTTCCTGGACGCACAATACAGGACACAAAGCAATAAAATCGGTTATTACGGGGCCATGAGCGAATCCCTGACGAAAATGGAAGGCGTCATGAACGAGCCGACAGACAGCGGATTAGCGGCCACGATGGAGAAGTTCTGGAATTCGCTGCAGGGGCTGACGGCCAATACGGAAAACTCCGGGGCGCGTGAGGTGGTTGCCTCGACGGGCGTCATGGTCGCGGATACCCTGAACTACTACTACAACTCGCTTACGAACGTTCAAACGGATATCGGCAATCAGATAAACGTCAAAGCGAACGAAATCAATACGCTCATCAGCAGTATTGATCAGCTTAACCAACAGATCAGCAAAGTGGAGCCTCATGGTTATATTCCCAATGACCTTTACGATAAACGTGATGTACTCGTGGACAATCTCTCACAGCTTGTCAGCATTAAGGTGAATAATGTCATTCCGACGGATTACGGCAGAGCCAGCGATGTGGCCACGGGGCTATACAACATCGAATTGATGCAAGAAGACGGTTCGTCTTTTGTGCCGCCCATCAATCTAGTCAGTGTTAACCAAACAGGGATGGTGGGAACTTCGAAAGTTGAAGTCAGCCATGATAAAACGACAGGTATGGTGGACGGATTGAAGTTTGGTTCGAAAACATTGACGGATTACAATTTCTCCGGAGAACTGTCCGGTCTGATCAACAGCTTCGGCTATAAGAAGGCTGATGGCACGATCGGCGGCGCTTATCCTGATATGCTGAAAAAGCTCGATAATATGACGACGGCTTTTGTGAATGAGTTCAATGCCATCCATAAACAAGGGTATGCCCTAGGTGATGACAGCACTTCCCAATTGAACTTCTTTGAACTTGAACCTGGTAAAAGTGCCGCCCAAAGCATAAGGGTGAATGGTGAAATCGTTAAGGACCCCACAAAAATTGCCGCAGGCGGTAAAAGCGGAGGGGCATCCGGTGATAATGAAAACGCGAAACTCCTGGCTGACCTTAAAAAGAAGGCGTTCAGTGAGTACTCGACTAAAGGCCAAAACTCCGATGAATTGACGGGAAGCTTCGACACTTATTATTCCGGTATCATCGGAAAGCTTGGTGTGGATTCCCAAAGCGCCCAAAAGAACCTTTCCAACTCTGTCGTGCTTGCTGCCTCGGTCAATCAAAATAGGGAGTCTGTCAGTTCCGTATCCCTTGATGAAGAAATGACGGACATGATCAAATTCCAGCAGGCATACAATGCATCCGCAAGAATGATGACGATGATGGATGAAATGCTCGATAAAATCATAAACGGAATGGGTACAGTAGGCCGATGATAGGAGGAGACGAATATGCGGGTAACGCAATCGATGCTAACCAATAATATGCTGAGCAATTTAAGCAGCAGTTACGAAAAGATGTCCAAGCTGCAAGATCAGGTTTCTTCTCAAAAGAAGTTCTCCAAGCCATCCGATAACCCTGTTGCGGCCATGATGGGGATGGGGTACAGGACAAACCTCAATCAAATAGGGCAGTATCAAAGTAACATTGCCGAGGCGACCAATTGGATCGACAGCACGGATGATGCCATTACTGAAAGTGTTTCCGCCATGCAGCGGATTCGTGAATTAACCGTTCAAGGCAGCAATGGCACGTATGAAGGGGAACAGCTTAAAACGATTACTGAAGAAATTAAACAATTAAAAGAACATCTCATAACCCTTGGCGACACACAGATCGGCGGGAAGTATATTTTCAACGGCCAGGATACCAATGTAAGGCCTTCGTCCGTTAAAGACGGGAATGGAAATACCGTGTATGGCACAGGGGACATAAACCTTGAAGTGTTTTCGGGGATTTCCCTTAAAATCAATACGGACGGTTCCAAGATATTTGGTGATGCACTCGCTGCCGGGGGAAGCATCGACAAGGCAATCGAGGCACTCGAAAACGGCGGGGACGTGAGCGGCACACTGGAAGGACTTGATGCAACGATAAATACGTTCTTAGGCATGCAGGCACAGGTTGGCGCAAGGCAAAATCGGATTGAGCTGATGACGGACCGCCTCAAGCAGCAGGAGGTTTTTGCCACTGAAATCCTTTCGAAAAATGAGGATGTCGATATCGAAAAGGCAATCATGGATTTGACGACCCAGGAAAGTGTCCATAGTGCTGCTTTAAGTATCGGCGCAAAAATCATGCAGCCGAGTTTATTGGATTTTCTTCGCTAAGCTATTCTTAAATGGATAGCTTTTTTCTATAAGGAGTGTTGATGATGCAGATTCCGCAAATTAGATTGCAATCCACCCCAATGACGATTGGAGTGAATATAGAACAGCCTGTACAGCAAATCGAACAGAAGGCTGCGGTCCAATCCATTCAACAGCCGCAAGCGATCCTCGAGATTCAAACGACCCGAGGCAAGCTGACGATCGATCAGTCAAAAGCAAGGGAAGACATGGATTTGAAAAGCCTCTCAGTAAGAGTTGATGAATTTGCGCAGCAGGGATATCAGGATTGGCTGGCGGGTATGGCAAGACGTGCCCAGCAGGGAACTGAGCTAAGGCATATTGAAAAAGGCGGTAATCCACTCGCTGAACAGGCCAGGCAAAACAGCAAAGGACCAGAGAAGAGCTTCAATCTCGGCTGGATTCCCTCTCCATTCAGCGTGAAGCTTGACTACCAGCCAGCGGAAGTGAAGATTGAAGCAACCGCCCAAAAACCGATCATTGATGCTCAAATCAATAGGGTGAATCATACATACACACCAGGCAGTGTTGATGTCGAAATTCTACAAAAAAATGCGCTGGATATAGATTTCATCAATTTATATCCAGATGAGATAGGGAAGTGAAAACATAGATGATTCTACAAACAAAGTTTCATGGCGAAATCGAATTGGCAGAGAAAGAGATTTATGTATTTGAAAGCGGGATACCAGGATTTTTAGAAGAAAAACGGTTTTGCTTGCTAGCTTTGGATGACACGCCATTTTTCGTCCTGCAATCGACGGAAACAAAAGAGCTTGCCTTCATTGTGACCGATCCTTTTGAAGTGTTTCATGATTACGAAGTGAAGCTTACGGAAGAGGTATTATCTTCTTTACAAATAGAAACGGAACTGGAAGTGATTACTTTCGTCATCTTAACGATTCAGGACCCTTTTAATGAAACGACGGCGAATCTCCAGGCACCCATCATCATAAACGGCCCTAAAAAAGTCGGAAAGCAATTCATCATAAATGCCAGTGAATACCGTACAAAGCACAAACTGTTTGAACCTCCAGCAGAACAGGGGGGAAAATGATGCTCGTTTTGACCAGAAAACCAAATGAAGCGATCATGATTGGCGATGATATCGAAATTACGATCCTGTCCGTCGAGGGGGAACAGATCAAACTGGGGATCAATGCCCCGAAAAACGTCTATATCCATAGGAAGGAAATCTACTTATCCATCCAGCAGGAAAATAGAAAAGCCTCCAAAACAGAAACCAATTTTCTGGAAGGCATAAATGAGTATTTCCAGAAAAAATCGTAAAATCCGCTAAATATGTTTCCAAGCAGGTCGATATTAAGTATACAACGATGGGCAGTGAAATAGGCGGCCGACTTATTCACTGCCCATCGTAAACAACCACATGGACGTGGGGACTAAAGACTCAAGGAGGAAACATAAATGATTATCAATCACAATATCTCAGCTTTAAACACGCACCGCCAATTATCAAGTGCAACGAATGCACAATCCAAATCAATGGAGAAACTAGCTTCAGGTATGCGCATCAACCGTGCAGGCGATGACGCAGCCGGTCTTGCAATCTCTGAAAAAATGCGTGGACAAATCCGCGGATTGGACCAAGCTTCCCGTAACTCACAAGATGCCATCTCTTTGATCCAAACGGCTGAAGGTGCATTGAACGAAACAACTGACATCCTTCAACGTATGCGTGAACTTGCTACACAAGCATCAACGGATACTAATACAACTAGTGACCGTGGAGAAATCCAGAAGGAAATGGATTCATTAACATCTGAAATCAACCGTATCGGTAACACGACTGAATTCAATACTCAGAAACTATTGAATGGTTCTAAGGATTCAGCAACTGCAGCAATCGCTGTTGGAGATGAGTTAAAGCCTTCTGTATCTTCAAAAGTAACAGTTGGGGATTTAACATTCACAGCGAAGGCGGACGGAGATGCAGCTGGAGCTGATGGAAATGATTACTCTGTTGAAATCGTTCAAGGTAGTGGAACTAGTACAGCTAGCTCAGTAGCGCTTTCTGGAAATAAAATCACCGTTACTCTAGGGACAGACGGTAGTGACGATCCATTGGCCGTCTCTGCGGATGATATTAAAGCTCTTATCGAAGGCAATAATGACACTAAAGATTTAGTGTCCGTTACAGTTGCAGCTGGAAAAAATGGTGCGGCACAAGCAGTTGCTGGTGAAAAAGATTTTACAGGTGGGGCAGCCGCAGTTCTTGCTACTGAAGAAGTTGCAGCTGGGTCAGGTCTTCAATTCCAAATCGGTGCAAACGAAAACCAAAGCCTGACACTTGAAATTGGTGACATGCGTGCAAGTGCTCTTGGATTGACTGGTACAGGTACAGGCTTCACAGCTGGTACAAATGTAAGCAATGGTACAGATTCTACAGGTGTGGAATCAGGCCTGGATGTTTCTAATGCTAAAAACGCATCAGCTGCCATCACAAAAATCCAAACAGCGATTGATAAAGTATCAGCTGAACGTTCTAAACTAGGTGCTAACCAAAACCGTTTAGAGCACACGATCAACAACTTAGGTACTTCTTCTGAAAACCTGACAGCTGCTGAATCGCGTGTTCGTGATACAGATATGGCTAAGACAATGATGGAGCAAACTAAAAACTCTATCTTGGCGCAAGCATCTCAAGCAATGCTAGCTCAAGCCAACCAGCAACCGCAGGGCGTTCTTCAGTTACTTCGTTAATTGAAGAGTTAGCTTAACAATAAAGGGTCTGACACTTTGTGTCAGGCTCTTTTTTTTGTACTGATTGAGGGGTGTAAGGAACACAACATGTATAAAAAAAGAGATTACTGCCCTTTAAAAAGTAGGGACATTCGTTATGTCACCAAGGAATCTTATGGCTACAATCCTAATGATATTATCTTCATTGGGTATGGTGTTACCACAGAATACGTAGATGAAGATGTGATTACTGTGTATGGTGAAATGACTGGTGAATACAGCTATCAATCACAAGCCGGATGAGATATATCGATCCCTAGTGTGTTCATTCATTTGAATAAAAAGAGAAGTCCAAACTAAATGTTTAAACAAAGTTGATTGGAACGGAAGGTGCGAGACTCCTGCGGGAATGCGAGTCCAAGGGAGACCCCGCAGGCGCAAAGGCGCCGAGGAGGCTCCCGGACTGCCCGCGGAAAGCGAGTGCCTGGAGTGGAAATCAACGGTCAAAATTTAAAAGCCTAAAACAACTGAGACTCTAGATATTTTTCTGGAGTTTTTTTAGTAGAATCTCTTTTATAGCAAAGGATCTTTAATGAATGTCTGCAGGTGCAACCAAAATCCAAGAGTGACTAAATATAAAATCTTAATTACCGATATAAAAAGTAAAGAATTCATATTGGGGGCTATTTAGATGCTGGAGAGTTTGTCCACGAATATTCTTTCCTCACAGCTTAGAACAGCAATCTCGGATGGAATCAGTTCATATTATCAGCGGGAAATGAATACGCTAGCCTATTCGGAGCAAAGTGTGGAATCTACTGATGTGCCTTCAAAAGAAAAGGTGCAGGAAATGGTGGATAGTTTGAACACATTCCTGAATCCGACACATACGGCGGTTAGATTTGAATATCATGAGAAGCTGAATGAGTATTATGTCAAGGTAGTGGATGACGTGACGGATGAGACGATCAGGGAAATTCCACCTAAGAAGCTATTGGATTTCTATGCGGCAATGACGGAGTTTGTCGGCATAATGGTGGATGAAAAAATATAAGCGGGTGATCAATTTTGGTACGAATCAGTGGTTTAGCAAGCGGGATGGACATTGATGAATTAGTTAAGAGCATGATGCAGGCAGAACGGGTGCCATTGGATAAATTAACACAGAAAAAGCAGTATTCCGAGTGGCAGCGGGATGATTACCGCTCGATCAATACGTCTTTATCAGAATTGGATACGCTCATTCGTGATGGAATTGGGAAGCAGTCTTCCTTTATTAAAAAGAAGGTGTCGGTATCGAATCCAGATGCTGTATCAGTGAGAAATGTGAATTCGACCAGTGATTTTTCCGGGAATGTACAAGTGAATGGGCTTGCCAAAGCAGCAACCATGAAAAGTACGGAAAAATCAGCTGTTACTGACCCTAAAAAGAAATTATCGGAATTGGGAATCACGACACCTCAGGATATTACGATACTGGCCATCAATAAAGATGGCGGTTTTGATACGGAAGTAAAAGATGGAGCAACAGTGGAAAAACCGTATACGCTTACCCTTAATGCGGACGATACGTTAGAGAGTGTCATAAATAAAATTAATGCAAACTCGGGAGTGACTCTATTTTTCGATGAAACGTCCCAGCAGTTTTCCATCACTGCTAAAAATACAGGTGATGTTAAGGATCGAGCTGAAATTGAATTAGGAGGCACCGGGGATTTTTTCAATATGTTAAAAATGAGCAGTAACAATGAAGGAACTGGCGGCTCGAAAGGGGAAAATGCGTCGATTGTTTATAATGGACTGGACATTTCCCGGCCCTCGAATACGTTTCAGATTAATGGAGCGGAAATAACGGTGAAGCAAAAAACGATGGATACCGTCACTTTCTCTTCAACAGCTGATGTGGACGCCATCCTGGACACGATCACACAGTTTGTGAATAAATACAATGAAGTCATTAAAAAGGTCCAAGATAAAACGGGTGAAGCGAAATATCGATCCTTTACCCCGCTTACCTCTGAGCAAAAGAAGGCAATGACAGAGGATGAAGTGAAGCTTTGGGAAGAGAAGGCGAAGAGCGGAACGTTAAAAAGCGATTCGACGTTAAAAAGTCTCCTGACTACAATGAGGTCATCCCTATACACCTCGGTGGATGGGATCACAGGAAAAAACAATCTCAGCAGCTTGGGGATCACCACGACCAAGAATTACCTCGAGGGCGGTAAATTAACGATTGATGAGGACAAGCTTAGGGCAGCCATTAGTGAGGATCCCAATGCGATTTATGATATGTTCATGGCCAATGGTTCGGAAAAGAGCGACAAGGGCCTCGCGCGCCGGTTAAGGGATGATATAGAATCATCCATGAAGGCGATTACTGAAAAGGCCGGAAAGGCCGGCTATGTCAATAACAATTTTACAATCGGAAAATTGGTTGATGGGCTGGATAAGAAGATTTCAACATTTGAAGCAAAGTTAACGAAATTGGAATCGCGCTATTACAATCAGTTCACGGCGATGGAAAAAGCGATTCAAAAGGCAAACAGCCAAAGTGCATCGTTAGCTTCTTATTTTAGTTAAGGTTAGTCGGAAAGGAAGTTAAATATGGCAATAAATAATCCATATCAATCGTATCAGCAAAATTCAGTCAATACAGCATCCCCGGGAGAGCTTACATTAATGCTTTATAATGGCTGTTTGAAGTTCATCATGCTTGGGAAGAAGGCCATTGAAGCAGGAAATATCGAAGCGAAGAATACGAACATCATCAAGGCGCAGAATATTATCCGCGAATTGATGGTGACGCTGGATATGGATGCGGATGTATCCAAAGATATGATGAGTCTGTATGATTTCATGAACCGGCGTCTGATCGAAGCGAATATGAAAAATGATGTTTCTGCCTTGGAAGAAGTGGAGGGCCTTGTTACGGAGTTCCGGAATACTTGGAAGGAAGTAATTCAAATCAATCGGAAAAAACAATTTACCCAAAGCGGTCAAGTGTAATGGTGATTAGGACCTTTCATGATTTGACTGTTGAATTGCTTGCCGTTCTGGAAGATCACACGATCATAGAGCGTGATGATAAAATAGAAAGGATCACAAAGCTGATCGATCAGCGGGATGGACTTCTTTCTCAAATCAAGCCCCCTTTTACTGCTGAAGAGCAGCAGCTGGGACGTGCAGCACTGTTGCTCAACCAAAAGGTCGATCACTTGCTGAAGCTCCAAAAGCAGGAGATTCAGCGGGATATCCAGGAAATAAATAAGAAGAAAAAATCATCCAATAAATACACGAACCCGTATGAAAGTCTATCAGTGGATGGTATGTTTTACGATAAAAGAAATTGATTACCCAACCGTTTGGATTCCAAACGGTTTTTATGTTAATTATTTTTAAATTTTCTGTAAATAAAATAGGCTTAATTTTTTCTTTCTAGCATAGCATTTGATATAATGAAGCTAGGGCAGACATCAACCCTTTCCAAACCTTCCGACAATTGTTTCATTATTTCGACATATTTCATGATGTGTTTCTAAAAGGAACCGGAGGGGTATTGTAGAATCTAACTGTATAGTCTTAATTTAAGGAGGACTCACTTTATGAATTACAACGTACGCGGTGAAAACATTGAGGTAACTCCAGCAATTCGAGAATACGTCGAAAAGAAAATTGGCAAGTTAGAACGATATTTTAACAATACACCAGATGCAAATGTGTTAGTGAACTTAAAAGTGAACAATAATACATCAAAGGTCGAAGTGACGATTCCCATGCAGAATTTGGTTCTTCGTGCTGAAGAGGAAAATGCGGATATGTATGCTGCCATTGACTTGATCAATGATAAGCTTGAACGCCAAATTCGTAAACATAAAACGAAGGTCAATCGTAAGTTCCGGAATAATCTATCGGCTGCACCAGATGCATTCGGCTTCAATACGGAAGTTGATGAAGTGGTGGATGAATTCGAAGACGATAATGATATTGAAGTGGTCCGTAATAAGCGCTTTGATTTAAAGCCGATGGACAGTGAAGAAGCGATTTTACAAATGAATATGCTTGGTCACAGTTTCTTCGTTTACACGAATGCGGATACTAATACAACGAACGTAGTGTACCGCCGAAAAGATGGACGCTATGGATTGATTGAACCTAGTTAATTATTATTTTAAGATCACAAGCACAGCCCAGTCTTTGGGTTGTGCTTTTTTAATGCCTGTTGATAGAATTCGTTTGAAAAGGAAAAAATGATTGCTTCTTTTGTACTCTAAAGAATCCATATCAATGAGGAATCCTTTTTAAAGAACGATATTTGTTCTTTATTAAGATAAATAGTCAGTTTTACCTATTTAACAACCCCTTTCTTTTGCACTATACTCAAATTATAGGTTCTTTAAAAAGAACATCTGGTTTTTTATAAAAAACAATTTGATGAAGGTGCAGAGGGGTTGGATTACTTGTATCGAAAGAATTGCCATACTTGCCATAGGGCTTCTTTTAGCAGTGCGGAATATGGAAAGTGGCTTTGCCCGACCTGCGGTGAGGATTTAACTGCACAAAAAGCCTTGGATGCACTTACAATGGAGAGAATTAATACACAGCAACGGAATATTAAGAAGAGCAATATTTACTATTATATAAAAAAGGAAAGGAACTAAAAAATCATCCACAATTAGAATTTTCTTAATATTGTAATATTTTGTCGGATAAAAGTTTTTGCATTTTGGTAGATTACCGACATAAAATAGCAATATATGGAGTGGGTATCCGTTATAATATGATTATAAGTAATGTATTTGGTAATAAATACCACGACAAAGGCAAACTTATTGAAAGATGAGGGCGCAAAGGCACAGGTCTAAGGTCCCCGAGACTATGATGGCTGGTCTGCCTGAAATACAAAGAGTATTTTAGGAGGTAGAAGAGGTGGCTAATGTGGAAATGGATCAAGAATGGGTGAAATTGATTTCAGAAGCAAGGAGCTTGGGTTTCAAAAAAGAGGAAATCAGTGCTTTTTTTAAACGGGAAAGCCTTGAGGTAACATTAGAGGAGAACAATGGAAAATAGCTTTCGATCAAGATTGAGAACATCCCTATAAACAGTCATTCGATTCATTAGCTGTTTATAGGGTTTATTCCTCCTTGAGATTCTAACAAGTCTAGCTTATTCAAACTGTATTCTTCAGGATTATGTAGGTAAACTAGTGCACTACCACTCTACTCTTCTTTATCTTTTCTCCATTTATTAAACTCGATGAATTCCCTGAATTGTTGTTTTGAAACACCCGAATTCATGGCTTCCTCAACGATTTTCATCCAGTCGGTGTCCAAGGTTTCCTTATTTGGTGCATCATAAAGCAGGGCATCAACAGGAATGTTAAGTACGGCGGAGATTTTTTCAAGAAATTGAATAGAAGGATTCGTTTGTAAGTTCCGCTCGAGCGAACTTAAATAAGACTTTGCGACACCCGCTTTATCGGCAAGTTCAGTCATCGACATTTTCTTTTCTTCTCGCAGTTTTTTTACACGTTCACCAATCATCAATACCACCTCGAAACATGTTCTATTTATCTTCCGCTAATAAGTTTCAGTAGCCCGCCTTATATAAACATGACGCCTGAAAGGCTGGATTACCTTGACATGCTATCGCTAGAGAGGACACAAAGCATCTAGTGATGGAAGGTTATGGATAATTCTCATTTACATATGGAATAGTGGGGAGTTTGCAACATATTTTTTATACTTCCTTCTATTTTAACAGTTTTACTCCTCATTTATCCATTGTTTTTCGCAAGAATTGTATTGAGGTCTATACCAGGGAAGTGACATGAAGTTGTACCTCTATGATAGAAGTGGTAAAATTAAGCGTGCATTAGTAATAATAGAAGTGTGTTTCTTCTTACTTATATGAATTTTTTCATTGAACGATCATTACCATAATAGAGGAGCGTTATTGAATGCTTAATATATTAAATAAAGTTTTTGATCCGAATAAGCGGGAAATCAAACGTTTGGAAAAAATCGCCGATCAGGTCGAAGCGCTGGCTGATGAGACGGCGGCGTTATCGGATGAACAGTTGCGTGCCAAAACGGGTGAGTTTAAAGAGCGTTATCAAAATGGGGAAACCGTTGATGATTTGCTTGTTGAGGCTTTTGCGGTTGCGCGTGAAGGGGCAAAGCGTGCTCTGGGCTTATACCCTTACCGTGTTCAAATCATGGGTGGGGCATCCCTTCATGATGGAAATATCTCCGAGATGAAAACTGGGGAAGGTAAAACCTTGACATCCACCATGCCGGTTTATTTAAACGCGCTTACCGGTAAAGGTGTACATGTCGTTACTGTCAATGAGTACTTGGCACACCGTGATGCCACGGAGATGGGTGTATTGTATGACTTCCTTGGTTTGACCGTCGGGTTGAATTTGAACAGTCATTCTAAAGAAGAAAAGCAGGCGGCGTACAATGCGGACATTACGTACAGTACGAATAATGAGTTAGGTTTTGATTATCTTCGTGACAATATGGTGTTATATAAAGAACAAATGGTGCAACGCCCGCTGCACTTCGCTGTCATTGATGAGGTCGATTCGATTTTGATCGATGAGGCAAGAACGCCATTGATCATTTCCGGTTCGGCACAAAAATCGGCTCAGCTTTATATCCAGGCCAATGCGTTTGTAAGAACCTTAAAAAAAGAAACGGACTACACATATGATGAAAAGACAAAAGGTGTCCAGCTGACGGAAGATGGGATGAATCGAGCTGAAAAAGCGTTCAATATCGATAATTTATTCGATATTAATCACGTTACTTTGAATCATCATATCAATCAGGCGTTAAAGGCGCATGTTTCCATGCATTTGGATGTGGATTATGTGGTCCAGGAAGGCGAGATAGTCATCGTTGACCAATTCACTGGCCGTTTGATGAAAGGCCGCCGATACAGTGAAGGTCTCCACCAGGCGATCGAAGCGAAAGAAGGACTTGAAATTCAAAATGAGAGCATGACTCTTGCGACGATCACGTTCCAGAACTATTTCAGGATGTATGAAAAACTTTCAGGTATGACTGGTACAGCCAAAACGGAAGAAGAAGAATTCCGCAATATTTATAATATGAATGTCATTGCGATCCCGACAAACAGGAATATCATCAGGGACGACAGGGCAGATCTTATATACGCGACAACTGATGGGAAATTCAAGGCTGTTGTGGAAGACATCGCCGAACGTTATACAAAGGGTCAGCCTGTGCTTGTAGGTACGGTTGCCATCGAAACATCTGAAGTCATATCTGCCTATTTATCCAAAAAAGGAATCCCTCACGATGTTTTGAATGCCAAGAACCATGAGCGTGAAGCGGAAATCATCGCGAATGCAGGTAATCAAGGATCAGTTACGATCGCTACGAACATGGCAGGGCGCGGTACGGACATTAAGCTTGGTGAAGGTGTCAAGGAGCTTGGGGGCCTTGCTGTAATCGGTACGGAACGTCATGAAAGCAGGCGTATAGATAACCAGCTCCGTGGCCGGTCCGGTCGTCAGGGAGATCCAGGGGTCACTCAATTCTATTTATCAATGGAAGATGAATTGATGCGCCGCTTCGGTTCGGATAACATGAAAAACATGATGGCACGTCTTGGTATGGATGATTCCCAGCCAATTCAAAGCAAAATGGTGACAAGGGCCGTAGAATCCGCACAGAAACGGGTCGAAGGCAATAACTTCGATTCACGTAAGCAATTACTGCAGTATGACGATGTTCTCCGTCAACAACGGGAAATTATTTATAAACAGCGTTTCGATGTCATGGAGAGTGAAAACTTACGTGAAATCGTTGAAACGATGATCACGGCATCCATCCAGCGAAATGTTGTCGCGTTTGCACCAATGGGCGATGAGGAAGGCTGGAATTTACAGGGCCTTGTCGATTACCTGAATGGTAACCTATTCAATGAAGGTTCAATCACCGTAGCTGATTTGGAAGGGAAAAATGAATCGGAATTGGTTGAGTTCATTTTAGCAAAAGTGAAAGAAAGCTATGACCAAAAAGAAGAAGAGCTATCTGAAGAACAAATGCGTGAATTCGAAAAAGTAATCGTTCTTCGTGCAGTCGATAGTAAGTGGATGGACCATATTGATGCGATGGAGCAATTGCGCCAAGGGATTCACCTTCGTGCTTATGGCCAGATCGATCCGCTTCGTGAATATCAATCAGAAGGTTTCGCAATGTTTGAAGCGATGATTGCTTCAATGGAAGATGAAGTCGCAAAATACATCATGAAGGCTGAAATCCGCAACAATTTGGAACGTAAGGAAGTCATAAAAGGACAAGCGGTCAATCCGAAGGAAGAAGACGGGGGAAAAGTGAAAAAAGCTCCTGCCCGTAAAAAGGAAGACGTTGGCCGAAACGCGTTATGCCCATGCGGCAGCGGTAAAAAATATAAGAATTGCCATGGCAATTTAGGCTAAAGTTAGGTGTATAATGATTATGGGACGGTTAAGTGTAGTGCTTGCCGCCTCTTTTCATGTTTAGTTTGCATAAAGCAATACATTTGCATATAGTTTGGAGAGGTTTATTGTAATGAAGGGAATCCCTCTTCAGGGATTTTTTTTAACATACTTAATGAGGTGAAGAGAAATGGAATTAGCAGAAATTAGAAATGAACTTGAACGGACAGCGCAACGATTAACGGACTTTAGGGGGTCTCTTTGACTTAGATGAAAAAGAGGCACGAATCGCACAGCTAGAAAATGAGATGACACATCCCGATTTTTGGAATGATCAGCAAAAAGCACAAACTGTCATCAATGAAACGAATGCTTTAAAAGAACAAGTCAATCAATTGTCCGACCTGAATGAATCTTATGAAAATCTGGATTTGACATATGAATTAGTGAAAGAGGAGAATGATCAAGAACTTTTAGCGGAGCTGGAAGAAGAGATCACGGTTCTTGCACAAAAGATGAATGACTTTGAACTTCAACTTTTGCTAAGTGAAGAATATGACTCGAAAAATGCCATTCTTGAACTGCATCCTGGTGCAGGCGGAACGGAGTCCCAGGATTGGGGTTCCATGCTGCTGCGCATGTATACAAGATGGGGTGAAAAAAGAGGCTTTAAAGTGGAAACCCTTGATTACCTTCCAGGTGATGAAGCTGGGATCAAGAGTGTCACTTTAATTTTCAAAGGCCATAACGCCTATGGTTATTTGAAAGCGGAAAAAGGGGTACACCGTCTTGTCCGTATTTCTCCTTTCGATTCCTCAGGACGACGCCATACTTCATTCGTTTCATGTGAAGTCATGCCGGAATTCGATGAGACGATCAATATAGAAGTACGCACGGAAGATTTGAAAATAGATACGTACCGGGCAAGTGGTGCAGGTGGTCAGCATATCAATACAACTGACTCGGCAGTCCGGATCACCCATATACCTACGAACACCGTGGTAACGTGCCAAAACGAGAGATCTCAAATCAAAAACAAGGCCCAGGCAATGAATATGCTGAAAGCCAAATTGTATCAACGTGAAATTGAGCAGCAACAAGCGGAATTGGATGAAATCCGTGGTGAGCAAAAGGAAATTGGCTGGGGAAGCCAAATTCGTTCTTATGTTTTCCACCCGTATTCCATGGTTAAAGATCACCGTACTAGTGCGGAGACCGGAAACTTGGGAGCTGTAATGGATGGCGATATCGATATGTTTATTGATGCGTACCTGCGTTCAAAATTATAAGATCAGCCAGTCGGACCGGTTTCTACGGTCCGGCTTTTTTTTGTTTTTTCCTTTTTAACGAATCTTCTGGCTGACATTTACAGGATGGGAAAGGGATGCTCTACCTCGTTCGGCCAATACTAGATAATAATGATGGTTCGAGGAGACTTATGTAAAATGAAGAAAAGATACCGGGAGCAGAAGCACCCTTTAATTCAAAAGTTAACGGAGTATGGGTTGGTGATTGTCGGTTCATCCATAATTGCCATTGGTTTTAATGTATTCTTACTGCCTAACCAGGTAGCATCTGGCGGGGTCAGCGGGATTAGTACGATTCTCGATTCAACACTCGGTTGGGAGCCAGCCTACGTACTTTGGGGTTTTAATATCCCTTTGTTCATTGCGGGGCTTATTATCCTTGGAAGACATTTCGGAGCCAAAAGCCTGATTGGAACCTTGTTTCTGCCTTTTGTGGTATTCCTGACAAAGGATTGGGATGCATGGACGAATGATGCATTACTTGGTTCGATTTGCGGGGGGATGATGGTCGGACTTGGGCTGGGTATCGTCTTTCGCGGGAAGGGTTCCACAGGGGGGACCGATTTGGCGGCACAGATTTTCCATAAGTATACCCATCTGTCATTGGGAACCTGTGTGGCTGTTATTGATGGAATTATCGTTTTAAGTGCTGCCATCGTTTTTGATATTGAAAAAGGGCTTTATGCATTGATTGGATTGTATGTGACAAGCAAGACGATCGACCTCGTCCAGATTGGATTGAACCGTTCGAAGATGTCATTAATTATCACGAATAAAGAAATGGAAGTAAGGGATGCTATCATACATGAGCTGGACCGGGGTGTAACAGGCATATCCGGGTATGGCGGCTATACGGATGTCACTCGTCCAATTTTGATGTGCGTAATAGACCAGTCCGAATTCACCAAATTGAAACAATTGGTTAAACTCGTTGACCCTAAAGCGTTTGTAATTGTAATGGATGCATCGGAGGTACTTGGGGAGGGTTTTAAACTGGATTGAAATTGGTATAATGTTCTTGTGCTGGTATAAATCAGAGGGGGTAAATTCAATGAAAATGAAGTGGTTAGCCTTAGTTTTGGGTACTTCTTTGGCTTTGGCTGCATGCGGTGGGAACGATGATGCTGCAGATAAAGAGCCTGCAAATGAAAATAATGAAACGACTACGGCAGGTGCCGGTGATGCCGCAAAAATTTATGAAAACAAATGTTCAAGTTGTCATGCAGTGAATCTTGAAGGCGGCGTGGGACCGAATTTAACGAAGGTCGGTTCTAAGCTATCAAAAGCAGACATCGAAAAAGTCATTGCGAATGGTCAAGGCGGAATGCCAAAAGGTATAATCCAGGGCAAGGAAGCGAGCATGGTCGCTGAATGGCTTGCTGAACATAAATAATGATTAAAGAAACGTCCTGCTTAGCAGGGCGTTTCATTTAGCCTCCTTTAAAACCACGAAACAACTCACATTTTACCCCTTTTCAAGCAATCAAATCCTGGAATTATTACATAGATGTTGATATATGTCTAACTGAAATGAAACTGTAATATTTTTTATGCTTAATTTGACAAAATATGATGTTATAATGTTTCTGTGCTCAAGTAAGAGAGATTCCTGTCAGATTTCAGTGAAAATTGTCGAATAGCTGTTGATACATAGTGATAATCCAAGCAAATTAGGTGGTTTTAGAATGATAGAAATGATAGATGTGAAAAAGACATATCCAAATGGCGTAATTGCCATTAATGGAATCAATGTGAAAATAAAGCCAGGCGAGTTCGTTTATGTAGTGGGTCCGAGCGGTGCCGGAAAATCGACCTTCATCAAAATGATGTATAGGGAAGAAAAGCCTACAAGCGGTAATATCTTGGTCAATGGCCTTAGCCTGCCAAGTATCCGTAATTCGAAAGTTCCTCTATTCCGCCGTAATATCGGTATGGTATTCCAAGATTTTAAACTCCTTCAAACATTCACTGCATATGAAAATGTTGCTTTTGCCATGGAAGTTATTGAAAAGGATCCAGAAGAAATCAAAAAGAGAGTCATGGAAGTCCTTGATCTGGTTGGCATTAAACATAAAGCAAGAATGCTGCCTTCCGAGTTATCTGGGGGAGAACAGCAAAGGGTTGCAATAGCCCGTTCAATCGTCAATGACCCTAAGGTAGTCATAGCCGACGAGCCTACAGGTAATCTTGATCCCGAAACATCATGGGAAATCATGAACATATTTGAAGAAATTAATAAACGCGGAACTACACTTGTCATGGCCACTCATAATAGGGACATCGTCAACAATATTAAACGACGTGTCATTGCCATTGAAAGTGGAAAAATAGTACGTGATGAACATCGAGGTGATTACGGATATGAAATTTAGAACATTGCTCCGTCACTTCCGTGAAAGTTTTAAAAATATTGGCCGTAATGGATGGATGACATTTGCTTCAGTCAGTGCAGTAACGGTCACTTTGACATTGGTTGGCGTCTTTTTAGTGCTCATGATGAATTTAAATCATATCGCGGGAAATGTGGAGAAGGATGTCGAAGTTCGCGCACATATTGATAATGCGGCGAATGATGACGATATAAAAACTATCGGCAAGCAAATTACGGAGATGAACGGCATTGAATCAGTGATTTTCTCTCCAAAAGATGAAGAGCTTACGAATTTAATAGATGATTTAGGAGATAATGGCGAGGCTTTTAAACCATTTGAACAGGATAACCCATTAAGGGACGTTTATGTCATCAAAACGAAATCTCCGCAAGATGTCATCAAGGTGGCAAAAGAAATCGAAGGTCTGGAGTATATCCAAAGTGTTAAATATGGACAAGGCTACGTCGAGAAACTATTCAGCTTTGTTGATATTGCTAGAAACATAGGGATCGTTCTTATTGTAGGATTACTATTTACTGCAATGTTCCTGATTTCGAATACGATTAAAATTACCATTGTAGCCAGAAGAAAAGAAATTGAGATCATGAGATTGGTAGGAGCAACGAATACGTTCATCCGTTGGCCATTCTTCTTGGAGGGACTATGGTTGGGAGTCCTCGGTTCCATCATTCCAATAGGTCTGATTGCAGTACTCTACTACAATCTTTATAAATATGCAGCACCGCAGATTACGTTCAAATTCATCGATTTTCTGCCTGCAAATCCGTTTATTTATCAAGTTTCGGCCATCCTCATCGTAATTGGAGCCGTTATCGGCATATGGGGCAGCTTGATGTCCGTCAGGAAGTTCTTGAAAGTATAAAAGTGTATCTTTGCTCGAAAGCCAAAAGAAGACAGACATAAATAGAGAGACGTTACAAGGCACGGATGTAACGGGTTGAAAGGGGAAATGAAACGTGAAAAAAAATATCATTGCCATGAATGCCTCCATCATGATCGGGTTGGGAAGCATTCTAGCGGCACCTTCGGTTTATGCTGAATCGATTTCGGACTTAGAAAAACAGAAAGAATCCATCCAGGAAAAACGTTCGGGTGTTGAATCGAATATTTCCGACACGGAAAAGAAAATCGATAACTTGCAGGATAAGCAAATGACAGCAGAAGACCAAATCGCTGCCATTGAAGCGAAAATTGCAGAGTCCACAAAAAAAATCGATGCTAAAAATGCTGAAATTACACAAACGAAAAAAGAAATCGAGGCATTGAAAGAAGAGATTAAAGTATTAAAAGAGCGGATCGCCAAACGTAATGAAGTATTGAAGGAAAGGGCACTTTCTTTCCAGGAGACTGGCGGGGACGTGAACTATCTTGAAGTATTATTCGGATCATCCAGTTTTGGGGATTTAGTTGACCGTGTCGGAGCTGTAGCGACCATCGCTGAAGCTGACCGCGATATTTTAAAGGAGCATGAGCTGGATAAAAAGGATCTGGAAGAAAAGCAAAATGCCGTTGAAACGAAGCTTGCCAGTTTAGAAGTGGCAAAAGCTGAACTATTGGAAATTCAAAAGCAACAAAAACAGCAGAAGCAAGAAAAGGATGCTTTAGTTAAGAAATTAAAGCAACAAACTGCAAAGCATGAACATGAGAAGATGGGTCTAGAGGAAGAAAAAGCGAATCTTGCTGCTCAAGAAAAAGCCATCAAATCTGCCATCAGCTTAGAGCATCAACGTCTAGCCGAATTGGAAGCAGCTCGTAAAAAAGCGGCAGCCGAAGCGAAAAAACGTGCAGAGCAAGAAGCTGCACAAGCGGCTGCACAAGCAGCATCAGCAGCATCACAAGCATCCGAATCAAAAAAACAATCCACTTCTTCAGGATATAGTGCAAAAAGCAACAGTTCATCATCATCTTCACAACCTTCGTCTAATGTAAGTCAGGCGCCAGCGCCAGCAGTATCATCGGGTACTTTCACTAGACCAAGTGCAGGATATGTATCTTCAACAATGGGTGAACGATGGAATAAACAGCATGCAGGCATCGACATCGCTGCTAGCGGGACGGTTCCAGTTGTAGCTGCAGCAGACGGAGTCGTAAGCCGTTCTTACTTCTCAAGTTCATACGGTAACGTCGTCTTCGTTACCCATTCAATCGGCGGTCAGCAATGGACTACTGTGTATGCACACTTAAGTTCTAGACAAGTTGGCGAAGGTGCTGTAGTTGCCAAAGGTCAACAGGTTGGAATCATGGGTAACACAGGACATTCCTTCGGTCAGCATTTACACTTTGAGCTACATAAAGGCGCATGGAATTATAGCAAGTCAAATGCTGTTAATCCATTAAACTATATACCTAATTAATACCCAATATATGAACGGAAAAACAGATCAGGTACAATTCCTGGTCTGTTTTTTTGGTAGTGCCACCATATTCTATAAGCATATTTCTTCCAAGCTCCTCATATAGTGAAATACATATCAGGTCAGAAATGGGGATAAATATGGTCAAAAAATGGGTACTTCCTCTAGTAATCATCATGTCACTAGCCATCGGAGCAATGGGGGGCATATATTGGACAAGCCTTCCGGCCAAGAATGAAGCAAAAGATGAAAGCCAAGCAATACCGAAGGATAAGGAATGGGCAAAGGTGGAACAAGCTTATGGTTTGATCGTAAGTCAGTATGTAGAACAGGTGGACGGTTCCAACTTGGTGGAGGGCGCCATCCAGGGCATGCTGTCAGCGCTGAAAGATCCTTATTCCGTATATATGGACAAGGAGACCGCCAAGCAATTCAATGAAACCCTGGACTCCTCTTTTGAAGGAATCGGTACTGAAATCGGAATGGAAGATGGTAAGGTCATCATTGTTTCTCCTTACAAAGACTCGCCTGCAGAAAAAGCTGGATTAAAGCCGAAAGATCAAATCCTTAAGGTGAATGGCGAAAGTGTAGAAGGTTTGGATCTGTATGAAACGCGCCTGAAAATCCGCGGCAAAAAAGGATCTCCCGTCAAAATGGAAATAAAGCGGGCAGGGGTGGACAAGCCACTTGAATTCAATATGGTGCGTGCCGAAATTCCATTGGATACCGTATTTTCATCAATTAAGGAAGTTGCCGGAGAACGAATCGGTTATATCGAGTTGACCACGTTCTCGGAAAATACTGCGTCTGATTTCAAAAAGCAGATGAAGGAGCTGGAAAAGAAGGAAATCAAGGGCTTGGTCATAGATGTACGCGGCAACCCAGGCGGCCTTCTTTCTAGTGTGGAAACGATTCTTGGCGAGTTTATCACAAAAGATAAGCCCTATTTGCAAATTGCAGAAAGAACGGGTGAAACGCAATCGTTTTTTACAAGCCTTAAGAAAGCGAAAAGTTATCCTATTGCCGTCTTGACGGATAAAGGCAGCGCCTCAGCCTCGGAAATCCTGGCCGGAGCGATGCAAGAGGCGGGAGGCTATCCATTGGTTGGCGAGAAGACCTTCGGGAAAGGCACAGTACAGCAAGCTGTACCGATGGGGGATGGCAGTAAGATTAAACTTACGTTATATAAGTGGCTGACGCCTTCAGGAAACTGGATCCATAAAAAGGGGATCGAACCGACAATCAAAGTGAAACAACCGGAGTATTTTGATGCCCATCAGCTGGCCATCGAGAAGGTGTTGCAGCGGGATATGAATGATGAACAAATCCAGTATGCCCAAAGCATTCTGAAAGGACTTGGATTTGAAGCGGGCCGTGAGGATGGATATTATGATTGGAATACAGAAATTGCTGTAAAAGCATTCCAAAAACAATTTGGCTTGGAAGTGACTGGTAAGCTGGACGCTAAAACCGCAGCACATCTGGAATCTGCCATTCTGGAAAAGATCCAGGATGAAGATAATGATATTCAGTTACGCACCGCTTTGAATTATTTAGTGAAATAACTTGATGGCACCGTTCCCTTGGAGCGGTGCCTCTTTTGCATTCGTTCGAGTCCCGCCTGCGAACATGGAGGCAGTTTAGGGGAAACTTAAGATAAAGCTACTTTTTCTGCATCTTAATAGGCATGGAGGCTACATTTTTGATAGAATAGGAGGTAACTGACCAGAACGAAATTTGACAAAATTTTGATTACTTTTGAGGATGGTGGAAAGAAATTGACAACGGATTGGCTGATAGCATGCTTAATGGGATTAGGAAAACTCTTCTTTCATCCTTTGCTTTATGTATCGATTGCCTATTGTTTATTCATCGGCTATCTTCGCGTTAAACGGGAACGCCATGATTTTAATACGAAGATCTACAGTTTTTCCATGGAGCTGCGTTCCATGTTGCCTCAAGGAGTGATATGGGGATTGATCCTTTCCTTCCTTACGCTGGCTACTGGACTCGCCATTCCTATGGCGGCGCTGTTCATCATGGCAGCGGTAACGGTTTTGTCCATGCTATCCATGAAAAAGAGGTTTGTTTCCCCCGTTTATACAGTGGGACTCACTTTCTTTATCCTTTTCTTTTTATATGATAGAGATATCAAGCTTACGTTATTTCAGGATGCCTTTAATCAGCTGGATCGGTCCGTATATCCGACACTTGTTATTTTGATAGGGTTATTACTGATTGCTGAAGGATTTTTGATTGTTGGGAACGGAAGTGAAAAGGTCTCTCCTCAGTTGGAGGTATCCAAGAGGGGGCAACCGATAGGTGTGTATGTTTCACAGCGAATTTGGCTAATTCCCATGTTCGTTATGGTTCCTGGAGGACAACTTCCAGTGCCTTTCGAATGGTATCCGGTTTTT
Source organism: Peribacillus sp. Aquil_B1 (assembly GCF_022603275.1). Lineage (NCBI taxonomy): Bacteria > Bacillati > Bacillota > Bacilli > Caryophanales > Bacillaceae > Peribacillus > Peribacillus sp. Aquil_B1. The sequence goes on along the minus strand of NZ_JAKXEE010000003.1, from coordinate 273,811 downwards.
TCAATCGGGGACATGTCCTTATCGCCGATCGTACTGCCCATTTTAATCGGCTTTAAGCAAAAAGTTCATGGTACGCTTCCGGAACTGGCCATTAGGGCGCTAGGCAAAAAGGTAGGGGCATTGGGAATGGTGATTACGATATTGGCGGTAGCTGGTTACTGGTATCCCCCATTGGCAATCATGACGGCTGTATTAGCAATCCTCGGTCGTGAATTTCTGCATTATTCCCAAAAGGCAATGGATCAAAAGCTTCCTTTTTATTTTTCGAAAAGTAAGCTGGGTGTCCAGATCTTAGGCGTTATCCCTCAATCCCCGGCAGATAAAATGGGGTTGCAAAAAGGCGAGGTCATTTCGAAAATAAATGGTGTCGTCGTCAGGGAAGAAGAAGAGTTATACAGGGCGCTCCAAATAAACCGGGCACATTGCAAACTTGAGGTCATCGATAATAATGAACAGATCCGTTTTGTGCAAAGAGCTCTATTTGACGGGGAGCATTACGAATTGGGCCTCTTATTCGTTGACGATCAATTGAAAGAAAGCGGACAAGTGGGTTAATGACATATGAATATAAAATAAAACGGCCTTTCTCGAATTATATCGAGAAAGGCCGTTTTCAATAGAAACATGTTATTACTTTTCAAGCATGATCTTTTCTATATCTTCAAGCATTTTATTAGCTGCAATTACTCCGCCGGCTGTATTCCATGTTGCGTCACTAACCTCATGGGCATTTCCGTTTTTCACTGCATCTAGGTTTTTCCAAAGTGGATCATTCGTCCATTCTTTTGCTGTGCTTAGGGCTTGTTTGTCCCCTTCAGGAGCGTAAGTGAAGTAGAAGAGAATATCTCCATCCATTTTAGGGATGACTTCTTTCCCAACCTCAATGGCAAGGTTACCTAATTTATTATCTGCAGTGAACAGTTCCTTCTGTTGTTCTGCACGTTTAAATCCTAATTGATCGAAAATCACTCCAGAGAATGAATCTGTGTAATAAATACGAGTAGTTCCAGCCATGAAACGAACAATGGAAACCTCTTGATTTACTTTATCACCCAATTTAGCTTTAAGATCTGCTGTGTTTTTATCGAATTCTGCAATTACATCGTTCCCTTTTTCTTCAAGGTTCAAGGCTTTTGCATATAGTTTGAAGTTTTCTTTCCAATCTCCTCGTAGCGTTTCCGAAAAAACAGTAGGAGCGATTGCATTTAATTTATCATAAACAGCTTCTTGGCGTATCTTGCTTCCGATAATCAAGTCAGGCTTCAGTGATGCGATTTTCTCTAAATTAACTTCATGTTCAACACCAACAACTTCGACCCCATCCATATCATCTTTAATATGGTCGTACCAAGGGTCACCAAGCCATGATTGAACGGCACCAACAGGTTTAATTCCTAAAGCAAGCAATGCTTCAGTGCCTTCATTTGTTAGAACGACAACTCTTTTAGGTGTTTCTTTCAACTCGGCAGTACCCATGGCATGCTCAATTGTGTAGCTTTTCTCTTCTTTCTTGTCTTCAGCTTTATTTTCATCGGCTTTCTCATCCGAATTCCCGCAAGCTGCTAGAAGGAAGACTGCAAATATTGTAAAAATCGTTAATAATGACTTAAATCTAAACATCTATGTATCCCTCCCAATTTTCCGGCAAATGATAATCATTCGCACTTAACAGCATCATCATAAAATGAATATACTTTTCTGTCAATATATAATTGAAAATGATTCTCAAATTCGTTGACATAATCCTGTTTAGACCAGTAAAATATTACTATACAAACGTGATTGGAAAGGTAACTGGATATGTTATTAAAAAATTCATGGCAGAAATGGATGGGGCTGTTCATTACCATTCTTTTGCTGCTATTTTTACTGTGCTCAAGCATTGTATACGGTTATACAGATACAACATGGAAATTGGCCATCGATGCTTTTACCGATTTTGATGGGACGAATGAACACATTGTCATTCAATCAGTCAGACTTCCGCGGGCCCTGATCGCTTCGGCAATCGGTGCAAGTTTGGCCATTTCGGGGGTGTTAATGCAAACGCTAACTAAAAACCCCCTAGCATCTCCAGATATATTCGGGGTCAACGCCGGGGCGGGATTGGCGGTTGTCACTGGGGTCACCGTTTTTGGGATAAGCAATCTTCAAGTATTCACATGGCTGTCATTCATTGGGGCGGCCATAGCAGCGATAAGCATATATATGATTGGAAGCATGGGACGAGGCGGCTTGACACCTATGAAGCTGACATTGGCTGGTGCAGCCATGACGGCCATGGTAGCTTCACTTACACAAGGTCTTCTTGTTTCAAATGAGGCTCTTTTAGAGCAAGTCCTATTCTGGCTTGCCGGATCCGTCTCCGGCAGAAGTCTGGACAATTTAGTTGCCGTCCTGCCTTATCTTGTCGTAGGCTGGGGCCTTGCCTTGATCATGTCCGGTAAAATGAATGTGCTGTCCATGGGTGAGGATGTTGCAAAAGGTCTTGGATTGAATATAGTTTTCCTTAAGCTGGTTCTGGGGCTGGCAATCATCCTGCTCGCTGGCGGATCAGTGGCGGTTGCGGGTCCGATTGGCTTTATAGGAATCGTCGTTCCGCATCTTACCCGTTCTATAGTAGGCATCGATCATCGCTGGCTGATTCCCTTCTCTGGACTTTTCGGGGCGGTGCTTTTGATTGCAGCCGATGTCATATCGAGGTATATCCTGATGCCTCGAGAAGTTCCGGTCGGAGTCATGACAGCCATAATAGGGACCCCATTCTTTATTTATATAGCTAGAAAGGGGTTCAGCGGTCGATGAAGTCATATAAGAGCTTTCGTTTGTTTAATGAAAAAATATCATTCTTGATGGATAAAAAAGCTATGTTCGTGATTTTCATATTATTTTTAGTCACTTCACTAGTGTTTGTGATTAGCACTGGAGTGGGTGAAATGAATATAAATCCGCTAAGTGTCATCCAGGTCCTTTTCGGAGGGGGAACGGAGAGCGATCGGCTTATCATCCAATCTTTCCGCCTGCCTAGAATAATTGTTGCCCTGTTGGTGGGGATGGGACTTGCTGTAGCTGGCGGAATCCTTCAAGGGATGATTCGGAATCCACTTGCTTCGCCTGATATCTTGGGGATAACGGGAGGAGCGACAGTGGCGGTCGTTGGCTTCTTGGCCATTTTTAGCGATAAGAATCATTCATTAACGGTGAGCATCAATTGGCTGCCGTTAGCTGCGTTCGTAGGGGCGACAGTCGTGGCATTACTTGTATATTCCTTAGCCTGGAAAAATGGAGTTCCCCCGATAAGGCTTGTGTTGATCGGGATTGGGGTAATGGCTTTAATGAAAGCACTCACTACGATGATGATGATTCTTGGCCCAGTCTATCAAGCGAGCCAGGCCAACCTTTGGATCACGGGGTCAGTGTCTAACTCCACCTGGAATAATATCGCTGTACTGGCACCATGGACAATTCTATTCCTGTTAATCGCCTTCCTGTATGCCAGAAATATTAATTTACAGGAGCTAGGCGATGACCTCGCAACGGGTCTTGGAGGACATGTCCAAAAACAGCGGTTTACATTATTGATGATCAGTACGGCCTTGATTGGCGGTTCCACAGCTTTTGCTGGAGGAATAGGCTTTGTTGGTTTAATGGCCCCACACATGGCCAGAAGGCTTGTTGGTTCTAGTTTTGGAGTGTTACTGCCTACTTCAGCTTTGCTTGGCGGCATCCTGGTTATGGTGGCGGATCTGATTGGAAGGACCCTATTCTCACCTTTGGAAATACCGGCTGGTGTCTTCACAGCGAGCATCGGGGCACCGTACTTCATTTATTTACTTTATAAAACGAGGAATTCGTAAATCGCGTAAATACAGAAAGAAGCAGCCATCCCTAGGATGGCTGCTTCTTTATTAATTAAGCTTCTTTAGCAACTTCGATTTCGATGGTAAGCGTGATTTGATCGCCGATCAGTACACCGCCTGTTTCTAAAGCAGCGTTATAGGTTAGACCATAATCACTGCGTTTAACTTTCCCTTTTCCGCTAAAACCTGCTTTTTCATTTCCCCATGGATCTTTCCCTTGGCCTTCAAAGGTGATGCTGAAAGTTTCTTCTTGTGTGACTCCATTTAGAGTCACATTTCCAGTAACATCGTATTCATCTTCATCCGTTTTCACAATTTTTGTTGATTTGAATGTTAATGTAGGGTTTTTTTCTACATCAAAGAAGTCAGCGGAACGTAAGTGATTATCCCGGTCTGCATTGCGTGTGTCAATACTGGCCACATCAACGGTAAAATCGATCTCTGCAGTTGTTAGATCCGATGGGTTTGCTAGAATGTTTGCTTCGAACTTATTAAAACTTCCTTTTACCTTAGCGATCATCATATGTTTTACGGAAAATTCAATAGCACTGTGAGTCGGGTCGACTGTCCATTTTGTATTTGTCATGATTATTCCTCCTAATTATTAATCTTGAATTTATATATCTTTAATTTGAGATATCTTAACTTAATGTAATTATAAGAGGTGAAAGCAATAGTGTCAACTGAAAGTTTTCCTTAATTTTGAAAACATGAAAAACCCTGTGCATTTATCGGGCACAGGGTCTTCAGACTGTAGACAAACTCGATGAAAATCAAGCTTGTCTCAGTTTTTATGAAGGTTTATAAAACTCGAATGATGATTTCAACTCCAGGCACTAGCTTTCCGCGGGCGGTCCGGAAGCCTCCTCGGCGCCTTGCGCCTGCGGGGTCTCCCCTCGACGCGCTTTTCCCGCAGGAGTCTCGCACCTTCCGTTCCAATCGACTTTGTTTTGAAATTTTAGGTAAAAACCCTTTTGTCTATAACACCATGTGCATTTATCGGGCACAGGGTGTTTCGTTATGAAGAAAAGTAAAGCTGACTACCTTTATTAGTTGGTCTGTTCTTTCTCTTCTTGATTGGTCACTTTACCCGGCCAAAAAGCACGGCGGCCAAGCAGGGAGGTGATTGCAGGAACAAGGAACGGGCGCACAATGAATGTGTCCATTAACACACCAAGTGCAGTAATGAGCCCGAATTGGACCAATACTTGAATCGGAAGTGTTGCTAGAACGGAAAAAGTGGCTGCCAAGATTATTCCGGCGGAAGTGATGACACCGCTAGTTTCGGCAACGCCCTTTCTGATGGCCTGCTTGATTGGCATCGTTTCTTTCTTACGCCAAATGCTTGAAACCATGAAAATGTTATAATCTTCTCCAAGTGCAACCAGGAATACGAAAGAATAAAGTGGAATTGTCCCCTCAATCGCATCTACACCCATGAAATAGTGCAGGATTATCCAACCTAAGCCCATAGCTGCAAAGAATGAGAGAATGACTGTCCCCATTAGATACACCATGGCTGTCACAGATCGCAAGTAGGCTAAAAGGAGCAATGAAATCAGGACGATGATGATCGGGATGATCAAGAATTCATCGGATTTTACGGTATCCCTTTTATCGAATTGCGTCGCAGTTTGCCCGCCAACCCAAACCTTTTCATCAACCGAAGATATATTGGCGGCCTTCAATTCTTTCTCCGCCATTGTGCGGATTTCCGGAATTGAATCTATGGCCTCGATATCATATGGATTGATGTTGAATGTGACCTCATAGGATTGCAGATCTTTATTCGATTTACTTGTGACTGGATCGGCAACAGCTTCAACAATATCCATCTCTTTTAATGCTGGTGCTAAATCAATATCTTCACCATTCGTATCGACAACCACTGTCGCCGGTGCCAGTTCGCCCGGTGAGTACGAGTCGGAAATGACAGAATAGCCTTCACGGGAGTTCATATCTTCAGGGAAGGAAGAGAGGATATCATATGAATATTTTATTTGTGAAGAATATCCTGCTAAAACACTGAAGATGATCAGGCATGTAAGAATGACGGTCCATGGCTTGGTTGTGACGATATGTCCAATCCAGTTACCGATGCGGCCTTCTTTATGCTTTTTGACGGCCTTTCCCTTTTTCTTGGCCCGTGCTTCTTCCATTTCTGGGGTACGAGGAACGATTGGGAAGAAGGAAGCCCTTCCGAATACAGAAAGCAATGCCGGTACCAGTGTTAAAGCTGCCAGCATCATGATTAAAATCGACAAGCTGAATGGTACAGCGAAACGGTGGTAGGCTCCGTATTTGGCTACAAGCAATGTTAGCAGGGAGATGACGATCGTTAGGCCGCTCATCGCAATGGCGCCTGATGAATCTTTAAATGCGGCGATCATTGCTTTCCGTTTGCTTTCATGATTCCTTAATTCACTTCTGTAGTGAGAAATTAAAAATAAGCAATAATCCGTTCCGGCACCGAATAATAATACGGTCATGATTGAAATGGCCTGTGAATCGACTGTAATCCAACCATGATCTGCCATGAAGCCAAGGATCGGGCTCGTGACAATATAGGCGAAGCCAACTCCGATAAGTGGAATGATGGCTAAAAGAGGGGAGCGGTAGATAAGTAATAACACGACAAGTACAAGTATTACGGTCGCTAATAGCAATTTGAAGTCAGCACCCGAAAATAATCCCGTTGCATCGACGGATATCCCTACAGGGCCTGTCACTCGAAGGGATAATTCATCTGAATCCGTCGGGACCTTGAAAGGGTCCGTTCCAATGCGTTCCGTTACTGCTTCATTAATGGTTTCAAGATTTTTTTCAAGAATTTCCGTCTCGGTCTTTTCTTTAAAGAAAAGCGGCTGTACGAAAGTCGTTCCATCTTCTGAAACCGATCCTTGAAGAGCAGGCAACGGAATTTCATGAAGCGGCGGTAAAAAAGATTGCTGTGTCAATGGGTTATCTGTCAGTTCCTTGGAAAGATACTGGATTTCGGCCAAGTCGGCCTCTGTCAGTCCACCTTCCCGATGCCATGTAAGCAGGGCAGGTATACCAGAGGAATTTGGAAACTCTTCTTTAATAAGTTCATCAGCCACGACAGAAGGTGAGTCTTCAGGCAAGTCTGAGGCGTTATTTGCTGTTCGGTCATTAACGGCAGGCAATGAGAAGGTTAATGCGATTGCTGCAATGATCCATGCGGCAATGACAACCCAACGACCGGTTTTTCCGGTCATCATCCTGCCAAGTCTTCCTATTTTTGATTCGTCCAATGAAGGCACCCCGCTTTTTGAATTTTTTCCTCATTTCATTATAAAGGTGTTCTGTTGACCTATGCAAAAATGGGTATGCTCGCTCATTATTCTACTAAATGCTTCAAAGCTTTCTTATCATTATATGTTTCAGGCCAGTTGTTATTGGCAAGCCCATCAATACATAGGGGGAAAAGTACTTTTTAACTAATTTCCATTAAATTCGAAGATTGAGGAGTGAAATATAGGGAATAGGGGAAAGTATAGTAGTATTGTGGATTTAATTAACAGAGGAGGGATTTTTTTGTCGGATAAATCTAAAAAAACAAATGATGAATCGAAAGAAACATTAACGAACAGACAAGGGCATCCAGTAACGAATAACCAGAGTATTAGAACTGTAGGGAACAGAGGACCTAGTACACTTGAGAACTATGATTTCCTGGAAAAAATCAGCCACTTCGATAGGGAGCGTATTCCTGAACGGGTCGTGCATGCCCGTGGTGCAGGTGCACATGGTTATTTCGTTCCTACCGGTAAAGCGGGGGACGAGCCTATTTCAAAATATACGAGAGCGAAGGTTTTTCAGGAAGAAGGTAAAAAAACCCCGGTATTCGTAAGGTTCTCATCTGTTATTCATGGAGGGACGTCCCCGGAAACGTTACGTGATCCCAGGGGATTTGCCGTTAAATTTTATACGGAAGATGGCAACTGGGATCTTGTAGGCAATAACTTGAAAATTTTCTTCATCCGTGATGCCATGAAATTCCCGGATTTGATTCATGCCTTCAAACCGGATCCGGTCACGAATATTCAGGACGGCAGGAGGATTTTTGATTTTTGCTCGAGTTCGCCTGAAACATTCCATATGGTTACCTTCGTGTTTTCCCCATGGGGCATACCAGCTAACTACCGCATGATGCAGGGGTCAGGGGTCAATACTTATAAATGGGTGAATGAGGAAGGGAAAGCAGTACTTGTCAAGTATCATTGGGAACCGAAACAAGGGATCAAGAACCTGACACAGCAAGAGGCCAATGAAATTCAAGCTACGAATTTCAATCATGCCACACAGGATCTATATGAAGCGATCGAACGCGGGGACTATCCTGAATGGGATCTCAACGTACAGATCATGAGTGATGATGATCATCCTGAGTTGGATTTTGATCCGCTGGATGATACGAAGATCTGGCCGAAAGATGAGTTCCCTTGGCTGCATGTCGGTACGATGGTATTGAATAAAAACCCTGAAGACTACTTCACTGAAGTCGAACAGGTTGCATTCGGTACGGGTGTCCTAGTGGATGGACTGGACTTTTCCGATGACAAGATGTTACAGGGACGTACATTCTCTTATTCCGATACACAGCGTCACCGTGTTGGAGCGAATTATCTGCAATTGCCGATCAATGCTCCGAAGAAACGAACAGCCACGAATCAGACTGGCGGACAGATGCAATATGAAGTTGGCAGAGGCAGCCAAAGCCCCCACATCAACTACGAACCATCAACTGTCGGCGGCTTGAAAGAAGCCAAGCAGACGGGCAAAGAGTATACACCTATGGTGGAAGGGAAACTTGTTCGTGAGACAATTGATCGTCAAAATAATACGAAACAGGCCGGGGAAACATTCCGTGAATTCGAGGATTGGGAAAAGGACGATTTAATTTCCAATTTAGTGGCGGCATTGGCTCCTGCCGACAAGCGCATTCAGGAAAAAATGATAGCACTTGCCGAAGAGGCCGATGAAGAGTATGGCCGCAGATTGAAAGAGGGACTGGCCTCGGCTTCTGAACATACGGAATCTTCAAAACCACTTGGTGGGACGGATAACCCTGAGGACGCCGTTAATAAAGGACATGAAGCGGATCCATATTGATTGGATTTAAAAAAGAGGCAAACTTCCTTTAAAGGGGTTTGCCCCTTTTTTTTATGGGCATAATTGATGGATGTGTGGAACGTTCTTCTGATGATGCCTTGAAAACCAAGTGGGAAATTGATTGGCAAAAAACTTGATAATCATTTAAACTGAAACTACTCTATTTTTCTCTTATAAAGGAGATGAAAAAATGATTAAAATTCTTTCTGCCCTTTTCCTTCCTTGTCTACTTGTCATGCTATTTTCAAGAGTCACCTATAACAATGTCGTGGGCCTTGTTTTAACTGTTGCCTTGATTACAGCTTCCGCATATAAAGGTTATACGCATACAAACTTATTGATCATCGTCGATGCCTTATCCCTTACAGTGGGATTTTGGTTATCAAAAAGAATGATGAAACGTACATCAAAGAGCGCCTGACACCAAAGGTGCTTTTTTTGTACCCAAACTTGTCATTCCCCTCAACACATCATGAATTCCAAAAAACAAAAATAGAATGGATGTTCGCTTATTGCTGGTTTGTTTTAAGGCTATTGTGGTAGAATGTGTATATATGCTTTATCAAACCGGAATAAATAGAAGGGATATAGGCATGTCCCGTTTTCATATAAAAATATTTCAATAGGAGGCTATGCTTGGTGAAGGATAAGTTTGAGTTAGTCTCAAAATACTCTCCTCAAGGGGATCAGCCGGCAGCAATTGACATGCTGGTCGAAGGGATTAAGGAAGGCAAGGAAATGCAGACGTTATTGGGGGCAACGGGGACAGGGAAAACGTTCACCGTTTCCAATGTGATTCAAAGAATCAATAAACCGACTCTTGTCATTGCCCACAATAAAACGTTGGCAGGGCAGCTTTACAGTGAGTTCAAAGAGTTCTTCCCTAATAATGCCGTTGAGTACTTCGTTAGTTATTATGATTACTACCAGCCAGAGGCTTATGTTCCATCCACGGATACATTCATCGAAAAAGATGCAAGCATCAATGATGAAATCGATAAACTGCGTCACTCGGCAACCTCGTCTTTGTTCGAAAGGAAAGATGTCATCATCATTGCCAGTGTTTCGTGCATATATGGACTCGGTTCTCCTGAAGAGTACCGGGAGATGGTCGTTTCCCTCCGAACAGGCATGGAGATAGACCGGAATGCCTTGCTGCACAGACTCGTGGATATTCAATATGAACGTAATGATATTGCTTTCCAACGGGGGACCTTCCGCGTACGCGGCGACGTGGTCGAAATATTCCCGGCCTCACGTGATGAACATTGCGTACGGGTCGAGTTTTTCGGGGATGAGATTGACCGAATTCGTGAAGTCGATGCCCTGACTGGCGAAATTACCGGTGAACGAGATCATATCGCCATTTTCCCTGCTTCCCACTTCGTAACCCGCGAAGAGAAAATGCGGATAGCCATTCAAAATATCGAAACGGAACTGGAAGAACGATTGAAGGAATTAAGGGAAGATGAAAAACTCCTTGAAGCGCAGCGATTGGAGCAGCGGACCCGTTATGATCTGGAAATGATGCGGGAAATGGGCTTTTGTTCAGGGATCGAGAACTATTCACGCCATTTGACGCTTCGTCCCTCCGGTGCGACACCATACACTTTAATGGATTACTTTCCAGAGGATTTCCTATTGGTCGTGGATGAATCACACGTAACCCTCTCACAAATCCGCGGAATGTTCAATGGAGATCAGGCGCGTAAGCAAGTGCTCGTCGATCATGGCTTCCGTCTGCCGTCTGCGAAAGACAACCGCCCGCTAAGATTTGAGGAATTTGAAAAAAAGGTCCATCAATCCATATTCGTTTCGGCAACCCCGGGACCATATGAACTCGAACATACGCCAGAAATGGTTCAGCAGATCATCCGTCCTACCGGATTGCTGGATCCGACGGTGGAAGTACGGCCGATTGAAGGGCAAATAGATGACTTGATCGGTGAAATACAGGAGCGCGTCAAAAAGAACGAGCGTGTGCTCATAACGACCTTGACGAAAAAGATGTCTGAGGATTTAACGGATTATTTAAAGGAAATTGGCATCAAGGTCCAATATCTTCATTCGGAAGTGAAGACCTTGGAAAGGATAGAAATCATCCGGGAACTTCGAATGGGCAAATATGATGTTCTTGTCGGAATCAATCTTTTAAGGGAGGGCCTGGATATTCCGGAAGTGTCGTTAGTGACCATTCTGGATGCCGATAAAGAAGGGTTCCTTCGCTCGGAACGTTCGCTTATTCAAACGATGGGCCGTGCAGCCCGTAATGCAAACGGCCATGTCATCATGTATGCAGACCGCATCACGAATTCGATGGAACTTGCCATCAATGAAACGAGACGGCGGCGTGAAATCCAGGAAAATTATAATAAAGAGCATGGAATAATGCCTCAAACCATTCAAAAGGATATCCGCGACTCCATAAGGGCGACTCATGTAGCCGAAGAAGGCGAACAATATAAGGAAGACCTTGCACCAAGTCTCGCGAAGCTTCCTAAAAAAGAGCGTTTAAAAGTGATGGCAAGCATGGAAAAAGAAATGAAGGAAGCGGCAAAGGCACTGGACTTCGAGCGAGCTGCCGAGCTGCGTGATTTATTACTAGAGTTAAAAGCGGAAGGGTGACGAAACATGGCAATGGATAAAATTGTGATAAAAGGCGCCAGGGCCAACAATTTAAAGAATATTGATATCACGATACCGAGAGACAAACTTGTTGTGCTGACCGGGTTATCCGGATCTGGAAAGTCTTCCTTGGCTTTTGATACGATTTATGCAGAAGGGCAAAGACGTTATGTAGAATCACTGTCCGCTTATGCTCGTCAATTCTTAGGCCAAGTGGATAAACCGGATGTCGATGCGATCGAAGGTTTGTCACCAGCCATTTCCATAGATCAGAAAACGACCAGTCGAAATCCTCGTTCAACCGTAGGGACTGTTACGGAGATCTATGATTATTTAAGGCTGTTATTTGCACGGGTCGGCAGGCCGACCTGTCCGATCCATAATATTGAAATCACCTCACAAACGATTGAGCAAATGGTGGACCGCATTCTTGATTATCCTGAGCGAACCAAGCTTCAGGTATTGGCACCGCTTGTCTCAGGCAGAAAAGGTACACATGCGAAGGTTTTGGAAGAAGTTAAGAAACAAGGATATGTCCGCATTCGTGTGAACGGGGAAATGCATGACCTCAGCGATGAGATCACTCTCGAAAAAAATAAAAAACATTCGATTGAAGTCATCATAGACCGGATCGTCATTAAAGAGGGTATCATGGCAAGGCTTGCAGATTCATTGGAAAGTGCTTTGCAGCTTGGTGAAGGCAAGGTCATCATTGACGTCATGGGTGAGGAAGAGCTGCTGTTCAGTGAACATCATGCTTGTCCATACTGCGGATTTTCGATTGATGAGTTAGAGCCTAGAATGTTTTCCTTCAATAGCCCGTTTGGTGCCTGCCCGGATTGTGATGGCTTGGGGGCAAGGCTTGAGGTGGACCGTGATCTGGTCATCCCGAATAACGAATTAAGCCTCCGTCAACATGCGATTGCGCCATGGGAGCCGACGAGTTCTCAATATTATCCTCAGCTCCTTGAAGCGGTGGCCAACCATTATGGGATAGATATGGATGTGCCCGTTAAGGATTTATCGGAAGAGAAGCTGGATAAGATCTTGCTTGGTTCAGGTAAAGATAAGATATATTTCCGTTATAAAAATGATTTTGGAAGAGTGCAAGAAGGATATATTCCTTTTGAAGGAGTTTTAAGAAACATCGAAAGGCGCTTCAAGGAGACGAGTTCTGACTTTATTCGTGAGCAAATGCAGAAGTACATGTCAGAACATCACTGTCCAACCTGTAAGGGTCATCGATTGAAAAAAGAGAGTCTTTCCGTGCTCATTCAAGGGGTCCATATAAGTGAAACGACAGCTTTATCAGTGGAGGATGCGTTAGTATTTTTCGATGAGCTTGATTTGACTGAAAAAGAAGCTGCAATTGCGAGATTGATTTTACGTGAAATTCGTGAGCGGCTCGGTTTCCTGGCAAATGTAGGTTTGGAATATTTGACGTTGAGCAGGGCAGCGGGAACATTATCAGGCGGTGAAGCGCAGCGTATAAGATTGGCGACGCAGATCGGTTCCCGATTGACGGGAGTCCTATATATTTTGGATGAACCTTCAATTGGGCTGCATCAGAGGGATAACGATCGCTTGATCGAAACATTGAAGAATATGCGCGAAATCGGCAACACCCTCATTGTTGTCGAGCATGATGAAGATACGATGATTGCTGCGGATTATTTGATTGATGTTGGACCAGGAGCAGGAGCGCATGGAGGGGAAATAGTGGCCGCTGGAACGCCGGAAGAGGTCATGAATAACCCTAAATCCTTAACGGGGCAATATTTAGCAGGGAAGAAATTCATTCCTTTGCCATTGGAACGCCGGAAAAATGATGGCCGTGTCATTGAGATAAAAGGTGCCAAGGAAAATAATTTGAAAAACGTTAATGTGAAATTCCCGCTTGGGGTCTTTACAGCCGTAACGGGAGTCTCAGGATCTGGGAAAAGTACATTGGTGAATGAGATCCTCCATAAGTCATTGGCTCAAAAGCTGAACCGGGCAAAAGCCAGACCTGGCGATTTCCGTGAAATCAAGGGAATTGAGCATTTAGATAAAGTCATTGATATTGACCAATCACCGATCGGCAGAACCCCACGATCCAATCCAGCTACCTATACGGGTGTATTCGATGATGTTCGTGACGTGTTTGCCTCGACTAATGAAGCGAAGATCCGCGGTTATAAAAAAGGAAGGTTCAGTTTCAACGTGAAGGGCGGACGCTGTGAGGCCTGCCGTGGTGATGGCATTATCAAGATTGAAATGCATTTTCTCCCAGATGTCTATGTTCCATGTGAAATCTGTCATGGTAAACGGTATAACCGGGAAACTCTTGAAGTGAAATATAAAGGGAAAAACATATCCGACATTCTCGATATGACAGTCGAGGAAGGCGTTAGTTTCTTTGAAAATATCCCAAAAATCAAACGGAAGCTACAAACGATTTATGACGTTGGTTTGGGTTATATCAAGCTTGGACAGCCTGCCACCACTTTATCAGGCGGTGAAGCGCAAAGGGTGAAACTTGCTTCTGAATTGCATCGCCGATCCACTGGGCGCTCCTTCTATATCTTGGATGAACCAACTACCGGTCTACATGTCCACGATATAGCAAGGCTGCTCCAAGTTCTGCAGCGGCTGGTTGACAATGGGGATACCGTTTTGGTTATCGAGCATAATCTGGATGTCATCAAGACAGCGGACCATATTATTGACCTGGGACCGGAAGGCGGAGATAAGGGCGGTACGATCGTCACTTACGGAACACCTGAAAAAATATGTGAAGTTTCCGAATCGTACACGGGAAAATACTTAAAACCTGTACTTACCCGTGATCAAATCCGCATGGAAAATTGGATTGAAGAAAAAGAAACGGAGCATGAACATGCTTAAAAGAACAAGCCATCAGGCTTGTTTCTGTTTGTAGAAACAAGGGGTTCGAAACGGTCACCATTCCGAACCATCATTTAAAAAAAAGACTAGATTATCCTTCATGATTTTTTACTGTAATCCTTATTGGATGGAAGAAATATGCGACACTCCTGCCGAATAACTGGCTAGCCAAGACCCCACAGGCGCATGCGTTGAGGAGGCTTGGCAGACAGTCGGCGGAAAGGGAGCGGATTTCTGAAATCAATTGGAATGGTTTTTATAAAAAACTGTACGCAAACCGGCTTTTCTTAGAACCTGTCTACAATCGGAGGTACGGAACGTCATCCCGAGCCATGATTTTAAGATAAGACTAGATTATCCTTCATGTTTTTTTACTGTAATCCTTATTGGATGGAAGAAATATGCGACACTCCTGCCGAATAACTGGCTAGCCAAGACCCCACAGGCGCATGCGTTGAGGAGGCTTGGCAGACAGTCGGCGGAAAGGGAGTGGATTTCTGAAATCAATTGGAATGGTTTTTATAAAAAACTGTACGCAAACCGGCTTTTCTTCGAGTTTATCTACAGTCTGGAACAAGCCATCAGGCTTGTTTTTTTGTAGAAAAATGACGGTGTGGATTTAATTAATCATTTGATTAAAGAATAGGGAAACAAGATATTTCCGGGGAAATCATACATCCTCCTTTTCGGAAATTGTCATTTTCCTTTGTCGAATGATGGGAAAAACGGTATTTATGAAACTTTTTAGATATCTAGGCGTATGTATGAATAAAATGATAGAAGAAAGCGAGGAATGTTCATGCAGGAGGAAAGAAAGAAGATTTTAGAAATGATTCAGGATGGAAAGTTATCAGCGGAAGAAGCTATGGGCCTTTTGGAAGAATTAGAAAAAGCCAGTCAGGAAAGTGAAGTTAAGGAGCAGAAATTGCAAAATGAATTATCGACGGTAGTCGTGGATAAGAAAAGCGAAGAAAGCACTCAGGATACGTTTAAAAAGAATATCCAGTCATCGAAAGAAAAGATTATTGATTTCGTTGAAAGTGCTTTTAAGAAAATCAAAGAAACGGATCTTGATTTCAATTTCGGAAAATCTGTGGAGGTCAGTCATATTTTCCAGCATGATCATGATTTCCTGGATGAGGTTGATGTAGATATTGCAAATGGGAAAATAAAAATCGCCGCATGGGACCATAATGATGTCCGGGTTGAATGCCAAGCTAAGGTATACCGTGTGGAAGAAATAGAAGAAGCCAGGAAAAACTTTTTGGAAGAAGTCGATTTCACGATTGAAAATGGAAAATTGAAGTTCAAGGTACGTGAAAAATCCATAAAGGTTGATACGATCATGTACATCCCAAGAAAGGAATACGAGGACATCCATGTAAGGATGTTCAATGGCGCAATCACGATTGAATCACTGAAATCAGAGAAGCTTAAAGCGAAAACGGCGAATGGTGCCATTCATATCATGCAGGGTACGGGTGATTTCTGTGAGCTTGAAACAGGTAATGGGATGATCACCATTTCAGATACCAACTTTAATGACTTGGAAGCCGAGACCCTGAATGGAGCCATTAATGCTGATGGATACTTCAAGAAATTGGATGTCCAAACATTCAATGGGGAAATCATCTGTACGAATTCAGGGATGGATTGCGATTCGATCCATGCTAAGTCAGTCACAGGAAAAGTCCAGCTGACCCTGCCGCCAGGTAAGGCGATCGAAGGAGAATTGAAATCAAATTTAGGAAGCTTTAATGTAACTTTGGAAGGGATGACAATCATCGAAGAGAAAAGTGATGTGGTTCAGAAGGTCCTTAAGTTTAAGACGGTTAAAGAAGCGGTTCCTGTGCTTCATGTTTTTGCAGAAACCAAGACTGCAGCGATAACGGTTTCCTGAAGAAAGGGAAAGCCCGTTGATACCACTGGCGGATCAAACTGCAGGCAAACTCGATGGAAGACGAGTTTGCCTGCAGTTTTTTTATGGCTTGTATGATTTGGATGTGGATATCCGCTCAAGAAACTCGCTTTTCGCGGGCGGCCGTGGAGCCTCCTCGGCTTGCGACTTCTGGGTCTCCCCTTGACGCGCTTTTCCCGAAGGAGTCTAGTACCTTCCTCTCCAATCAGCCTTGTTATTAAATTTAGATAGTAACCATACCCAATGAGTTGGTTCGGGAACATCATTTGATGAAAGATACGTTTTCTAATCCCTATTGTCTGCAAAGTGAGCCTGCCAATATAAATGGGCGGGCTTTCTTTTATTTTGATGTAAGGATCCATAATATGTTCCTCTCTTCTCTTTCCAGTTCACGTGGCCAATCCGGGTGGAGTGAATAAAAAAACAATAAATCGATAATGCTTTGTTTGGTTATTAACAGAAAAATGCTAAAATAGAAAAAGTATCTCAAAAAATAGCATCGCTCCTAAAGGAGGAAAGATATATGGCAAAAGTCCGTACAAAGGATATAGTAGAAGCGTTCGGTCTAGAACTTATCAGTGGGGA
Source organism: Peribacillus sp. Aquil_B1 (assembly GCF_022603275.1). NCBI lineage: Bacteria > Bacillati > Bacillota > Bacilli > Caryophanales > Bacillaceae > Peribacillus > Peribacillus sp. Aquil_B1. The sequence continues at coordinate 256,804 of NZ_JAKXEE010000003.1, read as the reverse complement.
AGAAGGAATTAACAGACCAATCGTCACGAGTGATTTATCTCGTCCCGGACTTGAAATAGCCGGTTTTTTTGATTATTATCCCGCAGATCGAGTACAGCTTTTAGGTATGACGGAGATGTCCTTTTTTAATCGGCTGAATGAACCGGATCGAGTACAGAGGATGGAAGAGTTATGCAGGGACTTTACTCCAGGCATCATCATTACGCGTGGTCAGGAAGTGCCGATAGAATTGATCGAAGCTTCTGAGCGGGAATCCGTTCCTGTGATGAGATCTAATATGAAGACAACAAGGTTATACAGCCGTCTGACCAATTTCCTAGAAAGCAGGTTGGCACCAACTACTGCTGTTCATGGTGTATTGGTGGATATCTATGGCTTAGGTGTGTTGATCACCGGGAAAAGCGGCGTCGGTAAAAGTGAGACAGCCCTGGAATTAGTGAAACGGGGTCATCGTCTGGTAGCCGATGACTGCGTCGAAATCCGGCAGGAAGACCAAGATACGCTGGTCGGGAATGCCCCGGATTTAATCGAACATCTTCTAGAAATAAGAGGATTGGGAATCATTAATGTAATGACACTTTTTGGAGCTGGCGCAGTTCGCAGCAATAAAAAGATCTCGATCGTCATCAATCTGGAACTATGGGAAAAAAACAAGCAGTATGACCGGGTGGGCCTTGATGAAGAAAAAATGAAAATCATCGATACGGAAGTGACGAAAATTACCGTACCTGTCCGTCCAGGACGAAATTTAGCTGTCATCATTGAAGTGGCAGCCATGAATTACCGCCTGAAGCGAATGGGAGTAAATGCAGCGGAACAGTTTTCAGATCGCTTGAACCATGCCATTGCAGATCCGGAACATGATGAATTTTAAAAGGTTATAAGAAAAGAGGGGACAAAATGGAACAAGGAATACAGCCGCTGAATCCAATCGCGATAGATCTAGGTCCCATCCAAGTACATTGGTATGGACTAATCATCGGTTTCGGTGTGTTATTGGGTCTTATTATCGCTTTGAGGGAATCTGAGCGAAGAGGTCTTGATAAGGAAATTTTTACGGACATGATTTTGTTTGCTGTCCCAATCGCGATCATTAGTGCCCGTATTTATTATGTGATCTTCCAATGGGAGTACTATTCACAAAACCCGGGGGATATCATAAAAATATGGAATGGCGGAATTGCCATACATGGTGCGTTGATCGGGTCGGTACTGACTGCTATCGTGTTTGCCAAGGTCAAGAAAGTGTCATTTTGGAAGCTGGCTGATATTGCTGCACCGAGCTTATTGTTGGGTCAGGCGATTGGCCGTTGGGGTAATTTCATGAATCAGGAAGCGCATGGGGGAGAAATAACAAGGTCATTCCTGGAAAATATGCATTTGCCTGAATTCATCATTAATCAAATGTACATAAACGGTACGTATTATCATCCAACCTTTTTGTATGAATCGATTTGGAATATCGTCGGTGTCATTATTCTCTTGAGTTTAAGGAAAGTGAACTTGCGCAGGGGGGAACTATTTTTAACCTATGTAATATGGTATTCCATCGGTCGTTATTACATTGAAGGTTTGCGGACGGATAGTTTGATGCTGACGGAATCGCTGCGCATCGCACAAGTGATCTCGATTGTGTTGGTAGCAGCAGCCATTGCTTTAGTGGTCTATAGAAGGGTCCGCGGCCATGCAGACAAAAGATATTTAGATGCATAGGGAATATGTGTAAGGGAGAGGGCATAGTGATAGTAGATTCGGTTAAAAAAGGACTTCTTTCAGGCTTGAATACAACCTGGTCTTTGGGAAAAGTGATATTTCCAGTTACTCTGATCGTTACTGTGCTTCAATATACACCTGTTTTGCCATTCATCATTAACTTGATAGCGCCTTTGATGAATCTCATCGGTCTTCCAGGAGATGCGGCAATTCCGCTCGTGTTAGGTAATTTCCTGAATTTGTACGCAGCGATCGCTGGCATATTAACGCTTGATTTGACTGTGAAAGAAGTTTTTATTATCGCTATGATGCTATCTTTTTCACATAATTTATTGATCGAGTCAGGTGTGGCGATGAAAACCGGTGTTAAGCTGTGGGTCATCCTGACAGTACGGATCGGGCTTGCGCTTTTGTCAGCAGTCGTCATCAATCTTGTTTGGCAGGGCGGATCTGAAATGGCCCAAGGAGTGGCTATCGGGGAGGCCGCAGAGATTAACGGAGCGGGTGCAATCCTTTTACATGGAATCATCCAGGCCCTTTCCGGAATTGCCCAGCTGGCAGTCATCGTTATTCCGCTCATGGTGGCGGTTCAAATCATGAAAGATTTAAAATGGCTGGAAGCCTTCTCGAAAGCCCTTGCACCCTTCATGAAGGTCCTGGGGATGAAGACGAATGCTTCCATGCCTTTCGTTACAGGCCTGACTCTAGGCTTGGCATATGGGGCAGGGGTGATGATTCAAGCGGCTAAAGAGGATAATGTTTCGAAGAAGGATATGACGATTGCATTCATCTTTTTAGTCGCCTGCCATGCTGTTGTAGAAGATACACTGATTTTTATTCCGCTGGGGATTCCGGTCTTGCCGTTATTACTTATTCGGATACTCACTGCCATTGTTTTAACGATGGCCGTTGCGTATATATGGAATCGGGCTGACAGGGTACAGAGAAAGGAAGCTGTATATGAACAGTAACATAACTACATTATTATTTGATCTTGATGGGACGTTAATCAATACAAATGAATTGATCATCGCCTCTTTTACAGAAACGTTAAACCACTTTTGTCCTGGAAAGTTCAATCGGGAAGATATCATTCCATTTATCGGACCGACTTTGGTCGATACTTTCTCTTCCATTGATCCAAAACGAGTGAAAGAAATGATCGCTTACTATCGGGAGCATAATTGGAGGAACCATGATTTGCTTGTCACACAATTTGACGGAGTGTTCGAAACCGTTCAAACATTGAAGCAGAGCGGCTATAAATTGGCAGTCGTTACGACAAAGAAGCGTGATGTCGTCGAAAAGGGCCTGGCTTTAAGCAAACTGGATCAATTCTTTGATGTGGTGGTCACATTGGATGAGGTGGAAAAAGCAAAGCCGGATCCAGAACCTTTGGTAAAAGCTTTAAATCAACTCGGTTCGGTTCCTGAAGAAGCGATCATGATTGGCGACAGTTATCATGATATTCTGGGCGGGAAGAACACAGGTACAAAAACGGCAGGGGTCTCATGGTCCATTAAAGGCCGTGAATTTTTGGAAAGCTATCACCCTGATTATATGCTTGAGCAGATGGCGGATTTATTGAATATCGTTGAGGTTGAAAAGCTCACGGAGGCTAGAAAATGAGACGCACGTCCCGCTATCCAGTTGAAGGGGCTAATTCACTATGGCATGTATATAAGACTGTTCCATTCTGGAAAGTCGTCAAGAACTTTGTGGTGATACAGCTAGCGCGTTATACGCCTTTTTTGGGCATGAAGAATTGGCTGTACAGGACTTTTTTACATATGAAAGTCGGGAAGCATACTTCGTTTGCCTTGATGGTCATGCCCGATGTGATGTTTCCGGAAAAAATATCAGTTGGAAGAAATACTGTCATTGGCTATAATACGACGATCCTTGCTCATGAATATTTGATTCAGGAATATCGTTTAGGAGATGTAGTCATTGGGGATGAAGTATTGATTGGAGCCAATTCTACCATTCTTCCAGGACTTTCAATCGGAAATGGGGCGATTGTCTCTGCAGGTACGCTTGTCCATAAGGATGTTCCTGAGGGAGCCTTCGTCGGGGGAAATCCAATGAAAATCATATATACCAAAAAAGAAATGCTTGAGAGGGAGCAGCAAACTTCATTATGAAAAAAGGACTTGCCCATATATGCGGCAGGTCCTTTTTAATGGCATTTTGGGTATAACGGAGTCAGTTCATTCTTTAGATGCTCCATGACTTCGTTGATTGATATATATTCCTGGTTCACCGTCGCTTCATACGTTTCTTTTAAAATTCGAAAAAACCTTTCCTGTGCCTGTTTATCCATATTGAGCTTGTCCTCCTATCATCTATTAAAGATTTATGAAGAGGGGACTGAACAACTTCAGCCCCATATCTCATTTATCTATTTCCGATTTCAATAAATCGGCAACCAATACATACCGTTCCGGTGCACTACCAATATATGAAAAAGGATAGCAGGTTGTTACTGTAAGTGTGGCTTTAGGCTTGGGAACGATCACGGTACGGTCATCTGCATCGACGATACGAACCTTTCTCACTTTATATGTAAACGAACCGGCTTCTGTCTTGGCAATCAGCAAGTCGCCCTCGCCGACTTCACCTAGATCTCTGAAAATTGTATCTCGGTGACCGGATAAAACGGAATTATCCTTTTCACCGGGAAGGACGGACCCCGCATAATGGCCGACGCCCTTTTCGAGTTCATCTTCGTCCGTTCCGTGGTAAATCGGGAGTGTTGCCTCGATTTTTGGAATATAAAGCTCACCCATCAAATCACCTGTCCCCGGTCGTTCTTCATATAGTTCAAGCCCATCGGGAATATTTGCCTTCGCCTTCGGTTCGGGGAGCTTTGCCGTCGCTTCCGTTGTATCAGACTTATTCCATTTATATAGGGCATAGCCTTTTAACAGTGTATAGGCGTTTGTCGTTGTAAAATAAAAACCTAAGGTCAAAAAGCAAACAGCAGTGATGAGTAACCATTTTTTCTTATGTCTGGATTGCCTATTTTTGCTCATCTTAATTAGTTAGTCTCGCTTTTCTGATCAATCCGAAAGCGATGCCCATCATCACTAAACCGATTAAAGCACCGAATAAGTAATGACCGGCTGTTTTAGGAAGCACTCCGCCTTTTTCCGTTTTATGTGCAGGTTTTGTAGATTTTGCAGGTTTCTTCTTTTCTTTTTTTACCTCAACCACTTTAGAAATGACCTCGGTGGACCGTTTAATGTCATTGCCGGTTTCTTTCACTAAATCGGAACCGATCATTTCACCTGTCAATTTAAAATCGAGCAAAAAATTGCCGTTTAAATCATAAATGGAAACTAGTAAACTAGCATTCGTCAATTCCTTAAGCTGGAATAAAGCCTCAAGGGATAGGTTTGTCGTGACACCATCCTGAATTAAAGCGAATTTGAATTGAATTTGCAGCAAGCTTTGAAGATCATTATATATGGAAAGCAATTCAGCCACTTGTTCTGCAGACAATTCATCAATTGTTTCAAAATAATCAAGTTGATCCATCCTATCGGAGATCGCCATTAAACGAGCTTCAAAAGAAGGGTCTTCGACGATAGGCAAAAGATGGTTCATGAATCTGTCGAGCTCTTCGTCTGTAAGGCCGATCTCAGTAAAGAGGCCATCCATTAAATCGATGATCTCTTCATCATATTCCATCTCTTCCTCATCATAATCCAGTTCTAAATCGATGATATCCTCAATGTCGTAAATGAAATGGAAGGTGTCGATGATGGAATCTCCCTCTTCCAGTTCGCCGTATTCTATTAATAATTCCGTAAGTTCCGCTTCTGTCATATCATATTGTTTAAGTAGATTCTGTAAGGTCTCAGGAGTGACGGCCGGTCCTAATGTATCACGCAACTCTTCTATTGATTCCAGTTCATTCAATGTTAAGTCGTAATAGGATAAATAATCTTCCAAATCTTCTTGTGTCATTCTAACTTCAGAAAGGTATGCATTAAGCTCATCCTGGTTGATTTTTGTTGACGCAAAAGCCTTTGTTCCGCTTAAACCCAGTGAAAAAAGAACGATAAGTGCCACAAAAAACGAAAAATATTGTTTCATTACCATTTCCCCCTAAAATTATCTAATATTGCCAAACTCCTAAATATTATAAATCAGCTAAACCAAAAGGTATACATTAATAACAATGAATGGTTAAAGATAGGAATAATCATCTGGGTAAAAAGGTATGACTCCTTGCGTTTGGACTTAAATCGATCAAGAAGAATATTGAAGCCGGCCATGGTTTGAAGTAATGGAATTAGGCATATTATCCTTGACGTAAGGTGGGGGCAGGGGTAAACTATTAATAACTTCAACCTGCTACCATATTAGCGAACTAAAGTAATTTAATAGATTATTGTGAGTATTTATATGATTATGTCATTTTATTTGATACTATTTTTATATGTTATCCGAAATTTGGATTTAAACGTAAAACCTTGGAAAGATAAAGGGATAAACAAAATAAGGAATGGATGCATCGGTTTTTGCCTAGAGGCGGACCGATTGGATATATAGTAATCAATACAAAAGGATGTGCAGTCGTGACAAAGCCATTTATGTTTGAAAAACCGTTAGGCATGAGAGATACATTGCCAGTGCTGTATGAAACGAAAGTGTTGGCCAGAAATAAAATGAGTGATGAAATCAAGAAGTGGGGCTATCAATTTATTGAAACGCCTGCTTTGGAATATTATGAAACGATTGGCGAGGCTTCGGCAATATTGGATCAACAGTTGTTTAAACTTCTTGATTCCCAGGGGCATACGCTCGTACTCCGTCCTGAGATGACAGCTCCCATTGCAAGGGTCGCAGCTTCCAAACTGTTAAAAGAGCAAATTCCGCTTCGTCTGGCCTATTCCGCGAATTTATACCGGGCACAGCAGCGTGAAGGAGGCAGGCCGGCAGAATTCGAACAGATTGGTATTGAGTGCATCGGAAATAAGTCCATTAGTGCCGATGCTGAAATGATTGCCCTGCTTGCGGATGCTCTTAAGGCTGCCGGGCTTCAGGAATTTAAGATTTCCATTGGACATATTGGATTTCTGCAGGAATTTTTCTTGAGCATTCTAGGTACGGAGGAAAGAGCCTCTATATTAAGAAAGTTTTTGTATGAAAAGAATTATGTTGGTTATCGCGAGCATGTTAAATCACTGCCGCTTTCATCCATTGATAAACAACGGCTTATCGAATTCACCTCACTAAGGGGCAGTGAAGGGAACCTGAAAAAGGCGCTGGGGTTGGTTGAAAATAATAAAGGGCAGGATTCTTTGGCTGAACTGAAGGAATTGTCTGCGCAGCTGAAAGAATTTGATGTCGAACAATATGTGAGCTTTGACTTAACATTGGTCAGTCATATGAGCTATTACACGGGAACTTTATTTGAAGTGTATGCCGGACAAGTCGGTTCGCCAATCGGCAATGGCGGCCGGTATGATAATCTGCTTGAGAAGTTCGGCTGGAATGCTTCGGCCACAGGTTTTGCAATCCGGGTTGATCGTCTTGCAGAAGCTCTTGGGGAGCCGATCCAGCCTGTCGCGCCAGAATGTATTTTATACAGTCCCGAACGAAGATTGGAAGCCATTGAATTTGCAAGAATTAAACGCTCCGAAGGGAAATCGGTAACGATTCAAGATATTACGGTCGTCCAAAATGTCGATGCCTTTACACGGACATTTTCTGAAGTTCATTTATTCGTAGGGAATGGGGGGTATGGAAAAGATGAATAATAGCTTTTTAACGATTGCCATGCCGAAAGGAAGAATCTTTGAAGAAGCGGCAGAGCTATTAAGAAGGGCCGGTTTTCGTCTCCCTCCCGAGTTTGATGATTCCCGAAAATTGATCCTTGAAGTGGAAGAGGAGAATCTGCGGTTCATTTTAGCTAAACCGATGGATGTCGTAACCTACGTGGAACACGGCGTCGCTGACATTGGAATTGCAGGAAAGGATGTCATGTTAGAGGAAGAACGTGATGTCTATGAGTTACTTGATTTGAAAATCAGTGCCTGCTATTTAGCTGTAGCTGGACTGCCTGGTACGAAAATAAGTGACATCGCCCCCAAAATAGCCAGTAAATATCCGAATGTTGCCTCCGGTTATTTTCGCGAGCAGGGGGAGCAGGTCGAGATTATAAAGTTGAATGGGTCTATTGAGTTAGCGCCGTTAATTGGTTTGGCTGAACGAATCGTCGATATCGTTTCTACGGGGAGGACATTGAAGGAAAATGGTCTTGTGGAATATGCAAAAATCGCTAATGTGACTTCGAGGCTGGTGGCAAACCCTGTCAGCTATCGAATTAAAGAAGCAAGGATTACCGAAATCGTGGAACGGCTAGCAGAAATTATTGAATAGTAAAGAATAGCTAATGAGGTGAAGGTATGAAAATAGAACGGTTTGCTGAAGGGATTTCACTGAAACGCTCGGTTGATGCAGGTACTGCCGATCAAAGAAAAGCGGTTCAGGATATTATCTATGATGTCAGGAAAAGCGGAAACGCCGCTTTACATACCTATACCGAACGTTTCGATGGTGTCAGTGCAGGGGAATTGCTTGTATCGGAACGGGAAATGGAAGAAGCAACAGCATCCTTAAATGCGGAGCAGCTTGATATTTTACAAGAAGCCGCGAATAATATTCGCATGTTTCACGAGAAACAAATTCGAAATTCATGGTTTACGACTGATGATACGGGAACGATGCTAGGACAAAAATTAACACCTCTTGATGCTGTAGGTGTTTATGTACCTGGGGGCACGGCAGCTTATCCTTCGTCAGTACTGATGAATGCGTTGCCTGCGAAGGCCGCGGGGGTGGAACGGATCGTTATGGTGTCTCCGCCAGGGAAGGATGGAAAATTATCGCCAGCGGTTTTGGCAGCTGCCAAAATTGCCGGAGTTAAGGAAATCTATAAAGTTGGCGGGGCACAGGCAATAGCTGCTCTAGCTTATGGGACGGAAACGATTAAGAAAGTGGATAAAATAGTGGGTCCGGGCAATATATATGTGGCGTTAGCGAAGCGGGAAGTATTCGGAGATGTAGCCATTGATATGATAGCAGGTCCAAGTGAAATAGCGATACTTGCGGACGAATCCGCCATCGCCGCTGAAGTTGCGGCAGACTTGCTATCACAGGCGGAGCATGATGCCCGTGCTTGCAGTGTTTTGGTCACGACGTCAACATCTCTTGCAGAAGAAGTGGCCGCAGAAGTGACCAAGCAGGTGGCGTTACTTCCACGCCATGATATTGCTGCAGCATCCATAAGGGATTTTGGAAGGATCGTTGTATGCGGGAATATGGCTGAAGCTGTCGAAGCGATTAATGAACTTGCACCTGAACATTTGGAAATTGTGGCCAATGATGCACTTGAAATCATGGCAAAAATCCGGCATGCCGGGGCAATCTTCATTGGCCGTTTTAGTTCGGAGCCCGTCGGGGATTACTTTGCAGGCCCCAATCATGTGCTGCCTACCAATGGAACCGCCCGTTTTTCCAGCCCGCTGAATGTGGATGATTTCCAAAAGAAATCAAGCATCATCATGTATAGTGAAACGGCCTTCCGCAAAAATGCAGAAAAAATCGCAGCATTTGCCCGAATGGAAGGACTTGAAGCTCATGCCCGTGCCATTGAATCACGTGGTGTGAATGAATCCGGGAAATAGTCCTGTAATATTAAAATACGCGAAATCATTGATATAAAGACTTTTGACATGCTTTTACATCTTGGGAAAAGGGGTCTTACCCCGTTGAGGAGGAGTTGTAATGGAACGTTTTGCTAGTGTGGAGCGAAAGACGAATGAAACGGAAATAAGTTTGAAGTTTGGTGTGGATGGGGAAGGTAATTCCTCCATTAAGACGGGCGTTCCGTTTATGACGCATATGCTTGATTTGTTCACGAAACACGGGAAGTTTGATTTGACCGTAGATGCAAACGGGGATACAGACGTCGATGATCATCATACAACTGAAGATATTGGCATTTGCTTAGGGCAGACGTTATTGGAGGCCCTTGGAGACAAGCGCGGGATAAAGCGTTACGGAAATGCTTTCGTACCCATGGATGAGGCACTCGCCCAGGTTGTCATCGATTTAAGCAATCGTCCGCATCTAGAGTTCCGGGCTGAGTTCCCTTCGCAAAAGGTCGGTACTTTCGATACTGAACTCGTGCACGAGTTTCTTTGGAAATTCGCTCTTGAGGCCAGGATGAACCTGCATGTAGTCGTTCATTACGGTCACAACACACATCATATGATCGAAGCGATATTCAAAGCGCTGGGACGTGCATTGGATGAAGCGACGACCATCGATCCACGTGTCAAAGGCATCCCTTCGACGAAAGGAATGTTGTAAAAATGATCGGAATCGTCGATTATGGCATGGGGAATTTATTTTCAGTAAGTAAAGGGCTTGAGCGCCTTGGTGCCGATTCATTCATTTCCGATGACCCAAACGAACTTTCAAAGTCGAAAGGAATCATACTTCCCGGAGTTGGCTCTTTCAGGGATGCCATGAGTCTCTTGGAAAAACAAAAGCTGGATGAATTCCTGAGGGAATATGTAGCTGATGGAGGTTATCTATTAGGAATCTGCCTTGGTATGCAGCTTCTCTTTGATGAAAGTGAGGAAAATGGACCGGCTAAAGGATTATCCCTCATCCCGGGAAAAGTCGTTCGTTTTAAGGGAGTGGATGCGAATGACCAGGTTTATAAAGTCCCGCACATGGGCTGGAATCGCCTCGAATTTAAACACGCATCACCAGTGAATGAGGGGCTGGAAGAGGAGCATGTTTATTTCGTCCATTCCTACTACGTCGATACCGATGAATCATTCGTCACTGCTTCGGCAAGGTATGATGTGGAAGTGCCTGCGATCGTCGGTAAAGGGAATGTGTTCGGCATGCAGTTCCATCCGGAAAAAAGCGGGAAGATGGGCATGTCACTGTTAAAAAATTATCTGTCATTAGTAGAAGGGAAGGAAGAAGCATGAGCAACTTTACGATTTATCCGGCGATTGATATGCGTGGAGGCAAATGCGTCCGCTTAATCCAGGGAGATTACAATCAGGAAACCGTTTATGGCGATTCCCCCTTTGATATGGCAAAAAGCTTTGCGGACCAAGGAGCCGATTGGATACATATGGTCGACCTTGACGGAGCTAAAGAGGGAGTACGCATCAATGATTCATACGTTATCAAAGCGGCAAGTGAGTTAGGTGCCCGCATTCAAATCGGCGGCGGCATCCGTACGGAACAGGATATAGCCCATTACCTGGATAATGGTGTGGAACGTGTCATTCTAGGCAGCACGGCTGTTTCAGACCCTGATTTCACTAAAGATATGATTAGGAAATATGGAAGCCATATCGCAATCGGAATCGATGCGAAGGATGGCAGGGTTGCCACTCATGGTTGGCTTCAAACGTCTGGGACCCTTGCGATAGATCTTGGTAAATTACTGGCCGATTCTGGTGCAGAGACATTTATTGTGACCGATATCGCGACGGATGGGATGCTTTCAGGTCCGAATGTGAAAGGTATATTGGCCATGGCGGAGGCAACCGGTAAAAACGTGATTGCTTCGGGCGGCATTAGTTCACTCGAAGACCTTAACACCCTCAAAGAGTATGAATCCCAAGGCATTGCAGGGGCAATCATTGGCAAGGCGCTTTATACCAATCGCTTTACTGTAGAAGAAGCACTAGAAAAGGTGCGTGGTTAAATGCTCACTAAACGAATTATTCCATGTCTCGATGTAAAGGATGGGCGCGTAGTCAAAGGGATACAATTTGTTTCCCTTAGGGATGCAGGAGACCCGGTCGAACTCGCAGCCTTTTACGACCAAGAAGGTGCCGATGAGCTTGTCTTCCTGGATATTTCCGCATCACATGAAGGCAGGGAAACGATTGTCGACGTCGTTCAAGCGGTAGCGGGCAGCTTGGCAATCCCGTTCACGGTGGGCGGCGGCATTAATTCTTTGGCGGATATGAAGAAGATCCTCCGAGCTGGTGCCGATAAGGTTTCCTTAAATACAGCAGCCATTCTGCGCCCTGATCTAATTAATGAAGGTGCTGATTATTTTGGTTCTCAATGTATCGTGGTCGCCATAGACGCCCGATATGAAGAAGAGCTTGGGTCATGGCGCGTATATACCCACGGCGGCAGGAAACCGACTGAATGGGAAGTGATCGAGTGGGCGCAGGAAGCCGTAATCCGCGGTGCAGGTGAAATACTATTGACAAGCATGGATTGTGACGGCGAGAAACAAGGGTTTAATATCGCTTTGACAAAAGCGGTATCCGAAGCCGTTTCGGTGCCGGTCATCGCCTCAGGCGGTGCTGGCAACGCTGAGCATTTCCAGGAAGCCTTCCAAGAAGGTAAAGCCGACGCAGCATTAGCCGCATCGATTTTTCATTATAAAGAAACATCCGTCAAAGAAGTCAAAACGTTTCTCAAACAACAAGGAGTGGTTGTACGATGAATCTTGAAACTATTAAATACGACGAAAAAGGCCTGATACCGGCAATTATTCAAGATGCAGGAACCGGCGAAGTGCTGACACTTGCTTACATGAATCAAGAATCACTGCAATTGTCGATTGAAAAAGGTGAAACGGTATTCTTCAGCCGTTCGCGCAATGAATTATGGCATAAAGGAGCAACCAGCGGTAATACCCAGAAAATCATCGAAATGAAGTATGACTGCGATCAAGATGCATTGGTCGTTCGGGTCGTTCCTGCAGGTCCTGCGTGCCATACAGGGGCAACAAGCTGTTTTAGCGAAACGATTTACCAAAACAGTGAAGCCGGACAAGACGTGAAGGCGAATGTGACTTTCTTGACGGAATTGGAAAAATTGATTGAAAAAAGAAAATCGGAAATGCCTGAAGGTTCATATACTACCTACCTATTCGATAAGGGCGTTGATAAGATTCTGAAAAAAGTCGGTGAAGAAGCGGCAGAAGTGATCATTGCTGCTAAGAACCGCGATGCAGAGGAACTTTCGATGGAAAGTGCCGATCTCCTCTATCACTTATTCGTTCTTCTTCAGGAGCAGGAGTTGCCTTTCCAAGCAGTGCTTGATGTATTGAAGGCTAGACATGCCGATAAGGACGAACCGAAAGAAACCGAATGAATGTTGATCGCCCTCCGTCAATAGGAGGGCTCAAACTGAAGACAAACTCGATGAAAATCAAGTTTGTCTTCAGTTTTTTTATGGCTTGTACAATTTGGACGTTGATTACCGATCCAGGCACCCGATTTCCGCGGGCGGTCCGCTCTCGGCTTGCGCCTGCGGGGGTTTCCTTAGACGCGCTTTCCCGCCGGAGTCTCTTTTTGGCCGTCTTTGCGACTATGAAAGATAATCTTGACTCCCCATTTAAATAGGAATATACTCCAATTTTTTCTTGAAGAAAGCATGGTGTTTTCCATTTTCCATTTTCTTGAATTGTTCGGCAAATTTACTCCAATATGTTATAATACTATGGTTAATCAACTTGAAGATGGAGGATTACATGAGTAAAGACTCTAAATTTGGCCAACAGGCAAAAATTCTAACTTTTCACCCAACAGGTGAGTATTATTTCACCAAGGGTTTAAAAGCTTATCATAGACGAGAACTACCTAAATCAAAAAAATACCTGGAACGTGCGCTGGAACTTGAACCCGCTGAACCGATGATAGCCTGTCAATTGGCAATCACTTGCTCGGAAATCGGAGAATATAATTATTCAAACAACCTTTTGGAAAACATCTTGGATGTGATGGATCCCTATATGTCGGAATGCCATTACTTCCTTGCGAATAATTATGCCCACTTAGGCATGTTCAAGGAGGCTTATCGTCACGCCAGTGCTTATCTTGATAAAGAAGAAGACGGGGAGTTCAGCGATGACGCAGAGGACCTGCTTGAATTGATAACTTTTGAGTCGGATGAATCAGAAGAAAATCCATTTAAGCATGATGGGCTCATTACCAAACAGGAACAAGCCCGTGAGTACCTTGAATCAGGCAATTTTCCAAAGGCAATCGAAGTACTGAAAGAAACGATTGCCGAGTACGAGGATTACTGGTCCGCTTATAATAACCTGGCACTTGCCTATTTCTATCTCGGTCAAGTAAATGAAGCCTTTGCAACACTTGATGAGGTACTGGAAAAAAGTCCAGGAAACCTGCATGCGCTTTGTAACCTTGTTGTTTTTCATCATTATCAACAGGATGAAGAAAAGGTTGAAGAGCTCATACACATGCTGGAGAAAATTAGGCCGATGCTATCCGAACATCGTTTCAAGCTTGGAGCGACCTTCGCTTTGATCGGAAACTATGCTTCTGCATATAAATGGCTGAAAGGACTCCAAAAGCAAGGGTTCGAGGGAGATGGAACCTTTTACTATTGGTTAACCATTTCCGCTTACCACCTAGGCCATGAACAGGCTGCCCAAAAGGCATGGAAAAAGGTCGTGGAAATGAATCCGGAAAAGGAAGGCATGGAGCCCTGGGGAGATATGAATGCAACTTCAGATGGTTTTGAACATCATTTTCCTTCTATTATAAAAAGGCTGGAAAGTGAATTCATCGAAGAAAGGTTGTTTGCCATTTTCCTTCTGAAACATTCGGTTCATAAACAGAAGCTATTGAAAAACCAGGTCCTTAACCTTAATCAGAATTTCACTGATTTGGAACGTGATTATGCTGAACTAGTTCAAGCTCCCGCTAAAGATCGGCAATTAACACCGATTGATTTTGCCGATCGCACAGCTGAGTTATTATATCAGCATTTCCAACCGATACAATTAAATGAAGCCGGGCTGTATTTAATGTGGTTTTCCGTCTTCATCGAAGCGGTGAAATCCGAGCAGAAGCTAAATAATCCAGCAGGATGGGCATCAGCGGTGGAGTACGTGTGGAATCAGCTTAAAAATGAGAAGGCGAGCAAACAGGCAATCGCAGACAAACATTTCATATCGGTGTCCACCTTATCAAAGTACGTAAAATTGGTTCAAACCTTGCTTGGATGAGCAGATATTTGGACGAAAAATTATTTGTTATATAGGATAATAGGTAGGGAACACTAACCGTAGTGAAGGTTCCATTTGTAATGGAATATGGAGGAGTGAAAACATGTCTGAAAAAATTTATGACGTTGTTATTATTGGAGCTGGTCCTGCAGGGATGACGGCGGCTGTCTATACATCACGTGCGAACCTTTCAACATTGATGTTAGAACGCGGAGTACCGGGCGGGCAAATGGCCAATACAGAGGAAGTTGAAAATTATCCTGGATTCGACACTATACTCGGGCCTGAACTTTCAACGAAAATGTTTGACCATGCAAAGAAATTCGGTGCGGAGTATGCCTATGGGGATGTTAAGGAAATCATCGACGGTGAAGAGTATAAAACGATCAAAGCCGGTTCCAAGGAATTCAAGGCTCGTTCAATCATCATTTCATCTGGTGCCGAATACAAGAAAATCGGCGTTCCCGGCGAAAAAGAATTGGGCGGCCGCGGTGTATCGTATTGTGCAGTTTGTGATGGTGCATTCTTCAAGCAAAAAGAACTATTCGTTATCGGCGGCGGAGACTCTGCTGTTGAAGAGGGTGTGTACTTAACTCGCTTTGCTTCAAAAGTGACGATCGTTCACAGACGTGACGAACTTCGTGCTCAAAAGATTCTACAAGATCGTGCATTTGCCAATGAGAAAATTAACTTCATCTGGAATCATACTTTGAAGGAAATCAATGAAGAAGGCGGCAAAGTCGGCGGTGTCACACTAGTTTCCACTGAAAATGGAGAAGAGACAGTGATGGACGCAGACGGTGTATTCATTTATATCGGAATGCTTCCGCTAACTAAACCATTTGAGAGCTTGGGCATCTTGAATTCCACAGGCTATATTGAAACGAATGATCGAATGGAAACACGTGTCCCTGGTATTTTTGCTGCTGGTGACGTTCGTGAAAAAACATTGCGCCAAATCGTTACAGCTACAGGCGATGGAAGCATTGCCGCTCAATCGGCTCAGCATTTTTTTGAGGAACTTCAAGAAAAATTGCAGCCTAAGGCTTGATTTCACTAGAATATACAATCGTAATTCCGTTTTAACGATGTTGTAACACGCGTGAAATAATGATTGGGTATAGTATGGGTAGAAGTTGACCCCCTTTAATTATAAACGTTTAAGGACACAGATTAAGTTTCTGTGTCCTTTTTTTTGTTTCCTGCTTTAAGACTATATCTTTGGTTCCAATTTTTAGGATGTTCCCAAATGATTTATAATGTGAAGTAAGCCCGCCCTTTGCATTTAGGCAGCGAAAGTGGAGAAGAATAGGAGTTAAGCAGGATAAAGGCTTATCTCCGTGATTCCTTGCGAATGAATATTCCCCCAATGCAGGAAGTTTACTTTATTGTTAGCTCATTTCAAAAATAGTATAATGATAAGATATACTAAACATATATATCATTCATAATGGTAAGAAGATGAAAAATACAACTTGTTTGAACTATTAGCATTTGTAAATCGCCAAATGGATATCTAGCGGCGGTTTAAGGATATAAACTGAATCTCTTCAACACGGGGGAGTGAAGGTTTCTATAGTCGAGCAGAGCCGATTGAGGTGAAGAACGTGCAACGTGTCACAAACTGTGTATTGATCAAAGATAATCAAATCCTCTTATTAAAAAAGCCTAGACGCGGATGGTGGGTAGCTCCAGGCGGAAAGATGGAGCCTGGGGAATCTGTACGCGATGCTTGTATTAGGGAATATCGTGAAGAAACGGGCGTTTATTTAAAAAATCCTTCCATCAAAGGTATTTTCACCTTCATTATGAAGGACGGAGATAAGGTATTGTCGGAATGGATGATGTTCACTTTCTTTGCAACGGATTCCGATGGTGTAAATGTGGATGTTTGTGAAGAAGGGGAACTTAGCTGGCATCCGGTCGAAGATGTTAAAAAGCTGATGATGGCTGAAGGTGATTTTCATATCCTGGACTATATGGTTCATGGAAGTGGAATCATTTATGGAACCTTTACCTATACACCAGAGTTTAAGCTGCTTTCTTACCGATTGGATCCAGGTTAATTTTCACATATAAAAAAGATTGCTATACATGGGGGCGGAGAAACTATGAGTACAGGGCAGAAGAGTGAAACGCAATTGGTCATCATTACCGGAATGTCCGGAGCGGGTAAGACAGTGGCGGTTCAAAGTTTTGAAGACCTCGGCTTTTTTTGCGTCGATAATTTGCCGCCCACGCTATTGCCAAAGTTTTTGGAGTTAATGAAGGACTCAGGGAATAAGATGAATAAAGTGGCTCTTGTCATGGATTTGAGGGGGAGGGAGTTTTTTGATTCCTTATTTCTTGCACTGGATAATTTAACGGATTCAGCTGCAGTATCACCAAGAATCCTTTTTCTTGAAGCTGATGACGATTCCTTGGTCCGCAGATATAAGGAAACAAGAAGGACCCATCCACTTGCTCCATTAGGCCGGCCATTGGAAGGCATTAAAATGGAACGTGAACTATTGGACGAATTGAAGGGAAGGGCACAGCTGATTTTTAATACTTCCCAACTGAAACCGCGCGAATTGAGGGAGAAAATCGCTTCGGAGTTTTCTGCCGATAAAAGTGTCGGTTTTACAGTCAATGTCATGTCATTCGGGTTCAAGCATGGTCTGCCCATAGATGCCGACCTTGTGTTTGATGTACGTTTCCTGCCAAATCCATATTATATTGACCATATGAGGCCAAGGACTGGCTTGGAACAGGAAGTGTCGAGTTACGTTTTAAAATGGAGTGAGACGCAAAAATTCTTGGAAAAAGTGACCGATCTGCTTGCGTTCATGCTTCCATATTATAAACGTGAAGGAAAAGCACAGCTTGTTGTTGCGATTGGGTGTACAGGCGGTCAGCACCGTTCTGTAGCATTGACGGAGTATATTTCAAACCACTTCAAGAAGGATTACAGGGTTCAAGTATCACATCGCGATATCGAAAAAAGTAAGGGGAAAGCAGATGTTAGATAAAAAGAAACAACCTAAGGTTGTGATCATTGGAGGGGGAACCGGCCTTCCCGTTTTGTTGAGAGGGTTAAAGAAGCATCCGGTTGATATAACGGCAATCGTAACGGTAGCTGATGATGGTGGAAGTTCAGGCCGCCTTCGCGAGGATATGGACATTCCCGCTCCAGGTGATATTCGTAACGTGCTGGCTGCGTTATCGGATGTTGAGCCCCTTGTTGAACAAATGTTTCAACATCGCTTTCAGAGTAAAAATGAGTTATCCGGGCATTCGCTAGGGAATTTGATACTGGCGGCAATGACCTCGCTGACAGGGGATTTCGTCCATGCGATCCAGGAAATGAGTAAATTTCTTAATGTCCGCGGTAAAGTGCTTCCGGCTGCCAACCAAAGTGTGGTTCTCCATGCGGAGATGGAGGACGGAACGATTGTTACAGGTGAATCCAAGATTCCCTTCTCAGGAAAGAAAATAAAAAGAGTATTTCTGTCTCCTCATCATATAAAGCCGCTCAGTGAAACCCTCCAGGAAATCAAGCAGGCAGATCTTATTGTCATAGGTCCAGGGAGCCTATATACTAGCATTCTGCCTAACTTACTTGTTCCTGGTTTAGGAGAAGAGGTTGCCCGTTCGAAGGCGAAGAAGGTGTACATTTGCAATTTGATGACACAAGCCGGAGAGACGCTGGATTATAGCGCGAGCGATCATATAAAAGCGATTTATGACCATATGGGAAATGCATATATTGACAGGATACTTGTTAATAATGAAGAAATACCAACCGAGATTCAGCAACGCTATCAAGCTGAATATGCTAAACCGGTCATGTATGATGTGGAAAGCTTAAAAATGATGGGGCTTGAAATCATACAAGAACGCATTTTTAGCTATGAAGGGAATGTAATACGCCATGACACGAAAAAAGTGGCGGATTTGCTCTATAATATGCTTGTAAATGAAACAAAAAGCCACATTGCACCGTAGATATAAGCGGGGACGGTTTTTTGATTGATAAAAATAGATTACCTGCGTTCGATTGGGGGTGAAATGGATGTCTTTTGCTTCAGAAACGAAAAAAGAGCTTACTACATTAGAGGGAAAGGATTGCTGCGGTAAAGCGGAATTGTGTGCGCTTATCCGGATGAACGGATCCCTTTCATTTTCTAATCGGAAGCTTGTTGTGGATATTCAAACGGAGAATGCTGCGATTGCCAGAAGGATTTATACGCTGCTGAAAAAAAGTTATGAGGTCCAGGTCGAGCTGTTGGTCCGTAAAAAGATGAAGCTTAAAAAGAATAATGTATATATTGTCAGGATGTCATCCGGAGGGCAGCGGGTTTTAACCGATTTGGAAATTTTAGGAGATGGCTTTGAAATTCTCCACGCTATATCCGATACTATTGTTGGGAAGAAATGCTGTAAGCGTTCTTACTTAAGAGGTGCATTTCTTGCGGGGGGTTCGGTGAATAATCCGGAAACGTCTTCCTATCACCTTGAAATTTTCTCACTTTACAAAGAGCACAATGATGCCCTTTGTGAGCTAATGAATAAGTTTGGCTTGAAGGCCAAGACTCTTGAACGCAAGAAAGGGTACATCATTTATTTGAAAGAAGCCGAAAAGATTGCCGAGTTTTTAAGTATAGTTGGCGCCCATTCAGCTTTATTAAGGTTCGAAGATGTACGGATTGTCCGTGATATGCGTAATTCAGTGAATCGGCTTGTGAATTGTGAAACAGCCAATTTGAACAAAACGATCGGAGCCTCATTACGTCAGGTTGAAAATATCCATTATATCGAGGATACGGTGGGATTAGGCATTTTACCGGATAAGCTTAGGGAAATTGCGGAGCTTAGGATAGCGTTTCAGGATATAACCTTAAAGGAACTAGGGGAAATGGTTTCTGGGGGAACCATCAGTAAATCCGGGATTAATCACCGATTACGAAAGATTGATGAAATAGCTGACAGGCTCCGTGGGGGAGAAGCTATTGCTGCGAAAAAATAAAGCTAACAGGGGAGATCAAGATGGTGGAAAAACAAGTTGAGGTAAAATTGAAGACGGGTTTGCAAGCGCGGCCGGCGGCCCTTTTTGTACAAGAAGCTAACCGCTTTCATTCAGATGTTTTTCTTGAAAAAGAAGGAAAGAAAGTGAATGCAAAAAGTATAATGGGATTAATGAGCCTTGCCATCAGTTCTGGCGTGTCCGTGAAGTTAATCGTCGAAGGACGCGATGAAAAAGAAGCGCTAGAGGCATTGGAAGAGTTCGTTCAGCAAGAGGGTTAAAAGAAAGGATGCCTAAAAGTGCATCCTTTTCATTTATAATGTAAAAAAGGCTCCGGAAGTCGCTTCAGGCGATCTCCGGAGCCTTTTGTTGCATAATTATTTAGAGTCTTTTTTGTCATCAAGGATGCTGCGCGTGATGACTTTGTCGATCAAGCCATATTCAAGGGCTCTTTCGGAAGTCATGAAGTTATCACGTTCCGTATCTCTTTGAAGGACTTCAATAGGTTGTCCAGTGCGTTCTGCCAAGATCTGGTTCAGTTTATCTTTCAAGTGAAGGATACGGCGGGCAGCAATTTCAATCTCCGTAGCTTGACCTTGAGCTCCTCCAAGTGGTTGGTGAATCATGACCTCACTGTTTGGCAACGCATAACGTTTGCCTTTTTCACCAGCGGCCAATAGGAAAGCGCCCATGGAAGCGGCCATGCCGATGCATACTGTCGATACATTAGGTTTGATATATTGCATAGTATCGTAAATGGCCATACCGGAAGTGATGCTTCCACCAGGGCTGTTGATGTATAGAGTGATATCTTTTTCAGGATTTTCCGCTTCTAAAAATAGTAATTGAGCAACAATGGAGTTGGAAACATTATCGTCAATTGCACTTCCTAGCATAATGATCCGGTCTTTTAATAAACGGGAGTAAATATCGTAGGCACGCTCCCCACGACTTGTTTGTTCGATAACTGTAGGAATTAAATTCATGTTCATTTCCTCCTTCGATTAAGAGAATCATTTAAATTCTTTATGTATGTATGATACACTTTTTGGTCAATTTAGGTCAAACAAAACAAACCCTATAATGGATAATTTGTTCGACAATTTTCTGGCTAAGGCTCCTTCCCGATAGATTACTTTATATATTATGCCGCACAGGGATGAATTTCCACATTACCCATAATACCCAAATGACGAAGTTTTAAACCTGATAACCCTTGCAAAGGAGGGGAATCTATCATATAATGAAATCTGTTGAAAAATTATTTTCTATTACGCCCTCGTAGTGCAACGGATAGAACGCAAGCCTCCGAAGCTTGAAATGCAGGTTCGATTCCTGCCGAGGGCATTACCAATCTTCTGCTTAATAAAGTGGGGGATTTTTTATTGGTCATTTTTAAGAGGGTCCCTAAGATTTTTGGCGAATCCACTCGATTTCCGTAATATTCCATCGAATCCTGTAATGTAAGCCCCGTCTTGAAAATATTCGCACACACTATTGAAAAATGGTGATTTTTCAATAAAAGTAGTTGTTTAATTTGCGTTTCTAACATATAGTATTTAAAACAAATAAACTATTCAGAAAAAAACGTAAGCGTTTTCATGGGTTTTTGTGTAGAATTTTCTCCTGATAATGTAAAATGGAGTGGGGGAGGGATGAATCGATGAGTATGAATATGAAAGCAGGACTTTTTCAACAGCAAACATTAAAGATGGCAATGACGCAGGAGCTTATGCAAGCTATTACATTGCTGCAATACTCCTCGCAGGAGCTATCGGCTTTTTTAGAAAATAAAATGGTGGAGAATCCATTACTGTCCATAGATCAGCCAACATCGGCTTTATTTCAGCCAACTTTTGACCGGAAAAAGGGGAAACGGACTCTTAAGAATACGTATGATGCAAACTATTGGATTGAACAGATCAGTGAAGATACTATATCGCTTGAACAGCATATCATGTCCCAGGTGAATCTTCAGCAGCTTACCGGTGAGCAGCAGAAGGCGTTGCTGCTATTAATTCATAACCTTGATGAAAACGGTTACTTAAGGACTGAGCTGGATGATATATGTATCCCAGGTATATCTCCGATCGTTTTGGAAGAAAGCCTCTCAATTTTACAGGAACTCGAGCCGCATGGAATTGGAGCGAGAAATCTTCAAGAGTGCCTTTTGCTTCAGGTGCAAGCAGAAGCGGTGAATCTGCTTGCGGAATCGATCATAGAAAACCATTTCCTCGATTTTGCTGAAAAGCGCTGGAAAGACCTAAGTAAGAAAATCGGTGTTACAATGAAGGAAATTCAAGAAGTATTTGATTATGTCCAGACATTGAACCCGCGACCGGCTTCACTCTTTTTTCAGGAAAAACCTTCTTATATAGTGCCGGATGTGGTCGTGGAAGTTCGGGATGGCATGCTGCTTGTCGGGAATTATGATGGTAACACACCTAATCTTAATGTGGATAAAGGGTATTTAAACCGTATGAAGAGCCATAAGGATCAGGGGGTTCAACGGTTTATCCAGGATAAGTGGCAGGAATACCAATGGATTTCCAGAGGGATCCAACAGAGGAAAGAAACGATATTGAAGGTCATTCAGTGCATCGTCGATAAACAGCCGGCGTGCTTTCATCATGGCCTGAACTATTTGAAACCGATGACGATGAAGGAAATCGCCGACGAACTTGGAATACATGAGTCCACAGTAAGCCGGGCGGTCAAAGGGAAATACGTGCAGACACCATTTGGCACGATAGAGATGCGGATATTTTTCACTACTTCTTTACAGTCAGTCGGCCTTGATGAGGATATGTCGGGCATGCAGGCAAAAAAGAGCCTGCAGGCAGCCATCAATGGGGAAAATAAACAAAAGCCGCTTTCGGATCAGGATCTGGCAGAACGGTTGAAAGAAGAGCATGGAATTATCCTGGCACGCCGAACCGTTGCCAAATACCGCGAACAATTAGGTATCCCTTCTTCATCTAAACGAAAAAGATATGATTGAAAAGGATGAGTGATTTGGAATCAAATGCGTTTGTTTTATATAGTAGGGATAAATGCCCGTTATGCGATAAAGCCAAGCAGGTGCTTGAAGATGTGAAAGAGGAATCAGGCATAGGCTATAAAGAAATCGATATCCATACCGATGATGATTTGCTTGAGAAATTCGGGCTGATGATTCCTGTCGTAGAATGGAAAGATGATATCGTTCAATTCGGGAATGTTGATAAATCAGCTCTAAAACGCCTTTTGGAAAAATAATTTTTCAAATCATTTGAAGAAACATTCCGTTCCTGCTAGAATAAAATATGTAGCAGGAATATTTTTTTGTTTTAAGTGGGACAGAAAATGACTACGCGGGACATTAAACGTCCAACTTAACTTTTTAGGAGTTTTAAATATGCGTACATTACTCGAGGTACAAAGAAAATTATTACCGGATTTCCTTATGGTTATGCAAAAAAGATATGATATCCTGCGTTATATCAAAATGATGCAGCCGGTTGGAAGGCGCAGTCTGTCCGTGAGCCTTAATTTGACAGAGCGGACGCTTAGAGGCGAGGTTGATTTTCTGAAAAGTCAGAACCTGGTTAACATATTCACCTCTGGCATGACGCTGACCGATGAAGGGATTGAAATCCTGGATAAGTTAGAAGGAATAATGCGTGAAGTAATGGGTATAGACATAATGGAACGGCAATTGCAGGATTTATTGCAAGTGGATGAGGTCATTATTGTCTCAGGAAATTGTGATGAGACTCCATGGGTGAAAAAAGAATTGGGTAAAGCTTGTGCAATCCGTATGAAACGAGAATGGAACTCAAAGAATATCATTGCAGTTACTGGCGGATCGACAATGGCCGAAGTCGCTGATTCGCTGTCACCTGATGAAGCGTCGAAGAAATTGACATTTGTCCCGGCCCGCGGGGGAATTGGTGAAGCAGTGCAGAATCAGGCCAATACGATTGTTGAAAAAATGGCCCAGAAGGCACAGGCCTCATACAGAGTGTTATATGTACCCGATCAATTAAGCGGTGAGGTTTATGCTTCATTTCAGAAGGAACCTGCAATTAAAGTAGTGATTTCCCAAATCAAATCTGCGGATATGATCATTCATGGAATTGGTGATGCCATGGCGATGGCAGAAAGAAGAAATTCTTCGCCAGAAATGTTAAAGAAGCTGTTAGATGGAAATGCTGTAGGAGAGGCATTCGGTTATTATTACGATGAAAACGGCAAAGTTGTTCATAAAGTTTTGACAGTCGGCATCCAGTTAGATGATCTTAGCCCTGAAAAGCGAGTGATAACTGTGGCAGGTGGTAAAACTAAAGCAAAGGCTATCCGTTCCTACATGAAAGGCGCACCTTCATCAACCGTTTTAATCACGGATGAAGCGGCGGCACAAGAGTTAATTCAGGGGAATTACACCCCTTAATATATTTGCGAACTTAAAAGGAGGAATTTTTCATGGCAGTAAAAGTTGGTATTAATGGTTTTGGACGTATTGGACGTAATGTATTTCGTGCAGCATTGAGTAATCCTGGGGTAGAGATTGTTGCTATTAACGACTTAACGGATGCTAATATGTTAGCGCACCTTCTTCAATACGATACAATTCATGGATCTCTTAATGAAAAAGTAACAGTTGATGGAGATTACCTTGTTGTTGATGGTCATAAAGTCAAAGTCTTGGCTGAACGCGACCCTGCACAATTAGCATGGGGTGAACTAGGAGTAGAAGTAGTAGTAGAATCTACAGGTCGTTTCACGAAACGTGCAGATGCAGCTAAGCATTTAGAAGCTGGAGCGAAAAAAGTAATCATCTCTGCTCCTGCATCTGATGAAGACATCACAATCGTCATGGGTGTTAACGAAGACAAATATGATGCAGCTAACCACCATGTAATCTCCAATGCTTCTTGTACAACGAACTGTTTAGCTCCATTTGCTAAAGTGCTTCATGAACAATTCGGAATCAAACGCGGTATGATGACTACTGTTCACTCTTATACAAATGATCAGCAAATCCTTGATTTGCCACATAAAGATTACCGCCGTGCACGTGCAGCTGCCGAGAATATCATTCCTACAACAACTGGGGCAGCAAAAGCTGTAGCACTTGTTCTTCCTGAACTTAAAGGGAAATTGAATGGTATGGCAATGCGCGTACCAACTCCAAACGTATCTGTCGTTGACCTTGTTGCAGAACTTGAAAAAGACACAACAGTTGAAGAAGTTAATGCAGCATTCAAAAAGGCTTCTGAAGGCGAATTAAAAGGAATTCTTGAGTACAGCGAACTTCCGCTAGTATCAACTGACTATAACGGTAACCCATCATCATCTACAATTGATGCCCTTTCCACAATGGTAATGGAAGGAAACATGGTTAAAGTATTATCTTGGTATGATAATGAAACAGGATACTCTAGCCGTGTGGTTGATTTAATCGACTATTTGGCTAAAAAAGGATTGTAATTAGAATAATAAAAAAACCTCACCAAGGTGAGGTTTTTTTTATCACACCTCTAAAAAAACTTGGCAGAAGATGATATTATTAGTAAGTCATTAATCAGTCAAGCGTTTACATTTCTTGTTTTTGGATAATTTCCTGGAAACCGACTATAATGAAAAAGAGAAAAGGGGAGTTGGGAAATTTGCCCTCTCCCTTTTTGACTAAAGAAATCAAAAATATGATAACAATATCTAAGGAGGTTCTTGGATTATGAATAAAAAGTCGATTAGAGATATTGAATTAAAGGGGAAACGCGTATTTTGCCGTGTTGATTTCAATGTGCCGATGCAAGACGGAAAGATTTCGGATGATACGAGAATCAAAGCTGCACTGCCGACGATTTCCTATCTGACAGAACAAGGCGCTAAAGTCATCTTAGCCAGCCACCTTGGCCGTCCTAAAGGACAAGTCGTAGAAGAATTGCGTCTAGCACCTGTTGCGGAAAGACTAAGCGAACTTAGCGGCAAGGATGTGCAAAAGGCAGAAGAAGCTTACGGCGAGACCGTTCAATCAATCATCGATAACATGCAAGATGGCGAGATCCTGTTGTTGGAAAACGTTCGTTTCTATCCAGGAGAAGAGAAGAACGATCAAGAATTGGCGAAGTCATTTGCTGCACTGGCTGATGTTTATGTTAACGATGCATTCGGAGCTGCGCATCGTGCACATGCTTCAACTGAAGGGATAGCGCACCATCTCCCAGCCGTTGCCGGATTGCTGATGGAAAAAGAGCTTTCTGTACTTGGAAAAGCCCTATCCAACCCAGAACGTCCTTTTACAGCTATAATTGGCGGAGCAAAAGTTAAGGATAAGATAGGCGTTATCGAAAACCTTTTGGAAAAAGTCGATCACTTGATCATTGGTGGAGGACTGGGCTATACATTCATTAAAGCGCAAGGTCATGAAATCGGTAATTCTTTATTGGAAGAAGACAAAATTGAATTGGCCAAATCTTTCATCGAAAGTGCAAAAGAAAAAGGCGTAAAGCTTCATTTGCCTATCGATGCAGTCGTAACGGCTGAGTTTTCACCTGATGCAGAGACAGCGAATGTCGATATCGATGCTATTCCAAATGATAAAATGGCTCTTGATATCGGTCCAAAAACAAGTGAGTTATTTGCGGATGTAATCAAAAGTTCCAAACTTGTCATTTGGAATGGACCAATGGGTGTATTCGAGTTCGATAAATTTGCGAATGGAACGAAAACCGTTGCTAGAGCCTTGGCGGAAGCAAAAGATACGTACAGCATTGTAGGCGGAGGGGATTCAGCCGCAGCTGCAGAAAAGTTTGGCTTGGCAGAAAAGATGTCCCATATTTCAACTGGCGGCGGTGCATCTCTTGAGTTCATGGAAGGCAAAGAGTTGCCTGGCGTTGTAGCCTTGAACGATAAATAAGACTGACCGTTACATATTTCAACTTTAGAAGGGATGAGAAACCAAATGCGTAAACCGATTATTGCAGGAAACTGGAAAATGAATAAAACTTTATCTGAAGCTACGGCCTTTTTAGAAGAAGTGAGCAATTTGATTCCGAAGCAAGATGTAATCGATACGGTTGTATGTGCTCCAGCTTTATTTTTGGATCAACTGGTTCAAGCAGCAAAAGGAACCGATGTGAAAATCGGGGCGCAGAACATGCACTTTGAAGAAAGCGGTGCTTTTACAGGAGAAATCTCCCCAATCGCATTGGCTGATCTTGGTGTATCCTACGTCATACTTGGGCATTCCGAACGCCGGGAAATGTTCAACGAAACGGATGAAGCTGTTAATAAAAAAGCTCATGCCGCTTTTGCCCACGGATTGACCCCGATCGTTTGCTGCGGTGAAACACTTGAGCAAAGGGAAGCTGGCGAAACGAATGATTTCGTAGGCAGCCAGATTGAAAATGGCCTTGCCGGATTATCTGACGATCAATTGAAACAAGCCGTTATTGCTTATGAGCCGATTTGGGCGATTGGAACAGGAAAATCGTCATCTGCTCAAGATGCAAATGAAGTTTGTGCGCATATCCGCTCGGTTGTTGCCGACAAATTTTCAAATGAAGCAGCTGCAGCCATCCGCATTCAATACGGTGGCAGTGTAAAACCTGAGAATATTAAAGAATACATGGCACAACCTGATATAGACGGTGCATTGGTTGGCGGTGCAAGCCTGAAACCCGATTCGTTTTTACAATTGCTGGAGGCTGGTCACTATGAGTAAGTCGCCTGTGGCACTTATCATCTTAGACGGTTTTGGCTGCCGTAACGAGGAAAAGGGAAATGCTGTTTTTCATGCGAAAAAACCGAACTTTGACCGTTTTTGGGAGCAGTATCCGCATTCCCATTTAACTGCAAGCGGGGAAGCGGTCGGCTTGCCTGCCGGTCAAATGGGGAACTCGGAAGTGGGCCATTTGAATATCGGGGCAGGACGGATCGTTTATCAAAGTCTGACCCGTGTGAACCTGGCTATCCGTGAAGGTGAGTTTGCCCAAAACCCAACTTTGGTCGATGCCATGAGCCATGCAAAGAAAAAAGGCACGGACCTTCATCTTTTCGGTCTTCTTTCAGATGGCGGCGTGCACAGTCATATTGATCATATGTATGCCCTGCTGAAATTGGCCGCAAAAGAAGGAGTTAAAAATGTATATGTACATGCATTTTTAGATGGTCGTGATGTCGGGCCGAAAACGGCGCAAGGTTATATTAAGGAAGCGGAAGCGAAAATGAAGGAAATCGGTGTTGGACAGTTTGCGACCATATCCGGAAGATATTATTCGATGGACCGTGATAAGCGCTGGGAGCGTGTGGAGAAATCCTACCGTTCGATGGTGTATGGTGATGGCCCTGCTTACTCTTCCGCGATGGAATGTGTCGAGGATTCCTATGAACATGGTATTTTTGACGAGTTCGTGATACCTTCAGTCATAACGGCGGAAGACGGTAAACCGGTGGCAACGATTAAAAATGATGATGCCGTAATCTTTTATAACTTCCGTCCAGACCGGGCGATCCAGATTTCCAATACGTTCACGAATGAGGATTTTCGCTCATTTGACCGCGGCCCTGGACATCCGAAGCATCTCCATTTTGTATGCTTGACACATTTTTCAGAAACAGTTGACGGATATGTTGCATTTAATCCGACAAATCTTGATAATACATTAGGGGAAGTACTTTCCCAAAACCAGCTTACCCAGCTTCGTATCGCTGAAACTGAAAAATATCCGCATGTGACATTTTTCATGAGCGGCGGACGTGAAGAGAAGTTTCCTGGTGAAGAGAGGATTTTAATTAATTCTCCGAAAGTCGCTACATATGATTTAAAACCTGAAATGAGTGCTTATGAAGTTACGGATGCATTGGTGGAACAAATTGAGGCTGATCGCTTTGATGCCATTCTCTTGAATTTTGCCAATCCGGACATGGTTGGTCATTCAGGGATGCTTGAGCCTACCATTAAAGCGATTGAAACAGTGGATGAATGCCTAGGTAGGATTGTCGATTTAATCGTCTCAAAAGGCGGTACAGCAATCATTACCGCTGACCATGGGAATGCCGATGAAGTCGTAACGCTTGAAGGCAACCCCATGACAGCCCATACTACGAATCCCGTGCCTGTCATTATCACTAAAAATCAGGTAACATTAAGAACAGGTGGTATCCTAGGTGATTTAGCTCCAACGATGCTTGATTTGCTTGGAGTCGAAAAACCTGTTGAAATGACAGGGAAATCCCTATTATCTAAATAAAATTGTGAATAGGAAAAGGAGAGATTTATAATGCCGTACATCGAACATGTATATGCACGCGAAGTGCTAGATTCCCGTGGTAATCCAACAATAGAAGTAGAAATCCAAACAGAGTCCGGATACTTCGGACGTGCAATCGTACCATCAGGTGCTTCAACAGGAGAACACGAAGCGGTTGAGCTTCGTGACGGAGATAAATCTCGCTACCTGGGTAAAGGGGTACAAAAAGCAGTCGATAATGTAAATGATATCATTGCTGAAGCTGTCATCGGTTTGGATGTAACGAACCAAGCAGGCCTTGACCTTACTATGATTGAATTGGATGGCACTGAAAACAAAGGAAACTTGGGAGCTAATGCAATCCTTGGCGTATCGATGGCTGCTGCCCATGCTGCTGCGGAATTTTCAGGTTTACCATTGTATCGTTACCTTGGAGGGTTCAATGCGAAACAACTTCCGACTCCAATGATGAACATCATTAATGGCGGATCACATGCCGATAACAATGTTGACTTCCAGGAATTCATGATCCTTCCTGTAGGCGCTCCTAGCTTCAAAGAAGCAGTTCGTATGGGTGCAGAAGTATTCCATGCCTTGAAATCTGTCCTTTCTGCCAAAGGCTTGAATACGGCAGTCGGCGATGAAGGCGGCTTTGCGCCAAACCTTGGTTCAAACCGTGAAGCGCTTCAAGTCATCATCGAGGCAATTGAAAAAGCTGGCTACAAAGCAGGCGAAGATATCTACCTTGGCATGGACGTAGCTTCATCTGAATTCTATAACAAAGAAACAGGCAAATATGATCTTGCTGGCGAAGGCCGCAATGGCGTTACATCAGAAGAAATGGTAGCTTTCTATGAAGAGCTAGTGAATGAATTCCCTATTATCTCCATCGAGGACGGCCTGGATGAAAATGACTGGGATGGCCACAAACTTTTAACGGAACGCATCGGTTCTAAAGTTCAACTTGTTGGTGACGATCTTTTCGTAACGAACACGAAAAAATTGGCTGAAGGCATCGAAAAAGGCATCGGCAACTCCATCCTGATCAAAGTGAACCAAATTGGTACACTGACTGAAACATTTGATGCAATCGAAATGGCTAAACGCGCAGGCTACACTGCAGTCGTTTCCCATCGTTCCGGTGAAACGGAAGATGCAACGATCGCTGATATCGCCGTTGCAACAAACGCAGGACAAATCAAAACTGGTTCCATGTCCCGTACAGACCGTATCGCTAAATACAACCAACTTCTTCGCATCGAAGACCAGCTTGGTGACTTGGCTGTATATGGCGGCTTGAAATCTTTCTATAACTTGAAGAAGTAATTCCTCCTCCTATTCAATGTGGCCATCCACATTGAATAGGAGATTTTTTATGCCTATAAACTAGTCACCGATTCAGATGAAGGATTTAATCAAACGTTTGATTAATAAAAAAAGGTGCCCGGATTCCGGGCACCTTTTTTTTATTTATTCGATACAGCTTCCACTGGTACGGCATTATAGTATTCTTCTAATGTGATCTTCGCTTCAAAGATTTCAGTTGCGGTATCGACACCAACATAGCGGATGTGCCATGGTTCGTATTTATAACCTGTGATGTTTTCCTTGCCTTCAGGGTAGCGGATAATAAATCCGTATTCATGTGCATGTTCAGCAAGCCAGGCCGCTTCATTCGTATCACCGAAGCAGTCTTGGGCAGCGCAGGCACCATCGTGGGTCGTGACATCAATCGCCAGGCCCGTTTCATGCTCGCTTGTCCCAGGCATTGCACTATAGGTTTTCGCTTTTTCTTCCCCGTCCTTAGCCACATAGTTATTAAAGACCGTGATTTGTGTTTGGTGTGAGCGGTAAGCGGAAACGCCGGCAAAGTGCATATTGTCTTTTTCGGCAGCTTGGAACATTGCTTCAAGAGCTTTTCCCGCTTCTTCCCGCATCATTCTTTTATCGATTTTATCTTCAAAGATGAAGTCCACTTTTGGATAGATAAGGTCATCAGGTTTGTAATCCTCAGGCAGGCTGTATTGCTTATTGACAAGTACAGGTATGCTTTCCGGATGGGCTAACGTCTGAAGGCCATCCTGTGCGGGTTTAGACGTTTCATCAACTTCCACCTGGCGTTGGGCCGATTCTTTTGAATCATTATTCTTGTCGGTCTCAGTCTCCTTCTCAGTCTCCTGGGAGCTCGGTTGTTCTTCTTTTTGCTCCTTTTCATGCTCGCTTGTCAAGTCGGATGAACAGCCAGCCATTAGAATGAAAGATGATAGAGCAGTTGCTGCAAATATAGGTTTTAACATATGAAAGGCCCCTTGCTTTTAATATAAGATTTCCAATAAAAGTAGTTTTGAAAAAAATTATCGTGATAAGTAATCCCTTGTTAATTCACTTTGATATTTATCAAGAAATAAGCCAATCCAGACAACCATCAATAAAAATGGATAATCGTTACGGACTGCGGTTTCCACGACGGGATCAGACCAAAAGCTCGAAAGGAAACCAGATGACATCCTGATTGTCTCGAATGTGACAAGGCCGTGAAGCGATAACCAAAGAATCGTAAGAGTATTGGTTCCAAACCCAATGACCGCCGCTATGACGCTCAGCAAGGCGGCTGCTGCCCCGATCAATAGGACATTGAAGCTTGATTGGAAAAAGTCGGTACCGCTATTGGAAAGTCCATTATAAATAATAGCAGTAAAATAAACGGTTGTCGTGATATATGCAGCAAATAATAAGTATCGATTTCCGTGATACTTTGCCAGCAGCAATAAAAGCGGTGATAGGATGATTAATAGGACACTGATAAAATTGCTTCCGCCTGTCCATAAAGAATAGCCGGCAACCGCCGAGAATAGGATGGTCAGGAGATCAAGAATCCGGAGTATGGACTTAAACATGTTGACACCTCTTTCTCTATTTATGCAAATTATCTCAAACTTTGTTTCAAAAAGAAAATAAATGACTATGGATTTTTAGGAATTCTTACCATCATAGTATAACAAAGATTGTGGATATTTATTGGGTGTGGTAAAGTTAAAGTAATTGTTTATTGGTTCTTCAGGAGGTGTAATTGCATGCATGCATTTCTCATAACGCTTTTAGTGATTGTCAGTATCGCCCTCATTGTGACGGTATTGCTTCAATCAGGTAAGAGTGCAGGTTTATCAGGTGCGATTGCCGGCGGTGCTGAGCAGCTGTTCGGAAAGCAAAAGGCACGCGGTTTGGACCTGGTTTTACATCGTGCAACAATAGTATTGGCGATTTTATTCTTTGCTTTAACTTTACTTGTTGCATACTTTGATGTGTAATGGATCAAAAATGAGTCTAGCTAAATAGCTAGGCTTTTTTCTTTGCACAATAGTTACATGAATAGATATAGTGATTTTAGTACTTAATTATAGGATAGGGATGTTTTAAATTCTATTACTGATAAAGGAGCTTAGATCATGAAAATAAAGCTGCAGCAGCCCTTTACTTTTGAAGGCGGAAAAAGGGCTGTCTTACTTTTACATGGATTTACGGGGAATTCAGCGGATGTACGGATGCTAGGGCGTTACTTGGAGAAACAGGGATACACCTGCCATGCCCCGCACTATAAAGGGCATGGCGTACCCCCGGAGGAGCTGGTGAAAACGGGTCCGGAAGATTGGTGGAAAGATGTCATGATGGCCTACGATTTCCTGAAAAGCAAAGGCCATGAAGAAATTGCTGTTGCCGGACTGTCATTAGGAGGCGTATTTTCTCTTAAATTAGGTTACACTGTACCTATAAAGGGTATCGTATCAATGTGTGCGCCTATGTATATCAAAAGTGAAGAAATGATGTTTAAAGGAGTATTGGAGTACGCCAGAGAATTTAAGAAGTATGAAGGAAAAACTCAAGAGCAAATAGAGCTTGAAATGGACCTCCTTGCCGATAAACCGATGAATACATTGAAAGCCCTTCAGGAATTGATAACGGATGTACGAGAGCACGTCGACCTTATATACGCGCCGACATTTGTTGTGCAGGGTCGGCATGATGATGTTATCAATCCAAAAAGTGCCGATATTATTATGGATGCCATTGAATCACCGGTCAAAAAAATCAAGTGGTATGAAGAATCCGGTCATGTCATAACTCTTGATAAAGAAAAGGACCAGCTGCATGAAGATGTATTGGAATTTTTAGAAAGTCTGGATTGGGCCGAATAACAAAAATATACCCTGAATAGGAGGGTTTTCATGGAAGATAACATTCAAGAACATATTAATAAGCTTCTGACATACATGACGGATGAAGCGTATAAGCCGTTAACGGTACAGGAACTGGAAGAGGCTTTGAAAATCGAAGACTCGGCAGATTTCAAGAATTTCGTTAAGGCTTTAGTAAAGATGGAAGAAAAGGGATTGGTGGTCAGAACGAGGAGCAATCGTTATGGGCTGCCGCAAAAAATGAATTTGTTCCGCGGTAAATTAACGGGACACGCTAAGGGATTCGCCTTTGTCACACCTGAAGATAACCCAGGAATGGATGATATTTTCATTCCGCCGAATGAAACGGGCACAGCGATGCATGGAGATGTCGTCATGGTAAGAGTATCTTCGGAAACATCGGGCTCAAGGCAAGAAGGCACGGTCATCAGAATTCTTGAACGCGGTATTACACAAGTGGTCGGTACATACTCCGAAAGTAAAAGTTTTGGTTTCGTCATCCCTGATGATAAAAAGATCGCAAACGACATTTTCATTCCACAGCATGCTTCACATGGAGCGGTGGAGGGCCATAAGGTTGTCGTCAAGCTTACTTCTTATCCTGAAGGACGCATAAGTGCCGAAGGTGAAGTCATTGAAATTCTTGGGCATAAAAATGATCCTGGAGTAGATATTCTTTCCGTGATCCATAAATATGGTTTGCCGATGGAGTTCCCGGATGACGTCATGGAACAAGCCAATGCCGTTTCGGATACCATTCAAGAAAGTGAAATTGGCAGCCGCAGGGATTTGCGCAATGATGTTTTGGTCACGATTGATGGAGCGGATGCAAAGGACCTGGATGATGCCGTCACTGTTTCCAAACTTGAAAATGGCAATTATAAGCTGGGTGTTCATATTGCTGATGTCAGCCATTATGTGAAGGAAGGATCACCAATCGATAAGGAAGCCTTGGAAAGAGGGACGAGCGTGTATTTGGTGGACAGGGTCATCCCGATGATCCCGCATCGTTTATCGAATGGCATTTGTTCCTTGAATCCACAAGTCGATCGTTTTACACTCTCTTGTGAAATGGAAATCACGCCAGATGGCAAAGTCGTCAACCATGAGATTTTTGAAAGTGTCATTAAGACGACGGAACGTATGACTTATGGAAATGTGAACAAAATCCTTGTCGATAAAGATGAAGAACAACTCGAACGCTATGAAGCATTGGTGCCGATGTTCCAGGACATGGAGCAGTTAGCTGCCATTCTTCGCAAGAACCGGATGAACCGCGGTGCGATTGACTTTGATTTCAATGAAGCGAAAGTCATCGTTGATGAAGAAGGCCATCCGACTGATGTGGTTTTACGTGAAAGGTCAGTTGCCGAAAAGCTGATTGAAGAGTTCATGCTTGCGGCTAATGAAACCGTTGCTGAGCATTTCCACCGTCTTGACGTACCGTTCATTTACCGTATTCATGAAGATCCCAAGCCGGAAAAACTGCAGCGTTTCTTTGAATTCATTACGAACTTCGGATATATTGTCCGGGGATCGGCCAATGACGTACATCCAAAGGCGTTACAGGAAATCATTGAGGCGGTTGCCGGTAAACCGGAAGAAACGGTCATATCCACTGTCATGCTTCGTTCCATGCAACAGGCGAAATATGATCCGGAGAGCTTAGGCCACTTTGGTTTATCTGCTGAGTTTTATACACATTTCACATCGCCGATTCGCCGTTACCCGGATTTGATCGTGCACAGGTTGATCAGGACCTACTTGGTGGAAGGTAAACTGGATGAAGCTACGAAGGAGAAATGGAATGCCAATTTACCTGAGATAGCCGACCATACATCGAAACGTGAACGTCGCTCAGTCGATGCTGAACGGGAAACGGATGATCTGAAGAAAGCGGAATATATGCTGGATAAAATCGGCGAAGAGTATACCGGGATCATTGGTTCAGTCACGAATTTCGGGATGTTCGTCGAGCTGCCGAACACCATTGAAGGACTTGTCCATGTCAGCTTCATGACGGATGATTATTACCGCTTCGATGAGCGTCAGCTTGCAATGATCGGGGAACGTACCGGTAATGTGTTCCGGATTGGCGATGAGATAGACGTACGTGTTTCCAACGTCAATAAAGAGGAACGCGCCATCGATTTTGAAATTATCGGCATGAAGGTAAGCCGTCCGCGTCCATCTGGCGAGAAGAAAATATTCAAAGCCAATTCAGGTGAACGTAAACGCGGCCGTGGCGGCAATGGAGGACGTAATGAAGGTAAAGGCGGCGGCCGTAATGGAGATTCGCCTTCTACTGGGAGAAAACCGAAAAAGAAGAAAAAATTCTTTGAAAATGCGCCAGCTGCCAAGCGCAAGAGAAAACCAAAAAAGAGATAAAGATTGAGGCAGGGGGATGATTCTTACATCCTCTTGCCGCGATTGGATGTAAAAAGGGGAGAGTTAGATGCCAAAAGGCTCAGGTAAACAACTAGCACAAAATAAAAAGGCATATCATGATTTCTTTATTGAACAAACGTTTGAAGCCGGAATCGTTTTGAAGGGGACCGAAATCAAGGCCATCCGTGCGGCCCGAGTGAATTTGAAGGATGCCTTCGCTAAAATAGAAAATGGGGAAATCTATCTTTATAATATGCATGTAAGTCCTTATGAACAGGGAAACCAGTTTAACCATGACCCGTTGCGGACACGGAAGCTTCTTTTGCATAAGAAAGAAATCAGTAAACTGATCGGTGTAACAAAGGAAACAGGTTACACGATCGTACCTTTGAAAATGTATTTGAAAAATGGCTTTGCCAAGGTTTTGATCGGTCTGGGTAAAGGGAAGAAACAATATGACAAGCGTGAAGACCTGAAGAAGAAGGAAGCGAAGCGTGATATTGAACGTGCTTTCCGTGATCGGCAGAAGATGTAGAACTGCCAAGACCTTACAATTGATTTTTTGAGCCAATCTGTTATAATTAATCCTGTACCGATGACAATTGAATATCAGCCAACTTGCTGACTATTCTTCTCTCGTACGCTCCATTTCTATCATGGGGACGTTACGGATTCGACAGGGATAGTTCGAGCTTAAGTTGCGAGTCGAGGGGATCGGCCTCGTTAAAACGTCAACGCCTATAACTGGCAAACAAAACAACAACCTAGCTTTCGCTGCTTAATAACAGTCGATAGCTGTTCCTCCCTCCATGGCCCACGTGGTAGGGTAAGGGACTCACTCTAAGTGGGATACGCCGGAATCCACCGTCTGAGGATGAAGGAAGAGACCAATCAGACTAGCTGCTCTGCCGCCTGTCGATAGGCTAATGAGTTCGCGAAATGCGAATATATCGACTACACTCGTAGAAGCTTAAGTGCCGTTATGTCTGGACGTGG
This sequence comes from Peribacillus sp. Aquil_B1, assembly GCF_022603275.1. Lineage (NCBI taxonomy): Bacteria > Bacillati > Bacillota > Bacilli > Caryophanales > Bacillaceae > Peribacillus > Peribacillus sp. Aquil_B1. The sequence goes on along the minus strand of NZ_JAKXEE010000003.1, from coordinate 220,222 downwards.
GTTCGACTCCCACCGTCTCCACCAATACATATATTGGTGGTTTTTTATTTGTTTTAATAAGGAGCATAAGATGGCCGTTTTGGCCAACATATGCTTCTTTTACTTTTGCAGTTTCATCTGAAAAATCAATTATTAAATCCATCAAATAATTCTTTTTATAAATAAGTATATAAATACTTTACTCTTTCCAAAACTGTTCCAGTAGAATGACAATCATGGTACCCACGAGTAATCCATTACTTAAAACATATTGTAAGGAAGAAGCAATTCCGTTAAATGCACTTTCTGGAAGAAACATGATTCCCAAACTGATTAATAATGTAATTCCTAATATAGTTAAACGACGTTGATTTAATTCTTCACGTAAAATCGATTGAAATGAAATTCCTATCATTTGGACAAATGTTGCTAAAAGTGCGGCATTAGCAATAGGACCTGGCAGCAAGGAAATAAAGCTTACAATTAAGGGGATAAAAGAAATTCCTGCTAATATGAGACTTGCTATAAGGAACGTCTTCACTTTTTTTTGTCCTGTTAGTTGAATAAATCCTGCTGATGCAGGTAATGGTACAATTCCAATTGTAGAGAATAACGACGAAATAACATGTGATATACCTCCGACCCATACACCACGGTTCAGTGTTTGCTTTTCATTTTCTTTAGATAACGGAGCCACTTGTTTTACAGCCGAAATAGCGGCAATCGTATTTGCAACTAAAAGAAATGTAAATAAAGTTGCAGTTAGAGTCATTCCAATATCGAATCTAGGCATGCCCCAGGCAAATATCTCTGGTAACTTAACTAACGGTGTGTTTGAAGGCATATGTGATGATTTTCCTAATACAGCATACAAAAGCCAACCACATGAGATTCCAAGTAACACAGCGTAACTTTTCATCCATCCTTTCCCTTTGATCGATAAGAAAGTAATGATGGCAAAAACGAATAGCGCTATAGTAGCTGTTGTATAATCAGGATGAGTTACAGCTCCTTGTAATCCCATCATTCCTTTTAGTGACACACCACTAAGCTGGAGAGCTAAGATTAAAAGAAAAGTTCCTGTAACCAAAGGTGTAAATAAACGTAGAATTCGATGGACAAGCCCTGTTATACCAAGAATGAAGAGTAATATACCTGCAATAATCAATCCACCTTCTAAAAGTTGTAATACATCTTTTGCACTCTGTCCCTGATTCATACCTACTTGTCCCAATATGACAAATATACTTACCCATGAACCGGCTGGACCATCCGCAATGGGGTAGCGATGTCCAATCCATGCTTGTATAAATGAACTTACTCCCACAATAAAAAAAGTTCGCTGCATTAATGTTGAGATATCTTCTATTGATAAATGGAATATGCCACCAATGATGATAGGCAATGCAATTGCATTTGCTAATAGAAACACAAACCACTGTAGGATACTAAAGCTGGTATCAAAATATTTTTTATTCATATTATTCTCCTTTGCCGAAAAAGATTCTCATAGGAAAAATCCACCCTTTCTATACAGTTAGATTAAAAAGGATGGATTTTTTAGGTCTATAAAATTATTTTAATTATATAGATAGATTATTTTAATCGATTACCATCTGCGATAAGGTAAGAATTTTCCGTTAAGTGTAAGGACCACACGAGGGTCACCACCATTTGGATCTTCTTCTTTGTCCACACCTAGTTCGAAATTGATTGCACTCATAATACCTTCGCCAACTTTTTCTTGAATTAATTCTTTAATAGTTGGTCCGTACACTAATAACATTTCATATAATCGATATAAGATTGGGTCAGTAGGAGGCATTTGCATTACTTCACCTCTATGTGGAATTACCGTTAATGCTTGAACTACTTCTTCATCTAACTCTAGTAGTGCGGCCATTTTTTCAGCTTCTGGACGTGTCATTGTAGCTTGTCCTAATAATGCTGTTACAACCCAAGTCTCAGAGTTTTCACTTACCTTTGAAATTTCTTCCCATGTTAAACCTTTTGCAAGTTTTGCTTCCATAATTTTTTGCGTAGCTTCTTTTCTATTCATATCTAATAACTTCCTTCCATTTGAGTAATAATAATTAATTTTTCAGACCATTTAATGCTTTATATCCATCAACTAACAAATCTAGTTTACCTGTGTGAGGATCAATAGCTAAACCGTGTACAGGAACGTCTTTTGGAATAAATGGATGATTTTTCACTAAATCAATATTAGCTTGAATTGAATTTTCGACATTATCAAATCCAAATAACCACTTTTCAAGGTCAATTCCAGCATATTCAATAGCTGATAAAATTTCTGGTGTGGATACTCCGCGATCTAATATTTTTTTTAGTGTTCCTTTTGGATTACTTTGGCTCATACCACATGCATGGTGTCCAATAATATAAATTTCATCTGCATTTAATTCATATACAGCTGTTACAACACTTCGCATGATACTACCGAAGGCATCGGTAATCGTACCACCTGCATTTTTGATGATTTTTGCATCACCATTGTGTAAATCTAAAGCTTTGGGAAGTAGCTCAATTAAACGAGCATCCATGCAAGAGACAACAACCATACGTTTTTGCGGCATTTTTGTTGCTTCATATGGCATGTATTCCTTGTTTTGTACAAATTGTTCATTGTACGATAAAATTTCTTGTAATAACATGTTTGTAACCTCCTTTAAATCTAGATGTATTTTTTTGTTGCGTCCTCTATGTTATAGGTGAATATAACTAATAAATAATGTGATATAAGAGGGTAAACTAAGTATAGTGAATTGTATCGATAAGCAGAATAAGTTGGCGAAACACTTTCTGGCTTTCTGCTTTCACGATGAAAGGATTGGTTTATATCATTGATCAAACAGATTTTGAGATACTGAAATTATTAGGGGAAAACTCAAGAATACAATGGAAAGAACTTGGTCAAAAAATACATATGACGGGGCAGGCTGTAGGAAATCGAATTCGCAGATTAGAGGATTTAGGGATTATTGAACAATATACAATCGCAATAAGCCGAATCAAATTAGGACAAATCGTGACAGCATTTGTTACTTTGTTCGTAACAACAGCTAATCATCAAGAGTTTATGGATTTCTTTCAAGAAGAAGAAGGAATTTCTGAAGTACATCGTGTAAGTGGTGAGGGATGTTATTTATTAAAAACACATTTTGCTTCCAATGAAGAATTGGATAACTTTCTAGGACGACTATTAAAGTACGGGAATTATCGTGTTAACCTATCAATAGGAAAGTTAAAATAAGGTTTCTTTGGTTATAGTAACATCTTAAATAGTCAGAGCCTTTCTACAATTTGTGTGTAGTAAGGCTTTTTTTTGCTTAATTTTAGTTGTTTTTGTCGAAAAATCGATAAATCGTAAAATTCGCAGATAAATCTCCATTTTCGCAGATAAATCTCCATTTTCGAAGATATATTCCCGATTTCGCAGATAAATTGTACAATCGCTATCATTTAAAGGATTATTTCTTACTGGCGTAGAATCCTTTGGATGAAACCAAGATTGGAGCGATGAAATTGATTGTAAAAAAGCGAAATGTTCCTCTTGCCATCCGCAAATTACGTGCGTTAGCGGGCAGGCTCCCTCCGAACCACCCTAAAATCCCCTTAATCATGAACGATCTCAAAAAAAGGGAAGCGGGCCATAAAGGGGAATGTTCTATTGATTTTCCATTAAGTTTTCTTGAACCGAAAAACTATTACATCTTCCACGACTTAAGGCTGCAGGATCAATCCCGATTTTTTCAACTGGATACCCTATTAATCTCCAAGAAATATGCGCTTATCATTGAAGTGAAGAACATTGCAGGAGCCATCTATTTTGATCCGCATTTCAACCAGCTGATTCGAACGATCGAAGGAAAAGAAACGGCATTTCCAGATCCCATCATACAAGTCAGCCGTCAAGAATCACAGTTAACCAATTGGTTCTTGAAAAATGGCTTTCCCTCACTTCCCATTCACTCTTTAATTGTGATCAGTAATCCCCAAACAATCATCCGTACGGCTCCTGGAAACCATAAACTCCACTATAAAGTTATCCATCGCGATGCACTTCCTTATAAAATTAGTCAATTGGAAGACTTCATAACAGACACCTGTTTTAGTGAAAAAGATTTGAAAAAGGCAGTTCGTGTAATGAATAAACTCCACATCGATGCGGACTTTTCCATTCTGGAACGATACAACCTTACCGAAAAGGACCTAATAAAAGGTGTGATATGTGAGAATTGCAAGGTGAATCAGTTATGTAGAAGGCATGGCACATGGATTTGCCCTCAATGCCAACTATCCAGTAAAAAAGCACATATCCCGGCTTTACGAGATTATTTTTATCTAATAGGATCGACCATAACGAATCGGCAGTTGAGGGACTTTTTAAACATTTCGTCTTCATCGAGTGCAACGAGGATTTTGCATTCATTGAATCTGACAAGCGGTGGTGCGAATAAGGGGAGGGTGTACAGCTTGTATTTTGATGAGTGATTTCTAGGTGATCGGGCCCTCAGCAGGCGAGTTCTAAGCGAATTTTGCATTATTCAATAGCGTCAAACATGAAAAAAAAGACTCAAAAGATGCTTCTCTTGAGTCTTTGTTCCGTTTCTATTCTTTTAATTCCTTACCCATGCCCTTAAGGAAGTGGACGCCAAAGCCGATTGCCCGGTTTATGTCTGGGTCATTCAATGTTTTCATTAAATCCAGAACGCCGATCTTCTTATCGGACTGAAGGAATTTGTTTCCTTCATCGATTCCTGCAAGTGCACTGTTAAGCAGTTTCGTGGATTGTGCGGCATCGGCGTTCATCAAGGCTCCTGTTGCTCCCATAAGGGTATTGATCAGGTTTGTTACAGGTTGCCTTGTGACTTGTTGAAGTGCGATTTTGGCAATTTGTTCTTTTCCTTGAAGCATGGAGGTCGCGGCTTCGAATACTCCTGAGTCATTCAGTTCATTGACGATTTTAAACATATTGTTTAAGGCATCTTCATTATCGGTGAACAGCGTTTTAAGTTCTTCCAGCTTTTGTAGCTTTATCTCTTCCTCAGTAATGGGATTATGGATTTCCGTAATAGGAGCTGCCATGATCTTCACCCTCCTTGTTTTATTTATCCGTTAAGTGAACATACCCTGGACGGGCCCACTTACGTTCAACCTCGACACCATTTTGAGGATGGCGTTTTTTGTTCCGTGGATTTGTACCCGGTAATGGAATGTCTCCGCTCGCGCTTAATACTTCCATGCGGACCATCGTCTGCTTGTAAGCGGGCGTGCTTGTGCGTTGATCATAGATAGGACCAGTCAGGAAGTTGATGGCAGAGTCTTTATCGACGGAGTTCATCGGTAAAAATAGCTCATTATTTTTAACGCGGTCTGTGATCAGGGCTTTTAACTTAACCGCCCCGAATGGAGACACTAAGCGAACGAGTCCGCCATCACTGACTTTACGTTCTTTGGCAAGTTCCGGTGAAACTTCAACGAAAATATCAGGTACTTTCGATTGGATTCCGTTGGATTTGTTCGTCATATTGCCTTCATGGAAATGTTCCAGCATGCGCCCATTATTGATATGAAGGTCATATTCTTCCGGGAATTTATGCGGTTCCACCCAGTCAGCCAGTGCAAAGCGTGCTTTCTTATCAGGGAAGTTGAAGCCATCCACATAAAGAAGCGGCGTGCTTGATCCATCATGGCTTCCCCACAGGAAGCTGTTCCATCCTTCCAGCACCTCGTAATTCGCTTGGCTGAATATCGGTGATAAGCTTGCCATTTCATCATAGATTTCACCAGGATGAGTGTAGTTCCAATTTGCACCTAAGCGGTTTGCGATCTCCTGAGTGATTTCCCAGTCCGCCTTAGAATCTCCCATAGTGGGAAGGGCTTTATATAAACGCTGTACACGGCGCTCCGTATTGGTGAACGTTCCGTCTTTTTCAAGAGATGGAGCTCCGGGCAATACCACGTCGGCATATTGGGCTGTCCTTGAAAGGAAAATATCCTGGACAACAAAGAAGTCCAATCCGGATAACACTTTATCAACATGGTTGGCATCTGCATCAACAAGTGCCATATCTTCACCTACAAGATACATGGCTTTCATGTCGCCTTTTTCTATCGCTTTAAGCATTTCAATATTGTTCATGCCTGGTTTGCCATCGATTTTCACTCCATAAGCTTTTTCGAATTTAGCACGTGCCACGTCATCGGTAACATGCTGATATCCTGGAAGCCATGTTGGAAGGGTGCCCATATCGCAAGCGCCCTGTACATTGTTATGGCCGCGAAGCGGATAAGCTCCCGCCCCTGGGCGACGGTAGTTACCTGTAGCTAATAGCAGGTTGGAAATTGCAGCCGAAGTATCGGAAGCACCGGTGTTTTGTGTAACTCCCATTCCCCAAAGAATGCATGTTCCGTCAGCATCGCGAATGGTTTCAGCTATTTGGATCAATGTTTCTTTTGAAATACCTGTGTATGTTTCTGCATATTCCAGGGTATATTTCTCAAGTACTTCTTTATAATCGTCGAAGAAGTTAACATTTTCATTGATGAATTCTTGATCATGCCAGCCTTGATCGATCATATATTTTGTAACCGCCATCAACCAAACTTGGTCCGTTCCTTGTTTTGGACTGATATGGATGTCGGAGCGTTCGGCCATTTCGTTTTTGCGGATGTCAGCTACGATCAGTTTTTGTCCGTGAAGCTTGTGTGCCCGTTTGACGCGTGTCGCCAGTACGGGATGGCCTTCTGCAGGGTTAGCCCCAACGATGATGACAAGACCTGCTGCGGCGATATCTTTGATCGTACCGGCATCTCCGCCCATGCCGACTGTACGGAACAGTCCGTCTGTTGCCGGGGATTGACAGTAACGCGAGCAATTGTCGACGTTATTCGTTTCGAACATTTGCCGTGCCAGTTTTTGAATTACATAGTTTTCTTCATTCGTGATCTTTGATGAGGAAATGAATCCTACTGAATTCCCGCCGTATTGCTGTTTGATCGAACCAAGTCTGGATGCAACCAAATCAAGTGCTTCATCCCAGCTTGATTCAACGAATCTACCATTTTTCCGAATCAATGGCTTGGTCAAACGTTTTTCCGAGTTTACGAAGTCCCAGCCGAATTTCCCTTTGACACATGTGGATATCGCATTGACGGGTGCTTCATGAGTAGGTTGGACTTTAAGGATTTTACGGCCTTTTGTCCAGACTTCGAATGTGCATCCTACCCCACAGAACGTGCAGACCGTTTTTGTCTTCTTCGTCCGTGTATCACGCATTGCCGCTTCGATCTCCGAAATGGCAAAAATCCCGCTGTAGCCAGGCTCCACTTCTTTGACAAGGTCTATCATTGGTTCTAGCATATCGTTTTTCAAACCTGACATGAAACCAGCCTCACCCAGCATCGATTTTTCCATTAATGCATTACATGGACAAATGGTTACACACTGGCCGCAGCCTACACAAGATGAGTTATTGATTTCCGTTCCTTCATCCCAGATTACCCTTGGGCGTTCCGCTTCCCAGTCGATGGACAGCGTCTCGTTGACCTGAAGGTTTTGGCAAACTTCAACACATTGCCCGCATGCGATACATTGATTGGCATCGTAGCGGTAAAATGGATGGGACATATCGACGGCACCCAATTCCACTTTCGGTGTATAAGGATATTTTTGGTGTTCAATTTCCATTAATTCTGCTGTGTTATGCAGTTTGCAATTTCCGTTATTATTATCACATACAGTACAGTATAAAGAATGGTTTTCCAGGATCCGGTCCATGGCTTCGGTTTGGGCTTCTTTTGCCTTGCTTGAGTCCAAGGCTATATCCATGCCGCTCACTGCTTTTGTCGAACATGATCGGACGAGTTTCCCATTAACCTCGACGATGCATGTGTCGCATGTTTGGATCGGATCCACTTCAGGAACATAACAAATCTGTGGATGAGCCATCTCATTTTGGTTGATGACCTCCAGTATTGTCGCTCCTTCATTAGCGGTATAATCGTTCCCGTTGATTTTGATGGTGATGTTTGAATCGCTCATAATATTTCCCCCTTTTATAGCCAAAAAGACGCAAAAAAACCACCATGATTACACCTCCGTCTCTGAACGGAAATGTAGGTCATGGTGGAATAGTTTAATAGCAAAGCTTGCCAATATACCAATCCATACCATAATGGATAATTTTTAAAAAAGATAGGACACAACAGTACACTATTATGCTCCCAACTTTCCTCTTTGATATTATACCTTTAATTTTAACAAGAAACAATCCTGGAAAGAGGGTATCATTCCCAAATTCCTTTCGTTTTTCTTCGCGTTGATTTATGATAAGAAAATTGAGAACTTAATTTTCTTGAATTGGAGTGACGCAACGGTGTCAAAAGTTATCCATGAATTCAATGATATGATTCGTAAGCTGCGCAAGGAACTATTCGGTAAAGGACCAGAACGCATACACACGGTTTTCGTGGAAAATATGGCCGTTTCCACGTTATATGGAAATTTGACTCCTACGGAAATGTTCATATCAAGATCGGAGGAAGGAAGGGATATGGTCCATTCTGCACGAACCAAAATGGTTCAGGATGTGTATTCGGAGAGTCCTCCTGATGGAATGGAAGAACTAGTTGGAGCTAAACTGCTCCATTTGTTTTCAGACATCAAAATTAAAGAGAACATAGCGATTTCCGTATTCGTATTTGATAAGGATATAGCGGACAAACTCAACGGGCATTGACCATGTTCCTTGCATATTGGTCAATTGGCTCCTGGATAGTAAAAGGAGTGGGAACATGAAAGCGATTGAAAGCAAGAGGGACATCATCCGGATAATGAAAGGCAACATCGAGCGGACGGAAGATACGATCGTAACGGAGTATCCCGTCACTGTCAAAATAAATGGCCAGGAATTCGTCACGATGGTTTGTACACCTGAATATATCGAGGATATGGTGATTGGTTATTTGGCTTCGGAAGGCATCATCAAAAAATATGATGAGATAAAAGAAATCTGGGTCCAGGAAAAAGAAGGCTTTGTTCATGTGAAGACAGATAAAGTGAATCCCTACTTCCAGGACTTTCAAAATAAGCGGTATATTACATCTTGCTGCGGAATGAGCAGACAAGGTTTCGTCTTTGTGAATGATGCATTGACTGCCAAGAAAATGGATCATGTTTCGGTGAAACTGACTCCTGATGACTGCTTCCGCTTGATGAAGGATTTACAAAATTCAGCCGTCACCTTCCAGAACACGGGCGGAGTCCACAATGCCGCTTTATGCGATGTCGATGGCCTCGTATTAAGCAGGATGGACATCGGACGGCATAACGCATTGGACAAAATATACGGCCATTGCCTGAAGAATGGTATTTCAATAGAAGGAAAAGCTATCGTGTTCAGCGGCCGGATTTCATCGGAAATTCTCTTGAAGGTGGCGAAAATCGGCTGTGAACTGATACTCTCGAAATCCGCTCCAACCGAATTGGCCTTGGAGTTGGCTGAAGGATTGGGAATCACCACGGTCGGATTCATCCGTAATGATTCAATGAATATCTACACATGCCCTGAAAGAATTCAATTGAATGAATGAGCATCATTCGCTTAAAAGGTACTTATCGTAAAGTCCTTGCCAACATGGCTTGGGCTTTTTTGCACTTGTAAATCAACAGGCATTTTGTGGTACAGTTTGAATAACACATTCAAGGAAATGCGTATCGGGGGAAGGGTTATGAATGAAAGGGATTGGCATATTTTAAAGGTGTTGCATGAGCATAAGAACATTACTAAAACGGCGCAAAGTCTATATATATCGCAACCTTCTTTAACGAAACGAATCCAACAAATAGAAAAGGAGTTCAATCTAAAGATTGTGGAGCGGGGAACAAGGGGAGTGCAGTTCACGCCTCAAGGGGAATATTTGGCCCTCTGTGCAGATGAGATGCTGATCAGGCTCCGGCAGATAAAAGAGACAGCGTTCAATATGGGTCAGGAGATCAGCGGGACATTAAGGCTGGGTGTTTCCAATTATATCACGCTGCATAAATTGCCTGGCCTGTTGAGATTATTTCGTGAGCGATATCCTAAAGTGGATTTCCATGTGACAACCGGTTGGAGTAAAGAAGTACTGGACCTCATTTACAAGGAAGAGGTGCATGTAGGAATCGTTCGAGGCGACTATCAATGGGCAGGATCAAGGCACCATCTTTTTGAGGAAACGATTTGTATTGCTTCCAAGGAAGGAATCGAAGTCTGGGACTTGCCTTTCCTGCCGAGGATCGATTATGGGACGGATGCTTTTTTGAAAACGATGATCGATAATTGGTGGAGAGACAATTTTTCAGGACCGCCTTTGGTTGGGATGGAAGTGGACAAAGGTGATACATGCAAAGAAATGGTCAAGAATGGCCTGGGCTATGGCATCCTCCCCAGTGTTTTATTGGAGAAAGACCAAAATCTCCGTCAAATGGACCTTAAGGATAAGCAAGGTAATCCCCTTATCAGGAATACGTGGATGTTATATCATGAAAAGTCGCTGGAATTAAAACTGGTCAAAGCGTTTGTCGAATTTGTCAAAGGCGTCGATTTCATGAGTGATATTTAACTGGAAGCGCAGAAATCTCTGTGCTTTTTTTGTCATACCTTTTTTGAATGGATAACGATAATTTATTGGTATTTTAACTATGGTTATCCCGGGATTATGATAGATGGGAGATGTAAATCATCAGGAATTTGCCTAAGGAATGGAGTGGAAGTCAAATGAGTGTCCTGTTTCTAATCGTATTGAATGTCATTGTGCCGGTCTTTTTCCTAATAGGGGCTGGAGCCATCCTGCATCGTAAATTCAAGTTGGATATGAATACACTGTCTAAATTGAATCACTTCCTGCTCATGCCGGCCATTAGCTTTGTCAATATCTATCAAAGTAAAATGGGCGGGGGGATGATCGTCCAGATATTCAGCTTCCTTGCTCTTCAAGCAGTAAGCCTCATCATCGTGAGTACAGTGATTGCTAAACTTGCCAGGTTTGATCAAAGTCTATCTGCCACGTTTAAAAATAGTGTAGTCCTGAATAACTCAGCCAATTTCGGGTTACCCGTCAGTCAGATGGTTTTTAATGGGAATCCTCTTGGCCTGTCGATCCAAGTCATCGTGATCATTTTTCAAAACCTGTTGACCTATACCTATGGATTGATGAATTCCGTTTCCGTCCATACAAAAAGTGCGAAGGGCGCCATTCGCGAGTTTCTGAAGAACCCCGTCATTTACGCTTTATTACTCGGTTTTCTATTACATTCCGCTTCTTTCGACATTCCGCTGTTCTTATGGACCCCGATTGAGAATATCGCGAGTGCTTTCATAGCCATTGCCTTGATTACATTGGGTGCACAGAGTGCCTATTTGAAAATAACGCAATTTCCGCTTCCGCTTATCCTTAGCCTGATTGGCCGGTTAATAATCTCGCCATCCATCGCATTCCTGATCATCCTCCTGCTGGGCCTGGAAGGAACTGTCGCCCAAGGATTATTTATCGCAAGCTCATTTCCAACATCGAGAAACAGCGCATTATTCGCTTTGGAATATGACAACCATCCGGAGTATGCGGCACAGGCAGTCTTGATGTCGACATTATTCAGCAGTATAACGGTAACGATGGTCGTATATCTATCAAAAATACTATTCTAGCAGGGCTGCTCTTAATGGGCGGGCCTTTTTCCCATGTTTCCCGATAAAACTTTATGAACATTATAGAGGTTATGGAATTTATGCATCTTAGGTTAATAATCAAAGAAAAGGGAGATATTTTTGTAGAATTAAGAAAACGCTTTCAAAAGGAGGATTATTATGATTTCTCGTAAAAAGATTTCAGCGGTCATATTGGCGGGTTCGTTAGCTTTAAGTTTAGGTGCATGCAGCAGTTCGGATACATCAGGAGAAAAGAAAGAAAGCACAGGCTATCCGAAAAAGGCCATAACGGTCGTTGCTCCATCGGGTGCAGGCGGGGGATGGGATTTAACCGCCCGTTCATTTACAAAGGTTTTGAGCGAGACAAAACTGGTGAACCAGCCATTGACCGTCGAAAACAAACCTGGTGGCGGGGGCGCAGTCTTCATGGCGGATTATGCAACACAGCAAGCGGATAACAATGACATGCTGTTCGTGAATTCACCGCCTGTCATCATCAATAACCTTAAAAAAGAAGGCAACAGTCCTTATGGATATAAAAATACGACCCCTTTGGCGCAGCTGACAAAGGATTATGGGGCGATAGTGGTAAAGGCGGATTCCGAATTCAAGGATTTGAAATCAGTGCTGGAAGCGGTGAAGAAAGATCCGCGTAAGTTGACCTTTGCGGGAGGATCGGCTCCTGGATCCATGGATCATTTGATTTCCATTCTTCCAGCCTATGAATATGGCTTGAATCCAACTGAACTTAAATACGTTTCGTACGACGGGGGCGGGGAAGCGATTACGGCATTGCTTGGCGGTAATGCAGATGTGATCGGAACGGATGCATCCAGTGTCAGGGAATTTTTAAAAGCAGGGAAGATTAGAGTGTTGGCCGTAACCTCGACTGAACGTTTGGGTGGCGATCTTAAAGACATACCGACGGCAAAGGAACAGGGTGTCGATGCTGAATTCACGATTTGGAGAGGCGTGTTTGGACCTCAGAATATGTCTGGTGAAGCGAAAACATTTTGGGACGGAACCATTGCAAAGCTAGTTGAAACTTCTGAATGGAAAAAGGAAGTGGAAGTTCAAGGATGGGAACAAGAATATAAAAATAGTGAAGAATTCAGCAAGTTTTTAAAAGAACAGGAGAAACAGGTGCAGCAATTATTAGAAGCTTTAGGCATGGAAAAATAATCGGAAGAAGGGGGTGCTTTCACCTTCTTCTTATTTTCTGAAATGGAGGGATTGTGATGGATGTTAAATTTGATCGCTTTGCATCTGTAGCCTTTCTGGCTGTCGGAGTGCTGTTCATGATAGGAAGCAGGAAGCTGGCCAGTTCTTCTTATGGAAGTTCGGTAGGACCGGACATTTTCCCTTTTGTATTGGGGCTCGTTCTTGCTGTTTTAAGTATTCGCCTGTTCTATGAGGCATTTCGGAGCAAGGTGCAGGAATCGGGTAAGGGAAAGCTGGAATATAAACCTTTTATCATCATTCTCCTCTCCACCTTGATTTATATTTTGACATTGGAAACGATAGGATATGTCATTACGACCTTTCTCTTTTTGTTTGTTTGCTTTCAAACGATGGAACGGAATAAGTGGGTGACATCGCTCATCATTTCCACAGGATTTTCCGGAATCATCTATTATTTATTCGTGAATGTTTTAAAGGGAACATTGCCGGGTTGGCCAATCTGGTTTTCATAAAAGGAAGGGGGATGTGAAGTGGGCACTTTTGATTATTTGATGCATGGATTTGAAACAGCACTAACTTGGTATAACATCCTTTTTGCATTTGTCGGAGTATTGATCGGTACGGCCGTCGGCGTTTTGCCGGGAATAGGGCCGATGAGCGGCGTGGCTCTTTTAATTCCGGTAACCGCTTCGATAACGGGGGGACTTCCGCCAGAGCAAGCGGCAACAAGCGCCATCATTTTACTTGCAGGTGTTTATTATGGAGCGATGTATGGAGGGTCGACAACTTCAATCCTATTGAATACACCTGGCGAATCTTCCTCTGTCGTCACCACATTGGATGGTTACCAAATGGCGAAAAAGGGAAGGGCCGGGAGTGCTTTATCGATTTCAGCAATCGGTTCCTTCGTCGGAGGGATCGTCACCCTTATCGCCATGATTGCCTTGGCCCAGCCATTATCGACGATTGCGATTAAATTCGGTCCGGCGGAGTATTTTTCGCTCATGCTTCTAGGGTTGGCGGCCGTCAGCGGCCTCGCGGGAAAATCCGTAACCAAGGCACTGATCATGACGGTTTGCGGTTTGTTGATCGGGACGATAGGCATCGATAATGTATCCGGGATCGCCCGTTTTACATTCGACATTCCTTGGCTGTATCAAGGGGTCGAATTCCTGACGATCGCAGTCGGTCTATTCGCACTTGGAGAAGTATTCAAGACAATTTTGGAAAAAGAAGAGGATGACGGGGAAATTGCAAAGATCAAAAATTTGATTCCTTCCAAAGAAGAATTCAAGGAATCCGCGGGTCCCATTGCGAGGGGTTCGCTCTTAGGTTTCTTTGTAGGGATCCTGCCGGGTGCAGGGGCTACTCTTGCTTCTTTCTTCTCATATCTTATGGAAAAACGGATTTCAAAAAAACCTTGGAGATTTGGTACAGGTGCGATCGCTGGGGTGGCTGGACCTGAAACGGCCAATAATGCGGCATCTGGCGGAGCGATGATTCCCTTATTGACGTTGGGAATTCCGGGTTCCGGTACAACGGCGATTTTAATGGGCGCGCTCATGATGTACAATGTTCAGCCAGGTCCATTATTATTCGAAGACCATCCTCAGGTGGCTTGGGGGCTTATCGCCAGTATGTTCATCGGGAATCTGATGCTGCTCATCCTTAATCTCCCGCTCGTTAAGGTTTTTGCGAAAATCATAGAAACGCCAAAGAAATATTTGATTCCGATCATTATCGCGATTTCCATTTTTGGCGTTTATGCGGTACAAGTATCTACTTATGATTTATTGCTATTACTAGGATGCGGGGTCTTGGGATACTTCTTAAGTAAAAATGATTATCCAATCGCACCGTTGGTATTAGGACTGGTTTTAGGACCGATGATAGAAAACAATATGCGCAGGGCCCTGACGATATCCGATGGGGATTACAGTTTGTTTTTCACTCGGCCGCTTTCCCTGACATTCCTGATCATAACGGCATTATGGCTGCTCATCCCGGTTTTACTCAAGAAGAGAGGGAAGGATGTTGTCATCAATGTCGAAGGTTAATTGTTATTTTCTGAATGTTGTGAAAAACCCCTTTTTTAAAGGGGTTTTTTTTTATATGATGTAAGTAGAGGTGATTGAATGCGTTTACACACCAAGTTGATGCTGGGCATCTGTACGTTAATCATCTTAATGGGTGGAATCTTTGAAGTTATTTTTATAAATATCCTGGAAAATAACCTGAAGCAGGAAACAGGGGAAAAAGCATTGTCGGTTGCCCAGACCATTTCTTTGCTGCCTGAAATTAAACAAGCTTTTCGAACGGATAATCCTTCCGTAATCATCCAGCCCATCGCGGAAAGGGTTCGCAGGCAGATCGATGCGGAATTCATAGTAATAGGCGATGAGAATGAAACTCGGCTGTCCCATCCAAATCCCGACATGATCGGGAGGAAAATGGTAGGGGGGGATAACGCCGAAGTGTGGGATGGGAAATCCATCATCACGGAGTCCACTGGGACATTGGGTCCTTCCATAAGAGGGAAATCCCCGATAATCGCAAATGAAAAAGTCATTGGAGTCGTCTCTGTTGGCTACCTTCAGGATGATATTGAGAAAGAAGTGTCCAGTATACAAAGAAAGATTGTCTGGATCATCTCTTTTATATTAATCGGCGGTTTATTGATTGCCTTTTTCATTTCATTCAATATAAAAAAGGCGATATTGGGTCTGGAGCCGAATGAGATCGCCTGGATGTTTCAAGAGAAGCATGCCATTTTGGAATCCATTCATGAAGGCATCATTGCCATTGATGTTCATGGGAGAATCACGGTCGTCAATGAAACGGCGCATAAAATCCTTCATATCCCTAAGGAAGTCATGCTTCGTGGGCAAAAAATCGAAGAAGTCATAACGCATACACATTTGCTAGATGTAGTCAGCACGGCACGGGCCGAGTATGATCAGGAATTCATGATTGACGGTAAAGTTTTTTTGGCAAGCCGGATTCCCATTTTGAATGGACAGGGTGAAATCATCGGTGCCGTTGCAAGTTTGAGAAATAAATCGGAACTATCGAATCTCCTTCAGGAACTGTCACATGTAAAGGCATATGCAGAGGGGCTGAGGGCCCAGACGCATGAATATTCGAATCGGCTCTATACTCTGCTAGGCCTGATTCAACTCGGTTCATATAAAGAAGCGATGGACTTCATATCGAAGGAAGTCGATGTCACCCAAGGCTTCATTCACTTTCTAATGAAGGAAATCCCTGATCCGATCATTGCTGGGTTCATCTTAGGGAAGGTAAGTTTAGCGAGCGAGCTGAAAATTGATTTTACCATTGATAGAGAGAGCAGTTTTAAAGATATTCCGTCTGAAATAGATCGGGATTTATTAGTGACGATCATCGGCAACCTCATCAATAATGCCTTCGAAGCTGTACGGGAAAACGATAGGGAGGAAAAAAGGGTATCGTTGTTTGTCACGGACTTGGGTAAAGAGTTGATCATAGAGGTTGAAGATAATGGAAAAGGGATGAATTCAGATGTTACTGAACTGATTTTCCAGAACGGCTTTACGACGAAAAGCCATCAAACCAATTCAGGTATAGGCTTGGGTCTTGTTCAGGAAGCAATAGAAGGATTAGGGGGGTATATCACTTTTTCGACGAAAGAAGGGGAATATACGATTTTTACTGTAGCACTGCCAAAAAACAGAGGGGTGAATTCATGATGGCCAATCGCGATATAGAAGTTTTAATCGTAGAAGATGACCTGCGGATTGCCGAAATACAAAAGCGATTCATTGAAAAGCTTGAGGGTTTTCAAACGATCGGGATCGCCTCAAGCTATGACGAAGCTAAAAGCTTCATTGAAATCATGCAGCCGGATCTATTGCTTCTCGACATGTATTTTCCGGATATGAATGGGCTTGATATCCTGAAAGAAATCAAGCAGCAAAGCAAACAAATGGATGTCATCATGATTACGGCAGCTAAAGAAATCGAAAAAGTCCAGGAAGCCATCAAGATCGGCATATTTGATTATATTATCAAGCCTGTCGCATTTGAACGTTTCAAGCAGTCCCTACTCCGATATCAAGAGTATCACATTAAACTGTCTGAATTGGAAAAGGGCAATTTTCCCGTAACACAGCAACAGGTGGATAAGCTTTTGCGAAAGGAAATGAAAGAAAAAGAGCGGGAACAAACTTCATTGCCAAAAGGGATCGATCGGATGACTTTGGAGAAGGTGATGGTTGTGTTGGGGAAATCCTCCCCGGGGTTAACGGCCGAAATAGTGGCAAAGGAAATCGGTGTGAGCAGGACAACGGCAAGGCGTTATCTGGAGCACTTGATGTCAGAGGAAAAAATTGATGCCGATTTAACATATGGCACGGTGGGGCGTCCTGAACGTGTTTATGCCATCAAGATATGAATGGGTTCGCCAAGCGGCGGATCTTTTTTTATTTGAATAAATGTAAGGCTTTTTCTTGGAATCAGATTGATGGGAACTCATCGTTTTTTAAGTGTAAAAATGGTGAATGAGGAAAAAATACATGTGAAAAGTGTCGAAACAGACAAGTATATGACAAGTGTCATGGCAGGGATTTGACGTTTATGACTATAGAAAATCGGTTATTATTCCTATACTTAAAGAAGAGATGCAGGCATAACCAATCCATTTAAACACTCCATTCCTATATTTTTAGAGGAGGAAATCATGAGTCATCATCATCAAAAACAATTGAGAAAAGATGTTGCCCCTTTTGAAAAATCCAATACTAAATCAAGCGTGAAACAGCTCATAAATACATTTCCGCCATTTTTCCTGTTGTGGTTTTTAGCTTATCAGAGCTTAACCATCTCATACTGGCTGACCCTTGCATTTGCCGTACTGGCTTCAGGGTTTGTAATCAGGATTTTCATCATCTTCCATGATTGCTGTCATCAGTCGTTTTTCAAAAGCAGAAAAGCGAATAACATCCTGGGTACGATCAGTGGAATCGTCACATTATTTCCGTATGAGCAATGGAAGCATAGTCATTCCATACATCATGCAACGAGCAGTAATTTAAACAAACGCGGTACAGGAGATATTTGGGTCATGACCGTTGAGGAATATGTGGACGCTTCATTCTGGGGACGTCTAGCATACCGTTTATATAGAAATCCGATCGTCATGTTTGGATTGGGTCCATTCTATCTATTCCTTGTATCGAACCGTCTTAATAAAAAAGGCGCTAAAAAGAAAGAACGCAGAAATACGCATTTGACTAATGCCGCAATCGCAGCGATATATGGTCTTTTATGCCTCGCTATCGGATGGCAGGCATTCCTGATGATTCAGGTACCGATTCTTTTTATATCGGGATCATTGGGCATCTGGCTGTTTTATGTACAACATCAGTTCGAAGATTCATATTTCGAAGAGGAATCTGAATGGGATTATGTGAAGGCTGCCATCGATGGAAGTTCTTATTATAAACTTCCAAAGGTTTTGCAATGGGTAACTGGTAATATCGGCTTTCACCATGTGCATCACCTTAGCCCAAGAGTGCCAAACTATAATCTGGAAAAAGTCCATGAATCCACCCTGCCTTTGCAGCAGGCAACGACAATCACCATTCGTTCAAGTTTAAAATCACTTCGCTTCCGCCTTTATGATGGTGAAAACAAGACGTTTGTCAGTTTTAAAGAGATTAAGGAACGTCTAAATGAAACAAAATCAAAAATGGAAATTAATAATGATCGCCCAAGTCTGTAAAAAAAATAAATTGTTCATCAAAAAACCATTCGATTCCCATTGGATGGTTTTTTGATGAAACTCCTTAGTATATACTAGGATAAAAAGAAATAGAGGCGGCGCCATGCAAAGTTGGTATCATATCTTTCCGAAAAACACAGGGCTGAGCCCTTATGTCTGGATCATTTTTTGTATCCTTCCTTTTTATTTCATCTTCAAATCCTCTTCGATGTTGGAGATAGTCTTTGGAATCGTCATGATCATATTGTTTTTCATATCATATGGTCTCTCATTTGTTTCGAAGGGTTGGCCCGTATACGTATGGACCGCGATACAAATAATCATTTCCATATCGATGACCATATTTTTCAGCTACATTTACTTTTCACTTTTTTTAGCATTCTTTATTGGGAATGTTCAAAATAAGGTTGGCTTTTTCGTATTATATTCAATCCAGCTATTGGCTACCATCGTGTCTGTCAATATTGGCTTCATCATGAAAGACCCTACCTTCTTTTCGCAATTTCCCTTTATGCTCATTTGTGTGGTAGGCGTGATCCTGCTCCCTTTCAACACGTATAATCGGAATAAACGGGGCATGCTGGAAGAACAATTGGAGGACGCTCATAAAAGAATATCAGAGCTTGGCAAAATGGAAGAGCGTCAGCGGATTGCCCGTGACTTACATGATACACTTGGACAAAAGCTGTCTTTGATTGGCTTGAAAAGTGACCTCGCAGGTAAATTGATCGATTTGAATCCGGAGACGGCCAAGAAGGAAATCAAGGATATCCGTCAAACGGCGAGGACGGCACTCAAGGAAGTACGTGAAATGGTGTCGGAAATGCGTGGGTCCAAGCTAACCGATGAAATTATCCGGGTCAAGCAAATATTGAAAGCGGCAGAGATAGATTTCAATTTGGAAGGGACCACGGAATTGCAAGATACCCCATTGCTTGTTGAAACGGTTTTGAGCATGTGCTTGAAGGAAGCTGTGACCAATATCGTCAAACATAGCGGTGCCGACTGCTGTCATATCGTTATCGAGGAATTACAAACAGGTGTGACGATCACAGTACAGGATAATGGAGTGGGGCTTTCACATAGATCAGAGTATATTAAAGGCAATGGACTTCAAGGAATGAAAGAAAGGCTGGAATTTGTTAATGGGAGCCTGGATATTCAATCAACAGAGGGAACGACACTTTATATAAGGGTTCCGAATGCTATAAAAAATAATGGATAGGTGGGATTAACCTTGATTCGAATCGTAATTGCCGAAGATCAGCGGATGCTGCTTGGCGCGCTAGGTTCCATCCTTGATTTGGAAAGTGATATGGAAGTTGTAGGAAAAGCGAGCAATGGGGAGGAAGCAATGAATCTCGTCAATCAATTAAAGCCGGATATCTGCATAACCGATATTGAAATGCCAGTTAAAACCGGGCTCGATGTAGCGGAGGAGATCAAGGATCAAGGCCACCAATGCAAAGTCATCATTTTGACCACCTTTGCACGTCCTGGGTATTTTGAAAGAGCCAGAAAGGCCGAGGTAGGCGGATATCTTCTGAAGGATAGCCCAAGTGAGGAACTGGCGAATTCGATCCGCGTCATCATGGATGGACGGCGTGTTTATGCTCCTGAGCTGGTGGATATGGCTTTCGAAGAAGAAAACCCTTTGACTGAACGAGAGTGCCAAGTGCTCAAATTGATTGCAGATGGCAAGACGACAAAGGAAATCGCAAGCCAGCTATATCTAACCAACGGAACGGTTCGCAATTACATTTCGGTCATCCTTGATAAATTGGATGTAAGCAACCGTGTTGAAGCGATTGTTAGATTCAAGGAAAAGGGCTGGTCAAAAGATTAAAGGTAAATCCCTGGCGGCTTGCAAATCAAATAAAACACTGTGCCAGAATTGAAATATGGTATATTAATTTTTATTACATACAGGAGAGGATGACCATTATGCAAAAGGCTACATTTGCTGGAGGCTGTTTCTGGTGCATGGTGACACCATTTGAAGAACAACCGGGGATTGGGGGAATCGTATCCGGTTATACGGGAGGGCATGTTGAAAACCCGACTTACGAGGAAGTGAAGACGGGAACTACGGGACATTATGAAGTCGTGGAAATCACTTTCGACCCTCAGATATTTCCTTATGAAAGATTGCTGGAGCTATATTGGCAGCAAATCGATCCAACCGACGATGGAGGTCAATTCCACGACAGAGGAAGCCAATATCGGACGGCCATCTTCTATCATGATGAAGCTCAAGAAAAATTGGCTCTTGAAGCGAAAGAAAAGGTAGCGGCCAGCGGGAAGTTCAAGAAACCAATCGTAACGGAAATCATTCCGGCCCAAACCTTTTACCCTGCCGAAGAATACCATCAAGGCTATCATAAAAAAAACAAAGATGATTATAAAGCGGACCGTGCGAAATCGGGACGCGATGAATTCATTGACCAGCATTGGAACGGTGAATGAACTGGATCATTATTAAACGATCCAGTTGATTTTAGAAATCCGCTCTCTTTCCGCCGACTGTCTGCCAAGCCGCATCAAAGCAAGCGCCTGTGGGGTCTTGACTAGCCAGTTTTTCGGCAGGAGTGTCGCATATTTCTTCAATCAAATGAGGTTTCATTAAACAATAAAAAACCCAAAATGCAACCATTTCTTAATCAAAGTCAGGGATGAGACGAGACTACAGCCTTTTCTTTAAAAAGCAATCCAGTTGATTGGAACGGAAGGTACAAGACTCCTGCGGGAAAAGCGTGTTCAAGGGAGACCCCACAGGCGCAAAGAGCGCCGAGGAGGCTCCCGGACCGCCCGCGGAAAGCGAGTGCCTGGAGAGGAAATCAACGCTCTAGCTGTTATCAAAAATCCGCTCTCTTTCCACTGACTGTCTGCCAAGCCAGTTATTCGGGATGAGGCCGTTCCGAACCCCATTTTGTCGACAAATTGTGACTATGGAAATATTCCATAGTCTTTTTATTATGGATAACCGTTATTTAGATATGGGGGTTCTCTGTATGTGTCTGGCATGGACCATACACATTCGGTTCTTTTTTTAAAGGTACAAAAATTAAATTCATTATTTCATCGGATTTTTATGCGGAGGGGTCAATTTCTCATGATATTTTCATATTTCTTCAGTACACTAAGGGGTAGGTGGTGATGATCATGAATAAGAGAATTTTAATAATAGAAGATGAAGAAAAAATAGCGAGGGTCCTTCAGCTGGAACTTAATCATGAGGGTTATCAAACAGAATCGGCTTTTACCGGAAAGACAGGTCTGGAAAGGGCAGAAGCTGAAGAGTGGGATTTAATCTTATTGGATGTGATGCTGCCCGAGTTGAATGGCATAGAAGTACTTAGGCGTTACCGGAAAAAGAATGGATCGACACCGGTCATCCTTCTAACCGCAAGGGATGCTGTGCCAGACAAGGTGAATGGCCTGGACCATGGTGCGAATGATTATGTAACGAAACCGTTTGAAATTGAAGAGCTGCTGGCACGGATCCGGGCTTGTTTTCGTACCAATGTACGGGAGAGCCAATCCGAAGGTGAAGTGGATGAACTAAAAATCCATGATCTGAAGTTAAACCTTGGTACAAGGGACATTCACAGGCAAGGCAATAGGATTGAGCTGACTTCCCGCGAGTTCGATTTGCTGGTTTATCTTTTGCAAAATAAAAATCAAGTACTTTCGAGGGAGCAAATCCTGACCCATGTATGGGGATATGACTTTGCAGGGGATACGAATGTGGTTGATGTGTATATCCGTTATTTGCGCAAAAAAATAGATTATCCCTTTGATCTGCAGCTTATTCATACTTACCGCGGTGTAGGTTACAGCTTGAAGGAGCCAGTATGAAGATTCGGACGAAAATCCAATCGTATTCCAGTCTTTTTTTAAGCGTCATGCTTATCTTGTTGAGTATCATCGTTTTAATCGCCTTTCTTTGGATATCGGTGGAAAGGGAACGGGATTTGCTTGAAGATCAAGCTTCATTAATCGAAGAAAATATGCTGACGAAAGATTTGATTTCCAGTGATTCCGATTTAATGGAGCCGTATATCCCTGACGATGGAATGGTGCGGATATTCGACACGGATGGAAGGTTGGTAAAATCATTTACGGATGAAGAGGACCTTAAGGGACTTGCGGTTAAAGCCATTAACGAGAAAGGATATGATTTTTCCAAAGCTGACGGGGAATATGTATTGACCTACCGTTATCCTTATCCTGATGAAGGGAAGAAGCTAGGGGTGATCGAGGTCACACAGCCGCAGGATACCCTTCTTGATAATTTATCGACGCTTGCCCTGGTTTTGGGCGGTGCATCCCTTTTTGTCATTATTTTATCCATTCTTGCCGGTAAGTGGCTGGCCAATCTGATCCTCAAACCGATATCGATCATGAGCGGAACGATGAAGGATATTGAGAAAAGCGGAGAATTCAAACGGATACCGCTATCGGATCAATCAAAGGACGAGCTGCAGGTGATGGGAGCGGCATTCAACAGGATGATAGAAAGGCTGGAGCGGAATTATAACCAACAGCAGCAATTCCTTTCAGATGCTTCCCATGAATTGAAAACACCGATTACGGTCATCGAAAGCTACTCCTCTCTATTGAAACGCTGGGGAATGAAGGATGAGGCGATTCAGGAAGAGGCAGTGGAGGCAATTCACCATGAAGCCATCCGGATGAAAAAGCTGACGGAGCATCTTCTGCAGTCTGCCTCCCAAACGGAACTTTCAGCTGATGCGGAAGGGAAAATAGAACTTATTTCGTTTTGTGAGGGGATTGCCCAAACATTCAGAAGGACGGGAAATCGTGAAATAACGATAGAATCAGAGTTTAAAGAAATATATGCAATGACCGTTTCCAGTAAGCTTGAACAGGTGATGGTCATCCTATTGGACAATGCAATAAAATACAGTGAATCAAGTATACAAATCATGATAAAACGGCAGGATAATGAAATTCTTATCGGTGTGAAAGATCACGGCGGAGGAATATCACCAGAACATCTCCCCCATGTCTTTGAACGTTTTTATCGCGTGGATTCATCGAGGGCAAGGAAAACGGGAGGCAATGGGCTCGGGCTTTCCATCGCCCGGACGCTTGTCGAGTCATTCGACGGTAAATTGGAAATTCAAAGTGTGGTGGGAAAGGGAACTTTGGTGACTCTTACTCTTTCTCATCAAATTCTAATCTAACGCTCATGTTCATTTCATGAAGGATGCTTATTATTAAGGTAACAACTTAAAGGAGGAATTCATTCATGAAAAAACAGTGGAGTACGATTAAAGAAGGTATCATTCAAAGGAAAAAGGTAATCATGACGGTGTCCATAGCTTCCATATTGCTATTCGGCGGTGCTGCTGGAACGGCGGTATATGCAGTCAATAAGGGGAACCTATCCGAGGATGAGGCTGTTAAAATGATTTCAGAAAAACTAGGCGGGGAAGTTACTCAATTTGAAAAGGATTGGGACCAGCCGATGACCTATGAGATGACCGTAAAAACAAAAGAAGGCTATCAAGACGTTGATGTCGATGCTGAAAAGGGAGAGATTCTTTCTCAGGAGATGGAAGACGATGACGATGAGGATATGAGCACACAACCAGCCGTGGAAACTGCAAAAGTCAGCAGTGATCAAGCTGAAAAGATTGCCTTGAAAGCGGTGGATGGTCAAGTAACGGATATGGAGCTGGATTCAGAGAATGGCACACTTGTGTACGAGCTGGAAATAAAACAAGGACAAAAGGAATATGATGTTGTGGTGGATGCAACCACGGGTAAAGTATTGAAAAACCAGTTGGATGATTAATCAGCGATATGTGATATATGAATGAATTGAACTGAAATGTATGAGAGGATTTGCCAAGCGGCAGATCCTTTTTTTTAGTTGCGATTATGAATCTCAAGCGAAATTAGGAGGAAGGAAGAAGCAATCGATCCAAGTGGCGTATGGGTGGAGGAGCCAACATGTAGCTGATGATACTCTGAAAACATATGCGGTTATAAAGGGATTTAAAAGAAGAAACGCGAATAGGGGCAATAAGGAATCTTATACAATGGAGGATTGATTATGGGAAATTTGGAAGAGGCACTGTCACTAAGGGGAAAGAAAGAATTCGATAAATCCAATCGATTATTGATGGATCTGGCAAAGCAAAATCCGGGGGATGCAGTCATACAGTATCAGTGTGCCTGGAGTTTGGATATTCTCGGACTTGAGGTAAAGGCGGTGCCCTATTATGAAGCGGCACTCGAATTAGGTTTGTCAAAGGAGGATGCAAAAGGGGCCTACCTAGGGTTGGGGAGCACATATCGCACCATTGGGGAATATGGAAAATCAAGACAGACATTGGAATCCGGGTTGGCGAAGTTTCCTGAGGATAAGGCTTTAGTGGTATTCAGGGCCATGGCATTTTATAATTTGGGCCAACATGATCTTGCAATGGAGTCTTTATTGAAGATAATTGCCGAAACCTCGAATGATCGAGAAATCCAATCTTATGCCAAGGCCATAGAATTTTATAGTGATAAGCTGGATAAAGTTTTCAAATAATCGTGATCATCCCCAAACTATCCACAAAGCCTGGATAAAACAAGTCATTTCTACATATCCAAAATGAATGAATCAACAAATATGACGGGGAATTCTTATTTTTGCCACTTTTACGGATGAATGAATGTGGATAACCTCGGATTGTGGATAACTTCACAGTGTTATTCACTACTTTTCCACAGGTAATCCACATATTCACTTTTAATAGGATAGCAGAACACTGGCAATTAAGTCTTCAGGAATTTTTTATTGTAATGACTTAAGGCTAAAAGGGGATAAATATAGCGATAGCTATGATAATGAATATACAAAAAATCTGCCATTCCCTGGCCAGCAGGATAATCATTGGTCCAGCTTTCTTGTTGACCTGCACGGATGAGATAGGCAATCCCTTTTTCAATCGCGGCTGTCGGCTTTTCTGATGCCGATATCAACGCATCCACAGCCCATGCTGTATGTGTCAGTGTGCTTGTTCCGAGGGGGATATATCGCTGCTTGATATCACTGTAACAAGATTCACCCCAGCCGCCATCTTCATTTTGAATTTTCTTCAACCAAGTTAAGGCTTTTTGTATGGATGGATGTCCAGTGGCTTGCCCTGCTGCCTTCATGCCGGTCAGTGCAGACCATGTACCATATAGAAAGCAGATGCCCCAGCGTCCATACCAGGAGCCATCACGCTTCTGGTCTTCCAATAGCCAATCCACCGCTCTTTTACTGACTTCCTCCGGCTTCTTCATATTTGTATAGTTCCCCAGGAATTCCAGCGTTCTTCCTGTCAGATCAGCGGTAGAAGGGTCAGTCAGGAGATATTTCGAACCCTCTATAGGAAGAAGCTGCAGCCATTTATGGTCGTTATTCCGTTCGAAGGCTGGAAATCCACCATCATCATTTTGCATGGATATCGTGAAGGAGACACCGCGCTGCCAGCTGTCCCGATTATCCGGTTTTGCTTGCAGTTGCTTAGCCAGCGCCCGCAGTGAAGCGGTCGTATCATCGACATCCGGATTCATGGTATTTAAATCCGAGAACCCCCAGCCGCCTGGAATCGCGTTAGGATTATGGATCAGCCAATCTCCATACATATAATGCTGGCGTGACAGCAAGTACTGATTGGCGGCCTTGACCGCTTTGTCTTTGGAAGGTATGCCCGCTTCTTGAAGGGCGTAGCTTATTAAGGAGGTATTCCAAACATGGGGCGTCGTGAACTGGATATGTGTGTGTCCCTCAATGGAGCAGGCCATCCCCTTCAGACCGGCCATGGCCTTTAGAATCACAGGATCTCTTTTCGAATATCCAATTGAAAGGAGGGCAAAGATCATGAAAAAAGTAGAACCGAAATAATTGTACAGTGTCCCGTCAGGTTCCAGCCTGTCGAGCATGAACCTTTTCGTTGAATCCAAGGCTAGGGAATGCAAATAATCCGGATAACCAACCAAGGTTTTGACGCCTGCTTGAAGTTTAGAGAAAAAGGAACGATATTCTTCGGTACGATACTCCTCCCACATATGCTCTTCGGATCGGTCCTCGCTTGTTTGAAATAAATCTTTTAGACTTGGCGTGTCAGGGGTCTTGATTTGAAACCTTTTATGGCCAAGCAATAGCAATGGAATCATGTTGACCCGCCCATATACGGAAAGATCATAAATGCTGACGAAAAAGGTAGGAGGCAGTAAGACCACTTCGAGAGGAATGGGGAATAGACGAGGCCATTGATATTGTCCGGTTACGGTAAGCATCATTTTCGTTAACATTTTGGCCTGTTTGATGCCGCCCTTGGAAAGAATGAATTGTTTGGCTTTCCTCATATGGGGGTGATTCTTATTGCGGAGTCCGCTAAAAAGAAGGCCATAGTAAGCCTCGATCGTAACCGTAACATTGCCGTCCTTCTCGTCGTGGAAAAGTTTCCATGAACCGTTTTCGGATTGCTTGCTTTCGATTCTTTTTACTAAAGCCTCTATAAGAGGAGTGTCTTCCATATCTAAAATTTTCAATAATATGATCATATAGGCATCTGCCGTTATCCCGGTGTCGAAGGGATAATTCCACGAACCATCAGCGGATTGGTCTTGTTTCAAGCGATGAACAAGGCGGTTGATTTCCAATTGTACATGTTGGTTCAATGACTTTCCTCCTCTAAAAACACATTTTCCGTTTATATGTATATTCAAAACTTGTCGTTGCATTCAAGAAATCATGTCAGGCGCATCGTCCCAACTGAATAAAAGAGGGGGGAAACTAAAAACGCTTTGGCAATGAAAGCTGCCAAAGCGTCATTTGGACTATAAATCATTTAACTGGTAAGGAAGATGGCTGCATATAGCGGTAAATCGGCAGTTCTTTTCCCTTGGCAGCCGGGATGAAATGGAAGGTCACATAGCTGTCAATGCCTTCAGGTTCGAGGGCAAGGGAGATGAAGTTGGCATCAGGCTGGGCCATGTCGAAAACATAGCTTCCTTTTGGGAAATCCCGAATTTTTGAAGTAACGGTGGTCGTGACTTCCCTTGTGGAATGTCCGCTTTCCAGTTCAGCGGAAACTTTTAAATCATTGACCCTATAGCTTTCAACAGCTACCTTCATAGGTTTTTTTAATTTTTTCACTTCCACTCCCAATAGCTGAAGTTTCTTGGCGATATTTTTATATTCGGGTGGAAGGATATAGGCTGTCGGACGATCTCTGACAAGGGTAGGGTAGGCATCGGTAGAATCCAGCCAATCGATGGAGGCATCGATCATTTTCGCTTTCGCTAAATCGACTACAGTCAGTTTTTGATCCTTAACCAATTTATTTTCGCTGATGATGACAATTTCATCGTTATCATTTGCTTTTCGCCCTTTTTGCACGACTTCGGTTTCTGCCTGTTTAACGGCCTTTTTAACTTTACTGGCCTGTTCGGCTGCCGTTTTGATGAATGCTGCTTGTGCTGTAGCTTGTGCAAAAACACGTCGTTTAAAATCCGTACGGCCGATATTGATTCCCCTTGTTTCTATTAAATAGGTCATTGTATTTTTCAAACCGAGGGCGTTTCGGCCAATCCGGGCTTCTGTGCTTCCTTCTGTAGCGGTAAGGACTCCATCATCAGAAGTAGCCAGTGTATAGTAATCGTGATAGGAAAGCTTTTCTTGGTCCAATGTTTTAAAAACATTAGGCAAAAGCAGTTCATCGGAAGCTTTTCGAAGCTGTTTGGGAATATTTAAATTTTTGGCTGAGGAGATGAGTAAATCATAGGAAGCGATCGATCCATTTGCTCCCACTTTTTTAAGGGGGGCAGGATTCACTGTATATTCATGTACATCCAGAATGACTTCTGGTTCATATTGATCGATTGATTGATGAATCGTCTGCACTTCAGGATACTCCACTTTTAAGTAGTCCCTATTCGCATCCATGTCATTTGCGGTATATCGTTTGAAATAATAAGAGCCATCAGGATTGACTCGTGGAACGATGGCAACATTCACTTTATCGAGGACATCACCAAGCTTGCCTTCAGCCAGCCATTGTGCAAGGACTAATGTAGATTCACCTGAAGCGGGTTCATTGCCATGGATCTGACCTTGAATCCAAATCAATGGTTTATGGGAATCTTTAATCGGTCTTTTTGAATCCTTGCTGAAAAGAAGCATCGGGATGTCGCGTCCTTCTGTGGATTTACCTATCGTCTTGATCTGGATGTTTTTGTTTTTATGGGAGAGGGACTTGATGGAATCCAACATTTCTTCCTGGCTCGTAAAGGCGACTTTGTTTTGTTTAAAGGCAGGGGTTTTGAAAGAAACATTAGGGTCAGGGAAAAGGTGGGAGAGGTTTTCTGGTTGAATGTAGCTTGGACCATTTCCATAATAAGGGGTGAATTCTTCCGCCTCGGCTATAGGGCCAGGCAAGCTAGTGACAAGACCTAGTGTTACGACTGAAACGATGGTAGGAATGATTTTTTTCATGGACGTCCTCCTGTCTATCTTTTCCATAAATTATCATATTTTAGGCTATTTATACAGTGGAAACGTAGGAAATAGTGAAAAACAGGAAGTAACGACTAGATTAATGATTCCTTTTAATAGATGTTCATCACCTGTATTCTGTATAATTACAGGTAAGTAGTCAAAATGACACGGAACAAGCAATTTTTGCCCGTATCATTTCAATTCATCATGTAACTTATTTAAAAGATCCTGTGAATCTTCGCCACTCATTATTTGGCCGTTCACTTTCGCATAGGGGGTTTTCTGACAAAGTTTACACTCACTCAAACATTCATATTCCTTATATTGAATCCTTGGATTCTCTAAGAACTTACCATAATCGGCAACTGTTTGTTCATTAAGGAAGCGGTCAAGATTATTTTGGCAAAATTCAATCTGAATTTTCGCCTTTTTTGAGAACACTTTGGATAGCAAGTTTTTCATCATATCGCTTCTTTCATTGGAAGAGTAAATATTTGTTATTTTGATTTTATCACTTCCTGTAAAGAAATGCATGATTCGTTCATCCAAATTCATTACAATCTTACTATTCGGGGAATATCAAAGTAATTCCCTTGTATATATTGACACATGTCTAAGAAATGATAGAATAAGAATGACTGATAATGATAATGAATCTCATTATCACGAATGGAAGAACCTTGTAACTATTGCAGCTTCATGATTTCCATTTCAATAGATGACTTTGCGATAGTCTTTATTCAAATATATTTAATTAAAAATATTATCGCTGTATTAAAGTGAGATAGGAAGAGTAGGAAATGTAGATGAAGATAAGATATTTAGTCATGGCGTTAATTGTTTTATCATTTACGTCATTATTCATTGGTGTAAAAGATATTACCCCCCTGGATTTATTGAATCTAAGTGATGATAAAGTGCAAATCATGCTGCAA
This sequence comes from Peribacillus sp. Aquil_B1, assembly GCF_022603275.1. Lineage (NCBI taxonomy): Bacteria > Bacillati > Bacillota > Bacilli > Caryophanales > Bacillaceae > Peribacillus > Peribacillus sp. Aquil_B1. The sequence goes on along the minus strand of NZ_JAKXEE010000003.1, from coordinate 190,144 downwards.
AGCCGTTTCCCCAGAATGGTGACCATAGTCATTGCCGGTATTGTGATGAGTATAAGCGGTCTGATCATGCAGCAATTGAGCCGCAATAAATTTGTATCCCCGACGACTGCCGGTACCATGGACTCTGCAAGGCTGGGACTTCTTCTTGCCATTATCATTTTTCCATCGGCAGCACTTATTGAGAAAATGGCATTCGCTTTCATATTCGCTTTGGCAGGTACATTCTTGTTCATGAAAATTCTTGATCAAGTGAAATATAAGGATACGATTTTCATTCCATTGGTTGGTTTGATGTTTGGTAATATCGTCGGATCCATCTCGACTTTCTTTGCCTATAAATATGATTTGATTCAAAGCCTCAACACATGGATGAATGGGGATTTCTCGATGATCATGTCGGGAAGGTACGAACTTATATATGTAAGTATCCCTCTCGTCATTCTCGCATACTTCTTTGCCAATAAATTCACTGTGGCAGGGATGGGTGAGGAGTTTGCTATCAATCTAGGACTCAATTATAAGCTTATAGTCAATTTTGGGTTGATCATCGTGGCATTATCCTCCACTGTCGTTTTGTTAACGGTGGGAACGATTCCTTTCATAGGGTTGATCGTACCAAATATTGTATCCCTTTACCTTGGTGACAATTTGAAAAAGAGTCTTTCTCATACAGCATTGCTAGGGGCAGTATTCCTATTGATCTGCGATATTCTGGGCAGGATCCTCATATATCCATTTGAAATCCCGATCGGACTCGTGGTTGGTGTGATAGGAAGCGCCGTATTTATCTATTTGATAATGAGGAGAAAGGCATATGAATAATAAAAGTAGGATCATTATATTGGCTGCTCTTGCAGCTGCTTTAACGGCAGGTTATATCTTTTGGGACCTTGGCCCGAATTGGGATTATGCACTGCCGAGAAGGGTCATAAAAATCATCGCCATCATCGTGGTTGGTTGTGCAATAGCTTTTTCAACAGTGATTTTCCAGACGGTCACGAATAATAAAATCCTGACACCAAGCATTTTAGGGTTGGACTCCATGTATATGCTGATCCAAACTGGAGTGATTTTCATCTTCGGTTCAACGCATATCATGATCATGAATAAAAATCTCAATTTCCTGCTTACACTTGCGGCCATGCTTATTTTTGCAAGCCTGCTGTTCAAGTTCATGTTCAAGAAAAACCGCAATATTTACTTCCTTTTGCTGATTGGTATCATCTTCGGAACCTTATTTGGCAGCATGTCTTCATTCATGCAGGTATTGATTGACCCGAATGAATTTCAAATCATTCAAAATAAAATGTTCGCCAGCTTCAATAATGTCAACACGGACCTGTTAACGTTAGCCATTATCCTCATGATAGCGGCAATGATATATTTCATGAGATTTTTGAAGTATTTAGATGTCATGTCCCTGGGGAGGGACCAAGCCATAAACTTGGGTGTGGATTATGATTTTGTCACGAAGCGGGTTTTAATCGTCGTTACGGTTTTAATCTCCATTTCGACAGCCCTGATCGGTCCGATCACGTTCCTCGGATTGCTTGTTGCAAATGTGGCTTATCAATTCATTAAGTCTTATCAGCATAAACATATCATCCCGGGTGCCATGCTGATCAGTGTGATTGCCTTGGTCGGCGGCCAATTCATTGTAGAGCGGATCTTTACGTTCTCCACGACCTTAAGCGTCATCATCAACTTTGTCGGCGGTGTCTATTTCATCTATCTTCTATTAAAGGAGAATAAATCATGGTAGAAGTGAAAAATTTATTCAAAAAATATAATAATAAAACGGTTGTCGAGGATGTTTCCATTGAAATAATGAAAGGGAAAATCACATCCTTCATCGGTCCCAATGGAGCGGGGAAAAGTACCGTCCTTTCAATGATCAGCCGTCTCATTACCCGGGATTCAGGAGAAGTCCTGATCGAGGGTAAGGATATGGGGAAATTCAATAGCAATGAACTTGCGAAAAAGATTGCCATCTTAAAACAGGCTAACCATATCAATATCCGTTTAACGATTCGTGAACTCGTCGCCTTTGGCCGTTTTCCTTATTCACAAGGCAAACTGACGAAAGAGGATTGGAAATACGTCGATGAAGCGATTGAATATATGGAACTTGCTGACATGCAGGATAAGTTTCTTGACCAGCTTAGCGGCGGGCAGCAACAGCGGGCCTTCATTGCCATGGTTATTGCTCAGAACACGGAGTATGTACTACTTGATGAACCCCTGAACAATCTTGATATGAAGCATTCCGTCCAAATCATGAAGGTATTGAGGAGATTGGCCGATGAATTGGGGAAAACGGTCATTATCGTCATTCATGACATTAATTTTGCTTCCTGTTATTCCGACTATATTGTCGCATTAAAGGATGGCAAGGTTGTTCATAATGGACCTACCGAGCAAGTCATCAATTCCAATGTATTAAAGGAAATTTATGATATGGATATTGAAATCCAAAGTATCAATGACAATAAGATCTGTGTGTACTTCACGTAAGACAAATCCATTTGGTTTTAAATTACTTCAGTATTCGTAGCCGTCCAGAAATCACCTCGTACGCTTCTTAGGCAGTTAAGAGTTGGCGGGCGCCCAAGACTTTAGCCGCCTCCTGTTCATCTAGCAGGGAAAGTGTTGAAGGTGAACTCTGTGATGGTGAGGATTCAATATGTAATTTTAAATAAAAAAATTTTTGAGGTGACCATAATGATTAAGAAATTATCCTTACTGCTTTTGGTTGCAATGCTGGCTGTAGTGGCTGCTGCTTGTGGATCAGATAAGGAAAAAGAAGAATCAAGCGCGAAAAAGGAAAGTGCTAAAAGCGAAGAAATTACGGTTAAGCATCAACTAGGCGAAACGAAAGTAAAAACAAACCCTGAAAAAGTCGTTGTATTCGATATGGGTACTCTTGATACTCTTGATAAATTGGGTGTGGAAGTTGCAGCTGTTCCTCATGATGGCCTTCCAGAATACCTTTCTAAATATGAAGGTACAACTGAAAATGCCGGCGGATTAAAAGAGCCTGACTTCGAAAAAATCAACGAAATTGCACCTGATTTAATCCTTATTTCTGGCCGTCAATCTGAAGCATATGAAGAATTAAGCAAAATTGCCCCTACTGTTTTTGTGGGTGTGGATACTACAAAGTATATGGAATCCTTTGAAGAAAACGTAACACTTTTAGGTAAAATCTTCGATAAAAAAGACGAAGCAGCTAAACAATTGGCAAGTGTTGAAGAGAACATTAATGCCTTGAAAGAAAAAGCCCCAACTGACAAAACTGGTTTAATCGTTCTTGCTAGCGGCGGAAAAGTAAGTGCTTACGGACCGGATTCAAGATTTGGAATCATCCATGATGTATTCGGAGTACCTGCAGTAGATGATAAATTGGAAGTATCGACACATGGTCAAAGTATTTCTTTCGAATACATTGCTGAAAAGAATCCTGACTACCTATTCGTTGTAGACAGAGATGCTGTTGCCGGTGATGGAGCTGCAGCGAAAGAAACGATTGAAAATGACATTGTAAAAAATACAAAGGCATTTAAAGAAGGTAACATCATTTATCTAGACCCTAACTACTGGTACTTATCAGGCGGCGGTTTAGAATCTGTTGACGCTATGGTTAAAGAAGTTTCAGAAGGCATTAAGTAATATAAATATGATTAATGAAAATCCTGTCCTCGATCGTGGGCAGGATTTTTTTATTTTTTATAATAAAGCTGGATGAAACAAATATACTAACAAAGGGGAAGAAAAGAATTCCTACAATACACAGGTAAGCTTATAATAAGGCGCCCACAACCCAATTAAGGGGAATGGAAAAGGACAAGGTTTATATTCCACCTGTTGCCGCTGATATATAGCTTAAATGGGCTTCAATCGCAAGAAAATGGCCCTTCAGCCAATATGAAAAAATCAGTTTCTTCCTATTATAATGGCAAATCCATGGATACTTAAGACATTCCGGTTCCTAAAAGAGGTTTTCAAATTGTAATTTAAGTTAATTTTGGTAAATCAAATCTTTTATGGATAATAAAAATTTTCCTCTAAAGTAAAAATATAAAAATAATATGATCATCATTTTAAGGGAAAATTATTTAAAAATAGCTAATAAATAAGCCATAGGGGAATGATGTCGATATTACACGAAACCCACTTGTTATTTTATGTGATTTCGGAGCGGCAGGATGCAATTATGAACGGGTCAAACTTTTGCAGGCTTGGATTTTTGAATGGGTACAAAAGTGCGGAGGAGAGATGCATCCATGTAAGCGGCACTTCATTTTCGACTGTCGAATTATCGGGAAAGGAATCCTGGGGATTTCAGGTAGAATTCAATAATTGAAGATTTATATCTTTACATATTTTGTAATGTGCTGGTTTTTTTATAAAGAGTCGTTTATAATGGAAAAGGCTCAAGGACGTGAAAATAAACAATGACTGTCTTCCGCAGTCACCCCATAAAGTTACGGTAATATTTATTGGATTAAGACATGGAGTTCCTATATATTTGTTATAGGTGCGCTGAACATTCGAGACGGGCGAAACTCTGTTATTTTTTCAAAGGCTTGTTCATAAGCTAAAGAAGTGTTCTGGATATAAGATATGGATGTGACAAAAGGTGGTTTTCACACAATCTTGACTATCCAAGTGAAAGAATGCTATTATAAGGTTTCCGATTTTCCGTCTTTTGTAAGTTTGTAAAAATTTATATAAATAAACCACTAGATTAATAGAGGTGAAAGCATGAATAATTTTCTTAAAAAAAGCCGGCATTTATTTGCAGATAACATACTAGGCTTTTTCTTTATTGCGGTAGTCTTGTTTTGGATAAAAACGTATATTGGATATCGAATTGAATTTAACTTAGGCCTTGAAAATGGCCTGCAACAGTTCTTGCTGTTCATAAACCCGATAAGTTCAGCCATTTTATTCTTTGGCTTGGCACTATTGGCTAGAGGCAAAAAATCGTTTAAATGGATCATCAGGTTGAATCTATTGATGTCACTATGGTTATTCTTCAATATTGTATACTACCGGTCATTTACCGATTTCATTACATTGCCAACCTTGACTCAAGTGCAAAATGCCGGGGATTTAGGACCGAGTATTTTAGAATTATTTAAAGGCCATGACGTATTTTATTTCCTTGATACGGTTCTTTTGATCGTGTTGTACAGATTCAAAGACCTTAAAATGGAAGACTTCAAAGTCAAACGCCGTACAGTCGGAATGGTTTACCTAGCGGGACTTGCAATTTTCGCGATCAATTTGGGACTTGCTGAAAAGGATCGCCCGCAATTATTATCAAGAACATTCGACCGAAACTATATCGTCAAATATTTGGGCATGTTCAACTATACGGTTTATGATGCCGTTCAGAATACTAAAACATACGCTCAGCGTGCGACGGCTAACAGCACGGATATCGCAGAAGTCGTCAACTATACGAAAGCAACAAGCGCTGAACCGAACCCTGAGTATTTTGGTGCAGCCAAAGGTAAGAATGTTATCTACCTGCATTTGGAATCAATGCAGAATTTCCTGATTGATTATAAGTTGAATGGGGAAGAAGTAACTCCATTTTTGAACTCACTTGCAGCAGATAAGTCAGATTTCATGCACTTTGATAATTTCTTCCATCAAGTAGGCCAAGGTAAAACGGCAGATGCTGAATTCATGCTTGAAAATTCCCTGTTCGGTTTACCACAGGGGGCAGCATTCACAAACCGTTCCCAAAATACGTATCAAGCGGCACCAGCTATTTTAGGACAACAAGGATACACATCTGCTGTGTTCCATGGTAATTACAAATCTTTCTGGAACCGGGATAATATGTATAAGTCTCTTGGTTTTAACCAGTTCTTTGATGCTAACCATTATAATATGGAAAATAAAGAGGAAGTACTAAGTTATGGATTGATGGATAAGCCTTTCTTTAAGGAATCGATTCCAATGTTAGAAACGCTTAAACAACCTTTCTATACGAAATTCATAACGGTGTCTCATCATTTCCCATATTCCATGGATCAGGAAAAAGCAACAATCGGTAAGCATACGACAGGCGATGCTTCCGTTGATAGTTACTTCCAAACTGCACGCTATGCAGATGAGGCACTTAAAGAGTTTTTCGATTATCTGAAGGAATCCGGTCTTTATGATAATTCGGTAATCGTTATGTATGGTGATCACTATGGTATTTCAGAAAACCATAAAGAAGCCATGTCAAAAGTACTTGGCAAGGATGTTGGCGCATTTGAGAATGCCCAATTGCAACGTGTACCATTATTGATTCATGTTCCAGGAGTTGAAGGCGGGGAAATGCACCAATACGGAGGACAGATTGACCTTCTCCCGACTTTATTGCATCTGTTAGGAATTGAATCTAAAGATTATGTACAATTCGGTTCCGATTTATTGTCAAAAGATCATAATGAAGTGGTACCTTTCAGGAATGGTGATTTTGTAACTCCGGATGTCACTTCCATTAAAGGGAAATACTACGATACTAAAACAGGAGAATTGGTCGAGGAAACTGATGAAATCCTCAATTATAAAACGAGAGCTGAAACGATGCTCAATTTATCCGACCAAGTAGTGAACGGTGACTTACTCCGTTTCTATACTCCAAACGGCTTTAAACCGATTGATCCTACTGATTATGATTACACTTATGATGAAGAGGCTTCTAAGGAAGATAAGACCGATAAATAAGGCTAATGAAAAGAACAGGCAGGAAGCCATCGCTTCCTGCCTGTTTTTTTATATGCATCATCCTTTATTGGTCATCATGGCAATATACTTTCTAATTTCATCAGGCCTCCCTGCATATTTTTCAGCACGCTGTTCGTCTTTCAAAATTTTAGCCTTTGCCTTGACCAGGATTTCTTCACCCTTTTCTTGCGGCACGACCACGACTCCATCTATGTCCCCTATGATGATGTCCCCTGGAAATACGGTGACACCTCCACAGGAAATGGGGACATTGGTTTCGCCTACACCTGCCTTGCCGCTAGAGGCAACCGTCGACCCTTTGCTGAAAACAGGGAAATTCAGTTCTTTAATTGCTTCTAAATCGCGAATGACTCCATCAACAACGAGGCCGCCAATTTCCATGGTCTGCATCATGCCGACAACAAAGTCTCCTGCTATGGCGCGGTATGTATCACCCTTGCTGTCAACGACAATTATATCCCCAGGCTTTGCTTGTCCGATTGCTTTTAACACGGCTGAATTATCACCGACGGGAATCTGTACGGTCAAAGCTCGTCCGGCGATACGGAATTCTTCCTTTAAGGGTTTTATTGCCGATTCCAGATTGCTCAATCCTTCCATTGCATCTGAAATCGCCGTGGTGGGCAAATTCCTGAACTGTTGAATAAGAGTATCCATGCTATGATTCCTCCTTAAGAGTTAATGAATATAGCCTAATTATACACAAATTTTGTAATTTTCTAATAAATTTTCGGTTGATAAAATGGTAAATGTAGTGTAATCAATATATGAAGGGGAGGGAAGTTCTTCTGTCACAAGGGGGTTCAAGTCAAATTCCTTATTAATCAATCGATTGATTAAACTTTATAGATCATCGTGGGTTTGAATTCTTTGGCAGTAAGGGTGAAATCCAACGCGATGGCCTGTTGTCTGCTTGGTTCCCTATGTACTTCTGAATGTTGCTTCATGATGCGGGTTTCAGCGAATAAATCCATAGTGATAGGCTATTTACAATCTTCAAAGCAGGAGCAGAATCAAGACGGATGTTGCCAGTGTAAGCCAAAGGGGGCTGAAAACTTCTGGATGAATGATTAAAAAAATGATTCCTGCAATAGTGGCAGCCTGCTGTATGGTCATATGTATGATGAAGTGGATTCCGGCTTTAAAACAGGCTTTGAGCAGAGGCATTTGATTCATTTTCATTCCTCCTTTTTCTTTCAATAATATGACCAGGCATAAAAGAAAATACATAGGGATTCGTTTTCTGCTCAATTATTAAGGGTATAGTAAAGGTAAAATAAAAGGAGGAATCTAGGTGATCATTGTATATATTAGTCTTGCCCTCTTTATCGGATCGATTATTTATTTAGCGTTTTTTGCTTTTAAAACATTTAAGGATTCCAAACCGACAATTGAAAATGTGACTGAAACCGTTACACGCATCCAGGCCAAAACGGACCAGATTAAATCGGAGACGGACCAACTTGCCATGACACAGCAAGAAATCACTGAAGATGTTCAATATAAAAAAGAGTCCGTACAATATACGGTTGATGCGGCTAAAGAAATACCTGAACCCTTTAAAAATATTTGGTTTTCAATTAAAGGTGACAAGTGGAAGCTTAGAAACAGAAGCGATGCATGAGTGTTTGACCGATATGAAATTTACATGATATAGTATGGAAATAATAAGTTTCTAGGGTTCCTCGGTTGAATTTTACCGGAATGGTCCAAGAGAAACGCGCAGTATCTGCGTACACGGAGGGAAAAAAGCCCGGGAGGTTATGATTTATGACCTTTCGGGCTTTTTCTGTAATTGGAGGGAAGATAGATGGCATGGATTCAATTGGTTATTGCAGGGTTATTTGAAGTGGTATGGGCGACAAGTTTAAAGTATACCGAGGGTTTTACGAAATTATTTCCTTCTATCATAACGATTGCCGGTATGGTCATTAGTTTTTATTTTTTATCATCGGCGATAAAAACCCTGCCTATGGGAACAGCGTATGCAATTTGGACCGGAATAGGGGCACTTGGAGCTGTTCTGGTAGGCATCATCGTATTTAACGAGCCTAAGGATGCGATGCGTTTGGTATTCGTCGGTTTCATTTTGGTGGGAATTATCGGCTTGAAGATTACTTCTTCTGAATAAACTATCCACTCCTCGCAAATAGTAATATTAAATGATTTTTGAGGAGTGATGAATGTGAATTATAAAGTGATAGTATCAAGTGCAATGATGGCTTTAGTGATTACAGGTTGTGCAACTAATGATAAAGAAGGTGCCAGTGAAAATCTTGGCCTGAACCGTACCCATCAGGATAATTTAGATAATCCGATGAATGTAAGCGACACAAGGCAAAATGTTAATGATAACAATAACAATAACAATAACGATAACGGTAATGGCATTAACGATATGAGGGTCTCCAAGGATATCTCAGATCGAGTAGAAGCCATGAAGGAAGTAAGTAACGCAAGTGTCATCGTGACTGAAAATAATGCTTATGTAGGGGCAGTATTAAAAGATGGCAGGGATAAGGATATCTCGAATGACCTTAAAGAAAGAATTGCTGATAAAGTAAGGGGAGCCGATCCATCGGTAGACCAAGTCTATGTGTCGGCAAACCCGGACTTTGTTCAAAGAATGGAAGGGTATGCGAATGATATCGAGAATGGAAAACCCGTTGCAGGATTCGCTGAAGAGTTCCGTGAACTTGTAACCCGGATTTTTCCAAGCCCAAGGTAATCAATAAAGAATGAAGACGTAAAGACTTATCCGGTGGATTCCGGATAGGTCTTTTCCCATTATAAGGATATCGGTGAATCATGACTAACTTTAAATAGGGTGGTTACAATAATCGAATGAACGATAACTTTGGACAGGCAGTGGGGGTGGAATGGTGAGGTTTTTTAAGGGCAGGATGAAAATGGATGCAGCATCCTTTCAGGTTACTTCCAAGGATTTTCAGGAACTCCTTAAAAAGTTTAAAGCGTCTAATGATTTTCTTACCTTCCAATTCCCGGATGGTGATGGCTATACCATCTCCTACTTCAATTCACTGGTTAGTGCACAAGAGCTTCATGAACAAGTATTGGCAGTCATGTCGAATCAACCAAAGAAGGTCCTTAAGCAACTAAAAGGCGATATTCCGATGGAAGATATGAAATTGACGGCTGATCTAAAAGACATTCAAAGGTTGGTATTGGCCGGATCAGTCATGGTTCAATACAGGCAAGATGATGAAATGTGTTTGCTGATTCCATGTGTTCATAGTGTGAAAAGGCAAATTTCAACACCCGAGTCGGAGTATACGGTCGTTGGGTCCAAGGAGGCCTTTGTTGAATCGCTTGATTCCAATTTGAATCTGATCCGTAACCGGTTGCCCACTCCTGAATTGCAGTCCAAGGAATTTCGGGTCGGGAGCATCTCGCAAACAAGATTAGCTGTACTCTACATAGATGGGATAGTAAATCAACAGATCGTTAATACAGTCATGCAAAGAATAGAAGATATAGAATATGATACAATCGTCGATATTTCGTTTGTAAGCCAGATGATCACGGATAATCGGAATTCGATGTTTCCGCAACTGATTGATACGGAGCGGCCTGATCATCTGGCCAGTGTATTATCGGAAGGGAAAATAGGAATCATGCTGGATGGATCTCCTCATGCATTAGTTGGCCCCAATACCATCATTTCGTTCTTTTCGTCATTTGAGGATTATTTTCAAATTTGGAATCTCGGTACTTCATTCCGTTTGATTCGGCTTTTCGCGGTGATGTTTTCCGTGTTGTCTTCACCTCTGTATGTTGCCGTTTTAACGTATCATTATCAAGTGATTCCAACGGATTTGCTGCCCATCCTAATCTCATCCAGGGGCGTGATCCCTTTTCCGCCGATTTTGGAAGCGATCGTGCTGGAAGGGACAATCGAATTGCTCAGGGAAGCAGCGGTCAGGCTGCCTGCTAAGGTAGGCTCGACCATCGGTATTGTTGGCGGTATTGTCATCGGTACAGCAGCTGTTGAAGCGGGATTTGTCAGTAATGTCTTGTTGATGCTTGTCGCTTTGGCTGCCTTGGCTTCATTTACGGTGCCTATTTACCAAATCAGCAATACGATTCGCCTTATCCGCTTTCCATTTCTAATTGCAGCGCAGTTTTACGGACTGTTTGGAATAGCTTTATGCAGTGCATTCATTTTAAGTCATTTATTGAGATTGACTTCGCTTGGCAGTCCATATTTAGATCCTCTTTACCCGTTAAGAATTCATGACTTTAAAGATAGTCTGATTCGCCTCCCTTTTTCAAAACAGAAAAAACGCCCGCAGTTTCTGCGGACGGAAAATCCGCTAAGGATAAGGAAGGAGGCGGAAACGCGAAACTCCCATAACGATATTGATGAATAAGGTGTAGAAAGCGGTGAAAAGTATGGAAGTCAAACCAAATGAAACTAAACAAATATCTCCCTTTTTTGTTTTTTTCCTCATGCCCGGCATGCAGATTGGAGTAGGGATATTGGGGTTTGAACGGATCATAGCGAAAGAGGCTGGCCAAGACGCATGGATATCGGTCCTCACATCAGGGTTGATCATAAATGTTCTGCTTTGGATGTGTTTCAGGCTTTTAGGCAGGGGTCCACAAACAATTGACTTGGTCGCCATCCACAAGGATTTGTTTGGTAAATGGGTCGGAAATGCTTTCAATATTTTATTCATCCTCTACTTTATAATGATCTCCATCATTCTTATCAGGACTTATTTAGAAGTCATTCAGGTTTGGATGTTCCCTGGTGTCAATGTCCTGATGTTAATAACCATCATTCTTATTCTCGTGTATAGTTTTGTGGAGGGGGGGTTCAGGGTCATAACTGGTTTTTGCATAATCGGGCTTATTATCGGATCGCCATTATTCCTTTTGATCTATTTCCCATTGAAGTATGCCCACTTTGAAAATTTGGGTCCTTTTCTTGATCATTCCTTTTTGGAAATCATGAAGGCCTGTAAGAAAATGACCCTGAATTACCTTGGTTTTGAATTACTCCTCATTTATTATCCATTCATTAAAAATCGGGAAAAATCTCAAAAGTGGGCCCACTTAGGGTCGTTGTTTACTATGTCGATTTATTTAGTATCCATTATTGTTTCATTAGCTTACTATCATCAAGATCAACTGAAAGATGTAATCTGGGCAACTCTGACGTTATGGAAAATCGTAGACCTTCCATTCATTGAACGGTTCGAATACATAGGGATTTCCGTTTGGCTGTTCATGGTGCTGCCGAATGTTTGCATAGGGGTTTGGGCAGCAAGCAGGACAGCGAAAAGAGTATTTGGATTTAGACAGAAAAAGATGTTGGTCTTGATTCTGTTAATCATTTTAGTTTCCTGCATTTTATTGGATAACCGCTATAGAATCGATAAGTTTAACACGATCAGTTCGGAAATTGGTTTTTATATCGTTTATTTGTATCTTCCTCTCTTATTCATATGGCAGTCGATTGTCTATAAATTCAAGGGGCATAAATCATGAAAATCCGACTTCTTTTTATAACATTGGCAGGTATCTTGATGACGGCTTGCGGCGTGGAAAAACAAATATTAGAAGATATTTTAATCGCTGAAGTCGTAGGTTATGATGATGCCGAAGACAAAAAAGTCAAAGGTACTGTCGTTGTCAGCGTTCCTCAGCCTGGTGAGGAAGCAAATCTAGGTAAAGAAGTATATGAAGCGGTCTCCCATGATATAAAGGCAGCCCGCCAGCAGGAAAATGCAAAAACACCATTCCCGATTGTCGGTGGGAGACTGACGGTCATTCTCTATGGTGAAGAATTGGCAAGCAAGGGGTTGAATGATTATGTCGATACATATAGGCGGGACCCAATGGTGGGAAGGGATTTGTATTTAGCGGTCGTTCATGGCAAAGCTGAGGATGTAGTTAAAATGGAGCCGAAGTTGATTAAAACTCCAGGGGTTCAAGTGAAAGAGCTGATCGAACAGAATATCAGGACTAATTTGCCTGATGCGGATCTCCACAGGTATTTATATGCGTGTCATGGTAAAGGAATCGACCCGGTCTTGCCCTTATTGGAAACGGCAGGGGACCAATTACGGATAAAAGGGATCGCCTTGTTTAAAAAAGACCGTTATATTGGTAAATATATTCCTTATGAGGAAGGGTTTTTATTTAAAGTCCTTAGTGAAAACTTTAAGCTGGGGAGTTATGAAATTAAATGGAAAGAAAATGACTTTACTGATATCAATAACGTGGTGTCACGTGTCCATTATCATATTTCGAATGCCAATCAAGACCCCAAGGTCAGGATTGAAGTGAAATTAAAGGCTAGTCTGCTGGAGGTCCAAGGCTATGACTTGGGTAAAGCCTTGGACCTGAATAAAATAGAGGCCAAGGCAGAGCATGTCATTGGTAAAAAATTAAATGAGATGGTAACCATGTTTCAGGAGAACAATATAGATCCGATTGCACTCGGTGATCACGCTAAAAGTAAAACAAGAAACTTTGATCAGACACATTGGGAGAAGGCATATCCCCATATTCCAATCGAGGTGGATCTGGATATTGAAATGATTCAAACGGGAATAGCTGAATAAAAGTAGAATATTCTGAAGTTTCCCCCTTTATAATAGGGGTATTGGTGTAATGATTATATCAATGCGGCTAAAAAGGGGGAAAGACATGGACAAAGCATGGTGGAAAGAAGCGGTTGTGTATCAAGTGTATCCGAGGAGTTTTATGGATAGTGATGGCGATGGGATAGGGGATATAAACGGGATTTTGATGAAGCTCGATTATTTACAAGAGCTGGGAGTGGACGTGATATGGCTATCCCCTGTTTATCAATCTCCCAATGATGATAATGGGTACGATATCAGTGATTATAAATCAATTATGACTGAATTCGGGACCATGGCAGATTTCGATAGGTTGTTGAACGCGGTTCATGAACGTGGAATGAAGATCATGATGGACCTGGTGGTCAACCATTCTTCAGATGAACATCCGTGGTTCAAGGAATCCCGATCCTCAAAAGATAATCCGAAACGTGATTATTATATTTGGAAGCCTGGCAGGAATGGAAAAGAACCAAATAATTGGGAGTCCATTTTTAAAGGTTCAGCATGGGAATATGATGAAGGAACCGATGAATATTATTTACATTTATTCAGCAGGAAACAACCGGATTTAAACTGGGAGAACCCTAAGCTCCGTGAAGAAATCTACAGCATCATGACTTGGTGGCTGGATAAAGGTGTCGATGGCTTCCGGATGGATGTCATCAACTTCCTTTCAAAAGATCAAAGCTATTCAGATGGAGCCGTTCATCATGAGAAGCAATATGGTGACGGAAGCCCGTTTTTCCTGAATGGCCCGCGCATACATGAGTTTTTGCAGGAAGTCAATCAGCGGGCACTTTCTGGATATGACGTGATTACGGTTGGGGAGATGCCAGGCGTCACACCGGAGGAAGCGCAATTGTTCACAGGTAAAGATCGTGATGAGCTACATATGGTCTTTCAATTCGAACATATGGATTTGGGGAGCGGACCAGAAGGGAAATGGAGCAACGATAAATGGAAGCTAACCGATTTAAAGCGAATTCTCTCCAAATGGCAGACTGGTTTGGAGGGGGATGGCTGGAACAGTTTATACTGGAACAATCATGATCAGCCCCGGGTTGTCTCAAGGTTTGGTCATGATGGAAAGTATCGTATTGAAAGCGCTAAGATGCTTGCTGCTTGTCTTCATATGCTTCAGGGTACACCTTATATATATCAAGGGGAAGAGCTTGGCATGACCAATGTTGCATTTGAGGGCATCGATGAATACCGGGATATCGAAACATTGAATTCATATGACGAACTCGTCAATTCTCATGGCTGGTCAAAAGAGCGGATGATGTCAGCCATCCACGCCCGCAGCCGGGATAATGCGAGAACACCGATTCAGTGGAATGACTCCCGGAACGCAGGATTCACGCAAGGGACTCCTTGGATTAAGGTTAATCCCAATTTTCCCGAGATTAATGCAGAAAAGGCCTACAATGATCACAATTCCATTTTTCATTTTTATAAAAAGCTTATCCAATTACGCAAGGAACATGATATCGTCGTTTATGGCCGTTTTGAATTGCTGTTGCCGGATGATGAACGAATATTTGCCTACACGAGGTCATTTGAAGAAGAAAAGCTGTTGGTGCTATGCAACTTTAAAGAAGAGCAGGCTCCCTATACTTTGCCTGAAGAGCTGCATGCATATTCTGCCACAAGGCTGATCGGGAATTATGATCAGGAGGAAGAAGGAATCTCAAGCAAACCCCTGCAACCATATGAATGCCGTGTTTATCATTTGAAATGAAAAAAGGACCTGTTCTTCTCCGATTAGGGAAGAACAGGTCCTTTGCGTATTATTTTGATTTAAGATCACATTCCTCAAGGGGAATGATTTTCGTTTTATGCTTAATTTTATAGCCGAACCATAGGACGAAAAATAGAATCAAGCCAATGTAGGAAACGAACATTGAATTCCAGTCAATCCCATCGCTGCTGAAAGCCTGATAGCCTTGTCCGATGATAATGATCATACAAAGGACAAGTGCGAATATAGGCCCGAATGGGAAGCCTTTTGCACGGAATGGTAAATCATTGATATCAAGTCCTTGTGCAGCGTAGGCTTTGCGGAACCGATAATGGGCAATCGCAATCCCTACCCAGGTGACGAATCCAGCCATGCCTGAAGCATTCAATAACCAGATATAAACGACGCCATCACCGAAAAATGAAGCTAAGAATGCAACGCAGCCAACTAATGAAGTCACGATAAGTGCATTCACAGGTACGCCTCTTTTATCTAATTTTCCTAGGAATTTCGGTGCTTTCCCGTCACGTGCCAGGTCCCATAGCATACGGGTTGAAGCGTACATGCCAGAGTTACCTGCAGAGAGTACGGATGATAAAATGATCGCGTTCATGATGGATGCAGCAAAGGCAAGGCCGGCACGTTCAAATACAAGCGTGAATGGACTTACGGCAACATCTTGACTCAATAAACGTGAATCCGTAAACGGAATGATCATTCCAATAACGAAAATTGCAAGGATATAGAACAAGAGGATGCGCCAGAAAACGGATCTGATCGCTTTAGGGATATTTTTTTCTGGATCTTCACTTTCACCAGCAGTCACTCCAAGCAATTCCGTTCCTTGGAATGAAAAGCCGGCAGCCATGAATACGCCAAGAATCGTGAAGAACCCTCCGTTAAAGGGACCTTCGCCCATTGTGAAATTGGAAAAACCAATTGGGTCATTCCCACCCATGATTCCGAGAATGATCAGTACACCCGTAATCAAGAATATGACGACTGTCACGACCTTGATCATGGCAAACCAGAATTCCGTTTCCCCGAAACCTTTAACTGACATGTAATTGATAAGAAACATAGTGATTAACGCAATGGCACTCCAGATAAACGAAGGGCTATCCGGGAACCAGAACTTCATAATTAAGACAACGGCAGCCAATTCGGCGGCAATGGTGATTGCCCAGTTATACCAGTAGTTCCAACCAATCGCAAAACCGAAAGACGGATCGACGAACTTGGATGCATAGACACGGAACGAACCTGCCACCGGCATGAACGCTGCCATTTCTGCAAGACTTGTCATTAAGTAATAAACCATGATGCCGATGACCGCGTATGCCACCAAGGCACCGCCGGGTCCGGCTGAATGAATGGCACCGCCACTTGCTAAAAATAAACCTGTTCCAATCGTTCCACCTAATGAAATCATCATTAAATGACGCGCTTTCAGGCTCCTTTTCAGTTCAGTAGGGCTTGATGCTGATTGTGAATTTGACAATTGATGTTACACTCCTTTTTATTGGAAGGGAACGAAAAATAAAAAACAGCAGTCGAAAAAGATCGACGGCTGTTTATAATAAACCCGTTTATCCTTCCGAAGATAGCTCCCCACGCTTTTTGAAAAAACGTGACAGTGGTGTTCCTGTTCGGTAACACCGCCAGCAAGAATATACATGGAATATACCCTAACTTCGGCAACTTATCCTTTCAAACGGAGTCTTTAATTTTCCAGAATCTCGTCCGTTTTACTTTTATAAGCTGCAGCCTCTAACTCATCGGTAAATGAGGAAGTATTCAATTTTCTAATATCGTTGCGCCAGTTTGTAAGTGACGTCGGACGATTGTACTCATGAATTGCATGCAAACGTAAATAGATTGCTAGTAATTGAGTAAACTTTACTATATTAAAATTATAAAATAACTTCTGGGATATCGCAATGGTTATTTTATGTGGTTATTTTTTCCTAGTAAATGAAAGATTCGAGTGATGGTATACCAAAATAAAGCATCCTGATAACTAAACGGTACTCCTTTTTATAAGGGCATAGTCCAGTTTTACATGTTTGACCACTTCAGGATTCTCAAATAGATCCACTGCCATTTTACCAATCCACTCCAGTGGCAAGGAAATGGTTGTGATGTCAAGCATTTCACTCAGGCTATCATTATTGAAGCCGAGAATGGCCACATCATCCGGTACCCTTGTACCCGATTTCTTAGCGGTAAGAATGAAGCCTGCCGCCGTGTCATCATTCGTGATGATGAGAGCTTCAGGTTTGTCCATCATTGAATTCCAATCCTGAAACAATTGTTCACCGTCTTTGATGTGATAACTGCCTTCAAACAGCCATTCCTTGTTGTTTATCAGTTTATGTTTTCTAATGATATCGTTAAAGGCCTTTGTACGATGGGAACTATTTCTGCTCTTTTTACGGCCGAGGCTGTATCCGATTTTCTTATATCCTTTAGCAATTACGTACTCAAGGGCACAGGAGAAAGCGGCATAATGATCAATACTGATGGATGAGAATTCGGCCTGGGCTGTATCTTCACATAAAATAATCGGTCCGTATTTTTGATAATCCAAGAGGATTTTCATTTCCGAAATCCTTGAACAAACGATGATGCCATCGAGCTGCTTCATTTGCAGCATATTAAAAGCCTGGATTTCTTTCTCTCTGTCATAATTTGTTTGAAAGATGACGATATGACAGCCGATTGCATTTGCCTGTTTAGTGATTCCGTTAACGATTGCTCCGTAATATGGATGATTGTTGAAGGGGATGATGATGCCGATAAGATTGGTCTTGCCTTTTGAAAGATGAATGGCGTTAATGTTTCTCGTATAATTCAAACGATCGATCGCTTCTAAGACGCTCTTTCTTTTATCGGGGCTTACATATGGATGATCATTCAATACACGAGATACGGTTGAGACAGATACACCGGCACATTGAGCTATTTCTTTAATATTTGTCATGGTATCACCGTTTTTTCTTTTTATATATTGTACAGTATGAAACCCATTTCAGGGCAAGAGTTCAGAGTGAGCATGCTGAAGATTTCTTCAAATAAGGTCTTGTTCTGGTATTGGTTTCATCCTTTAAGATTGGTATAAGTCTTAGAGGAGGAGGAGATCATGATGTTCCAAACCTTAATCACCCTGTTTGTGCTTTGTGGAATTGAATTGGGATTTGCGTACTTGGCAGTTTCCCTGAAACAGGAAAAATGAGTGGCAATGCACTTGAATTCGTGAGATCCGCACATTTACTCGTGAATTTTACGTCGTCCCGAAATAGTCCCCATGGTTTATATTCACCATAAAAACTCCACAATATAAATATAACTTCATTGTTACGTTTCATGTTCGGAAAAACTGACTGTCAGAGAGCTCTCCAGTGGAGATTCCTGACAGTTTTTGCTGTGCGTAAAAATCATTCGTCTTTTTGTTAATGTTTGAAAAATAGTTGCACTTTTTTCGTATAATTGTGTATAGTATAAAATAAGTTGTATAGAGGAAACTTTTTAGCATTTACGACAATGTAAAAAAATTTACACTTAATTTTGCATTCGGCAAACATTTTTAGGGAAATGAAAAAGGGGAGGGATTATGATGGGTTTTCTAAAATCCATTGGGGGCGTTCTTGCTGCAATGCTGATTTTAACGGGGTGCGGCAATGACACGACCGAACAGGATAAGGACAATGGCAAATTGAACGTAGTTGCTACGACAGGAATGATAGGGGACTTGGTGGAGAATATTGGCGGTAAACATGTCGAGGTCACTAGTTTAATGGGACCCGGAGTGGATCCCCATCTTTATAAAGCAACACAGGGTGATGTGGAGACTTTGGATTCGGCCGATATGATTTTTTATAACGGTGTGCACCTTGAAGGGAAAATGACGGATATCTTTGAAATGATGAGCAAGGATAAACCGACAATTGCCGTAACGGAGGACTTCAAGGAGAACCAGCTTCGCAAAGTGAGTGCAACGGAACATGATCCACATGTATGGTTTGATGTAAAGCTTTGGATCGTTGCGGCGGAGGCAGTCAAGAAAGAATTGATTGCCAATGATCAGGAACATGAAGCAGAGTATCGTGAAAATTATGAGGAGTACGTTCTGCAATTGGAGGAACTTGATAAATATGTTCAAGAGGAAATTAATAAAATACCGGAAGATCAACGGGTTCTCGTAACAGCACATGATGCTTTTGGATACTACGGGCAGTCATATGGCCTGGACGTAAGAGGTCTCCAAGGGATCAATACTTTATCGGAATATGGATCAAAAGATGTGACGGATATGCGGAATTATCTTGTGGAGAACAAAATAAAAGCGATTTTCATTGAGTCAAGCGTACCAAGGAAGGCTATCGAGGCTGTCATTCAAGGAGCGGGTAAGCAGGGGCACAAAGTGGAAATCGGCGGGGAATTGTTCTCGGATGCAATGGGTGAAAAAGGGACGGAAGAAGGAACGTATATCGGAATGGTCCGTCATAATACCGACACCATCGTCCGTGCATTGAAATAGGGGGGAGAAACTATGAATCAAGCAGCTTTGAAGGTCGAAGGTTTAACGATTGCTTATCATAAGAAGCCGGTTGTCGAAGATGTCTCGTTTGAGGTGCCGGAAGGAAATTTAATTGGTATCATAGGCCCCAATGGAGCAGGGAAGTCCACTTTGATAAAGGGAATACTCGAATTGATTCCGAAAATATCGGGGCAAATCACAATAAAGGGTTCTACTTATAAATCGATGAGGAAGAGTATCGGGTATGTACCACAGCGGGAGTCAGTGGATTGGGATTTTCCGACCAACGCACTCGATGTCGTGATGATGGGCAGATATGGTCATCTCGGATGGCTGAAGCGGCCAGGTAAGTCCGAAAGGCAGAAGGGGATGGAGTGCCTGGAAAAGGTGGGGATGGCTGAATATGCTAACCGCCAAATCAGCCAGCTATCAGGCGGACAGCAGCAACGGATATTCCTGGCCCGTGCATTGGCACAGGAAGCGGATATTTATTTTATGGATGAACCGTTCGTAGGAGTGGATGCCGCAACGGAGAAAGCAATCATACAATTGCTGATGGAATTGAAGGAAAAAGGCAAAACCGTTCTGGTTGTGCACCATGACCTATCTACCGTGAAGGAATATTTCGACTGGACGATGTTATTGAATAAAAAGGTGATGAAAATAGGTCCGACAGAAGAAGTGTTCATTCCCGAATACTTACAGGAAACATATGGAGGCCGCCTAGCGATACTATCAGACACAAAGTCCGGCCTTTTATTAAAATGAGGTGCACACGATGAACATACTGGATATTATTACTGATCCAAATACAAGGTGGATATTGCTTGGCACGATGTTCCTCGGATTAAGCAGCGGGGTCATCGGCAGCTTTGCCTACCTCAGAAAGCAGTCTTTGCTTGGTGACACGCTCGCACATGCAGCATTACCAGGTATCTGTGTAGCCTTTATGTTAACTGGAGTGAAATCCACTTCCTACTTTCTGATAGGTGCGGCCCTAGCTGGCTTAGTGGCTGTTTTCTTGATCAGTGTGCTTACGAGATACAGCAAGATTAAGCAGGATGCAGCCTTGGGAATTGTCTTATCCTCCTTCTTTGGCTTCGGAATTGTCATGCTTACGCAGATCCAGCAGAGCGAGTATGGAAACCAGAGTGGTTTGGATACGTTTTTATTCGGGCAGACGGCGTCAATGGTCATGTCCGATGTGTATATGATGATGACGGTTTCCTTTATTCT
The DNA here is from genome assembly GCF_022603275.1 of Peribacillus sp. Aquil_B1. Taxonomy (NCBI): domain Bacteria; kingdom Bacillati; phylum Bacillota; class Bacilli; order Caryophanales; family Bacillaceae; genus Peribacillus; species Peribacillus sp. Aquil_B1. Next base: position 169,257 of record NZ_JAKXEE010000003.1, on the reverse strand, counting down.
CATTTTCACTTGTACCGTATTTTTTAAAGAATTCAAATTACTGTCCTTTGACCCTGGGTTTGCTAAGGGGATGGGATTGCCGGTTGTTTTTCTGGATTATTTCATCATGATGCTGATCGTGGCAGCTGTAGTGATCGGTATCCAGGCTGTAGGCGTCGTATTGATGGCATCTTTACTGATCACGCCTGCGGTTTCTGCCAGGTATTGGACGGAGCGGCTGCATATCATGATCATCCTGTCTGGTATATTCGGTATGTTGAGCGGTGTTTCTGGAACGTTGATCAGTACATCGGTCAATGATTTGCCAACAGGACCGTTAATTGTCTTATCCGCGACGGTATGGTTTTTCTTCTCCATGCTTTTTGCTCCTAAACGCGGAGTGCTTTCATCTGTATGGAGAAGGGTGTCGACGAAAAAGAAATATTCTCTCGAACAGGATAGAAGGAAAGGGAGCCACACATCATGAATGATTTTTGGATTATATTAGTCGGGGCATTGGTGGCGGGTTCTTGCAGTGTAGTAGGATGTTTTTTGATAGTCAGGAAAATGACATTGATTGGGGATGCCATCAGTCATTCCGTTTTGCCGGGTATCGTATTGGCGTTTTTAATAACCGGGACTCGTGACTCCGTTCCAATGTTGATCGGGGCTGCTGCGCTCGGCTTGCTTACCGTATTCTTGATCCAGCTTTTCCAATCGTCGGGCGTTCAATCCGACGCGGCGATCGGGATTGTATTCACTTCCCTTTTTGCAACGGGGATCGTACTCGTGAGCCTGTATACGCAACAAATAGATTTTGACCTTGAACATGTCCTTTATGGCGAAATAGCCTATACTCCCTGGAACACGATGACAATCGCGGGAATCGAGGCTGGACCAAAAGCTGTTTGGATAGTCGGCAGTTGTTTTATCCTGAACCTCATACTGATCTTCCTTTTCTTCAAACAGTTTAAACTCGTTTCTTTTGATCCATCACTTGCGGCTGCAATGGGGATTCCTGTACTGTTTTTCCATTACTTATTGATGAGCCTCATTTCACTGACAACTGTAGCTTCTTTTGATAGTGTAGGCTCCATTTTAGTAGTTGGAATGCTCATCATACCAGCGGCAACGGCTTATCTTCTGTCAGACCGTTTAAGCAGCATGATATTGGTCAGTATCGGGGTCGGGGTGCTAAGTTCCATCATCGGCTACTATTCAGCCACCATTTTGGATGCCTCGATATCAGGCTGCATGGTGGGTTCGGCCGCCATATTATTCGGATTGGCCTTTCTCTTTTCCCCAAGCCATGGATTGGTCAGCCTATTGCTGAAACGGAGAAAATCAAAGGAATCACATGCATAACTCTCCCTGCCTACAGGCTTCATGGAAATAACTCCATGAAGCCTGTAAACTATTCTTCTATATAGTTGTGATTTTATTTGTTTAAAGTATAATGAATAAGTGTATTTATAGATATATCGCAGGAGCCTTTTTAAGGGAGAGTTAAGTATGGAAGAACAAAATAAATTTTCATCACGAATAGATTTTTCTTTGGTCACAATATTGCTGTTATTATGCGTCGGAAGTTGCTTAGCAATCTATAGTGCCCAAACGACTGGACAGTACGCTGAAAACTTCTTAATTAAACAAATTTTTTGGTATATAGTTGGAATCGGAATCGTCTTAGGTTTCATCACCTTGGATTCGGATCAGTTGAAAAAAATATCTTGGTACGCGTATGGATTCGGATTGTTTTTGCTTTTTTTGCTGATCATTATGCCGGAAAGCATCGTTCCTGTCCGGAATGGTGCAAAAAGTTGGTTCATCATTCCGGGAATCGGTTCGATTCAGCCATCGGAATTCATGAAGGTTTTCCTGATTTTGGCTCTAGCCAATGTCATATCGAACCATCATCTCAAAAACACGCTGAAAACGATTCAAACGGATATCTGGCTGCTAATTAAGATCGGTCTTGTGACCGGTGCGCCCTTATTGTTAATCATGCAACAGCCGGATTTGGGTACCTCGCTTGTCATCATGTCAATCATGCTCGGAATGATTTTCATATCAGGGGTAACATGGAAGATCCTGCTGCCGATCGTTTCGGGAGGAATTGTCGTCGCTTCAACGGTCCTGTACTTTGTACTTTGGAAGCCGGAAATCCTGGAAAAATACCTAGGGGTAAAATCCTATCAATTCGGCCGTATCTATTCTTGGCTGGATCCATATAATTATGCCAGCTCCGAAGGGTATCACTTAACCAAGTCCTTACTGGCCATCGGCTCCGGCCAGACCACAGGCAAGGGAATCGGCTCGAGGGAAGTGTATTTGCCCGAGAGTCATTCGGATTTCATTTTCAGCATCATCGGTGAAGAATTCGGCTTCATCGGATCAAGTATCATTATTTCCTTGTTTTTCCTATTAATTTACCATATAACAAAAACGGGAATGGACACGAAAAATAACTTCTATACATATATCTGTGTTGGCGTTATAAGCATGTTGACGTTTCACGTTTTTCAAAATATCGGCATGACTGTAGGCCTTTTGCCGATAACGGGGATTCCGCTTCCATTTGTCAGTTATGGAGGAAGCTCGCTCATGGGGAACATGATGGCCATGGGCTTAATATTCAGCATTCGGTATCACTATAAGAAGTATATGTTTTCAACGGATATCTAAATATAAAGCCGGCCCCCGATGGGCCGGCTTTCGTTGTGTGGAACTTGTTCTCCGTAGCGATCTTTAAATAATCTGTTACAACAGATTTATATCTTTATAGCGACGCTCGCTTTTTTCAAAGGTAATCATTTCAAGTAAATCTCGCTGAATAGAATGATTTTTAGAAAGCAACATTATTACTTCAAGTTTTAAGGAGGCTCCCGGACCGCCCGCGGAAAGCGAGTGACTGGAGTGGAAATCTAACGTTTAAATTGTACAAATCCTAATAAAACAGCAGACAGTTTGAAAGCCGGCCCCCGATAGGCCGGCTTTATTTGTAGCAAAAAAACAAAAGGAGCAGAATCCTCTCCCCTGAATGTTTTTTTATTGAATGTTCGTTCCAGATGGGAATTGATTTTTATAACCGGAAAATTGTTGATACGATTGGCCTAAGCTGGTAGCTTGCGCCTTTTCTAAACTATACCAGCCTTTTTCGAACATAAGGTTATAGAGTTCACGCTGCATCTCCTGATTTTCTTTGGAAATGGAGAAAATGTCTTGGAATAATGCTTGGTTACTCATTTCATGCAGGGCAACGGAAAGGGAGTTGCAAAAGTACTTTTCAGTTGAAAGCATATCATTTATAAAGTCCCTGTCATTCATTTGCGGTGTCTTTGCCACGGGAGATTCGGGATTTTGGACTTTGTTTTCATTGGGCATCAAGAACCCTCCTTTATTGATATTGTTGTTGACCCTGGTTTTGGTTCGGGTTCAAATGTTTCAAAATGGTATCGTAATGGCGTTGATGCATGAGTCCGCAGCGGTTTAACGCATCAATGATTTGCGGGTCCTTACATTGTGTGGCAAAAAAATGTGCTTTTTTAACCGCATTCAGATTCCATGCAAGCATATCAGTTAAGTATAGGCTATCTTTAACCGAAACCATTTCCGGCGGCTGTTTCATTAAGCCGGACGACTGCTGTTGGCTATTAAACGAATTTTGCTGTTCCATCATTCTGCCTCCTTAAGTGTTCTTTAAACGAGCTTAATTTTCCCTTCATGAAATTTTTTATTCTTGATTCTAAATATCTGAAAAATGAATTAAATGGTAAAATAATCTTGTGCATCTATTTTCCAAAATGATTTGGAGGGGAATGCAGATGGAAAGAATATTGAAAAATCTATTCCTTTTTTTATCAAAGAATAAAGCTATGACCAAGGCAGCGAAAAAATACGGGCTGCGGTTTGGTGCATCTCGTTTCGTGGCAGGAGAATCCTTGGATATGGCATGTAATGTGATTGCTGATCTTAACCGGAAAGGGCTTGCTGTCACCATTGATTATTTAGGTGAATTCATTGAAGATGAACAAGAAGCAGGGAAGATGGCAGATGAGTGCATCGAAGCTATCCGGATGATTGGCACAAATGAACTGGATTCACAGTTATCCCTGAAGCTGACCTCGATGGGCTTGGATGTGTCCGAACACGTCGTAATGAATAACATGCGGAGGATCTTGGAGGAAGCTAAAGTCCATAGTGTTTTCGTGACGCTTGATATGGAAGATTTTCCGCGCTGTCAGCCGACTTTGGATGTATTCAAAAACCTGAAGTCTGAATATAATGAATTGGGGACTGTCATTCAAGCTTATCTTTATCGGACTGAGAGGGATATTGAGGAGCTGGATGCATACCATCCGAATCTAAGACTTGTTAAAGGGGCTTATAAAGAACCGAGGGAAGTGGCTTTTCCCGACAAAAAAGATGTGGATGAGAATTTCAAGAAAATCATCAAGATGCATATGCAAAATGGCCATTACACAGCCGTTGCCACACATGATGATAAAATCATTGATTATACGAGGGACTTGGTCGAGGATCAGGGATTTCCCCGGGATTCCTTTGAATTTCAAATGTTATATGGGATCCGTACTGAAAAGCAGCTTGAACTTGCTAAAGAAGGATATAAGGTGAGGGTGTATGTTCCTTATGGTACGGATTGGTATGGATATTTCATGCGCCGCCTTGCGGAGAGACCGGCCAATATTGCTTTCGTTTTAAAAGGCCTATTCAAGAAATAGGAAGCGAGAGCCGCCCCGGATAAGGGACGGCTGCTCAAATTAAGAAGGATTATCTTTTGAACTGATTGTTCTGGCTGTTCACTTTATTGATTCCGTGTTGACGTTCAGCGCCAGGTCCGGCATTGCCTTTAACGCTTGCTGCGCTTACGGCTGCTTTAGAAGGGTTATCTTTACGCTTCATTATATAAGTCACCTCCTGCCCGGTTATTTTTTACTGAACGGAGGAGAAATAACCGAAAGAACTCGGAGAAAAAAATATTTTTTTTCCTGTTTAATCATTGCGGAATTTCCAAATATATTCTATATTAGTAATAAGAAAAAATATTCAAAATTTTTTTGAATTAAAAATGAATGAGCATTCATTCAATAAATTGCGTAAGGGGGATATGAACTTGGTTCGACAAATACGAAAGGCTGCTGTTCTAGGGTCAGGAGTTATGGGATCAGGGATTGCTGCACACCTTGCTAACATCGGCATTCCGACTTTATTATTGGATATTGTACCTCGTGAACTCACTGAGGATGAAAAGAAAAAGGGACTGACATTAGATAATAAACAAGTGCGTAACCGCATCAGCCAAACAGCGATTACGAAACTTTTAAAACAGAAACCAGCTCCGCTTTCGGCCAAGGGAAACATTGCGTTGATCGAGGCAGGAAACCTGGAAGATGATATAAGTCGTTTAAAGGATGTCGATTGGATCATCGAAGTGGTCGTTGAGAAGCTTGAGGTTAAGCAAAGTGTGTTCGCCCAGGTTGATCAGCATCGTAAACCAGGAAGCATCGTTTCATCGAATACCTCCGGAATTTCAATTGAAGCGATGGCAGAAGGCCGTTCGGAGGACTTTCAAAAGCATTTCCTGGGAACCCACTTCTTCAATCCGCCGCGTTATCTTAAATTGTTGGAGATCATCCCTACTAAGGCAACTTCACCAGAAGTGCTCGAATATATGAAACGATTTGGCGAAGATGTACTGGGAAAAGGTGTCGTCGAGGCCAAGGATACCCCTAACTTCATCGCAAACCGCATTGGAACTTATGGTTTATTGGTCACTCTGCGGGAAATGCAAAAAGGCGGATACAGTGTCGGTGAGGTCGATTCGGTTACAGGTCCGTTGATTGGAAGAGCAACTAGCGCGACTTTCCGGACACTTGATGTAGTTGGATTGGATACCTTTGCACATGTTGCCGGAAACGTATATGAACAGGTGGATGGAGAAGAAAAAGAAGTTTTCAAAATACCTGATTTCATGAATGAAATGCTTAAGAATGGGTGGCTTGGAAGCAAGTCAGGCCAAGGATTTTTCTTGAAAAAAGGAAAGGAAATCCTTGAACTGAATCCCGAAACCCTTGAATATGATGCACGAAAAAGATTAAAAACGCCTTCAGTCGAAATGGCTAAACAGGCCAAGGGCTTGGAAAATAAAATGAAAGCGCTTGTTTATAGCGAAGATCGTGCCGGCCAATTACTTTGGAATGTTCTGAATCCGGCGCTTGTGTATTCAGCCCAGCTGCTTGGAGACATCGCGGATGACATCGTGGCAATCGATCAAGCGATGAAATGGGGCTTCGGATGGTCTACAGGCCCATTTGAAACCTGGGATGCGATAGGTGTAGAAAAATCGGTAGCCCGAATGGAAGCGGAAGGCATCACCGTTCCGCAATGGGTGAAGAATATGCTCGCTAAAGGCATCACTTCTTTCTATAAAGAAGAAAATGGCATAGTTCACTATTATGATAATGGTGAATATAAGGAACTTGTCGAAAATCCTAAAGTGATCAATCTTAAAGCGATCAAGAAGCAAAAAGGCGTAATCAAGAAAAACAGTGGTGCAAGCTTGATGGATATTGGCGATGGAGTGGCTCTGCTTGAATTCACTTCACCAAATAATGCAATCGGCCTGGATATCATACAAATGATCAATGCGGCGGTCGACGAGGCGGAAGCGAATTTTAAAGGCTTGGTCATCGGAAACCAAGGAAAGAATTTCTGTGTCGGCGCTAATATTGCAATGATGCTGATGGAAGCGCAGGATGACAATATTTTTGAACTCGATATGGTCATCAGCCAATTCCAACAGGCGATGCTTAAAATTAAGTACAGTGCAGTCCCTGTAGTGGTTGCCCCGTTTAATATGACACTTGGCGGGGGTGCTGAAGTGTCCCTTCCGGCAGCGCGCATCCAGGCAACGACTGAAACGTATATGGGCCTAGTGGAACCTGGTGTAGGTTTAATCCCAGGCGGCGGCGGGACTAAAGAACTTTATGTGAAGACGTTGAGGAATATGCCGAAGGGCGTCGACTTCGACTTACAGAAAGTGGCCAACCAAGTATTTGAAACGGTCGCCATGGCAAAAGTTTCGACCTCCGCCGAGGAAGCGAGAGGGAACAATTTCCTTAATTCAGCGGATGGAATAAGCGTGAATGCGGATCATCAGCTATATGATGCGAAACAGGCGGTACTTTCCATGCATGAACAAGGTTATACCGCTCCGACCCGCACAAAGATTCCTGTCGTTGGTGAAACGGGATATGCCGCACTTCTATTAGGGGCGGAATCCATGCGCCTTTCAGGTTTCTTATCAGACCATGACCTTGTCATAGCCAAAGAGCTTGCATACGTCCTGGCAGGAGGAAAACTCCCATTTGGCACGGAAGTAGATGAACAGTATATTTTGAACCTGGAAAAACAGGCATTCCTAAAACTGATTTCGACTCCGAAATCGCAGGCAAGGATGCAGCATATGCTTGTTAAAGGCAAACCACTCCGTAATTGATGAATAGATGAAGAAATGGATAAAACGAGATCAATAGATTGATAGCTTAAAAATGAGTAAGGGGGATCCTCATGAAAGAAGCGGTAATAGTAGCTGGAGCAAGGACTCCGGTAGGAAGAGCGAAAAAAGGTTCTCTCGCCAGTGTACGTCCTGATGATTTAGGGGCTCTTGTCGTAAAGGAAACGTTAAAGCGTGCAGGGAATTATGAAGGCACCATCGATGACCTGATTATCGGTTGTGCAATGCCTGAAGCGGAACAAGGATTGAACATGGCTCGGAACATTGGTGCATTGGCAGGATTGCCTTATACAGTACCAGCCATAACGATTAATCGTTACTGTTCAAGCGGGCTGCAAAGCATCGCTTATGGTGCGGAAAGGATCATGCTCGGCCAAAGTGATACTGTCATTGCAGGCGGAGCGGAGTCCATGAGCCTTTTGCCAATGATGGGCCATGTAACACGTCCGAACGCGAGACTTGCGGAAACGGCACCTGAATATTATATGGGGATGGGTCACACTGCTGAAGCTGTTGCAAAAAAATACGGCATTTCCCGTGACGATCAAGACGCATTTTCTGTTCGTAGTCATCAAAAGGCGGCAAAGGCCATTGCAGAAGGAAAGTTTTCGGATGAGATCGTACCGGTTGACGTAACCCTTCGTTCAGTGGGACCAGATCTTAAGTTAAAGGAAAAATCATTTACATTTACACAGGATGAGGGCGTTCGTCCAGGCACCACTGCTGAAGTGCTAAAAAAACTAAGACCTGCATTCTCTGTTACAGGATCCGTAACAGCAGGCAATTCATCACAAACGAGTGATGGTGCAGCCGCGGTCATGGTCATGGATGGGGAAAAGGCCTCTTCATTAGGGATGAAACCGATGGGTAAGTTCCGTTCCTTTGCTGTAGCAGGAGTACCGCCTGAAATCATGGGCATCGGACCGATTGCAGCCATACCTAAAGCTTTGAAGCTAGCGGGTCTTGAGTTATCGGATATTGGCTTATTCGAATTGAATGAAGCTTTTGCTTCCCAATCCATTCAAATCATTCGTGAGCTCGGTTTGAATGAAGAGATTGTCAATGTAAATGGCGGAGCCATCGCCTTAGGCCATCCACTAGGATGTTCGGGGGCAAAATTGACATTAAGCCTGCTGCATGAAATGAAACGCAGAAACCAACAGTTCGGAGTCGTGACAATGTGTATCGGTGGCGGAATGGGTGCTGCAGGAGTATTTGAATTATTGGCGTAATCCCACCCCTCCCGGAAGCTGTCATGCTTCCGGCGGGTTTACTATCTTAAATACTTAGGAGGAAATAACATGTCCAATCAAACTACAGATAACCTCATTAAAGGCGGAGCCTTTTTAGTGGAAGATATTACGTATGATCAAGTGTTTACACCGGAAGATTATACTGATGAGCATAAAATGATCGCCAAAACTGCCGAGGATTTCGTAGTGAATGAAATTCTGCCGCAGGTTGAACATTTAGAAAACCATGAATTTGACCGTTCCGTTAAATTACTGAAGCATGCAGGTGAAATCGGTTTACTTGGTGCTGACGTTCCTGAGGAATACAGCGGATTGGGTCTTGATAAAATCAGTTCGGCATTGATTACAGAAAAAATGGCACTTTCAGGCGGCTTTGGAATTACGCATGGTGCACATGTAGGTATCGGATCTTTGCCGATCGTATTATTCGGGAATGAAGAACAAAAGAAAAAATACCTCCCTTTACTGGCAACGGGTGAGAAGATTGCTGCGTATGCCTTAACGGAACCAAGCTCAGGTTCAGATGCCTTGGGAGCAAAAACGACAGCGAAATTGAATGCCGAAGGAACACACTATATTCTAAATGGTGAAAAACAATGGATTACAAATGCAGGTTTTGCAGATGTCTTCTGTGTATACGCAAAAATCGACGGTGAACAATTCTCAGCTTTCATTGTTGAGCGTGATTATAAAGGCGTATCAACTGGGGCTGAAGAGAAGAAAATGGGAATCAAAAGCTCATCCACACGTACATTAATCCTTGAGGATGTACATGTACCAGTCGAAAACCTTTTGGGGGTAGCCGGAAAAGGGCATGTCATCGCTTTCAATATCCTGAATATCGGACGTTATAAATTAGGCGTCGGTGCCGTCGGCGGATCTAAACGTGCCCTTGAGATTACGGCAGCTTACACGAATCAACGTCAACAGTTCAAAACGAAAATTTCCGATTTTAACTTGACGAAAGAAAAACTAGCAACAATGGCATCCAAAATTTATGCAGCAGAAAGCTCTGTATACCGTACCGTTGGCCTTTATGAACAAAGACAAAGCAAATTGACGGATGAGCAAGTAAAAGATGGGAAATCAATGGCGGCTGCAATCGCTGAATATGCAATTGAATGTTCATTGAATAAATTCTTCGCTTCCGAAGTGTTGGATTATGTTACGGACGAAGGCGTACAGCTTCATGGGGGCTATGGTTTCATGCAGGAGTATGAAATTGAAAAAGCATATCGTGATTCCCGGATTAACCGGATCTTTGAAGGTACAAATGAAATCAATCGATTGCTTGTCCCTGGAACTTTCCTGAAGAAAGCACTTAAAGGGGAATTGCCGCTTCTTCAAAAGGCTCAAGGCCTGCAAGAGGAGTTAATGATGATGATGCCGGAAGAACCTGGCGATGAGCCATTGGCACAAGAAAAAATGCTTGTTAGAAACGCTAAGAAAATCGGGATTCTGGCAGCTGGCCTTGCTGCACAGAAATACGGCAAAACTCTTGATCAAGAACAAGAAATCCTCTCCAACATTGCTGATATCGCATCCCTTGCCTATGCAGCGGAATCCGTGGTATTGCGTACGGAAAAAGCAATAGCAGCTACAGGTCTGGAGAAGAACAAACAAAAGGTGCTTTACACTGAAATCTTTGTTCAGGAAGCTTTCAATGAAATAGAACAGCACGCAAAGGAAACGTTAATCGCAGTGGAAACAGGCGATACTCTTCGCATCATGCTTGCGTCGCTCCGCAAGCTGACAAGACATAACCCGATCAATGTCATTGCGAAAAAACGTGAAGCTTCCGTCAAGGTAATCGAAGCTGAAAAATATGCTCTTTAAGCACTGAATCAAAATAAGTAAAGGGAATGCCCGAAAAGGCATTCCCTTTATTTCCTTTGATGAAATCGCATTGGAAATTCAAAAGACAATTCGTTGTATTGCTTGATGAAAACGGGTATTCTATTGATAGGTGGTGAAATGATGGGCTTAACATTATATTGGTACCCAAAATGCGGTACATGCCGTAACGCGAAGAAGTGGCTGGATAATCATGAACTGCAATATGAAGCAATCCATATAGCGGAAAATCCGCCTTCGCGAACAGAAATAGAACAACTATATAAAATCAGCAATTTGGATTTGAAGAAGTTTTTCAATACTAGCGGTCAAAAATATCGGGAGCTTGGCTTAAAGGATAAGCTGAAGGAAGCTTCTGAAGCAGAGATGCTTGATATATTGTCCACGGATGGCATGCTTCTGAAAAGGCCGATTGTTACGGATGGCACCAAAGTGACGGTAGGTTTCAAAGAGGAGCAATTCGAACAGGTTTGGAACTGAAAATTTCTCGAAATATTTGGTTAATTCCTTACTTAAACAAACAATCTACCTTATAATGGAATAGATAAAATAAGATGTACATATGGAGGGTTAATAATGACAACAACACCAAAAGAACTTCGTTACACTAAAGAACATGAATGGGTCAAAACGGAAGATGGAACAGTGCGCATTGGAATTACAGCTTTCGCACAGTCCGAGCTTGGGGACATCGTATTCGTTGAGCTTCCGGAAATCGGCGATGAATTGAAAGCGAACGAACCATTCGGAAGTGTTGAATCCGTTAAGACCGTTTCTGAGCTTTATGCTCCTATCAGTGGCAAGGTTGTTGAAGTAAACGAAGATTTAAGTGACAACCCTGAATATGTAAATGAGTCTCCTTATGAAAAGGCATGGATGGTCGTGCTTGAGCCATCCAATAGCAGTGATATTGAAAACTTGATGAGCGCTGAAGAGTATGAGAGTTTAATCAACGGTTAAAAAGAAGGAGAGGGGGGACTGAAAAGGCCTGCTCTCTTTTTCATTTTGTACTGTGGCAGTTGCACACATAATTCGTGAGATGGAGTGATGACATGGAGTGGGGCGAATTCGATAAAGTGATCATTGTAGAAGGCAGTTCCGATAGAAGAAAAGTTGCCTCCGTTTTAAATGAAGATGTGGAAATAAGATGTACGAATGGGACCATATCATTAACTAAACTGGATGAATTAGTGGATGAATTAATGGACCGTGATGTTTATCTCCTTTTTGACGCAGATGAATCAGGAGAAAAGCTGCGGAAGCAGTTCCGAAGGGAAATGCCGGAAGCGAACCACCTGTATATTAATAAAATGTACAAAGAAGTGGAAAGCTCGCCCGAACATCATATCGCAACTGTGCTTCTATCTGCCAATATGAATGTGAAAATGAAATTTTTAAGTCAAAGGGTGAACGACTAATTGATGCAGGAATGGAAAGAAGAAGAGTGTAAGCTTGCTATTGAAAATGGGGAAACCTTTTGCTTATATTTATATACCCCTTTATGCGGCACTTGTCAGGTTGCCTCCAAGATGCTGACGATATCCCTGGAGCTATTCCCGGAATTGAAGGCAGGCAAAATGAATATGAATTATGTCCAAGCAATGGCCGAAACATATGAAATCGAAAGTGTTCCTTGTTTATTGCTTTTCAAAGAAGGACAGCTGCACAAAAAAATATATGCCTTTCAATCCGTTCCTTATTTGTACGGATTGCTTAAGGAAATCAGCTAAGAAACCAATCAGAACCGTGGTTGGTTTCTTTGTTGCGGACATTTGAATGCGAGAAGAAGTTAAACAAAGAATATTCTAACAATTCATTGACTGATTTAATCTAAAATGCTATATTTTGAATTAAGTAACGGCAGAATTTAATAGTTCTTATCAAGAGTGGCGGAGGGACTGGCCCGACGAAGCCCGGCAACCGGTATAAAGTTTATATACGGTGCTAATTCCAGCAGAGTGTTGGCTCTGGTAGATGAGGTGTGTTCTGGAAACCTCTTCTTGTTGAAGTGGTTTTTTTGTTTATAAAAGACCAGATATCATCATATAATTCCAACTAAATCCATAGAAAAAGGTGAAATCATATGTCAGAGAAAAAGTTGCGTTTCGAAACATTGAGTGTTCATGGCGGTCTGCAAGCTGATGAAACAGGTGCCCGTGCAGTTCCTATCTACCAAAGCAATGCATACTTGTTCAAAGACACCGACCATGCAGCGAATTTATTTGGCCTAAAGGAGAATGGCTATATATATTCACGACTTCATAATCCCACGGTCAGCGTTTTTGAGGAAAGAATGGCCTTATTGGAAGGCGGTATCGGCGGATTGGCAACAGCAAGCGGAATGGCGGCCATCTCACTTTCAATCCTGAATATTGCCGCTGCAGGGGATGAGATTGTTTCAGCCTCCACATTATATGGCGGTACGTATAACCTTTTTGAAAACACTCTTCCGAAATATGGGATCAAAGTGAAGTTCGTTTCTCCTGATGACCCCGAAAATTTCAAAAGGGCGATTACGCCAAGAACTAAAGCCATTTTTGCTGAAACGATCGGAAATCCAAGTTTGAGGGTGCTTGATATAGAAGCGGTAGCGAAAATCGCCCATGATGCCGGAATACCTTTGATCATTGATAATACCTTTGCGACACCGTATCTATGCAGACCAATTGATTTTGGAGCGGATATTGTCATCCATTCCGCTACAAAATGGCTTCTGGGAAATGGAACGACGCTGGGCGGTGTCATTGTGGATGGTGGGAAATTCGATTGGAACTCGCCAAATTACCCTGGCTTCACGGAGCCTGACCCAAGTTACGACGGTCTGGTATACGCCGAGGCAGTTGGACCTGCCGCGTTCATAACGAAAGCCCGAGTCCAGTTACTCCGTGATTTAGGCCCTGCTCTAAGTGCCCAAAGTGCTTTCCAGTTTACGCTTGGACTTGAAACGCTTCATGTAAGGATGAAAGAGCATCTAGCAAACACCAAGTCGGTCATTGAATATTTAAAAAACCATCCTGCCGTGACTTGGGTTTCATATCCTGGTGATGAGGATCATCCCGATAAAGCCCTTGCGGATAAATATTTGCCAAAGGGAGCTGGATCTGTCGTTACATTTGGGATACAAGGTAATCGAGAAGCTGGGGCAAAACTTATCAATGCGGTGGAATTATGGTCCCATGTAGCGAATGTTGGGGATGCGAAGAGCTTGATCATCCACCCAGCCAGTACGACCCATCAACAATTGAATGAGGCGGGTCTTACGAAAGCGGGTGTGAGTGCCGACCAAGTCCGTTTATCGATTGGGATTGAAAATGTAGAGGATTTAATAGAAGATTTGGAGCAGGCAATTGAAAAAGCGACGAATATCGTCTCCTTGACATCCAAAACGGTATAAGTAAAGTTTCTGTACATGCTTGTACTAGAAATATTATACATTGCGCTCCTTTTTTATCTATGATAAAATTTCTCCATACTAAAGAACTTAATGATGTACAAATATTCTATATATTAGCTCTTATCAAGAGAGGTGGAGGGATGTGCCCGATGAAACCCGGCAACCGACAAGGAGATTTCCTTGGAAAGGTGCCAATTCACACAAAGTTTAATTACTTTGGAAGATGAGAGAAAGGCCTGTTTCTTCACCTGCCTTTCTGCTCATGCAGAAAGGTTTTTTCTGTTTTAATGGGGAAAACATGCGCATGATATGAGAAACAGACTAATAATGTAGAGAAATCAACTAAGTTCATAGGTTTTATTGGATAAAAGAGGTGAGGATTAATGATTACATTGACGAAAGTCAGTAAGCTGTTCCGAACAGGAAAAGGAAACAGTGAGACGATCAAGGCTGTAAATAATGTGAATGTTGAAATAAATAAAGGCGAGATTTTCGGTATCATCGGTTATAGTGGAGCGGGGAAAAGTACTTTAATCAGAATGCTCAATGGATTGGAAACTCCCACAGAGGGATCCGTTGTGGTGGCTGAGAAGGAAATTTCAAAAATTAAAGGGGCTCAGCTCCGTAAGGCCCGTCAAGAAATCAGCATGATTTTCCAACATTTCAATCTATTATGGTCGAGGACCGTTCAGGAGAATATATCTTTCCCATTGGAAATTGCAGGAGTTTCTAAAACTGAACGAACCAAGCGTGTGAACGAATTGATCAAGTTAGTCGGACTGGAAGGCAGGGAAAAGGCCTATCCTTCACAATTAAGCGGAGGGCAAAAGCAAAGGGTGGGAATTGCCAGGGCTCTGGCAAATGACCCTAAAGTGCTGCTGTGTGATGAAGCGACTTCTGCCTTGGATCCGCAGACTACCGACTCCATACTCGAATTGCTTGTTGACATCAATCAGCGCTTGGGATTGACGATCGTCTTGATAACACATGAAATGCATGTAATACGCAAAATCTGCCATCGCGTCGCCGTGATGGAAAGCGGGCAAGTTGTTGAACAGGGACCTGTCCTGGATGTTTTCAAGAACCCTAAAGAACAAATGACGAAGCGTTTCGTGCAACAGGTAACGGAACCGGAAGAAACGAAAGAAACGATGGACCATTTGCTCGAACGCTATCCTGCAGGCAAAGTGATTCAATTGACCTTTGTAGGCGATCATGCAGAAAGCCCGTTGATCACCAAGCTTGTACGTAATTTCGAGTTGGATGTAAATATCGTTCAAGGCAAGATATCCCAAACAAGAAGCGGTTCATATGGAACATTGTTTATCCATCTTGATGGCACTGAGGATGAAATGCTCCGCGCAATCGAATTCATTAAAGCACAGCAGGTAGGCGTGGAGGTGATTACTCATGCTTGAAGAATTATTGCCGAATGTTGATTGGGAAGACATTATTGAAGCTACGAGGGAAACACTTTACATGACAAGCGTCTCTGTAGTGGCAACCTTTTTTATAGGGATAATATTAGGATTGATCCTGTTCCTGACAGGTAAGGGTAATATGTGGGAAAACCGGGCAGTCAACGGGATCATGAGTGCTGTCGTCAATATATTCCGTTCCATTCCATTTCTTATTTTGATTGTGCTGCTCATTCCTTTCACTAAAGCGCTTGTCGGTTCCATGATCGGAGAGAACGCTGCACTGCCGGCACTTATTATCGGTGCGGCACCATTTTATGCGCGTATGGTTGAAATCGGCCTTCGTGAAATCGATAAAGGTGTAATTGAAGCCGCTAAATCGATGGGGGCAAAAACGAGCACGATCATTTGGAAGGTCCTTCTTCCAGAGTCGATGCCTGCCCTTATTTCCGGGATTACGGTAACATCGATTGCATTGGTTGGATATACCGCAATGGCCGGGGTCATCGGCGCAGGCGGGCTTGGTAATCTAGCCTATTTGGACGGCTATCAAAGAAATCAAAATGACGTTACGCTTGTAGCGACGATCGTTATTCTAATTATCGTCTTCATAATTCAAATTATTGGAGATGTGATTACATCTAAATTGGACAAAAGATAAGGGAGATGAATAGGATGAAAAAGTTTTTAGGATTTGCATTAATTTTAGTGTTATCTATCGCTTTGGCTGCTTGTGGAAGTGAAAAGGATAAAAGCGGCAGTGATACGGAGAAAGAATCGAAGAAAATAGTTGTAGGGGCATCGAATGTTCCTCATGCTGAAATCCTTGAGGAAGCTAAACCGCTTCTTAAAGAAAAAGGGATCGAATTGGAAATCGAAACGTTCCAGGACTATGTTTTACCGAATAAAGCGTTGAATGATAAGGAATTGGATGCTAACTACTTTCAACACATTCCATATTTAGAGGGGCAAATTAAAGAAAATGGATATGACTTCGTTAATGCTGGCGGAATCCATATCGAGCCGATTGCTCTATATTCACAAAAATATAAAAGCATTGATAAACTTCCGGAAGGCGCAACAATCATTATGAGCAGCTCTGTCGCTGATCATGGACGCGCTTTAGCCCTTTTGGAAAAGAATGGCCTGATCACTTTGAAAGAAGGCATCGATAAAACGACGGCTACAACTAAAGACATCGTTGAAAATAAGAAAAACCTTAAATTTGATGCTGATTATGAAGCGGCCCTGCTTCCTAAAATTTATGAGAGCGGCGAAGGCGATGCAGTCTTGATCAACTCCAACTATGCAATTGACGCAGGATTGAATCCGCTTGAAGATTCGATTGCGATTGAAGATTCGGAATCACCATATGTGAATGTCATTGCCGTAAACAAAGGTGACGAAAATAAAGAAGCAATAAAAGCGCTTGTAGAAGTATTGCATTCTAAAGAAATTCAAGATTTCATTCTTAAAGAATACAAAGGTGCAGTTGTACCGGCGGATAAATAATTCAAGAATGGCGATCTGATTTAATTCAGACCGCAGTTCGTAAACAAAAAGGTTTCGGAATAGACTCATTCCGAAACCTTTTTGTTTTATATTGGATTTGAAGCAGTAAAGCGATTTGTACTCACGATAGCCTTCTATATTTGTTGTTGAGTGCCAATGGGCAGAGATAATAACCAAAACGCTCATATTACGTATAGCCATTGCGGAAGAATCTCTCTTTTTGTTCGAGGACGTGTAAAGAGTAAAGCTGGTGTTTTGTTAGTTGCATCTGCGTCAACTGCTTCAGTGTTTCCAGCTTCTTAATCACTTGTACAATCAGAGGCTCTAAATACGAGTTTTTCCGCTTACTATCGTCCCAACACAAATCCATTACGGTCTGCTGACGCATAAATGAATAAGCAGCTGGTTTGTCCGTTCAGCTTTTACATAATGCGTCGCTCATATTTTTTTCCGGACTTAGAGAAGTGAGGCACTTCATTTTGGAAACCTTAGGTGAAAGTGATTCTATCTGATTGTTTGGTCTTAGTGGATTGGAACGGAAGGTACGAGACTCCTGCGGGAAAAGCGAGTCAAGGGAGACCCCGCAGGCGCAAAAGCTCCGAGGAGGCTTCCGGACCACCCGCGGAAAGCGAGTGCCTGAAGGGGAAGTAACGTTCGAATTTGAAAAACCTAAAAAACTGTAGACAAAAATGATATCCAGTTTGTCTAAAGTATGCGGCCTGATTTAATTCAGGTCGTTTTTTTATGTTTAATCATGAAAGTAAAGGGTATAGAGATAATGAAGGTAATAAAATGATTCGCAAATTTGAAAGGATGGTTCACTATCAATACTCTGGATTTAAATGTAACAAGCGAAATGGAAAAGGCGATGCAGTCTTCACATGGGGTTGGCTACAGTGAATACAGTAGAAACTTAGACCTCCGTATCGAGGTTGAGAAAGAACGGGATAGGGAACATGTAAAGTGCAACAAAATGGTCCAGGACCTGCAACGCAAAATTCACGGCTAAGCATATAAAAGAGTTCTTTAAAAGATCGGTCTGTAGAGGTAAAATGGAAAGTGGTCCATAAAATAAGGGTTTCCTTATTGGATAAACTTACATAATACCTGACAGTCCGATTTTTTTCTTTTTATAGCGGAACGTTCATACCTTGCAATCGAATTCTTCGAACATATATTAATAAGGACGAAGATTTGCCGAATAATAAGATAATTTTAACAAAAGCTAAAATAAGTATGATTATGCAGTAAACAGGCTATATCTGTTAGTATAGTAAGAATGGGACAGGTTTTTAACATGGAAGAAGTGGAAACCCTATCTATTTAGTTGATTCCAAATTGGATTTGTTATAAAATTGGAATGAGAATAAAGTGAGAATGCTTTTACGTAAATTATAGTGATAGAAAGTAATCTTTACTTTCTGGTAATAAAATTGGAATTAGTTCACGGAGGTATTATTATGTCAGCTTCTACATTAACGGTTAAAGATCTTCACGTATCAATTGAAGGTAAAGAGATTTTAAAAGGGGTAAACCTTGAAGTTAAAGGTGGAGAAATCCATGCGATCATGGGACCAAATGGAACTGGTAAATCCACTTTATCATCAGCAATCATGGGTCACCCTAAATATGAAGTAACGAGCGGAAGCATCACATTCGATGGTGAAGATGTATTGGAAATGGAAGTCGACGAGCGCGCTCGTGTCGGTCTATTCCTAGCTATGCAATATCCAAGTGAAATCAGCGGTGTTACAAATGCTGACTTCTTACGTTCTTCCATTAACGCACGCCGTGAAGAAGGCGATGAAATTTCATTGATGAAATTCATCCGTCAAATGGATCAAAAAATGGAATTCCTTGAAATGGATGAAGATATGGCGCAACGCTATTTGAATGAAGGTTTCTCCGGCGGAGAGAAAAAACGCAACGAGATTCTTCAATTAATGATGATTCAACCTAAAATTGCAATCTTGGATGAGATTGATTCAGGTCTAGATATCGATGCACTTAAAGTCGTTTCAAAAGGAATCAATGAAATGCGCGGAGAAGACTTTGGATGCTTGATCATCACTCACTACCAACGTCTATTAAATTACATCACTCCTGATTTTGTTCATGTAATGATGCAAGGACGCGTCGTAAAATCAGGCGGTCCTGAACTTGCTGCCCGCTTGGAAGCGGAAGGTTATGATTGGATCAAGCAAGAATTGGGCATTGAAGACGAAACTGTTGGCGAAGAAGCGTAAGTAGGAGGATTTGCAATGACTACAGAAACGAAATTACCGTTTGAACAAGAGGATATAAGCTCCTATTCAACTAAAAATAATGATCCAGCTTGGCTATCCGAGCTTCGGATTCAAGCGTTTTCTGAATTAGAAAAGCTCCCGATGCCAAAGCCGGATAAAACGAAGATCGATAAATGGAATTTCACTTCTTTCCAGACCCATACGGTTGAAAGTGAAGCTTTTGCCTCTTTAGAGGAGCTTCCGGAAGAAATTAAATCCATCATTGAAGAAAATGAAAACTTATACATTCAACGCAATAATACGCCGGCACATATCAATCTGTCAGCAAATGTGAAAGAGCAAGGCGTCATCTTTACAGATATTTTAACAGCGGCTCGTGACCATGCTGAGCTTGTGCAAAAATATTTCATGAAAGATGGCGTTAAGATAGATGAACATCGTTTAACTGCACTTCATGCTGCATTAGTTAATGGGGGGGCATTCCTTTATGTCCCGAAAAATGTAGAAATCAAAGAGCCGATCCAATCGGTATTCCTGTTGGATAATCCTGATACTACACTTTTCAACCATGTCTTGATCGTAGCGGAAGATAATAGCTCTGTCACATATGTAGAGAATTATTTCTCAAGCGTTGAGTCTAACGAAGGGATTGCCAACATCGTAACGGAAGTATTTGCAAATGCGAATGCCAAAGTCGAATACGGAGCGGTCGATACCCTTTCAAAAGGCTTCACGACATACGTTAACCGCCGTGGAGTGGCAGGACGTGACGCTCGAATTGAGTGGGCGCTTGGCCTGATGAACGACGGAAATACGATTTCAGATAATACAACATATCTAATGGGCGATGGCTCACACGGTGATACTAAATCCGTTGTAGTCGGACGCGGGGAACAAAAGCAGAACTTCACGACAGCCATCATTCATTTTGGCAAACGCTCTGAGGGCTATATCCTTAAGCATGGTGTCATGAAAGACGCGGCATCCTCCATTTTTAATGGAATTGGGAAAATAGAGTATGGTGCTACAAAAGCCAATGCCGAACAAGAATCACGCGTTTTGATGTTGAGTGAAAAAGCACGCGGTGATGCCAATCCGATCCTCTTGATTGATGAAGATGATGTAACGGCTGGTCATGCTGCTTCCGTCGGCCGTGTCGACCCGCTTCAACTGTATTATTTAATGAGCCGTGGTATTACAAAGAAAGAAGCAGAAAGACTTGTCATTCACGGATTCTTGGCCCCTGTTGTTAACCAGCTTCCAATTGAGGGAGTTAAAAAACAATTAGTAGCGGTCATTGAAAGGAAAGTACAGTAATGAACCCATACGAAATTCGTAAGCTTTTTCCAATATTAGATCAAGAAGTCAATGGTCAGCCATTAGTTTATTTAGATAGTGCTGCAACCTCTCAAAAACCGGCTGCAGTGATTGAAGCGATTGAGCAATATTACCGCGGCTACAACTCGAATGTTCACCGCGGAGTGCATACACTAGGAACAAAAGCTACGGATGCGTATGAAGGTGCTCGTGAAAAGGTACGTAAATTCATTAATGCTTCTTCTACAGAAGAAATCATCTTTACCAGAGGCACAACGACTGCATTAAATACTGTAGCAAGAAGTTACGGTGGTGCAAATATTAAAGAGGGTGACGAAATCGTCATCTCTTACATGGAGCATCACAGTAATATCATTCCGTGGCAGCAGATTGCCAAAGAAAAAGGCGCTGTATTGAAGTATATTCCACTTCAAGAGGATGGCACGATTTCCATTGACGATGCGAGGGCTACAATTACGGAAGCAACGAAAATCGTGTCCATCATGCAGGTTTCGAATGTGCTTGGCGTTATCAATCCTGTGAAGGAAATCGCCCAAATTGCCCATGATCACAATGCTGTAATGGTAGTCGACGGGGCACAAAGCACGCCGCATCTAAAAGTGGATGTCCGTGATTTGGATTGTGATTTCTTTGCCTTCTCAGGTCATAAAATGGTCGGTCCAACAGGTATCGGCGCATTGTATGGCAAGAAAGATCTTCTAGAAAAAATGGAACCGATTGAATTCGGCGGAGAGATGATTGATTTTGTAGGTTTGCATGAGTCTACATGGAAAGAACTCCCGTGGAAATTCGAAGGCGGTACCCCAATCATCGCCGGCGCCATCGGCATGGGGGCTGCCATTGATTTCTTGGAGGAAATCGGTTTGGATAATATTGAACGGCATGAACATAAGCTCGCTGCATATGCAATGGAGAAAATGTCAGCAGTTGAAGGACTGACCATTTACGGTCCTAAAGATGCAGAAAAGCGTGCTGGTGTAATTACCTTCAATATTGATGACGTACATCCACATGATGTCGCTACCGTTCTTGATGCAGATGGAATTGCTGTCCGTGCCGGTCACCACTGCGCACAGCCATTAATGAAATGGCTTGACGTATCAGCGACAGCAAGAGCAAGTTTCTATCTATATAACACGGAAGAAGATATTGATAAGCTTGTGTCCGGGCTTGTTAAAACGAAGGAGTATTTCAGTAATGTCTTTTGATAACCTTGATACACTTTACCGTCAAGTCATTATGGATCACTATAAGAAACCTCGTAATAAGGGCATGCTAGAAGATGGAAGCATGACAATCGATATGAATAATCCAACTTGCGGCGATCGGATTCGTTTAACGATGAAGATCGAAGATGGCAAGGTCAGCGATGTTAAATTCGATGGTGATGGTTGTTCGATATCCATGAGTTCGGCTTCCATGATGACGCAAGCCATTAAGGGCAAAGACGTTGATACTGCTCTAGCGATGTCCGAGACTTTTTCCTTAATGATTCAGGGAAAAGAATACGACGATGAGATGGACCTTGGGGATATTGAAGCCCTTCAGGGTGTTTCTAAATTTCCTGCCCGAATCAAGTGTGCTACCCTAGCTTGGAAAGCTATGGAAAAGGGATTGAAGGAATAATTAAATTAAAATGAGCTGTTGTAATTCAGCCATTTGAAATGGAGGAATACGAGCTATGGCAAAGAAAATGCCTGATATCGGCGATTATAAATATGGCTTTGCGGATAAAGATGTTTCCATCTTCCGTTCAAAGCGTGGTCTGACAAAAGAAATCGTGGAAGAAATTTCTCGAATGAAGGATGAACCGCAATGGATGCTTGATTTCCGTTTGAAATCATTGGAGCATTTTTACAACATGCCAATGCCTCAATGGGGCGGCGACATGCAGAGCCTGAATTTTGATGAAATCACATACTATGTTAAACCATCAGAGAAATCAGAGAAATCTTGGGATGAAGTTCCTGATGAAATCAAACAGACTTTTGATAAATTGGGAATTCCTGAAGCCGAGCAAAAATACCTTGCCGGTGTATCTGCCCAATATGAATCCGAAGTGGTTTACCATAGCATGAAAGAAGAGTTGGAAGAATTGGGTATCGTGTTTAAAGATACGGACTCAGCACTTCGTGAAAATGAAGATATCTTCCGTGAGCACTTCGGGAAAACGATCCCGCCGACTGACAATAAGTTCTCTGCATTGAACTCGGCAGTTTGGTCAGGTGGATCTTTCATCTATGTACCAAAAGGCGTTAAAGTGGATACTCCGCTTCAAGCATATTTCCGGATCAACTCTGAAAACATGGGGCAATTCGAACGTACGCTAATCATTGTTGATGAAGGCGCATCCGTTCACTATGTAGAAGGTTGTACAGCTCCTGTTTATACAACTAACTCCCTTCATAGTGCGGTTGTTGAAATTGTCATCAAGAAAGATGCTTACTGCCGTTACACGACGATCCAAAACTGGGCAAACAACGTGTTTAACCTGGTTACGAAACGTGCGGTTTGTGACGCTAATGCAACAATGGAATGGATCGATGGTAACATCGGTTCCAAATTGACAATGAAATATCCTGCTGTCATCTTAAAAGGTGAAGGCGCTCGCGGTATGACATTATCGATTGCCATTGCAGGAAAAGGCCAACACCAAGACGCTGGAGCGAAAATGATTCACCTAGCGCCAAACACATCTTCAACGATTGTATCTAAATCAATTTCTAAACAGGGCGGTAAAGTAACATACCGTGGTATCGTTCATTTCGGACGTAAAGCGGATGGAGCTCGTTCAAACATTGAATGTGATACATTAATTATGGATAATCAGTCTACATCTGATACGATCCCTTACAATGAAATCTTGAATGATAACATTTCCCTTGAACACGAAGCGAAGGTTTCCAAAGTATCTGAAGAACAATTGTTCTACTTGATGAGCCGCGGGATTTCTGAGCAAGAAGCAACGGAAATGATCGTAATGGGCTTCATCGAACCATTTACAAAAGAACTTCCAATGGAATATGCGGTTGAAATGAACCGTCTGATCAAGTTCGAAATGGAAGGCTCCATCGGGTAATGACCGACTGGCCTGCCTGTAAGGCGATTTAGAATAACCATTCATACAAAAGCCTGCCAGGTCTGTCTGGCAGGCTTTTTGTTTTGATATTCCACACCCTTATACGAAAGATTAGATATGGTTCAATAAGGGTAAAAATAACAATAGAAGTCAGGAAATGGGGCCTGTCCCGAGGGAGTGATGGTACAGATGATTTATGTTGGTGTGACCGGTTGGGGAGATCATGATAGTTTGTATCATGGCGATGTTTCCCAACGTGATAAACTTAAAGAGTACGGGGCTCATTTTCCCATTGTGGAGGTGGATGCCTCCTTTTATGCAGTCCAGCCAAAGAGGAACAGTGAAAAGTGGGTATCCGAGACGCCGGCATCATTCCAGTTTGTCGTTAAAGCTTATCAAGGGATGACAGGACATCAGCGTGGGGAAATCCCATTTGAAAGTAAGAAGGAAATGTTCAAGGCATTCTGCGACTCTCTGGAAGCTTATCAGAAGTCCGGAAAGCTCGCGATGGTCTTATTTCAGTTTCCGCCATGGTTTGATTGTAAACGTGAAAATGTAAATTACCTGCGATGGTGCAAAGCTGAAATGGGCGATATTCCAGCGGCCATAGAATTTCGGAATCAAAGCTGGTACAGGTCTAACGTAGTCCAGCAAACTTTGGATTTTATTGAAAAGGAAGGCTGGATCCATACTGTATGCGATGAGCCGCAGGCTGGAGAGGGATCGATTCCTGTCGTTCTGCAGGCCACCGATAAAGATAAAACCCTGATACGCTTTCATGGCCGTAACCTGCATGGTTGGCAAAGGCCTTCTTCGGGTGATAATTGGCGAGAGGTCAGGTACTTATATCGATATAATCAGCAGGAATTGACTGAATGGGTGGAGAAAATCAGGATATTGGAAAAGGAATCCAAGGATATATATGTCCTGTTCAATAATAATTCAGGCGGAGACGCCGCTGATAATGCCAAACAAATGATTGAGTTGCTTGGCATAGAATATGAAGGGCTGGCTCCTAAGCAGCTTGGTTTGTTTTAAGAGGATATATATAATTAAGATAGTGTGACAACTAGTAGAGGTTATATCCTCACAAACAGGTAAAGGCGGATTTCTACATGGTATGGTTAGTATTAGTGGGTATTGGATTATTTGCAGGAGCTATCGGAGCTCTTGTCGGTCTTGGCGGCGGCATCATCATTGTGCCTTCTCTTTTATATTTAGGTACATCTACAAATATTATTGATGAGCTGACTCCTCAGGTCGCTGTAGGTGTTTCAACCGTAATCATGATTTTTACCGGCTTATCTTCCACTTTATCTTATTTAAAACATAAAGTGGTGGATTATAAGGCCGGCTTAATCTTTTTTATTGGCAGTGCGCCTGGTGGAATATTAGGGGCTTATGTGAATAAAAACCTTAACGCCGAAGCTTTTTCATTGTACTTTGGTATTTTCATGGTTTTCATGGCCATTGTGTTATTAGTGAAAAATCGTTTGAAGCCAATGCTATTCAAGCCTGGAAAAGGGAAAATAGTGAAAACGTATGAAACTGAAAATGGACATTCATTTTCTTATGGTTATCATCCCGTGTTAGCTGTATTGATTTCCTTTGTCGTGGGATTCAGCTCCGGATTATTTGGCATTGGCGGTGGGGCCTTAATGGTTCCCGTCATGATGCTTCTTTTCTTCTTCCCTCCGCATATGGCTGTAGCGACTTCGATGTTCATGGTATTTTTATCATCCATCACTAATTCGATTACCCATATTTCCCTTGGAAATGTAAATTGGCCATATGCATTTGCCCTTATTCCGGGTGCATGGTTCGGTGCTAAATTGGGCGCATTCATCAATACGCGCCTTAAGAGTGCATCGCTGGAAAATATGTTGAAAATAGTGCTGATAATCATTGGTTTACGTCTTATATACCAAGGTATTACAGGATAAACGAGGAGGAGAAATGATGTCAGAAGTCATTCATATATATCACACCAATGATCTCCATAGTCATTTTGAGAATTGGCCTCGTATTGATAAGTTTCTTAAAGAAAGAAGACAACTTCATCAAGAAACGGGAGAAGAAGCAATCATACTGGATATAGGCGATCATGTGGACCGCTGGCATCCATATACAGAAGGTACGTTGGGTAAGGGCAATATTGAACTGCTGAATGAAGCGTGCTACCAATATGTGACCATCGGCAATAATGAAGGGATCACTTTACCTCATGATGCATTAGACTCCTTATATGATCATGCAAGGTTCAAGGTCTTGGCAGCCAATATTTATTACGGTGATAATGAAAGGCCGGAATGGGCGCTGCCATATTGGATACATACGACGGTAAAAGGCACCAAAATTGCCATGATAGGTTTGACAGCTTTTTTTCAAAAGTTTTATTCTGCGTTGGGCTGGGAAATAACAGAACCATTCGTGGAGCTAAAGGCACAGCTTGAAAAGGTCAAAACAGAGGCGGATATAATCATCATCCTTTCCCACCTGGGCATCCATGATGATGAGAGGATGGCAGAGGATTTTCCGGAGATTGACATCATACTTGGCGCGCATACCCACCACATCCTCCACCAGGGTAAATTAATCAATGATACTCTCCTTTGCGGTGCAGGGAAATATGGTTTCTATGTTGGACAGGTGGAAATGTCCGTCAATCAGGAAAAGAAAGTTAGCCATAAGCGTGCCATTCTTTATGATACCAATGACTTTTTCGAATTGGAGAATGAACGGTCATGGATTGAAGAGATATACCAGGCCGGTGGGGAAACGCTAAAACAGGTTGCAGTGGATTTACCCGAAGCACTGGATAATGATTGGTTCAAAGGAAGTCCTTTGACGGAAATCCTTGGGGATGCCCTAAGGGAGTGGACTCAGGCGGATTGTTCCTTTTTGAATGCAGGTCTCCTGCTTGAAGGGCTGCCAAAGGGACCTGTCACAATAGGGGATATTCACAGAATCTGTCCGCATCCCATCAATCCTTGCGTCGTTGAAGTTAATGGGAATGAATTAAAAGAAATCTTAATGCAATCGAGAAATGAGGAGTGGCCTCATATTCAGGTGAAAGGTTTCGGTTTCCGCGGAAATATCATGGGAGCCATGCATTATGATCAAATTGAATTTAACGAAATCGAGAATGGAATCGTAAAAGGGATCCTTATAAAAGGAGAGAAACTGCAGGCGGATAAGTCCTATAATCTAGCCATACCTGATATGTTTACGTTTGGGCACTTCTTTCCAAGTATCCAGCGCTCCAATCGCAAGAAATACCTGCTTCCGGAATTCTTACGGGATATCCTTTTATGGAAGCTGAAAAAAATATACACAAACGCCTAACGCTAAATCACGGTTTCGCCCTTTTTTTCATAAAGTATGGGGAAGAAAGGGGCGAAACCAATTGATTAACATGATACCAATAATTCTTGATAATCATACATTCCTAGCCATTTCTGTCCGACTTCCAAAAACGAATTTACTTGCTGTCGCGTCCGAAAAAGGGTATATAATGTGCGGTGCGTTAGATGTTGGACTGTTGAATGATAAATTGAAAGATCGTAAAATCCTTGCAGGGAGGGCTACGGGAGTTAAATCGATTGAAGAGTTATTGGAAGCGCCGCTTGAATCGGTTACCTGGGAGGCTGTGGAAAAGGGCATTCATCCAGGAATGATTGGTAAAGAGGCATTAATCAAAATGATTTGAAAAGGCGGGCTTTCTTTTTTTCAGAAGGGGGCCTTATTTTTTTTATATGAAAATGCTGATATTTTTTCAATAAATATGTTCAAACAGATTCATTTATCAAAATATTTTCCGATAATCTTTATAAAGGAAATAAACGGTTTGATTTACAAATATTTAATGGGGAGATGGGGTACAAGTATGAGGCTAGCTATTACAAAGTCCCTAAGCCCTGGAGTAAGGCTCGGTAAAAACATCTATAATGAGCGGGGCCATGTCCTATTGTGCGAGGGTCTTACATTAACGCAGAAAATGATCAATCGACTGGTGTCCCTTAATATACCCTTTGTTTACATTCAAGATTCCAGGACGGATGATATCGTTCCAATGCCCCCAGTGTCCGGGAAACTTAGAAGAGAAGCCATTAATACGATTGAAACCACTTTCCTGGACATGAAAAACAAAATGAACTTTGATGGATCATTCACGATAGAGCGGGCTAACGTCAAGTTCACTCAAATAGTCCGGAACATCATGGACGAGCTGAAAAGGAATAAAGAGTTAATGACATTATTGGCCGACGTTTATACATACGATGACTATATCTTTACGCATTCCTTCAATGTGACCTTATATACCCTGGCGATCGGGATGGAATTGAATATCAATAATAAGAACCTTGAGATTCTTGGGCTTGGGGCGATTTTACATGATGTCGGCAAAATGCTCGTGCCTTTGGAAATCCTCCGTAAACCAGGCAGACTGACGGAAATGGAGTTTGAACAAATCCGAAAACATGCCGATTACGGATTTCATTTAATCAAAAATGTTCATACCGTTTCACTTTTAGTTGCGAATTGTGCCTATCAGCATCATGAAAGGTTAGATGGATCTGGATATCCCCGTGGGATAAAGGGGGATGAAATCCATTATTTCGGGAAGATCATTGCCGTTGCCGATGTGTTTGATGCAGTCACTTCCAATCGGGTTTACCGTAAGGCCATGCTGCCGCATCAAGGTTTGGAAGTCCTTTATGCCGGAGTCGGGAAAAAGTTCGACAATACGATCATCGAGGCTTTCCGCAGGGCGGTTGCCATTTATCCTAATGGTCTATCAGTAGAATTGAATGATGGAAGGAAAGGAGTGGTATCCGCTCAAAATGAGGGGATTGGAGACCGCCCCATGATAAGGATACTAGAGGAAGATGGGGAGCAGATAAAAGAGCCCTATGAAGTGGACTTGAATAAAAACCTGCATTTGCTTATCATGAAATGTCTAAATATACAAGAACCAGCCTAACCTCAAGGATAAGCTGGTTTTGTCATTCCTTGTTTTCCTTCATGATCGCAGGTGCCACCGAACCGTTTCCGTTACTAAAATAACTTGGAACATCACCTTCGATCAGCAGGCTTCCGACTGTCACTTCCTGACTCACCTTGGTCTCCTTTGTGAAAGAGGGGATGACGATTTGAATATTGACGTCAAAATCCACAATCAATTCATAATAAACATTATTGATGCCTGCGTTTGTCAGTTTTGTCCTCAAATCCGATTCAACATTCCCGATGACTGACATTTTCACTGGGATTTCAGGTCCGTAATTGGAAAGGAGGTTATTCCCGGTTACAACACCAAATGGTATATAATAGACCACACTTTTATATTGTTCATCATTTATTTTGGCTGAACCTGTTTTAAATGGGTTTCCTTGTTTGATGCCAAGTTTCTTTTGAATGTCCTTCGTTATGTTAGCCCGCAATTCACTGTATATGACCGGATTGAAGCTATAGGAGGAACTGGAGTCCTTACCGCCCTTGTTGTTGGTGATGATTTTGTTCATATCAACCTTGGCTATATTCTCATCAACCGATTCATGAATCGTTTCCGTTGCGATCCGTTTGATTTCATATTCAGCTACACTCATGATCACGGGTTCGATTGATTTGTCCACGTACCAAAGAGTCATGATGCTTGATATGATAAACAGGATAAATGAATAGAGAAATACTTTTCGGGTGGGAAGAGGCCCCTTTTTTCGGAATTTCTTCGGTCGAAATCTTTTTCGGAACACGCTTTAGCCCCCTTTACTAATACCTATGCATCAAGTTCAGGGGTTTATGTTGAAATCAAAAAAAAGCAGCGTAAAAATTCACGCCGCTCACTTTCGCTTTTTAGCCAAGTCTTTCCTTTCCCACAATCTTAAATAAGGGTAAGGATCAAAGCTCCATTCTGTGATTCCATTGTCTTTGTACATTCCGTAATGAAGATGCGGAGGGAATTTCCCCGAAGTTCCCGGAGGACCGTAACCTGTACTGCCGACACCTCCGATGACTTGTCCGGGCTCGACGATTTGTCCGACTTTCAACCCTTTGGCAAAGCCGCTTAAATGGGCAAAGTAATGATAGGTATTATTTAAATCCCGTATCCCTATCCTCCAACCGCCGAATTTGTTCCAGCCCTTCATCTCGATGATTCCGTAGCTGGTGGAACGAACGGGAAGGCTATAATCTGCAAAAATATCAGTGCCCTCATGGATTCTCCTTCCACCCCATCCACGAGCGCTTCCCCATGTATTCAAGTACGTATAATGAGTCCGTACTGGAACAGGGAAGGCCTTTTCATGTAAATCCAGCCGGCCATATTTCTTATAAATCTCGGCGTTGCCGATAATGATGCTGACTGCTTTATCTCGTTTATAATAATCCCACAAACCGATCCGGATATTATCTTCATCTGCACCATAAGATTGGAGATGCTTCGAAAAAGCATACAATCGATCGGTATCATTATTGATATCAGCTTTGCCATCACCATTGCCATCCTGGCCCGATCCATCAAAAAATGTGATCGTGAGCGGGTTCACGTCATTTAAGTCAGGATTGAGGGCCCCGCTCCACTTTGAAGGCTCGATGTGGAT
Source organism: Peribacillus sp. Aquil_B1 (assembly GCF_022603275.1). Lineage (NCBI taxonomy): Bacteria > Bacillati > Bacillota > Bacilli > Caryophanales > Bacillaceae > Peribacillus > Peribacillus sp. Aquil_B1. Next base: position 139,045 of record NZ_JAKXEE010000003.1, on the reverse strand, counting down.
GCCTATTAAACCCTTTGCCGGCTCTAAGTCCCTTCGTGCAGCCCTGAGGCTGTGCTCATATTGATCAGCTCCAGCAAGGTAATACCACGGGATTTGGAGAGTAGCCTCCATATTTTTATATAGCTCCATTCTCCCGGGATAAACATCTGGGGTATTGGCAGCATCAGCCACTTGGACTGGTGCATTCAAAATTAACAAACAAGTTATAGTAAGAAGGAATATTTTTTTCAACAGGGCAGGCTCCTTTCATGACATTTTCCGTAATTAAAATACATCAGTCCATCCATCTTTTATAGTTTTGCTGATTTAGCTATAAACATGAAAAATAAATAATGGGAAACCAACTATAACTTGTATAAATGCTTTTTTATTGTTAAAGTAGGGTGTGTTAATTTCTATAGAATGGAGTGGCATTTTCATGTCTTCTACAAATAAAGAAATTCTTCGTAAACCAGATTGGTTGAAAATAAAGCTTAATACTAACGAAAATTACCTCGGTTTAAAAAATATGATGCGCGAGAAAAATCTTCATACAGTCTGTGAAGAGGCAAAATGTCCAAATATTCACGAATGCTGGGCAGTGAGAAGAACGGCTACTTTCATGATCTTAGGTGAAATCTGTACAAGGGCATGCCGTTTTTGTGCTGTTACAACCGGCCGTCCGAATGAATTGGACTGGGCTGAACCTGAGCGTGTTGCCGATTCCGTTGTTTTGATGAATTTAAAGCATGTCGTCATTACAGCTGTTGCCCGTGATGATTTAAAGGATGGAGGCGCTGAAGTTTTCGCTGAAACAGTCCGTGCCATCCGTCGCAAAAATCCATTTACTTCTATTGAAGTATTACCGTCTGATATGGGCGGGGAGTTTGAAAATATCAAGACTTTGATGGATGCTAAACCAGATATCCTGAACCATAATATAGAGACTGTCAGAAGTTTATCCGACCGTGTACGGGCTCAGGCCAAGTACGAACGTTCTTTGGAGCTTTTAAGAAGAGCCAAGGAACTGTATCCGGAAATCCCGACAAAATCCAGTTTAATGGTAGGTCTTGGTGAAACGCGGGAGGAAATCCTCGAGACGATGGATGACCTAAGGGCTAATAATGTTGATATCATGACGATCGGTCAGTATTTACAGCCGACTAAAAAGCATTTAAAGGTGCTGAAATACTACACGCCTGAGGAATTTGCCGAACTGAAAGAACGTGCATTGGAAAAAGGCTTCAGCCATTGCGAATCCGGTCCGCTTGTCCGTTCATCCTACCATGCGGATGAACAGGTTAATGCTGCGGCTAAACATAAGCAAAGCAAAGGTGAAGAATTATTGAAATAGAGTGAAATAAAGGACCGAAAAATTCGGTCCTTTTTTATTCAACGGTTATCCATTTTTTGATGGATGTTATCATGATGATCCCTTTTATCGTTAACCATTTCTCCATTTTCATTTTCTGCGTCACTCATTTTGTATCCTTGAGGCGATTTCAGCATTCTTTTGATCGTTTGTTCGATCGTATAGTCAATCCCTTTGCTGCCGGATTTCAATGTTGAGAAGTTCTCGACATCTTGGGCAAGGGTTTGATAATCATCACTGACGTAGACATGATAGTAGCGAGGCACGACGGACATGGCAGTACGTTTAACTTGGTCTGCGGTTTCCGTTCTATCCTTGGCATTGGTATCATATACGACAAGCACTTCCTCATCAGTAACGAGGGTAGCGGCATCATTGACATTTGGAATCTGAACACTCAGTTTAGAAATGACATCAGACAGTTGTTCACGGTCAATGGAAGCAGCTTTGTTGGAAATGTTACGGCCATCAATGGTTGCACTATTGGTGCGGGTAAAACCGAAATCATCACTTTTATTGTCATTATTACGATAATCCTCATCATAATATTGAGTTGGATTATTTACGTTTGTTGGGTTACCGGCATTGTTTTTTGCACCCATCCCCTGATCTTTTTCTTTATCAGCACATCCGGTTAGTGCAATAATCGAGCTTAAACCTATCGTTATTATCGTTTTTTTCATCAATAACACCCCCGTAACTTTAGGATGAACATATTTCTCTATTTTTCGCTTAGTAATTGATGGGGAATCAGTTATAATTTAAAGAAGAAATGTATTTATGAGAGGTGAAAACAATGATTACCATCAATAACATGACCTACGAAATAATTGAGGATGAAAGGGAAGGCTATAACGAAGAAGCGTTTAAGGCCAGATACAGTGAGATTTTAACGAAGTATGATTATATAGTAGGGGATTGGGGTTACGGGCAATTAAGGCTGCGTGGATTTTTTGATGATTCCAATCAGAAAGCGACCTTCGATACGAAAATAAGCACGCTTAGTGAATATTTATATGAATACTGCAATTTTGGCTGTCCTTATTTCGTCGTGAAGAAAGTAAAGAAATAAAAAGGCCAGAATTCACTCTGGCCTTCCATGTTAAGAGTTGCCATAGCCTTTATATGGAGGCTGTTCATCTTTTTCTGGATCATCATGTGTCGGATGTGCACCAGGATATTTTCGAGGTAAGCCTTCGTGCAACGATTTATTTTCATAATTGAAGGCGCTTTGATATCGTTGCCCTTCCTGCCACGGTGTGTTTTTATTCTGAACTGGTGCATCTTTTGCAATGGGTGATCCTAAAGGTCCTTCGGGAAATTCTTCAGGAATTAAATAATTCCTCTGTTTTTCGACATTGGAAAAATCGTGGTATTCTTCTTTGTCCAAGATAATCCCCCCTCATGTAATCGATCTTACATTCAGTAGGTTTTCCCGTTTAAGATAAAAAACTTCAGCACTCAGACGATTTCCATTAAAAAGTGGCGCAGTTCCTCGGCCTCTGCTTCTGACAACTGAAAGGCATGCTCAAGATAGCCTTCCTCTTCTAAATCATCAGGCCCAATAATCGCGAAACGGTTACTCTGCATATTCAAAACAAGCTTCTTTCCATAAAACCGATCGGTAGTCGTAATGGCCAGATCGAATCTCGATTCCTCTCCCATGAAGCTTATGAACCGGGTTTTTGAATCAACGACGTCATTGTATAAATAAAAACGATCTTCCATAGTCTCATTCCCTTCTTATCTTCACATTTGTAGTTCCATCATAACAAAGTGACTTCAATAGGGGAACAGACATTTTTCTGGGCTGCCGGCTGGAGGACTTGATCCCTCCCCTGATGCTTCAAGAACATCCAGCAATCATTGTGTTCATCGATTAAATGAAAATGGTTAAGAATATAAATGGGATCATGAATTGTTTTTCTTGGAGTGGACGTCGAAAAATGCCCCCCTATAGAAAAGACAATGTGTAAGTCGGCGCTCCTGTTCGTAATTGGATGGTGCAATGGTTGTGGTTGAAGGAATTGAGAGTAAGGGAGAAGCTATGGTATTATCAATGAATAAGGTTGGTTCGTCACAGGGTTTTACCTATGCCGATCATGCAACCAATAATTCCCTATATCATCTTAGATCAGAAAGGATCTGGAAATAATGTACTTTGTAGACCGCCAAAAAATTGAACAAATATTAGGTTTTCTTGAAAAGCAGCTTGGACTGTTTGAAGGGCATGATAATTGGGATGGAGACCTTTCGGAACTTATCGCAGAAAGGCTCATACAAACTTCCATCGATTCCGTGTTGGATGTAGGAAATGCGGTAATTGATGGTTTCATTATGCGTGATCCAGGAAGTTATGAAGATATTATCGATATCCTTCAAGATGAAAAAGTGATTTCAGAAGAAAAAGCGATACAATTCAAAAAGGTTTTGCCATTAAGGAAAATGCTGGTTCAAGACTTCATTGAAGTGAATCACAAAGAACTCCATGCGGTATTTTCGGAAAATATCGAGGCATTCAAGCAATTCCCTGATTTGGTCAGGAACTATTTAACAAATGAATTGGGACCTGTATCAGCTTTTAAAAACTAGCAGCGTTAGGAAGGCGAATTCAAATGAAGTCGTATAAAGGATATTTAATTGACTTAGATGGCACCATGTATCGCGGAACTGAACAAATTGCCGAAGCGGCAGGGTTTATTAATGACCTAAGGAAAAGGGATATCCCTTATTTATTCGTCACCAATAATTCATCCAGGACGCCGGCACAAGTAGCGGATAAGTTAAGAAGCATCGGCATCTCAACAGAGGATGAACAGGTTTTCACGACAAGCATGGCCACTGCCAATTACATAGCCGAACAAAAGAAGGATGCATCGGTCTATGTGGTGGGTGAAGAAGGCATCATCGAGGCTCTTAAAGAAAAAGGCATGAAGCTTGTCGAAGAGCATCCGGATTTTCTGGTAATGGGCATCGACCGCGGCGTCAATTATGAAAAGTTGTCAAAAGCCTGTCTTGCTGTTAGAAATGGTGCTGTTTTCATTTCGACCAATGGTGATATTGCCATTCCTACTGAGCAAGGCCTTTTGCCTGGGAATGGTTCATTGACCTCCGTTGTTTCCGTTTCGACTCAGGTACAGCCGATTTTCATTGGAAAACCTGAATCCGTCATAGTGGAGCAAGCACTAAGGGTATTAGGGGTACCTAAAGAAGAGACAATCATGGTTGGCGACAACTATGATACGGATATCCTTGCCGGCATTAATGCAGGAATCGATACACTGCTTGTACATACTGGCGTGACGACAAAAGAACGCCTAAAGCAATATAAGGAGCAGCCTACGCATGTGGTGGACACTCTCGACTTATGGCGCTTCGAATGAAAAAAACAGGCCTGCGATCGCAGGCCTGTTTTTTTCATGTCTTTTTATTCTGCATTTTCGGTTCTATGGGCAAGCCGGCTTGAAGCGGCAGCTGCAATCGCCCCAACGATATCATCTAAAAAGGTGTTCACCTTACCTGTGCTTTTATCGTTTAGATATTTTAAAATCCCCGGCTTTTGTTTGTCGATGAAACCATAATTGGTAAAGCCGATTGATCCATATACATTCACAATTGAAAAAGCTAATATTTCATCGACCCCATATAGGCCTTCATCTATTTCAATTATGCTCAGCAGAGGCTCCTCAAGCAGTTTTTTCTCAGCTAGAATATCCAACTGAATACCGGTAAGTATGGCATTTTGGACCTCGCGTTTTGAAAGGACCCGTTCGACATTGTGAAGGCAATCGGACATTTGGAGATTTTCATGGTAGCCAGATTGTAAGTACATGACAAGCTCAGCGATATCCTCCAATTTCACTCCTCGTTCAATTAGCCATCTTCGAGCCGTTTTTTCAGACATTGATTGTTCAATATTAGCCATGTCATCACCCATTTCTCTATATTTTAAAGGGATAGTTCTAATGCATGTAGGTTGATTTGATTAAAATGAAAACCCATGAAGGATGTTTTGATCCGAATTTCCAATAAGGTTTCGATAATCATTCAGAAAACGGGTTATTCCACATATATATAAGTATATGATGTCCAATATTTCTATTATATCCATTTGATGAAGGGGGCCATTCCATGATAGAAGAAATCATTTTTAATAATTACGGCATACAGGTGGAGCTTGAAGAAGCCAATAGCAGGTTTCCAAGCTTCCGTTCAGGTAATATGGTTTACAGCATCGTTCCCATTGAAAATATGGAGCAGGAGGAATTAGTGGAACGGTATAAAATGTCTCAACATCTGATTTCACAAGGAGATCGTCACGTATCCGCCTTTGTCCTTGCCAATCATGGAAGTTATGTTTCGGAAGCGGATGAACAATTATTCATCCTTCTTGCCAATCACGCATTGGAAGGTCCGAAAAATTTCAATCCAGGAAGACGCCTGGCAAGATTTCATCAGCGTGGGAGAAATATTAATGAAACGATTCGAACATGTTCAAGGATCGGTAAATGGAAAGAACTCTGGGAACAAAGGATCGATCAGTTAGAAAAGATTTGGCGGGATAAGCTCAACGCCCATCCAGATAACCAGTTTGAAAAATTATTTATAGAAACCTTTCCCTATTATATGGTCCTAGGTGAAAATGCGATTCAATATTTAGTCGACACGGAAATTGATGATACCCCGCAAATTGTCGATAGTGGAACGGTTTGTTATGAACGTTTTTTACATGATACCTGGAAAAGCAATAAGTGGATGAAAAATCCGTTCGATTGGGTTTTCGACCACGGAACCAGGGATGTCGCAGAATGGGTGAGGGAACACTATTTTCAAAATGTGCATACCCATCAACGGGGCATTGGCCAATTCTTTCACGAATATCAATCCATTGAACCATTCTCCAGCTTTTCAGCCCGGTTGTTATATTCGAGGATGCTATTCCCCATTCATTATTTTGAAACGGTGGAAGAGTATTTTTCAAAAACGACGGAATCAAGGTCGCATGAGTTGGAGGATAAAATATCTTCTATCACGAAATCCTCCCAACAATATGAGTCCTTCCTCAAACATTTTTATGAATTGGCGGAGGTCCCGGCCAAGCAATATGATTTGCCTAAAATTGAATGGATTTAGATAAAAACGGGAAAGAAATATGATTCATCCTTACTTACTATGTTATGATGATAACAAGATTTTTTAGAATAATTAGATATTTAATCGCTAAGGAAGGATGGGACCATGAAAAGATTGATGTTGGCCGCCCTTTTAGCACTTTTAATCATCCAAACGACAAATCTTGCAAAAGCTGAAACGAAAACAAGTTGCGAAGTAAATCAATTCAAGATTGTCATGAAATCTGCTGCGGATGTGAAGGAAAAGGCGTCGGCTGCAAGCAAAACATTAATAACTTATAAAAAAAACAAAGAATTATCGGCAAGTGGAAGAACTGGAAACTGGTATAAGGTCTGTCACTCGAAAAAGACAGCCTATATCAATATGGCAAGTGTAAAAGAGGTTTACAGTACCAGTGAAAGAGCCCTTCTAAAGAAATTCGATAGCAGAAAAGGCGTTAACCAAATAGTATCGGTGACAGGAAAAGCGATGAGCGATACAAAGGTCACGATCCAAACGTATGAAAAGAAACAAGGGGAATGGCGCCGGGCATTGAAGAAGATGGAGGGGGTCATTGGGAAGAACGGCTTCACGAAGAGCAAAAAAGAGGGTGATGGAAAATCCCCGGTTGGAATTTATTCATTCGGTACGGCCTTTGGAAGTGAAACGAAGCCAGCCGGAATGAAAATGAGTTATAAGAAGACGAACAAATATGACTACTGGATTGATGATCAGACATCCATCGATTATAACAAGTGGAAAACCTATAAAGGAAATCCTGCAGTTAAATGGAAGTCTTTCGAAAGGATGAATCATGAACTCTATAAGTATGGCGCGGTTATTAATTATAATACGAATCCCGTCATAAAAGGAAAAGGCAGTGCAATCTTTCTTCATGTATGGAGAGGGGATACAAAGCCGACTGCGGGATGTACAGCCACAGCCGAAAAGAATGTCCTCAGTTTACTGAAATGGATGGATCCCGTGCAAAAGCCACATATTGTAATGGGTACAAATGATTCATTGAAGAGCGTTAAATAATAATCAGCAAAATGGTTTTCCTATAAAAAAATTAGCTTTACCCGTTCCTACTCGTTCAAGGGATGGACGAAAAAAGTTCGTGCATCCATCTTTTCTAACTATTGATAATTATATGAATTAAACTTATAATGTCTACTATACAAATACAAATGTTTTCTTCAGGTAAACAGTTTTTAAGGGGGAACCAAAATATGAAAGCCATCTCGATCGGTTTATTGGGGTTAGGTACAGTCGGATCAGGAGTCGTACAAATCATTGAAAGTCACCAGGACAAGCTCATGCATCAAGTGGGCTGTTCCATATCCGTTAAGAAGATACTAGTCAAAGACACGACGAAGGAGCGGCTTATCGAGGTCGATAAAGGAATGTTAACTGACAATCCTGAGGATATCCTTTCGAATCCCGAGATTGATGTTGTAATAGAAGTGATGGGTGGAATCGAAGAAACACGCAGTTATCTGATAGAAGCTATAAAAAATAAAAAGCATATCGTTACGGCCAATAAAGACCTAATGGCTTTATATGGACCGGAACTGCTGGAATTGGCCACCGAGAATCAATGTGATTTGTTCTATGAAGCAAGTGTGGCAGGGGGAATTCCAATTTTACGCGGTCTTGTCGATGGATTATCTTCTGACCGCATCACGAAAATGATGGGAATCGTCAATGGAACGACAAACTTCATTTTAACGAAAATGAGCAAGGAAGGCAGAGCTTATGATGACGTATTGAAGGAAGCTCAGGAGCTAGGATTTGCTGAAGCCGATCCGACAGCAGATGTAGGCGGATTGGATGCAGCCCGTAAAATGGCGATCCTATCAACACTCGGGTTTTCAATGAACATTGGCTTGAATGATGTTGAGGTACAGGGCATTACCGAGATATCCGAAGAGGATTTGAGATATAGTAAGAAGCTTGGTTATACAATGAAATTGATCGGCGTCGCTTCCAGGGCAGGGGATAGGGTCGAAGTAAGTGTCCAGCCTGCACTCCTTCCGGAAGCACATCCGTTAGCATCGGTAAATAATGAGTATAATGCTGTATACGTTTATGGGGAAGCAGTAGGGGAAACGATGTTTTACGGACCAGGGGCCGGCAGTCTTCCTACTGCAACTGCAGTCGTTTCGGATATGGTGACGGTCATCAAGAATATGAGGCTGGGCGTTAATGGCCGCAGTGCCGTTTCACCTCAGTACCCGAAACAATTAAAGGATGCCACTGAGATTTTCGCTAAGTTCTTTATTCGATTACATGTTCAGGATGAAGTTGGCGTTTTAGCCAGAATCACGAATTTGTTTGCCGAGCATGGAGTAGGATTCGATAAAATCCTTCAATTGCCTCTGGATGAAAAGGAATCTTCCGAAATCGTATTGGTTACACACACTGCCACAAAGGCTGCATTTGAGCAAATAATACAGAAATTACATGATTACAATATGGTAAGAGAAGTAAAAAGCACATACAGAGTTGAAGGAGAGGACATCAAATGAGCTGGCAAGGACTTATAAGCACGTATAAAGAATTTTTACCCGTTAATGAAAACACACCTGCACTAACCCTTTTGGAGGGTAATACACCTTTAATCAGACTGAATCGATTATCCGAAGAGTGGGGAATCGACTTACATGTAAAATATGAAGGGGCGAATCCAACTGGGTCGTTTAAAGACCGCGGAATGGTCATGGCCGTCGCCAAAGCGATAGAAGAGGGCAGCGACACGATCATCTGTGCTTCCACTGGGAATACATCGGCAGCTGCAGCTGCTTATGCGGCCCGTGCCAACCTGCGCTGTATCGTTGTCATCCCGGAAGGGAAAATAGCCATGGGCAAGCTTGCCCAAGCCGTCATGTACGGAGCGGAAATCATCTCGATCGAAGGGAACTTCGACCAGGCTTTAAAAATCGTCCGTTCACTTAGTGAGAGCTCACCGATAACTCTTGTGAATTCGGTCAACCCATACCGGATTGAAGGGCAGAAGACAGCGGCTTTCGAAATTTGTGATGCCCTCGGCTCAGCACCGGATATTTTGGCGCTTCCAGTCGGGAATGCAGGTAATATAACGGCTTATTGGAAAGGTTTTAAAGAATATAACGAATCGAAACAAACGGGTCTTCCTGAAATGAGAGGGTTCGAAGCTGAAGGATCGGCTGCAATTGTCAGGGATAGCATTATTGAAAATCCAGAAACGATTGCAACAGCCATCCGGATTGGAAATCCTGCAAGTTGGAGCTTTGCTGTGGAAGCAGCAAATGAATCCAAAGGCAAAATTGATGAGGTGACAGACGAAGAAATTCTGGAAGCCTATCATTTCCTCGCTAAAAAAGAAGGGGTATTTGCAGAGCCGGCATCATGTGCTTCCATTGCAGGCATCTATAAACAATTAAAAAGCGGTGAAATCAAAAAAGGAAGTAAGATTGTTGCCGTTTTGACTGGAAATGGATTGAAAGATCCGAATGTGGCAGTCAATACAAGCACGATTCAGCCGACATTGCTGCCAATGGATGAAGAGGTCATTTTAGAACATCTGCAGGGTGTGAAACAGGCATGAGTACGGAATCAGAGATGTTCTTGATCCGTGTACCAGCAAGTACGGCCAACTTAGGGCCAGGATTCGATTCCATCGGCTTGGCGCTAGGACTTTACTTGGAAATACACGGATCTTCATCAGATCATTGGGAAGTCGTTCCACTTTCAGAGGAAATGTCTGTTTTTCCAATGGATGATCGTAATTATATCGTCCAAATTGCCAAGGAAACGGCGGCATCCTATGGAAAGGAACTTTCCCCATGCCGGCTTTTCGTTTCCAGTGAAATTCCACTCGCCCGGGGTCTGGGAAGCAGTGCCTCTGCCATAGTGGCGGGGATTGAATTGGCGAACATCGTTGGTGAACTTCATTTATCCGAAGAGGAGAAGAATAGGCATGCTTCCCTCTTTGAAGGGCATCCGGATAATGCGGGGGCATCAGTGTATGGTGGATTGGTTGTGGGCCTGCATACGGAGGAAAGAACGGATGTCGTGTCGTTTCCAATCGAGGGAGTTAAGGTGATTGCTGTCATTCCTGATTTTGAATTGCTAACGGAGGATTCAAGAAATGTCCTTCCAAATTCGCTTTCCTATAAAGAGGCGATAAGCGGAAGTGCAGCCGCAAATGTTTTACTGGCAGGAGTTCTATCTAAAGATTGGAAGCTTGTTGGTGAAATGATGAAAAGTGATCGTTTCCATCAACCATATAGAGCAGAGTTGGTCCCTCATTTACCGCTTATTGAAGAAGTTGTCCTCAATCAAGGCGGATTTGGTGCAGCCCTAAGCGGAGCAGGTCCGACTGTTTTATGCTTGTCATCCGCTGAAAATAGTGAAAGTTTGCTCACAGTATTGAAGGAGAAATTTCCGGAATTTCTTGTGAGAGAATTGGAAATCGATAATGAAGGCAGTTATACGGCAACCCTTTCAGAACAGGAAAAAAAGGAATTGAAATTTTTGAAATCGTGAGCCATGCTTCATTCATTGTCCATATAAAAAAGCTGACTCGCGTCGAGCCGTATCAATTGATAGGGCAAAAGCCGAGTCAGCTTTATTTTTATTGCAGTCCAGAAAAGATTCCGGCCTGAATGAAAAAGGTTGAACGTGTATAGATGAAGTGAGCCTTCATCCATACGCTACATGTTATTTAAAGGGCCATTAGAAAACTTGTTCAACTTCCACTACACCAGGAACTTCTTCAAGAAGGGCACGCTCAATCCCAGCTTTTAGCGTAATGGTCGAACTAGGACAGCTTCCGCAGGCTCCTAGTAATCGTAATTTTACAATTCCATCTTCTACGTCAACTAGTTCACAGTCACCGCCATCACGAAGAAGAAACGGACGAAGCTTATCTAGGACTTCTTGAACTTGAACTTCCATTGTTTGTTCAGACATTGCAATCGACTCCTTTCCTAATCATATTATAAAGCGAAGGTAGTAAAAAATCCAACTGTAACTTTGCGGAAATATAATCTATATTATTCTGGTATGATGGAAACAGGTGAAGTTTTTAAACATTATTCAAAATGAAGGAGGAAGAGTATGGTAAAGAAAGAAATTGAGATAGAAGTGTATGGTGCGGAGCAAATTTGCGCAAGTTGTGTGAATCTCCCTTCTTCGAAAGATACCTGCGAGTGGCTTGAAGCCGCTTTAACGAGGAAGTTTCCTGAGCAAAAATTCAAAATATCCTATATAGATATGTTTAATCCTCCAGAAGCGCAAAAGCAAAAGAGCTTTGCCGAGAAGATGATCGAGGAAGATTTATTTTATCCACTGGTCCTCATCGAAGGAGAAATCATCGCAGAAGGAAATGTGCGTCTCAAAAAAGTGGTGGAAACGATGGAAAAATACGGATATACAATACAAATGTGATATATAATGGAAGAAATAAGAAAAACTGACCCATGAATGAGTTGCATGCAGCTCATTGGGCCAGTTTATAAAATGTAGCTTAGATGGGTTGGAATCAACCGTTATGGTATTTATACATCCAGAGAATGCCTGATTTCATCAGTCGTGCCACTCTACCGGTGATTGGGCGATTTGCAACAAGACCGAAACCTTGTTTCTTCCCAAGAGAACCTAATGTCCCTTTTAATTTCATTGTCGGGAAGCTTTCAGGAAGTGGTTCATTTGCCCATTTCTTTACAAGAACCTGCACGATTTGCTCTGCTTGGGACTCCGCTAATTGAGCACTAGGTGCATGAGGCAGGCTCGCGCAGTCGCCGACCACAAAGATGCTGTCATCATTAGGAAGGAAATGCTGAGGAGTCAGAACGGCTCTTCCTTGACGGTCTTTTTCAATATCCATATCGCGGATGATCTTACTTGGCTGGATTCCAGCTGTCCACACGATGACGTCGCTTTGAACGGCTTCGTCGCCATTATAAAGAAGGTTTGGCTCAACTTTCGTTATATTTGAATGATGGACGATTTCGATAGTATGCTTATCGAACCATGATTCGACAAAGGTGCTTAATCTTTCTGGGAAAGCAGATAGAATATGCGGTCCACGGTCGAATAGCTTAACGTTTAAATCTGAACGGCTTTCAATCAATTCACTTGCAAGCTCAACACCACTCAGTCCGCCACCAACGATAGAAACGGTTGCACCGGCACCTAAATTATTCAAGGCTGAATATGTGCGGCGTGATTTATCGATTGTTTGAATACTGTAGGTATGTGTGTCTGCACCAGGAATATTGTGGTATTTATCTTCGCAGCCAAGGCCAATGACTAAATCATCATAAACGACAGGATCTTGATTTTCTATAATGACTTGTTTATTTTCCATATCGATGGAAAGTACTTCTCCGTATACGTTCTTCAAGCGAGGATGTTCAGGAAATGCAACACGGATGTGCTGATCTGGAATGGTACCTGCTGCTAAAGCATAATATTCCGTTTTTAAGCAGTGATAAGGATTTCGGTCGATAAGCGTGATGCTCACATTTTCAGGAAGCTGATTAGGCAGCAATCTTTGCAACATGCGCATACCACCATACCCGCCACCAAGTATGACTAGATTCTTCATATGATTTTTCCCCTTTATTTGATCTCTTGAAAAATTTGACTAGCATTTAACTATAGGATTCCCCCAAATGGTCCCCTTTAAAGTTTAATTAAATATATATACCCCAATTAGTAGCAAGAATAAAAAATTAGATAATTTTCTTTAATTTACGTACCCCGACAAAAGTATAACGAATATAAAAGGAAATCACAACCGATATCTTGAAATCGGCTGATTTTTTATGCGTAAATATTGACTGTAAAAGGGAAAAGTAATAAGATGGTTTGTTAGTAACTGTGAGGTGAAACAATGTACCCGATTATTGAATTTTGTGTAAGCAATCTGGCCAGCGGCGCTCAGGAGGCTCTGGAAAGATTGGAGCGGGATCCGAACTTGGATATCATAGAATATGGTTGTCTGGGTTATTGCGGCAGATGCTCCAGTAACTTATATGCTCTTGTAAACGGTGAAGTGGTTTTTGGTGACACAACGGATGAATTGGTTGATAAAATATATAAGTACATTGATGAATATGAAATGTTTTAATCATCAATGGTGAACAAAAGGCTGTTCCTTCGCGGACAGCCTTTTTACTATCAGTGCAGCAACGAGTTGGTTGTTCGTTGCTTCTTGAGTTCCTGAAAGCGGTCCCTGGCCATCTGGATGATGGAGGCTTCCCGGGCATTGTTTTGACTTTCGAACACTAATGAAAAATACTTGATGGCTTCCATTTCATTTCCTATCCTCCTTGAGATGTCGCCAGCGAGATAGAGGATTCTGGCTTCGGATACCTGGGTGCCGCTGAAGTCTCCTGTTGTATAGGATGCTTCATATTCCTTTAGGGCGAACCTCAAAAATCTTTCTTCTTGCTCCTTGTTTTTGTTCATCCTATATAACCATGCTATCCGCAAACAGATTCCGGCAAGGATTATATGTTTTTCCTTTTTTAAAGCTCCGCAATAACTCGCCAGCTTGTATGTATTGATCGCGTCTTTAATAGACCTCTCCTTGCTAAAATGGTGGGGAACCCACTGGGAGCTTACTTTTTCCATAATGATTTCCGGTGTAGTGGGGGGGAAGTATCGGGAGAAATCCTCCGAATACGAAAAGCCGCAGTGAGGGCAAACAAAGATATTATAGTAAAGTGCGTTAACGGCTGAATCAGCATAAATAGGGCAAAAGTCCGTGTCATATTTAGCAACTTTCACAAAGCGCGACCGTACCTTTTTAGTGGTTGATTTTTGCTTGCATAAAAGGCATTCCATGCTTTTATCATATAGAGGATGTATGCCTAAGATGGAGATTACCCCCTTACTGTAATTTAGAGTCGGGTCCAATAGAACGGTTCATTATACCTATGAACTTTATTATAAACTAATTTTTGTTGGTAAAATAGGTGGGGGAATATGAATTTTTTCAAGCTGGAAAATTGAGCGTGGGAATTTCTTTGGTATATACTATAAAGAGTAATAGTTCTATCTCACATATCAGAAGAAGGAGGGATTTATTGTGAGTGAAGTTGTTCAAATAACGGAAGCTGCCGCTTTTCAGATAAAAGAAATGATGAAACATAATGGTGAAGAGGGTTCCTTTTTAAGAGTGGCCGTTAAAGGCGGAGGCTGCAGTGGATTATCCTACGGAATGGGTTTTGAGCAAGAGCCCGGAGAAAAAGATAGCCAGCTGGAACAGTTTGAAATTAAGATCCTTGTTGATGCCGAGGATGCAGATATATTGAATGGAACGGTAATTGATTATAAACAAACGATGATGGGCGGGGGCTTTACGATCGAAAACCCAAATGCTATCGCTTCATGCGGTTGCGGGTCTTCCTTCAAAACGGCAAAAAACGCCGGAACGCCGGAGAATTGCTAAGAACTCTTATCATTGAGAAAAGGGGGGGCACTTTAACAAGTGCCCCCCCTTAGTTTATGGGTAAAAGAGATTTGGAATGGTCTCAACCATGATTTTAGAACATGGCTAGGTACTTGGAAGGTCGAATAAAATGCTCCAGCTGAAAACAGCTGGAGCATTTATTAAAGAAAAAACCAGGCAAACATCAAATTTGACTACAGTCTAGGAGGCACTAAAAAGAGTGCCCTTTTTCATGCTTATTTGCTGCATTAAATATTGTGCAGGGACTCCGTGATTGGGAGGGTGCCGCTGGAAATCTCGAATGTTTTATTGAATGTTTTTTCCTCTGAGATAGATTTGGCAAGAACGGCGGCGACGTCGGCCCTTGGAATGGAATTGTCTGTATGTTCCACTTTCTCATCCGCAAATATTTTTCCGGTGGCTTGTTCATTTGTCAAAGCAACCGGCCGGACAATCGTGTATGTCAGCCCGCTTGCTTTTAAATGTTCATCGGCATCATGCTTTGCTTCGAGATAATGGCGCATTCCTTCTTGGGATTGTTCTGGATTATCGGAACCGACAGAGCTTAACATGACAAAACGTTCGATCCCCTTCTTCTTGGCGGCATCAACTAGTTTAATGGCTCCATTCTTATCCACAGTTGTCGTTTTATCCGGCCCTGTTTTCGGTCCAGATCCGGCTGCAAAAATGATTGCCTCCATGTTATCCACTGCTTTATCCACATTTCCCTCTAAGTCGGCAAGGATTGGGTGTCCGCCGAGTGCTTTTATCGTTTGGGCCTGTTCTTCTTTCCGGATCATTCCGTAAACAGTCATTTGTGGATTTTTTGATAATTCTCCAATGATTTGCTTTCCTGTCGTACCATTGGCTCCTGCAATTAAAATATTCATATATGCATTCTCCTTTCATGGCCTCTCTATTCTTTACCCTTAGTATGACAAGGGTAAGCGTTGTGGATAAGTAATGGAAAAAGTTATCCACAATCACCGAATTGGGGACAATAAAAAAAACCCGGCCATGAAAGTCGGGTTTTAGCGTAATTTTAAAACATGGAGGAACTATGCATCGGCTGAACTTTTGCTTTTGGGTCAATATATTGTTTGGCATGATTGACGGCAGTGGGTGCCTCACCAAAACCGCTTGCAATTAATTTTACTTTGCCATCATATGTTGCAATATCACCTGCTGCATAAATTCCCGGGATATTCGTTTCCATTCTGGAATTCACCAAAATACTGTTTTTCTGGATATCCAGTCCCCATTCCTTGATGGGACCAAGAGAAGAAACGAAGCCGTAGTTGACGATGACTGCATCCACCTCCATCGTCTCTGTATCTTCACCGTTCGTATCCTTGATGACAATTGTATGGATCCGTCCGTCTGTACCAATCAACTCTGAAGGTATGTAAGGAGTCTTTATTTCAACTTTTGAATTTTTAAGTGTTTCTACACTATGTTCATGGGCACGGAATTTATCTCTTCTGTGAATGATGCTCACTTTCTCGGCGATCGGCTCCAGCATCAGGGCCCAGTCCACTGCTGAATCCCCACCTCCGAAGACCACAACTTTTTTGCCGGCAAAATGATTGAGGTCGTCGATGAAATAGTGAAGGTTGCCGCTTTCGTATTTTTTAGCATCATCAATTTCGATGCGGCGGGGTTGGAAAGCCCCATTTCCAGCTGTGATGATAATCGTTTTGGAGTAATGGATTTCTTTATCAGTCGTTAACTTGAAAACTCCATCAGCTTGCTTTTCCACTTCTTGAACGGCTTGCTCCAGGACAACATCCTGCTCGAACTTTGCCATTTGTTCTTTCAGGTTATTCACTAGCTCCTGAGCACGCACTTTGGGAAAACCAGCGATATCATAGATGTATTTCTCAGGATAAAGGGCCGACAATTGTCCGCCTAATTGTGGCAGGCTCTCGATGATTTTTACGGATGCCTGCCTCATTCCTCCATAAAATGCAGTGAATAATCCAACTGGGCCTCCGCCAATGATGGTAATATCATAAACTTTTTCATTAACTTCCAACGTTATCCCTCCGATATACTAGGTTTGCTGAAATTTATTCTCTTATTTTAACATAGATGGTCTTTGAAAAAACGGAGAAAGTTAGAAAAGTGAGAAAGTTTTGACTATATGAGGGCGGTTTCGTCATGTATGTTCTTTATCCTCTTTCAAATGTGGCTAAAATTACCCTTTGCCAATGTTAAGCATATCGTAAAAGTATGGATGGAAACTGGGTGAAAAGTAACGTTTTTCGGCATGTTTTTAACCCGAAAAAGTTCGGTTTGTTACTTGAAAAAGGTATGGAAAAAGACTAATATTTACTTAGACATCATTTGGTAAAATTTTTATGAATTTTTGATGACAATTACGAAGTGTTACGTGAAATTCGTCACAAATGTATAAGAGTGCTTTTTATAATGGAAATTAAGAAGATAGACAATATATTTTAGTTATGGAAAGCATAACAAGAAAATATCGTAAAGGTGGAAGAATACTTTTGAAAAAGCCAACTATCGTTGTTTTAGGAGCAGGTTATGGTGGATTGATGACTGTTACTCGCTTACAGAAGGCATTAGGTCAAAATGAAGCAGAAATCGTATTAGTTAACAAAAATGATTACCACTATGAAACAACATGGCTGCATGAAGCATCGGCTGGAACGCTTCATCATGATCGTGTGCGATATCCAATCAAAAGTGTCATTAACAACAAAGTTAAATTCATCCAGGATTCTGTTTTGGAAGTGAAAACAGAGAGCAAAAAAGTCATCCTTGAAAACGGCGAAATTTCTTATGATTACTTAGTGATTGGACTTGGACCTGAATCAGAAACGTTCGGAATCCAAGGGCTAAAAGAATATGCTTTCTCTATTTCTAACGTGAATACGGCACGTAAAATCCGTGACCATATCCAATTGCAATTTGCTACGTACAGTTCTGAGGTCGAAAAGAATGAAGACCGCTTGACGATCGTTGTTGGAGGGGCAGGATTTACGGGAATCGAATTCCTAGGCGAATTGGCTAACCGTGTCCCTGAGCTTTGTAAGGAATACGACATCGACTTCCAAAAGGTTCGTATGTATTGTGTGGAGGCAGCACCAGCCGTCCTCCCTGGCTTCGATCCGGAATTGGTGGATTATGCAGTATCTTACCTTGAGAAAAAAGGTGTCGAATTCAAAATCGGTACACCGATCAAGGGGGCGACTCCTGAAGGCATCATCGTGGCAAAAGGCGAAGATGAAGTGGAAGAAATCAAAGCGGGAACCGTAGTGTGGGCAGCTGGCGTACGTGGAAACTCCGTGATAGAGGCTTCCGGCTTTGAAGCTATGCGCGGACGTATTAAAGTGAACCTTGACATGCGGGCACCGGGTCATGACGATATCTTTATCGTAGGGGACTGCGCTTTGATCATCAACGAGGAAATTAACCGTCCATATCCACCTACCGCACAAATCGCGATGCAGCAAGGTGAGGTCATTGCGAAAAACCTGACTAAATTGGTTCGTAACGAAAGCGACCTTGAAACATTCACTTTCGAAAACAAAGGAACGGTATGTTCACTTGGTGAAGACAACGCGATTGGTGTTGTATTCGGCAAGAAAGTTACAGGTAAGACTGCATCATTCTTGAAGAAAATGGTTGATAACAGAGCGTTGTTAATGATTGGCGGAGCTTCCCTTGTTGCTAAAAAAGGTAAATTCAACGTCCTTTAATTTTTTCTAATATACAAATAAAGGCCATTTGGGGGACTTTCCCTGAATGGCTTTTTCATTGACATCCCATCAATGGGTGAGTGCGTCATCTATTGGAGTATGCACGGTTCTTATATGGAACATAATGGGGTAAGGATGATGAAGCTTAATCGTATGTTCTTCTGCTGTTTGAAGTTTACAATAATAATGAATGAATATTGGGGGAAGTGGGTTTTGGTGGAACGATGCAAAAATGTTTGGCTTGCTGTGTCCGGCCTTGTGATATCTGATAAAGGTGAATGGCTGGTCGTGAATAAAAGGTATGGCGGATTGAAAGGGCAATGGTCGCTTCCGGCAGGTTTTGTCAAAAGTGATGAAACCGTCGATGAAGCTGTCGTAAGGGAAGTGTTGGAGGAGACGGGTATTCATACAGAAATTGAAGGGATTGTAGGAGTGAGAAGCGGAGTCATCAAAGGGAATATAAGTGATAATATGTTGATATTTTTACTTAAACCGGTCAGTTTTGAAGTAACCGCTCAGTTGGATGAATTATATGAAGCTAAATTTTATGACCCTGATTTACTCATGCAGGAGGGAAAGCAATCATTACTATTGGAACAGCTTTTAGCTTTTAAAAAGGAAAGAATGCAGACGATGCTTGACGGATTGAACCCGGGAGATCAATTTGGGTATACATCATATAAATTATTCATGTGATTTGGGTAATTATCTTTTCTTCGGAATTATTTGGTATTAGTCGTTGACGCAGCAATTATTTTTTCAGTAAACTAAAGGTGTCGCTTTTTAAGGAGGGTCAAGAATAACATGCCATTGCCGGTTTTAATTATCTCAATACTCTTATTTTTCATATTGTTTTTCGGAATTGGCTTTTTGCTGAATATGCTCTTTCGTTCTTCGTGGATCATGGTCTTCTTATTTCCAATCGTCTTCATCATCATTGTCAATGAAACAAAGCTAATAGAATATTTTAGGAATCCGGGAATATCTTTTTCTAATCTTGGTACGAACCTTACATCCCTGCATACGGCAGACATCATTATTTTATCAAGCGGGCTGCTTGGCGCGGTTTTAGCTGGTGTGGTCATCAGGATTCTAAGAAATAAAGGATATCAAATGTTTTAATAAGGGAAGGGCCGTCATGTATGGATGGTCCTTTTTTTGTAGGCTGTTTTCGCATACTTTGTTGCTATTCACTTAGTAATGCGGTGTGGTTGATTTCCCCTCCAGATGCTCGCTTTCCGCGGGGCGGGGCGGTGAGCCTCCTCGGCGTAAACGCCTGTGGGGTCTCACCTGTCCCGCTGCTCCCGCAGGAGTCTCGCACTTCCGCTCCAATCAACCTTAAATCGTTTCGTTTTAAAAACCAATCTTTACGAAAAGAGCCTTTTTTGTAAGAAAAATTGGTTCTTTCCGTGCTTTATGAATACTTTCACTCCGTAAAGGGAACAAATATCCTTGTGAGAGGAGTGGAACTAATACATATGAAGATTGTTAAGGCGTTATTTTTGAGGGTTGCTATTATCATATTATTTATCTTGGCTATCGAATCGACCTTAAATCATGTTTTTGGTGCGGTGCCTATGGATCATCCTTTTGAAGAGGTGATGAGACAACATCAAACGCTTGGTCTCGAATATAAAGCCATCCATAGTGGAGGTCAAGTGGCGACGCTAATGGCATCCGCATCCACGAGCGATGGGCCCACGACAATAGCGGAGGCAATCGAGCTCTCGAAATACCCGAAGCATGAAGTTTTGGCTACAGGATATACAGCAGGGTATGAATCAACCGGAAAGTATCCGGAAAGCCCATCCTATGGGATCACTTATTCAGGGGTGAAGGTGAAACGGGATCTGTTTTCCACCATTGCCGCCGATCTTACCGTGTTCCCTCTCGGAACCATCCTTTGGATTCCGGGCTATGGATATGGGGTTGTAGCGGACAAGGGTGGTGCGATCAAAGGAAACCACCTGGATCTATACTACGAAACGGTTCAGGATGTATACGAGAATTGGGGGAAGAAAACCCTTGAAGTATATGTTGTTCAAAAAGGGAACGGCGAGTTATCCGAAGAACAGTTAAGTAAGTTGAATGAAACCAAGATCAGGCAGGTATTCAAGCCTAAAATCGCTCAGAAAACATTGGACGGGAATGTAGCTTCCTTTGCTTTTTAATGATGGACAAAGGTGAAAGCGAAAGGCTGCCTCAGTTGAGGCAGCCTTTTTGATTGTCTGTTTTCCTCGGAAAGTCCTTAGTCCATGCTTTTGTAGGCTTCAGGATGCAGAGTCTTTGCCAATTTGGAAAGCCCATCCAGTAATCGCGGGGAGGGCCGGCAGAATAAAGGTTCTTCCATGATGTGAATATTATTATCCCGGACTGCCTTCATATCAGTCCACCCTTTCCGTTTCTTGACCAGCTCCGGGTTTACTTTTCGTATAGGGACACCGACCCAAGCTAAGCAAATGTGGTCAGGATCCTTTTTTTGGACCTCTTCGGAAGTGACCTGAATGCTTGCCATGTCGACATCTTCGAAAAGGTTATAACCTCCCGCAAGCGTGCTGATCTCGGATAACCAATTAACTCCCCCGGGGCTGAATAAGGGATTAGGCCACCATTCCCAATACAGGGACGGCTTTGTTTCGATTTTGTCGGCGACGTTTTTATATTGAAGGATGGCATCACGGAATTTGGCAGCCTGTTCCTCTGCTTTTTCCTTAAGATTCATGGCCTCTCCCAAGGTCAGTAAATCTTTTGCGATATCTTCAAGTGATTGCGGGTTGAAGATGATATGGGGGAGGTTCCGTTCTTTTAGCCCCTCAATATTTTTTTCCATGCCAGGTACACTTAGTGAAGCCAGCACCAAATCGGGTTTTAGTGATTCTACACGATCGATATCAATCGATAAATCGGGACCTACCTTAGGAAGGTGCTGTAAGGTTTCAGGCCAATCAGAGTAGTCATCGATGGCGATCAGCTGATCTTCAATCCCTAGATATGTGCAGAGTTCAGTATTGCTGGGGCAAAGAGAGATTATTTTCAAATTGAACACCTACCCTTGAAAGATGAAAAAGTGAAGTGCCAGCGCAATGAATACTCCGGTCAAGGCTCCGAAAAATACCTCGATTGGCTTATGTCCCAACAGTTCCTTTAATTGTTGCTGTTTCTGTTTATCTGCTTTTTTCTGCCAGTTCTTTGCTTGCTCGACAAATGTATTGAAGTCGGTAACGAGCTGGTTCAAGACGGCTGCCTGTTCTCCTGCCTGCCGTCTCACTCCTGTCGCGTCGAACATCGTGATGATTGCGAAGATCGCGGCAACGGCAAATACAGGGGAATCCATTCCGGTTTCGATTCCTACCGCTACGGTTAGGGCTGACACGGCCGCAGAGTGGGAGCTTGGCATACCGCCCGTTGAGTTAATGAGTGACCAGTTCACTTTACGAAATGCTATGAAGTGGATGGGCACTTTAATGAATTGAGCAAAGAAAATGGCAATCAATGCTGCGATTAAAGGGAAGTTGAGTAATAATTCCAAGAGTATCAGCCTTCTTTCTAGTTATAAGTAAAGATGAAATCCATATATGGGTAAATACATCCTGCTCGGAATTAGGCCCTTATTATTAGTTCCATTCAGTCCTGTCGATTCCCTGCTGGTATAAGTATAAATATGATCTTTCTTATACTATTACTCTAAAGTCACTCATTCTAAACAATATCCCTTGTTATTATTATTTTCGCGGGCCTTATTCGAAAATTTTTGAAGATTTCGTTATAATGGATGTAACCGAATGGAGGAGGTAGCAGAATGTTCACAGTAAAAGATTCCTTGAATATAGATTTGATTGATGAATGCCTGATTCTGGGCGTATTTGACAGACCCGTAAAATTCTCAGGCATTGGAAAAGAAGCGGATGAACGATTGGACGGCCAGCTTACAGAGTTAGTGAAGGAGGGAGAAATCTCTACCAGGAAAAAATCAGTGGTCAAAATACATACATTAGGTAAATTAGGCATAAAGAGATTGATTTTCGTAGGGTTGGGCAAGGAAAAGGAGCTATCTTTTGAAACGCTCCGCGAAGCATTGGGAAAAGCCCGTAAGACGATAAAAGAATCCAAGATTACGACACTTTCGATCGCACTGGATACATTCACGACTGAAAATCTGGATGCATTGGACGCAGCGCATGCTTGTTCCGAGGCTTTTGAACTTGCTTCCTATAAATTTGACGGATACAAGCAAAAATCGAACCAGGTTGAAAAAAGCCTTGAATCAATTACGGTTTACAGTGAATTTGATCAAGAAGAGGTCGGCGCCGCGCTTCATGTAGGGAGAATCTTCGGAAGGGCGACGAACTCAGCGAGAACATTGGTCAACACGCCAGGCAATTTGTTGACTTCAACGGATTTGGCGGATTATTCATCTGCCTTGGGCGAACGCTATGGTTTTGAAGTGGAGATCCTCGAAAAGGAAGATATGCTTAAGTTGGGAATGGGTGCACTCCTTGCCGTCAATCAAGGTTCGGTCGAGCCTCCGAAAATGATCGTCCTGAAATATCAAGGCAGGGATGAATGGAAGGATGTTATCGGGTTGGTAGGTAAAGGCATCACATTCGATACGGGTGGATACTCATTGAAAACGAAGGCTGGAATCGTTGGAATGAAGACGGATATGGGCGGTGCGGCAGCTGTTTTAGGTGCAATGGAAATAATCGGCGAATTGGGACCGGACCAAAATGTCGTGGCTGTCATTCCTTCCACTGATAACATGATCAGCGGTGATGCATTCAAGCCCGATGACGTGATCACTGCCATGAGCGGCAAGACGATAGAGGTATTGAATACGGATGCGGAAGGCCGGCTGGTTTTGGCGGATGCCATGACTTACGCTAAACATCATGGTGCTGAGTATCTTATTGATGTTGCCACTTTAACGGGTGGTGTCATAACGGCGCTGGGCATGGATATGACGGGTGCAATGACAAATGACACGGAATTCTATGAACAAGTGGTCAAAGCCTCAGAGGAGGCCGGTGAGCCCATTTGGAGATTGCCGATTACGGAAAAGGATAAAGAGCGGGTACGCAATAGTAAAATAGCGGATTTGAATAATTCACCTGGAGGGGCGGGGCATGCGATCATGGGCGGCGCCTTCATCGGTGAATTTGCCGAAGACACTCCGTGGGTCCATCTGGATATTGCCGGAACATCCACAACCTCGAGCAGCTCTGAATTGTGCACGGCGGGGGCTACCGGTGTCATGGCACGAACGCTTGCACTATTGGTCGAAACCTTTGAATCGAAAACAAGATGAACCCAAATATCCGAAGCCGAAAATAGGCTTCGGTTTTTTTACCAAAAAGGGTATTGGACGGACATTATATATCCCTCCATTTCAAGCTTACGATGATATGGCAATTTTCTTCCCCTGCTTTAGGATAGAAATCAAAACGGATCCCATCGGGGTTATACGTGATATCAGGTTCGTTCTTAATTCCTATCTTTTTGATCATATCGATTACGACATTTTTTTGCGATGCTTGGGCAGCAGTCATCAACCGGTTCGAAAAAGGCTTGGATGTGGCTAAAGTATCCATGACTTTTTTTACATCAAGCATCAAAGATTGCGAGGTCTTTGCCGATTTTACTAGCAGATCTGGATTGGTTGCCGAGTAGGGTCGCAATGTTCCTTCCCGTTCCCGATTCATATTCATTGCCCTGGCGTGAGGCGGAAACAGGATAGGGTCATATAAAAAATAAGGGAAATCCTCCAAAAGGTTTCCTTCCTTTCCTTGAGTCTGTCTATAGACACGTTTTCGTTATACGTTAAAATATGTATAAAGGCCAGCCGATATGATAGCGGTTTGGGGATGACCTTTCTTCTGCAAAAAAACTTCTTGAAAATTATGATCAAAGACACACTATTATTTGTAAACTGCTTCATTGACAGGTATAGTGTATAGTAATATACTTACTTACCTAAAGTAAGGAGAAGGCACACTATAAATTATAAAATAGGTGATGTTAACATGAAAATAACCGAGGAAACAAAAAACCTTTTAATAGATAAAATGAATATCATAAAAACACCGGGAAAAGCTGATATATGCCTTGTAGGGCCTGTGAACCTGCCTGTTGAGCAAGGAGATTTCTCAACAGTTTTCCAATGGTATACATGGCTGCAGCTTGACGGATCGGATAATGACAAGGAAGCGGTGCTTGATTCGCTTTCGGAAGCCAACCTCGCTTTTGGACAGCAATCCTCCGTATTGGTGTATGGTGACTTTAAAAAGTCGGAGGATGCACTTGTCCGGATGCATAGCATCTGCCACACAGGTGATATATTCGGCAGTAAACGCTGTGATTGCGGCTACCAGCTCCACCAATCGATGAAGATGATAGCCGAGCATGGGTGCGGGGCCATTTTTTACCTTGCGGACCATGAAGGAAGAGGGATCGGCCTATTTTCCAAATCTCTTGCCTATTTGCTTCAGCAGGAAGGTTATGACACGGTCGAGGCGAATGAGGCTTTAGGATTCGAAGACGATACGCGATCTTACGAGGGAGCCATACGCGTGTTGAGGGAACTGCGCGAGGATCCGGTGACTTTAATCACGAACAACCCCAAAAAGCTGGACGCCCTCACGAAGCATGGCCTTGCGGCGAAGGACCATATTCCGCTTTGGGGCGGTTTGACGGAAGATAATAGTTTCTATCTCGATACAAAGGTTAAGAAGTCTGGGCATATTCCCGAAAAGAAGCCAACTTTGATTGTATAAGGAGAGCTATAGTATGAATGATGATCAATATTACATGAAGCTGGCACTGGATTTGGCAGCCAGTGCAAAAGGAAAGACGAATCCGAATCCTGTGGTCGGAGCAGTCATAGTCAAAGACGGTGTGATAGCCGGGACAGGGATCCACCGTAAAGCGGGTGAACCGCATGCGGAAGTGCATGCTTTCAAAATGGCGGGAGAGTATGCAGAAGGTGCAACGCTATATGTGACTCTTGAGCCTTGTTCCCATTATGGAAAGACACCTCCTTGTGCAAATTTGGTGAAAGAATCAGGTGTCCGGCGGGTTGTCGTGGCTACTCAAGATCCGAATCCGGAAGTGGCAGGCAGGGGGATATCGATCCTAAAGGATGCGGGAATTGAAGTGGAAGTTGGCGTCCTGAAAGAGGAAGCTCAAAGGCTGAATGAGCGTTTCATTCATAATATGCTGACGAATAGGCCCTTTGTCATATCGAAGTATGCGATGACGCTCGATGGAAAGCTCGCAACCCACACAGGCCATTCAAAATGGATAACAGGAGAAGAATCACGTCATTCCGTTCATTTGCTGCGTGATGAGGTGGATGCCATTCTCGTTGGAATCGGGACTGTGTTGGCCGATGATCCATCACTGACGACCAGACTTCCGGAGGGCAATGGGAAAAATCCGATCCGGATCATTTTAGACAGTGAATTACGGGTTCCCTTGGATGCCAATGTTGTACAAGCAGCAGATGCGAAAACCTTGATCGTAACGCATGAAAATGCACCTGCGGATAAAATGGACCTTTTACGTGAAAAGGGGGTCGAATTCATTTTTGTCCCCAAAAACGAAACGGGATTGAATCTAAGGGCTTTGATGGAAGAGCTGTATAAAAAGGGGATTACTGATGTCTTGCTGGAAGGCGGAAGCGAAGTGAATGCCTCTTTCCTTAGGGAAGGGCTCATCGATAAATACTTGATTTATATAGCTCCTAAACTATTGGGCGGGAGAAACTCACTAACTCCGTTTACTGGAATGAATGTGGATTCGATGGGTGAAGCGATGGATGTTTCCTTCTCTGGCGTGGAAACGTTTGGTGAGGATATACGCATCATGGCTTATCCTAAATTAAAATAGACAACAGGTGAAGAGGTATGTTGGTTAAATCAGATGTATGCATAGTCGGATCAGGACCGGGAGGAGCGCTGCTAGCTTATCTATTGGCCAAGCAGGACATTTCAGTCGTCCTGCTTGAGAGGCATTCTGAGGTTTCAAGGGAGTTCCGGGGTGAGTTCCTGAACGATGAAGGAGAGGCCATTCTTAATAAGCACGGTTTATTCGAGAGTGTGGAAAGACTAGGGTTACTTAGGATGGAACAAATTGAATATTGGAATGACGGCCAACTATTCAAGAGGATTTTCCCGGAATTTCCTATGGACCATGTTGGGATACATGTCCCTCAAAATCATCTGATTCCAGCTATATTGAATGAAGCCATAAAGCTGGAATCTTTTAAATTGATGATGAATACGAGGGTTACTGACTTGATACAGGATGAAATGGGCCGTTTTACGGGAGTCAAGGCTCGAAATGGCGGAAATGACCTGGAAGTGCAAAGTTCATTGATAATCGGAGCGGATGGCAGATTTTCCATCGTTCGAAAAAAAGCGGGAATTCCAGTCGTGATTAAAAATCATGGCTATGATTTACTATGGGCAAAAATTCCAGCTCCGGAGGGATGGAAGCCTTCGATCAAGATGGCATTGGTCAATGGCTCCCAAGTTGCCCTCTTTACCCAGGCTGGAGGTTTCATCCAAATTGGCTGGAATATAGAACATGGTTCATTTCCCCATTTGCGAAAACAGCATTTTGAACCGTTCATAGAAGATTTGCTATTTGCCTTTCCTGAATTAAAAAAGGTTGTGCATGAAAATATCCGCACTTGGCAGGACTTCATTTTATTGGATGTTTACAGCAGCTATTGTGAAACATGGACAAAGGATGGCGTTGCTTTATTAGGTGATGCAGCCCATACGATGACGCCTACAGGTGCGTTCGGACTCAATTGTGCCATGAAGGATGCCGATATATTGGCCGAGCTTATTTCTGGATGCATCCTGCAGGAGGATACTGGCTTCCTTGGACTTAAAATGGCTGAGCCAAAAAGAAAAGCCGAGATTGAAAGATTACAGGCCATTCAGGTGGACAAGGAAATTTCCTTTGCATCACAGTTTGCCGCAGCTTATGTTTGAATAGGAGTGAAGGATATGAAATTCGGTTTTGATATTGACGATACCCTTATTAACTTGAGGGAGTTCGCGTTCCATCTTTATAATGAAAAGCTTAATACAAACATAGAGTTAACGAAATTCAGAGCTTTAAAGACGTTGGAGATTCATGAAGCTTTCGGGCTTGATAAAGAGGCTGGGGGCAAAATGTGGAACAGCCTTGCCGATGAAGTGTATTATTCATCCTGTCCGGCCTTCGAGGGCGCAGTGGAAACGCTACAGGAACTTGAACGCGATGGTCATGAAATCTATTACATCACCGCCAGAAAAGCGGAGCATGGTGAACGGACGAAGAAATGGCTGATTGAAAACGGCTTTCCGGTTAAGGATGACCATTTTTACTGCGGGATGAAGGATCATGAAAAAATTGATACGATCCGCAAATTGGAATTGGATTATTATTTTGATGATAAACCGGCAGTGCTGGAAACGTTATTGGATATTCCAACGAAAGTGTACGCAATGGATAACTCCTATAACAGGGAATTGGATATTCCAAGACTGACAAGCTGGTATGAATTAAAAGAAATCCTCTCCAAATAATGCAAATCACATAATTGACGGATGACTTGATAGACTTGGGTCATCCTTTTTTTGTATACTAATATGAATAACGGTTCATTTTTTGCTAAAAAAACAAGAGAGTCGGGGGTAATGGGATGGAGAGAAATATTGAAAAGTCATTGATAGGTACGCTTGGGATTGAAATGAAAGAAGTCGGCGAGGGGAAAGTCATTGCGACGATGCCTGTGGATGAACGGACTAGGCAGCCGTATGGTTTATTGCATGGGGGAGCGTCCGTTGCGCTTGCGGAATCCGTTGCAAGCTTTGGAGGAATGCTGCTGGTAGATAGTACAAAACAAGCCGTCGTCGGCCTTGAAATCAATGCCAATCATGTTAGGGGCGTCCGTTCAGGTTTTGTGACCGCAGAAGGGAACATCATGCATCGCGGGAAGACAACGATGGTGTGGGACGTGAAAATTCGTGATGAAGAGGATCATCTTATCTGCATTTCACGCTGTACATTGGCGGTTATCGACTTACCAAAGCCAAAGTGAATCAAAAGAACGATCTCAATAAAGGGACGCAATGATTCTACGGTGTCCGGTTTAAGTATAAGATGGCAGTAGACTATTGTATGAAAAGAGGTTTTTTTATGCTGGTGGGTCATATACAAGAAATCACCCGTCATCCTGTAAAATCATTCACTGGTGAACAGGTACAGAAAACGAAGGTGATGGACTATGGACTATATGGAGATCGCAGTCATGCCTTTAAAGGTAAAAATGGGAAGTTCCTGACGATAACCCAGGTCCCTGAAATGGTCCGTTATCAAGCTGCTTTTTCTGGTGAGGAAGCACTTGACCAATATCCGGAAATCCAAGTGAAGACCCCTTCAGGAAACGTTTTGACATGGGGAGAAGGAGCCTTTCAGGAGGAAATGGAACGGTTGTTGAAACAGGAGGCAGAACCAGTTGTTTATCACCCTGCACATATTCCGTTAGGAGCGATTGAAGAAGAAAACATCCTGCTTGTTAGTGATGCCTCGATTGGCGAATTGACAAAACTTTGGGGAAAAGAACTGGATGGCAGGAGATTCAGGCAAAATTTAGTGCTATCTCTAGTGAACAAAACACCCTTTTTAGAAGAGAAATGGTTCGGAAAAAGGATCCTAATCGGAAATGAAGTGGAATTGGAGATCAAAAGGCATTGTGAACGCTGTATGATCATAACTGTCGATCCAAGCGATTCCCAGAGAGATCCATCGCTTCTGAAAACTGTGGTCAAGGAAAGAAAAAATCATTTTGGCGTATATGCCTCGGTTATGCAAACAGGTGAAATCAGAGTGGGCGATAAGGTATTTTTAAAGGATTGAGACAGAAAAGAGCTGCTCCTGTAATCAGGGCAGCTCTTTTGCAATGGCAGGAATCACGGGTTTTTCTTTAAATCATCCTGGACACTCCGATCCCACATTTTTACGCCAGTATGATAAGCCGAGCGCATGATTAAATGTCCGGCAACAGGGCTGGTCATGAAGATAAAGATGATCGCGAGCACGACACGGAAATCGAAATGGCTATGTTCATAATAAAAATATAACAAGGTGCCGATCAGGATGAACATGATTCCAAGTGTCGAGCTTTTTGAGGCAGCGTGATTTCTTGTATAGACGTCGGGCAGCCGGATGATGCCGAAAGCCGAGACTAAAAAGAGAAAGACTCCCATTAAAAGGAATAGGGCCGATAGGATTTCAACGATTACGGTCATCTTCGATTATCTCCCCTTTCTCAAGGAATTTGGCGAAAGCGACCGTTCCGATGAAAGATAGGATCCCGAGCAGAAGAATGGCTTCCAGATATGCGCTTGTATCCATGACAATGGAGGCAAGTGCAACGATTGCGATAAGATTGATTCCCATTGCATCGAGTGCGATGACGCGATCCGGCACGGAAGGCCCTTTGATTAAGCGGTATAAGAATCCAATCATGGAAAGCGAAACACCGAGCAGCGCGATTTTAAGCATTAGATCGAACATTATTTGCCCACCTCCATAATCGCTTTTTCAAATGTATTTTTAATGCTGTCCACGGCCTCAACTTTGTCGGCAATATCCATCGCGTGGATATAAAGAATCCGATTATCTTCCGATACTTCAACGACAAGTGTTCCTGGTGTCAGAGTAATTAAATTCGATAGTATCGTAATTTCCCAATCCTTGGTCAGCACGGTTTCAAATGCGAATATGCCAGGTCTCATATCCAGGTTCGGTTTAAGCACGGCCTTCAGGACGCTAATGTTGGAAAGTATAAGTTCCCTTGCGAATATGAGCAGCAATAAGACGACGGCATTCACCCTTTTCAAGTAAAAACGATCATTGAAAAAATGACGGAAGACGAACATGATGCCGAGCCCCAATAAATATCCGATGATAAAAGTGCTCCCGTTAAACTCATTTTTTAAAAACATCCAGATAACCGCAAGGAACACATTCAGTAAAATTTGGAATGACATCAGGCACTACTCCTTTAAAACCGCTTTGTTATAGATTTCGGGATTCATTAATGAATCTACAGCTTGTGTAATGTATGGGTATATCGATTCTGTTCCTACTCCGAATAAAACGGAAATGATGACAAGGAGTACGGCAGGAACCAGCATTTTATTAACCTTTCCATTAGTTAAGGCATAATCAGCTTTTGGAGTTCCCCAAAAGCCATTCATGAATATTTTCATCACGGAATAGAGGACCATCAAGCTTGAAATTAAGACAACGGCCATTCCCAAGTAGGCCCCTTTTTCTGCTGCTCCTTGAAGAATCAGGAGCTTGCCGGCAAAACCGCTGAACGGCGGAATTCCCGCCAATGATATGGCCGCTATGAAGAAGGTCCATGCAACGGCAGGGTATTGCTTGATCAAGCCGCCCATGTTCCGCAAATCATCCGATCCGCTGATTTTGACCATGATGCCTACAAGCAGGAAGAGTGCAGCCTTGATCAGCATGTCATGAATGATATATAGAATGGAGCCTGATAAGGCCTGTTCATTCATGACGGAGATGCCGAATAGGATAACCCCGACGGCGATGATGATATTGTAAATGATGATTTTTTTTACATCCCAATAAGCTATCGCGCCAATGACACCGATGATGATGGTCAAGATTGCCAGTATCGCAAGGAATGTATGGGTGAAATCCTGGTCATGATAAAACATCAGTGTATAGGTCCTGAAAATGGAATAGATCCCGACCTTTGTCAGCAATGCCCCGAATAGGGCCATCACTGGAATGGGCGGAGCATAATAGGAACCAGGCAGCCATTGGAAAAGCGGGAAAATCGCTCCCTTCAAACCGAATACGATCAGAAAGCCAATCGCTATCACCGAGATGATTCCAGGCTGGTTGACTTCCGTTATCCTCTGACTGATGTCCGCCATGTTCAATGTTCCTACGACTGAATAAAGATAAGCCACCATGATGACGAAAAAGGAAGAGGAAAGCACATTGACGATGATATACTTCAATGATTCCCTCAGCTGGATTTTCGTACCTCCCAGTACCAGCAGCACATAGGAAGCCATCAGCATGACTTCGAAGAATACGAATAGATTGAAAAGATCCCCCGTAAGGAAGGCGCCGTTTACCCCGATCAGCAAAAATTGAAATACAGGATAGTAATAATGCCTTTCACGATCTTCCCCTATGGAGTAAAACGAATAAATCAGTATGGCAAATCCAATGATATTCGTGG
The DNA here is from genome assembly GCF_022603275.1 of Peribacillus sp. Aquil_B1. Lineage (NCBI taxonomy): Bacteria > Bacillati > Bacillota > Bacilli > Caryophanales > Bacillaceae > Peribacillus > Peribacillus sp. Aquil_B1. The sequence continues at coordinate 107,126 of NZ_JAKXEE010000003.1, read as the reverse complement.
TCAGTACGAGCAGCGAAGAAAGCATATCCGCGACGATCACGATCCCGAATGGCGCATCCCAGCTGCCGACGCCTAAAGTCAAGATCCCTTGAGACTGGACCGTAAACACTAGATAAAGGGAAATTACAATTCCGATAAAAGAGGAAAAAAGCGATATCCCTCTTTGCAGCTTGATTTTTTTTGCAAAGAATATGAGAAGGATGCCTGTGAAAAGCGGCCATAAAACAGGCATGAAAGTAAGATTATTCATTCGTTTCCGTACCTCTCATTTCTTCCATGTCATCCGTACCGAGTTCCTGGTAGGTCCGATAAGCAAGTACCAGCAGAAATGATGTGACTCCGAAACTGATGACGATTGCCGTCAAGATAAGCGCTTGCGGAAGCGGATCGACATAGGATGCAGCTTCATCACTTAGCAATGGAACGGAACCGCCTTTCAAACCGCCCATCGTCAAAATCAAAAGGTGGGCGCCGTGACTGAGCAGCCCGGTACCGATTATGATTCTTAAAATGCTTTTGGAAAGCATTAAATAGGTCGCACACATAAATAGTATTCCAATGACAATGGCCATTAAAAGTTCCATTATTCACTCTCCCCTATCGTTTGAATAATGGTCATCGTTACACCAACAACCACAAGATAAACACCCAGATCAAAAAGGACCGCGGTATGAAGCGAGATATGCCCAAGAAGCGGTAAATCAACATATTGATAAACATGTGTCATGAGGGGCACCCCGAACACCAGCCCACCGGCCACGGTCAGGCTTGATATGAACAGCCCTGAACCGATCATTAACTTATAGTCAATCGGCAAAATGCCGGTGACGGTTTTAATGTCGAAAGCGAGCAACAGCAGGACTATGGCGGCTGAAGTCATTAAACCGCCGACAAACCCGCCACCCGGCGAATAATGCCCGCCTAAAAAGATGGCTACCGCAAACAGCAAGATAACAAAGGCGGCGACTTTCGTAACCGTTTGGAGAATCAGGTCATTTTGCTTCATGATTTATCTTTCCCCCCTGTCAAACGCAATTTGATCATCGCGAATATTCCGAGCGCAGCGATGGAAAGGACAGTGATTTCAAACATCGTATCAAGTCCGCGGAAGTCAACGAGAATGACATTTACGACGTTTTTCCCTCCCGCTTCCTTATAAGCATTTTCAAGATAGTAACTGGATATGGAATCAAATAGTTTGTTGCTATGTGCCGATAAGGCAATCAATGTCACGATGACCCCTACACCAATGGATATCAGGGCATTATTCAACTTGAATGTCATCCGTTCTTCCTTTCTGCTTGCCATTAACGGAAGGTGGAAGAAACAGAGCAAAAACAGCGATACCGAAATCGTTTCGATGACTAGTTGAGTCAAGGCTAAATCAGGTGCCCGCAGCAAAACGAAAAATAAGGAAATCGTATAACCGACGGCTCCCAAGATGATTATAGAAGTTAAACGGGATCTTGCAAACAGAATGGCGACGGAGCCAATCACAATAATTCCGGATAATACCAATTCATATATGCCGATCGGGGCAAAATTCCCTGCATCCAATTTAAATGCATTCTTCCAATAGAGCGTAAAGCCCAAGGAAAGAATGAAGAAAAGGAAGATTGAAAGCAGATACGTCCGAATCGAACCTGTCATTAATACTTTCATGACGAAGGAAGCTGAACGTTCGAGCCCTCTTACCCCGTTATCATACAAAGCATTCAGGGAAATGCGTTCAGGAATCCACTGAGTGACTTTCTGCCACTTCGGAAGTGTTTTATATAATAGAATTCCAAAAGCTATGATGCCGATGGTCATCCATACTTCAGGTTCGAATCCATGCCAGAAGGCGATATGGACTTGGAAATCCGGTCCCGCCAAGCTTGGCTGTATGCCCGCTACCGCAGGTTTAATGATGGATGAAGACAGCAAGTTTGGAAAAATACCGAAAACGATGACCAACGAAGCAAGGATGATCGGGGATATCAGCATCCCGACCGGTGCCTCGTGGGGCTTCTTTTCCAAAAGTTGTAACTGAAGTTTGCCTGTAAAGGGTTTGAGCACGACAATCATGCTATAAATAAAAGTGAATACACTGGCTACCCATGCAACTACAGGGAACAGGCCCCCCCATGTCTCCATATTGAAGATATTCAATTCCAATACATCCACCATGCTGGCCAGGAACATTTCCTTGCTCAAAAAACCATTGAAGGGCGGAAGTCCAGCCATTGAAAAAGCACCTATCACAGCGACGGTGAAAGTGATCGGCATCAACTGCATCAATCCGCCAAGCTTTCTGATATCACGCGTACCGGTTTCATGATCAATGATGCCTGCAACCATGAATAGGCTCCCTTTAAAGGTCGCATGATTAATCAAGTGGAATACTGCTGCAACCGTGGCTGCCAAGTATATATTTTCCCCCAACGTTTCATAGTGGAGTGCCGCAGCACCAAGTCCCAAAAGCGACATGATCAATCCGAGCTGACTGATGGTGGAAAAAGCGAGAATCCCCTTCAAATCAGTCTGCTTGATTGCAGAGAAAGAACCCCAGAACAGGGTGATCAATCCGGCGATCGAAACGAGCCAGAACCATAATCCTGATTCTGCAAAAACAGGGCTTAATCTGGCAACCAAATAAATACCAGCCTTGACCATTGTGGCGGAATGAAGGTAAGCACTGACCGGAGTAGGGGCTTCCATCGCGTCGGGAAGCCAGATATGGAACGGGAACTGTGCGGATTTAGTGAACGCGCCAAGCAGCACAAGCAAAAGTGCAGGAACGAAGAGCGAGTGGTCCATAAGTTCTCCGCTTTGGGCAATCAATTCACGTATGCTGAATGTGTTTCCCATAATGGAAAGGAGAATGATGCCTCCAAGCATGCTTAAGCCTCCAAGCACAGTGATCAGCAGCGATTTCTGAGCCCCATAACGTGAACGCTCCCTCTCATTCCAATATCCTATCAATAGAAAAGATGATAAACTCGTGAATTCCCAAAACGAATAAAGGACTATTAGATTATCGGAAAGGACGACACCAAGCATTGCCCCCATGAAAAGCAAAAGGAAGACGTAAAATTGGTTCAGCTTTTCTTTCTCCTTCGATAAATAGAAAATGGAATAAAGAACGACGAGTGAACCGATACCTGTAATGAGCAAGGCAAACAAAAGCCCTAGTCCATCCACATAGAAATCAACATCAATTCCGAGAGAAGGAATCCATGTGGCGCTTTCCATGATGATATCCCCTTGTTTGGTCAAGGAAATGAACCTTGAAAAATAGGTGAAAAGGAGAATCGGTAAAATCAAAACAAACCATCCTGTATGTATTTGTCGAAATAGTTTGTACAATATCGGTACAATAATTGCTAATAGAAACGGTGATAATACCGCCCAATGAAGTAAAGACATAAACTCCCCCCTTTTTTAAAACGAAGTCAGTCGTCTTATTATGCTTTTGTCGCGCAATTCTAGACGTTAGGAATCTTCGTTGAATATGTATTTTTTTATCGAATGCTTGCCTCGCTTAAAAGTATAACGCAATTTATGTGGGTTTGCATGGCTTTAAAAACGGTGAAGGTCAACTTGAATGATGTTTTATATATAGGTAGAAAAGGAGGGGGAACCGCCCTGAAAAATTTATTAAAAAAAGTTTTCAACGGTGAATGAGTAGAGTATCCATTGTGAAATCATGGATTATCTTGCATAATATAGGATAAAAGACACATGGATGGAGAAATCATGAAAAACACCTATTTATTTAGCTATTTACCAATCATTTCGATCCTATTATTCAGTCTCTCCTTTGCCATTTATGGCGAAATGCAAATGCTCAAGTTATTTGGGAATTTGGGAATCTACCAAGGGATGCGGGAGTTCTTTTCTGAAGCCGGCATCAAGCTGGCGTTGCTGATCGTATTGCTCCTTTTATTCTTCATGGTTTTTGCTGCATTGAAGCTGATCTCCGATACGATATTGGAGCTTTCTTTATTATTCTTTTCCAGGGATTCGGAGGGGAAAGCCCTGAACAGTGCAAGAAAGGGGTCTGTCATTTATGTGATTGGCGGTGCCTTTTCATTGTTCAGCGTTCAATTCATCTTCGGGCTTGGAGCGATCTTTATCGCGACGAATGTCGTGGCTTTAATTTATTTTGTCAATAAGTTGAGCCCGAGCCTGAATTTGTCGAGGCTAGTGGGATTGGTTTTCTTTCCAATCTTCGTTTGGACGGCACTGATTTCAATAGTCGCTTATGCAGGATTGAAGCTTTATAACAGCATCATCGCAAGCATTCCCATATAGCAAAAAAGAAGGTGGCATCATCGGGCCTTACAGACTGTAGACGATAATGGAGTTGCCTACAGTTTTTTTGAGGAAATGTAAAATTAACTGAACTTGATTTCCACACCAGGCACTCGCTTTCCGCGGGCGGTCCGGGAGCCTCCTCGGCGCAAGCACCTGCGGGGTCTCCCTTTGACGCGCTTTTCCCGCAGGAGTCTCGTACCTTCCGTTCCAATCCAATCAACTTTGTTTTAACATTTAGATGGAACTTCTTTTGTCTACACAACAGGAAGGTGCCATCAGACTGTAGAGTCGATAATAATGGAGTTGCCTACAGTTTTTTTGAGGAAATGTAAAATTAACTGAACTTGATTTCCACACCAGGCACTCGCTTTCCGCGGGCGGTCCGGGAGCCTCCTCGGCGCAAGCACCTGCGGGTCTCCCTTTGACGCGCTTTCCCCGCAGGAGTCTCGTACCTTCCGTTCCAATCCAATCAACTTTGTTTTAACATTTAGATGGAACTTCTTTTGTCTACACAACAGGAAGGTGCCATCAGACTGTAGAGTCGATAATAATGGAGTTGCCTACAGTTTTTTGAGGAAATGTAAAATTAATTGAACGTTGAGTTCCACTCCAGGCACTTGCTTTCCGCTGCCTTTCTGCCAAGCCTCATCAAAGCAAGCATATATTGGGGTCTTGGCTTGCAGGCTATTCGGCAGGAATGTCGCAATTTTCTACAATCCAGTGAGTTTTCATCCCATGTAAAACAAATCATGGAGTAGGAGCATGTTCATAGCAATAATTCCATGATCATATCGCATCAGGGATTGAGACCGTTCCAAACCTCATTTTATCGACAAAAAAGAAGGTGCCATCTCGGCACCTTCTTTTTTCACTCGGCAGTCTGGCTGATATCTTTCCAAATCAATACATGGGGCGTATGTGAATAAATGGATTGTAGATTGGATGGCTTGTCCCTTCCAATCCAAACCCCGGTTGTATAGTTTGCTGTCAGGCCGACAAACCACATGTCTTTTACATCATTGGTCGTACCGGTTTTACCGCCGACATATTCTGTAGGAAAGTAGGCTTTGCGGGCTGTCCCGGAAATGATCGTTTCATGGAGCAGCTGCCGCATCTTGGCTACAGTGCTTTTGCTCCATATTTCCTTGGAGCGGTCTTTCCATTTATAAAGGACTTTACCGTCCTGATCGGTGACTTTAATAATGGCGCGCGCTGGCTGATAGTTTCCGTCATTGAAGGAAGTATAGGCATTTGTCAGTTCAAGGGGACTCATGCCATATTCGAATCCGCCTATGGCCGAACTCGTATGGTGGTCTTTTTTGCTCACCTTTTTAAAGTCGAATTCATCGAGGTACTTGAAACTCGTTTCCACTCCCGTCTTTTCAAAAATTCTTATGGCGGGTGTATTATAGGACTGAGCGAAGGCAGTTCTTAGTGTGACCATCCCGTAGCTGTCGCCGCTATAATTCTTTGGACAATAACTATTGCTGCAATAGCTTGCTCCGCTAACTAGCTGATTGATGTCAGAATCCGTTTCCTCCAAATAGGGAGCATAATCGAGAAGCGGCTTAATGGCTGATCCAGGCTGCCTATAGCTTTGGTATGCACGGTTGAAAGAATTTTTTTTATAATCTTTTCCCCCAATCAAAGAGACAAGCTCGTGCGTATGATGCTGTATAACCACTAAAGCTCCCTCGATATCATTGACACCGATTTTCGATTGTACGGCAGTCTTTGACTGTGATTGCAGCTTGGTATCGAGTGCGGTATGGATGGTTACACCGGAATTCAAAAGCTTTTTGACCTTTTTATCCAGCTCAGCTTCCGCTTTCTTACGGATGGCGACTTCAGGGCTTTGCAGAGATTTGTCAAGACCCTCGGAGGATGCCACCAGGTTTTTCAACTCCTGATGAACATATGTCACATAATCGGGATATAAGTCGACCGGGGTGGACAAGTCTAATTTAATCGTACTTTTAATGAGCTTCTCGTACTCGGCCTGTTCTAAATCACCTTCGGCCACCATTTGTTTCAGTAATCTCTCCTGCCGCTTTTTAGTCGCATCGAAATGTTTAAGAGGGTTATAGAGTTCCGGATTATTAGGGATTGCGGCCAGGAAGGCAAGTTCCGCCTTGGATAACTCTCCAGTGGGTTTACTGAAATAATATTGGGAAGCAGCTTCGATTCCATAAGCTCCATTACTGAAATATATGGCATTCAAATACAGCTCCATGATTTCCGGTTTTGATTTTTTTCGCTCTATCTGATAGGCGTAGATGAGTTCACTGAGTTTTCGGTTATACGTCCTATCATGTGAAAGATAAACATTCCTGGCCAGTTGCTGGGTAATGGTACTGCCGCCTTGTTCGATTGTTTTATTTTGTGAATTGATAAGAAGCGCCCTGCTTATGCCGGATAGGTCAACGCCTGCATGATCATAAAATTTCTGATCCTCTGTAACGATGAATAGATTTTCCAGGAAGAGGGGGATGTCTTCAAGTTTTAGGTAAGTCCTTTTCTCACCAGTGGAAATTTCACTGATGACCTTTCCATTTGCGGCCTTCATGTAACTATTCTGAGCCAGTTCTATCGATTCAATGGGAATTCGCTCGTCGAGTACATGATAGGGAGATTGTGCTAAGGACCACTCCTGATAGGAAAGAAAAATGAAAAGGATCAATACGGGAATCAAAAGGAAAATCGTGGTATAACCAAGATACGTGCGCATAGTTCAACTTCCTAACTAATATATTTTTAGTATGTCCTTGGATTGAAGGAATGAAAAAATGGTACTTTTGGTTTATTCATCCATCATAATCCAAATAATGTAGACAATAAAGAGTTTTGGGTAAATTAGGTATGACGGCTATAGCGTATCCGGATGGTGTATTACGGAAAACTTTCTAAATCTTCTGTTATAATAGTCTCGTGAGAAAAAAACATCTTTTGTTTATATGTTGATGTCAGGAATATGAAGGGGGTCATAAAAATGGAGGAACAACAGCAATATGTATTCATTGATTTTGAATTTACGATGCCGGAAGGAAAAGCCAATCCAGTAGGTTTTTATCCGGAAATCATTGAGGTTGGCTTAGTCACCGTCATTAATGAGACCATTCAGGAACAATTCTCATCTTTTGTTAACCCATTGAAATTTCCAGTCTTAACGGGAAGATGCAAAAAGTTCTTGAACATTACCCAGGATCAGGTGGACCGGGGGATTTCATTTGAAGAGCTTGTTAATTTATTGAAGAAAGTGGATGAGCAGCACCCGACGACGACGATTGTTACTTGGGGTAATATGGATATGAAGGTACTTCGCCAGAACTGTCAGAAAGCAGGATTGGATTTCCCTTTTTCAGGGAAACAAAGTGATCTTTGCCTGGAGTATAAACGCTTTTTCGGGGATCAAAATCAAACCGGGCTTTGGAAAGCTGTACAGGCCTATGGCAAAGAAGGGACAGGCAAGCATCACCGGGCGCTGGATGATGCGATTACGACATATAATATCTTTAAGTTAGTGGAAAAAGATAAAAGTTATATGAAAAATCATGAACCTACGACAATTGGCGATCGCATTGATTTATCAAAAGTATTGAATCATTTAGCGTTATAAAAGCCAAATCATATACTATTGATTTGGCTTTTATCATGCTTTATTTAAAATAATCCGCCTCTAGATCTTCAAGCAACTGTAAGCTTTTATCATTCCACTCTGTTTGGGCTTCGCTTAAAGTGCCTTTCATTTTCTCAACAGCTTCTCTTAAGGATTCCTTATACTCAGGGATCTCCTCATTAAAGTTCCTGACCATATTCTTTGGCACATTGGTTTGCTCCCGGAAAGCTAGAGCACGCCGCTGATGGAACATGGACACTTCCGTTTGCTTCGGGTTATGAAGATCTCCCTGCATGGGATGCTTCAAGACAGCCAACACTTTAACAAGATATGCAGCAGGTCTGATATCGGTGACTTCCCCGATGTATTTTCCAGTTTTATATATGGCGGTGACCTTATCGCCGATTTTAAAATCCTGTTCTGACATTTCCCTACCACCTTTCTTTCTTTTAACTTCCTTCATGATACATAAGAACGACGATTTTTCACAGCGAATTTGTTCAATTTCGTAAAGATGCTTTTTTTATGAAAATCGTGTAAAGTGTACAAATGAAGATGAAAAATGGTGTTTCATGCCATTTAATTTTAAAAGAAAGAGGTTATGTAGTATGACAAACTTTCCACAATTAACAAGTGAAGTTTTGGAAAATGAAAAAGCGGTCATCATGCAAACGACGATGGGCGATATTAAAATTAAACTATTCCCTGAACTGGCTCCAAAGACAGTGGAGAATTTCTTGACACATGCTGAAAACGGTTATTACGAAGGAATCATCTTTCACCGTGTCATCAAGGATTTCATGCTTCAAGGCGGAGATCCGACAGGCACTGGAATGGGTGGAGAAAGTATTTGGGGAACTCCATTTGAGGACGAGTTCTCCATGCAATTATTCAATTTGCGCGGAGCTCTTTCCATGGCAAATGCAGGCCCGGGAACAAACGGCAGCCAATTCTTCGTCGTACAAGCCCAGCATGTGGACAGCAGGATGGGTGAGCAAATGAAGCAAGCCGGTTATCCGGAAGAAATCATCAGTGCTTATATGGAGCAAGGCGGCACACCTTGGCTGGATCACAAACACTCTGTCTTCGGACAAGTGGTCGAAGGCATGGACGTTGTTGATACGATTGCTAACGTAGAGACAGTTGCGGGAGACAAGCCTGCAGTGGACGTAGTCATTAAAGGGATCACCATTTTATAAATAAAAGAGAAGTGAGGGGCTCAATGCCTCTCTTTTTTTTCGGGGTTTAGGGAGTAAGCTCCACTAGTGGATTCTTTTGGTAATTGATATAATGGGATAATGCAGTTAATTCCCTATCAGGAAGGATGTATCGGATGGACTTTCTCAATCATGCTTTACTAGGTTTGTTTCTTTACTTTCCGGAAGACAAGACTGAATATATCTCAGCTGGTATAACTTGCTTCATTTTTTTAGTAGCAGCCGTTTTTACGATGAGGGCAATTATAAGATATTCAAAGAAGGAAGAAATGAAAACGAAGCAATTCGAAGATGAGGTCACCAGAAGGAACCAGCGAATAAAGGATGATACAATTTCTTGATCCCGGAAGATGCCTTTTGATATTGATTATCTTAATATGAATGGTATTATGTTTTGTTAGAAGGTGTAAAGAATTAAATGTTCCCTTATCAGCATAAGCATTTTATACTATAAGCATAGAGATAGAAATTTTGGGGGCGTAGTTGGTTATGCAAATCATGGCGAAAAGAATGATTGCGGCAGATACGGTTAAGGATTTTTTCATTCAGCACTGGGAGACGACCCAAGTCGTTTTTTCAAGAGGCTTGTTTCATTATGCGGAACTTGAGGGTTTTGGGGTGATGGACGAGAATGAAAAAATCACGGGGTTGGGAACATACAAATTATCCGACCATGTATGTCAGATCATCTCTTTGAATAGTGAGCATGAGAATCAAGGTGTTGGCTCATCGTTGCTTTATGTGATGGAGAATAACGCTAAGGAAAAAAATTGCCATACGATTAAAGCGATTACAACGAACGATAATTTACAGGCATTGAAGTTTTTTCAAAAGCGTGGTTATGTCATTTCGGAAATCGTTAAAAATGCCGTGGAAGAATCCCGGAAAATTAAGCCTGAAATACCATTTTACAGTTTTGATGGAATTCCGATCAGAGACGAGATAATACTGGAGAAATACTTATAATAAGGTGTAATTCACCTGGATTTTGATAGGGGGAATAGGGATGTTCAAGAAAATGGCGGCAGATGCCCTTGGTCTTAGTGATATTGGAAGTGTGATTAGTCCTGCTGATTATGACAAGGTGGATGCAGATGACTATATCATGCATGAAGATGGGGAAAAAATTTATTTCCTGATTAAATCAAAAACGGATGAGTACTGTTTCACGAATCAAGCGTTCATACATTTGGACGGTACAAGTGCGATAAGCAAAAAGCGTACACTAACGAGATATAGCTACAGCCAGTATACGATTTCCAACGCCACGCTTGAAACCGCAGGGACCGTGGATTTGGATGCTGAAATAAAATTTTCAATCGGTGCAAAGACTTTCTCCATTGATGTCCATAAGAAATTCATTGAAGAATTAAAGGACTTGTTCAAATCACTCGTGAAAATTTCGGAAATTTGCCATGAGAATGAGTTTGCCCTTCAATATGCCCATCAAAGCGTAAATCTTGCTTCTTCCACTTTGAACCAAGTTCGCACTGATGGAAGCCAAATGGCTGCAAGCTTCAAGGAAATTAATTCCGCCGCTTTCGAATGGCTGATGGACAGCCGGAAAAAGTACCATGTGAAAGATTTTGGCTTTGTTTTTGAAAAATATATCAATAATTAAAAAAGAAGGCGAACACAGAATGATGTGTCCGCCTTCTTTTTTAATTGTTCAAATCACTCAAGCCAGGGCTATGTTCGTTGGGCATATCCGGCATATCGGGCACCGGGAATCCTTTTGGCGGCTCGGTAACAGCAAGGTTTCCGCCATTTCGGCTCGGTGTTTCCCCTTGGAAAATCTCGCCGATTCGAGTTTGATCCATCCTGAAATTGAATTGGGCATTATGGTAGCCTAAATCCACATATTTGCGGCATTCAGGATATTTGTTCAAATCATAATTAGGTACAGGGAAGATTTTCCCCCAGTCGACCCCAAGTGTTTCCAATGCCTTGGCAAATGCATTTTGATGGGCATTGTCCCGAACCATTAAAAATGCCAGTGTTTCGCGCATTGATTTATTGGAACTCATTTCATAAATCCTGGACTTTTGCAGGACTCCCGTAGATTCAAGCATGACATTGTTCAAAAGGTTGGCCACAAGATTACCGTGATCATAAACCCATGATCCGTTCCATGGATTGCCGCCGGCATCGACGGGGAGGGATGCTTTTGCACCGATGATGAAATGGTGAGGGTTTGCGCCGCCTTTGATGACTTCATCCAATGGGGCGCCATCGGTAGCGACATCTCCAGGCATATCCCCGCCAGCATCATTCAGCAGCTGGTTGATAGTTGATTGGACAAGTTCAATGTGGCTAAGTTCCTCCAAGAAAACTCCACGGATTAAATCACGATATTGTTTAGCCTTGCCGCGGAAATTGGCGCTCTGGAAAGAATACTGCATCATCGTCCGCATTTCACCGAATTGCCCTCCAAGCGTTTCTTGAAGCACTTTTGCCGCATTCGGATCAGGCTTATCAGGAACGATCATATTGATTAAGTCTTCTTTATAGAAATACAAATGGAAGCCCTCCTTGAAATTAATATTTCTAAATTAGCTTCTGTTATCTGAATTAAATTATTCCTAAGGTAAAAAGTACCTTTATGGAATGATGGGAAGAGAGAAATACTAGAAGGAAGAACGATTTTGAAAGGATGTTGCACATGCTATCCAATCAGCAGCTAAAAGAATTTCAACAGCAATTGCAGCAAACGAAGCAAGAGTTGGAAGAGCGATTAAATGATTCAGGCAACTACGATTTAAGAAGAAGCCTGGAGGATTCGACTGGTGAGTTATCGAGTTACGATAATCATCCCGGAGATGAAGGAACCGAGTTATATGAACGGGAAAAGGATTTGGCCCTTTCCGAGCATGATCGGGATGAGATAAGGGATATTGAACGGGCGCTTTCAGCCATCGAGGCAGGTGAGTATGGAAAGTGCCAGGTATGTTCACAGGAAATACCTCTTGAACGTTTGAAAGCAATCCCTACAACGACTTATTGTGTCGAGCATACCCCATCACAGGAAACTTCGGACAATCGGCCGGTCGAAGAGGAAGTATTGGGACCGCCATTTGGAAGGTTTGATTTTGACGACCGGCACGAATCGGTTGCGTATGATGCGGAGGATTCTTGGCAGGATGTTGCCAGTTATGGAACATCTGAATCGCCTTCAGATTTTGTAAATCCGCCAAACGATTACGAAGATATGTATGTCGAGTCCGAGGAAAATGTCGGCTATGTCGAAAATTATGAAAATTTCGTTGGTGTGGATATATACGGTAAAGAGATAACGGTTTATCCGAACTCGCAATATGAAGAATTGAAGGAAGAACTATTTGAAGAAAACATCCAAACATCATTTGGGGATCTGCCCCGATATGAGCATGATCCTTATGTGGATGAAGAAAAAGAATAAAAAAGAAGAACCAGGATTCTTAGCCTGGTTCTTCTTTTATTTAAGAAAAAGCCAATTTCAAACGGTTTAGCCCATCCATCAGGACGGTGCGTGAACAACCGAGATTCATTCGGACGAAACCTTCTCCGCCAGGTCCGTATTTAGATCCAGGCTCCAATGCGAGCTTCCCTTGATGAATCAGCCGATCCTTGATTTCTTTGTCGGTCAATCCAAGGTCACGGCAGTCAATCCATAACAGGTAAGAGGCTTCCGGATGCATGACATGGAGTGAAGGTATTTCGGCTGCAATGAATTCCTCTGCCACTTTTATATTCTCCTCAATGTAGCCAATCATGTCTTCAAGCCATTCCAAGCCCTCACGATACGCGGCTTCCATTGCTGTTAAGGCAAAGATGTTGAGACCATGGAAGGCCAGTTTCGTTTGCGCCTTTTGCAATTGCTTCTGTAATTTTTCATTACTTGTGATCAGGAATGAAGCCTGAAGGCCGGCAATATTGAATGTTTTGCTTGGCGCCATCAATGTAACGGTCATGTCCGCCAATTTTTCTGAAAGCGAGCCGATCGGATAATGCCTTGATGTTGTATGGAATAAATCAGCATGTATCTCATCACTGACGATGACTACATCATATTTTTCACATAGCTCCCCGATCCGTAAGAGTTCGTCCTTTGTCCAAACGCGTCCGCCGGGGTTATGCGGACTGCAAAAAAGGAATAGTTTCACTCCGCTTTTCAGCTTGTCCTCAAAATCAGTGAAATCAATCTCAAAGCGGTCCTTATCCATGATAAGGGGACTATTGACCACTTCCCGGTCATTATTTTTGATCATATCAAAAAATGGTGTATAAACGGGAGATTGTAACAATATTTTATCGCCCGGATTCGTGAATGCTTGAATCGTTGTACCGATTGCGGAAACGACGCCGGAGCTGAATGAAATCCACTCTTTATCGATTTGCCAGGAGTGCCGGTCCCTAAGCCAGCTCTGAATTTCAGTGAAGACCGTTTCAGAAGGGACGGTATAGCCGAAAATCGGATGATTCAAGCGTTCCATCAATGCCTTTTGTATGGCCTCAGGAGATGGGAAGTCCATATCGGCAACCCACATTGGCAGGACATCCTCGCGCCCATATAAGGATGTCAGGAAGTTTTTATCCCATTTTGCAGACCCTGAATTTTCCCTGTTGATTTGTTCTTCAAATATTGACTTGTTCAAAATATCCACCACCGAATAAAAATTTGTCGTCTTCGCGAAAAGCCTGTTGTTATGATACTATGATATCATGTTCTTTGAAAATATTGAGCAGGTGATGATTTTATGGATACACAGCAAATGAATTTAGCGTTGGTTGCCGTTATGCAAGAATGGGACCCTTTCAAGATAGGATGGGATCTATATGAGCCTGAAATTGCCGATACGGTCGTAGCAATCCGGGATATAGATGATCCAAAGGAACTGGCGGAAAAGATAAAATCCATTTATGAGTTCTCGTTCGATGAATCCGTTCAGATCGATAAGTGCATGGAAGTTGCTCAAAAGCTACTCATCATCAAGAATGATGCGAGCTGTTCGATCTAAAGGTGACAAAGGGTGTACCCAAAACAGGGGCACCTTTTTTGCGTTTTTTTATACTTATAGTTTGTGCATCTGACTCGTGAAATGGGCCATTACTCGTAAGTTCTGGTGATTTACTCGTAAGTTTGTGCGATTTACTCGTGAGATGGGCCATTACTCGTAAGTTTTGGTGATTTACTCGTGAGTTTGTGCGATTTACTCGTGAGTTTGTGCGATTTACTCGTGATTTTGGACGATTTACTCGTGAGTTTTGGTGATTTACTCGTGAGTTTACGTTGGGGTGGCCACTCCTATAAACCCCTTAATTAATTGATACACTTCTTCCGGTTTCTCCTCTGGAAGAAGGTGCCCGGTATCCTCAATGACAACAAGTTCGGAATTAGGCAGATCTTCATGGAGCCTTTCGCCAATACTTAAAGGTACCACTCGATCATGCCTTCCCCAAATAAGCAGGCATGGTGTATGAATATCACTAAGGTCCTCCTTCAACAAATCGATTTCCTTATCTCGAAGCATCCTCCCCAATGCCCGGAAAATATCATGCTTCTTAATGAATGGCCCTAGATATCCCTGCCGCATTTCATCGTCAATCATCGCCGGGTCATGGACGACATTTTTCAAGTTTTTTTCGATACCCGATTTTTGCAGATACCGTTTTATCCCGTATGAAAAGAAAGGCAGGTAACTGACCAGCTTCATTTTTTCCGAATATCCGGGCTGATAGCCTGAACCGGCAAGTAGAATGGCATGGTCGACAAGATCAGGGTATGATTTGATGAGCTGCAGGGAAATCTGTCCGCCCATTGAATGGCCGATGATACTGAATTTCCTGATGCTTTTTCCCTCTAAGAATAGAACGACGGATTTAGCGATATTCCGGAATGAATATGTATATCGATAATCTTTTCCGCTTTGCCCGAATGGCGGGAGGTCTATGGAAATCACATTGTATTCCTTGGTTAAATAGGGGACTAATTTACGGAAACTGAAGCTCGATGACAAAAATCCATGAAGCAGGACAAGGTTGGGGAGGGAATCATCGATTCGGTCATATTCAAAATAGATTTCGATGTCACCCACCCGTTCGACACCTTTGATTGTATGATTTTCCATAAAAGTTCCTCCTCCGTTATTGGTCCCTGAATATTCCAAAATAGGTCCTTTAATACTGTTGCATAACAGTAATTGTAATAATAACGATGAAAAAACACAATTACTATAACAGGTCACCAACCAATTTTGATATAATAGTGTAAGTTTATCCTGACAGCATAGGACTTATTAAATTATATTGTCATATAGGATTTTTAAAAGAGTCTAATAAGGTAATTCGTGAGACTATCTGCCAGCCGAACCATCACATCTAAATTAGTGAATTCCAAAAGGGGGGTTTTCCAATGCACTTGAATGAAGAGGAATTGGAAGTCTTGAGAATCATTGAAAATAACAGCCGGATTGATCTGAAGGATTTGGCTAAAATGACCGATCAATCAGAAGCGGACATTGAAATAACATTGAAGAAATTAGAAGATATGCGGGTCATTGTACGTTACTTAACCGTCATTAACTGGGCAAAAGTGGATGAATACCATGGTGTCACAGCGATGATCGATGTAAAAGTCACTCCAAAACGCGGTGTCGGTTTCGATGAGGTCGCAAAAAGGATTTACAAATTCAAAGAAGTCCAGTCCGTTTATTTAATGTCAGGGGCTTATGATCTTTCGGTCATTGTCGAAGGGCGTTCGATGAATGAAGTGGCAAGCTTCGTTTCGGAAAAACTTTCGACACTGGATTCCGTCATTTCTACGACGACTCATTTCATCATGAAAAAATACAAGCATGATGGCACCATTTTTGATCAAACTGAAGAAGATAAGCGGATAGTGGTGTCACCATGATTAAAACGAGTTATGTTTCAAAAACGATTGCAGAGCTTAAACCATCAGGCATCCGCCGCTTTTTCGACTTGGCAGCCAATTTGGAAGGGGTCGTATCTCTTGGTGTGGGTGAACCGGATTTCGTTACATCTTGGGCAGTAAGGGAAGCGGCGATCAATTCCTTGGAGGAAGGATATACCTCATATACGGCAAATGCCGGATTATTTGAATTAAGGTCGGAAATCAGCCGGTATATGGAGAAGCAGTTCCATGTTTCGTATAGACCGGACGATCAAATCATTGTCACGGTCGGAGCAAGCCAGGCCCTTGATATTGCCCTGAGGACCATCTTGAATCCAGGTGAAGAAGTCATTGTCGTCGAACCTTGTTTCGTTGCCTATGCACCGCTTGTGACCATGGCAGGGGGAATACCGGTCACGGTCCAAACATCCAAGGAAGAAGACTTTAAGTTGACTCCCCAACAACTCGAAGCGGCGATCACGCCTAAAACGAAGGCCGTTTTAATTTGTTCACCGAATAATCCGACGGGAACCCAGCTTGGGCAGGAAGAATTAGTGATGCTTGCTGACATCGTTAAAAAGCATGACTTGCTGGTGATTTCCGATGAAATCTATGCTGAACTTGCTTATGATGAGGAATTCACTTCTTTTGCTGCCATTGACGGCATGATTGAGCGGACAATTGTCATCAATGGGTTTTCGAAAGGGTTTGCGATGACTGGATGGCGTCTTGGGTTCGTTTGTGCGCCTAAGGAAATTTCGGAAGCGATGCTTAAGCTTCACCAATATGCGATGATGTGCGCGCCGACCGTTGCGCAGCATGCTGCATTGGAAGCACTAAAGAACGGTATGCAGGATGTGGAAGAAATGCGTCGCAGTTATCGGAGAAGACGAAATTATATCGTGAAATCATTTAACGATATGGGGCTGGATTGCCATAATCCCGGCGGGGCTTTTTATGCTTTTCCATCAATCGAAAGAACGGGGATGACTTCGATGGAATTTGCTGAAAAGCTTCTGACGGAAGAACTTGTTGCCGTTGTACCGGGAGATGTGTTCGGGGAAAGCGGTGAGGGGCATATCCGCTGTTCTTATGCATCCTCCATGGAACAGCTTCAGGAGGCACTCAGAAGAATGGAACGTTTCATGAAGAATCATTGCCAATAAAAGCAAAAAAATGGGGATCCGGTCTTTACAGCCGGATCCCTTTCCATAGGGGGAATTAGAAAAAAGAGTTAATCTAATGGATTAACATAGAAAGTGTTAATCATAGTATATCCAGTACCCAGAAAAAAAATACACATACTACGACCCATTTTTTGCATTAAGCTTGTGTATTATATAAAGTATGCATAACTTTCAGAATTTGTTCTTCGCTAAAGTCCTTGGCTGTTCTTAGAATGAGCTCCGCTTTTTTGGTTCCGATTTCTTCAATCAATTTTTTTATGTCCTCGTCGATACCAGCGGCGTTACCGGTCTGGGCATCCTTCAGGAATTCTGAAGCCGGAATGTCAAGAACCGTGGAAAGCCGTAAAATGGTTTGTGTATCAGGAACCGATTCACCCGATTCATACTTTTCGATTTTCTTCGTGCCGATTCGTAATTTCAAAGCCAGTTCCTGTTGAGTTAGGTTGTGATCTTCTCGGTATTGACGGATATTCTTCGCGATATTTGACATGGTCTGACACTCCTTTTTCAGGAAATATATTTTTATTATGTCATTATTTTACCATATTATTACTTAATGGAAGGAACGGAATATGTAGGTTTTGTGAAAAAAATGCCGCATCGAGAAATATCGAAACGGCAAGTTGCATGCTAAATGAGATTAGTTGACTTAAGGAATACGAGTATGATCATGATCGGCACGATGTAGCGAATCAGGAAGTACCAAAGTTTAAAAAGTGATCGGCCGGGATCAGCGCCGGTTTCGAACTCCTTTTGTACCTCGATCCTTTTCATTTGATAGCCGATGAAAAGGGATATGAACAAGGCGCCGACTGGCAGCGCAATATTGCTTGTCAGATAATCAGCGAAATCGAATATGGATAAATTGAATATCTTCACATCCGAAAGCACCCCGAATGATAATGCGCTTGGAATCCCAATTAAGAAAACGGTGATACCAGCTATCCAAGAAGCCTTCTTACGCTTTGCAGCCTCCCCCTTGATCATGGCGGCAACGACGATTTCTAGAATGGAGAATGCCGTCGTAAGGGTGGCAAATAATAATAATATGAAGAAAATGAACATGAAGATCCCGCCAAGCGCCATTTCATTGAAAACGGCTGGCAACACGACAAATACCAGTCCAGGCCCGCTTGAAGGGCTGAAGCCTAGTGCGAAAACGGCCGGGAAGATGACCAAACCTGCCAGCAATGAAATGAAGATATTCAGTCCAACTACCGAAAAGGCCGATTTTGTAATATCTTCTTTTTTGCTTAAATAGGATGCGTAGGTTACCATCACGGAAACACCAACACTTAGTGCAAAGAAGGATTGGCCCAGTGCCAATAGGATCGTTTCCCCTGTTAATGCGGAAAAGTCCGGCTTCAAGAAGAATTTAACACCCTCCATCGCTCCATCCAGTGTCAAGGAACGGATGAGAAGAATGATGAAAAGGATGAACAAGGAAGGCATCATATATTTATTCGCCTTTTCAATTCCTTTGGAAACGCCGCCTTGTACGACCCAAATGGTAAAGACCATGAATAATAACTGAGCGATAACCGTTTCATAAGGATTACTGATTATCTTATTGAAGAAGTTTCCATATTCTTCTTGAGTCAAGTTTGAGAGGGAACCTGTAAAGCTTCTGGCTAAATAAGAGATGATCCAGCCTCCGACAACACTGAAGAAGGAAAGCAGAATGATGGAAGCGACGACACCGCCATATCCGATCAATGCCCAAGGCTTCCCCGGGGCGATATGTTTATATGCGCTAATGGCATCTTTCTGTGCATTGCGGCCAATCGTGAATTCCGCTATTAATATCGGTGCACCGATAAGCAGGGTGAATAAAATGAAGAGCAGGAAAAAGACCCCTCCTCCATTTAGCCCGGTCATATATGGGAGCTTCCAAATGGCACCCAATCCAATTGCGGATCCAGCGGCTGCCAGGATGAACCCAAGTTTTGAAGTCCATTGATCTTGTTTTGACATGATGGAAAAACTCCTTTAGATGTAAAAAATATCTAGCTGCATATTGTATTTTTAAAACATTTTCTCATCTTACTATGATTATGTGGAATTGAATAGTGTTTTAATATTACAATCTTTAGAAAAATGAGTAAATATATTAAGGGAAATAGAGGTTATTTGCAAATTATTAGGATAAGTTATAAATAAAGATCTTATAATATTTATTATTTCCAAAAAACAAACATTTTTAATGAGTAAAATCCTAAAAAGTATGGTATACTTAACTTTGATTATTTTCCAATTATGTGATATAATTTTTTATTGCGTGAAAAGACGAAAAAATATATATAAAATAGGAGTGTTACCATGTCTGAAAAATTCGAAATTGGTGCGGTAGTTGCTGGTAAAGTTACTGGTATTCAACCATACGGTGCATTTGTTGCTCTAGATGAATCAACTCAAGGTTTAGTTCATATTTCTGAAATCACTCACGGCTTCGTTAAAGATATCAACGAACATTTAAAAGTGGGCGATGAAGTGAAAGTTAAAGTGCTTTCCATCGATTCAGCAGCTGGAAAAATCGGCTTATCGATCCGTGCTACAGAAGAAGCTCCTGAGCGTACTGAAGCTCCGAAAAAAGCTCCGAAAAAACGCCAAGCATCTGTTAAAGCGACATCTCACATCGAATCTACTGAAGGTTTCAACACATTGAAAGACAAACTTCAAGAGTGGATTGAACAATCTCAACGCGAAGACTTAATCAAAAAATAATTTTTTTTTAACCGGCAGATCCTTAGATCAGCCGGTTTTTTTGTACATTGTCCTGGCTGGTAGCGGGACATATGAATGAAATAAAGCCGGGTCATGTGTTTATCCATGGTCCGGCTTTATTTTATCGAATAGAAACATTGTCCATTGTCATGATCTCAACGAGTCGGTTTGGTTTCAGGCTCTCTGGAAATTTCAGGACTTGGTTTGAAGAGAAGACCAAGATTAATGAGACCGGCAATTCCAACCAATCCATAAACGATACGGGCCAATCCAGCATCTTGCCCTCCGAAAATCGAAGCCACCAAGTCAAATTGGAAAAAACCTATTAAACCCCAGTTGATTGCCCCGATTATTGTAAGAACAAGTGCAGTTCTTTGTATTCCACTCATTGTACAGCCTCCTTTTTTTGAAAAAATCAGTTCTTTACTTATCATGCTTTTTCATCATGTAAATATACATCTACTCAAAAGTTCCGGGCGGATATTTTGTATTTAAATGGAACATTGGTCATAATGAATAAAAGAAATACTAGCACTTGGCACTGTCGACAATTCAAAAACGGAGTCAATGCGGCATAAAGGAGAGATATCCATTGGAAAATTTCACTTATAAAAATCCTACTAAAGTAATTTTCGGGAAAGGTCAGCTTGAAAGCTTAAAAGCTGAAATTCCTGTGTATGGCGATAAAGTTTTACTTGTATACGGCGGGGGAAGCATAAAGAAAAATGGCTTATATGAAAAAGTGGTCAATGCCTTGAAAGAAATCGATGCAGAGGTGCACGAACTTTCTGGAGTTGAACCGAACCCACGTATCTCGACGGTCAGAAAAGGTGTTGACCTTTGTAAAGAACATGGTATCGACTTTGTGCTTGCAGTTGGAGGAGGAAGCGTCATAGACGCTACAAAGGCCATCGTTGCAGGTGCTAAATATGAGGGCGATCCATGGGATCTTGTCATCAAGAAGGCACCAGTCGAACAGGCCCTTCCATTCGGAACGGTGCTGACTTTAGCGGCAACCGGCTCTGAAGCGAATTCCGGATCTGTCATAACAAACTGGGAAACGAAAGAAAAATATGGATGGGGAAGTCCATTGGTATTTCCGCAATTCTCCATTTTGGATCCTGAAAATACGTTTTCGGTACCAAAAAATCAAACGGTATACGGAATGGTCGATATGATGTCACATGTATTCGAAACGTACTTCCATCCTGAAACGCATGCGCCGCTTCAAGACCGTTTTTGTGAATCGCTGTTATCTACGGTTATTGAAACCGCACCTAAGTTATTGGAAAACCTGGAAGATTACGAGCACCGGGCCACTATTCTATATGCTGGAAACCTAGCCTTGAATGGGTCGCTTGGGGTTGGTTATAGCGGTGATTGGGCAACGCATAACATTGAACATGCCGTTTCAGCTGTTTATGACATCCCGCATGCAGGAGGATTGGCCATCTTATTCCCTAATTGGATGAAGCATGTGCTCCATGAAAATGTCGCACGCTTTAAACAAGTTGCAGTCCGTGTTTTCCATGTGGATCCGGAAGGTAAATCGGATGAGGAAGCGGCCCTTGAAGGCATTGAAAGACTTAGGTCATTTTGGAGCAGCTTAGGGGCGCCAACCAATCTTTCCGACTATGGCATCGATGACTCACAATTGGAAGTCATGGCTGATAAAGCGATGAGCAGAGGGGAATTTGGACGTTTCAAAGTCCTGAACCGTGAAGATGTCCTTGCCATTTTACGGGCTTCATTATAAAAAAGTGATAGGATCCTTTCTCCCGCCTTATTAGGTGGGAGATTACTTTATAGGGATAATTCGTTTTTTACTTGATCGATTTCTTGATTATGAGAATTACATCAGATAAAGTGAAAGGGAAACTAAAGAATTCAAGGAGGAATTTGAATGGCCCATATTCGTTTCGATTATTCAAAAGCCCTGCCGTTTTTCGGGGAGCATGAGATTACCTATTTACAGGATGCTGTAAAAGTGGCACACCATTCCCTGCATGAGCAGACAGGGGCAGGCAATGAATATCTTGGCTGGCTTGATTTACCCGCCAATTATGATAAAGAAGAGTTCTCAAGGATCAAAGAAGCGGCAGCGAAAATAAAAGAAGATTCAGATGTTCTGCTGGTTATCGGTATCGGCGGATCATACCTGGGAGCACGAGCGGCAGTTGAGATGCTTCAACATAGTTTTTATAACATTTTACCGTCGGATAAAAGAAATGCACCGCAAATTTTATTTGTAGGTAATAATATAAGCTCTACATATATGCAGGACGTAATGGACCTATTGGAAAATAGGGATTTCTCGATCAATGTCATCTCAAAATCCGGTACGACCACGGAGCCCGCATTGGCCTTCAGGATTTTCCGGAAACTGCTGGAACAAAAATACGGTGTTGAAGAAGCTAAGAGCCGCATTTATGCGACCACTGATAAAGAAAAGGGCGCATTAAAAACGGTAGCGACGGAGGAAGGTTTCCAAACTTTCGTCATTCCTGATGATGTTGGCGGACGTTACTCGGTCTTAACGGCTGTAGGACTGCTTCCGATTGCGGTCAGCGGGGCGGATATCGATCAAATCATGGAGGGAGCCGAGCGTGCTAGGGTCGACTTCAGTTCTTCCGAGCTAGGTGAGAATCAGGCTTACCAATATGCGGCGGTTCGGAATATCCTTTACAATAAAGGGAAAACGATTGAAATGCTGATAAACTATGAGCCTGGACTTCAATACTTCTCTGAGTGGTGGAAACAATTATTTGGAGAAAGTGAAGGAAAGGATCAAAAAGGGATATTCCCATCATCGGCCAACTTTTCGACTGACCTGCATTCATTAGGGCAGTATGTTCAGGAAGGAAGGCGTGACCTTTTTGAAACAGTCATCAAAGTGGAAAAGGCCCGTCATGAAATCTCGATTGAAGAAGCGGCCAATGACTTGGATGGCCTGAATTACCTTGCAGGCGAATCGGTGCAATTCGTGAATAATAAAGCATTTGAGGGTACGCTGTTAGCCCATACGGACGGTGGCGTTCCAAACCTGATCGTAACGGTTCCGCAACTCGATGCTTATACTTTTGGCTACCTTGTATATTTCTTCGAGAAAGCTTGTGCGATGAGCGGATACTTACTGGGTGTTAATCCATTTGATCAGCCTGGAGTGGAAGCTTATAAGGTGAACATGTTTGCTCTTTTAGGCAAGCCGGGTTATGAAAAGAAAAAAGCTGAGCTTGAACAGCGCTTATAATAAAAAAGGCATCAAGCTGGAATTACATCCAGCATGATGCCTTTTTTTCTGTTTGAAAAGCTAAATTAGTGTCAGGAGAAGAGAATGAAACTTCACAAAAGAACTCCCATTCCTTTTGTCCAATTGAAGGAAAAATAGGCCGGGTTTTTTTATGGTACTTTGGTTAAGCTAATAGAAAATTAGCGAAAGAGGTTTTATACAATGATTAAAATTTCTTCTCAATTGGAAGGGAAAACATTCGGTTTGTTCGATCTGGAGACGAAGTTAAAACCGGAAGGATATGCGATTGGCGGAGGATGGGATTATGACCACGGTTCTTTTGATTATAAGATTGATGACAGTGATGGCTACCAATTCTTGAGAGTCCCTTTCAAGGCTGTTGATGGTTCACTCGATCAGGACGGGGTAATGGTTGAACTTTTACAACCGTTTTTGTTATCTCATAAGTACGAGGACGGGATTGATGATGAAGGGAATATCGGAAACCTCTCCGCTTCCTTCAATCAGTTCGCCGAGCCTGAAAATCCGGATGCCGAATTTCCGGAAAACTATATTTCATATGGAAAAACGCTTGTCCGTGATTTGGAAAAGCTATTATTACATTAATCATCAATGATGAGCAGAGTGTCATCACGATGTATGATTACATCTCCAGGGGGCTTGATTAAGGTCTTGCCTCCTGAAATGATGCCGACCAATAAAATGTCTTGATCGAATAGCATTATGTTCAACTGTTTAAACGTCAAGTCCACCCAGTCATCTTGGATGGGCAGCTGTTTGAGGTTCAATCCATCCTGATCTTTTTGTTCTTCTGCTTCCACGATGATCCCCTTTGATAAGCACTCTTGCATATATTCACTCGCAAATTTATTCGTTTCGACTATACCGTCCGCTCCGGCCCGTAAAGCATTTTCTTTTTGTTCATGCGTCAATATTTCCACAAGACAATACACATGAGGGTTCAGACCTTTTACAGCCAGTAACGTTAAGATTGAGAACATATCCGTTTGCAGCTCGTCTTGTTTAAGGTCTGCCGTGATCAGGACGCGCATGGCTTGTTTAATATTGGCTTTCTGTAAAACGGAATCCAATGTAGCTTTTCCCTGGATAAAGTGGATATTCGTTCTTGGAAGCGGGTGCTTTTGCAGTGTATCATCGATAAGGACAATGGGTTGATGGTGTTTACGATCATGAATGTTTTGGATGATTCTCTTGGAACGGCCATTCCAGCCCACGATGATAATATGTCCGCCGCCGCCGAATACTTTTTTTCCTGTTAGAAATTGCTGTTCATTGGATATGGAAATTTTAGCGATGTACGCAAAATAAGAGGTGATCAGGCCTGCGCCTGACAAAATGAGGACTATCCCAATGATTTTTCCAAGATTGGTCACCGGAGTGAAATCTCCATAACCCACTGTTGACATAGTCACGATTGCCCACCAGATGCCATCAAGTAAAGTAGGGAATCTCTTTGGCTCTACAATATGGATCAAGACCCCGAATGAAAATAAAAATAATGCGATGATAGAAAGCAATCTGATGAAACGCGGAAATCTGGGAACGGTACTGATGTATGAACCGATTCGAATCATTTTTTTCACACCCTTTGAGCTGTTCTTTATAGTATGGTCAAAAAAGGCTTGGCTCATAAGGGTGCGGACAGACAAACTTTGAATGATGAATATCGCCATATTGCCTGTCAAATTACGGTAAATGATAAAAGCCCTCCGGAAGATGTCGGAAGGCTTTTAGTGCTGAGTCACGTATCCTGAATGGACTTCATGCTCGATGATTGATTATATGCCCGTTTGAGCTTCGTTATTCCTTTATTTTTTCTTAAACCCTTCTCCGTACATTGAAGTTATCACTAATTAGCAGCCAGTTTTGAGGGAAGGCTAAGCCCAGCTTCCAATAACTCATCCCCCTTAGGTTCAATTCTTTGAGTAAATCGAATTTTGCCTGAATGGATCTGGCATCTTCAAACCATACCTCATGCTGCCTATCCTCAATATCGGTATAATTGAAGTGCGGGGCCTGTGCGGTTTCATCATACTCGATGGAAACATCATTGTCCGCAGCAATCTGGATGGCCTGCTGCGGACTCACGGCCCTGGCGGTGGTTCCCTGTACAAAAGGGAGGGTCCAATCATAGCCATATAGATTTTGCCCCATCAGGATCTTGTTGGATGGAATATCGGTGACGGCATATTCGAGAACATCCCGAACAGGTCCGATAGGTGAAACTGCCATTGGGGGTCCGCCGCTATATCCCCATTCATATGTCATGATGATGACGAAGTCGACGATTTCACCATGTGCTTTATAGTCATGGGCCTCATACCAACGGCCTTTTTGCTCAGCACTTGTTTTAGGGGCCAAAGCAGTGGAAATGAACCATCCTTCCTTCTTGAAGCGATCCCTGGCTTTTCGGAGAAATTGATTATAGGCTTCTCTGTCGGCCGGCCGTAAATACTCAAAGTCAAAGTGGATATCGCGGAAACCATATTTCTTTGCCGTTGTAACGATATTGTTCAGGAACTTATTCTGAACGGAAGTATTCGTTAAGATGATACGCCCGAGTTCATCGCTGAATTGGTCATTCTCCTGATTTGTGATCACCATCATCAGGACATTTTTATTTTCCCTGGCGATGGCAGGGAATTCATTGAGTAATGGCTCTTTTAAGGAGCCGTCCCGCAGCGCCTGGAAGCTGAAAGGGGCTAAGTAGGTTAAATAGGGCGCAGCTTCCCTGGCGGCCGTCTCAAGGGCCGGTGCAACCGTCGTACCCCTCGGCTCGACATAGCCGTTGAATTCTGCTGTCCTTTTCTTCCGAGCCGGAATATAGAGCCGGTATCCAACGGATAGGACTTGATTTTCGGAAATGCCATTTATATTTGCCAATTCTTGAACAGGGACATCAACCCTTTGCGAAATGGAATAAAGACTATCACCCGGTTGAACGAAATAATAACTGCCGACGATTGGAATGACAAGAGCCTGCCCCGAAACAAGATTATTTGGGTTAGGGATCTTGTTTGATTCAACGAGCCTGTCAACGGTTACGCTGTATGTCTGGGCGATGCCATATAACGTCTGGCCTGGCCTAACCACATGTATTTGCAATTTCTTTTCCCTCCTACTGAAAGTTTCCTAACAGTTTATGAGCATAAAAAGAAATTCATGATAAAGAGCTTATGGTTGAGAGAAACACAGATAAAAAAATACAATAAATTGGCAATAATAATTTAAGCTTAAAATGCTAATTAATATTAGTAGGAGGTGAAAACACATGGCAAACAACAATAACAGCAATCAACTTTTAGTATCTGGTGCAGAACAAGCTCTTCAACAAATGAAAAATGAAATCGCTAGTGAATTTGGTGTAAACCTAGGTGCTGACACTACTTCTCGCGCTAACGGATCTGTTGGTGGGGAAATCACAAAACGTTTGGTTCAAATGGCTGAACAACAACTAGGCGGTTCAAACTTTTCTCGTTAATTAATTGAATAAATATGGATTTGAAAGAGAAGGAGCATCGCTCCTTCTCTTTTGCATTGTTCAGCCATGTGACTGCCAAGCTTTTAAAATCTTGATTGCCTTTTCAGGGAAATCGGTCATGATGACGTCGACTCCCAACTCTGCCATCTTGACGATATCGGCTTCATCATTGGCGACCCAAGGCCGGATTTTATATCCAAGCTTTTTCGCTTTTTCTTTAACTGCTGGAGTCAGGCTCTTTTTATCTGGATGAAAACCCGATTCTTTTTTATTACGTAAGATTTCTTCGAAGTTTTCAGGAAGCCCCTCGAACAATAATGCACGTTCAAGGTCTGGGGCAAGCATCTTCACTTTTTCAATGGATTGATGGTTGAAGGAAGAGAGGATCACCCGATTTTCCATTCCGTATTGACGAATTAAATCAATGATCTTCTGTTCGATTCCTTCGTAAGCGAGTTTATCCGTTTTGATTTCGATATTCATCAATAAAGCATTTCCCATAGCCCAGTCGAAAACGTCCCTTAAAAAGGGAATCTGCTCCCCAAGGAATTCATTGGAAAATTTGCTTCCGGCATCAGCCGTTTTCAGTTTTTGGGCTGAATGATCCTTTACATAACCAGTAAGGGTGGTCGTTCGATCAAGTGTTTCGTCATGGATGATGACCAATTCCCCGTCATAACTGAGGTGGACATCGAACTCGATTCCTTCGGCGCCGATTTCTGCCGCCTTTTGGAATGCTGCCATGGTATTTTCAGGATGCGTCCCCTTGGACCCTCTATGAGCGAAAATAAGTATGTTTTGCAAAATCATCACTTCCCCTTTAAACTTTATCTTGAACCCTATCATACATGTATCACTAAATTGTTTCAGCAATGTTTAATAGACAATATTTTAAACAACGAGTAAAATACATATGATATTTCCATAAATAGGTGTTCGAATTATGAGGTGAATAAAATGAATATGTGGGAAATTTTTGTTGCAGTTATCCTTGGTCTTGTAGAAGGATTAACTGAATTTGCTCCTGTATCGTCTACAGGGCATATGATTATCGTCGATGATTTATGGCTGAAATCAACTGAGCTTTTCGGGAGTGAAGTAGCCAATGCCTTTAAGGTGGTCATCCAGCTTGGTTCGATACTCGCCGTTGTCGTGCTCTTCTGGGGACGTTTCATGGACTTGCTTGGTTTAAGGAAGCTGAAAGGCACATCTGCTGTAAAAGGCCCAAAGCTTAACCTATTGCAGATCTTTGTCGGATTGTTACCTGCTGGCGTTTTAGGTCTATTATTCGAAGATTACATTGATGATCATTTATTTACGATGAAGACAGTTATCGTCGGATTGTTCTTGGGTGCATTTCTGATGATTGCTGCGGATAAATTCCGTCCAAAGCTGACTGCAGAAACGGTTGACCAAATCACTTATAAACAAGCTTTCGGTGTAGGGTTGATTCAATGTTTGTCACTATGGCCAGGATTCTCGCGTTCAGGCTCGACCATTTCCGGTGGAGTGCTTTTGGGAATGAGCTATCGGGCTGCTTCCGATTTCACGTTCATCATGGCCGTACCGATCATGGCTGGTGCCAGTCTGTTGAAAATTGTGAAATACTGGGAACACTTCACACCTGAAGTTCTGCCATTCTTTATTGCAGGTTTCATCAGTGCATTTATCTTTGCATTATTCTGTATCCGCTTTTTCTTGATTTTAATCAATAAAGTTAAATTGACTCCTTTTGCCATTTACCGGATTGTCTTGGCGGTTGTGCTTCTATTCATTATATGGTAATACGAAATGAAGCTTGAAAGAGGAGAGGAACCATCCCGTTGATTCGGGGTGGTTTTTTGTGTGTCCGAAAATAAGTAGGATTGCCATAAAATCATTAACGAATGATAATTTAGTTTTGTGGTTTTTAATTCGTTATTTTAATGTTAAATATCAATAATTCTTTTTATGATGAAAAAATATTCGGTTTTTAGTGCAGTTTCAGACATAATTAGTAAAAAAAATATAAATGTAATAAAGCTCCCTGAGCGTAATGATACCAACGTGTTTGGATATTTTTTGCAATATTCAAATGATTACATAAACTATTTCCGTATAATTTATATGATATAATTTTAGTATAAATAAAGTACATGTGTACACCTGGGGAGGACAACATGGGAAATGACCAATTGAAGAAAACGATTGGCTTTTGGGTTGGAACATCTATTGTAGTTGGAACGGTTATCGGTTCTGGTATATTCATGAGACCTGGTGACGTGCTTGAGTTAAGCGGTAATTCCACCATGGCCTTATTAGCTTGGCTGATAGGCGGTCTCATTACCCTTGCAAGCGGGTTGACGATTGCCGAAGTGAGTACCCGGATTCCTAAAACGGGCGGCTTATATGTCTATATGGAAGAAGTGTACGGAAAAGCATGGGGATTCCTATGCGGCTGGGTTCAGACATTGGTATATGGACCTGCAGTCATGGGTGCACTTAGTTTATACTTCGGCATATTAGTTGCAGGAATATTTAATATCGCTTCAGGCTACACTTTGGCAATAGGGATTTTTACGATTGTATTCATAGCAGGCATGAATCTTCTGGGAACAAAATACGGCGGTATTATCCAAACCATATCGACCGTTGCTAAATTGATCCCAATCATTTTCATAGCTGTGTTCGGTATCACGCAAGGTGATATGCCTGTATTCAATATCAGTAGTGAAAGTTCAATGAAAATCAGTATGGCCGGTGCGATTTTGGCTACGCTTTGGGCGTATGATGGCTGGATGAATGTCGGCTTCATGGCAGGGGAAATGAAAAACCCGCAGAAAACGCTGCCGCGAGCAATCATAACGGGATTGGTTGTGGTCATGGTCGCTTACTTGGCTGTGAACCTTGCGATGCTTTCTGTATTGGGAGCAGAGGGAGTCATAGCTCATGGTACGAATGCCGCGAACGTTGCGGCCACGATGCTATTCGGTGAATTGGGCGGGAAATTGATAGCAATCGGAATAGCGATTTCAATCTTCGGTTGCTTGAACGGAAAGCTTTTGACCTTTCCGCGCATTACCTTGGCGATGGCGACTGATAAAATGATACCAGGCCATGAACAAATCGGAAAAATATCGCCCAAGTTCAAAACGCCTATAAATGCCACGGTATTGCAAGTGATCATTGCAATCATCATGATGGTTGCAACAGACCCTGACAAACTTACCAATATGGCCGTATTCTCTGTCTTCTGTTTTTATGGATTAGCCTTCTTCGCGGTCTTCATCTTACGCAGAAAAGATCCGGATGCGAAAACGTATAAAGTGCCATTTTACCCATTCATCCCCATCGTGGCGATTGCTGGTGCAATATACATTGTTTTAAGCACCTTAATCCAAACACCTTTAAATGCTCTGTACTCGGTGATCATCCTCATTATAGGAATGCCTGTGTACTGGCTCCTTAAAAAAAGTGAGCGGAATGATAAACGGTCATATTAATGAAAAACCCTTCACTGCATGCCAGTGAAGGGTTTTTTTTGAGAATTGCTGGAACATAACTTTCCCTTTGGACAAAAGTGACGAAATAGACAACTCGCGAAGTTCGTATTAACATAGGGGGAAAGTTAAATAGTGAAGGGTCTGAACAACAGTGAATTATATCGAGCCTGCTGGTAAATCATTCAGGAAAACAATCTTGGCTTTATTTCTTGGTAGCTTTGTAACGTTTGCGGATCTGTATAGTACCCAACCGGTCATTCCGGTTTTCGCAAAGCAATTCGGAGTCTCACCTGCAATGGCAAGCCTTACATTATCTTTCGCAACAGGAACGCTTGCACTCTGTTTATTGCTTGTTTCTTTTTTCTCAGAAAATATCGATAGAAAAAAAATAATGGGGACGGCGCTCACTCTGTCTGCTTTGTTATCCATATGTGTCAGCTTCATCCAGGATGATCTATACATCCTGATTGCGATACGGGCGATTCAAGGAGCTGTGCTTGCAGGTTTCCCGGCCATTGCGATGGCCTATATCAATGAAGAGTTTCATCCGAAAAGCCTTGGCTATGTAATGGGGATCTATGTGAGCGGTTCGAGTATCGGCGGATTGGCTGGAAGGCTGATTGTCGGCGTGCTGACAGACCATTTTTCATGGAACATAGCGATTGGAAGCCTTGGAGCTTTAAGTTTGATCATCAGTCTGGCATTTTGGTGGATGCTTCCGCCTTCACAGCATGCCGTCCGCGCAGGAGTCTCATTGTCGAGAATCAAAACCTCCCTAATCAATAACTTAAGGAATAGCGGACTAGTACTCTTATTCGGCATGGCCTTCCTATTGATGGGCTCGTTCGTTACCGTTTATAACTTTGTGGGTATTCCATTAATGGGACCGCCATATCATTTATCACAAACATTGATTGGCTTCATTTTCATAATCTATCTTGTGGGGACATTTAGTTCTACATGGATGGGAAAGCTCGCCGATCAATATACTCGGAGGATTGTACTTCTTACCGGAATCGCAATCATGCTAATGGGCGCCCTTTTAACCTTATTGGATCCGCTTTTGCTGAAAATAATGGGGCTTGCCCTGTTTACATTTGGCTTTTTCGGAGCCCATTCCATTGCGAGCAGCTGGGTCGGCAGTTTGGCAGATAAGAGTGAAAAGGCACAAGCATCCGCATTATATCTCCTGTTTTACTATGCGGGATCAAGTATAGTGGGGGCATCAGGCGGTTTATTCCTGATGAAGTTCGGCTGGGGAGGGGTCATCTCGGCTGTATCGATCCTGATCATCCTGGCTGCCGCTTGTGTGATGATCGTTGAAAAGAAAATCGTTAAATAAAGTTTATCTTTTTTATCATGTTTTTCCGGAATCCTGAATATAATCTGGTGAAAATGGATATTGAATAATAGATTGATAAGAGAAGAGGGTAATAGATAGAGTGAAACGAAAAGCAGTAATTCTCATTGGGTTAATAGCCGTTTTAATTATATTATTCGTTGTGTACTTAACAAGTCCTGGGAGATTGCAAAAGGTGCAGATAGTTGAAAAATACTATCCGCATTTCTCCGATGGCAAGGCAGTCGGTTTTAAGACGAACGAAGTCATTGATGTGACGGAAACCGAAGAGGGATCCAATTGCGCAATGAAATTCGACAATGGGAAAACGTTGGAAATTGATTGTGACCGTTATTTAACATACAAAATTGATGAAACAGTCTATATTACCACTGAAGGAAACCATGTGAAGGAAATTCGGAGAAAAAGGTAGTGGCTTTTCAATAGTTAATGACGGAAGAGCTGGGTTTGCTTAATAAACAAACCCGGCTCTTTATTTTTATCCACTCAAAAACCCAGACCATTTTGGACTGGGTTTTTTCATTTTTTATCTTTGCTTTTACTTTTATCCTTTTTATTACGCCGAAGTACATCCAAGATTCTTCGGCTGTTATTTTTACTGTTTATGAGTTCTACTAGATCGCTCATGTTTTCAGATTCGAAGTCTTGTTGATCTTTTTTCATGATAATCCCTCCAAGTCATATATCATAATACCCTTATAAAGAAAAGGGTAAACGTCTATTATCATATTGGTAATAGAAGGATTTTATATCCTTAACCATTCATTATTTGATAAAATGTGATAAAAGCCCTGTATGGGAGGTCTACATGGAAGAATTAAGAATGATCGGTGAAAAAATTGAAAAATTTAAATATATCTTAGTGGAGCATATCGAGTTGTTTGAAGAAGAGGAACCGCTCTATGATTTTGAAACCAGTAAAGAGGTACGGTCAAAGCTTATTCAAATTCATGCAGATGCCTTGATTCATGGAAAGGCACAAGCAATGGAAAGTATGAAAATAACGGGTATGGAAATAGGTAAGCGCATCGTGGATATGGGCATTCCTTTAGATAAGAATATTGAGGAAGCTCAGCTTGTGCGTAACCTTTTCTGGAGTTTCATTGAAGAAGAAGTAAGCAATCGCTATTACTCGATTGAAATTCTGCTAAAGGCAAGCTCGATAATTGATGCAATCCTGGACCAGTTCATACACTGTGTGAGTATCA
This sequence comes from Peribacillus sp. Aquil_B1, assembly GCF_022603275.1. Taxonomy (NCBI): domain Bacteria; kingdom Bacillati; phylum Bacillota; class Bacilli; order Caryophanales; family Bacillaceae; genus Peribacillus; species Peribacillus sp. Aquil_B1. The sequence goes on along the minus strand of NZ_JAKXEE010000003.1, from coordinate 74,389 downwards.
GTTACGTGAATCATTATAAAGAAATGGCGAAAATGGCAAACGATTCTTTGCAGAAGATAAAAGAAAACCAAGAAGTCATGGAAGAATTGTCCACCCCGATTGTTCAGACCGTATTAAAGGATGTGCTGCTCTTACCATTGATCGGACGAATTGACGATTGGAGAATGGAGTCGATGCAATCGACGGTACTGCAAAAATGTGCAGATCTGCATGCAGAAGTATTAATCATGGATTTTTCCGGAATTACCTTTACGAAGGAAAGCAACATGCTCTCCCTGCTGGATCAATTAGTGGGGGCACTGGCGTTGATGGGTACGGAAACGATGTTTGTCGGCTTTACACCTGATGCAGTGAAAGAGATCGTCAAACTTGATTTCGTAAATCAGGTAAAAGCCTTCCTATCATTCAGGCAGGCACTGCAATATCTGTTTAAACAAAGAGGGCTGGCTCTTAAGCCAGTATGATGGAGGTATCCTTTTTAGGGTATCTTTTTTTTCTATGTCATGTAGTTCCCAGGAAGCTTTCATACTTTATCGTCCATCAATATTTCTTCATGATATAGTTAATGGCGTGAGGGCATGTTGATTTTCATTTAAGTAACGTGAATAATGTAAAGCGTGTAAGGAAGGTGGACGAAGAGTGTTTTTCAAGAAAAAGGGCGAACCTGATCATAACGAAAAATGGTATTGTGTAGGAATCATGACGGATAAAGGGTTGGAGGACGAAGAATATGATGTTTTGTCCAAACGAATCCTCGACTCGGTCCAAAATGTCTCGGTCATATCGGACTTGGTAAGGGTCGAATGGGACCGGGATAAATTGCGAGCCTTGAACGAGCGTTTTCGGGACCCCTCATTTTCCGACCCATGTTTTATCATTAATGAATTCATACCAGAGGATATAAAAAAGGAAAGAAAACTTCTCGAGAAAACTCATAAATGGAAGAGGCTACTTGGTCTCCTCTCTCCGATAGAATACATGGAAGCCGAGACGAAGGCGGCCCATGACTTTGATAAAGCTCTCTTTTATACAGACGATGTAGATAAAGTCATTGAATACATTATTGCAAATAGCTAGCATCCCTGCCACACCGATACATTGTATCGGTGTTTTTGCATTGATTTAATGTTTATCGGAGCAATTTCGCAGTAGTAATTCGACTAGTGGGGAAAATCCTGGCCTTGTGTGGTAGTCGACCTTGCGCAGGAAAAATTCGTCCTTGAACCTTTCCAGCCTTACTGAAATAAAAAGAGAGAATGTAAGGATGTTGGTAGGAAAGATGGGTGGAAACGCGGAATATCTTAAATAGAAAGAAAGAGAGTTTTATGGGGAGAGAGGGAGATGAATCGATGGAAGTTGCCGTACCTCAGCAAAAGCCAAAACGGAAGTGGAGAAAGCGGGTGCTATGGAGTTTTGGAATCGTGATGATACTTTTGCTGTCTGTTTTGATTGCTGCAAATGTATTTCTTTCAAGGTCCTTGCCGGTAACGAAGGGGGAAATATCGCTTCCAGGTCTTTTGAAACCGGTTACGGTAGTGAGGGATTCAAGCGGGGTCCCGCATATCAAAGCAGCGAATGAACATGATTTGTATTTAGCCCAAGGGTATATCCAAGCACAGGATCGTTTATTTCAAATGGATTTAAGCAGGCGTCAGGCTTCTGGAAGATTGAGTGAAGTGATTGGTGAGAAAACCGTCAAAAACGATAAGTATTTCCGTACACTAGGGTTGAGGCGGGCGGCTGAAGCCTCTTATGCAGCATATACTAGTGACGGGAAAGAAGCCTTGGATGTGTTTGCCGAGGGGGTAAATCTTTATATCAATGAATTGAAGGAGAGTGGGAAATGGCCGGCGGAGTTCACACTGCTTGGATACGAACCAGAGCCGTGGACACCCGTCGATTCGCTGACCATCGGTAAATATATGGCATTTGATTTAGGCGGGAACTGGGAAGATCAGGCGTTTAGGCAGTATTTGCTGCAAACGTTCCCAAAGGAAAAGGCATATGATTTATTCCCTAATTATCCAAAGAGCGCTCCATATATCATCAGCAAGGAAGAACTGGATATTGAAAGAAGTTTTGCCGGGGCCGTAATTCCTTATGAATTCAACGGCAGCAATAACTGGGTAGTTTCAGGCAAGAAAACGGATTCCGGTCAGCCGTTATTGGCCGATGATCCCCATCTGGGATTAGCTACACCGTCCGTTTGGTATCAAATGCATTTGGAGGCCCCGTCGGTCAATGTGAGCGGTGTTATTTTTGCCGGTATTCCGGGAATCATCCTCGGTCATAACGAAAAGGTGGCTTGGGGTGTGACCAATACCGGTCCGGATGTACAGGATCTTTATATTGAGAGGAGAAACCCGGAAAATGAGAAAGAATTCTCCTACAAAGGTAACTGGGAAAAAGCTGAAATTTTGGACGAACCCATCAAGGTGAAGGATGGGGAAACACTCGACTATAAAGTGACGGTTACCCGCCATGGACCGGTTGTCTCCGAGTTTGCCGGGAAAAGCGGAAAAGATACTGTGCTTGCATTAAGGTGGACGGCACTCGATCCATCTGCCGAGCTTGAAGCGGTACTGAATATGAATAAAGCGGGAAACTGGAAAGAATTCGAAAAGGCCCTCTTGCAATTCGAAACACCGGCCCAGAATTTCGTCTTTGCCTCAGTCGACGGGACCATTGCCTATAAGGCGAATGGGAAAATCCCAATCAGGAAAAAAGGCGATAGTATGCTGCCTGTACCTGGCTGGACTGATGAATTTGAGTGGAAAGGCTATATTCCCTTTGATGAACTTCCAAAAACGGTGAATCCGGAAGAGGGATTCATTTCGACAGCGAATAATAAAGTCATCTCAGATGATTATCCTTACCACATCAGCAATAACTGGGCACAGCCGTACCGTCAGATGAGGATACAGGAGTTTTTAAAAGCCAATAAAAAGCTTACGGCCGAGGATATGCAAAGCCTGCAGATGGATACAGTGAATTTGCAAGCCAAGGAGTTCGTTCCTCAATTCGTAGAAGTATTGAAAGGTCCATGGGGGAAACAGGAAGACCAGGCACTAACGATTCTGAAAAAATGGAATCATATTGATGCCGTTGATGAAGCGGCACCGATGATTTTTAATGTCTGGATGCGAAAAATAGGTGATGTTCTGCTTAAGGAAGAAATACCTGAGGAAACCCTCAACCTCTTTAATGGAAGGCGTTCGGCCGTAGATGAACTACTAAGGAGGGCACTGGACGGTAAGCCGGGCCCTTGGATTGAAGAGGCGGGCGGACTTGAGCAAGTGCTTGCCAAGTCGCTGCAGGAGACCTTAACGGAACTTGAAGAATCACAAGGTGACGATATAGCCGATTGGGAATGGGGAGACTATCATCAGGTCAGGTTTAACCACCCGCTATCGAGTGTCGCCCCATTAAATTATTTATTTAACAGCGGCGGCGGAATGCCGGTAGGGGGCAGCAGTGTCACCGTACAGGCGGCTGCATTTTTAGATGATGGAACCGTTAATCATGGCGGCTCCTGGAGATTTGTCATCGACCTAGCCGACATGAATCAAGGATATCACCTCGTTGGCCCGGGTCAATCAGGTAACGTGAAAAGTGAGTGGTATCACGATCAGCTTGATGATTGGGCAGAAGGTACTTATCATAAAACCACTTTAGACGATCCAAAAGGTGATACGCTGACATTGAAACCAACATACTGATATTCAGAAAAAAAAGTACCAAGCCCAGCATTCTTGCTCTGGACTTGGTACTTTTTCAATGTTTTTGCTTAGTAAGGAATTCTGCAAGGAACTCCTCAAAATTAGGGGCCTCGATTGCCGCGATTTTTTCATATGATTCAATGATCTTGAGTTTAATTTCTTGCTCCAGATCATTCCGGTCTTGATAGTTCGTGTTTTTTAACGATTTTTTTATTTTAGGATTCAAAGAGTCGATTAGATCCAACAATTCTTCTTTTGACAGTTTTTTATCCACAATGGCTTTTCTCCTTTCTAACATATACCTCATCCATATAGTGCTTTCGCAGTTTTTTTAAAGCTTGTTTACGGATGCTTGAGATATTCTGTGGCGACTCATTGAAATATGCAGCAATTTCCTTGTTTGATAGGCCGTAGGAAAAGATCATGGTGAGCACCAGACTTTGTTTGGTTGTTAACTTTTTCAAGGCTTTTATCATCTCTTCATCACTTATGTGTGAAGCGAGGTCATTCGTTTCCCCCATCTTTTCAAGTTGACCGTCCATCGTACCGATTCGATCGATCAATCCGCCAGTATCCCTTGGTGTCGCATCAAGGACCATTCGATAGCGTTCCCGCTGTTTCCGTGCCCTTTTATCAAAATCAACAGAGAAAAAGTAAATTAAGGAGCACATGTATTTGTAAACTTTAGCCCGGTAATAGAAAATTTTGAAAGTCTCGTTGAGATGGCAAATGTTGTGGGAAGAAGGGGAATCAAGAGTTTCCGTGAAAATCTTTAAATGCTCTGGGTTCTGTAAAAATACTTGAATGATCGGTTGTTCAAAGAAAGATGAGTACTGTTGTTGCAGAAACTCCAATGAATGAGAAAAAAAATGAGAAGTCAATTGGTTCATTGTTATCCCTCCTTTAATTAATAAAGTGATAGACAAGGGGAATAAATCAATTATATACGAACATTCGTTCTTTTTTCCATGAATCAATAGTGCTAGATTGATTTTTTAAAACAAGTTTCACTTTAGATATCAGATACAAGAAAAGGGGTGAAGAGGATGATGATTGAGGATGCTACTATGTGGGTTTCATTAGTTAGCGAATTTGGCTATCCATTCGTCGTTTCTATGTTTTTGCTCTTCCGCTTCGGTAAACAATTAAAAGAACTGACAACGGACGTAGAGAACTTAAAAAAGTCCGCTCATAAAACGAAAAAACGATAACCTCAGGACGTATGTGCCAGGTGATAAACACCGAATTTCGGATTCCATTCAAAAAAGGGTCCGGAATTCGGGTATAAAGAAATGGGTACTATCTGAAACTCAAGACTTTGCAAACACCCCTCCCTTAAACTCAAATAAAAAATGGTAAACCATTATTTGGAATATAGCACAAAATAGGTAAAAAATAATCGTCATTTGGAATCATTTTACTACTATAATTCATCCGTCAATGGAATTAGATAGGAAATCCTCCCCTCATACGATTTTAGTTTTATGGATTAAAGTGAAAATACTTTTAAAAAAACAACATCATCAATAAACTTATGGTAATAAGTGGCATCCGAGTAAAAGGATGCTGCTTTTCTTATTTTTTTTGGTAATAAACTGATAATATGGAAAAGGGGTGGAGAATTTGAAGGATAAACAGCTAGAAGATATTCGAATCCTGCAGCATGAATGTGAACGGGAAGGTTTTACTTTAAAGCTGAACTGGGAAACACTTCGCAGTCGAAATGGCATGAATAAGAATGACTTTCTTCACTATGATGGATTGAAGCTTGTTGGTTTTCTCGGTCTATACGATTTTGGAAACAAAGCGGAGATGTGCGGGATGGTGCATCCTGATTACCGGAGGCAAGGCATTTTTACAACGCTTCTGGAAGAGGCCATAAGGAGTGCAGTGGAGCGCAACTATAAGTTGATTCTCTTGAACTCACCTGCTCAATCCCATTCAGGGACAGGATTTTTGAAACAGCTCAATTGTGAGTTTGCTTTTTCAGAGTTTCAAATGAAATGGTCCGCAACGGAGCTTGACGATTATGGTGATGCAGTCGTTCGCCCTTCACGGAGAGATGATGAGGAAACGGAAATTGAGCTGGATATTCAATGCTTCCAATTTACGAAACAAGAAGCGAAGGATTATTATCAGCGCATCCTATATGAGGATACTCTGAAAACCATGATGATTGAAAAGGATGGCCTTGCAGTCGGTAAGATCCGTGTTGATCACTCAGGACGGGAAGCGTGGATTTATGGATTTTCCATTTTGCCAAAATACCAGGGAAACGGACTTGGCAGAAAGGCATTGAAAAAGGTCGTAGCCGAACAAAGCCAGCTGGGATATGATATTTTTCTCGAGGTCGAGGCGACTAATGAGCATGCTTTAAGACTCTATGAATCTTGTGGATTCAAAACCATTCAAAGGCAGGATTATTATCAATACAAAGGCTGAGGGATACTTCGATGACATTAAGTGTGAGGGGGATGTGACGGATGTTGATCTTATTCAATTATAATTGGCAGGTCCGAAATGAGTGGTTCAAGTGGTGCCGGTCCTTACCGAATGAGGAGCTGAAACGGCAGCGCATAGGAGGGATGGGGAATATATTGAAGACACTTGCCCATATCATCGATGTCGAATGCAGCTGGATCAGGGCCATAGAAGGGAAGCCTGATGTCGCGATCGATTTGGAAGCTTATGATACGATCGAAAAAGTGGAGGATTTATCTATCTGTTATCATTCTGAGGTCATTGGCTATTTGAACTCGCATGCTATTGAAGATGAGAATGGAATGATTCAACCAGCTTGGATGGAGGGGACATACGAAAAAGGCAGGATACTGCGCCATCTGATAGCGCACGAAATTCACCATATAGGCCAGCTGTCCATTTGGTCGAGGGAGATGGGCGTCGAACCAGTATCCGCCAGTTTAATAGATCGGGATTTATAGGCTTTATACTTTTAAAACTGGTAATGCAACTTGCTTTAACAGTTTTTTATTTTGCAAGGAATTCCGCAGGTTTTTTCAAAAAAAAGGGGATTATGGAGGGAGGACAAGCAGGGACAGGATCATTCATAATATAAGGATTCGTATTAACGCAGCAGGATATAACATATTAAATAAAAAGGATTAGCGTATTAGCTTAATCCTTTTTATTTATTTTTCATATGTTACTATTTACGTACTCAAACTTTTGTTAATTTTGGCTTTTGTGTCGCCGGTTTAATGTATTTGGTTAATAACCAGCGTGAGATTGGTCCGACAATTAGTAACTGTGATGGTAGCGCCACGATAAAGTTTAGACCAACTGTTTTAAGGTAAGCTATGAAAATTGAACCCTCAATCCCTATCATTAAACTAGTTAAAATAAGCCCATATACTGACATAATAAGGACCATTACTGGGACCATACAAAAGGCAATTGCAATAATAAAGTTGGTTTCTTTCGATTTATCATAAGGCATTGATAATGCAAGTTTACGCGCCTTCGGTTCAACTATTGACTCTGCAATAAAAGCGACGATAAATGTTACCGCAAATTGAATCACTGCACCCCCTACTGTAAACGATGAAAAACCGTGTAAAGTGGTGTTGTAAACTGACATAATAAGGACCATACCAAAACACATAAAAAGTCCAAAGATTATACCTTCCTTTTTATTACTAGGCAAATAAAAACATCCTTTCTTTTAAGCATGAATGTAATTATATATGCCAAGAAATTTTTACATAAGTGACATTTTTATGACTTTTATTTTGAGTTACGTTAAATTACACTTTTGTTTTGATGAAACCTTGTTTATAGAGACTTTGCAAAAAAACGAATGAGAAAAAATTAATAGATAAAGAAAACCATAAAGAATCATAACGAAATTAATTTGTTTCAATGGTTTTGAGATGATTTATTAGATTCTTCAGTAAGCATTTCATTTTCAATTGGGAGTATGCTGGGGTGAGTGCCTTGGTCTTATAATAATCAAGCGGACTAACTTCAGTCAGCGGCGCTTCCGTTTACTGTTGAAGTAGAGAGCGTCGAAGAAGAAGGAAAGATCTTGAAATCCCATACGGTGTAAGCAGGCTGGCTCATGTGCATGGGCCAGCCCTTTATATATATGTGAAGGAAAAACGGTCCATGTTCAGTGAATGAAAATAGATAAAAAGTACCATTTATTCAAAATTCGTAATATTACGGTAAATTTTGGCGTTTATTCGACAAAATCATGATATATTATTCTAGCATTTTACAAAAATAGAAGGGTTGTGAAGTATGTCGTTCAAAATGCATGTTAATAAGATGCTCGCCCCGATACTTGCTGTGAGTTTGATTACAGCCCCATTTACCGTAACGGGGGAGACATCCGCCAAAGAGTCTAATAAGAAACCGGTCAAGACTGAACCATTTACCATTTCAACTCCTACTGTTCATTACTCAAAAGGCACCAAAGCGACTGTAACGGTCACACCGAAAAAAGGAAACAAAGGAAATGAAACCGTTGTCTTCCAATTAATGAATGGGACGAAGGTCATTTCACAGTCAGCCATTGAGGCGGATATTAAATCGGCCCAAAAGTTCTCTGCGTATTTCAACTCGTACCAATCGGGTTATTGGATCAAAGTATCGGTTGTCTCCAAGTATAACGGCAATACGAGTAACTTCGGCAACAGCCTGGCGGTCTCCGTTTCGGATGCACCTTTTGAACTAAGGATCATGGAAACGACAGATATACACACTAATCTGGTGAGCTATGATTACTATAAGGATGCCGTATCGGACTCTGTCGGCTTTTCCCGCACGGCTTCTTTAATCAAACAGGCACGAAAAGAAGTGAAAAATAGCGTTTTAGTGGATAACGGCGACCTTATTCAAGGGACACCGCTAGGTACGTACAAAGCAAAAATAGCGCCACTTAAAAAAGGTGAAGTCCATCCCGTCTATAAAGCGATGAACTTGCTTGACTATGATGTGGCCACATTCGGCAATCATGAATTCAATTATGGTTTAGCTTATTTGGACGAGGCCATCAACGATGCGAACTTCCCTTATGTCAATGCCAATGTTTATAAAAAAGATAAAGACAATAATTCAAACAATGATAAAAATAAATATACTCCTTATAAAATCGTCACAAAGAAAGTAAAGGACATCAATGGAAAAGAAAAATCAGTAAAAATAGGCTACATTGGATTTGCCCCTCCGCAAATCATGGATTGGGATAAAGCGAACCTTGAAGGTAAGGTCATTACAAAAGAAATCATCACGACTGCAAAAAAATATGTACCTGAAATGAAGAAAAAGGGCGCGGATATCATCGTGGCGCTCACGCATTCCGGGTTTAATGGCGATATCAAGAATACCGAGGATGTCATCTATTCATTAAGCAAGGTATCCGGCATCGATGCCATCACGTTCTCCCACACGCATAAGGTCTTTCCGGCTCAAGATGAGGCTTCTTTAGACAGCCTATTCAAAGATAGCCAAGGAAAAGTCCTTAAAGGCGTGGATAATAAAAAGGGTACCATCAATGGTGTACCAGCCGTTCAAGCAGGATATGGCGGCAGTAATCTCGGGATCATCGATCTTGATATCCAGAATATCAAGGGGAAATGGAAAGTCGTCAATTCCGATTCAACAACACGGGCAATCAACGATAAATTAACAGGAAAAAAAGCAGCTGAAGATGCATCTGTCGTCAAAGCCGTGAAGAAGGATCACGAAGGAACGATCAAGTATGTCAACACGCCAATTGGAATGACTACAGCTCCAATTCATAGTTATTTCGCGCTTGTGCAAGACGATCCTTCCGTACAGGTCGTGACGAGTGCACAGAAATGGTATGTAGAAAAATACATCCAAAGCAACCGCCCTGAATACAAAGACTTGCCGATTCTATCTGTAGGAGCCCCTTTCAAAGCGGGTCGAAATGGAGTCGAGGAATTCACCGAAATCAAGGAAGGCGGACTGACCATTCGCAGCGCCGGTGATTTATATTTATACGATAATACCTTGAAGGCAATCAAGACCAAAGGGTCAGTTGTTAAAGAGTGGCTTGAGATGTCTGCCGGGAAATACAATACAATCGATCCTGCCAAATCTGAGGAGCAGGAGCTGCTTAATGGAAAGTTTGCCGTTTATAACTTTGATGTGATTGATGGCGTTACGTATCAAATCGATGTCACCAAGGCTCCGCGCTATGATGAAAAAGGGATAAAAGTGTCGGATTCAAGCAGGATTGCCGATTTGAAATATAATGGAGAACCAGTGGACCCAAATCAAGATTTCATCGTCGTGACGAATAATTATCGTGCTTCGGGCGGGGGGAACTTCCCGGGAGTCAAGGGCAGCGAATATGTAGTTGACTCTGCGGATGAAAATCGTCAGATCTTGATGGATTACATCACACAAGAGGGTGAGATCAATCCAACTGCTGATAATAACTGGTCGATTGCCCCGATTTCAGGCAAGGTGAACGTTACTTTCACCTCATCACCAAAAGGTGCGGAATATTTAAAGGAAGACAGCCCGATTTCCTTTACAGGCAAAAAGGATGATAAAGGCTTTGGCATTTACAAATATAATTTGGGAAAAGAAAACGTTAAGGTGCAATTGCTCGGGATCAATGATCTTCACGGCCAGCTTGATACCACTTCCGAATTTGGCGGTATCAAACAAGGGCGTGCCGATTATTTAGCTGCGCACTTAAAGCAGCGTAAAGCTGAAAACCCTGAAAATACACTTTTACTTTCGGCAGGGGATGCTGTTGGGGCAAGTGCACCCGTTTCTTCTTTGATCCAGGACAAACCGACGCTTCAGTTTTTGAATAATATGAAATTCGATGTCGGAACTGTCGGGAACCATGAGTTCGACAAAGGGGTAGAAACCCTGATGGCTCAAATCAATGGCGGAAAGTCACCAACATCCGATGTGGTATTCGATAAAATGAACTTTCCATATGTAGTTGCCAATGTCGTATATAAAGACACGAAAAAACCGATTTTGGATCCTTACGTCATAAAAAAGGTCGGCGGGGTTGATATTGGATTCATAGGTGTAGTCACGAATGCCACACCTCAAAAAGTAAGTCCGGATGGCATTAAGAATGTGGAATTCATAGAACAGGCACCTGCTGTAAATAAGGCGGTTAACGAGTTGAAGGAAAAAGGCGTAAAATCGATTGTAATCATCTCACATGACCCAGGCACTGAAAAGGAAGGGGTCATCACAGGCGAAGTGGCTGATCTTGCTAATGCTGTGGATGATGAAGTAGATGTGATCTTAGCAGGGGATAATCATGCAAAGGTCAACAACTATGTGGATAATAAATTGATTGTACAAGCTTACTCTTATGGAACGGCTTTTGAAGATGTGGATTTGGAAATCGATCCAAACACTAAGGATATTGTCAAAAAGTCAGCTGAGATTGTCACGGTTACACAAGATGGCATCACACCGGATGCCGGGACGACGAAATTCATTAACGACTATCTAGACATGTTCCCCGAGTTGAAAGCCCCGCTTGGGACAACGGATGAGAAAATTTTAAGAGCCAATGCGTATACGCAGGAAACGGGCCTTGGGAATTTAATTGCCGATTCCATGAAGGCAGATTTGAATTCCGATTTTGCCTTCATGAATCCAGGCGGAATTCGTGCAGATATTCCAAAGGGGGAAGTCACTTTTTCCGATTTAGCGAAAATCCAGCCGTTCGGAAACGTATTGGTTAAGCTGGAACTGACTGGAGCGGAAGTGAAAACGCTGCTTCAACAGCAATGGATCGTTGAAGGATCTCCGAAAACCTTGCAAATTTCTGGACTGAGCTATACAGCCGACTTCAGTAAACCTGTCACGGAACGTGTCACCTTATTGAAGAAAACGGACGGAACACTGATCAAGGATACTGAAACATACACGGTGGCCGTCAATGATTTCATGGCAAGCGGCGGTGATAACTATACCGTCCTGAAAGGAAAAGAGCGTGTGTTTGGACATGCTGATCTGGAAGCATTCGTTAACTATGTAAAAGAAACGTTCAAAGGCGGGAAGATCACGGCAGAAATTGAAGGCAGAATTACGAATATCAATAATTAATAGAAGTTTCCTCGTAAGTTAAGCGGGTTTACTCGTGAAACTCTAAAAGAGAGCGCTCCTTAATAGAAGGGGCGCTTCCTTTTTTGTGATTAATTGTTTCTGAAAATGGAAAAGTTCAATCCCAATGCAAAGGTGACCCATGCAATATAGGGAACCATGGCTAAACCGGATGTACGGTCTATTTTATAAAACTCGAATGCCGTTAATGTAATCAAGGTCAGCAGTGCAGCCATTTCAATAAAGGCTGTTCCGCGCAAGCCCCATTTGAAGAATAAAAAAGACCATAAGAAATTCAACCCTAGTTGAGTATCATAGAGGAGTTCAGCGGACTTCGATTCTTTTTCTTTGGATGCAATGCGATACTTCGCTATTCCCATGATTGTATAAAGGCTGGTCCAAGCAACGGGGAAAGTCCAGGAAGGAGGTGCAAAAGACGGTTTCTTGAGTTTGTCATAAATTTCTTTGGAATTCCTTGTGGCGAATATCCCCACAAGTGAACCTCCGACCACAGGTATCAATACACTTTTTGCCAATTTCCCGTAATTCATAATGCAATCCTCTTCTTTCTTCATTATTTGGATGTTCTTATACTTTTACCTTCTTATCTGAAAATAAAACATTCCCTTTAATCAAGAAGTGTAACTTTCTTCCAAACTTTACGTCGGTACTATTAAGAAAAGGGGGAATACCGATGAACCATAAAACAATGATGTTTATGTTCAGTTTGTTCCTTTTACTTGCTGGATGCAGCAGTAATGAAAAAGATGATTCAACATCGAAATCACAGGATGAAAAGGCGGAAAGTAAAATGAACGCTTCAATTTCCGGGAATATGGTGCAGCAGGAGGAAGCAGCGGAAAAGGAAGGGGTGACGGATGAAAGAAAGGTCATCCATCAAGCCCAGCTTGAGTTGAAGGTGAAGAACCTCGAAAAGGCACAAATGAAGATTGAGAATAAGGTGGCTGAATATGGCGGATATGTTGTCGAGTCCAATGTATACAGGGAAGATGAAGAACTGGTGGAAGGAACGATCACTGTTCGGGTCCCTGAAGCCCATTTTCAGGATTTTCTAGCCGATAGCGAGGGCGCGGCTTCAGAAGTGGTCGGAAGGAATGTGACAGGACAGGATATAACGGAGCAATATGTAGATTTAAAAGCAAGGTTGAAGTCAAAAAGGGCAGTAGAGGAAAGGTTGCTCGCATTCATGAAGGATGCTGAGAAGACGGAGGATTTGCTGAAAATATCATCCGATCTTGCCGTGGTGCAAGAAGAAATAGAGCAGCTGACCGGGCAAATGAAGTATCTTGAGAACCAGACTTCATATTCGACGGTTACCATCACGTTATCACAGGACCGGATAGTTGTGCCGGGCATTGATAATAAGGAATGGAATACATGGGAAAGAACGAAGAAACAACTTGCAACAAGTGCGAATCTATTACTTAAAGCTGGTTCAGGAATCATTGTTTTTATAATAGGAAACTTGCCTATCCTCATTATTATAGGCGGAGCTGGTGCGGCGGTCCATTGGGTGATCAAAAGAAGGGGTAAAAGATGAAGCCAGAAAAAGAGGGTGCCAATTAGATTGGCACCCTCTGACCTTTATCTTTTCCGTTTATGCAATCCGGTCACATAATAAAGGGCTACCAGCAGTAAGATCCAAATCGGACCAACGATTAGAGCGATTCTTGTATCTGCTGAAAAACCGAGTACGACCATTACGAATACTAAAAAGGCTAAAGTTAAATAAGAAGTGAATGGGAAAAGAGGCATCTTGTAAGACAAGCCTTGTTTTTCTCCCTGACTCATTTTCCGCCTAGACATGATCTGTGTGACAAGTATGGTTCCCCATGTCCAGAGGGCACCGAATGTAGCGACACTTGTAACGTAAGTGAAAACTTTATCGGCTTCCATGTAGTTAAGGTAAACACCGAAAAGAAGCACGATAGCTGAAACGATAATGGCAACGCCAGGAACGCCTGACTTTGTTGTACGCTCGAAACTTTTTGGTGATTCACCTTGCTGCGCTAGGTTGAATAACATTCTTCCTGTACTGAAGATCCCGCTGTTACAAGATGAAAGGGCTGCTGTCAGTACGACAAACTGAATGATCCCTGCTGCGCCAGGAATACCGATTTTATCGAACATCATAACGAATGGGCTGTTTTCTCCATTCATTTCATCCCATGGAGTGATCGATAAAATGACTGTCAGAGCTAAAACGTAAAATAGTAAAATTCGATAAAAAACGGTATCGATGGCTCTTTTTAAGGATTTTTCAGGGTTTTTAACTTCACCTGCGGTTACACCGAGCATTTCAATTCCCAAATAGGCGAACATGACCATTTGAAACGAGAGGATGACACCAGAAATCCCATTCGGGAAAAATCCTCCATTTTCAACAAGGTTGCCGAATCCGACCGCGATTCCGCCGTTCCCCAGTCCAAAGATGATCATTCCGAAGCCAAGTACGATCATAAGGATGATCGTTACGATTTTAATAAGGGCGAACCAAAACTCCAATTCACCGTAAGCTTTTACAGCAAGAAAGTTAATCGTTGTCATGATGGCAAGTGCGGCTAACGCCCAAGCCCATTGCGGAGTATCTGGGAACCAAAATTGCATATAGATTCCGACTGCCGTAATTTCAGCCATACAGGTGGCGATCCAAACGAACCAGTAATTCCATCCGGTTATATACCCGGCAAGAGGACCGACAAATTCGCTTGCATAGCGACTGAAAGAACCTGCGACAGGATTTTTTATCGCCATTTCACCAAGTGCACGCATGATAAGATAGATCATAAGCCCGCCAATTGCATAGGAAATGATGATGGCTGGGCCGGCTAATTTAATCGCAGATGCCGAGCCGAGAAATAAACCGACTCCAATGGCTGCGCCAAGAGACATTAATGCGATATGTCTTTCTTCCAAACCTCTATGTAGTTGAGATTCTTTGGAGTTTTGCATAATTTTCCCCTTTTCTATGTTGGAGTTTAATTTTCTCTATCTAGCATTTTATCACTAGTAGAGGAGAATACATATTATTCATTGGTTTTTCACATAATATTACAACTAAATAATATATTTTAATAGTCAGAATGTAAAGAAAAAAATGAAAACGCTTACCACGGAAGTGATCCTATCTGTTATCATCGTCTAACAAACTTTCAAAACTAATTGGAATGCTATTCAACCAAAATATAATTATGTGATTTTTCAAAAAAATCAGTTATTTAATAGTGGAAAAGCTGTCCCAAAAATAAGGAACAGCTTGTCCGTTTTATCATTGCCAGATGGCGGAGGCCCATTCAGGATGATCTATGAATGGGTTGCGATTATGCTGATATTCATTATAAATGATCTCATTCCGTTTACGCTCGAAGGCATCTACGGGGTCCTGTTCATTCCATTCCAGTAAAACAGCCAATTTACCATGATATGGAGCGGTACCATTGTTCACTTGATTATTTAATTCTAAATCGACTTCCCCTGCATCACCCTCGTACCGAACTGCCATATAAAACAGCATCCGGGCGACATCACCTTTGACACTATCGCGAGGTTCCCATGAATCAGAATCATAGTAATTTCCTATCGCTTCGGTATGTTCAGAACCTCCATTATCAAAGTCCAGGTTGTTTCTTGTACTGTTGACAGAGACATCAGTCGGCCGAAGATGGTGCAGATCGGTGCCGGGACCTAAAGTGGTACCAAAATCACCATGTGATTTTGCCCATACATGCTCGCGATTCCAATCATTAACGCCGGATCCGTTCATCGTTTTTCCTTGGGAACGCCCTGTATAAAGAAGAATGACATTATTGGTGTTATTCGGGTCCTCATCGGTTTTCCGTAAAGCGTCCCATACATTTGAATACGATATTTCCGAATGGTCATCGATGATTTGATGGAGGGCATTCTTTAGTGCCAACCCTGATTTTCCGCTGGCTGAATCATAGTATGAGCCACCCCCCGGTGTCTCCGGTTCTGGTGAATCATTCCCTGAAAACATGGCAGATACATCTTTTAAGCCTGGATGGGTGAAATAGGCACTCAGTGTGCCAGTTACGGTGACTTTTTTTCCTTTTAAAGAAGGATTTGTTTTTAAGCCAAATTCAGAGCGGAAAGAGGAGGGAATCTGAACATATACCATTTTGGCATTGTTTGTTTCCGATGAGCTGTCTGCCAATGCTATGGCATAATCATTCGGATAGCCGCTCGTGACGACGGTATTGGATGAAGTGGGCTGACCCGTCACATAGCCACTGACCGTTTTAACCATGCTGTCTTGATTCGCAATCGCTTGGGAAACGGAGTAAGGAGATGACAAGCTGCCATCGCCAGCCGCGGCTAATGATGGGGGAATGAAAAAACTGGGAATAAAGAAAGCAAGCACGAGTAAAATGGGCAGAGCAAATCTTGGTTCAGGTTTTGTGAACATGTCATTCCTCCATAAATCGATTCATACCCATTTCGAGAGAAATCGGCATGTATATGTAAAGTTATGGATTTGAGGAGCTTTCTCCTTCTGCATTGTCAAAAATGAGCGAATACAGCTAGTGAAGCTTAGCGGAATTTGGGGATATAGCCCGGGAAATATCGAAGGGCTGTTTTGGAAATGAAAAATATACGAAAAACCGTCCAACTTACTGATTCAGTTTGTAGAAAAAAGGGGTAAGTTATTTGAAATGGAGGGGAGTTTTAACAAAAATACAGGTTCTAAACTTTGGCGATCGACTTCGGAATACGTATCTTTTACCAAGTCAAAAATAAAAGGAAATTGAATAGCTCCAACTAAATGATGTTCAGTAACCAATTGGCCCAAGTTATGATTTCTATCTGAATTTTAAAACAAAGTTGATTGGAGCGGGTGTACGGGACTCCTGCGGGAAAAGCGTGTCCAGGGGAGCCCGTGGAAAGCGAGTGCCTCTAGTGGTAACTCAACGTTTCATATTGTATAAACTCAAAAAAACTGTAGAAAAATTCGATTTTTCATCGAGTTGTCTACAGTCTGAAACCGTCAGTATGCTACTGACGGTTTTTTTTACTCTGTTTTATAAGAAGACTTTGAATGAAACTCAATAACAATGATCCGATTAAAGCTCCCCAAAAAGAATTTATGACAAAGCCACTGACGGCATAGGAAGTGATTTGGAATGTGAATGCATTGATAATGAAAGAGAACAACCCGAACGTCAGGATGGTGATCGGCAATGTGATAAGCTGGAGAATGGGCCTAACCAGCAAGTTCATGATTGATAATATAAAAACCGCCAGCAAGGCTGTTCCGTAAGATTTAATCGTGATGGAGTCGAGAAGCCAGTCAATAACGAGCAATACCAGCCCGTTGATAAGAAAACGCATGATTATGTTCATGAAAAAACTCCTTCTGAAGTCACCTTTACTACAAGTCATTATACTAAAATTCCATGAATTTCAGTTATATGTTTGCAGAATTGTCACAAAAAAAAGAGGAATACATATGTATTCCCTCAGAGTGAAAAAAGGCCCATTAAAGGGTTTTAAAGCAGTTTTTCTTTAAAAACAGTCCAGTTGATTGGAGCGGGTGTTCGAGACTCCTGCGGGAAAAACGCGTCGACCCCACAGGCGCTTGCGCCGAGGAGGCTCCAGGACCGCCCTCGGAAAGCGAGTGCCTGTTGAGGAAATCAACGTTCTATTTTACAAACCCTCAAAAAGAACGTTTCAGCTAGTTTTCTTCAATCCATTGAGGATTTCATATAACAGTAAAAAACCATTTAGTATAACTTATTCTTATTGTGGTTTGGAATAAATTCCGAACCCCATTTGTCTTCTTTTTCTATTTAATTGTTCGCAATGATCTTTTCGAATTCACTTAATTCCAATGTGTTTTTCAAGTTTGGATTGGTGTTTAAGGAAAGCAGGGCACTTTCAATGAGAAAGGTTCGCGGTTCAACGTTTTGTAATAATTCCTCTTGGATAAAGTGAATCAATTTTAGGTTTTTAACCCGTTCTGCTTCATCATCTTGGCATAGCCTTAGGATCATCTTTTTTAGGTCGTTTGCAGAGTGAAGGAGTGCAGTATGAAAATCCTGCTGTGAATGGAAGCACTCTGGCAGCCATTGCTTTATGAGGTCCGGTTCCAAAAGTTGTGCATTTGACTGGCTGACATCTTCGAAAATCGATTTAATCCTATCGACGCAATAACGGATAATTTCAGTAGGGTTAAATTCGGGCTCTTTAGCCAAAGCATTAAAATGAATCGTTTGATGCATCATTCCCGAGTAAAGAATGGCACAGTCCAAAATATAGGGTTTTTTATCAGCACCGAAAATGTCCAGAAACCGTTTTGATAGCCAATGGATATGCTGGAATTTAGCATGTGTGATGAAGTTCTTAAGTTCAGTATCATTTGAAATCATTACTTCTTCATATAAGAAAAAGATTTTATTGTTTTTGTTGGAGTGCATTTGTAATTCTGATTGTTTGATGAATATCTCAATATCTGCAAGGTTTTGCCCAATCAGCAATTCATTCCGCTCTTTTTCGAATTTTTCTTGCGAAGTTAGGAAGACTGCCTTAAGCAATTCGCTTTTAGAAGAAAAATAGTTATAAAATGTTCCTTTTGAAATGCCGCTATAATCTAAAATATCCTGAATGGAAGTTGCTTGATATCCCTTTTCAATAAATAATTGGTGTGCATATTTAACTACCAATTGTTTGCGCTCATTCATATATATCACCCTTACTCTTATTGGACGGTCATTTTAACGTAATAGTATCTTATTTTCTAAACGAACACAAACCAGTATGTTTACATTTGCTCTAGCAAATAAAGGGTGAAGGCCTCTTGTTTCAGTCAATTCATCATGAAGTGTTCTGCTGAAGATAGGATTCACAAAAGCAATGAAAAATTCAGTTTCTATGCATCCTTCTATTCACCATGTAAATAAAGGCAGATGAAGTGAACAAAGTCACAGGAGAACACTTCGGTTTGTTATAAGATAAATAGAAGGAGATGGGTGAAGTAGCGCAAAGTATCTATGCATATTCAGCATCATTCTCGATTACTAACCCATTGGTAGGAGAAATGATAAAATCACTTGTCGTGAAGGATTATTGGTTATAAGGGTCGTATACCATTATTAGGAATGTAATTATGGCAATATGCTGTTCCTTCAGCGGTTTGCACCAATATAATTTTCCATATGTTAGGATTCTGTAAAATCGTAATCGTAATAAAAGGATAATGAATTGATTATTATATTAAAATTATTATAAATAAGTATTGATTTTTTTCTGAGAAGCTTTATCATTATATACATAAATAATAATGAAAAGGTGGTTCAATAATGACAAATAAGAAAAACCTCACTACAAGCTGGGGAGCGCCAGTTGGAGATAATCAAAACTCGATCACTGCCGGCGAACGCGGCCCGGTGCTCATTCAAGATGTACACTTATTGGAAAAACTAGCCCACTTCAACCGTGAACGTGTGCCTGAACGTGTAGTTCATGCGAAGGGTGCAGGTGCATTCGGAACTTTCGAAGTAACGAACGACCTTTCTCAGTACACGAAAGCTAAACTTTTCAATGGTGTGGGCAAGAAGACAGATCTTTTTATCCGTTTCTCCACAGTTGCGGGTGAATTGGGTTCTGCTGATACAGTCCGTGACCCGCGTGGATTTGCTGTTAAATTCTATACGGAAGAAGGAAACTACGATATCGTCGGTAATAATACGCCTGTATTCTTTATTC
This sequence comes from Peribacillus sp. Aquil_B1, assembly GCF_022603275.1. Lineage (NCBI taxonomy): Bacteria > Bacillati > Bacillota > Bacilli > Caryophanales > Bacillaceae > Peribacillus > Peribacillus sp. Aquil_B1. Next base: position 54,851 of record NZ_JAKXEE010000003.1, on the reverse strand, counting down.
GCGATGCGATTAAATTCCCCGACTTCATCCATACACAAAAAAGAGATCCTAGAACTCATTTGAAAAATCCTACGGCAGTTTGGGATTTCTGGTCACATTCACCGGAATCTCTTCACCAAGTGACGATCCTGATGTCCGACCGGGGCATTCCTGCTACACTCCGTCATACACATGGTTTCGGAAGCCACACATTTAAATGGGTGAATGCTGAAGGAAAAGGCGTTTGGGTGAAATACCACTTCAAAACAGAGCAGGGCATCAAAAACCTTGATGTGGATCTAGCTGCAAAACTAGCAGGTGAAAACCCTGATTACCATACGGAAGATCTTTTCAATGCCATTGAAAAAGGGGACTTCCCTGCATGGAAATTATATGTTCAGATCATGCCTCTGGAAGATGCGGATACATACCGTTTCGATCCATTCGATGTGACGAAGGTATGGTCTCAAAAAGATTATCCGCTGATCGAGCTTGGTCGTATGGTATTGAACAGAAATCCTGAAAACTACTTTGCAGAAGTGGAGCAAGCCACGTTCTCACCGGGAACATTCGTACCGGGAATTGAAGCTTCCCCAGACAAGATGCTTCAAGGACGCCTATTCGCTTATGGAGATGCACACCGTTACCGTGTGGGCTCGAATCATAACCAGCTTCCGGTTAACCGTCCGAAAGTTGAAGCGAATAACTATCAGCGTGATGGCTTCATGCGTGCAGATGACAATGGCAAGGGATCTGTTTATTATGAGCCGAATAGTTTTGGAGGCCCTGCCGAATCAACGGAAAATAAAGTCACTCCTTTCGAGGTGACTGGGCAAGCTGCACAAGTCGGTCATAATAGTGATGATCACTACACCCAAGCAGGTGACCTATACCGTCTATTAAGTGCCGAAGAGAAAACTCGCCTTGTTGACACGATCGTGGGCGCAATGAAACCTGTGGAATTGGAAGAAATCAAGCTTCGTCAAATCGGCCATTTTTACAAAGCCGATCCGGAATACGGAACGCGCATAGCCGAAGGTTTAGGTTTACCTGTACCGCAAGAAGCGTAAAATATAGGACTACCAATCTAGTAAATGCAAACAGGCATCCATTCATGAATGGATGCCTGTTTTGATTTATGCAGGGCTCCATTTATAAATGACACCCGACAAGTTCGGTAAGAATATATAGTTATAAATGGTTTGTAAGGAAGTCATGGAGGAGTGACTTTTCTATAAGTCCAGAAAGGCCAGGGTGCGTTGGCAATAATTAAATCGAATCAGCATACATTTGGTTAAGAGGAGGTGCAGTATGGACGTTTTTGTGCGGCAGAATGATTCCTTGTGGTATTATAGCCAGTTATTCAAGGTTAATTACCAACTTATCATTGATTCCAATAGTGGGATTGATCCACTTGCACTTATGATTGGCCAACAAATCAAAATTCCCGGCTTTACGACGACCGGTTATAATATTAAACAGGGTGATTCGTTATGGGCAATTGCCAGATCACGTAATCTTTCATTGGATGCCCTATTTTTGACTAACCCTAATCTCAACCCGAATGCCCTGCAAGTTGGTCAGGCAATTTCTGTGCCAGTAAGGATTACGTGGAGGCTAATTCAAGGAAACCGGGAATATGATTATGAGACGATGATGACCGATGTAAGACGTTTGAAAACGATCTATCCATTTATTAATACCTCCCCCATCGGGGACTCGGTGCTTGAAAGGGATATCCCCGAAGTGCTGATTGGAAATGGTAACAAGCGAGTGCACTATAATGGTTCTTTTCATGCGAATGAGTGGATAACCACGCCTGTAATCATGACCTTTTTAAATGATTACTTACTCGCAATCACGAATCAGGCTGACATCCGCGGTCTATCTATGTTTCCCTTTTATCAACAGACGATGCTGTCGATCGTCCCAATGGTGAATCCGGACGGAGTGGAGTTGGTTCTGAAAGGCCCTCCTGCTGATGTGTCATTGAGAAGACGGCTCGTCGAATGGAATAATGGCAGCGAAGACTTCTCTGGCTGGAAAGCCAATATTAACGGGGTGGATTTGAATGATCAATTTCCCGCAAAATGGGAACTGGAACAAGCTCGCAATAATGTAACGGAGCCAGGTCCGGCAAATTATCCAGGGGAGGGGCCGCTTACACAGCCAGAAGCTATTGCAATGTCAGAGTTGACAAGAAAACGTGATTTTGGCAAAGTCCTTGCGTTCCATACTCAGGGAGAGGTCATTTATTGGGGATTTGAAGGTTTGGAACCACCCGAGTCGGAAACGATAGTCAATGAGTTTGCGAGGGTCAGTGGATATGAGCCTGTCAAATCCGCCAATAGTTATGCAGGGTATAAGGATTGGTTCATTCAGGATTGGCGAAGGCCGGGGTTTACCGTGGAGCTTGGAAAAGGAACGAATCCCTTGCCAATAGCACAGTTCGATGAAATTTATCAGAAGTCGCTTGGCATATTCTTAGCAGGGTTATATATGTGAAATTTGACCAGATGAAAAAGCTCAACTCCGTTTCCATGGGGTAGAGCTTTTTAGTCTTATAAACTATTAGATCTGAAACGATGAGGGCTGCTGCAAAAAATAAGTAAAGGTATGCTTTACTTATCGATTGCATGATTAACTCGCTTTTTAGCCTAAAATTAACGGACATTCTCCATGTCCCGGTAATATTGCAGCCCTTGCCAAAAGGAATTCTAATAGTTTTGCTGTAAAGAAGATTAACTCCCTTAGCGCTAGTATTGGCCCCACCTACGCCAGATACTTTGACGGCCACGCATGCCATCCAACCTAATTTCATTATAATAGAAAGCGCTTACATTTTCAAAAATAATCGTATTGCAAATTTCGACATTCACATAAGTGTCCCTTACCAGTAGGAGGAGAATGGGCATATTACTGATAAGGGCCTTATAAGATTCAGGTTAATCTGCAATGAATTCCTGCAACTTTTGCTTTAGGCCACCATTGCCGAATTTAATGAACTTTGTTTTTCCGGCTTCTTGTTCAGGGGTAGAAGCGAAATCCAAAAAGGCTAAAAGGTTGATCCGGCGGTGAAGAATATGGACAATGCCATATTCATAGAACCAATGATCGATCGTGTTGTAAACCCCTCTGTTCAGTCGATATTGCTGCTGGCACCAATGGAAAAATATTCTGTCCGGCAGATTAAGGTACTCCATATTTTCTAAGCCCCCAATTTGCTTCTCATTCATGATAGGGGAAATAATCCGTAGCGATTCCTTTTGCATAGTGTAATCCTCCCTCAATGATAAAAACGAAAAAACCCCCTATCCTTGTTGAATAGAGAGCCTCCAGTGAACTAGTCAGCTTATATATTTTCCTTATATAAAAGTAGCATAAAACATATTAATCCAATTTGTCAAGTTGGTATTGGGAATACTTAAAATATATATGTTTATTTTATATTTTCTGAGTGATTTGATTGTAAATACGAATAAAAATTTATGTTTATTCGTTTATAGTTCGTATATAATGTTTTTGAGGAATTAAGGAGGAGAGACTGAATGTATAAATCAAAAAAGATTTTATTATTGGGCTCAGGTGAATTGGGGAAAGAGGTCATACTTGAAGCACAGCGGCTTGGTGTGGAGACCGTTGCTGTAGACCGCTATGAACATGCCCCTGCCATGCAAGTCGCTCATCGCAGTTATGTGATCGATATGCTGGATGCGGAACAACTAAGAGGAGTTGTAGAAAAAGAACAACCCGATTTGATTGTGCCGGAAATCGAGGCCATCGCTACATCCGAATTAGTCAAGTTGGAAGAGGAAGGCTTTCATGTCATTCCGACGGCAAGAGCGGCTAAATTGACTATGGATCGTGAAGGAATCAGGAGATTGGCTTCTGAAACTCTGGAGATTCCGACCGCAGCCTACAAATTCGCCGATACATATGAAGAATTTGTCCAAGCTGCCAAGGAAGTTGGCTTTCCCAATGTCGTCAAACCGCTGATGAGTTCTTCAGGTAAAGGACAAAGTGTGTGCCGCACGGAAGGTGATCTGGAGGAATGCTGGAAAATCGCGATGGAAGGCGGCCGGGTTCAAAATGGACGGGTGATCATTGAAGAATTTATCCGTTTTGATTCGGAAATCACGCTGCTTACTGTCCGGGCTGTAAATGGTACCATGTTTTGTGCTCCCATCGGTCATATCCAGCAGGGCGGGGATTATATTGAATCCTGGCAGCCGCATAATATGACAGAAACGCAAATAATGGAAGCGAAAAAAATTGCCCATTCCATTACAGATGAACTTGGTGGGTACGGATTATTCGGGGTTGAGCTTTTCCTCTCAGGGGATAAAGTCTATTTCAGTGAAGTTTCCCCACGTCCGCATGATACGGGGCTAGTGACATTAGTGACTCAAAATTTGTCCGAGTTTGCCCTTCATATTCGGGCAATTCTAGGATTCCCCATTCCGGAAATCAAGCTGATCAGCCCAGGTGCCAGCCGTCCATTAAAAGCTCAAGAAGAGTTATCGGAATATTCAATAGTCGGTGTTGAAAAGGCTTTGGCTTTACCTAATACACAGGTGCGTCTTTTCGGAAAACCTGTTACAAAGGCAGGCAGAAGAGTGGCAGTCGCCTTGTCATCTGCCGATTCAATCGAGGTGGCGAGAGTCAATGCGGCCCGTGCTTTGGAATGTTTAGTTGTAGAGAAATAATAGTGAAAAAAGCGCTCTTTAAATGGAGAGCTTCAGTTTGTCGACAAAGGGGGGCGGAAAGGGAGCGGATTTCTTTAATCAAACGTTTGATTACTACTCCAGGCACTCGCTTTCCGCCCTAAAGAAAATTGTAGGCTGGTCTCATCCGAACTGTTTAAGACTAGTTTATTCCATGGTTTTTACTGTTTTATAAAACTCCTATTTAATGGAAGGGATTTGTGACACTTCTGGCAAATAGCTAGCTAGCCGAGACTCCAACGGGCTTGCTTGATGAGGCTTGGCAGACAGCCGGCGGAAAGGGAGCGGATTTCTGGAAAAACGGTAGGGATAGAATTTGTTTGCAGTCTGACTCTGAAGCATCCTGATAGGGTGCTTTATTTTCTTTTGTCCAATTTTTTAGCACTTTCAAATTACCCTGATTTGATGAAGTTAAATGAAAGATCACTTATCCACGCTGGTGTTTACTCTGCTAGACCCTGTAACAGACCCCCACTACTGATGATTTTCCTGAATAACCAACAGCTTCATGAAAGTGCATATAATTTTGTGACATTGCTGCCTTTACCTTGTCTTAACAATTATCCTGCTGCTTTTTTACATAGCCTTGACAATGAGTTCATGTTCTTCACCTATAGTTAAATTAAATAGAAAAGATTAACGGGAGGTCATTCATTTGAATCGCACATGGAGTAAAAAGGTGTTACCCATTACACTCGTTTCGGCATTAGCATTTGGAAGTTTATCATGGTCCGCTGCGGATCATGTTTCGGCAAAGGGGAACCAAAAAAAAGAACCGGAAATCAAGAACGTGATTTTCCTGATCGGTGACGGCATGGGTGTTTCCTATACCTCCGCTTACCGGTATTTAAAAGATAATCCTGATACGAAGGTGGCAGAGCGGACAGAGTTTGATAAATACTTGGTTGGCCAGCAAATGACTTACCCAGAAGACTCTGCACAAAATATAACGGATTCAGCATCAGCCGCAACGGCAATGTCTGCCGGAGTGAAGACTTATAACGCTGCCATTGCAGTGGATAATGATAAATCCGAAGTCAAAACGGTATTGGAAGCAGCAAAGGAAAAAGGAAAAGCGACGGGATTGGTTGCCACTTCAGAAATCACTCATGCTACACCTGCTTCTTTTGGCGCCCATGATGAAAATCGGAAAAACATGAATTCAATCGCAGACGATTATTATAATGACTTAATCAAGGGCAAACATAAAATTGACGTCCTATTGGGCGGTGGGAAGTCCAATTTTGTCCGTCCTGATGTCAATTTGGCGAAAGCCTTCGAAAAAGACGGTTACAGTTATGTGACGGATAAAAATCAAATGCTTAAGGACAAAAATGAACAGGTCCTTGGTTTATTCGCTTCTGAAGGACTCCCGAAAATGATTGACCGCCCAAGTGAAACGCCTTCTTTGGCAGACATGACAAGTTCGGCGATCCAGCGCTTGAATAAAGATAAAGATGGATTCTTCCTTATGGTCGAGGGAAGCCAGGTCGATTGGGCCGGACATGATAATGATATCGTAGGTGCAATGAGTGAAATGGAAGACTTTGAAAAAGCATACAAGTCAGCCATGGAATTCGCGAAGAAAGACAAACATACCTTAGTGGTGGCTACTGCGGATCACTCTACAGGAGGATTCTCGATCGGAGCAAAAGGAATATATAACTGGTACGGTGAACCGATCAAGGCAGCCAAACGCACCCCTGACTTCATGGCGGATGCCATCGTCAAAGGAGCCGATGTTGAAAAGACGTTAAAGCAATATATTAACCAAAATGAAGTGAAGCTAACTGATGATGAAATCAAAACGGTAACAGAAGCTGCCAAATCAAAAAATGTGACGAACGTCGATAATGCCATCGAAGCTATATTTGATAATCGGACCAATACTGCCTGGACTACCGGGGGACATACGGGTGAAGATGTTCCGGTCTACGCATACGGCCCATATAAAGAACGTTTTGCCGGGCAGGTCGATAACACGGATCAGGCCAAAATCATCTTTGATCTATTAAAGAAGTAATAACACTTCAGGAGGGATTCAATGAACAGACTGATGATTGGTGCCCTGTTATTAACCGCTTTTGGCGCACTTAATACCCAACCAGCTTACGAAGAAGAAACGACGGCTAAAGATAAAACAGAGGAAATTGCACGGCCACTGGAAAAAAAGGATGTCTATGTTCCGAATCCACAGCTTCCTGATGATGTAAACTTGAACCAGATCGGTCAGAATGTTTCTGATGCCAAAGGCGAATTAACTTTGAAGGCCTATAAAAAAGTGAATGAAACGCTGAATGTTGGTCCAATCGAGGTTAAAGTCAAAGAAATGAAAGTGATGCATGCCACGCCGGATTACAGCATGATTGATTTCTTCCACGGCTATACGCATGATGAAGATTTCGATATCGTAAAAGTGAACGTGGAAATCAAAAACAATACGGATAAAAAAATTAAGTTTTCCCCAGTTGCTTTCCTTGAAACGGACAGAGGAGAACATCTTACGTGGGAAGATGAGATCTACTTGGAAGAACTTACTGGTGAAATAGAAGGAAACGGTTCAAAAAGCGGAAACATTGGTTTCATTCTAAATGATGGAGACATAAAGGGCATTTCCCTCATGACTAGTGATGCGGTAAATGAAGAAGGGGAAGTCCTTGCAAAGGGCAAGTCAGCTGAATTCGCTTTTTAATGAATATGGCGTATGAATCTTTATAAAAATCAAATACTAGAACAAGTGATGGGTAATACTATCACTGAACGGAATATCCAAATCCTAATGATGAGGTGACACAGAATGAGCTATAAAGATCAATTAGATCCACATTCTCAAAAGTTTCACCATAATTGGACAAGACCTAAGCGTTCAAAATCTCAAGTTAATGGCCATACGCAAGAATCGCAAACAAACATTATACTAAGAAGCAATGCAAAGGCTCACAGGTGGTAACGGATATTCCCGACAAAGAAGGAGACTCTTAGCGAGTCTTCTTCTTTATATTAAATATAGTTCATCTAAACAAATCAAGGCATACATGGCTTTTCATTCATAATTATGATAACATTTACCTTTAAGATTGAAGTGATGAGCTTGGCGTGAAACTGGAGTTTTTGATTCCGATGAAAGTTTCACCTTATACAAATAGAGGACGTGAATTGTAATGATTAAAATTGAAATCCCTGCAGCGGATATAAGCATCAAACAAAGGAAGCAAGTTATAGAAGGAGACGAACCTGTCATTCCTGAAATTTACGGGTTTATCGATTTTCATTTGATTCCCCGTGATAAGGGCGGCATCATCTTGTTTTACAATGAAAACGATGAGCTGATTTTTGTCGGGAAAGCTCGTAAATTAAGACCAAGGGTCAAGAAGCATTTCGAGGATAATGTTTCTCCGATTAAAGATCATCGTAATGAAGTCAAGAAAATTGACATTCTTATAGTTGAAGACGCTATGGAACGTGAAATCTATGAAACGTACATGATCAATAAACTTCATGCCAAATACAACGTCGACAAAGTGTTTTATAAATAAGAAACACCTATGAAAAGCTGACTGCATATGCATTCAGCTTTTTTGTGTTTACATATGTACAAAAATAATTTCGTACATTTACAGCAGCTACATGTTAGGTTAACAATGTTGGTTTATATTTAGAGTATTCCAATACATTCTCAGGAGGAAGCTATTGAAGAAAATACTTTGTAAAAAGGTGTTAGTTATCTCGATCGGGACAGTGATTGCTTTTGGGAATTTAACGTGGTCCATGTCACAAGCTTCTAAACTGGCGAAACAGAGAGAAATTGAAACTTTTGAACAAAAGACAGTAACATCTTCAGGGTGGGAAATGGCGGAATAAGCACAATAGCCAATAATTTTTTTTTTCGAATTCAACAAAGAAAAGAAAAATGTATTGGATATTGAAACGTTGTTGATGAACAGCAGTTGTCAATATGGAAGTACAATAATGATAAAACTCCAATGGAGGTTCATTACACATGATGTTATGTGTGACTGGGCTTCCATTTAATTTTTGTTTTCATTTCATGAAGAATGTCAGCATCTTTCATTTATCCTTGATTGCCCATGAGCAGTATTGGAGCAATCGTGATTACATTAGTTCAGAAAAAGTATTTCGGGGCATTTTTTGAAAAAAACTTGCAAATAGTAATGATTACGTTTTATTATTAAGGAGTGTTTTTACATGAGTGATAGCTTCGGTATTTAAATCGTAATGATTTTGATTTATGTGCAGCAAAGAAATCAGGTAAAGGAGTGGTATGGATGGAGATGAAGAAAATTCCGGTTACGGTATTGAGTGGATACCTTGGTGCGGGAAAGACGACGCTTTTGAATCATATTCTTGAAAATCGGAATGACCTGAAGGTTGCCGTCATCGTTAATGATATGAGTGAAATCAATATTGATGCTTCGCTGGTTAAACAGGGAGGGTTTACCCGGACAGATGAAAAACTGGTGGAAATGCAGAATGGCTGCATTTGCTGTACGCTTCGTGAGGATTTGATGATTGAAGTGGAGAAATTGGCGAAACAAGGGAACATTGATTACATCGTGATTGAATCGACTGGGATAAGCGAACCGGTACCTGTAGCCCAGACCTTCACCTATCTTGATGAAAGCATGGGAATTGATTTATCGGAATATTGCCGGCTTGATACGATGGTCACAGTTGTTGATGGGTATAACTTTTGGCAAGACTTCACTTCCGGAGAAACACTTATTGACAGGATGCAGGCAACTGATGCTGCCGATGGCAGGGAAGTGGTCGACCTACTAATAGATCAGATAGAGTTCGCCAATGTCATCTTGTTAAATAAAATCGATCTAATGGATGCCGACGCCGTTGAGGAATTAAAGGCGGTTCTTCATAAAATGAATGCGGATGCGAGGATCATCGAAACGAATCATTCCAAGGTGCCGCTAAAGGGTGTATTGAATACACATTTATTTGATTTTGAAGAGGCAAGCCAAGGAGCGGGCTGGATAAAGGAATTGAATGAAGAGCATATCCCGGAGACCCTGGAGTACGGGATTTCATCCTTCGTTTACAGAAGGCAAATACCCTTTCATCCCGAACGGCTGATGGAGTGGTTTGAAAACTGGCCCGTACAGGTGGTGAGGGCAAAGGGGTTCCTTTGGCTGGCATCGAGAAATGATACGGCAGGTTTGCTTTCGCAGGCAGGACCGTCATTAACTTTACAAGCCGCCGGTAAATGGATCGCAGCATACCCTGGGGATGAACAACGCCAAATTTTAAAGGAAGCACCTGAATTATTGGAACGGTGGAATGCAGTATATGGGGACAGGATGACGGAGCTTGTAATGATTGGCATTCAAATGAATCAACAGGAAATCGAAAATGAATTAGATCAATGCTTATTGACGGAAATGGAGATGCAGCAGGATTGGTCTCTTTATGAAGATCGATTGCCTGCATTTACGGAAAGCGTTCATTAAAAAACTTTAGGAGGAAATGAAAATGAGAGTAAACATTACGTTAGCATGCACAGAATCAGGGGACCGCAATTATATCACGACGAAAAACAAGCGGAATAACCCGGACAGGATTGAATTGAAGAAGTACTGCCCGCGATTAAAGAAACACACGCTTCACCGTGAAACGAAGTAATTTTAAGGTTTAAATCGTAATGATTATGTTTTATTGAAGAGGATGGATATAAAAGGAGGGAAGTTCATGTTGGAATGGATCATTATTGGCGGAGGCATTCAAGGTATGACGATGGCGGCATTTTTACTTAAGTCAGGAAAAACGACAGTGGACCAGCTGGCGATCGTTGATAGAAATGAAGAACCATTGGCAAGATGGAAGCATTGTACGGAAGTCATTTCAATGCCCTATTTACGTTCTCCATCCGTACACCATTTGGATGTGAATCCATTCAGCCTGCAGAAATATGTGGAAAAGGCAGACTGGAACAATAACTTTTACGGCCAATATAAGCGGCCATCCCTAAAATCCTTCAATGAACATAGTGTTCATTTGGCTGATGATTTATCCATTAAGCAGGCATGGGTGCAAGGGGAAGTCACCTCTGCCTGCAAAACGGGACAGTGCTGGGAAATCCAATTGCAGAACAAACGACGGCTTTTAGGACAAAAACTTGTGATTTAAATTGGTATTGGTGAACAGCCTTATTGGCCTGATTGGGCACGGCAATTAAAACAAGAGCATGGGGGTCCCATTTACCACATATTCGATGAAAATATTCCGGAGCTGACACAATTACAAGGACCCATCACGATCATTGGGGCGGCATATCTTCTGTACATCTTGCTTTAAAGCTGAGTAAAAGCTATCCCAATGACGTAACGCTACTAAAGCGGCATCCATTTAGGATTCATGATTTCGACAGTGATCCTGGTTGGTTGGGGCCGAAAAAACAGCGTCCTTTCCATGCTATAACTAGCTATCAAAAAAGACGCGAGACCATTATCCAGGCCCGTAATAAGGGATCCATCCCACCTGACTTACATAAGGCGCTGATGAATCAGGTTAAACAGGGATTATTGCGTGTCATGGATGTTGAGGTGATAAGCGCTGTGTGGAGGGACGGCCATATCAGCCTCAGGGATAAAAATGAAAAGGTCATTCAACAAACGGGGACGGTCCTATTAGCGACCGGATTTAAGTCATCAATGCCAGGGAAGGATTGGCTGACGCCAGTCATCCGGTCGCATGATTTACGCTGCGCGGAATGTGGTTATCCAATTGTATCGCAGTCGTTGCAGTGGGGACCTGGTTTATATGTCACGGGTGCATTGGCTGAACTTGAAATGCTCCCGATATCCAGGAATATATCGGGAGCAAGACAGGCAGCGGAACGAATTGTGAATAGTTTATAGATTTTCATGAATTTAAGATCTTAAAAAAGGAGAATTGAAATGGCGAAAAAATCTAAGGTGATAAAAGCGCAAAAACAGCTGGCAATGGTCGAAAAGTATGCAGAACTAAGAAAGGAATTGAAGGAGAAAGGGGATTATGCCGCATTGGCCAAACTCCCGCGTGATTCCTCGCCGACAAGGGTCCACAATCGCTGTGGCGTAACAGGGAGGCCCCGTGGATATATGCGCAGATTCAACATGTCACGTATCGTTTTTAGGGAACTTGCTCATAAAGGGCAACTGCCGGGTGTCAAAAAGTCAAGCTGGTGAAGCGGGGAGAAGGAAGGTGATTTAATGGTGTTTCTTTCATTCACTTTTTATGAAAAGGATCAAGAACTAAATCTTAAGAAAAGGAGCCCTTGTTAAAAACAAGGGCTCCTACATCATTATAAAGAAGTGTTGCTTACTTGACTGCCTTTAATGCATGTTCAGATATATAGAAGTCTTTTCCGTTGTAAACGGTGATGGCGTTTATTTCCTTTTGTTTAGTGGATTTAGGAGTCTTGGTGATCACGATATTCTTATTGGCAGGCAACTCCACTTTTTGCTGCCCCTTTTTCGCTACGAAAACTGGGTTATTCGGGTCTGTCACATCAATACGGGTAGAATATCCTTTTTTCTCAAAGGAATCTTTAGCATTCATGTATAGTTTGTTCGATAATTTTTGTAAATCAAAGCCCATGAATTCGGCCATTTTTTTAGCGAGGTCTGTATTCTCCACTAATCCAGTCGGTCTTGAAGGGCCATAAGAATACAGGAATACGTCTTCCCCTGTATGACCTCCTGTTGTAAAGCCAATGTTGGCACGGTTAGCAAGCAGCTTTGTCATTTCAGTGCCTACGTTTTTAGAAGAGGTAAGTTTTGCTGTTTCTTCAGAAGTCAGATCATCAAGTCCATAAAGTGCTGCAACTTCTTTTAGATTGGAATGATCGGGTTTTAACTTACTTAAAGCTCCTTCAACCGTCATCTTCGCTTTCTTTAATGGATCGATATAGGCTGATACGGGTGTTTCCGGGTAGGAGGAATTCGTGTTTACGTTACCCATTGTAATTCCGCTGTTCCCATGGTCCGTTACAGCAATGACCATCGTGTTTCCGTCATTTTTTGCAAACTTAAGGGCTTCGTTCACGGCATCATCAAAAGCTAAAGTATCACTAATCATTCCAATCGTGTCGTTTCCGTGAGCAGCCCAGTCAATCTTGCTTCCTTCGACAAATAAGAAGAAGCCATCTTTATCTTTTTTCAAGGTTTTAAGGGCTTTATTGGTCATTTCGGCTAAAGTGGGCTCACTTGGCTTTGTTGTTTCACGGTCTAAATCATATGCTAGGGCACTTGGTGCAAAGCTTCCCCAAATTTTATTCGATTTAGAATTTAACAGCTCGTCACGGGTTTCAACAAAATCATATTTTTCTTCATCAAGCACTTCCAAAAGGTTTTCTCCATCAATTCTTGCATTTTTTGTTTTACCTGGTAAAAGGGATTCTTTGCCCCCTCCCAAAACAACGTCAATCCCCTGATAAACCTGCTGTTCCGCAATATCACCATAATTGCTTCGATGTGTCACGTGAGCGGAGAAGCCTGCGGGTGTGGCATGCTGGATTTCAGATGTAGAAATGATGCCAGTAGCCTTTCCGGCTTGTTTCGCACCCTCCAAAACGTTAGCGACTGGTTTATGGGCATTCTTCGGATTAACCGGATCGAGCCCTGGAGAATTAACGATGGTTGGCAGGACACCGACAAATTTATCATTGGATTTATTTCCTGTCGCAAGCGCTGTTGCTGCAGGAGCTGAGTCTGTAATGGCCGATTCAGCAGAATATGTACGCATACCGCCAGACAGCATTTCGTCCATCGCTAGATTATCGCCTTTATACCATCTTGAAAGGGTTGTGGCTCCTGTGCTTGTCCCATCCATCACCATCATGATGACGTTTGTTGGTTCTTTTTTCTTGTCTTTTGCCTGAACATCTTCCTTCATCGTTGAAATACCCAGTGATGAAATGGCTACCGCGCCCGCTAACGTAATACCTGCTACCTTTTTGCTCATTTTCCCCAAAATGCATACCTCCAAAAATATTATTACTTTTAGGATAAATGCAGTATATTAAGAAATTACTTCAGTTAAGTAAAGAAAGGTTTTTTATCTGTAAATTTTGCTAAAATATTGAAGAAGCGTTAAAAAGCAGAAGTCTTTAAGACTCTGCTTTTTTAGTATGCTTTTTACCTTTGGAAAAATTCAATCCACTCTTTTTCCGGTCCATATATGTAGAAATAGCGATAACCATTTGGAAGAGTGACGATCTCTTCATCAATCAGCTCGGTGTTATCCAAGCTTTTGATCCGGGCATATTCTTCTTCGATATCATCCACGGTAATGGCAAAATGGTGGATCGTTGCTTCGGATGGCAGTGTGTCGCTATATCCCTGAATCAATTCTATTTCTGTTTCATCGGACTCTTCGTAACCCAGGAATGCCAGTTCGATTACCCCATTAGTATGAGTCATGCGTGCTTTTAATTTTAAATCCAGCACATCTTGATAAAAGGCGATGGATTTTTCAAGATCTTTTACAACAACGCCAATGTGATCTACCCTCTTCACAGCCAAGAAATCTTCCTCCTTCATTAAATTCAATTTGCTAATATTAGTATATATAAGAGTATTCGGAATTAAATTACATTTTTATAGCCGTTTTTAGATAATTTTTTAAAAGATGTTAATAAAGGGAAAGTGTTGGTAAGTAATGAGAAATACCAAATGACTTCTGGGATAATACTTTTCTTCCATAATATCTATTGATTGATTCTTTTCATGTAAGAATGAAATTTAACATTTTCCAGGGCAAAAATTTGTTTCTAAATGGAATAGTAGATATACTATGGAAACAACTCCATTATTAATGGATATGAGAGGAGAGGTAGTATGGGAAAAATTCGTGAAGGTGAAATATTCACCCTTACTGATGACAGTGATGAAGGCCATGAAGTTGAGGTTTTAGGTTCATTGGATGTAGAAGGAACGGAATATGTTGCAGTAGGTTTGCTTGAAGATATTGAAGAGGATACAGATGAAGATATCGATATTTTCTTTTTCAGGGTCGAAGGCGAAGGTGAACTGCTCGATATCGAATCGGATGAAGAGTTCGAAAAGGTATCATTGGCGTTTGAAGCGGCATTTGAAGCGAAAGAATGACAAGATAAAAAGACGGAACAATGTGTGCGGCCTCAGTTTACAGACAAAAAGGTTTCGGAATGACACCATTCCGAAACCTTTTTGAGTTAAGAGAGTGCCTTAAGGCAAATTGTACAAACCCTTAAAAACTGTAAATAAACTGGACTTTCATCGAGTTTGTCTACAGTCCGACGCACAATATGTGCCGCCTTTTTTATATGTATAAAGAAAGTATTGGCCCCGCCTTCGCCAAATACCATGATAGCCACGCGTGCTATCCAGCCTTACTTAAGTATAGGGTTGTATTATTGATAGTACGTGTACTCCATATGAAGATTTTGTTAATAAACGGAGTATTTTTCCATCTCCGAGGCATAGGATAAAAAAAGTGGAGGTGTTGGAATGGCCGTTGTAAAGCACACTGATGCCGATATAGCCTTATTGGCAAGATTGCTTAGGGCGGAAGGCGAGGGCGAAGGTGATCAGGGCATGTTGATGATCGGTAATGTAGGGATCAATCGGATTAGGTCGAATTGTTCTGATTTCAAAGGGCTGAGGACGATTCCAGACATGATTTATCAGGAGCATGCCTTTGAAGCTGTACAGAAGGGGTATTTTTATCAGCGGGCACGGGACAGGGAAAAAAGACTTGCACGCCGAAGTGTAAATGGTGAAAGGATATGGCCTTCGAAATTTAGCCTATGGTACTTCAGGCCACCGGGAGATTGTCCGGCAACCTGGTATAATCAACCTCTTGTTGGACGTTTCAAGCTTCATTGCTTTTATGAACCAACAGGTACAGAATGTCCAAATATTTATAATACATTTTAAGAAAGAGGCTGAACCTTATGCGGGTTTGGCCTCTTTGTGCATCAATCCTTAACTTGGAAAAATCATATGATAAAACTGGCAAATGATTTACTGATACTGTAAAATTGAGACTGTAAATTTCCGGATAAGAAAGGAATAAAAAAATTGATGAGTAAAAGGCTTATTAATTATGGACAAGGGAAAATGGGGGAACGGGCGGAGGATAATACCGAGAAATTTAAGTCTTTCATGGAGAATAACCCGGACGCCATTTCCATTGTTGATCTGGAAGGAAATACCCTTCAAGTGAATGCAGCTTTTGAAGAGTTTTTCGGTTGGACGAATGATGAGCTCATAGGCATGCCGTTTCCAATTATTCCTGATTTCTTGAAGGAGTCAGTCAATGAGCTGCATGACCAGATTAAGGCAGGGGTACAAAAGAAAGGCTTTGAAACGGTCAGGCTAAGGAAGGATGGCCAATTAATCGATGTAAGCATTTCCTTGTTCAATATCCGTAATGATGAAAATGAGCCGTGTGCACTCGTTTTCGTTTATCGGGACATCACGAATCAAAAACTTGCTGAAGCTGCCTTGAAGGAAAGTGAGCAAAGGTATCGCAGTTTAGTTGAGGTCTCACCTGAAGCGATTTTTGTACATCGTAATGGGATAATCGAGTATATGAATCCCATGGGGGCAAAAATGCTTGGGATGGATAGTGTGGAAGATATTATCGGTAAATCGGTTTTTCAATTCGTTCACCTGGAGTCCCGGGAAAGTGTACAAAAAAGAATCGAGATCATGAGGGACGATCATCAGGCTGTTGGTTTACTGGAACAAAAGTTCATTCGACTTGACGGACAAGTATTTTATGGAGAAACACTCGGTCTTCCGATTATATATAAAGGTCAACCGGCCATACAGGTATTTTGCAGGGATATTACGGAGCGTAAAAAGACCGAAGAGCTGCTCTGTAAATCCAATATGTTATCGGCGGTAGGACAGATGGCTGCGGGCATCGCACATGAAATAAGAAATCCATTAACTACGGTCAAAGGATTTTTACAATTATTAAGGGAATACCCTGAGCAAAAGGACTATCTTGAAATGATGGTCAGTGAAGTAGAAAAAATCGAAAACCTGGCCAATGAGTTTTTGAGTTTAGCAGAGCCTGAAGCGAAGGTTTGTGAATTCATTCAGCTTAACGATATATTGGATAGTGTGATTACATTAGCTGAGTTTCAAGCGATATTGAATGATGTCGAAGTCATCAAGGAATATAATACGGATTCGGCATCTGTCTTTGGCGAACCGAATCAGTTAAAACAAGTATTCACGAATGTCATCAATAATGCGATAGAAGCCATGCCGAATGGCGGAAAACTTCATATACAGTTAAACCATGAAGGTGACTCTGCAATGATCCGGTTCACTGATCAAGGCTGCGGAATCTCAAATGAGCGCATGAAGCATCTAGGGCAGCCTTTTTATAGCACATCTGAAAAAGGAACAGGGTTTGGGCTCATGGTCAGCACTAAAATCATCCATGAGCATAATGGGGAAATTCATTTCAGCAGCGAAGTGGGAGAAGGGACGATTGTAGATATCAGTCTCCCTATCAATGAAAGTTCACAATGAAAAGTGACGAGAAGCCATGCTCTCGTCACTTTTTGGATTATAGCTTAACGATCGTCCTGCCTCTTGCTTCCCCTTTTAATAGGGTAGGAAGGACGTCAGGCAATTCTTCAAGTGTAATTTCCTGTTGAACGAGCTGTTCTAAATGCTCTAGTTTAAAGTCGGTGGCAAGGCGATGCCAAACTTTCAATCTTGTATCCATGGGGCAATTGACCGAATCGATCCCAAGAAGATTAACCCCTCTTAGGATGAAAGGAAAGACGGTGGCAGGAAGGCTTGTACCAGCTGTCAATCCACTGACCGCCACAGACCCGCCATACTTGATTTGGCTAAGGACCGATGCTAACGGTTCACCGCCGACGGGATCTACCGCCCCGCTCCACTTCTGCTTGCCCAGTGCCCGCAGCTTGCCATCATATACATCTTCTCGCGATACAATGGTCGCTGCACCGATTTTCTTCAAGTATCCATGTTCCGATTCTTTTCCTGTACTCGCCTCAACGGAATAGCCAAGTTTGGAAAGGATCGAGACAGCGAAACTGCCGACCCCGCCAGTTGCACCAGTGACGAGAACGTTCCCTTGCTCAGGGGTGAGGTTATTTTCTTCCAATCGCAGAACCGATAGTGCTGCAGTGAAACCGGCCGTTCCGATGATCATCGCCTCTTTCATTGTAAGGCCATCAGGTAGCGGGACGATCCACTCTGCAGGAACACGGGCAAACTGACTATAGCCTCCTGATTGGGAAACGCCAATCCCGTAGGAGGTCGCAATGACTTCGTCTCCTTCTTTAAAGCGGGAATCCTCAGATGAAATGACAACACCAGCCATATCAATGCCCGGAACGATCGGATAGCTGCTGACGATGTTTCCATTTGGAATGGCTGCAAGGCTATCTTTATAGTTCACACCGGAATAATGAACACGGATGAGCACTTCGCCTTGAGGTAGATCATCAAGTGATAGTTGCTGAATGTTAACGGTGAATTGATCATCTTGCTTGTTCACGACTAAAGCATCAAATTGCTGAATCATGGTACGTTCCCCCTTATAATAATGAATCTACCCCATTATAAAAGAAAAAATATAGGAATGTATAATGATACAATTCGAAATAAGTAGCGCTCGCTTTTCTTTCTGCTTCTAAAAATGGTACTATTAGATTTGATTCAGTTCATATTAAAGGAGATGTTTTACATGGCTAAAAAAGGATACATACTTATGGCAAACGGAGAAAAAATCGAATTCGACCTTTTCCCGAACGAAGCACCGAACACAGTGGCTAACTTCGAAAATTTGGCAAACACAGGATTTTATAATGGAGTGGTCTTTCACCGTGTCATTCCTGGTTTCGTAAGCCAAGGCGGAGATCCAACAGGTACAGGTGCAGGCGGAAGCGGCACGCAAATCAAATGTGAAACAGTAGGAAACCCTCACAAACATGAGGCAGGCAGTCTATCTATGGCACATGCAGGAAAAGATACTGGCTCAAGCCAATTCTTTATCGTGCACGAACCACAACCGCATCTTAACGGGGTTCACACAGTATTCGGTAAAGTGACATCTGGACTTGAAACAGCCAAAGCTATGAAAAATGGCGACAAAATGGAAAAAGTGGAAGTTTTTGACGCTGAATGATGAAAGCGAAAAGAGGGGGCATTATGCTCCCTCTTTTTTTTGCACTGTTCATGAGCGAAAACAGGGGAAATATAAAGTCATTTTGGTGTGATGCTTTCGGTGAAACGATAGTTGACCTCTGTCAAGGTTTCTGAAATATCCCATAATCTTTTTGAAGTTTCTTCATTATATAAGGTATCGATGATATCGTCTTTTCTAGGAAAGCCTTTTCTGCTCTTCTTTCCATCGGGTCCGATATACTCCCCGCCTGTTAATGTAGGTTCAGTTGCGGCATAAAGGGTAGGCAAGGCTCCCATACTTGCCGGCTGGGTGATGGTTTTCGAAAGAAAGTGCACGAATCTATTTATGGGTTGGCCAGATCCTCGTGACATGAGATTAGTATGGGAAAGGCCAGGATGACAGGCAACACTGATCGGGGTTGCATCATGCTGGTTGAATTTATTCTGTAATTCGCGGGCGAAGAGTAGATTGGCCAGCTTGCTTTGCCCATAGTATTTCATTGGTTTATAACCGTTTTCACCATTTAAATTTTCGAAGTCTATATATCCATTGATGGCGGCCAAGCTGCTCAATGTGACCACACGCGATTTTGGCGTAGAAAGGATACGCGGAAGAAGGAGACCTGTCAAAGCAAAATGACCGAGATGATTGCTGCCGAATTGAAGCTCAAAACCATCCTTCGTTTTACTGTAGGGAGGAATCATCACACCTGCGTTATTGATGAGGACGGAGAGAGATTCATAGTTTTCCTGAAAGGAGTCAGCAAAATGACGAATGCTGCTTAAATCACTTAAATCGAGCTGCATCACGCGTACATTTGCTTTAGGGTGGACCCCTAAGATTCTATCGACCGCCTTTTCTCCCTTTGAAGCATTCCGGACAGCAAGGATGATCTCTGCTCCCTTACCGGCCAGTGCAAAAGCCGTTTCGAAGCCAAGGCCACTATTGGCACCTGTAATCACAATGGTTTGCCCTGATACATCTGCCATTTCTTCGCCATTCCACTTTTCAATCATCTAACCACACCTTTCCACCAGTCTATACCTATCATATACCCAAATAATTCCTATATGTCACATAATGTGGCGGGAATCAGGTGCTGAATTCTATTTTTTAAAAAAAGCTCTTTTCGTAAAGATTGTTGTTTTTAAAACGAAACGATTTAAGGTTGATTGAAGCGGAAGTGCGAGACTCCTGCGGGAGCAGCGGGACAGGTGAGACCCCACAGGCGTTCACGCCGAGGAGGCTCACCGCCCGCCCCGCGGAAAGCGAGCAATGGAGGGGAAATCAACCACACCGCATTACTTGGTGAATAGCAACAAAGTATGCGAAAACAGCCTTTTAAAAAAATTAGCCCCCCATTAAGTAATCCATTATATTTTTCATGATCAGAATGACGGTTACTATGATAAATAATACTCTTACATATGCCACTCCCTTCTTAATGGCGAATTTAGAACCGGCCAAGGCTCCAGCTATCATGGAGATCCCCATCGGTATTCCATAGGAAAAGTTGACGGTATCAAGGAATATGAACATGATCAGTGCTGCCAAATTACTTCCGAAGTTCAAAAATTTTGCATTTCCTGCAGAGTGCAAAAAATCAAAGCCAATCATTAAAAAGGCAAACAAAATGAAAGATCCTGTTCCAGCACCCAAAAAACCATCATAAAAACCAATGGCAAATATAGCGAACGCAAATAGTGCAGTCTTTTGCCATGTGAGTTTATGGTAAGTCGATTTCTGTCCCCAGTCCTTTTTAAAAAAAGTATAAATGGCAATAGCTATTAATAGAACCAAGATCATTGGCTTTAATAATTCAGGGGAGACGAAATTGACAACCCAAGCTCCTAGCAGGGAACCTATGAAAATTAGTGGGAAAAGTTTGGAAACCAGTTTAAAATCAACCTTACCTGAGCGAATGAAGGCAATGGTACTTGTTAAAGACCCCATGGAACTTGCTAACTTATTCGTTGCGATCGCTGCTGAAGGGGAAAGTCCTGAAAATAATAAAGCGGGTATGGAAATCAGGCCACCGCCCCCGACTACAGAATCAATGAATGCTGCCAAAAATCCGAAAAACATCAGCAGCAAAAGTGTTGAAATTTGTATATCCTCCATCTAAGAAGCCTCCGTATCAATGGGATTAGGGCTGAATTGCTAGTTTTGCTGAAGCCATAACCCATTTTTATTAGTCACTATTTAGATAGTAACTAATCGAAACCATTCTGTAAATAAGAATATTATGAGTCATACCAATTGAAATCGAATAGATTTCGATAAGAGATTTGGTATGATAGGCATATAACTTACTAAAAGCACTAGGAGGTACTATGCAAGATATCATTCAAAAACTACAGTCTCTCGGGTTTAGTCAATATGAAGCAAAGGCTTATGTTTCTTTGGTTCGCCAAGGCCCGACCAGTGCCTATCAAGTAAGCAAGGAATCAGGAATTCCAAGGGCCCGTATCTATGAAATATTAAATGGACTGCAAGAAGAAGGAATCGTCTTAAAAGAGGAAATCAATGACTCGATACAATATTCACCGCTGCCAGTCGATGTTTTTTTGGAATCGGTTCAATCAAAATGGAACAATACCTATCAATCCATCAGCCATACACTAAAGCAATTCGAGAAAATCGAACCGATGTCCGACAATCGTGTAATGACGCTTAAGGGTGAAGGGCACATCCTATCCTTCTGCCGTACTTTAATTCACAAAGCCGAGAAAAGGGTGGTAGTTTCCTTATGGGACGAGATGTATGGAAAACTTGAACAAGAGCTAAAAGCGGTCGCCGGGCATTGCACTCTCAAGGGGATTGCATTTCAGGTTGAAAACCCATTATCAGGTATAGATATACATCGAAAAACAAGCTATGTGGAAAATATCGGAGAAAACAAATGGTTCATTTTATCCATCGATGGCAAAGAGACGATTTACGGCCCTTCTCCCGAAACGAGGGAAACGGCGTTTTACACAGATGATCCCATTCATATCAATTTTCTCGAAAATTACATTTGGCATGATATCCTCGTTAACCGCTTGGTTAAAAAGGATGAAGAAGATGCAGAGAAATGGATTTCAAGTGAAAGAGACCGTTTTTTCTCCCTATAAGATTTAAAAAAAGCTGATAACCCCATATGCAGGGGAGATCAGCTTTTTTATTTTTGTACCAGAATCATTCGGATAAAAGGGTTTTAGGAAATTTAATGGCCGTGGGCAAACTGGGTTTATCCCGATAAGACCTGTAAGACACAATCGTGTGATTATGCGCTTGAACATCCAACTGGAGAACCTGTGAGCTTTTCATTTCCAAATAATACGTAACGTCTTCTTTTTGTAAATGATAAAAAGAAAAAGGTATCCCTAAAAGGTCTTTCCTGATTAGTTTTGTTTCAGGCTGATTGATGATGTGCTCACTCAATTCCGCTATCGTAACAGAAGTTGTTCCTGTAATGGCCGTTATTTTTTCTTTTGCATAATTGACTGCATGACTGAAAGTGACGGCAATATTCTTCAAGATTCCGTTCATGGGGGCATCTCCTTTGAATTAGGCTATGTATGTAGTATTGTACGCGGCTAATGGTTTATGCAAAAAAATCGGCAATGATGATATAGAACTGTCACTTTATGAACATGATTAAGAAGAGTGCAGCGAAATCAATAAAAGGGCTATCAAGGAAGGACAGAGAAAATGTCAATGAAGGTCAAAGCATGAAGAATAAAAAAAATATTTATTGGGGTCTGTTCCTCATTGCAATCCTCGCTTTTACAGTGGTGCTCATTCAGTTGAATATGGATGTGAATTCCAGAGAGGAAAAACGAAAAGACACCGGTGCGGATAGTCACGAGAGAATAGAAAAATTGCTGAAAAAAATGACGCTTGAAGAAAAAATCGGACAGCTTATGATGGTAGGTTTTAAGGGAACTGAAAAGAGCAGTGAAATTACGGAGCTTATTGAACAAAAACATATAGGGGGCGTCATTTATTTTGACCGTAATATGAAATCCCCTAAACAAGTGGCTAGGTTATCCAATTCACTTCAGCAATTGGCCAATCAAAGTACGCATTCGCTTCCGTTGATGGTGGCCATCGATCAGGAAGGCGGGGACATCGTTCGGATGAAGGAACGGGTATCGCCCCTCCCTGCACAACAGGATCTTGGAAAAAATGCATCTGCTGAAGACATGTACAAGGTGGCCAAATTGAATGGGACAGAACTAGGATCCATGGGAATTAACATTAATTTCGCCCCTGTTCTTGATCTATCGAAAACGGATAATCGCTCATTTGGACAAGATCCGGAAAAGGTGTTTCAATACGGAAAGAAAGCCATTCAAGGCTTGAACGATGTATCGATAACTGGTGCATTGAAGCACTTTCCTGGAAACGGACGGAGCGAAATCGATCCGCATGTCGAAACATCATCCGTGGAGGCAAACCAACTTGATCTGGAAAATTCGGATATTTATCCTTTTAAGCAAATCATAAGTGAACTGGATAACCAAAAGTTTTTCGTGATGGTGACCCACATTAAATATCCAGCCTATGATAAAGAAAAACCAGCAAGCCTTTCTAAAATCATCATCGAAGATCTGCTTCGGGGGAAACTAAAATATGAAGGGCTTGTCGTAACCGACGATTTGGAAATGGGTGCTGTGAACAAGTATTTCTCCTATGAAGAGATGGGGAAGCAGGCAATCCTTGCAGGAGTTGATTTATTACTTGTCTGTCATGAATATTCCCATGAGCTTGAGGTATATAACGGATTACTGCATGCAGTAAAAGCAGGGGAAGTTCCAATGGATAGAATTGACGAGTCAGTGAAAAGAGTGCTGACATATAAACTTTACAATATGAAGCAAACGAAAGCTGACCCGGAACAAGCTGAAAAAGTCGTGAAAAATCCCGAAAGCATAAAGTTTATCGAAAGGCTGAGCGAGGATAGATAAAAGCGAAACCGCTCTCTCAAAAGGATGCCTTTGTTTAAATCGGCTGATAGAGGGAATACTATATAGGACTAACTTGAAGGAGGAAACTAACATGCCATCAAACAAAATGCTTGGAACCGTCCTGATAGGAGCTGCCGCATTTTTAATGCGCAATAAGAAAACCCGTGAAAAAACGATGAGTCAAATAAGATCCTTAGCCACACCGGAAACCATTGATAAGGTTAAGGGCCAATTCCAATCAATTATCAAAACAAAATCAAGTAACCCATCCGTACGTTAAGGTGAAATGACCCCATTAAGTTATTCTTAATGGGGTTTTTTTATTGCTTATATCCTTTTAGTAAAATCCAGCAGAGAATTCATCAAGCAGGAAAAAGGAAAAGCACCCGCTTCTTTCGAAGACCCTTGGACAGGTCTTTCAAAAGTACAAGTGCTTTCTTGAATGATCAATGATCATTCAGCTTCATCTTCACCGTCATTTTCTTTATTGAACCAAAGCGGATCCTCATTATCGACTTCACCATTATAATTAATCAGGATTTCTTCTCCTGCTTTTATGTCGGTGTAAGCAAAGAAATCAAACGTATGATTCTTGAAGTTTATATCATACGTAGCGTTGGGTGTATAAGAATGATTAAACAGCATGCCATAGCCTAAAAGCATGGCAGTATGGTTTATACCATATTCAAACGCATAATCAGCCAGCAATGTCTTCTCTATGAAAACATGCTCCTCGTTTGGATATGCAATGACAGGTGCCTCATGCAAAAGCTCACCTTTTTTAATATCTCGTGTTGCGAATACGCCTCTATTGAACTCACCATCACTGAGTGTGGAAGTTTTAACTTCAATCATGTTCGTCACCTACTTGTTCTATTCAATATAGTCCAGATCATCTAAGCTTGACAGTTAATAAGAAGAAAAGCAACTATTTTGCGGAATTAATCATTTTTAGCAAACGATAAGATTGTTTTTATTGAGGGTCTTCCCATACCAAGAGACGGAATTCTTCACAGGAAGGCCAAAAAAAGGCAGCGAACTGCTCAAATAACCGGGATAGCCCGCATAAGAAAAAACACCTCCGCTAGAGGTGAAGCTAGGGAGGTGTTTGATATATAGGTAAATCTCTTAATTCACACCGACAGCTGTAAAGGCATTTTTGACTGCCGTGACTTCTGCACTGCTTGAACCGTATAAATCAGAGGCCGCTTGTATGACTGCCGCTCTAGCTTGTGAAAAAGTCGACGAAGAAGTTAAATAAGTTGTGTTTGCCCGGTAAAAGATGGTTCCTAGTTTATCGATGCCGATCCCGGATACGGTCACGCCATGGTGAGTTCCGCCTGCAGAGATTAAATAAGCTGCCTTATTAATGATTCCGCTGTTCGTGTGAACTCCGCCGTTATCACCCGTTCCCGTATAACGGTTCGAATAATGGTCAGGGTCACCATTCAATGTTGGATTAGCCATCGAGCGGAGTGCATCACCGGAAATATTAGGTGTGTAAATATCTTCTCCTACCAAATAATCGGCTTTGGCACTTTGATTTTTAAATTCTACAACGGTTCCAAAAATATCAGATATCGCTTCATTCAAAGCACCGGATTCATTTTGATAGGTAAGGTTCGATTCCGAGGAAGTCACGGCATGCGTCAATTCATGTGCAACGACATCGAGCCCCCCGGACAATGGGATGAATGTCGTGCCATCTCCATCACCGTAAACCATTTGGGTGCCATCCCAGAAAGCGTTATTGTATCTTGAGCCATAATGGACGGTTGATTTCAGGCTGGTTCCATTTCCATCATAAGAGTTCCGTCCAAATGTCGATTTGTAATAATCATAGGTTTTACCCGCATAATAATGGGCATCCACCGCAGCTTTATCGGCAGAAGCAGTAAAAGCATTTGTTGTGTTGGAAAAGAGCGTACCAGGCAATCTTGAACGGTTATTGGCATTATAAGTGAAGATACCTTTACCGCGTGTATTGTCTTGTAAGTAGTATTGACCGTTGGATAAGGTAGTGTTCAGCGAGACGGTGTTGTTTAAGACGCCCGTTCCCGTTCCGACGGAATTGGTTCCCGTCACTTCATCTAGTGTATTATATTTATTCAGAATTTTACCCGTTTTGACTGAAATGAAATAATTATGATTTCCTGGTTCCGGACTTAAGAATTTCAAATTGACTTTATATACATAATCGGCCTTGCCTTCATTTGCGTATACATATAGGTCAGATTCAGGTGATTGTTCATAGGCAGGAGTGAACCCAAGATCCGCTTCCGCTATTTTGATAGCTTCGGATTTACTGATGCCTTTTTTAGCCTTTTTGCCTAATTTCGTGTTTAGATTGGCTTCAACGGTACCGGATACGACGGTCAATACACCTTTAGCGTCAATCAATACTGCTTGTGTGGAATTCCATACAGGTACGCCTTTATAGGTTTGTTGCAATCTAAGGACGGTATTGCCTAGCTCATCCTTGCTTTCTTTCTGAATCGTGAAGGAGTCTTTCGCCTTTTGCCTTTCTAGCTTGTAAGACTTTTTGTTTTCATCAAAAAAGGTAAGAATGATATCTTCTGCCGTTTGCTTCGATGGGTCCGTAAGTTTCCCAGACTTGAATTCTAGCGAATCCTTATGCTTATTGTACTTTTCAACACTTAACACATTTTTTGCCGCTAAAGCTTCTTGATGGGGAATAGCAGAAAATAATAGACCGATGGATAGTGCAGTTCCTAAAAATACCTTACCTTTCATAACACTCAACTCCTTCATGAGAATACCTCATTTTTACATCGTTTCATATTTATTATCAAATTGAGTAAACTCGCAAAAAATATGACATTTAAAGGAATAAAATGGAGAAAAATGGTTTTTAGTAGAAATATTCTTTGAATATATTCTTTTAGTAATATTTGGAATGAATTAAAATTAAACCAAATGAATAAAAGTGCAAAAAAACATGGCATAATGTGCAAAAAAACGTGGCGTAAAGTGCAAAAAAATTTGTCTATTTAAGGCGATTTTTTTGATGATTTGTTGAATATTGCGTTTTATAAATTTGGCATGAAAATTGCATATATTCAGAAAAGGAATTCTAATTGTAAATTAGGTCTATTTGAAAGTCTATGAAATAGGAAAATTTATTAAATGGATTTCTCCATATATGAAAGCGCTTATATAGAAAGGGATGAAAATTTATGATACCAAAACAAGAACAAGACATCTTGCATCCTCCACAGCAAGAAGGACAAGAACTAAAGCGCGGTTTGAAATCCCGCCATTTAACGATGATTTCCATTGGCGGGGCTATCGGCACCGGGCTGTTCCTCAGCAGCGGGGCAGCCATTCATACAGCTGGACCAGGCGGCGCATTACTTGCTTATGCCTTAGTTGGGGCAATGGTGTACTTTGTGATGACGAGCTTAGGGGAACTGGCAGCATTCATGCCGACAAGCGGCTCATTCAGTACCTATGGATCGAAATTCGTCGATCCGGCATTTGGGTTTGCCTTGGGATGGACGTATTGGTTCAATTGGTCGATGACGATAGCGGCAGAGTTGGCAGCCTCGACAATGATCATGAAATTCTGGTTTCCGAATAGTCCATCATTGTTGTGGAGTTCATCATTCTTGGTGCTCATTTTCCTATTGAACTATTTATCCGTTAAAGGATATGGTGAAGGGGAATACTGGTTTTCCTTCATAAAAGTCACGGCCATCGTTATTTTTATAATCGTCGGGCTGCTAATGATCGTCGGCATTATGGGCGGTGAAGCAGTAGGTTTTAAAAACTTCACCGTCGATGATGCTCCTTTCCCGGGTGGATTCATGGGTGTATTCATTGTATTCATAGCGGCTGGCTTTTCTTTTCAAGGTACTGAAATTGTCGGTGTGGCTGCCGGTGAGAGTGAAGATCCAGCAAGGAATATACCGAAGGCCATTAAAAGTGTATTCTGGAGAATCCTGCTCTTTTACGTATTTGCAATCTTCGTAATTGGACTGCTTATTCCTTATACGAACCCAAGTTTACAAGGCGATAACGTCATGGTAAGTCCATTCACGCTCATTTTTGAAAAAGCTGGAGTGGCTTTTGCTGCTTCGCTTATGAATGCCGTCATTTTAACAGCGGTATTATCAGCAGGTAACTCGAGTCTATATGCGTCAACGCGTATGTTATACTCAATGGCAAAAGATGGACAAGCACCGCGTATTTTTGCAAAACTTAATAAACGCGGAGTACCAGTTGCAGGCATGATTTTGACATGTTCCATCGGCATGCTAGCCTTTTTAGCCTCCGTATTCGGTGATGGTAAAGTGTATATTTGGTTAATGAATGCCATTGGAATTACAGGATTCATCTTTTGGCTGGGCATCTCCATCAGCCATTACCGTTTCCGGAAAGCATTCATCGCTCAAGGTCATTCATTGGAGAAGCTGCCATATAAGGCATTATGGTTTCCGATAGGTCCGATCTTTGCCATATTAATTGGCATGATCGTCATCCTGTCCCAAAATATCCAAGCCTTTTTCTCAGACCAGATCGATTGGGGCAGTGTTATAGCTGCATACCTAGGAATCCCGCTTTTCCTTGGTCTATGGTTTGGCTATAAGCTGATAAGAAAAACTAAATTCGTTAAACTTGATGAAGTTGAATTTGACTTTGACAAAAAATATGAATGAACAACCTTAAGTGAAATCAGCCGGACAATGCAGTATTGATTTGTCCGGCTTTTACATATTAAGCTCATTATCAAAAAGCTAGGAAGCCGATTCCTAGCTTTTTATTTTTGTTAAATGGAAATTTATACAAATCCGATGAGAGGTGTTATATGATAATCGTAATCTCTGCTAAATTGAATGTACAAAACGAGGGGGAAAGCTTTTAATATTTTCAATGGAAAGGGAAGGTGCACGGCTGATGACCTTATTGACTCATTTAAAAGTATTGGACTTTTCAACGTTACTGCCAGGCCCATTTGCCACTTTGATGCTAGCGGATTTAGGAGCGGATGTTTTGAAGGTAGAGAGGCCGGGAGCAAAGGATTCATGGGGTGTGAACCAATATCTTAACAGATCGAAGAAGTCGATTACACTGGATTTAAAACAATCTGAGTCAATCGAATCTGTAAAAAACCTAGTGAAGGAATACGATATCGTTATAGAACAATTCCGTCCAGGAGTCATGGAACGTCTGGGACTGGGGTATGAGGCATTAAAATCGATCAATCCAAAGCTGATTTACTGTTCCATCACGGGATTCGGCCAGACTGGTCCCTATAAAGACCGACCGGGACATGATATCAATTATATTTCGATTGCAGGCTTATCAGGCTATTCCGGTACGAAAAAGGGCGGACCGGCAAAAAACGGAACCCAAATAGCAGATCTTGCCGGAGGCTCACTGCATGCTGTTATTGGTATATTATCTGCAGTCATTCACAGGGAAAGAACGGGATTCGGCCAAGCCATCGACATCAGCATGACCGACTGCAGTTTTGCCTTGAATGCCATATCCGCACCTTTGAATTTACAAGGGGGCCTCGAGCTTGAACCAGAAAAAATGATGTTAAACGGAGGGTCCTTTTATGACTTTTACGAAACGAAAGATGGACGCCATTTTTCGGTAGGGAGCCTTGAGCCCCCATTTCGAAAAGCATTATGCGAAGCAATCGGTGCACCCGAAATGTATGAACTGAGCATGAAAAGCGATGAAAAAAGTGAAATCAGGTTTAAAACGGCCATCCGACTGGCTTTCCTTGAAAAGGATTTTCATGAATGGCAGGAAATATTCGCTGATTTCGAGGCCTGTGCAGAACCAGTGCTGACTTTCACCGAAGCGGCCGAGCATCCCCAATTGAAGGAAAGGGGAATGATCGTCGAGGTACCTGACGGAAAAGGAAATGTCCAGAAGCAAATCGCCTGCCCGATCAAAACATCGGTTTTCACCCCTGAATATAAACATGCAGGCTTGAGGCCAGGGCAAAACAACGCAGAAATTCTTCGACCCCCCATCACTAAATAAAGATGTAAACGCTATCACTTTTCCGGAATTTTAGGGAAGGAGATAGCTTTTTTTTGAAGGCCGGAAAAAGTAGGCGGAAGGTCGAATAAAGCTGGAGATAGGTCGAATTAATTGGTGAAAGGTCGAATAAAGCTGGAGATAGGTCGAATTAATCGGTGGAAGGCCGGATTAAGGAGAAGAGAACAATTATCCTCTTATCACTTGTGGAAAGCAACATATGATTACTGTGAAAATTTACTAGTTATAACCAGTGTGTGCAGGGTATCAGAGTAGCATCCTGGTAAGGAGGGTTGCTTAAACATGTTTGGTCTCTCTGATATCATTAAATTTCTATTTTCCTTTTTTTTAATCATGCCGATCGTTACGCTGATACATTTGAGCGGGCATATTTTCTTTGTTACGATCTTTGGAGGATCAGAAAAGAAAATCTTGATTGGTTGTGGCAATAAACTTTTTGCTTTTCGGAACATAGAGGTGAGAAAATATTATTTTTGGAATGGGACTTGCGAGTTCAAGGGTTTGAAACATGATAATCGATTGACGAATACGCTGATATATTTAGGGGGGGCTATCTTTAATTTAATCAGCATGCTGATCATATATAGCTTAGTGTATCAGAAGATCCTGGACAGCTCGGTAATCTGGTATCAATTTATCTATTTCTCTTTCTATGTTATGTTTTTCTCCTTGTTTCCGATGTATTTCTCGGACGGATCGCCTAGTGATGGGAAGGCTGCGGAATTAGCCTTGAGGAACAAGTTGGAAGATAGGGTGACGGATGATATATTTGTGAAGAAAATGGATGATGATGATGATAGCTGCAAGTAAAAAGGGGACGTGCTGGTGGCCGTCCTTTTTTTGTGACCTTTCCTTAGTACAAAAAGGCATCTGTATACATCCTGAAAGGTTGTACCAGATGCCTGATGAATCAATGGTTAAAATGGATATTCACGATATTGTGTTTGAAGGGAAATCCATTTCGTAACAGTGAATTCTTCGACAATCCATGGGCTTCCGAATCTGCCTAAACCACTCATTTTGTTCCCGCCGAATGGTATGTTCGTTCCATCATTAACGGTTTGATCATTGATGTGTGTCATTCCGCTGTCGATTTGCAACCCTAAGCGTTCGCCCTTTTCCAGATCAGAAGTGAAGATAGCCGAGCTTAAACCATAAATGGTGTCATTGGCGATATCAATGGCTTCTTCATCTGTTTCTGTTTGAATGATGGACACGACAGGAGAAAACATTTCTGTTTGTGCGATTTTATCCGAGTTCTGGACGTCCCGGAAAATAGTTGGTGTCAGTACATTGCCAATGCGTTCTCCCTCAAGTGCAACATGGACCCCGGCAGCTTTAGTTTCCTCGATGATTTGTTGTACTTTTTGTAATTGACGCTCGTTTACAAGTGGTCCAATGATTGTTTTAGGATCTAATTGGTCACCAAATGGAAGAGCTTTTGCACGTTCAACGAATTTTGCAGTAAAGTCTTCGTAAAGGTCTTTATGCACGATTATGCGGTTAATGCACATGCAAATCTGTCCTTGGTGAATGTACTTCCCAAAGATTGCAGCATCAACGGCACGGTCCACATCTGCATCAGATAATACAATGAAAGGATTATTACCGCCAAGCTCCAGCGCAACTCGTTTTAGGTTTTTCCCTGCAATGGCCCCGATGTGCTGTCCTACAGGAGTGGAACCTGTGAAGCTGATTAATTTGGGAATCGGGTTTGTCAGCATGCCATCACCGATTTCTTCCAGGTCAGTTAGGATCATATTAAAGACTCCTTTTGGAAGACCGGCATATTCAAATGCTGCAGCAATGATGATTCCTCCAGTAAATCCAACTTGAACGTCCGGTTTATGAACGACTGCATTTCCTAATGCAATGGCTGGTGCGATGGTTCTCATTGACAAGTTCATCGGAAAGTTAAACGGAGATATAGAAGAAATAACTCCTAGTGGCAGTCGATGTATACGATTGACTTTATGATCTATAGCTGACGGAACCTCATGCATTTGATATATTTCATCCACCATGTTAGAAGATTCTTCGACTATTTCCATAGTAAGCTGAAATTCAACATTTGCTTTAATAAGCGATCCACCCGTTTCACGGGAAATCATTTCAACGATTTCATTCCGGTTTTCCTGGAGGAATTCACCAACTTTAAGCAGGACCTGACGACGTTTTTCAGCTGATGTTTTTGCCCAGCCTTTTTGAGCATTTTTTGCTATTTCAAATGATTCTTCGAGCTGTTTTGATGTAGCCAAGCTCACATTTGAAATCACGGCATTATTGTATGGGTTTAAAATATTATATCTGCGTTGACTTGAGCCTTCCACCCATTCCCCATTGATGAAACTTTTGTTTAGATCCTTGAATTTCTCCATTATGAACACCCCTTTAAGTTGTAAACAAATATATTTTACTGCTGTTTGTATCATATTTAAAATATCTATATAATTAAGTTTATATACGAAATGCATATATATCAGAGGTGTCAAAATGGATATTAGACAATTAAGATATTTTCTTATTCTTGCAGAAGAAGGCCAGGTTTCCCGTGCAGCAAAAAAATTGAATATGTCACAGCCGCCATTAAGCCAGCAGCTCCGCCTTATGGAAGAAGAATTAGGGACTACTTTACTTGAGAGAAAAAGGAACGGTAAAAGTATGGAGTTGACCGAAGCAGGGAGGGTACTTTACGAGAAGGCTAAGAATATGCTGCAATATTTCGAGGACTCCTTGCTCGAAGTGAAGGAAACGGGTGAGGGAATTAAAGGTACCCTTTCAGTAGGTTCCGTACTTGCTTATATGTCTTATTTACCTGATAAAATTAATGATTTCAAGAAAAAATTTCCTTCCGTTTCCTTTAAAATATTCGCAGGAGATCCATATGAAATAAGTAATTATTTGGAGAATCAGGATATTGAACTTGCCATTGTTCATTTACCTGTCGAGATGAAGGGTCTTTCCATTTTGAACATAGGACAAGTGCCGAATGTTTTTGTTGTACCTGAGGATTGGGACAGTTTCACTTCGAAGGATAGGGTTCATTTAAAGGATATTGAAAATATCCCATTGCTTTTAGTGCATAGGGAAAAAGGACAAGGGATTTATGAAGAAATTATCGAGGAATTTAAAGAGCGGGAAATACAGCCAAATATTTTATGCGAATGCCATGATGTAAATGTTCTGCTCTCACTGGTTTCAGCTGGAGTTGGGGCGAGCATTGTTCCGAAATCAGCTGTTTCACCTCATATTATAAAAGGAGTGAAAGTGTTGGATATTATCGATTCTTCAATTCAATCGAATATAGCTTTGGTTTTTAGACAAGATCGTTATCTTTCAAAAACGGCAAAACATTTTATTGAGCTGTTTTGAAGAAAAGCTAGGCCTGCTTAAAGTGCCTAGCTTTTACGTTACAGTTAAAGATGAATCATTCCCATACTTCTTTCGCTACATCAACAACGAATTTCAGTTTTTCCCATTGCTGTTCTTCGGTCAGCTTGTTGCCGTGATGGGTGGAGGCAAAGCCGCATTGCGGGCTTAAGCATAATTGTTCGAGAGGAACGAAGTCTGATGCCTCCTTGATGCGAGCCCTGACTGCTTCCTTGTCTTCGATTTCTCCATTTTTTGAAGTGACGACGCCCAGTACGACCCGTGCCCCGCCATTTGGAATGAATTCCAATGGTTTGAAATCCCCTGAGCGTTGATCGTCATATTCCAGGAAGAATCCATCGACTTTTTCTTTTGCCAATAAAGTTGGGGCGATACGTGCATAGCTTCCTTCAAACGCCCAAGTTGACTGGTAGTTCCCACGACATAGGTGTGTAGTGACGACAAGGTCTTCTGGTTTTCCTTCCAATGCGCCATTAATTACGCGAAGTGCAAGGTCGATTAACTGTTCCCTCGTATATTTTCCATCTTTGAACTGGAAATCCGGAGCTGAAAGTCTGGCAATATAAACATCATCCAATTGAAGATAACGCACACCTGCTTCATAAAAGGCTTTCAAAGCATGCTGGTACGCCTTGATGATATCATTTGCATAGTCTTCAATATCAGGGTAGACGTCTTCATTATGAATGCCTGCAGCAAATAATTGATTCGGACTGGGAATGGTTTGCTTGGCAACGGCACGTCCGTTCACGATTTTGTTCAATTCAATGAAATCGCGAATGAAGGGATGTTCAGGATTGAATGAAACCTTCCCGGTATTGCGAACGTTATATCTCTCTGTTTCCACACCATCGAACGAGAGACCTTTTTCAGTCACATATCCCTCGATGCCATTTAAATGTTCGAGGAAGTCGAAGTGCCACCATGTTCGTCTGAACTCACCGTCGGTAACGGCCTCTAATCCAACTTCAATTTGTTTTTCGACAATCCGATTGATTTCTTCGGTCTCAACTTCACGAAGACGCTCTGCTGAAATGGTACCTTCCTTATAGTTCTTTCTGGCAATATGTAGACGTTCTGGTCTTAATAAACTTCCAACGTGGTCGGCTCTGAATGGTGCTTTCGTTAATGTGATTGACATGTTGCATTCCTTCTTTCTCTTTAAAAATAAAAAACCTCTTCTTAAAAATAAGAAGAGGTGTTGGCAGCAAAGCTATATACTCTTCTTATCTTCAAGTTTTTACACTTCTGGAATTAGCACAGTACATGAATAGTCTGTTGCTGAGGCATCAAAGGGCCAGTCCCTCCACCTCTCTGGATAAGAGTTGTCTATTAAATTAAGTATGACTATACAGGTAGTTTGTACAAAGGTCAAGCTTTGAAGGTGGAATATTTCGAATATACCGATTGTTAATTCGGGCAGAAATGTTAACTGCATCGGGGAACCCGGCATATGCTTTGAGTGGGGAGGGAATGCGAGGATGAGTATATTCAATCCATTCAAAAATGGCATACCGATAACGGTAACTGAAGCTATGATAGAGAGAATCATAAAAATGAAATCACCTGGTCAGGATATTAAAGTCGAGATTACGCCAAAGCATATTGTGCTTTCCGGAACGATGGAAGTGAAAAAAATGATGTTTAAGAAAAACGTAGCTTTCCGAATTACATTAAAACCGGTTTCTGTTGAAAAAAGAACGATATCATTTGAATTAGTGGAAATGGAACCAATTGACAGGAATTTCATCAACCAAAGGATATTTAACAGACCGCCATTTTTTGAATATGAAAAAAGAGCGATCAAAATGAATGTTAATGCTTGGGACATCGTGAGAAAAATTCCGGTGGGCACAATTAAATCGTATGAACTTGTCGAAGGTGCATTGAAAATGAAACTCTCTTTATGAGTTAAGGGATATTTTACATACAACCTTATCCGCAATATAAAGGGAGTGCCAGGTGTGTTAGTGTTATGGTGAGATTGGTCAAGAAAAAAATGTGATTGATAAATCAAGCTCTTTAAAATATACTAAATAACTTGAAGTTTTGAGTTTTTCTGGGAATGAGGAGGATAATGATGGATCAAAAGATTTTGCCTGCTTCAGCAAGCATGAAGGATTTTGAAAGATTTCTAGAAAGCTCCTATGAAATAGGTGTGTTTCTTGATTTGCATATATCACAATTGAAAAATGTAAGTATGATGGCAAAGCAGCATAATAAGAAAATGATTTATCATGTCGATTTGATTCATGGCATAAGAAGTGATGAGTACGCGACAGAATTCATATGTCAGGAATATAATCCCTATGGACTGATTTCAACTAAATCAAGCGTTATATTGAAGGCAAAGCAAAAGGGAGTCATTGCGATCCAGCGAATCTTTTTAATAGACTCACATGCGCTTGAGAAAAGTTATAAGCTGGTGCAGAAAACCAAGCCGGATTATATCGAAGTATTGCCGGGTGCCATGCCATGGATGATAAAAGAAGTGAAGGAACGATTGCAGACACCCATTTTTGCAGGCGGCCTCATACGTACTTCGGATGAAGTCCTGAACGCTCTTGATGCCGGAGCGTCGTCAATTACCACTTCCAAAACTGAATTATGGGATATCGTCTAATAGAGAAAAATTGAAAAAAATTACAGAAAAATAGATTAATTTTTCACAAAATATTGACAGCGTTTTCATAACCTAGTATATTTTACAGTACAAGTTAATATATGTGACGGAGACTAGGAGATTCACAACAGATCTATTCATAATTTATTTATGAAGATAGTTCTGCTGTGGATCTCCTTTTATTTGTTGGCAAGGTTTAAAAAATTATCAGGGGAGGGGTTTTATCATGACTCCATTTTGGGGAGAAGTGTTAGGCACGATGATATTAGTTGTATTCGGAGCAGGTATTGGGGCTGGTTCATCCTTAAAGGGTTCCTATGCAAAAGATGCCGGCTGGATCGTTGTCACGATTGCGTGGGGATTGGCCGTTACCATGGGTGTTTTTGCAGTGGGATCCATAAGCGGGGCGCATTTAAACCCGGCGGTCACAGTAGGGTTTGCCATTATTGGAGAATTTCCTTGGAGTGATGTGCCCGGTTACATCCTTGCCCAAATGATTGGCGCAATCCTGGGCGCAACTCTAGTATTCCTGCACTATTTGCCACACTGGAAAGCTACGGATGATCCAGGAGCGAAGCTGGGTGTGTTCGCGACTTCACCTGCGATCCCGCACACATTTTCAAATCTATTAAGTGAGATGATTGGAACCTTCATCCTTATTCTTGGTCTATTATTTATAGGGGCCAATGATTTTACAGAGGGTCTAAACCCATTCGCAGTCGGTTTATTGATTGTCGTGATCGGGATGTCACTTGGGGGAACGACAGGATACGCCATTAACCCGGCCCGCGATCTGGGTCCGCGCATCGCTCACTTTTTGCTGCCGATACCTGGTAAAGGCAATTCTAATTGGGGCTATTCATGGATTCCGGTCGTTGGACCGATTGTTGGGGGTTCACTTGGTGCCGTTTGTTATAAAGCATTCTTTAAGGGGGAAATAACAGCAGGATTTTGGTCTGTTTT
Source organism: Peribacillus sp. Aquil_B1 (assembly GCF_022603275.1). Taxonomy (NCBI): domain Bacteria; kingdom Bacillati; phylum Bacillota; class Bacilli; order Caryophanales; family Bacillaceae; genus Peribacillus; species Peribacillus sp. Aquil_B1. The sequence goes on along the minus strand of NZ_JAKXEE010000003.1, from coordinate 18,003 downwards.
GGGTGCAAGCCTGGTACTATTGATATTAGCCTATGCTTTTGGTAAAAAACAGTCACATGAAATGGAAAGCAGAAATATCGCCAGTTAACTAAAAGGAGGGGCATACACAATGGAAAAATACATTTTATCATTAGATCAAGGAACAACAAGTTCGCGGGCGATTTTATTTAACGAAAAGGGGGAAATCGTCCATTCCTCCCAAAAGGAATTCACGCAGCATTTCCCTAAACCAGGCTGGGTCGAGCATAACGCCAATGAGATTTGGGGATCGATCCTGGCGGTGATTGCAGGTGTACTATCTGAATCCGGTGTAAAGCCAGAGCAAATTGCCGGGATCGGGATCACTAATCAGCGTGAAACGGCCGTCGTTTGGGATAAGGAAACGGGTACCCCTGTTTATAATGCGATTGTATGGCAGTCCAGGCAAACAAGTGAAATCTGTGATGATTTGAAGGAAAAGGGACTTAATGATCTATTCCGGGATAAAACGGGATTGTTGATAGATGCCTATTTTTCCGGAACGAAAGTGAAATGGATCCTCGATAATGTGGAAGGGGCACGACAAAAGGCAGATGAAGGCAAGCTATTATTCGGTACCATCGATACTTGGCTGATCTGGAAGCTATCAGGAGGCAAGGCTCATGTAACGGACTATTCCAATGCATCCCGGACATTGATGTACAATATCCATGAACTGAAATGGGATGAAGAACTGCTTGAGATATTGACTGTACCAAAGTCGATGCTGCCGGAAGTAAGGCCTTCCTCTGAGGAATATGCACGTACGATCGAATATCATTTCTTCGGCCAATCGATTCCAATCGCAGGGGCAGCCGGTGATCAGCAGGCAGCATTATTCGGCCAAGCCTGCTTTAATGAAGGAATGGCTAAAAATACGTATGGAACAGGCTGTTTCATGCTCATGAATACAGGAGCCAAGGCCGTCAGCTCTGAACACGGACTATTGACGACTCTTGCCTGGGGACTGAATGGGAAGGTCGAATATGCACTGGAAGGCAGTATATTCGTAGCGGGCTCCGCCATCCAATGGCTGCGCGATGGCCTGCGGATGCTTCATGATGCCAAGGACAGCGAATCCTATGCAAAACGGGTGGAAAGTACGGATGGAGTATATGTGGTACCGGCTTTTGTAGGACTTGGAACTCCATATTGGGACAGTGAAGTGAGGGGAGCAGTTTTTGGTTTGACGCGCGGCACATCAAAAGAACATTTCATTCGTGCCACACTTGAATCACTTGCGTATCAAACGAAGGATGTCCTTGATGCAATGGAGGCGGATTCAGGAATCGAGCTGCAAACATTAAGAGTGGATGGCGGGGCAGTCAAGAATGACTTCTTGATGCAATTCCAAAGCGACTTACTACGTGTGCCCGTGGAGAGACCGACCATAAACGAAACTACAGCATTAGGTGCTGCATACTTAGCTGGCCTGGCTGTCGGGTATTGGAAGGATCAAGAAGAAATCTCCCGGCAATGGGCGGTAGACAAAACCTTTAAACAGTCCATGGAAGAGCAAGATAGTGAAAAATTATATGAAGGCTGGAAAAAAGCTGTACATGCCGCTATGGCGTTTAAATAAAAAACAAGATGTATTCTTTCTCAAATGAGATGGAGTATGCTATAATGAAATCAAGTTAATAACTCGGCCGGAGAACAGGAGAGACCATGAATGCGTTATCGTTAATTCGATAATGTGCATTTATGGTCTCTTTTTTTGTTTTTAATGGCAGATTAGGGATATTAATATCTATATAAACTATACGAACAAATGAACCAATTGAATATAATGACCGAACTCACGAGTAAAGCGTGTGAATTCACGAGTAAAGCGTGCGAATTCACGAGTAAAAGTGCAGAATTCACGAATAAACTGTTCGAATTCACCAGTAAACGCAGAATTCATACAAAAAAACTAGAATGCAATACTTTAAGGAGGAGTCAGGGATGAGGTTTTCAAATATATATCGGGAAGAAACGATCGAACTTTTGAAAAAAGAGAAATATGATGTGGTTGTCATTGGCGGGGGAATTACCGGTGCAGGGATCGCCCTGGATGCAACGACCCGTGGAATGAAAGTGGCATTGGTTGAAATGCAGGACTTTGCAGCAGGTACTTCAAGCCGCTCGACAAAACTTGTTCATGGCGGATTGCGGTATTTGAAGCAATTTGAAATAAAAATGGTTGCCGAGGTTGGTAAAGAACGGGAAATCGTTTATGAAAATGGACCGCATGTGACCACGCCGGAATGGATGCTGTTACCGATGCACAAAGGTGGCACTTTCGGGAAATTCAGTACCTCCATTGGACTTCGGGTATATGATTTCCTTGCAGGCGTTAAAAAAGCTGAACGCAGGAAAATGCTTTCGGCGGAGGAAACACTAAAACGGGAGCCGCTCGTTAAGAAAGAAGGACTGAAGGGCGGAGGCTACTATGTTGAATATCGGACAGATGATGCGCGTCTTACGATTGAAGTGATGAAGGCGGCTGTCGATAAAGGGGCTACTCCGATAAATTATACAAAGGTAGAACAATTGTTATATGAAAGTGGAAAGGTGAACGGCGTCCAGGTTGCCGATTTACTTTCAGGTGATGCTTATGAAATATACGCAGACAAAGTCATTAATGCAGCAGGTCCATGGGTCGATTCCATTCGTGAAAAGGACCAATCGAAAAAAGGGAAAACGCTGAAGTTATCCAAGGGTGTTCATGTGGTCATCGACCAATCGAAATTCCCGTTGAAGCAGGCGCTTTATTTTGATACGCCTGATGGCCGGATGATTTTTGCCATCCCGAGAGCGGGTAAAGCTTATGTAGGGACTACGGACACTTTTTATGATGGTGATCCTGCAGTGCCGGCCGTTACTTCCGAAGATCGTGCCTATTTATTAAAGTCGATACATTATATGTTTCCAGAAGTGAACATTACGAATGATGATATCGAATCTAGCTGGGCTGGGGTAAGGCCGTTGATTCTTGAAGAAGGGAAAGATCCTTCTGAAATATCAAGGAAAGATGAAATTTGGGAGTCCGATTCTGGCCTTATCACGATTGCGGGAGGGAAATTGACCGGTTATCGCAAAATGGCCAAAACGACGGTCGACCTTTTGGCAGGGAAGCTTGCCGAGCAATCCAATAAAACTTATCCAGCCAGCAGCACTAAGGGCATGCCGATTTCCGGAGGGGATGTCGGGGGATCAAGTAATTTCTCCGATTATATCAAGCATCATATTCAAATGGGAGTAGACTCAGGACTCGCTGTAAAGGACTCCGAAGCTATATTGGCCATGTACGGGTCCAACGCACCTATGTTATTCGATATCGCAAAAAGCGAAGGAGACGGAGGAGCAAGCAGCGGCCTTCCGCAGAAGTTGTTCGTACAGCTGAAATACGCACTAGATCATGAAATGACCGCAACTCCAGTGGACTTCTTCTTCCGCAGGACGGGGACGCTATTATTCGATATCGATTTAGTCCAAACGCATAAATATGCAGTGATCGACTATATGGCTGGATATTTTGGATGGACGGAATCAACAAAAATGGAGAGAACCAATCAATTGAAACAGGAAATATCGGGTGCGGTTAAAGTATCTTGACCTATATGCAAAAAAATGACGCCGGCGGAATCGCTGGCGTTTTTTGAATTCGGGATGTGATTATCGGGGTATTTGCAAGTGGAAAATAAAAATGTTTATGTAAGGTTTCCTGACGCGAAAACTATTGTTTAATTAATCCAGATGAAATATAATCATTAGATAAATTAGAATTTTCAAAATATAAAAAAGGGGGAGCTTTATTGTCAGAGTTTATTACGGCTTTAAATGGAGTATTATGGAGTGCGCCAGTCATTTATATTTTATTGGGAGTAGGCTTGTTATTTTCGATTTTAACTCGTTTTCTGCAAGTGAGGCATATTAAGGAAATGGTCGTTTTAATGTTCCAAGGCAAAAGTTCGGAAGCGGGGGTTTCCTCATTCCAAGCTTTATCCATAGCACTTTCAGGGCGGGTCGGTACAGGTAACATTGCAGGAGTGGCCACGGCTATCGCCTTTGGAGGACCCGGTGCCGTTTTCTGGATGTGGGCCATCGCCTTCATAGGAGCGGCCAGTGCTTTTGTTGAATCCACTTTAGCTCAAATTTATAAAGTCAAACAAGATGAACAATATCGGGGAGGCCCCGCTTATTATATTGAAAAAGGGATAGGGTGGAAGTGGTTTGCTGTACTTTTTGCATTTGCAGCACTTATTGCCATGGCCGTTCTTATGCCTGGTGTTCAGTCCAATTCGATTGCTGCCGGAGTGGAAAATGCATTTGGCATCAACCCGGTGATCACTGGGTTGGCAATCGTCCTTTTACTGGGCTTCATTATATTCGGCGGTGTAAAACGGATAGCTAATGCTGCAACCTTGATTGTGCCTTTCATGGCTCTAGGTTATATATTGCTATCTGTTGTCATCGTCCTAATGAATATAACTGAATTACCGGGAATCATCTCTTTAATATTCAGAAGTGCCTTCGGGTTGGATTCTGCATTTGGGGGAATCATTGGCATGGCGATTGCCTGGGGAGTGAAACGCGGCGTTTATTCGAATGAGGCAGGCCAAGGGACAGGCGCTCATCCGGCGGCTGCGGCTGAAGTATCACATCCGGCAAAGCAGGGTCTTGTCCAGGCATTCTCGGTTTATATCGACACACTGTTCGTTTGTTCCGCCACGGCCTTCATGATTTTATTTACAGGCATGTATAATACACAAGCGGAAAATGGTTCATATATCGTCAATAACTTGGGTGATGTAACACCTGGTCCAGGGTATACACAAGCGGCAATCGATAGTGTAATCCCGGGTTTTGGTGCTGGCTTTGTTGCAGTAGCTCTTTTCTTCTTCGCCTTTACGACAATCATGGCCTACTATTATATTGCAGAAACCAATATCGCCTATTTAATGCGCAACCGGAATGGTAAATGGGCCATGTTCGCCTTGAAAATCATTATCCTGGCGGCCAGTTTTTACGGATCCGTGCGGACGGCAGAGCTGGCTTGGGCATTAGGGGACGCTGGCCTGGGCATAATGGTGTGGCTCAATGTCATTGCCATTTTAATACTGGCTAAACCGGCGCTTATTGCGTTAAAGGATTACGAAATGCAAAAGAAGGCAGGAGTCGATCCGGTTTTCAATCCGAAAGCTTTAGGTATAAAAAATGCCGATTTTTGGGAGCGTGAATACACCGGCAACAAAGAAAACGTTTCTTGAAGGAAAATGCCCTTATTTTAATATAAAATAGGAAAATACATAAAAAACCAGCTCAAGGTATTTTAGAGCTGGTTTTTTATAGTTTTGTGGATTGGACACACCTGTGATGGATTCCATGATCACCTTGGGGCAAATTCTTGTTGGCGGCACTCCGCAAAGTGGAAGGACCATCGAAACCTTGGTTTTAGCAAACTATCGAAAGAGGAAAGCATGGATTTTTTGTTCGTACTGGGACGTCTAAAGTTTCCGTATAGGGTGAATCAGTAAAATCGTTATAACCCTTTAGAAAGATAATAGGTGAAACATGTATAAGGAGAGAAGAATACGGCAGACCTAGCCGCGTTTCTTCTCTCCTTAGCTTTTGAATCTCCCGAACTTAAAAAACAGGATCCTCTCTTTAAGATCTCTGCTTTATAAGCTGTAAATCGATGTATAGTTGCATTCTCGAATGAAAGTCATCAAAATCGATTGAGGTGAGATCGGTTATTTGATTCAATCTATATTTCAATGTGTTGGTATGAATGTATAGCTGTTCAGCTGTCGGTTTGATCCGGCAATTGTTCAAGAGATATATTTCCAGAGTTTGAAGGAGTTTGGTCTGGCTTTCCTGGTCCTTCTTTTGAAGAATCTCTAAATCCGTATTGATATAATTCGTTTTAGCATGATGGTTGGAGATCATTTCGAGGTAACGGAAAATCCCAAGCTTGCTATATTGGAAGGGAAGCTGTTCAGGTTCACCGATGAACTTGGCTGCGTTGATCACTTCCAGGGCTTCGAGGTAGGATTTTCTTAATTGAAGAATCGAAGAATACTCATTTCCGATTCCCGGAAATACCTTTTTGTCATTGAATTGGGAAAGAACGGTGTTCGTTAAATCATTGGCGCTATCGATAAGCAGGTCTTTCCCTTTTCCGTTGCTGCCAATCAGGACGATGATCTTCAATTGGTTTGTGAATACATGGGTAAAATGATTCAACGCATTGGCGAATAGACTGACTGTATCCGCTAACTCATCGAAATGTTCCGCATCGGATTGAGCGATGGTAAAGACATTGACAAGGAAAGTCTCCGGAATGAGAAGACTCATATTGGCGGCTTCCCATTTTATTTGGTTTTCCGTTTGATAGACTTCGTCAATGACCTTTTGATAAAACTCATTTTTTTCTTCATCTTTTTTCATGTTTATCTGTTTTTTCTGATAAAGGAGCTTGCCGATATGATGGGAAACCTCATGTAAAAATTCCAAATCGGAATCAGTCATCATTTCTGTTTCTTGGACCCAAATGTATCCGAAGACCTGATCTTTGTGAACGGCGCTCACAACGACTCTTTGATTTAATCCGATTTCCTCAATTTGTTTCACCCTAAAGGGATGCTCCACTGTTTTAAGCTGTTCAACAATGCCCTCATCCATGAATTTTTCAAGGATTGGAATCGGCCAATGCTTTGTGAAGATGGTTTGCCGATTGGCTTGGTCGAAGTGTTCGATATAATAAGAACTATATGCCAGCAATAAAAATTGGTCATTTTCGATGACGACTGGTTTTTTTAAATAAGTGCTGACCATATCCGTTATATCGTTGATGTTTGTGAGTGTCAGGATTTTTTCTAATGACATATATGGCCCCCTGTAGTTTTTTGAAGTATATGACAACTTAGTTTAATAATACTTTTAAACTAATGATGTGTATAGGGGCAAGAACAAAGAAGGAACGGTATATGAAAAAATACCGTTCCTTTTAGGGGGTTTATTTTTGTTTTAAAGTTTTTTCGAATTCTTCGAATTTCGCTTCTACTTCTTTTGATGGTTTCGCTGTTAGAAGACTGACCAGGATGATGGCAATCAAGCTTGCGCCAAAACCAGGAATCATTTCATAAAGCGTATCGGATAATCCTGCCATGGACCAGAAAATTACAGTAGCGGCACCAACGATCATCCCGGCTAAAGCGCCCCATCTTGTCATTCGTTTCCAGCAGAGGCTCAGTATGACCAATGGACCGAATGAAGATCCGAATCCAGCCCATGCATAGCCGACAAGTCCAAGGATCGTGTCATTCTGTTCCCAAGAGAGAATGAGCGCGATGACGGATATGGCCAGTACGGAAAGTCTGCCCAGGAAAACAAGCTCTTTATCTGAAGCGGAACGACGGAAGAAAGTTTTGTACATATCCTCCGTTAAAGAGCTGGCCGTAACCAAAAGCTGCGAAGAAATCGTGCTCATGATGGCTGCCAGTATCGCTGAAATCAAGAAACCAGTGATAAGCGGGTGGAATAGTATTTCCCCTAGCTCTATGAAAATCGTTTCAGGATCAGCTAACTTGAGACCATTCTGGTGATAATACGTGATACCGATGAATCCAGTCAGCATGGCACCGATACTGGAGAAAATCATCCAGCCCATTCCGATAGTACGGGCTTTCTTGATTTCTTTAATAGAACTGATCGCCATAAAGCGGACAATGATATGCGGCTGTCCGAAGTAACCCAGTCCCCAAGCAAATAATGAGATGACTCCTAAAAAGCTCGTCCCCGTGAAAATATTCAACAGAGCAGGATCAATGGAACGTGGCGTGTCAATCGCAGGACCGAAACCGCCAACATGGAAAAGGGTGACGATCGGTACAAGAACCAAGGCGACAACCATGATGATCCCTTGAACAAAGTCTGTCCAGCTTACTGCCAGGAATCCACCGAATAAAGTATAGGCAACGGTGACGCCTGTCAAGATCCATAGGCCTGTATGGTAATCAAGGCCAAATGTACTTTGGAATAAGACTCCGCCGGATACCATTCCGGAAGAAACGTAAAAGGTAAAGAATACGAGGATAACCAAAGCCGAAATGAGCCTTAAGATCTGTGAGCCCTCGCCAAAACGATTTTCCAGGAAAGCGGGGATCGTAATCGAGTTATTGGCGACTTCCGTATAGGTTCTCAATCTAGGTGCAACATACAGCCAGTTCATATAGGCTCCTAATGTGAGACCGATTACAATCCAGATTGAACTTAGTCCTGTTGCGAACATGGCACCAGGCATACCCATTAAAAGCCAGCCGCTCATATCCGCGGCACCGGCGCTTAATGCAGTGACAGCAGGTCCAAGACCCCGGTCGCCCAGCATATAATCATTTAAATTGGAAGTCCTTTTGTATGCGAAGTAACCGATGAGAAGCATGCCAGCCATGTAAATGCTGATCGAAATTATTAATGCGTAATCCATAAAAGACTCCCTTCGTGATGAAATATATAATTTTTTGTTTTAAAAGAGGAAGCAACCTATTTGTCACTTCCTCCATTTAACTTCATTTTGGTTTCCGTATCCAGAATGGATACGGAAACCATAGGGATTTCAAATCATCTTCCAAATTGCTCAATGGAACATTATCAGAATGTTTCGGATGTTGTTTTTGCTTGCATATGAAGCTGCAAGTAGTCCGGTCCGCCTGCCTTGGAATCAGTTCCTGACATGTTGAACCCGCCGAATGGCTGATAACCTACGATTGCACCAGTACAGCCGCGGTTGAAATACAAGTTCCCGACATGGAATTCTTCGCGTGCCTTTTCCATGTTAAGGCGATTTGTCGTAATGACAGCCCCAGTCAAACCATATTCAGTGTTATTGGCAATCTCAAGTGCTTCGTTAAAGTCCTTGGCTTTTGTGAAGGCAACGACTGGTCCGAAGATTTCTTCTTGCATCAAGCGGGCTTGAGGATCGACATCAGCAACGATTGTCGGCTGAACGAAGTAGCCTGTAGAGCTATCTCCTTCTCCTCCAGTCAGAATGCGTCCTTCTTGGTTCCCGATTTCAATATAGCTCATGATTTTGTCAAAAGCAGCCTGATCGATAACTGGACCCATGAAATGATTTTCTACAGGATTGCCAACTGTAAGTTGTTTTGTTAATTCAACAGCCCGATCTAATACTTGATCGTATACATCTTCTACGATGACAGCACGTGAACAAGCAGAACATTTTTGTCCAGAGAAGCCAAATGCAGATTTCACGATCGATTGAGCGGCCAATTCAAGATCTGCCTCTTTGTCGACAACGATTGTATCTTTTCCGCCCATTTCAGCGATGACACGCTTCAGCCAAATTTGGCCTTCGTTCACTTCTGAAGCACGTTTGTAAATGCGCAGACCTACATCACGTGAACCTGTGAAGGAAATGAAACGTGTTTTAGGGTGATCGACCAGGTAGTCGCCGACCTCTGCTCCGCTTCCTGGAACGAAATTCAACACACCTGCTGGAAGGCCTGCTTCAAGCATCACTTCAACGAATTTCGCAGCAACGATAGGAGTAGTAGAAGCTGGTTTCAACAGGATTGTGTTACCAGTAACGATAGCGGCAACAGCTGTACCTGCCATGATCGCAAATGGGAAGTTCCAAGGAGAAATGATGATGCCTACTCCTAATGGAATGTAATCATAGCGGTTGAATTCTCCCGGACGGCTTTGAACAGGCACACCATCTTTAAGAGTCAGCATTTGACGAGCGTAGAATTCAAGGAAATCGATTGCTTCCGCTGTATCAGCATCAGCCTCATTCCAAGGTTTTCCCGCTTCTTTCGTCAATAATGCAGAGAATTCATGCTTGCGTCTGCGAATGATGGCAGCCGCTTTGAATAAAACGTCAGCGCGGATTTCCGGCTTCACTTTTTTCCAGCTTTCAAAAGCGGTAACAGCTTCCTGCATGGCTTTTTCAGCAAGATCCCTATTCGCTTTCGATACGCGGCCGATGACCTCTTGCTTATCTGCTGGGTTGTATGAAACGATTTTCTCATCAGTCGTCACTTGCTCTGCCCCGATATAAAGAGGGTAGTCTTGCCCTAAGTAGCCTTCAACAGTTTGAAGCGCTTCCTGATATGCTTTTTTGTTTTCCTCGTTTGTAAAATCAACAAATGGTTCGTGTTTATATGAAATCATTGATAATCACACCTTTTAATAGATTTTTTGTGGCAATTAATAATGTTGAATGTATATTTAGCTTCTGACCATCCCTTTGAAGGCAAAGGCAATATTGGATGGCCTTTCTGCAAGCCTTCTCATGAAGTATCCATACCAATCCAGACCATATGGTACATAGACGCGCATTTTGTAACCTTGCTTGACCAATTCGTATTGAGTCTTGTTCCTCATGCCATAAAGCATTTGGAATTCGAATTGTGTATTTGGGATGTCATATTTCTTGGCCAGTTCTTTCGTATATTCGATGATTTTGTCATCATGTGAAGCAATGGCCGTGTAATTTCCGTTAAGAAGACTTTGCTTAATCAACTTTTTATAGTTTTCGTCTACATCATTCTTCTCGGGAAAAGCCACCTCTGGAGATTCCTTATAGGCACCCTTTACGAGACGCAGGAATGGTTTATATTGGCCAAGGTCCTCCAAATCTTTCTCTGTGCGGAATAAATATGCTTGTAGAACAGTACTTATGCAGCTGTATTTTTCTTTGAACTGTCTAAAGATATCGATTGTTGCCTGACAGCGAACTTCATCTTCCATATCGATCGTGACCATGACTTTATGTTTTTCGGCTGTATCAAGAATTTTCGTCATATTCTCAATCACTAGTTTATGATCGATATCAAGTCCCAAAGAAGTCATTTTCAGAGAAACCTGTGAATCAAGTTTTTCCCTGCTGATCATTTCGATGGTTTCGATGCATTCTGCCGTCCGTTCCTGAGTCACTTCCTTCGAATCAACGAATTCCCCAAGATGGTCGACTGTAACCGACAAGCCGCTATTATTAAGTTGTTTAATGAATTTAATGGAACTTTGGAAATCAGTTCCCCCAATGATCTTTCCAGCAGCAAAATTTCCTCCGCTTTTTTTAGCAATATTATTAAGCAGGTTATTCTTAGATAAAAATAAGAAAAAGTCCCTTGTAATGGCTTCCATATAAAGCGCACCCCCTAAGAAGATGTAATTCTTAAATTAAGCTTACGGTTTTTCGACAATATTCTCAATGTTCTCAAAAAACAATAATTCTGTCATTTCTTTGTCGGTTTTGGACAAATGAAAAGGTTTACAATTTTTCTTGAATGTTCGGATGAAACGAAGGTTTATATTTTAACGTAAAGAGAAACGCTAGAAATAAAGCATTTAATAGTGAGGCGATGGAAAAACATCAATGAATGCGTGTAAAAGTGGAAACTCGACCATAATCATCCAATGCGTTATAATGAACCTTATTTAACAGAATGAGTGCAATGCACGATAAAAAAATGATAAATGAAGCTTTCAGAAGTAAAATGAATGTAAAACCGTAAATTAAGTCGCTTCGGCAAGCCGGGGAGGATAAGGAATGGATGCTGTACTTGAAGAACTTAGAGAAACATCAGGATTGATAATAGGATTAATAATGGCCCTGATAATAATGGGGCTGATTGGTTATGCCCTTACGAATGTACATGAATCCATTGTGTCACCTGTGGTTCAGTTCATAAAGAAAATGGTTAGTCGAAAATAGCGGTTGCGGAATACATAACCCTTTGTCTTTCAGTGATAATAAGCCTAATTATAGAAATCCCTGCAGGGTTTGTCTAAAAGCGACAAAAGAGCCGCAAGCTATAAGCATATTATCCGAGAAAGATGAAAATCCCCCGCTTCTTATGGAAGTGGGGGATTTTCATTCAGGGGATGTTGTTGAATCTCATATGAACTTTTTCACCTAATAATCTCTTCTACGGAACTCTAAGGATATAAGTGAGTTTGAAAAGCTGGGGGCAGTTGGAATGAAGGGATTTTGAAAGTATTTGAAAATGGCGGGATGCAGGCAATAGGAGAGTTTGAACAAGAATTGAATAATACATTTAGCCCCGGCCATAAGCTAGGGCCTTTTTGTTTACAAATCAAAATAATCATCTGCCTTTGCGCCTGCATCTATACTTCGAACCGCCTTCATGATTTTCTTTAAAACCCCGGCTGACGGTACATACTTGGGATCGCTGCAAACTCTGCTTATCGTATTGCGTGAGATTCCTGACGCACTTACAAACTCCTCTTGAGTATATCCGTGCTTATCGATTAATTTACCGACCTTGCTTCGCGGCTTTCTCTTCCCGAATCTAAACATTTTGATAACCTCCTAGAATTATTTACTAGCAGTCTCGTCAAACTTTCACAAAAATATACTCATAGTTTCGCAAATATTTGGTATACAAAATAATAGAAAAGCGTTTCCCGGGTTATTGTGTGATAAAACTCCAATCTCTTTGAATTTATTTCCATTTAAATTATAATAATAAATGTACATTGTAAGCGAACGCAGACTGAATAATTTAAGGATATGGTTAATTCTTGTGTGAATTAGGAGGAAATCATGGGTAGAATCGTTCATTTTGAAATTCATGTGAATGACATGGAACGGGCAAAGAAGTTTTATGGAGAGGTATTCGGATGGTCATTTCAAGACTGGAGTGATTATGCAGGGATGCCTTACTTTGGAGCAGTAACTGGCAATGAGAATGAACCTGGGATCGATGGTGCCTTGATGCAGCGTCGTAGTGCTCCGCCGGAAACGCACCAAGCGTTAAATGCATATGCTTGTACCATGGGAGTGGAAGATTACGATTTAACGGAAGCTAAAATCATTGAGAATGGCGGCAAGGTCGCAATGCCCAAATTTGCCCTGCCCGGAATGGCTTGGCAAGGATACTATATTGATACCGAAGGCAATACTTTTGGAATTCATCAACCCGATGTGAATGCAAAATAGAGTTGATGATAGGTGAATTAAAACATGAAATCACAAGACACGGCAGCCATGCTTGAAAATGTACGCAATATCTGTCTTGTGCTGCCCGAAGCTGTTGAACATATTGACGGATTCGGTCACAATACTTTTAAAATCAATGGAAAATCCTTCGTGATTTCAGGTGAAAGTGAGACAGGATTCAGCTTGTCGTTCAAGTCAGATCGAGAAACTCAAGAATTATTGCTACAGAAAGAGAATTTTTTCAAAACCCCATATATAGGACGTCACGGTTGGGTTTCCATTCAAAATCCGGATAGGGAAGACTGGTATGAATTGACCTATCTAATTCAAGAAGCCTATTTACGTGCGGCACCGAAGCGTATGGTTAAGAAATGGAATGAGTTGAATAAAAAGTGAAGAAAGGCGGACGATCTGCCTTTCTTTATTTTTTCGGAATTTTAGCAGCTCTACAGATACTGAAAGACTAAACGCATAGTTAAAAGAAAAAAGCTAGCGGTCAAAAGAGTTCTGTGTAAGAGGGACTCCGGAATTTGTTAAATATAAAGAGAGGGATTGTTGTCTCCCGCCGGAAGAAAGCTTAAAATTAATATCAGGTTATTTTTACATAAGATGGATGGTTACCTGCGGGAATTTTTGATTTGTATCGTAAATAAGCAGCAATCTTCAAAAATCACGAGTATCAATTAAGATTTGATTGACGGGGAGGTGTATGGTTGAAGTGAATGTTGAATCTTTTTTTTCTCAAAACATTAAAACGGCACTTAAGAATGACCCGCCCGGTGCATGGATGCCAGATCTGCCGGATGGTTGTATTCGCTTGAGTTCAGGCTATCCTGATCCTGCGCTCGTTCCCGCTGGGGAACTCAAGGCAGCTGTTGTAAAACTTCTTGATGAGGAGCAGGATTTGCCGCTCCATTACCTTGGAAGTCCACGAATTGCAAAACTGAAGCAGCAAATCCAGAAAAGATTGGCAGAGCGTGGAATTTGCATTTTGGAAGAACAGCTTTTGATTACATCAGGAGCTTGCCAAGGAATTGATCTCATTGCCCGCATTCTCCTTGATGATAAAGCGGTCGTAGCGGTAGAGTCTCCCACCTATATGGAGGCTCTAGAGATTTTTCAAAACTATACGAAGCAGATTATCAGTATACCTATAGATGAACAGGGGCTCCAAACATACCGATTAAAAGAAATGCTGGATGAAAGGAAACGTACAGGTTTGACGCTCCCGCGTTTTCTTTATACTATCCCAAGCTTTCAAAATCCAACTGGCACGACTATGACAATTGAGCGCCGGAAGCATTTATTGGAGCTTTCCATCGAGTTTGATTTTCTCATTCTAGAGGATGATGCGTACGGTGAATTATCCTTCGATAAAAATCCGGTGCCAATAAAATCTATTGATGAACGCGGGCGGGTCCTCCACGTTGGATCCTTATCCAAGGTTGTTGCGCCAGGAATGCGGATTGGATGGATAGCAGGAGAAAGTGAATTCATTAAGGCTTTGGAGTGGTTTAAAAAAGATTTAGACCATCCATTTGCTCAAAGTGCAATGGCTGTATACTTAGAAAACAACGATTTTGATAAACGGCTTGACCAACTAAAAGATGTGTATCGTTCTAAATGTAATGCGTTAATCCGTTCGATGGAACAATTTCTTCCAGAATCCGTTTCATGGTATGTACCAGATGGTGGTTACTTTGTATGGGTGAGAATTCCAGGTGTGGATACGTCGCATTTATTATCACAGGCTCTGGCTGAGGGTGTTTCATATGTTCCAGGAAAATACTTTTTCTTGGATCAAAACGATGGATCCGAGTTTCTCCGGCTTTCGTTCAGCTATGCCAATGAGAAAGACATATTCAAGGGAATTCAAAGACTAGGACAGCTTATCTCATCTTCTTGATAGATTGTCCTGAAGGATTGTTAGTTGATTAATCATTGCAATGGTTAACGCTATAAGCCATTTCGAAGCTTTTATTGAAAAAATTTGAAAGTGCCTACTTCCTTAAAGGAGGTAGGCACTTTGTTAATGAGGATTCTTTAACTCCTTCGCGATGGTTTTATCGCAAATTGGTTCATACCTTTAATTCTTGAAAGGAACTAATGACGTTCTTGACCAAAGTATGATCTGTACGTTTGTTTTTTTAAAAGCCATAGAAAAAAACCCTTGCTACACAAGGGTTTCTAAGTATGGAGCATAGCGGGATCGAACCGCTGACCTCTACGCTGCCAGCGTAGCGCTCTCCCAGCTGAGCTAATGCCCCGAATTGAGGTACAATAATTATTTTATCGGATTTTGGTGAAAAGTCAATATAAAATATGAGATTTTTGCAAAAATGATAAAAAAACCGTTTGAGGGTAGTCAAACGGTTTTTTTATTATGCATTTTCGATTTCTACCCTTTCAATCTCCTTAAGGTTGGAAACGGTGTAGTACACTTCCGATGTTCTGACTTTATGATCGACCAGAACTTTAAGTGTCAAGAGGTGGTTGTCATTTGCGACATCTTTGATTCTAAGGTTTTTGATGAATATTTTTTCGTCTTTGATTTTTTTCAGTACGACGGCAATGTCATCTTTATTTTGTACGACCAGCTGCAGAAAGATTTCTTTTTGCCGTAGCTTCATCGGTCCGAGCCAGGTGACGATTGCGGGCACCAATTCAACACTTATGATCAATAGGATAACTCCCGCTATGGCCTCGAGGAAAAATCCAGCTCCAACGGCGATTCCGATTCCCGCAGCTCCCCAGATGATGGCGGCGGTCGTTAAACCGGATATGCTATTGTTGTCCCGCCGGAGAATGACACCAGCACCGATAAACCCTACGCCAGAAACGATTTGGGCCGCTAGACGCAAGGGGTCCATCGTGATATTTACGTCATCGCTCCCCGGGAACTTATAAGCAGATTCCATGGAAACGATCGTTAATAAACAGCTCACGATTGAAATGACCAGGCTTGTTTTTAATCCTACGGGTTTTCGTTTCATTTCTCGCTCGAGTCCGATAATTAGTCCAAGGAGAGCTGAAATGCCCAATTTGATAAGGATTTGAAGTTCCGATTGAGGGTCGAATGTCCATTCCATTTTGTTTCACCACTTCCGAATTATTATCGAAGAATAAGATCGTCTGTTGCCATATACCCGTTTTTCAAAAAAAACTACCCTAATGATCTTAACATAGTAGAATAGAGTTCAATGAAATGTAATTCTGTTTGAATGGAGGAATTTGAGTGCAAATGCCAAAAGTGAATCCCTATGTAGCGTTGGCGATCGGTGTGGCATCCGTATCGTTTTCGGCCATCCTTGTTAAATTGGCGACAGCTCCATCGGGTGTTATCGCTTTTTACCGTTTATTATTTACCGTCCTACTTATGTTGCCGGTTTTCTTGATGAAATACCGTCATGAACTTAAATTCATTGAAAAAAAGGATTGGCTGTATTCGATTGCGTCAGGAGTGTTTTTGGCTTTTCATTTTATTTTATGGTTTGAATCGCTTAATTACACATCGGTTGCGAGTTCAACTGTGCTTGTCACCCTCCAGCCTTTATTCGCTTTTGCCGGAGCTTACCTGTTTTTTAAAGAAAGATTTTCAATGAAGGCGATATTGAGCGGCATCATTGCGATAGCAGGCAGCCTCGTCATTAGCTGGGGTGATTTGAGAATTAGCGGTATGGCGCTTTGGGGAGATATTCTTTCGCTTATCGCATGTGCGCTGGTAACCGGTTATTTACTGTTTGGTCAAAATGTCCGAAAACGTATCTCTTCTATAACATATACATTTGTCGTGTATGCAATCAGTGCTGTTGCATTGTTTTTCTATGTGATCTTCAAGGGAGAGGCATTAGCGCCTTATCCTGCTTCAGATTGGGTCTATTTCGTTTTGCTTGCGATTTTCCCGACTTTATTAGGGCATTCTTTATTCAATTGGTCACTGAAGTGGTTAAGCACTTCAACGCTTTCGATGGGAATCTTACTTGAACCGGTGGGAGCGACAATTCTGGCTTACTTCATATTAGATGAACCGATACTCTGGACCCAGGTCCTGGGAGGTACCATCATATTGGGTGGTTTGATGATGTTCTTAAAAGATGAAAAGAAAAGCAAGGCACATGAAGAAGCGCAAGTTTCCGTATAAAAGCAGTAAGTCTCCCGACTTACTGCTTTTATTTAATAGGGGTGAAACAAATAGGTGATCCTTGTGAAAACCAAAGCGAAAGTAAAGCTGAATAAAAACGTCGTGCCATTCACCTTGCCTTTTTCCCTGCTGAACTTGATGGCTTCGTAATAAGCGGTACTGAATAAGTAAAGGGTCATACTGTAAGAAATGAGTAATCCGATTAATGGTAGATTCATTGCTTCACCTCATGGAAAAAGATATCTATATATGACTATTTGTGTTTCTTTAGAAATATGCTTCGTTTATTCATAAACCATGAGCATGCCCCCAGAAAGCAGGGATAAGGGTGCGTTGTATAAAGAATATATAGAAGAAAATAGGTGAAACGATTTTTTTTGAAAAAGTTTTAAAAAACGTATTGCAAACATTTTTAGTACATGGTATATTATTTCTTGTCGCTAAGACAGCAACTTAAACAGCTAACAAGCTGTGAAAAACATTTTAAAAAAAGTTGTTGACGAAACGTGACAGAATGTGTTACATTATAGAGGTCGCTTCTGAGAGAAACGACAATAAATTGCTCTTTGAAAACTGAACAAAACAAAGCGCCAACGTTAAATTTTAAGTGAGCACACACTATCAAAAAGCAAATGAGCAAGTCAAACATTTCTTCGGAGAGTTTGATCCTGGCTCAGGACGAACGCTGGCGGCGTGCCTAATACATGCAAGTCGAGCGAATCGATGGGAGCTTGCTCCCTGAGGTTAGCGGCGGACGGGTGAGTAACACGTGGGCAACCTGCCTATAAGACTGGGATAACTTCGGGAAACCGGAGCTAATACCGGATACGTTCTTTTCTCGCATGAGAGAAGATGGAAAGACGGTTTACGC
>NZ_JAKXEE010000002.1:0-910271 GCF_022603275.1 Peribacillus sp. Aquil_B1 | reverse complement strand
TCAAGACATCATCAGTCGCAACCGATTGAGCGAAATCATATGACTTTGTTAAAATATTCACTAACTCAGTCAGTTTTGGTAACTGCTCAACTAAAGTGTTCAATGATTCCTGAACCTCAGGCTTTAATAATTGATCCAGTACATCTAATTGTTTTTGGCGGGCATTAAGTTGTTCAGTTTGTGATTGGGTAATCGTTTCTGACATATCCAATTCTCCTTTGCAATAAGCATTTTGTTGATGTAAATAGAAAAACTTGTAAAATATTACACAATGTGTGACAAGAAAAAATACTAACAAAAATGTAATAAATGCTATCCTATAGTATATCCCTTTAGTGGCTTGAAAACAGCTGATTTTTTAAAAAAGATTCATAAAATAATCTTTTCCTGCTTATTTGAAGTACGGATTCCAATGGGTTATCCCATTATTTACCTAAAATGAACTGTAAGAGGGTGTCTATCATCGAAGCCTTTCATACATATTTCCATCTTGATTTGCCATCCTAAATGATGGAGGTGAAAAAATGTGACTGATTCAGAATCTAAACTTACAGAACAGAATAACGATAATAAGCTTCATAAACTGGTTGGCAGTATGGAATATACCAAAGCACAACTATCGGAAGGTATGAATGGAATTTCTGAAGTTTACCTCAAAAACAGTGAGGAAGGCACATCGGAAACACCTGATAAATAATATTATTGTGTAAGCATAGCGAAACAGTTATGCTTACTTATTTTTGTAATAAATCCCACTCTTAATTCTCAAGCTATAGTTATTTAAATATTCCAAAAATACCCTTGACTTTATCATGAATTGACGTAAGATAAAGTATATAGCCATGGTGTAAACAGGTAGTTTTTTCTAGAAATTCTACTCTGACATCGCTTAAAATGGACTCGGTGACTTAAAAGATGAATCTATAAATAACTGTCGAATCTAATAGACTTCGCCGTCCAGCGAAGCTAGACCTAAATCAAAAACCAGTTATATCAATTATTTCTTATTGATATGACTGGTTTTTTTTATTTCATCATTCATCTTGTTCCGTTTTTGGCCTAAGAAAATCCAGCGGCTGGCTGATACTCTTTCACACAGTTCTATTAATCGGTGCAATGGGCGCAAGGTAATGTCAAAAGGTATAAAGTATATTAAATCTTGTAGCAGGGGTGGGAGTTATATGATAGGTACGAAGCAAACTAGGCTGGCAATTGATGTAGGCGGAACTTTTACGGATGTGTTCGTTTTTGATGAAAGTACGAAGGAAATTTCCATTACGAAAACGTCGTCGACTCCTTTGAATCCAGAGATCGGTATTTTGGATGGAATTGCGAAAGCGGAAATAGATTGTGAAAGTATTAAAGTTTTTTCCCATGGTACAACTGTGGGCACCAATGCCTTGATTGAAAGGAAATTGCCAAAGACAGCATTGATTACATCCGCTGGATTTCGGGATGTATCGGAAATCCGCCGAGGAACCAAGCTTGAGTTATGGGATACATATGATGATGTAGCCAAACCGTATATCCAAAGAAGAGACCGTTTTGAAGTGGAAGAACGCATCGACTTTGCCGGGAATGTCTTGACGGAAATCAATGAAGAGGAAGTACGGTCACTGGCACGGAAATTAAAAAGGCGCGGTACCGAATCGATTGCGGTTTGCTTCATGAACTCATATGTAAATGGAAGCAATGAGGCGAAAGTGAAACGAATCATCCAGGAGGAACTCCCGGATGTTTATATATGCATTTCAAGTGAAGTCCTTCCTGAGATTTTTGAACATGAGCGCATGAGTACGACGATTGTCAATGCGGTTTTAGGACCGACTGTCAGCAACTATATTAAAACCCTTGAAGGTGAAATGACTAAACGGGGATATGAAGATGACATATTAGTGCTTCACTCCGGCGGAGGGGTAATGACATCCCAGACCGTTCCCCGTTATGCAGCAAGACTTGCAAGCTCCGGCATTGCTGCAGGTGCGATTGCCAGTAAACATATCGCCCAGCTTTGCGGTTTTAATAATGCCATTGGGCTGGATATGGGGGGGACGAGCACCGATATTTCCTTGATGCATGATGGTGATTTACGAATTACGAAAGATTGGTATATCGAGTATGGATATCCGATCGGGTTCCCAAGTATTGAAATCTTGACGATTGGAGCAGGAGGCGGAAGCTTAGCTTGGGTGGATGAAGGCGGTTCTTTACGTAATGGCCCTCAAAGTGCAGGGGCGGTTCCTGGACCTGCTTGCTATAGCAGGGGTGGGGTGGAACCGACCAATTCCGATGCCAATATTGTCTTGGGACGACTTGGCACCAAACTATTGGATGGACAAATGGAACTGGATAAACAAAAAGCGATTGAAGTCGTGGATAAGATCGCCAAGAAATTCGATTATACGATTGAAGAAGCGGCGAACGCCATCACACGGGTGGCCAATGCCAATATGTGTGATGCCCTAAGGCTGATTTCAGTCAGACGGGGATACGACCCGCGCGACTTTGCACTTGTGGCTTTCGGCGGGGCTGGACCCCTACATGGAGCGTACTTGGCCAAGGAAATGGAAATCCCGACCGTCATCATCCCGCCGCATCCGGGAGTAGCCGCCGCAATGGGATGCCTGTTGGTTGATGTTCGTCATGATATATCCAAAACCTATGTCAAGAACGTCAAGGATGTATCGTTAAAGGATTTAGAGAAAGAATTCATCGGAATGGAAAAAGAGGCCGCAGAGTTATTGCAAGAAGAAGGGGTCGCTAAAGAAGCTTCCACATTGATGAGATATATTGACATGAGGTATATGGGACAGTGGCGTTCATTGGCGATAGAAGTCGATTGCCCGATTTCTTCATTGGAAGAGACCCTTGACCGTTTCCATCAAGAGCATGAACGCGAATTTTCTTTCTCCGATAAAGAACAGACCGTGGAAATTTACGGGCTGCTCGTTACGGCTATCGGGACTGTGCCAAAACCTGAATTCCCGACTTATGAACCTGGAGGCACACTTGCCGATGCCTTGAAGGAAACGCGTGATGTCTATTTTGAAGAAGAGGGATATGTAAATACGAACGTCTATAACCGGGAACTCATTCCGGCCTTTTCTGAAATCACGGGCCCTGCCATAGTGGATCAGCTTGATACAACGACTGTCATACCACCAAATTTCACGGCAAAAGTTGATAAATACAGAAACTTGATTCTTTCCCAAAATAAATAAAAAGAGGTGGATTTCATTGTCGAATAAACAGTTAGTTGACCAATCTGGAGTTGAAACAGGTTTAGATCCGGTGACATTTGAAGTGATAAAAAATGGCTTCGTTAACCTTGTAGATCAGATGGCGGAACAAATCCTTCGGACATGCTATTCCTTCGTCATTTATAATCGGGATTTCAGCTGTGCTCTTTGTGATGCAGAAGGAAATACAGTCATGCAAGGGACGCAGGATATTTCGGTCCATGTAGGAACATTGCATCTAACGGCAAAGGCGGTAATAGAGGACTTCAAGGGTGATATCCATCCTGGGGACGTATTCTTGGTCAATGATCCGTATCGAGGCGGCACTCATTTCAATGACACACGGGTCCTCTTGCCTGTCTTCCATGAGAACAAGCTCATTGCGTTCATGCAGACGAATGGCCACTGGGCCGATATGGGGGGATCGACACCTGGCTCCTTTGATATCAATGCCAAGGAACATTTCGGCGAGGGGGTAAGGATTCCGCCGCTTAGGATTTATAGTAAAGGAACATTTTTAAAAGATGTGGTCAATGTGCTCGCTTTGAACATGCGCGTCCCTGAAGAACGTGTTGGAGATTTGCGTGCTCAAGTGGAAGCGGCCAAGGTAGGCGAGCGCCAGTTGTTTGCCATCATCGAGAAGTATGGAATCGATACGACTTTGTCCGCCTTTGCGGAAGTGCAGAATTATGTGGAGCGCCTGGCCCGGGCCAAGGTTGCGTCTTTACCGAATGGAACCTGGGAGACCGTCGATTATATTGATATGGACCCGGAAGCCGGAGACGGTCTGATTCCGATTCGGGTTAAGATGACCATCACGGATGACGAAATCCTTTATGATCTTTCTGGATCGCATTCTTATATCGGCTGTTTTTTGAATGCTGGTTTCGGGGCATCTTTATCAGCGGCATACTCAGGAACCAAGACATTCTTTCCAGAAATACCCCTGAACTCCGGCTTTTACAGAGTGGTGAAAATCGAACTGCCGGAAAACTCCGTAGTCAATGCCCCGGCACCGATTGCCGTAACCGGTTTTTGTTCAGGGGCCTATGAAAAAATCATGAGTGCGTGCTTCGAACTCTGGTCCAACATCATGCCGGAAAGAGCGATCGCATGCTCATTTAACCTGGAGTATTTACTTATCGGCGGTTGGGATCAACGCCAGGAGCAGGATAAATACTTCATGTGGTACGACTGGATGGCAGGCGGTCATGGAGGCCGCTATGATCGGGACGGTGTGAACGCCACTTCGCCGACATTCGGTTTGGGACTCAGCGTACAGCCCTGCGAAGGGCAAGAGAGATTGTCGCCAGTCGTGACGATGAAGCATGAAATCATTACCGACTCTGCCGGACCGGGTAAATACCGCGGCGGTTGCGGTGTAGAAAAGGGCGGTACACTCACCAATGTCAAAAACACGGTGATGTCTTATTGCTGTGATCGTTCCCGTTCAATAACATGGGGGATTTTTGGCGGGCTTCCTTCTTCCCCACATGGAGCATGGCTGAATCCGGGCAAGGAAGACGAACGATATTTAGGTGCAATTTTCTCAAATGTAAAAGTGCAGCAAGGAGATTCCTTTGTGCGTCCATCCGCTGGGGGCGGGGGACTGGGAGATCCGCTTGAAAGATGTCCCGAAGCTGTTTTGGAAGATGTTATCGATGAGTATGTTTCAATTGAGCGAGCTAAAAAAGATTATGGAGTCGTGATCAAGGAAATCGATAAAGATCTCGATTTATTCGAAATAGATCTGGAAGCAACGAAACAAGCTAGGTCTTATATCAGAAACAACCGCAAACAATGGCTTGAGGAGAACATGCAAAGCGTGGAAGATAAATTCGCCAATGGCGAGCTGGATAGTCTCGATGTCATACGCCAGCATGGTGTCATCATCGATTATGCAACGAATAAAGTCCTGCCAGAATCAACAAAACAGTTCCGTGAATCCATGAAAACCCGTTCATTGGCTTATTGGAAGTAATGTGAAAAGGGTTCCGAATTCATTCGGAACCCCTGACTGCAGACGAACTCGTAGAAAACGAGTTTGCCTGCAGTATTTTCCTTTAATAAGGGTTCAGTTGATATCAGAAATCCTTTCCGCCGTCTGCCTGCGGAAATCAACATCCAAATTGTATAAGACATTCTTAATGGAAACCCATCAATTCTTTCACATGTTTACAATTATCTTTTGAAGTGAGCATTTCCAAGAGCGTAAAGGCAACATCGAATGCTGTGGAAGGATTGTAGGATGTAATGATATTGTCCGTGACGACAATCGGTTCATTCACCACAATCGCACCGAAATCTTTTAGTTGGCCCTGTCTCTTACTGGTTGGATGGTTGTACGTAGTGGCTTTTCTTCCGTTCAAAATCCCGCTTTTTCCTAGTGGGAGAGAACCTACACAAATGGTTGCTATGATTTTGTTCTTATCATGAAAATGCTTGATCACATCAAGAAACCTCTGATCATAGGCATCCTCATAGAAACCGGCTTCTTCAAAACCTCCTGGAATGGCCAAAGCATCGAAGTCATCAAGGTTCACTTGATCGAGGGTCAATTCGGGCTGCACGATGAAATTCCATGTGCATGTCAATTGTTCATGAAGTCCCACCGTAACCAGATCAGTCGTACCATCACCCTCTAATTTATTCCAGCCCAATACATCTGTAAACACACTCGCTTCAACCGCTTCGAATCCATTGGATAGCAGCATCAATACTTTTTTCATCGCGCATCCCCCTTATTTATATTTGTATTTATTATATAAAAAGCAAATTCCCTAATACATAAGATAAATTACGTAATCATTTCATTTCTATTTATTTTATAATGTGTTTAGGTAAATTTTATTAATAATAAAAAGTGGGAGTGATTGAAATGGATCGAACGGACAAAAAGATACTTTCCTTGCTTGAGAATAATGGACGTATGTCCATGAAAGAACTGGCACATGAAGTTTCCTTAACGGCTCCAGCAACGAAAGAACGTGTGAATAAATTAGAGGAAAGCGGAGTGATAAAAGGATATAAAACCGAAATATCCCTTGAAAAACTTGATAGAAGCATAACAGCATTCATATTATTCGAAACGGATCGTTGCAAAGACTTTTATCAATTTAGCTTGAACCACCCGGAAGTACTGGAATGCCACCGGTTAGCCGGTCAATACAGTTATTTGATTAAAATAAGTACATTTTCCATGGAAACGCTGGAAGACTTCGTCGATGAAGCCATTAAATATGGGAAATCGTCCACACATCTGATTTTCTCTTCCGCATCGAAAAATGTTTTTTCAGGAGATGAAATCTAACCGGCTTTACCCCATTTACTTGACAACTTTTTAATATATGAGCAATTTGCAGGAAAAAACTCTACCCATATAGAAAGTAAATAGTAACAAAAATCACAGTTGTATGTTCAAAAAGGGAGTGGAGAAGAGTGAGTTTTGTTTATGATGAAGATAAAATAATGGAATTCCTTTTGCAGAATAAAAGTGAGTTTGAAGAATATCTTTTATCAGCAGCGGTCAATGTCAGGGATAAAATCGAAGAAATTTTACTGATTGGAAATGTCGACCTTTTGAATAATGCACATAAGCTCATTCGATATATAGTGGAACATAATGAAACGGATATGATTGCTTTTGCCGAAAAAGAGGGAGTAACTTGGGCAACCCACTCCTTGACGCTTTCATTCAAGCTGGAATGGATTCAAGCCCTTCGCAGAACGCTTTGGACCTTTCTTTATAAATTTGAACAAGATAAGAAAGCGTTTATGGAGGATTCCAAGGTCTTTTTTGAATTAGAGAAAAAAGTGAATGAAAGTGTTGATGTTTTTCTTAAATCCTTTTTTGTCAGTTACTCCGATTACAAAGACAAATTGATTCTCGCTCAGCAAAACTTGGTGGAAAATCTATCCGTTCCGATCATTCCCGTCACTTCCACCACCTGTGTCCTTCCGTTAATCGGGACAATCGATTATTCACGAATACAGATAATTGAAGAAAAGGTTTTGATGGAGATAGGTAAACTGCGGATACAGACCTTGATCTTGGATATGTCCGGTATCATCGAAATGGAAGTTGAAATGATCACTGATTTGATGAAAATCCTCGATGGAACGGCAATGATGGGGTGTAAAGCTGTAGTGACTGGATTACGCCCAGAGGTTGTTACGAAAATGATCCGTTCAGGGATTCAGCTCGATAATAAAGCAGAAACAAAGGGTACACTGCAGCAGGCGTTGAAGGACTATCTCTAAATCGTGAAGTGAGAGTCGCCATGTTTTGGTGACTTTTTTTTGTAGGTAATTTGGAATATTAAGGTAATTTATTTACTGTTTTATCACATTCTAATAAGTAAATAGAATAAGGAACGTGTGTTCTGTTAAGGGCGGAATCTAAGTTCCGGCCGGATTTCGAAAATCCACACCCTTTCGCCAACTGCCGACAAGCCTCATCAAAGCAAGCATTAAGCGGGGACTCGCCAGGCAGTTATCGGAAGGGATTTTTCAAATTTCTTCAATGGAGATTTTTTTGTTTCACTTCAGTAAGGAATAGACATATGTATCATGAGGGATGCCGTTTTGGTAAATATAACTCCTTAATATTCCTTCCTGGATGAAGCCTAGCTTAAGCAAGAGCGCACTTGATGGCTGGTTTTCCAGAAAAACGACCGCGCCGATGCGGGTTAAATCAAGGTCGTTGAAACCGTAAGCGATAATTTCTTTAAGAGCTTCTGACACAAATCCTTTGCGCCAATGTGCAGGATGAATTTCATAACCGATTTCCGCCCGTCTGTATTTGGGACTGTGGGCATGAAAACCGATGGTGCCAATCAATTCCTGCGTATCTTTTCTTTCAATTCCCCATCGTATCGCTCGTTTTTCCCGATGGTTTTTCGCAAAAGATGCTACAATATCCTTCGCCTGTTCGACATTTTCCAATGAGTCCTGGCCATAAAAGCGGGTGACTTCATCTTTTGATAGACATTGGAAAAGAGCTTCCGCATCACTTTCATGAATTTCCCGTAAGCGTAACCTTTCCGTATTTAATAAAGGAAACATCTTTTTTCTCCTCCTATATCAGTTTTCTATCTATTCGGGTTTCACGAAGGCTTTTCCTTTATTATGAAGTGCCTATTTTTCCGGTATTTTCGGTGGTAATCGGACAAGCTAACGTTAGATGCATGAAACAGTTCTACTTAAAAAGCAATAATGAAGGGGAGATAGATCATGGGAAAAAAACATCGCAACCGTATCGCTTCACCGAAAAAGAATAATCATATTCCGAAAGCGAATATCATTGCAGAACATGAAGCCCACGGTAAAGAATACTCTGCGAATAAACGAAAGAACGGTCCTGGCTCCAATACAGATTGAATAAACTTATGACCGCTCTAGCCTTTAATGGCAGGGCGGTCATTTATGTTTCTTGCCATCAAATGGTTCATCCTATATCTTTAAGAATGAAGAACTATTGAAGGGAGTCAGGATGATGAAAGCACTTGTCTTTGATGATTTCGGCGGGCCGGAAGTTCTGTCTGTAAGGGAAATTGCAGAACCTGAACATTCAAAATCAGCCGTGATTGTTCGAATGAAAGCAATCGGATTGAATTTTGCTGATATATATAGAAGGAAAGGAAATTATCATTTGGTGGGTGATCCCCCATTCATTCTAGGGTATGAAGGAGCAGGGGTCATTGAATATGTCGGGGAAGATGTCCATCATGTGAAAGTGGGTGATCGCGTCGGGTTCGCTGACGTTCCCCATGCCAACGCAGAGCTGGTTTCAGTTCCAGCTGATAAACTGTTACCGTTGCCTGAGGGCATTTCCTTTGAAACGGCCGCTTCCATTTTACTTCAAGGATTGACTGCCCAATATTTAACTCATGACAGCCATCCAGTTAAACAAGGGGAAACCATTCTGGTCCATGCCGCTGCAGGGGGAGTCGGCCAATTACTGACACAGATGATCAGGATGAAGGGCGGTCAGGTCATTGGCTTGACCTCATCAAATGATAAAGCGGCTGTTGCCAAGCAAATGGGTGCGGATCATGTTTTCCTTTACGAATCGGACTGGGTGGATTCCATTGAGGATATAACCGGCGGTAAAGGCGTTGATGTTGTTTATGAATCAGTGGGCCAAACCTTGATGGATAGTTTCAGTGCGACCAAGACTGGAGGAACTGTCGTATTTTTTGGGATGGCAGGCGGTGATCCAGAAAAAATCGACCCGAGAATGTTAATGGATACATCGAAGGCATTAATTGGCGGAGACCTTTGGAACGTCCTGACCACCCATGAAGAACGGACAAGAAGAACAGCTGAGCTATTCCAATGTATTCTGTCAGGGAAAATCCTCGTCAAAGATCCGACTCTTTTTTCGTTGGAAAATGGAGCGGATGCGCATAGACTTCTTGAAAGCCGGAAGAGTTCGGGGAAAATATTATTAATACCATAACAGGTCATAGGGCTTTCCATTCTAAATGGAGGCCCATTTCTTTTACCGTATAGCGGCCTGTCACATTCAATACCGTATTCATACTGATGATCAGAACATTTTTCAGTTCCTTTATACAGACCCATACTAAGACGCTTAGAATAACTCCTGATAAATGTCATTGCCCTTCCAGGGGTTATATGGCCTGCTGTCAAAAACTTAATGACCAAGTTGGCTTTTCCACAAGATCCAAATGAAACACACGAATTCAGAGGAGAAATCAATGGGACAATCACCAAACAACAATCGTCATTCTTCAATTCACAGGCTTTCGTTACAAGCTAAAAAAGAGAACGGGATTCGTTCACTTGGATAACATATAATAGCCGGGTTAGGTAATGAAGAGACAAACACTTTTTTAATGTCCTTGTGGTGCGGTGAATTTATTGACGATCTGCCGAAAGTACTTTTCTGTCGTTCCGACTCCTTGGGC
The DNA here is from genome assembly GCF_022603275.1 of Peribacillus sp. Aquil_B1. Classification (NCBI taxonomy): domain Bacteria; kingdom Bacillati; phylum Bacillota; class Bacilli; order Caryophanales; family Bacillaceae; genus Peribacillus; species Peribacillus sp. Aquil_B1. The sequence goes on along the minus strand of NZ_JAKXEE010000002.1, from coordinate 900,100 downwards.
CATCATAAGAAAGCGGACTCTGGATGACCCCGCCCCAATCACGCATTCAAACACGTATTGAATTCAGTGGAAGATACATTCCTTAATAGGTATTGGTAGGCTTCTTCATAAATCATAAGGCTTCGTCCCCTTTGACTTCCATCCTTTTCTAGATTCTATATAAACATTAAATCGGTAAAAGTAGCATCTTTGGTGTAAATTGTATTGAAAGTTTTTTGACGTTATTTCGATATATTTAAAAAATAGTAAATTAGTTGTACAAAAGTGATAAAATGGGTAAATGGGAACATACATGACAAGGAGAGATTTTTAAAACCATGATACTTTCACTACTCGGTTTCATCTTAAAAGGAATTTTAATGAAAATCCCATTTGCCATACTGGGACTTTCCTTGATACCGCAGAGATGGATAAACGCAATCACCAAAAAGGATATACCTTTTTTCATTGAACAAGTTCTGAGACTTTTAGTTTCTGCTGCCGTATTGTTTTTCGTTATCGATATCATGCTGCTGGATCTTACTGCCGCTGCATTTTTTTCGTGTTTTGCCATTATTCTAGGGCTCATTCTCATCATCGATTCAAGAATGTATATGTACAGTGCCAGTGAATCTTCAAGTAACCGACGGAATCGGAGGGGAAACGAAGCGGCAAAGCAGCCAAAAACACCTTGGAACGTACATTTCAACAGTTTGATTGGTGTCGTTTTGATATTAGCATGGGTCATCATGCTGTTTTACCCGCTCACTTTTGCCGCAGATCTGCATGGATTGGCGAAGGTTGATAAGAAAAAAGAGCTGGAAGAAGTTCAAGATATAAAAACCATGCCGCTTGTTACAGTGAAAATGGCTGACGCAAAAGGCGATGCAGCGATTAATAAAATAGAAAATGCATCATATTTCACTGAAGGGGAATACCGTCTAACCAATATCAATGATGAATTGGCCTATACTTCACCCATTGAAATGGATGGGTTTTTGAAAGCCGGGAAAGCGGAATACACGCCAGGTTATAATCTGATTTCCGCCGTATCGACGGATAAAGGGGCAAGTACTGTCAAAGGGAAGATGCTGTATGCTCCTTCACAGTACCTCGATCATGATTTGGAAAGGACCATCCGCAAGGCGTACCCGAATAAGATCATCCATGATTCATATTTGGAACCGAACGAAGATGGGAAGCCCTTCTTCGTGGCTTCAGTCGGACATTATTTGAAATACCGCAGCGGTCCCGTAGTGGACGGGGTGGTATTGGTGAATCCGGAAACGGGGGACACGAACTACTATCCAAAAGGAAAAGAGCCTAAATGGGTAGATCGGACATTCACATTGGAAACAGCCCTGGAATATTGGACCTACTGGGGAAAATATGTTCACGGGTGGAAAAACCAGTCCCTGATTGGGCCGAAAAAAGATGTCCTGATTCCTAATGAAGATAATATGCAAGTTACGTTTAACGAAAAAGGCGAATTGATTTATGTAGTGGACTTTACCCGGGCTAAATCAAAAGGCAACTCCAAAACCCTTGTAGGTTATGGTGTTTTCAATGCCAAGACCGGTGAAATGACGTACTATAAAGGCGTCACGTCCGTTCTGACTGGAAAGGAAGCAAAGTCCAACGCCAATGCGAGTGAGTTTTTGTCTAAGTATCCAGGCTGGAAAGCCACTAATGGAATTTTCTATACGATTTACGGTGCTCCCACTTATGTCATTCCGGTTACAAAGGGCAGCAAGTTCCAAGGTGTGGCGATCGTGTACGCCAATAGCGATAATCCCCAAGTGGTCTTTGGGAAAACGAAAGACGAAGCTTTCCGCAATTATAAAAAACTGATTGCCTCTTTAGGGAAAGTCAGCGGTGTGACGCCTCAAAAAGGCTTTGAGATGAAAGAAATAAAGGGGAAGGTACTAAGGATCAATGATGCCAATCTCTCAAATGGATACGTATTCCATTTAATCGTCGAAGGCAATGCCAAACGGTTCTCGGTGGACCCTGGTGTTAACGCGCTATCAGATATTGTGTTGACGAATGTAGGAGACCGGGTTGTGCTAAAGGTAATGGATATGGAAGAAGACATCGTTCCAGTGGATGAATTCACTAATCTGGACTTGCCAAAGAAATGATAATGGAATGGAACGGGTGGATACCTGCTTGCCATCCTCGATATAAACGTGAAAAAAAAGCATTGTTATCAGCAATGCTTTTTTTCATGTCTTCGAATGATTGTCATTATAAGTCCGATAGATTGAATGAATGGATGGATTCCATATAATATCCTTTTTGAATGACGGCTTTTATTGCGAAGTGTCCATTTATCCGTTTCCGCACCCGGTACAGGAGTGAAGCGATTTCTTCTGCCGTCACGATTTGCTCGGGATCACCGACTCTTTCTGGCCATACTTGCTGGACAATCTCTTCCTTTGAAATAAGGTTGTCCAAATTTTCATAAAGCAGCTTAAAGCAATTGAATTCCTTTGTCGGCATTTTAATGGGTGCTTCTTCATTGATGATCACGGTCTGAAGGTGCTCATTGATAGTGACGGTTTGCTGGAAATCTGGGTTCACCGGAGTGAAATCCCGTGTTAAATCGTTGTCGATGGAGATCATGAATTCAATCAATCCATTAACCAAAGTAATCGAATCCCCCGGTTCAATGTGACAGGAATTGCCCGGTGCGAGTGGGATCTGGTTCACCGAGGTACCGTGTTTGCTTGCCAAATCCTCAATGAGGAGCTGTCCATCTTCCATATAAATCCGGCAATGTTCCCTGGAAACAAAGTCATTGTAAAGCCTGAAATCAGCTTTGGAGTGCTGGCTTGCACGGCCGATAAGCAAGCTTTTCCCTTCAAAAACATAAGCGAATTCCTCGGTTTGGCCTTTGTGCAAGGCTCTTAATACAACCTTGAAAGTTTTATAGATCATTCACTTCATACCCCTTAAAAAGTCTGAATATTTAAATTATTTTTATGGATTTATCATTTTGGCTACATGGCTGTTTAGCGGGTTCAATCTTATAATTATAAATTATCAGTCGCTTACTTACTAACGAAAAATGAAAATAATACAAAATAGGCACAAAGCCATTATAACTTAGAGAAACGTTGGATGAAGAAAGTAACTCTATTTTTGCTGATGTTCGCTTTGACTGTGGGGGGAGTGCTTCCTAAAAGCCGAACAAGCAGTACCGGAAGAAGTTTGCGATGAAAATGTACCTTACGCTTGTGGAAAAGGAGTTGACCAAAGGTGAGTATGTGGAGAGATAGAATAAATGCCTTCAGCATCCTGCTGATGATCATTAGTATGATCGTATATATTATTTTTCCCCAGCCCTTTACCCTCATTCTGTACTGTATATTTGGCATTGCCTTTATCAGCCTGACTTTATTGAATTAAGCATATCCTTGAATGGGTGGAGGATGGAACCAAAAAGAAACGAGAAGAAACAAGCCTGCCGAATCAATGGCAGGCTTTTTTGATGCATAATGTTTCAGAATGAAATTATAACTATTGGCATATGTAATTGTAGTAATATTGATCGAGGCCACTAAAGTGAGTATTCATATCATGATTGAAAAAATGAGATAAGAGATTTTAATTATGAAAAAATTACTAGGATTAAAAGGAACCTTGCTGCTTGGACTAATCTTAATGAATGTTTATACTGACTCAAGAACAATGGCACGTGATGGACTTGAAATTAATACAACCTATTTAAAAAACTCAAAAGAATTATTGGCTAATATGAGTATCTCTGGCTATATTCAAAAAAAGAAAACGCTTGAAATAAAAACTATATTAAAAGGAAAAAATACAATTTCTATAAAGAAAGATCAAACTGGTAGTGAATTAGAATATATAATAATCGATTCAACGGGAGAAAAGGTATACTCCGAAAAAATAAAAGGAGATACAATTCGTTCATTTGAATCAATGTCAGGAGAAGGAATCATCAAAATAGTTTTAAGTAGTGGGAAACAAGTTGCGATGATTAATATAAATGAAGCTGAGCTTAATAATGAATAAAACAGACTCTTAAAATTTGTACTGGAGCTAAACCGCTTTACAAATGTATAGCGGAAGCTGATATTTAAAGGAGAAGAAGCAGGGACCCATTAAGGGTGCCTGCTTTCTTTCATTCTTAGAAATCGATGAGGATATTGGTGTTTTACAGAATCGTCTATGAAATCCCGGGGCGTTGATTTAACACGACTTTAAAAGAGCCATTTTTATACAGAAACGGTATAATTAATTGTTAGAAGTAGACATTAAAAAATGGACTGCAACTGAGTTTTATTGCGTGTTTTAACTAAATAGAGAAATAACCTTTATACAAAAGTCAAAATAAGAAAAGGAGAAATCATGACTAATGAAACAGGATGGAATTTAGACAATAGCTATGCACGTCTTCCGGAAAAGTTTTTCACGAGCACGAACCCGACTCCTGTACGTTCACCGGAGTTGGTCATTCTCAATGAGAGTTTGGCTGGAACTCTTGGTTTGGACGTGAAAAAGCTACAAGGCGAAGATGGCGTGGCGGTGTTTGCCGGAAACGAGGTTCCCGAAGGTGCTGCGCCTCTTGCCCAAGCATATGCCGGGCATCAATTCGGTCATTTTAACATGTTGGGGGACGGCCGGGCGATATTGCTTGGCGAACAGGTCTTGCCAGAAGGGGGGAGGGTCGATATCCAGCTGAAGGGTCCAGGAAGAACGCCATACTCCCGCGGGGGCGATGGCCGGGCTGCACTTGGACCGATGCTGCGCGAATACATCATCAGCGAGGCGATGCATGGGCTTGGCATTCCTACCACCCGAAGTCTGGCAGTGGTGACGACCGGTGAAACGGTGATCCGTGAAACCGGGCTGCCTGGTGCCATCATGACCCGTGTGGCTTCGAGTCATCTTCGTGTCGGAACTTTTCAATTCGCTGCAAAATGGGGCACGATCGAGGAACTCCGGACACTTGCCGACTATGCCATTAAGCGTCATTTTCCAGACATTGAATCCGATGAAAACCGTTATCTTTCGCTGCTGCAGGAAGTGGTCAAGCGTCAGGCTGAGCTCATTGCCCAATGGCAGCTGGTTGGCTTCATTCATGGGGTGATGAACACCGACAACATGACGATTAGCGGGGAAACCATCGATTATGGCCCTTGCGCCTTCATGGATGCCTATGACCCTGCAACGGTATTCAGTTCAATTGATAGACAAGGCCGCTATGCCTATGGTAACCAGCCGGTAATTGGAGGTTGGAATCTTGCTCGATTCGCTGAATCCCTATTGCCGCTGTTGCATGATGACCAAGATCAAGCCGTTACACTGGCCCAAGATAAGATTTCCGTTTTTAATGATCTTTATCACTCTAATTGGGTAGCGGGAATGAGGGCGAAGCTGGGGATTTTCAACGAAGAGACTCAGGATGAAGCGCTTATTAATGGCATCCTCAGTATGATGAAGAAGCATGGTGCCGACTATACTAATACGTTCCGTGCTTTGACCTTTGATAAAATGGAGGATACTGTCCTTTTCGGGACACCGGAATTCGCTCAGTGGCAAGAGCTTTGGCTGGCGAGACTGGGCAGGCAGAAGGAATCGAAAGAATCTTCAAATCAGTTGATGCAAAACAGCAATCCTGCCGTGATCCCACGGAACCACCGGGTGGAAGAGGCGTTGGAAGCGGCAGTGGAACAAGGGGACTACAGCGTGATGGAACGGCTTTTGAAAGTTCTTGCAAATCCTTATGCACACTGCGAGGAACAAGCTGAATACGCCGCACTGCCTGAGTCAACTAAGCCATACCGGACCTTTTGCGGTACCTGATCATAATGGAGATATTAAGGAGCTCCCGAGATTGAAGTTGATTCTTTGTCAACTTCAATCTCGGGAGCCATTTTTGTTTATTTAGTAAAAAAGTTTTGTTTGAAGAATGTCCAGGGCACGGGCAATTTCCGCTAAATCTTCATTTGATGCATGTTGCAGGCGGCTTTGGAAACGGGATTCTACGATAGCAAAAGTATCGTTCATCATCATTTCCCCCTCTTTGGAGAGGCGGATGTATTGTTTGCGTCTATCTACCGAATCACTTATTTTTTCAATTAAATTCTTTTCGCTTAATTTTTTCAGTTCACGGCTTGTGTTAGGCATGGAGATATGCTGACAGTCACTGATTTCACTTGGTGTGACAGGCTGACTGACTGTTATATATTCAAGAATTTTATATTGTACCGGCGTGATGGAATCAGATTTGGCGTTTTGGGTCAATTCGTGTGTCACTTGATGTACGGAAGTCGTAAATGTGACCATTTTTTCAAAAAGAGCTTTTTTGTCCATAACTTTCACCTCTCATGTGAAGATATCAAAAGTGTTATCAAAATACAATTATCATTTGACAATAAAAAAGATGCTGTTATATGATTGTTATCAAATGATAAGTAAATGGGGGTACGTCATGAACATGCTGATCATCTACACATATCCAAATCATAAAAGCCTAAGCCATGCTTTTTTAGAAAAAGTCATCAAAGGAAGTAAGGAGAACCCGAACATAAAGGGGCTGCAGGTCTTGGATTTATATGAAGAGGGCTTCAATCCGCTCTTGGAGTTCAATGAGCATAAACGAAGGCGTGATATGCATCGTGATCCTCAGCTTGAAAAATATAGAAATCAAATGACCTGGGCCGACAAGATTGTCTTTGTCTATCCGATTTGGTGGGGGAGGCCTCCGGCAATGCTGATGGGATACATTGATCAATTATTTTCCGCGAATTTTGCCTACAGGGATAAAAAGGGATTGTTCCCAGAGGGTCTACTAAAAGGAAAGTCTGTCGTATGTGTGTCCACGATGAAGGGACCAGCAAAGTATCCGCTTCTCTGGCTGAATGATGCGCATAAAATCTTGATGAAAAGAGCACTATTCAATTTTGTCGGAATCAAAAAAGTGAAGTTTTTTGAATTCGGAAATATGGAAAGTCCAAAGGGGAAACAGACCCAAAAGCTAGAAAAGGTTTATCGGTATTTCAGAAAGTTGGCAAGTTAAGTTATTCCGAGATAATAAGAAGAACCCCATTCATAATGAATGGGGTTTGCAGTATTTATGGTTTTGTTTTCACGAACCTCCATTTGTTCTTGATGAGGGTAAGGATCATACAAATCACCATGATCGTCAATGAAGCCAATCCGCTGAACCATATGCTTTGGAATTCACTTACATAAGGCCGGATGATGTATGAAGCCAAAATGGCCAGGACCGCGCTTATCGGTATGTAGTCAGGGACTTTCCCTTTGTTGAATACGATAACGAGGATTGGTGCAAGTAATGCCGAGTATATATTGCCTGAGTAAAATAAGAGCTCCAACAGGTTGGGTGAGTAGAAGAGTGTAGCGATGAAAACCAATCCTCCAATACAGATTGAGAGCAGGCAGGCCATCCTTATTTTTTGCTGGTCGCTTTTTTTTGGTTGTAATGGTTCAAGAATATTGGCTACAATCAGGCTTACCAATGAATGCAGGCAGGCACCGAATGTGGAGGTGATTGCACTGAAAGCGCAGAGTACAAACAGGATGAAAAAGAATGGTGTCGTGATTTTGTTTGCCAATCCAGCCAGGATCGAGTGTATATCAGTGAAGCCGCCGGTAAAGATAACCATGATGAACAGGGATGAAAAGGAGAGCGGGAATATGATCCAAATAAGGCCGGATAAAGAGAATGTTAAGGGAACCTTTTTCATTTCCATCATGAATAATCGCTGCCATGATGTCAGGTCAAAGAAAAACTGGCCGAACCCAACAAGAAGACCAGCTAAAAGAAAACTCCATAGATCATACTTATTGATGACAAGCATGTATGGATGGTATAAACGAATCCCATCATAAACAGGCTGAATCCCTTCCTTGACGAAAAAGTATAAAGGAATTAAAATTACCGCGGCAAACATGAAGACGACCTGAAAAGCTGCGAATCCATGAATGAGCTTTAACCCGCCGAACCCAGCATAAAGGACACAAAAACCGAAAAAAAAGAACAGCCCGACATAAAGCGGTGTATCGAAAAGAAACTGACATAGAGTGGACGCGGCCATTCCCTGAATGAATAAAATGTGTAAGCTGGTTATGACCAGAATCACGATCAATATCCAATATCCGAGGGGATTGAGCCGGGCTTTTAAATAGTCCCCGATGGTCAAACCCACTGGGAAATCCTTCCGAACCCTCTTCCCGATGAAGCTGAACATGGACAGGGCGATCGCTCCCATCAGGGCGTATCCGATCCCTCCGAAAACTCCATACTTCACCATCGATTCGGGGGAGGATAATATCGTGGTTCCTGTCACCCAGCGTGCCAGGAGGGAGATGATCCCTAAACCCATCCCGATTTGAATGGGGCCTTGTACGTATTCATGAAATGTACGTGATCGCAATGTTCATTTTCCTTTCTCGCGGAACTCCTTGGGCGTGATTCCCTCTATCTTCCGGAATAAAGTGCTGAAATAATGCTGGCTATTGAAACCCGAGTTTTCAGCGACGTCTGATATGCTCCAGCTGGTGTTATTGGTTAAGGCCCTTTTAGCGGCCTTTATTCGATAGTGCATTAAATATTCCGAAAAGGAAGTGCCGACTTCTTCATGGAATTTCCTGCTTAAATAAGTCGGATTGGTATGCACTTCATGAGCGATGTCCGAAAGGGAGAGTTTTTCAGCATAATTTTCATGAATGAATGAAAGAGAATGGTGAATAAGGGTTGAATAGTTATGGGAAGATTCCCTTTTGTCATACTTGGCCAGGACTTTATGCAAATCACTTTCTATTACAGGTTTTGTCAAATAATCAACAACGCCTATCCTGATGGATTGCTGGGCATAATCGAAACTTTGATGTGCGGTCACCATGATGATTTCGACTTCTTCGTTCAGTGCCCTTAGGTCTTCACCAAATTCAAGACCCGATCGCCCCGGTAGATTAATATCCAGGAAAGCGAGGTTGATTTTATGATTTTCGTTGAGGGTCAGTGCCTGACAGGCATCAGCAGCTTTGTAAAACTTCCAAAAAGGGTATATGGACTGAATCATATATTCCATTTGTTCAAGGACCAATGGTTCGTCATCAACTAATAATACATTCATTCCGGCTCCGCCTCCTCCAATTTCTTATCAAAAACCAGTGGCCATGATACCTCTACCTTAGTTCCCGATTCAGTAGATGCTATATTCAATTGTGCACGGTCATTGAAGTACAAATATAAACGCTTTTGGATATTATCCAGGCCATGGCCGCCTTCGTCCGTAACGAAAGTTTCCTTTCCCATTAACCCATTATCCGCCACTTCCAGATACACCATCTGCGATTCCAGATAAAACCGTATATGCAGCAGGGCTTCACCCACTTTTTTTTCCAAACCGTGTTTAAACGAATTCTCCACCAATGTCTGAAGAATGAAGGGGGGGACAAGTGCGATTGCTAATGGTTCCGGGCAATCCATATCAATCTTGAGCCGATCACCGAAGCGAAGGCTCTGGATATCGAGATAATGCTGGGTATACTGAATTTCCTGGGAAAGGGGGATCAATGGCTCTGATGCTTTATATTTGAATTTCAGGAATTGCGAAAATGCCTCTAAGGCCCGTATCAATTCAGCCGTCCTGTTCAGGCGGGCCAAGCCCAATATGACATTTAGTGTATTAAACAAAAAGTGTGGCTGGATTTGTTGGTTCAATTTATTATATTGTGCTTCCTGCAGTGCTTGCTCCAGGCGAATCTCTTTGTTTTTATTTTCAAGCAGGTCGATCCTTTTCTCGAATATGAATAGAAATAAAAGAGCGATAGCTCCCATGATGGGAGCTAAAATGAAGAGCATGATAATTAAGGTGAATCCCTCGTAACTTAGCATGGAGAACCTCTGCTGGTTATATTTTTAAATAACTTGAATTATTCTGTTTATTAGTATCATACTAAAGACCCCTCCGAAAATCTACAGCTTATGACACAATGTGACAAGCCACTTGATGGTTTTGTGCCGATCGTTTCAGTTCGGGTAGCTGTGTTTTACAGATATCCTGTACAAAAGGGCACCGTGTATGGAAGCGGCAGCCGTTTGGAGGGTCGATGGGTGAGGGTACATCACCCGTCAATAGGATCCGTTCTCTTTCATGTACAGGATTCGGTACTGGGATGGCCGATAGCAATGCCCTTGTATATGGATGCTGCGGCTGTTCGAAAATGGACTTTTTATCGGCTATTTCGACTATCTTTCCGAGATACATGACCATCACCCGATCCGAGATACATGACCATCACCCGATCCGAGATATGCCTGACCACGCCTAAATCATGTGAGATGAAAAGAAAGGTAAGGTCGAACTGGCGCTGCAAGGATTTTAATAAATTCAGCACTTGCGCTTGGATGGAGACATCCAGTGCAGATACAGCTTCGTCACATATGATCAATTTTGGGTCCACTGCCAGGGCCCGCGCAATCCCGATCCGCTGTCTCTGGCCGCCGCTGAATTCATGCGGGTATCTTTCCATGGATTCAGGTCTCAGCCCTACATGTCCCAATAATTCTTCGATCCTGCTCTTTCGTTTTTCTTTAGGGACTACATTTTGTATCGCTAAAGCTTCCCCGAGGATTTGGCCGATCGTCTGTCTAGGGTTAAGGGAGGCAAATGGATCTTGGAAAATGACCTGCAGATCCTTCCTGGTACGCCTCATTTCTTTTTTGCCTAAACTCAGTAAATCCTTATCCTGAAAGTGGATGCTCCCGCTCGTCGGTTCATCCAATCGAAGGATGGCCCTGCCGGTAGTCGATTTTCCGCAGCCGGATTCGCCGACTATGCTTAAGGTTTCACCTTGTTTGATATCGAAGGTAATGTCATCAACGGCTTTTACATGATTGATGGTTCTTCCGAAAAATCCTCCCTTGATCGGAAAATATTGCTTCAATTGATCCACTTTAAGCAGAACCTTTTTCTCTGCAGCTGATACACCCATCATTAAACCCCCACCTTCTCTTGAGTGTCATATTCCTTCTCCCATTGGGGCGTAAACATCCAGCAGCTGACCTCGGTGCTTGGGCCGATAGCTTGGAGATCCGGTACGGCTTGTTCACAAATGCTTTTCGCATGGGCACAGCGGGGAGCGAAGCTGCATCCCTTGGGCATGTTGTAAGGACTTGGAACGGTCCCGGGAATTGTAGTCAGTTCTTCCTGGTCCATGTCAAGACGCGGAAGGGAATTCAATAAGCCGATGGTGTAAGGATGTTTTGGGTTTGTGAATATTTCCTTGGCCAAAGTGTATTCAACGATTTTCCCTGCGTACATGACTGCAACCCGATCACAGGTTTCGTATACGACACCCAAATCATGAGTGATCAAAATGACAGCCGTCCCGAAATCCTTTTGCAGCGTCTTGATCAGTTCGAGGATTTGGGCTTGGATCGTCACATCCAGTGCTGTTGTCGGTTCATCCGCTATTAAAACCTCAGGGTGGCAGGCAAGTGCCATGGCAATCATGACCCTTTGCCTCATTCCCCCGCTTAGCTCATGCGGCTCCTGTTTTGCCCTCTTTTCAGGTGAAGGAATCCCGACGAGCCGAAGCATGTCGACCGCTTTATTCCATGCTTCCTTTTTTCCCAGCTTTTGATGGAGCCGGATCGCTTCCGCAATTTGCTCGCCCGCTGGATATACGGGATTCAATGATGTCATCGGCTCCTGAAATATCATCGAAATTTCATTCCCGCGTATGGAACGCATCTGTTTTTCAGACTTCGTAAGCAAATCCTCCCCTTTAAAAAGGATGTTGCCACCGGCAATCTTACCGGGTGGCGATGGAATGAGCCTTAATAATGATAATGATGTTATGCTTTTTCCGCTTCCCGACTCCCCGACAATTCCAAGCGTTTCCCCTTTATTGAGGGAGAAACTGATTCCATTGACTGCTTTACTCGTACCTTCATCAGTGAAAAAGTGGGTCTGCAGATTTTTTACCTCCAGTATTTTATCAGCAACCTGTTTCATCATCCTGCCTCCTTAGTTCAAGTCTATTCTTTTGTTAAAGTATCGATAGAGGACATCCACTGCCAAGTTCATGAAAACGAAAATGACGGAAGCGATGAGGACCCCGCCTTGGACCATCGGCAAATCCCTCGTTCTGATTGCATCGACTATCAATCTCCCAAGTCCATTGATGGCAAAAACGGACTCTGTCAATACCGTGCCGCCAAGGAGTGCACCGAACTGGAGGCCAACGACGGTGATGACGGGGATGAGCGCATTTTTCAGGCCATGTTTATAAATGATGATATATTCTTTCAATCCCTTGGCTCTTGCGGTCCGGATGTAGTCCTGGCGAACGACTTCAAGCATGCTCGACCTGGTCATCCTGGCAACGATGGCCGCACCGCCGGCCCCAAGGGTTATGGCTGGGAGAACCATATGGCTGAAAGTTCCCCAACCTGAAACCGGGAACAAATGAAGGTTGACGGAAAAGAAGTAGATAAGCATGAGGCCAAGCCAAAAGCTAGGTAACGAGATTCCCAATAAAGCTACGATCATGATGGTAATGTCAGCTGCCGAGTATTGCTTGGTGGCCGAGATGATTCCTGCGATCATTCCAAGCACGACGGTTATGAATATGCTGGCAAGTGCCAGTTCAAGGGTGATGGGCAAGCGGACCATGATTTCGTCCAAAACAGGGCGGCTGCTGCGTAGTGATTCCCCGAAGTCACCTTGGACGGCATGAAGGACATAGTCAACGTACTGATAGAGGATTGGACGATCCAAGCCAAGCTCATGCCGCAGCGATTCAATCGTTTCTTTAGTCGCTCCTTCACCTGCAAGCAGTGTTGCCGGATCTCCCGGGACCATTTGCATGATGAGGAACACAACAAGACTTACTCCCAGTAGTACCGGTATCGTTTGAAGTACCCGTCGGATAATGAATACGAACATTTTCTCTCCTCCTTATTTTTTCATTCTTGGATCCAGGGCATCTCTAAGTCCGTCCCCGAAGATGTTGAAACCAAGTACAAGTGTTGATATCGCTATCCCCGGAAACAAAGCGATGTGGGGGGCACTGAACAAATAATCCCGGCCGCTGCTCAGCATCGCTCCCCATTCTGGCGATGGCGGCTGGGCTCCCAGTCCCAGGAATGACAATCCGGCAGCCGACAGAATGGCCGTTGCCAGACGTAAAGTGGCTTGAACGATGACAGGTGATAGAATATTCGGAAAAATATGTTTGCAGATGATCGTGAAGTCAGTCGCTCCCAATGCACGAATGGCATCGATATATTCCAGCTTCCTGACTGACAATGTGGAACCGCGTACAATCCGGGCAAACATCGGTATCGAAAAGACGCCGACCGCTACCATTACATTGATTAAGCTCGGACCAAGGGCACTAATGATGGCAAGAGCGAGCAGTATTCCCGGGAAAGCCAGCAGAACATCGACAATCCTCATAATGACGGTATCGATCCATTTTCCGTAATAACCGGCTGTTAACCCGAGGAGTATGCCAATGAACGCCCCGAAGAATACAGAGACAAATCCAACCGTTAATGAAAGCCTTGTCCCATATAATAATCTGCTTAAAATATCCCTTCCCTTATCATCCGTTCCCATCCAATGTTCGGCTGACGGAGGCTGGAGTTTGTTGACCAAATCAATTTCATAGGGATCCTGCGGTGAGATCAAAGGGGCAAAGATAGCCAATAAAATATAAAAAAGTACGATGTACCCGCCTACCAATGCCAATTTATTTCGCTTGAATTTTTTATAAAAGGCTTTCCAGTGTCTTAGTTTCGGAGATTTTCTTTCTTTTACATTCAATTCGGTATTATTGATGACGACCTCTGGCTTCATTGGATTTCCTCCTTTTCTTTCATTCAATTTATTCAAAAAAGGTATTGAAGTAAATATGATGCGGAAAAGCAGTAAAGATAATTAAAAAATGAGTAAAGATTCTGAAAATATAAAATTCGGTTTTTTTTTATAATTTACAGTAAGCCCGATGTACTCATAGCTGAAAGTTACTTGGAGAAACAAAGGGAGGATGAAAAGGGAGGAAATAGAATGAGAAAAGGTATGATTGGGTTGCTTTTTGCTTCTTTATTAAGCATCTCATCCGTTTTATCAGGTTGTGCAACAGAAGAAACCGGCAGTAAGGAAACAGTAGAAAAAGCGAAAGAAGGAGGTACGCTGATCGTCGCGCGATTATCTGATGCGACCACCTTGGACCCTCATTTCATAACAGACATTCCATCTGCAAACGTCATTTATGAAAAGGTTTATCAAACATTGGTCGTTCCTGACAAAAACATGAATCCTAAACCGCTGCTCGCAAAAGAGTGGAAACAGCTGGATGATGTCACATGGGAGTTCAAATTGCAGGAGGGAGTCAAATTCCATGATGGGGCCCCATTCAATGCCGAAGCGGTGAAAACCAATTTCGACAGGATACTGGACCCGGCAACAGCTTCGCCGCAGGCTGGTAAATTGGAAATGATCAAAGAAATTAAAGCCGTTGACGAAACGACCGTACAATTCAAGCTGAAATATCCTTATGCTCCGCTGTTATCGATTTTAGTGAGTAATGAAGGAAGCATCATCAGCCCTAAAGCGATTAAAGAAAATAGTGACAAATTGGCTCAAAACCCCGTTGGGACAGGGCCATTCATTTTTAAATCGTGGAAGCCTGGTGAAGAAATCACACTTTCGAAAAACAAGGATTACTGGGGGGATAAGCCTAAGATCGATGGGGTTGTATTCAAGGTTGTCCCTGAAGATGCCACGAGGATTGCAATGATTGAAACGGGTGAAGCACATGTGACCGATCAAGTGCCAGTGACGGAGATTGATAGAATCGAAGCTTCGGGCACGATGGATTTATATCGCACGGAGGGACTTGCTGTTGAATACTTAAGTTTCAATGTTAAGAAAAAGCCCTTTGATGATGTACGGGTCCGTAAGGCGGTCGCTCATGCCATCGAGGTCGATTCCATCATCAAGGGCGTTTATAACGACGTCGGTACGAGGGCAAATTCAACAATGAGCCCAAAGGTGTTTGGTTATGATCCTGATATTAAAGGCTATGACTATGATATTAATGAATCGAAGAAGCTCTTGACTGAAGCGGGGGTCAAGGATGGTTTGGAGTTTACATTGACGACGAGTGATCGTAAGGAAAGGATCAATATGGCCGAGGTGATTCAATCCCAGTTAAAAGGAATTGGAATCAAGGTCAAGATTCAAGTCCTTGAGTATGGGGCTTACATTGACGCGACAGCCAAGGGCGAGCACCAGGTAGCGATAGGCGGCTGGGGCAATGCCACCGGGGATGGAGATTATAATCAATACAATCTTTTCAATAGCAAATCCCAAGGTGCTGCAGGAAATAGTGCATTCTACAGCAACCCTGAAGTGGATAAATTGATTGAAAATGCACGTAAAGAATCGGATGGCGATAAACGTAAGGAACTATATTCGAAGGCACAAGCAATGGAAAGGGAAGAAGTTCCATATGTTCCTATCCGTAATTATGAACACTTGGCCGTATATGGCGGGACGGTTAAAGGACTTTGGCTGAATCCGGCAAATTATTTAATGCTTGATGACGTAACCGTGAAGTAGGAATTCATCACAAAAGGAAGGCAGCATAAGGATGTTATGCTGTCTTCTCAATTAGGAGGGGAAAATATGATAGATTTACTGCTAATCCATGGGACCGTGATAACCATGGATCAAAACAGGAGAATTCTGCCGGATGGCGCCGTCGCCATACATCAAGGGAGGATTTTAGCCGTAGATTCGACCGATAAACTGAAATGGAAGTATGAGGCAGTAAAAGTCATAGATTGCAGCCATCAGTGCATATTGCCTGGATTGATAGATGTTCATGGGCATGGGGGGCATTCCATGTTCAAAACGATCGCAATGGAGAATATTGATTTTTGGATGCCCATCATGACGAATACGTACAAGCATTTTGTTACGGATGACTTTTGGTATTACGAAGGAAAGCTATCCGCCCTTGAGAGATTAAAGGCTGGCGTGACGACCGGGGTGAGCGTGTTAGGATCCATGCCGCGGTCCGATGAACCGATTTTTGCCATCAATCATGCTAAAGCATACGCCGAAGTGGGAATTAGGGAAGTGGTATGCACGGGTCCTTGCAATCCTCCATGGCCCCATTCGTTCAGCCGGTGGATCGACGGAAAGAGAGTGGTAAAGGAATTTTCCTATGAAGAAGTATTACAGGGGGCAGAAGCTGTAATCGAGGCGCTGAACCATGCAAATGAGGACCGCACGAGAGCCTTCATTACACCATTTGTCATCGTTACATCAGTGGATCCCTCCAATCCTACATCTCCTGACAGGCTTTATGGGCTGACTGATCATGACCTGTATCAAGCGAAGAAAATAAGGGAGATTGCCAGGAAATATAATACACGCATTCACTCTGATGCCTTTGGCGGGATGATTCATTTAGCGATACAGGATAAGGAAAATGCCCTATTGGGTCCAGATGTCCATTTACAGCACTGTCGGGGCATTTCCTTCGATGAGGCTAGAATACTGGCAGAAACGGGTACCAACATCAGTGCATCACCTGGATTTGGCCAGGTTCATGCCCGTACCCCGATAACTGAATTATTGGAGTTGGGTGCAACTGTGGCAATCTCCACGGATGGGACTTCCCCTTCCACAAGTTTCGATATGTTTCAGGCGATGAGGAAAACACAGTTTGTTCACCAGGCCGCCCTTAGGGACTACTATTATTTACCGCCAGGCAAGCTGTTGGAAATGATCACGATAGATGCTGCGAAATGCATTGGCTGGGATGATGAAATAGGCTCCCTTGAGATCGGGAAAAAAGCGGATGTCATTACGGTCAATCTGCATCAGCCTCACCTTACCCCTGAATTCATGCATGTTCACCGACTTGTATTTCAAGCAGTGGCGAATGATGTGGAGCATGTTATCGTGGATGGGAAATTGATCATGGAAGGGAGGAATGTACGGACGGTCCATGAAAGTACAGTGCTGGACGAAGCGAATGAGGAGGCCTTTTCGACGATAAAGCGTGCGGGGCTTGAAAAGTACATGCAACCGACGAAATATTTCTGGGGCCATGCCAGGGCATATGTAGATGAAAAGCGATATGACGAAAAAGAAGACACTGCGGCGATGGTGAAAGGGGAATAAGATGAAAACCAAGCTTAAAGGAAGATATGTAATTGGTTATGATGGATGCGATCATGTCATATTGGAAAACGCTGAAATCGTTTATGAAAAAGACACGATTCTGTATGTCGGAAAAAATTACCCAGAAGAAGTGGACGAGGTAATGGATGCCGGTAATGCCATTATCAGTCCCGGTTTCATAGATTTAAATGCATTAGGGGACATTGACCATGATATTTTACATTTTGAAGCCGGTGCCGACAGACAGAAAAACCTTCTCTGGTCAGAGAATTATATAAAAAGCGGACATCCTGAATTAATGACAGAGGAAGAAGAAGCTTTTAAATCACTATATGCTTATTCACAGCTCATTCTTCATGGCGTGACGACGGCGATGCCCATTACTTCCGTTTTTTATAAAGGTTGGGCGGAAACCTATGATGAATTGGCAGCTGCGGCAGAGCATGCAGCTGGATTGGGGTTAAGGATTTACCTTGGCCCAAGTTTCCAATCAGGAATGAGAGTCGTTCAGCCAAACGGGAATATTAAACTGCATTGGGATGAAAAAGCCGGTGAAGCGGGATTACGGAAAGCGGTCGAGTTTGTAGAAAAATTCGATGGAGCCCATGAAGGCATGGTCAGAGGGATGCTTGCTCCTGAACGTATAGAGTCCCAAACGGCAGATCAATTAAAACAGATTAAATATTACAGCGAAAAATTGAATGTACCGATAAAGCTTCATGCTGCACAAGGAAGTTTTGAATTCAACACCATCTGGAAAGCCCATCATGTTACACCGATCCGGTATTTGTACGATCTTGGGTTCCTCGGTCCAAGAACAGGGATCCCCCATGCCCACTTTATTTCAGGATATAGTAAAGCGAAATATGGCCAGGGGGATGACTTGGCGCTGCTCCGAGAAACGAATACAACGGTGATTCATTGCCCTTTGATCATCGGGAGGCATGGGGAGGCGTTGGAATCCTTCACTAAATATAAACGGGCTGGGATCAATATAGCCCTTGGAACGGACACATTCCCTCCGGATATGTTCCAGAACGTCAGGGCCGGCAGCATGCTCTCACGGCTGGTGGAAGGAGAAACGGGAGGCTCTGTCTATGCCGATTTCTTTCGGTCAGCCACACTTGATGCGGCCGCTTTTCTTGGCAGGAACGATCTAGGACGCATCGCAGCGGGAGCCAAGGCGGATATCATCGCGATTGACCTGGACGGTTTCCATATGGGGGTAATCGATGATCCCATTCGAACCATGTTCGTAAGCGGGTCTGGAAGGGATGTTAAATTATCGATCATAAATGGAAAGGTAGTCATGAAGGATCAAATAATCCCCAAGCTTGATTTAACGGAAATCAAATATAAGGGGCAACAATACTTTAATAAGATGAGAAGAGGATATATGGAAAGGGATTATCAGGAGCTTCCCGAGAAAGAATTGTTCAAGCCGTCATTCAAGGTCGTGGAATCAATAAGCGATACAGAAGCCATTTATGAAAACAAGTAAAGAAAATGAAAAACATAGTAAAGATATTCGAAAAGAATAGTCAGAATATTTCCTATAATTAGATAAGTGTTCAAAAAATGAAATTGGGAGGTCGAAGTCCATGGGGTTAAAACGTGGGACAGGAAAGTTTTTTCTAGTCATGATTATGGCCATCATCATTACGGGCTGTTCTTCTAACAATGACGTAAGCACAACAGCAAGTGATCCGAACAAAGCATCAAACGAAGGGGGTACATTGGTCATTGCCCGCTTATCCGACGCCGAGAATTTGGATCAGCAGTTCATGTCCACGATTAACGCCGCTAGCGTCACTCACCATAAAATCTATGAAGGTCTTGTACAACGGGATGAGAATAGTGAGATACAGCCAATGCTAGCAGAAAAATGGAAGCAAATAAATGACACGACCTGGGAATTCAAACTTAGGGAAGATGTAAAGTTTCATGATGGCACGCCATTTAATGCAGACGCAGTAAAAAAGACGTTTGATCGACTATTAGATCCGTTGGTCGCTTCTCCGAGGGCGGTAGTGTTCGAAATGGTAAAAGAGGTTAAACCGGTTGATGAATTTACCGTGCAATTCATTTTAAAGGAACCATTTTCCCCTCTTCTTTCCGTATTGGCGAATCATGAAGGCGGAATCATCAGTCCGAAAACGATTGAAAAGTATGGCAAAAAGATTATCCAGGAACCGAATGGAACCGGTCCTTTCGTTTTTGATTCATGGTCCCCAGGCCAGGAAATCATATTGACGAAAAACGATAGCTATTGGGGAGACGAGCCAAAAGTGGACAAGGTCATCTTCAAGGTCGTCCCCGAAGACTCCACGAGGATATCGATGATAGAAACCGGTGAAGCGCATATCGCAGAGCCTCTTCCTGTAGCTGTCATGGACCAGGTGGAATCTTCACCGGCAATGGATGTTTACCGCAGTGAAGGGTATGGAACCGAATATTTAGGCTTCAATGTCAATAATGAACCGTTCAATGATGTAAAGGTACGTAAAGCCATTGCCCATGCCATTGAAATGGACTCGATTATCAAGGGTGTCTTTAATAATGTGGGAGTGAAGGCGAACTCCTTGATGGGCTCTAAAGTATTCGGGTACAACGAAGAACTCGAAGCCTATGATTACAACCTGAAGGAAGCGAAGAAACTGATGGCTGAAGCAGGATATTCTGAGGGCTTGGATGCAACCATCCTGACAATGGACAGTAAAGAAAGAGTGAACTTGGCCGAGGTTTTGCAATCCCAACTGAAAGGGATCGGAATTAATTTGAAAGTACAGGTCATGGAGTACGGTTCTTTCGTGGAACAAGTGAATAAAGGGCAATCGGAAATGTTCATCATCAGTTGGAGAAACGCGACCGGGGATGCTGATTATAATCAATATAATCTTTTTCATACGGAATCTCAGGGGGCGGCCGGCAATACATTCTTTTACAGCAATCAAAAGGTTGATCGTTTAATAGACGCCGCCAGGAAGGAAAAAGAAGAAGAGAAGCGCAAAGAACTTTACGCAGAGGCACAGGAAATCGAGAAGGGCGACACCCCGTATATTCCTGTAAGGGTCATAGAAAATGTTGCTGCAGTCGCGAAAGATGTAAAAGGATTTTCAATCAGCCCTTCAGGCTATCTGGAGATAAATGACGTAACGATAAAGTGATGCAGTTTGTAGACGAAAGGCGTTCGGAAAACAATCTTTAATCAAATGGTGTTCGCGAACCAATTGACCCATGGTAATATTTTCATTTCCTCGGTTATGGTTATTATCTAAATGTTTTAACAAAGTTGTTGGACAGGGATTGGTGACCGAAAAGTGAGGGGAAGGTCGAAAAAAACTCGTGAACGGTCGAATAAAGTGCCTCAACGGTCGAATAAAGTGCTGGGTAGGTCGAATACTGTGCGTGAACGGCCGAATACAGTGTGGTTTAGGTCGATAAACTGTGTCAACGGCCTAAGACAGTGCAGCGTATCGAATAAGATGCTCGGGTCTTTACTGTAATCTTCATTAGATTGAAGAGATTTGCGGTACTCCTGCCGAATTACTGGCTGGCTGGAACCCCAAAGGCGCTTGCTTTGATGCGGATGGGCCGACCGCCCGCGGAAAGCTAGTGCCTGAAGGGAAATCAACGACTGCAAAAAAAGGGGATGATCTCTGAAATCAATTGAACTTTTAAATAAAAAACTGCAGGCAAATTGAGTTTTCATAGAGTTGTCTACAGTCTGAAAGGGTTCATCCATTATAGGGTGAGCCTTTTCTTTGACACAATAAGTAAAAATAACATAAAAACGAGTAAAAATTCTGAAATTATTTGCTGAACTTTAAAACTATAATGAAAGTGATGCATGTTCAATCTGAATGGAAGGGTGAGTTTAATGTCTCAATCGTATTGGTTGACGAATGTACGCTTGGAAAATGGTTTTACTTATAATGAAAATGAAACGATCACCGGCACTGAAACCGGTCATTACCACATCAAGATTGAAAATGGAAAAATAACCTCCATTTTATTGGCGAAAGAATCGATAACGGATCAGGACCCGCAGCATGATGTTCACGGCCTCCTGATGGTCCCTTCGTTTAAGGAAATGCATATCCACATTGATAAAACGTATTATGGCGGTCCGTGGAAGGCTTGCATGCCTGCCATTAATGGCGTTAAAACCCGGATAGAGGAAGAGCAGGTTTTACTGCCAGAATTATTGCCTACCGCTAAAGTAAGGGCAGAAAAAATGCTGGATTTATTATTGGACTTCGGATCTACCCATATTCGCACACATTGCAACATCGACCCCGTTATAGGACTGAAAAACTTAGAGGCCACCATTCAGGCACTGGAAGGATATAGTGATAAATTGACGTATGAGATCGTCGCATTCCCGCAGCATGGACTATTACGCAGCAATTCCGTCGGTTTGATAAGGGAGGCCATGAAGAATGGCGCGAATCTGGTAGGCGGCGTGGATCCAGCCACCATTGATGAAAACATAGAGCGGTCACTTGAAACGATCATGGATATCGCGGTTGAATACAATTCCGATATCGATGTCCATTTACATGATCCGGATCATCTTGGACTCTTCACGATGCAGCGCCTCGCTTCACTGACGGAAGACGCAGGCTGGCAAGGAAGGGTAACGGTTAGCCACGCCAGCGGTTTGGCAGATCTTTCTGTCCCAGAGGCTACGGGCATCGCCGAAAGATTTTCGGAAACAGGAATATCGATTACATCCACAGTGCCCATCTTCAGGACGATCCCCATCCCCCTGCTTCATGAAAAAGGGGTGAAAGTTGAATTGGGTAATGACAGCATCACTGATCATTGGACACCTTTTGGCATCGGGGACAATTTGGAAAAGGCCGGTCGCCTTGCAGAAAGGTTTCGCATGATTGAAGAACGTTCCTTAGCGCAAAGCCTGCAATTCATAACAGGAGGGAAGACCCCATTAAACCAGGACGGGGTCAAGGCATGGCCTAATGTCGGGGATGAGGCGAATATCGTGTTGCTTGATGCCAGCTGTTCTGCGGAAGCTGTGGCTAGAAGGGCAAAGCGTGCAGCTGTCATCTTCAGGGGCAATGTTGTTAGCGGATCCATTTCATCTTTTGAGACGACAGGTGTTTAATCTTCTATTAAAGAGAGTGATTTGATGAATGAAGCATACTGGCTTACAAACGTTACACTTGATAGTGGATTTGTTTTTAAGGATGGTCGAATTGATCGGACGCAAACAGCTACTTACAACATGTATATAAAAAATGGGATCATAAAGGATTTGCAAGTGGCTTCAACTATGCCTTTAAAAACGGATGGTCCCGTTCTCGACGCGAGAAAGCTGCTTGCACTTCCTCCTTTTAAAGAGATGCATAACCATCTTGACAAGACTTATTTAGGACTGCCATGGAAATCATGCACTCCGGTTCCGAACTTAATCGAACGCTTAAAGTTAGAAGCAAAAGAGCTTGCTGAACTGGCTGAAACTGGACGGCTCCGGGCTGAACGGATGCTTCAATTATTGTTAAGCGGAGGGGCAACGCATGTAAGGACGCATGTTAACATCGATCCGTACATCGGTATGAAGAACTTGGAGGAAATTCAAAAGGCGCTAAGTAGTTTCAGAGGGAAAATGACATACGAGATCGTCGCATTCCCGCAGCGTGGACTGCTAAGAACGAATTCAAAAGGGTTGATGAGACAGGCGATGAAAGAAGGGGCATCCTTGGTGGGCGGCCTGGATCCTGGCGGAGTGGATAACAATATAGAAGCTTCCCTATATGAAATGATCGATTTGGCTGTTGAATTTGATGCAGATATTGATATTCATATACATGATCCCGGTCATCTTGGTTTATATACGATCAAGAAACTGGCTTCCTTGATCGATGAAGCAGGGTGGGAAAACAGAGCAGCCATCAGTCATGCTTTTGCGCTTGGTGATGTTTCAATAGGAGAATCAAATGAACTGGCCAGTGAATTATCAAACTTGGGGATAGCCATCATGTCTACAGTTCCGATCAACCGGGTCATTCCCCCGATTGATTCACTGCATGAAAAAGGAGTCCATGTTGCTCTCGGGTGCGATGGCTTTTATGACTCCTGGTCCCCATTCGGTACTGGAGATATGCTGGAAAAGGCAGGCCGTTTGGCCGAGAGGTACATCTGGAAGGACGAGTATGGATTGTCTCAATCGCTTCAATTCATTACCGGCGGAGTCAGGACATTGGATCATGAAGGAAATCGTTTATGGCCGAATGTGGGAAATGACGCAAGTATGGTTTTTGTGGATGCATCATGTGCTGCCGAGGCGGTTGCCAGGAGATCAACACGGGCTGCGGTCATGGTCAATGGAAATCTGGTTTACGGCGGACTCGATCGCGAATCTGCCTTGAAGTCGAATTGAAGGTCTATTTCAAGAAGGGATGAAGATCATGAATACAATCTATTGGTTAAAGAATGTTCGTTTGGAATGTGGTTACCGAAAAGAGAATGAACGAGTTACAGGAACGATGACCGGGTTATTTCATCTGTTGATGGAGGATGGGAGGATCACGAAGATTGTCAAAGACGGGGAAGCCTTACGTGATGATTTACCAGTGGAAGATGCAAAAGGATTGCTGGCTTTACCATCATTCATTGAAAAGCATGTCCATCTTGATAAGACACTGATGGGGGATGTTTGGAGAGCGTGCACTCCTTCTTCAAGTGTCATTGAACGCTTTGAAAATGAGAAAAGGGTTCTGCCTTCCATTGCAACAAGCACATGTAAACGTGCAGAATCTTTACTGGAAATCCTGTTAGCTTCTGGCTCTGCACATATCCGGACTCATGTTGATATCTATCCGGAAGCGGGATTGCAAAACTTAGAACAAGTACAACAGGCGCTTGCTGGCTATTCTAATAGACTCAGTTCAGAAATCGTCGCATTTGCGCAGCACGGATTGCTACGGTCCGGATCTGTCCAGCTTGTCAAGGAGGCATTGCGAAACGGAGCGGGAATCGTCGGGGCGGTCGATCCAGCCACAGTCGATAACAATATTGAAGCATCGCTGGTACAATTGATGGATTTAGCAGTGGAAGCGAACGCTGATGTGGACTTGCATTTACATGATCCCGGCCATCTGGGCACGTTCACCATGAAGCGTTTGGCAGCTCTGACCAAGCAGGCGGGCTGGGAAGGCAGGGTAGCATTAAGCCATGCGTTCGGCATCGGGGACGTATCCAGGGAAGAAGCCTATGAACTGGCTGACATTCTTAGGGAGGCGGGGATTTCCATCGTCACCAGTGTTCCGATTAACAGGCAGATGCCCCCGGTTGATTTATTACATGAAAGAGGGGTTGAAGTATCGGTTGGCAATGATAATATCTTTGATGTATGGTCCCCACTTGGGAATGGTGACATCTTGGAGAGGGCAGGAAGGCTCGCTGAACGATTCAAATGGATTGATGAAGTTTCACTTTCCCGTACACTTGGGTATATAACTGGCGGAAAAACCCCATTGGATGAAAAGGGTATCCAGGTATGGCCGAAGGCGGGGGATGTCGCAAGTCTTGTGTTGATTGACGCAAGCTGTTCGGCAGAGGCAGTTGCCAGGCGTTCTGAACGTAAAGCGGTCATTTACAAGGGGAATTTAGTTTCCGGTTCACTATATAAACAAAAGCAGTCCATTGAACGGTAGGACTAAACGAAAGGCTCTTTTCGTTAAGATTGTTGTTTTTAAAACGAAACGATTTAAGGTTGATTGGAGCGCAAGTGCGAGACTCCTGCGGGAGCAGCGGGACAGGTGAGACCCCACAGGCGTCTTACGCCGAGGAGGCTCACCGCCCGCCCCGCGGAAAGCGAGCATCTGGAGGGGAAATCAACCAACCGCTTTACTTGGTAAATAGCAACAAAGTATGCGAAAACAGCCAAACGAAAAAGGATTTCCGGGTACTTCCGGATTTCCTTTTTCGTTTTGGTTATGGAACGGCTGTCATGTACTTTTACTTACTTATGTTATATGCTGAGAAAGTGATTTTTTTGCTCTTACTTCATTACTGTTATACCCCGGTATATTTAAAACGGGCTCGCTTCTTATTGCCCATTTGCCCTTGCAGCCTTAGTCAAGCCAACAAATTAGCAGGGAGCCCCAGTCTTTGTTACTATTAATGGTAACGTTATCATTTTGCATGAGATCTGCAAAGATCATATGATTTAAATCATCTGTCCAGCAATGGCAGCAGATCCTCCGGGAACTGCGTTTACTATCATGATGTTGTCCTATCGCCTTTGTTAAGGGAAGGGCAGTTGAAATTCACCATGAGCTTAAAAAAGTATCATGTTCAAAGGAGATGGAATCTATGAAAAGTTGGAGATCTTCTGTGACTCTATTTTCTTCTTTTCAATGGTTGTTTTTTATTTTTGCAAATACGGTAGTAGTGCCCATATCGATTGGCGCAGCTTTTGATCTTCCTCCCAATGTTACGGAAATGACCATGAGAAGCTCGCTCATTTTCACCGGGCTCGCTTGCGTGTTTCAGGGTTGGAAGGGGCATAAGTATCCACTTATGGAAGGTCACTCCGGTCTATTGTGGGGAGTGATGTTGAATTTAGGGTTATCAGCACCATCCATAGGGCTCGGTTATGCAGAGGTAGGAGGGGGAATTGCCACTGGCCTCATTGCAGCTGGTGTCGTGACCCTCATTATTGCTGCCTTCAACCTGATTTCTTATGTCCAGAAGATTTTTACCCCCATGGTCATGACGGTTTATTTATTCCTTCTGACGTTCCAGCTCATCTTTGTCTTTTTCAAGGGGATGCTGGGGATTACGGAGAATGGGGAAATTAACATCCCGGTAAGTTTCCTATCAGTGGGGATTGTACTTTTAGTAAGTATATTAAAGATAAAAGGACCAAGGACCATAAGCAATTTCTCCATATTGATCGGGATTATGGTGGGATGGATTTTTTACGAGCTGCTATTTCCGGAGGCAAGGGGGGAAATGGGATCGACGGGTGCCGCTTTTTCATTTTTCCCATTAGGTGCTCCCAACCTGGAATTCGGGATCATAGCGATATCCTTTTTTGCAGGATTACTGAATTTGTGCAACACGTTCGCTTCCATTCAAGCCGCATCGGAATTAATCGGTGATGAAGCTGAACACAAGCAGTATCGAAACTCTTTATTCATGACTGGCGGTTTTACCATTTTCGCCCCGTTGCTTGGCCTTGTTCCGTATACACCTTTTACTTCATCCATCGGATTTTTGCAGAGCACTCAAATCTATGAGCGGAGGCCCTTCTTACTTGGTGGCATGTTATTGACCATAATTGGGCTCATTCCTCCTTTCATCTCTTTCCTGGCCACCATGCCGATAACAGTCGGGAATGCAGTATTGTTTGTTGCTTACCTTCAGCTGTTCGGTACGGCTTTCAATAGCCTCAAGGGTCAGCATTTCACTTCAGACACGATATTCAGGCTTGCCGTACCAGTATTGATTGGAGTGAGCTTGATGAACATCCTGCCTAATGCTTTTTCGAACGTTCCCGCGCTTCTACAGCCCTTTTTGACAAATGGGCTCATAATGGGCGTATTGATATCAATCGTGATGGAAAAATCGGTAAACTGGAATCGATATGAACAACTGGAGAACTAATGTGACTTCGATTGAAATGGCTATACATAAAGGAAAACGAAAATGCCAAGTGACTTTTAATGACTTAATTTAAGAGGCGATCAAGAAAACCGGAAGGGAGTTACCCCTTCTGGTTTTTTGTTTTTTCATTTGTCTTTTAATGTGAAAATGGGCGTTTTATTCAGTAGCAATACCCACTCCCCATACATATTTTGTTGAAGGGAATACTTGACGTGGTTTTAATTCCCTGACCATTTCGTTCCGGTTTCCTGTACGAAGCACTACCTTATAAATAATAAACGGAGGTTTTATAAAATGTATGAATTTCAAAATCAATTACAAAACCTGAATGTCGATGATTTCCAGGTAACTCAGCCAGTTCCTTGGGATCAAAACCAGTACAATTTGGATGATTCGTCCCGACAATTCATTGGTGTGGGCGGTTGCTTTGGTTGTTTTGGCTGTTTCTTGTGCTTCGGTTGCTTTGGTTGCGGCGGTCGCTGTGGTCGCTGTGGTCGCTGTGGCGGTTGCGGACGCTGCGGAGGTCGTTGCGGACGTTGCGGCGGTTAAGTATCCAGGTTTTCTAAAGGTGGTCCCTGCATGTACAGGGACTTTTCTTTATATCATTAGACATAAGAGACAAATTGTCATACATAGAATTAGAGTGAAGTATTGAAGCAGAATTTAGAATGCTTCGGGTTAGGAGGAGCGGAATGGTGAATTTGACCCCTTCTATGCGTTTAAAAGTGAAAAGGGATACGTTTTTTCTTCCGGAACCAAATAGAGGTGTGTATTTCAGGAATAACATAAGTTCGTTCCGTATGGAGGGCAGCACGATCGTTCAGTGGATTGAAAAGTTATTACCGATGTTTAACGGGAACCATACATTAAGCGAGTTGACTGATGGATTGCCTGGCCCATACCGGAATCGGGTGATGGAAATTGCCGAGGTTTTGTACGGTAATGGGTTTGTTCGGGATGTAAGTCAGGACAGTCCCCATCAATTAAGGGAACAAGTTCTTGAAAAGTATGCTTCGCAAATTGAGTTCCTGGAAAGTTGCGGCGATTCCGGGGCTCACCGTTTTGAAGCTTATCGAAAGAAAAAGGCGTTGGCTATAGGCTCTGGCCCATTGTTCCTTTCATTGGTATCCTCACTGATCGAATCCGGATTGCCTGCATTTCATATCCTCATTACGGACACGATGCCGACCAATAGAAAAAGATTGAATGAAATCGTGGCACACGCGCGTAAGACGGACGACGAGGTTGCGATAGAGGAAGTCGTGCTTGAAAAGGAAGCAGAGATTGAATGGCAGGAGATCGTGCGGCCATTTGACTCGATATTATATGTGTCACAGGAGGGGGATATAGAAAAATTAAGAGAACTTCATTCGGTTTGCAGGCAAGGGAAAAAGATCCTGTTTCCTGTATTGATCATCAATCAAGTAGGCATGGCTGGTCCGCTTGTCCATCCTGATTCAAATGGTTGTTGGGAGTCAGCGTGGCATCGTTTGCATCAAGCCGAGCTGGAAAAGAATCAAGCTTCATCTTCTTTTTCCGCTACAGCCGGAGCGATGTTAGCCAATATCATGGTATTCGAATGGTTTAAAGACGCTACAGGCGTTACGACAGCAGAACAAGCCAATCAGTTTTATCTGTTGGATATGGATACATTGGAGGGAAAATGGCATCCGTTCATTCCCCACCCTGGGGTGACGGGAAAAGGGGCTGCTGCATGGATTGAAGATTTTGAACGGCGGCTTGAACAGAATTCGGATTCGGTTGAGCCGGGGAAGTTATTTATGTATTTCAGCCGGTTGACATCCTCGGAATCCGGTATCTTTCATCGTTGGGATGAAGGGGATTTAAAACAGCTGCCGCTGGCTCAATGCCGCGTTCAGGTTGTTGATCCGCTGTCATCCGGTCCGGCCGAACTCCTGCCCGAAATCATCCGTTCAGATCTGACTCATGAGGAAGCGAGAAGGGAAACCGGTCTTGCAGGAGTTGAAGCATATGCATCCAGAACACTCAGCCAGCTCGTTGCGACTCTTCCTCCGCTTAAGAGTGCAGACGAAATAAAGGAATCGATCGGCGTCGGAGCAGGGGAAACATTTGCTGAATGTGTTTGCCGTGGACTGCAAAGCAGTTTGGATACAGAGTTTTTAAATGAGCGGTTCAACCAGGAGAAACTTGTGACGGTGCAATTGGCTCAAGTGGAAGATGAGCGCTGCAGGTATTATTTACAAGCGTTGACCCGGCTGCAGGGAGATCCGATCATCGCCTTGGGTGAGGACATGTCAGGTTTCCCGGTAGTTTGGGCAGGAACGAGCGATGGCTGGTCCGGCGCTGTCGGTTTGAATGTAACGATCGCATTACGGAACGCATTGCAAAAGGCCGTCATGAAAATCCAAAACCAGACCGTTTGCTTAACAGCTCCAGGCTTAGTGGCATCGCCTGTTCTTGAGGAAGAAAAGGTGGATCTTGTAATTCCTTCATGCGGGGTGAAAGGGAATCCCGAAATGGTGCAGTCCGCCATTCAAGCCTTGAAGAAGAACAGTAAGCGAATCCACGTTTTCGAAATGGATCTGGAACCTTTCTTGAAGGAAGAAATTGCAGGTGTATTCGGGGTGTTTTTGCGAGAGGAGGAATCAGGGTGAAAACTGACGTATTGGTTGTCGGGGAAGGAATGTTGGCCGACCTGGTTCATGGGGGCCTGTCCGGCCAATATCAGGTGAATCGCCAAAACGATTTCGAGGCAGGAATCCCGCAAACGTCGGCCATGGTCCTTCTACTGCAAGATGCTTGGAATCCCGCTGTCCATTTAAAGGCCGAAGAGGTGATCGCGCAGGCGGGCATTCCATGGCTGCGGGGATTCGTATCATTTGGAGAGGGAGTGATAGGTCCGCTGGTGCGCCCAGGTGTTTCTGGCTGCTCACAGTGCGCGGACCAAAGGTATCTCATGGCCGGGCGTGATCGAAAAGAAATGTGGGGAATCCGCCAGCAGCTGGAGGAAAATGGGGGGATAGAGCGTGATGCATCGGCATCCCGCACAGGTCTTTTACAGATGGCCCACTTGATTTGTGCAGAGGTAAGGAAGGTGATGAAAGGAGAACACGCCCGGTCGGAAGGGCATGTATCATTAATCAGCCTGAAGACGCTGAATGGTTCGTGGCACTCATTTTTACCAGATCCATTGTGTCCGGTTTGCTCAACATTACCTGAAGACTCGAAAGAGAGTGCTAGAATTTCGTTGCAGCCAAGTCCAAAAGTCAGTCCCGACAGTTACCGTACCCGTTCGATGGAGGAGCTGAATGAAGTTCTGGCCAAGGATTATTTGGACCATCGAACAGGTTTCTTGAATAATAAAATGATAGACCTTGTA
The DNA here is from genome assembly GCF_022603275.1 of Peribacillus sp. Aquil_B1. Taxonomy (NCBI): domain Bacteria; kingdom Bacillati; phylum Bacillota; class Bacilli; order Caryophanales; family Bacillaceae; genus Peribacillus; species Peribacillus sp. Aquil_B1. Next base: position 869,911 of record NZ_JAKXEE010000002.1, on the reverse strand, counting down.
CCGCCATTTGCCGATGTAAGTGTTAATTTGCCTTTGTTCATAGGAGATGAGGGGTCGGCAGGCCGGACTCTCTCATATGAGGTCAGTGAGATGACTGCCATATTGGAGGGATTGGAAAGGTATTGCGGAATGGAGCCCCGCGGCAAACGGACAGTCATTCATGACAGCTACAATAACCTAAAAGATTTTGCGCTCGATCCCATCAGGATAGGGGTACATTCGAAGGAAAATTATGCACAGCGGGATTTCCCGTTTCAACCGTTTAATCCTGACCGCTCGATAGATTGGGTTTGGGGCCACTCATTTTTGCAAGAGCGGCCGATATTGGTCCCGGAATTGCTTTCTTATTATAGCTTGGGCTGCGGTCACGGATTTGTCTATGAAACTTCCAATGGCTGTGCTCTAGGGGGAAGTTTGGAGGAGGCCATTTTCTACGGCATCATGGAAGTGGTCGAACGTGATTCGTTTCTGCTGACCTGGTATGCGCAGCTGCCCCTCACACGTCTTGATCCTTATTCTGCAAATGACAAAGAACTGGAGCTGATGATTGACAGGGCGAGGGCGGCAGCGGGATATGATATCCATTTGTTTAATTCGACGATGGAACATGGTATACCGAGCGTATGGGCGCTGGCAAAAAACAGGAAACAAAAAGGATTGAATATCATATGTGCGGCAGGGGCCCATCTGGACCCGGTCCGGGCGGTGAAAAGCGCGGTCTTCGAGCTGGCTGGCATGATGCTGACCCTAGACGATAAATTGGAAGAGAACCAGGATGAGGTTGAGAAAATGCTGCATGATTCCTCACTGGTACGGAAAATGGATGATCATGGTATGCTGTATGGTTTACCGCAAGCCGAAGAGCGACTGCAGTTTCTGCTGGATGATGACCGCCCGATGCGAACTTTCGCTGAAGAATACGGGGAAAAGGTCAATCATCCGGACTTGACGGAAGATTTGCAGGAAATCCTTCAGGAGTTTCGCCGCTTGAAACTCGAGGTGATTGTGGTGGATCAAACGACACCGGAAATTGCACGAAATGGACTACATTGCGTGAAAGTGCTGATCCCGGGGATGCTGCCGATGACATTCGGCCATCATCTTACCCGCATAACGGGGCTTGAGAGAATACTGAGGGTTCCGATGGAACTCGGGTATGCTGAACGGCCGCTTGATTTCGAACAGCTCAATCCACATCCGCATCCTTTTCCATAATCGGTGATTTAGGAGGTTGGAGGATGAGTCTAGAGACATTTTTGCACAATTTACATTTTGATATCGAAAAGGCAAGTCCGCCGGATTGGGAAGTGGATTGGGATGATGCGCCGCTAACGTATAAGCTTTACCGTGACTTGCCTGTTTTTCCACTATCACTGGAGGTGCCGCTGACACTCGCGGGGGAGAGCGGGCCTTCAAAGCAGGACCTCGAACGAATCGGTCATTTCCTCTGGTATGCATATGGCCTGACCCAAGTCAGTCAGGTAGCGAGATCCTCTGAATCTGAGGACCTCATGCAGTCATTCCGGCGTTTTCCGCCATCAGGGGGAGCTTTGTATCCGAGCGAATTGTACGTGTACTTGAAGATGGAGGGATTACCTCCTGGTGTATATCATTATGATGCAGCACACCACCGGTTGGTATTGCTGCGGGAAGGGAATTTTGATTCCTATTTAACAAAGGCACTTGGTGAATCCTTTGATATGTCCGCATGCTTTGGCGCAGTTTTTGTATCGACGATGTTTTGGAAAAACTTCTACAAATATAATAACTTTTCATACCGTCTGCAAGGTCTTGATGCAGGCGTGCTTCTTGGACAGTTGCTCGAAGTGGCGAAACGCTTTGGAATCACCGCTGGGGTGTGCTTCCAATTCCTTGATCGGGCCATAAATCATCTGCTCGGGCTTTCGGAAGAGGAAGAGAGCACATATGCGGTGATCCCCTTATCAGCAGAACCTTCTTGTAGATTCAGGGAAGAAAGGAGTATGGACCGGCCTGTCACTTCGAGGGAATTATTGCTGGAATTGAAGGAAATTCAGCCTGAACACTATGTTCGGTCGCAAAGGATCAGGGAATTTCCGATGCTAACTAAAATGAATGCAGCATCCATGATCGAATCCACCCAATCATTCCGGCGGATCAATCCAAAGAATGGAGCGGACTCCGAAGGACATATTGTAGCCCTTCCTATCGTGAAGCGGCTGTCCTATGACTTGGCATCAGTTTGCCGGAAGCGATTTTCACCTGAAATGGACTTCGTACTCCGGAAAGTCAGTCAATGGAAACTGGCTGCTCTCCTGCAGGAGGCAACCGCTTCGTTCTCCTATCGAAATGACTTGGATGGAAAAAACGAGAACAACGAACATCGCGTTTCATTATATGCTTGTTTGTATAATGTGGAAGACATTCAAGATGGTGCATACCATTACGACAGCACGACGCATTCATTGCAACAGATACAATCAGGAGATCAGCGGCTCCGATTGCAATACGGAATGTCCCTCGATATCATGAATTTTCAGCAAGTGCCGATCTGCATACATGTAGTTGGTGATCGGGACTATTCCAAAACGCAACTTGGATATAGAGGATACCGAATCCAGCAAATGGAGGCGGGGATGCTCGTTCAGAAATTACTGCTAGCGTCGTCAGCCCTCGGAATGAACGGGCACCCGCTGCTCGGCTTTGATGTGAATATGTGCGATGAACTTTACAAGATAAGCGGTCCGCAAAGGAAAACGGGCCTGATCCAAATCCCCATCGGAAACTATCTGAATCGCCCTTGGCTGAAGGGGAGTCTGCATAGTTGAAAAAGATGAAACGAAAGCCTCCATTTCATTTAAGGAATGGGGGCTTTCGTTTTTATTTTGCAGGACAGCTTTTATCCTAAAAGTGCAATAATCTCGACTGAAGATTATACTGAAAATAAAAGGTTTTACTGCTTTTGGGAATGAATAAGTATATTAAGTTAATCATGTAGAACGATTTTAACTAAACATTTTAAAGGATGTAGCTTATGGAATGGAAAACGGACAGAAAATCCAAGAAGCCTTTATATAAACAAATAGCAGCTTACATCGAGAGTGGCATTGGTGATGGAACATTTTTATTGGATAGGCCGCTACCGTCTGAACGCTTCTTGGCGAGTGAACTGGGAGTTAACAGAAGCACAGTTGTTAAGGCTTATGATGAATTGGAAGCAAATGGACTTGTTGAACGAATAAAAGGAAGCGGAACGATGATCAGCAAGGATATCTGGGGAATTACACGAAAACGTATACCTAGTTGGAATCGATATATCGAAGCGGGTTCTTTTTTTCCCAATATGCCAGTAACCCAAAGAATACGCAAAGAGACGGAAGGGAATACCCTTATTAACTTAGCTAGCGGGGAGCTTTCAGAAGACTTATTCCCAGTCCAATCCTTACGTGAGATCATTGCTAATAGATCCTTCATTGGTAGTTTGGGTTATGATCACCCACAGGGCAATACGGTTTTGAGGGAAACGATAACCAATCATGTTAAACGGTATAGGAGAATTGACACGCAGCCATCTTCCATACTCATTACTTCTGGTGCACAGCAAGCCCTGCATCTGGTGGTCCAATGCTTGTTAAAGCCAGGAGATGCCGTTGTATTGGAAGATCCATCATATAGTTACAACCTTCCGATCTTTCAATCCGCGGGACTAAGAACTTTTCCTTTGCCGGTTGATAAAGACGGCATCAATCCAGAGGATTTACTGGAACTCCATAAAAAACATCGGATCAGGATGATTTTTTTGAACCCTATATTTCAAAATCCTACAGGAACTGTCCTTCATATCAACCGTCGTAAAAGGATTCTTGAGCTTTCATCCGAATATGGAATACCGGTTATAGAAGACGATCCTTATAGTTTGACTTCCTTTGCCGGGGAAGAGATTTCCACTCTTAAATCGATGGACAACAACGGAAATGTTTTATATATAAGCTCTTTGTCAAAAATTGTTGCTTCCGGATTAAGAATTGGGTGGATTATAGGACCGAAACCCGTTATAGAGAGACTATCTGATGCTAAGCAGCAGGTTGACTTCGGCCATGGCGCATTCACTCAATGGATAGCAAATGATTTTTTGGATTCAGAGTATTTTCCAGCCCATATTAACTACTTAAGAGGGAAGCTGGAAAAAAGAAGGGATGCAATAGTTTCGAGTCTTAACGAATTCCTACATAAAGAAGTTGAGTATTATTCGCCAAATGGTGGAATTCATTTGTGGTGTAAGCTGAAGGTGCCATTGAACGAAATAAAGTTACTGGAGGAATCCATCAAAAGAGGGGTCATCTACGTTCCTGGTTCAACATTAGGTACAAATAAGGAATATGTACGCTTTACTTTTGCAAGGGAAAATGAGGATTCCATTCACGAAGGCATCAAAAGGTTTGCAGAGGCTGTAAAAAGTTTATAATCATATGCTTTCATGTTCATACTGTAGACAAACTGGTTCGGTTTGCCTGCAGTTTTTTTAATTAAAAGAGTCTGGTGATTTCAAAAGTCCGCTCCCTTTCCGCCAACTGTCTGCCAAGCCTCCTCGGCGTAAGCGCCTGTGGTGTCTCGGCTAGCCAGTAATTCGGCAGGAGTGTCGCAAATTTCTTCAATCCAATAAGTGTTACAGGAAAAAAATGATGTTCCTGAATCAACTGACCCAAAACAACACCTTTAACTCCCGGGTACGGTTATCATTTAGATGTGGATTTCCACTCCAGGCACTCGCTTTCCGCAGGCGGTCCGGGAGCCTCCTCGGCGCTCGCCTGCGGGGTCTCCCTTTGACGCGCTTTCCCCGCAGGAGTCTCGTACCTTTCGTTCCAATCAACTGGAACGTTTTTTAAAAGAACCAACTGCAGGCCGGTCTCATTCTGAACCATGTTTAAGACTAGGTTATTTTTCGTTATTCGACGAACTTTTTTCTTTTTCGAGGAGGCAAGTTAGGTCTGGAGTTACCAAAAGGCGTGGTATCTTAGCCATTCCTTCAGAGGCGCTTTGCCCTTTTCTATGTATATTAACGAGAATTCAGAAAGTGGATGGTGGAAATTTCACTTAATTGGATGGTCCTAAAATTGGTTGTTCTTTTATTATAGAGAAGTAGGGTTTTCTAATATATTTACGATGAGCGATAGACTTGGAAGTTTAATTTTGCCCTGCCAATCAGGAACGATTTTTTGTGTAGTTTCACTGCGATATACGATGAGAATCGGATAATTTGAAATGGCTCAAGGAAATGGATAATGATATGGGGAGGCGTTGAATCATGACGATAAGTATAATAATAGTAGTAGCCATTAGTTTAGTTGCCCTGATTGGCACCCTTTCGTTAGCGGGAAAGAGTGATAGTGATTATTCTGCAGCAACAAGAGGGAATTTGTTGAACCTTAGTTATATTTATATGGGTCTTGCCCTAATATTGACTGTGGGCATCATCTACTTCGTAATAAAATTAACCTAAGATATCACGTGAATGATTGCTATAATAGCATATCAAAGTGCATGGAAATATAGGCTTAATTGTATAAAGCTCATGTTTGTATGAGTGAATGACAAGACATACTCTACTTTGTGGGAAAATGTGAATTTGTTCACAAATGTGACGGAAATGTGAACGGAAAGAGTCTGATTGATACGTGAAAAAAATCGCTTTTGTAAGCAATGAAGCGTTTGACGGTCACTACAAAGAAAAATGGACCGCCTCTTTCATTTAATCATTAGGCTCTTTTCGTAAAGATTGTTGTTTTTAAAACGAAACGATTTAAGGTTGATTGGAGCGCAAGTGCGAGACTCCTGCTGGAGCAGCGGTACAGATGAGACCCCACAGGCGTTTACGCCGAGGAGGCTCACCGACCGCCCCGCGGAAAGCGAGCATCTGGAGGGGAAATCAACCACACCGCTTTACTTGGTAAATAGCAACACAGTATGCGAAAACAGCCAATCATGAAATTATAACGTAGCGGAGATGATGAAATATGACAGTGCCTGTATTGATTTTGACCATTATCTTAAGTTTGCTTAAATTATTAGTTACCTGCCTTCCAACCGATGCAGTGAATTGGATTTTGAGTAAATTTAAAATACATTCGGAAATTAGTGGCGCGCATGCAATCGTAACCTTTGATGGAAAACGTTTGGAAGGGGAAGAAAAAATTCAAGTGATTCATTTTTTTAATGAAGCAAAGTTTTTGAAAAAAAATCATATATTCCCAGGGAACGAGCAATTGTTTTTACATCCAGAGAACAGTGGGATTCCAATAATGATTGATACTAAAAGAGGAAAAAACGATATTCGATTATTTGTGTACATTTACAACGACCGCGTGGATGTAGTCAAACAGCACAAGAATAAAGTAGTTTCGTATAGTCTTCTTTCCGAGAGACTCCAAGAACGTTCCATGCCAGCAATAAGGAATTTGGTTTAAAAGAACATATTAAGTGGACTGCACCCCAATTGTCAGTAACATCCAGCAATTGGAGATGCGGTTTTTTTTATGATTCGTGATGTACGTTTTAGTCAGTCGTTCTCGGTCAATACCTTTAAAGTCTTTTCCCTGATGCTTATCCTGTTTTTATAATCTTTAGCGACCAACTCTGTATATATTAAATCGAAAAGTAATAGCAGCGGAAGCAATGGAGAGATGTTTTGCCCCATATGCATGCTGTTCTTGCTCGTGACCAATAGCGATAGATCGCCAAGCTGTGAGAGCTCGGAATTTTTATCTCCAGTAAAGATCAAGATGCGTGAGCCTTGCTTCTTTGCGATTTTAACTGCAGAAATCACTTCTTTCGTTGTTCCGGAAATGGAAATGCCGATGACAACGCTTTTCTCGTTACTTAAAGCTGCATCCATCATGGACTGGTGGGGGTCTGTAATAGCTTCGACAGTCAAGCCGATACGGAAAAACTTGGACTTGAACTCCTGGGCAGCTATACCTGAACTCCCTATTCCATAAACATGAATCTTATTTGCTTCTGTAAGGTAAGAGACAGCTTTTTGGATATCGTCATATGTGGTTATATGAAAGGTATTATCAATGATACCTAAGTGATCTTGATACAGTTTAGCAAAATAATCCACCTGCTTGATGTTCTTCATATTTTTCGGAGTATTTCGGAGGTCCACGAACCTTTTTAACTCATGCCTGAACTCATTAAACCCAGAAAAGGTTAATTTCTGGCAGAAACGTGTAATGGTTGCAGGTGAAATATGAAGCTTTTTAGCTATTTGACTGATCGTTAACTGACTTACTTCTTCAGGGCGCTGCAGAATATAATTGGCCAAATCTTCCTCTGTTTTGGTGAACTTGTCCATGCTGCACTCTATGCCATATATGAGGTTTTCTGCTAGATATTCCATTTGATCACCCATTTCGGATTTCTTATCTGTATTTATAGTTTAATGTATCCAATAGGTACGTCAATAACCGGTTTGTTTAAAGGGCCTTTGCAACAGTAATAATAGAAAAATAAGCTATCATCCATTTCCTATCACCTGTAAGATTGAGGCAAAGCTTTAATTTTAGAGCCTGCCTTACCCTTGAATCGTCTATACTTAAGAAAAAACCGAAAGGCACTCAATAATGAATAGGGACTTTCTCCTTCTTCTTTAGACCGGCGGTTACAACAATCTAGTTTTATTGAAAGGGGGCAAAACAATGAAGATCTCGGATGCTTTACATATCGGTGAACTCGCAACTGGAACCGTCATTGCTGGCAAAAAGGGAACATCACGCGAAATCCTGTCAATAGAGGTAATGGAAGTACCGGAAGTGGGAAGCTGGGTCACGGAAGGAATCCTGATGATGACGACTTTTTACTCCGTTAAAGATGATTATCAAAAACAATGTGAAATCTTAAAGGCACTAATAGAAAAAAATGCGTCAGGTCTGGTAGTAAAATTAGGCAGGTTCGTTAAGCAGCTTCCAAAAGAAATGATCGAGTTGGCGGATGCTCATTCTTTTCCGATTATATCACTCCCCGTAAATGTATCTTACATTAATGTGTTGACTCCATTATATGAAAAGCTCTATGAAGAAAAGAAGAAGGTGACACAAGAATTATTGAACCCCTTCCATTCTTTTATGGAAGAGGAGTTTGCTGCTGTTTCGGAGGCCATTGAAAGCTTATCGAAAATCTTGGAATCTCAAGTCTATATAGAGAATTGTGAGGGGAGGCTGCTCTACTGCACGGAGAAATTTTCATCAGACGGATGGAGGAAATCCAACCTGTTTTTATCCAAACCTGCACATTCAAGGTATAAAGAGGTAATAGATGAATGGTGTATGGGATTGAAACATGGTTCGCTTAACCGAGTGAAATTTTCAGATCAAAAAAATCGATTGATCGTGCCTCTCATTTCGAAAAATAATGTATTCGCGTTCATTCATCTTCCTTATAAAAACCAGTCCCAATTTAGCGAAATGGAGTCCAGGAATGTGAATGGTTTGATTCGAAAACTTTCAGAAACCGTAATTAGTGAGCAATTGGAATTGCAAAAAGACCGGATAAAGGATAAAGAAACGTTAGAATCTCTCTCTCATTCCGATATAGAGAATGATAATGCGTCTTATACACTGTTGTTTTTAACAAGAAAAGACCTCGAACCGCCATTTTTCCCGCCATCTACATTAATGGATGGTAATGTTTTAATTCGAAAAAAAATAAAGGAGACAGTAGAAAGCCTCCTGTTTGAAAAAAATATTGTATTTGAAAAGAACAGTCATTTTTTTTCACTTGTCCAAAACTCACTCAACAATAATCAAACCGTATTAGCCCGATTAACAGAGGTTTTTCAGACCGCAATGCTAGATTCCTCTATTGAAGATATGCATATTTCCATTAGTGCCCCCTTCCAAGATTTAAAAGATCTTGATGAGAAGATTAAATCTGCAACGAAAATCATGGAAATGGGCCTGAAATTTCGGCCTAACGAAAAGATTTACGCTTATGACAAGCTGGGAATTTACGAAATCCTTATCAATATGAGTACCGATACTTATGCTGTTAAGTATGCAGAAGAGGTCTTGAAGCCGCTCGCAAACAACGATGGGCAGTTATTGGAAACCTTAATCGAATTTTTAGATACGAATGGAAACGTAACACGAACAGCTGAAAAGTTATTTATACACCGAAGAACAATGACCTATCGCCTCCAGAAAATCAAAGAGCTCATCAACATGGAGCTTGATGATCCGGAAAATCTTTTCATTTTACGCTTTTGTTTGAAAATGAAAGAGTTATCATAGCTAAAAAAGGTGGTTTTCACCCGTCCTAAACTGTAGACGAACTCGAAGAAAAGCGAGTTTGCCTGCAGTTTTTTTGTTAAAAGGATCCAGCTGCGAATTCCGTTTCCCTTTCCGCTGACTGTCTGCCAAGCCCCATCGCGAGCCAGACATTCGGCAGGAGTGGCACAAATTTTTTCAATCCTATGAGGGTTCAGTAAACAATAAAAGAACCAATGTGTAACCATTTCTTATCAAGGTTAGGATAAACCAGACTACAGTTTTATCTTTGAAAACAATTCAGTTGATTGGAACGGAAGGTACGAGACTCCTGCGGGAAAAGCGTGTCCAGGGGAGACCCCACAGGCTCAACGCCGAGGAGGCTCCCGGACCGCCCGCGGAAAGCGAGTGCCTGGAGAGGAAATCACGTTCTAACTTATCAGAAATCCGCTCCCTTTCCGCTGACTGTCTGCCAAGCCCCATCGCGAGCCAGACATTTGAAAGAAGTGTCGCAAATTTCTTCAAAGGATAACCAAGTAAATCATGTCAGGGTGATTGGTCACTCTGCATAAGGTCAAGAATGCGCAGGAATAATAGCTAGCATGATGAATCGTACCACAATGAGAATCACTCAAAGTTAATTGTGAGAATAGTGGGAAAAGACTAAATAAAAAGTTTTCTCACTTTATGCATACAGATTAATAGTTTGAATTTTTATAATATAAATAGGGAGGTGTATTATGTTAGGAATTATCAGGGTTTTAACAACTGAAGATGAAAATGTTCTTCTGGAACACGGGAAGAAAATGTATGAATATGCGGGGGTTCAATCAATCACACATTGCATACCGAATCAACCGAACGGAATATATGATGAAAAATCCGAGCAAGAGGCAAACCCGAAAATTATCCAGCTGGCAAGATGGATGGAAGAAAAGTTAAAAGTGGACGCCATTACCATTAGTTGTGCAGCTGACCCGGCAATTGAAGAATGCAGAAGGGCTGTAAACATTCCTGTCTTGGGGGCTGGAACGAGTGGCGCCCACTCTGCTTGTATGGTCGGAAGCAAAGTGGGGGTCATCGGAATTACGGAAGAGCCTCCAGGCCAAATTCTAAAAGAATTAGGTGGACACTATCATTCATATGCTTTTTCAGAAAACTTAAGAAAAACAACAGATTTATTGGAAGATGGTGCAAAAGGAGAATTAATGAATGTTGCGCAAGGCTTGATCGATTCAGGTGCAGACGTGATCTTATTTGCTTGTACAGGCTTTTCCACAATTCGTTTAAAAGATCACTTTCGGCAACATTTGACTGTACCTGTAGTGGACTTAGTGGAGGCACAAGCAATTGCTTATCAATTACTTGGACAAGGAGGGTAACCAATGAATCAAAAAACCTTTGACCTATCGTTTATCATCTTTTCCATTATCATTGCCGTTTTCGGTGCAATCGTAGGTATGCAGCTAATTACAACGCTCGGGATTACGCCCAATACATCCATCATCGGTGCATTAATTGCGATGTTGATTTCACGGATCCCGATGCAAATGTTCTATAAATACAAGTTGCTGGATAACCAGAACTTAGTTCAAACAACGATTTCCGCTGCAACGTTCGGTGCGGCAAACAGTTTATTAATCCCGATTGGGTTACCTTATGTTTTAGGAATGCCTGAACTGATCATCCCGATGTTGATTGGTGCCGGGATTGCATTATTTGTGGATGGTTTCATTCTTTATAAAGTATTTGACTCGAATTTATTTGGTTCGAATGAGGCCTGGCCTCCGGGAATTGCTACAGCTGAAGCCCTTAAAGCAGGGGATGAAGGCGGACAGAAAGGGAAGTACCTTGGATTAGGTATTTTAGGAGGTCTTGTAGGTTCCTATTTTGCTATTCCAATGTCCGCTTTTGGTGTTGCTTTCATAGGGAATATCTGGGCTCTCTCCATGTTTGGGCTCGGGTTGTTATTGACAGGTTACTCCGGTGCATTGTTTGGTGTGGATTTAAATGCGTATTACATCCCACACGGAATGATGATTGGCGGCGGTATTGTGGCATTGTTCCAGTTCATCTATGTTTTTGTTTCTTCCAAGAAGAAAGCGGCGCGGGATACAGAACACGAATATACGCGAACACAAGTGGATGTGAAAAAGGGATTTGGAATTGGCTTCCTACTTTATATTGCGGGGGCGACCCTTCTTGCGATCATGGGCGGGATCATTAGTGAAATGCCTGTTTGGCAGATAGCGTTGTTTGTATTGTACGCTGCAACAGCAGCCTTGATACATGAAATCATTGTCGGGATTGCAGCCATGCATTCAGGATGGTTCCCAGCGTTTGCCGTTACGTTAATCTGTCTTATCATCGGTATGCTGATGGGGTTCCCGCCAGTTGCTTTAGCATTATTGACAGGCTTTACTGCGGCAACGGGACCAGCTTTTGCTGATTTGGGGTATGACTTGAAAACGGGTGTACTGATTCGCAAAAGTGTTACGTCTGCAGAGGAGCTTTTCGGGCGCAGGCAGCAATTTAAAAGTGCAATGATCGGATTTGGAGTGGCGATTGTGATGGTAGTCATTTTTGCCGATTCATTTTTCTCCCAGGACTTGGTTCCTCCAGTTGATCGGGTTTATGCAGCGACCATTGAGAAGGGTGTCACAGGAAACGTCGGTATGCTGTTATTCTTATGGGCCATTCCCGGTGCGATTATCCAGTTAATCGGAGGTCCTAAAAGGCAAATGGGAATCATGCTTGCGACAGGATTGTTGATTATCAATCCGATGGCAGGCTGGGCAGTCATAATCGGTATCTTGATCAGGGTCATTATCTTGAAAGTCCGTGGTCCGGAAGCTGAAAATGCGATGTTCACAACAGCGGCAGGATTTATTGCTGGAGATGCACTGTATAGTTTCTTTACATCTATTTGGAAAGTTCGATGATGAGGTGAAAAATGATGGCAAAAAGAATTTTGACCAAACAAGATGCAATTAAAGCAGTATATGGCGGCTGTATTTTAGGAGGCGGAGGCGGAGGCTGGATTATGGATGGACTTCAAAAAACGGAATCTGCTTTTGAAGTTGGTTCGCCTGCACTTATAACGGTTGATGAACTGCGGGATGAGGATTATGTTGTTTGTGTTTCCTTAGTGGGTGCACCTTCAGCAAAAGAACAATATGTTGATTCACAACAACTTGTGGAAACGGTTCAACGAATGCAAAAGGAATTTCCACAACCGATCAAAGCAATCATGACGAATGAAAATGGGGCATCCACGACTATAAATGGCTGGCTGCAAGCTGCCGGTACCGGTTTGCCGGTTCTTGATGCCCCTTGTAATGGAAGAGCACATCCAACAGGTTCGATGGGTTCATTGAATTTATCGGAAGTCGAGGGATATCAATCCCTGCAATCCTATTCAGGAGGAAAAGCGGATAAGAAAGTGGAGGGATTTGTTTCGGGCGTCTTGGACAAATCATCCAATGCGGTTAGATATATGTCGGTTGAGGCTGGCGGGATGGTTGCAGTTTGCAGAAACCCAGTCACATTGGGCTATGTGAAAAATCATGCTGCGGTTGGCGGCATTACACAAGCGATAGAACTTGGTGAAGCATTTCTTTCAGTACCTGAAGGGCCAGAGAGAATTGAAGCGGTGGCATCGTTTTTAAAAGGCCGGGTCATCCATTCTGGAAAAGTACGTACTTTTGACCTGAATCAAACAGGAGGATTTGATGTCGGGGTCGTGAAGATTGATGATTTGGAGCTGACTTTCTGGAATGAATATATGACGGCTGAAATGAATGGGGAGCGTAAAGGGACATTCCCCGATTTAATCATGACGTTTGATGCAAAAACCGGACTTCCCCTCGTAAGCGCCGAAATTCGAGAGGGGCAGAGCATCGCCGTTCTTTCCGTACCGAAGGAAAGCTTGAAATTAAGTTCCACGATGTTTAATGAAAAGCTATTAAAAGCGGTGGAACCTATCATTCAAAAAAATATCATATAAAGGAGAGATTGATAATGTCTTTGAAATATACGATGGAAGTCATGGAGCTGCTGGATGACCCTAATGCAAACGGGAAGATGGCAGTTGAACTGTTTACGGAATTTTCACATGTTGAAGCATCTTATCAAACAGTAGCAGGTGACAGTGGTTCAACGGATTTCATTAAAATCCTGGTAAAAGGTACAGAAGGAAAATCAGCAGGAGGAAGTTCCCCTTCTCTAGGGATTGTTGGTAGATTGGGAGGGCTCGGGGCCAGACCTTCCCGTATCGGATTCGTATCGGATGGGGACGGCGCAGCCGCAGCCATTACAGCTGCTTTAAAACTTAGCCTAATGGCTGAAAAAGGGGATCGACTGCCAGGGGATGTCTATATCACGACCCATATTTGTCCGGATGCTCCAACCATACCGCACGAACCTGTCGTTTTCATGGGCTCACCTGTTGATATTTTCACGATGAACCAGTATGAAGTGCTGCCGGAGATGGAAGCTGTCCTATCAATTGATACAACAAAAGGGAACAAAGTATTCAATCATCGGGGCATTGCACTTTCACCAACAGTAAAAGAAGGGTATGTATTGAAGTTCAGTGATGATCTAATCCGGATCATGGAAATGACAACAGGAGATTTACCGGTTACATTTGCTGTAACAACTCAAGATATTACCCCATATGGAAACGATGTCTATCATATCAATAGCATTTTACAGCCAGCGGTCACAACGGATGTTCCAGTTGTAGGACTTGCGATAACGGCAAAAACCGCGGTCCCTGGATGCGGAACAGGTGCAAGCCATGAGGTGGATGTGGCGCAAGCCGTACGTTTTAGCATCGAGGTTGCAAAAGAATTTACGCGGGGCGAAATTCAGTTTTATGATCAAGCCGAATTTCAGCATCTTGTAAATTTATACGGATCGATGAAGAAGCTGCAAACATTGGGAAATACAGCAAAATGACTAAGAAATCTGTTGGTGTCCTGACGATTGGCCAGTCACCAAGGGTTGATGTTACACCCTCGATTAAACATATTCTAGGGAACACGGTTGATATCGTAGAAGCTGGGGGGCTCGACCGGATCAGCGATGATGGCCTTTATTCCATCACACCTGATAAAGGTGAAGTTACGTATATTTCCAGGTTAAGAAACGGGGAATCAATCAAAATAGGAAAATCAAAATTAATACCGTTATTACAAGCGGAATTAAACAAATTGGAAGAACAGGTTTCTGCCGTCATCATGCTCTGTACAGGGGATTTTCCAACAATACTAAATAAAAAACCATTAATTTATCCTGATAAAATATTAAGCCATACCGTACAGGCCATCTTGTCGAAAGGGAAACTTGGATTGGTCATTCCGTTAGAAGAACAAAGAAACACGTTAACTCAAAAGTGGAAAAGCACTGGAATAGAGCTTTGCGTGGAAGTTGCCTCACCTTATGAAGACAGTGATAAAAAAAGGGCGGCTCAAAGTCTGAAAAATCAAGGTGCAGAACTCATTGTCCTCGATTGTATGGGATATGACGAAACACATAAAAAAGAAGCCATGGAGGGGAGCGGCATACCTGTTCTTCTTCCCCGGACCTTAATTGCACGCCTTGTTGCAGAATATGTATAGTAAAGGTGATCCGGTTTTCCGGATCTCTTTTTTCTTAAACTTAAGGAGAGGGATTTACTCTTTGAATTGTTGTTTGTGTATATGAATAAAAAATTTAATGAAGTGGGGAGCGAATGAGCATGGGCGAGCTACACGCAATCGTTGCAAATATCATGGCCAATAATTTACATGCCGCTAAATCTGATTCGATTTTAGTATTAACGGATGAAAGTACTTCCTTATTAGCAAAAAAGTTCAGGAATGCTTTATCGGCGAACGGGTGGAGAGCTTCTTACTATGAAATGGAAGATCGAACGAAATCGGGGGAAGAGCCGCCGGAGGAAGCTTCCGCTGAGATGCTGAAACATGATATTGTCTTTTGTTTAACCAAACATTCCTTAACGCATACAGCAGCACGGAAAAATGCGAACCTTCACGGCATAGGCGTGATTACAATGCCGGGAATTACGGAAGATATGTTTGTACATGGCGCAATAAATGCAGATTATAAACGGGTGGAAAAAGAAACATTAGCAATGACGGAAAGATTAGCACAAGCTGAAAAACTAATCATTAAAACTGGAAAAAACCAGTTAGCGATACCGCTGCATGGGAGGGAAGGCGTTCCAAGCACTGGCGTTTTCAAAGGAAAATCCGCTTCTGGCAACTTACCTTCAGGTGAAGCCTATATAGCCCCTGTGGAAGGCGAAGCTGAGGGGCAAATTGAAATCAACGGTTCAATTGCAGGCATTGGGCTTTTGGAGAGGCCGATCGTTTTAACAATCAAAAAAGGCAGACTTGTCGAAGCGACTGGTGAGGATGGGAAGAAATTACTCTCACTGCTTGGGAATGGAGATGGACGATTGCTTTGTGAGCTGGGAATCGGGACAAACCATGCTGCCAGAGTGACAGGAAATATTCTCGAAGATGAAAAAGCCTACAATACGATTCATGTCGCTTTCGGTTCAAACCATACCTTTGGAGGCAGTATCAAAACAAATGTCCATATTGACTGTGTGACAATAAAGCCGGAAATGGCATGGATATTTCCTGGAATTTGAAGTATCGGGGCTTTGACTCCAGAATGAAAAAGACCCAAACTGTTGTTGCCAGTCTGGGCCTTTTCATTACTATGTGCCATTTCCTATTCTTGGATGGCATCGACGAATCTTTTAGTGATTTGCTGAGGCCTGGTAATGGCCCCGCCCACCACTACTGCATGGACATTCATATCCAATACAGAGCGGGCGATTTCTGGTGTTATGACATTTCCTTCTGCGATCACTTTCGCTTTTTTCACTGCTTTCACTATTTCTTTGAGCACAGCATAGTCATCCTGATATATTTTCTCGCCGAACGTTTCGTTCGTATAGCCGTATAAAGTGGGCGCCACAATATCGAATCCTAATTCGTCAGCGTATTTGGCTTCCTCAATGGTGGATACATCCGCCATTAGCAGAACATCTGGATATTTTGCTCGTATTTCCCCATAAAATTGCTTTAACGTTTTACCGTCAGGCCTTACCCGGGATGTAGCATCCGTCGCAATGATTTCCGCCTTGGTTTCCATCAATGCATCAATTTCGGCCATGGTGGGGGTGATATAGACATCGTTTTGTCCATACACCTGTTTAATGATCCCTATGACTGGAAGGTCCACATTTTTCTTGATTTCCATTATGTCAGCTACAGAGTTTGCGCGAATGCACTTCGCCCCGCCCTCTTTGGCAGCAATGGCCATGCGTCCCATAATATATGAGCTGTGCAGCGGCTCATTCTCCAGCGCTTGACATGATACAATTAAGCTCTTGTGAATTTTATCCAGCACCTGTTGCATGTTTAACACGTCCTTATCGTTGTCTATATTCTCAATGATCCAAGTATTCTTCCACTTCATTTTTGATGATCGTCACTTGGGGACCATATACTATTTGAATGCCATTTCCTTTTTTTACGACGCCTTTTGAACCGGTTGTTTTAATGACGTCCTCTTTCACCAATGATTCATCCTTTACCGTGACACGCAGACGGGTTGCACAGCAATCGACTACATCGATATTTTCCTGTCCGCCTAAACCATTGACGATGGTCTGAGTTCTTTCTGATGCGGTTACTTGTGTAACGGCGGCCTGTTCATCATCTTCACGGCCGACCACTTTCAAATTCTTCTTCCTGATCAAGAATTTAAAGGTGAAGTAGTATAGGAAGAACCAAGGAATGCCGACGAGCAGTACATAAATCCAGTTTGTTTTACTGATTCCCTGGAGTATCCCGAATAAAGTAAAATCAATAAATCCTCCAGAAAAGGTTTGACCGATCGTTATATTGAATATATCTGCCATCATGAAGGCAAGTCCGTCAAACAAAGCATGAATAACATAAAGGATCGGGGCGACGAATAAGAAACTGAATTCAAGCGGCTCGGTGATGCCTGTTAAGAAAGAGGTCAAGGCAGCTGAAAGAAGCAAGCCGGCCACGACTTTCTTATTTTTAGGTTTAGCGCAGTGATAAATGGCCAGCGCCGCGCCGGGTAAACCAAACATCATCGTGATGAACCGTCCGGACATGAACCGGGAAACACCCTCATAGTACTTGACGGTGGTTGGATCGGCCAATTGCGCAAAGAAGATATTCTGGGTCCCGCTGACAAGCTGCCCTTTAATCTCCATCGTTCCGCCTAAAGCTGTTTGCCAGAAGGGAAGGTAGAAAATATGGTGCAACCCTAACGGCCCGAGCATCCGCAATATGAATCCGTAAAAGAAAGTCCCGATCGTGCCTGTGCTCGTTACCAGCGCACCTAATTGATTTATGAAAAGCTGGAAATAAGGCCATACGATAAAAAGTACGGCTCCAACCAAGATGGACGCGAAGGAAACGATGATCGGAATGAAACGGGAACCACCGAAAAACCCTAACACTTGCGGAAGCTGAATTTTATTATATTTATTGTGCAAAAGTGCGGCAACGATACCTACTACGATACCGCCAAACACACCGGTCTCCAGTGTTTGGATCCCGACCGCCATTCCTTGTCCGGCACCTGCCAAATTCTCTTTGGCAAGTTCCCCGTTTATTTGAAGCAGTGCATTTATTGAACTGTTCATGACGAAATAGCCGATCATGGCTGCCAGTGCAGCGGTCCCTTTATCCGACCGTGCCAATCCTACTGCAACACCTACGGCAAAAATGACCGGCAAGTTGCCGAATACGATGCTTCCTGCAGAACTCATGATCGTGAAAATGGCCTGCAGCCAAGCAAAGTCTAAAAAAGGATAGGCTTCAACTGTATTTGGATTGGAAAGAGCACCGCCAATTCCCAGCAATAAACCGGCCGCTGGCAAAACGGCAATCGGGAGCATAAAAGATTTACCGAACTGCTGCGCTTTCTCAAAAGCTTTCTTCATAATGATTCCTCCCTCATTTAACGAACCTTTGATACTCTTTATTTTTTATCGCTCTATACTAGCTATATTAAATCCCCATGAGAGCGTTTTCAATGCGATGCAAGGTTATATCAACTGTTTTCAATCTAGTGCTTATTTCTCTGAAAAAGTTTTCATTAATAGAAGGTGCTGAATTGGATAAAAAGTTATATGAATATATTGATATCTTTATTGCTTATTTTTATAATTCGTGTATTGGTGAGTAAATGTACAATTTAATAATAAAAAACATTTTTTTTGTGCGAAATCCGAATATTAGCTTGTGCAATGAAGAGAAAGTATATATAATTACCTCAAACGATAGTTTGGCAGGTGATAGTCATCTTAGCGATAAACTCTAACGAAACGAAGAAATTGCTTTCTCATATGTATAATGAGGTATCGAAGGAATTGTTCGGCTTTGGTACGACGCTGCTGAAGGTTACTGTTGAGCAGAATGTGATTACTTTTCAGGCCAAACATCGACGTGCCCCGCGCTCTGAAGCTTTGGAAGGGGAAGTTCCCAGCCTGAAGCAGGAAGTTGACTTCCATATGTCCCTGCTTTATAAAAAGAAGCTGAAACAAAAGCTGGAAACGCAAACGAATTGGGATATTGAAGCTGTCCTGAGGGATTATGACTCAGCGACTCAGCTGGCATTCACCAATATCGTATTGAAGGAAAAAATTATATAATCATATAAATGGATTTCCCTTCGGATTTATCTGAAGGGAACGCCACTAGAGAACCAAATGATAAGTTTTATCTTTGTTTACAAAGAAAAGACAATCTTGGGTAGAATTTCAATTCTATTTAAGATTGTCTTTTTTTACATTTATATCAGTAAAAAGGAAATTTTAAACAATATAAACTTGGAGGTTTGAATGATGAAAAAAATATTGATGATGTTATCGCTTTTCACATTAGTGTTAGCTGCATGCTCTTCAAAAGAGGATGGAAAGGGAAAACCAGCCAAATTAGTCGTTTCCACTTGGGGATTCGCCGATGATTTCTTCCGTCCGGAAGTATATGAGCCATTTGAAAAAGAGCACAATGTCGAGATTGTCGTTGATTCCGGAAATAATGCAGATCGATTGAACAAAGTACGCCAAGCGAATAGCGATGTGGATGTTATCTATTTATCGGACTACTATGCACAGCAGGGCATCGATGAAGGCTTATTTGAGAAAGTGGACCATAGCAAAATTCCGAATATTGATCATATATACGACAAAGCAAAAGCGCCGAATGGTGAGGAGTTTGGACCAGCCTATACCATTGCACAATTTGGCATTGCCTATAATCCCGATGAATTGAGTAAACCGATCACCTCTTGGAAAGATCTTTGGAGCAAGGATTTGGCAGGGAAGATCACGATCCCATCGATCACTTCGACAACTGGACCGATGTTTTTGGATGCCGCTTCAAAAGTTAGCGGAAGTGAAGAGTTCAATGAAGATAAAGCCTTCGATCAAATGAAAAAGATCATGCCGAATGCGGTTAAGGAATATGGACAAACATCAGAGTTCGTCAACATGTTCTCGCAAGGGGAAATCGCTGCAGGCCCGATCATGGAAATGTATTTTGGCGATTTACAGGAAGCCGTTCCTAATGCTAAGTTCATTTCCCCTGAAGAAGGCGGCTACGCCGTGATGAATACGGTGAATATTGTTAAAGCCAGCGATCAAAAAGAATTGGCCGGCGAGTTCATGAATTACATCTTAAGCAAGGAAGTTCAGGGAAAATCAGCGAAAGCGAAAGTGGATTCTCCTGTCAATACGGAAGTCAAGCTCTCTGAAAAGGAAGCGAAAGGCTTAACCTATGGAGATGAAGTCATTAACAGCCTGCGTGTATTGGACATGAAGTTTGTAAATGAAGACTCTAAACAATGGATCGATCGTTGGAACCGTGAGCTTACACACTAAGAAAGAAACGAGGTGTGCTTGATGAAGAGAAAAATGATTCTTGATGTGGATACTGGAATAGATGATGCGATCGGGATCATTCTTGCTGTTAAAAGCCGTCAATTCGATATCTTGGCGGTAACGACGGTGAACGGGAATGTATCGCTTGATACGGCCACATTGAATACATGCAAAATATTGGATTTATTGGGTGAACAGGACATTTCAGTCATAAAGGGGGCGGATCGCCCAATTATCAGGAGCCCCTTTTTTGAACACCGAATCCATGGCGAAGACGGGATTGGCGGGGCCTTGAGGGATGTGCCAGTCAAAAAGCGGCCTGATGATGGATTTGCTTCTGATTTCATCATCAATTCCATTTTGAATTTCCCTGGTGAAGTGACGCTTGTCATGACGGGACCTCTTACGAATTTGGCATTGGCGGTGAAAAAGTGCCCGCAAATCACCAAGCTCGTTAAAGAAGTCATTTTCATGGGCGGAGTTATCAAAGGGGTTGGCAATGTCACGCCAACCTCTGAATATAACACGTATGTCGATCCTGAAGCAGCCAAAATCGTATTACAGGCGGGATTCGCATCCATCACGCAAGTTGGTCTTGATGTCACGAGAAAGGTTCTATTGGGTGAAGAGCATATCGAATTGATTCAAAACGATGAACTTGCTGACTATATAAGGCAAAGTACATCAGATTATCGGAAAAGGTATTTTGAACGTAACGGTATATGGGCATGTGCGATGCATGATCCATTAGCTGTAGCCATTGCTTTGCAAGAAGATCTTGTCACCAGAGAAGAATATTATGTGGATGTTGAAACAAAAAGCGAGCTTTGTGACGGACAGATGGTTTGCGACTTTCAAAATAGGCTGATGAAGCAGTCAAATGCGCATGTTTGTCTGGACGTCGATGCGGAAGCGTTTTTCGACCTGTTCATTCGCATAATCAATTCATAAATAATACGAACAGGGGGTTCCGAGGTGAAGAAACGCTATCTATACCTGCTGCTGTTACCAGGCGTTCTATTTTTAACGATTTTCATGATCATTCCGATCCTAATGACGATTGGCACGACCTTTTTTAATGAAAGCGGCGGCTTATCCATACAAGGATATTTCGATTTTTTCCAAGATCGATACTTTATTGAAATTCTGCTGACGACACTTAGGGTGAGTTTATTCACGACGATCATTTGCATTCTTTTAGGATTTCCAGCAGCTTATTATATTTCAAAACTTAAACAACGAAAAAAAGCCATCATGCTTTTGCTGACAATCTTCCCGCTATTAACTAGCCCTGTGGTCCGTTCATTCAGCTGGATGGTGATCATCGGTAAAAACGGTGTGGTGAATAAATTGCTTATGGGCATGGGCTTGATCGAAAAGCCGCTTGATATATTGTATACGCCTACGGCCATTATCATCGGATTGGTCCATTTATTCCTGCCATTGATCATCGTGACGCTGGTGGGTGTGATGGAGAACATCGAGACGGACTTATTAAAAGCGGCGGAGAGCCTTGGTGCATCAAGATTGGCCGTATTCTCAAAAGTGGTCATTCCGCTTTCGGTTCCTGGTTTGGTCATTGGCAGCATCCTTGTTTTTGTAGGGAGCTTCACGGCCTATACAACGCCTGCATTATTAGGCGGGAAACAGCGGGTCATTTCAACATTTCTTTATCAAAACGCGATTACATTGAACGAATGGCAAGTGGCATCGATTGTCGCCACCATCATGATAGCGGTGACCGTCCTTATCATATCGATCATGAATGGTTTGGCAAAAAAATTAAATCCAAAGGGGTAGAGGTGTATGCAGGAAAAAAATCGAGGATTGGCCCTGTTTACTCTCCTGGTGTTCCTTTTTTTACTAGGGCCTTTGCTTATCATATCCGTAACGTCATTCGAAGGCGGAAATATTTTGAAGTTCCCGCCAGAAGAGTTTTCTTTAAGATGGTATGAAAATATTTTTAATGTGGAAATGTTTTTGGTCGCTTTTAAGACGTCCATTCTTGTTTCACTGGCAGGCAATCTTCTCGCACTGTTATTGGGAGTGCCGGCTGCCTATGCATTAAGCCGGTTTGATTTCAAAGGGAAAAGCGTGATTAATGCCTTTTTCGTTTCCCCCATATTAATACCGGGAATTGTGCTGGGCTTTGCGTTTTTACGTTATATTGTGGGGGCTTATCAGCTTCCGATTTATGCGGCACTGTTTGTGGGACATACTGTTATCATGCTGCCGTTCATCATCCGCGTGATTTCTTCAAGCTTATCAAACTTTGACTTTTCCATTGAAGAAGCGGCGGAGAGCCTTGGCGCCAGTAAATTGGGGACGTTCTTTACAGTCGTCCTTCCGAATATAAAATCAGGAATTCTTGCGGCTATCATGATCGCCTTCTTGGAATCCTTCAATAATGTAGACATTTCAGTTTATATGACAGGCCCTGGGGTAAGTACATTTCCGATTCAGATGCTGACGTATGTAGAGAACTACTTTGACCCTACCATTTCGGCCATTTCCGTATTACTCATGTTCATAACGGCTTTCTTCATGTTTATAGTAGAACGGCTCATGGGATTGTCTTATTTCACAAAACGATAAGGAGGTAATGATGGATGGCTTTATTCACTTTACAAGATGTATCTGTAGCATATAACAAACAGAATATATTAAAAGATTTCAACCTTGAGATTGAAAAAGGGAAACTGGTATCCCTTCTTGGCCCGAGTGGCTGTGGGAAAACGACGACCCTAAGGTTAATTGCCGGGTTTTTACAGGCGAACGAAGGGAAGTTTTTATTCAAGGAAAAGGACTATACGAAAGTGCCCGTCAACAAGCGGAATTTTGGCTTTGTGTTCCAAAACTATGCATTATTTCCGCATTTGTCGATATTCGATAATATTGCATTCGGTCTCCGTCTGAGAAAGAATTCCAAAAGTGAAATCGAAAGAAAAGTAATGAATGTACTCGAGATCGTTAATTTAAAAGGTTTTGAAAAACGATATCCCCAAGAGCTTTCCGGAGGCCAAAAGCAGCGGGTCGCGATTGCCAGGGCGCTGGTGATTGAACCGGACATCCTCTTATTTGACGAGCCATTGAGTAATCTTGACGCCAACTTAAGGGTGAATATGAGGGTCGAGATTCGCCGTATCCAACAAGAGTTGGGGATTACAACGGTATACGTTTCCCATGACCAGGAAGAATGCTTTTCGATATCCGACCAGGTGGCGATCATGAATAAAGGGATCATCGAGCAGCTTAGTGATCCCGCGACCATTTACAAATATCCTGAAACCAAATTTGTCGCGGACTTCATCGGCTTCAAGAACTTCATTGACTTCGATAAGCGGACAGATCATGACGGTAAAATCGAACTGAGCAAATCCGGATACTCATTTGTGCTGCAAAAGGATGCACAGATGACCAATACAACGGGAAAAGTAGGCGCCATCAGGCCGGACGATCTATTGATCAGGGAAAAAGATAACACGGGAGCTGTTCAGGAAAATAGCTTATCTGGCCGGGTCAAGGTAAGTACGTATCTTGGAAGAAGCTATCAATATGTCGTTGAAACTCCAATAGGGGATTTCACTGTGAACAAAGAGATGGCGGAATCTTATCGGACGGGTCAGGAAATCATCCTTGAAATTCCGAGAAACCAGATGGTGCTTGTTGACTAGCTTAGGAGGGTAAGTTATGCGAATGGATATGCTTGTAAGAGATATCAACGTGTTTAACAGCTATTTTAAAAGATTTATTAAAGGGAATGCAGCCATCAAGGATGGAAAGTTCTATTATATTGGAGAACGTGAATTGGATGCCTTCGAGCCTGATACAATCGTCGATGGACATGGGAAGTATATGGTTCCAGGCTTGATCGATATCCATCTCCACATTGAAAGTACGATGGTGACGCCTGCTACTTTTTCCTACGGATTAATCAAAAATGGCGTGACGACGATCGTGCCGGAACCACATGAAATGGCCAATGTTTTCGGCATTTCCGGAGTGAAGGAAATGATCAAAGCAAGTCAAGATTGCGTAGCGGATATGTTTTATGCCATCCCGAGTTCCGTTCCTGCCACGTCGATGGAAACAACAGGCGGTGCTATCGAAATAAATGATATTGACGAATTGATGCAAACGGAGGACATTATATGCCTCGGCGAGATCATGAATTACTATGAGGTCATAACCGACCCGGATTGCAAAACGAATAAGATCTTGTCCCATATCCGTTCCCGTTATCCAGATCTGATCATAGAGGGGCACGTTCCAAAGCTGCTTGACTTGGACTTGCAGAAGATTATTAATGCCGGAGTGAACTCAGATCATACACACCAGACCGTTGAAGGGATGGAGGCGAGGATCGCTGCCGGGATGTTCATTGAGATCCAAGAGAAATCAATGACTGAAGAAGTGATAGATTACTTGAAGGAAAATCAGGTGGATGAGCATTTCTGCTTTGTCACCGATGATGTCATGACCGACTCTTTCCAAAACAGAGGACATCTGAACGTCCTTTTAAAGAAGGCCGTTCAAATGGGGATGACTCCGGAAAAAGCCATTTATGCATGCACCTATACACCTGCACAGCGGATGAGGATGTATGACCGCGGCGCCATTGCACCTGGAAAAACGGCAGATTTCCTGCTGCTATCGGATTTGGAAGCATTTGAAATTGAACAAGTATATAAAAAAGGTGAACTGGTTTATGAATCTTCACAGCCATATGTCCAAGAAGTGAAGGAAGAACAGTTTCCTGAGCATTTCTATCAAAGTGTGAAGCTTGCGGAACTTACCGAAAACGATTTTACCATCACGATCCCGGATGAGCTTGAAAGCAGCATGTGCCGGATCATAAACGTGCAGAATGGTTCCACTTTCACATCTGAAACCCATGATCGTTTAGATGGGAAGAATGGTCGATTATGCTGGGAAGAAAGCCCTTATGGCTTAATCGCCACATTCGAAAGATATGGGAAAAACGGTAATCGCGCGCATGGGCTGATCACCGGCGATGTTTTGAAGAGTGGAGCGGTCGCCACAACCTATTCGCATGATAACCACAATCTTTTGGTGATTGGCCATAATAAGCAGGATATGATGATGGCCGCTAACGAAGTCATAAGGAAGCAAGGGGGAGTCTGCTGCGTTGAAGACGGCAAGGTCCTATCCATGATTCCTCTTCCGGTAGGGGGGATCCTTTCCGAAGAGCCGATGGACATCGTATCAACGCAGGTTCAGCACCTGACAGATGCACTTAAATCATTAGGCTACGAACATTATAATGTCATCATGTCATTAAGCACCTTATCGCTTCCTGTCAGCCCGGCTCTGAAAATAACCGACCATGGATTGATCAACGTGAACGAAGGGAAAACAGTCCCTCTCATGATGAGTGAGGAAGCTTAAACCGCAAAGGGGATTATCCACTGGATAATCCCCTTTTGTTAATGACTTACCTGGCGTCAAATGTTAGTTGGACTTGGTTTATTTTCATATAATTACCATTAAGGTAAAAATATGATAAAATAGAGGGACAACTGAGGATAGAGTGGTAGGTCACGCTTTGCTTTTCCATCTAATGATAGATTGGAAAGGAGGTGACCGCTTGATTCATTTCTTATTGAACTTGATAACAGATATGGGTAAAGAGATATTTGTTGCTGTAGCAACCAGTCTTATCCTATCTATGTTCGCCAAGAAACGGAAAAAGAACCACTCATCCTCCCAAGATGGCAATGGTTCTTCTTCTGACGATTAATTAAGTTAGTTGTGACCAACCACTCTTGCTAGTTGTCAGCCTCATGTTAGCGCATGGGGCTGTTTTCAGTTTATGTCAATATAAGGATAACATACCCCCATTTTAAAGTAAATATTCAGACACTGAAAAGGGGAGGTACTGAAGAGTAAAATCAGGGGCTTGGCTGCCTTTTTTTCTTGAATAGGATGATCCATTGCATCACCTTTTTAATAAAACATTGGAAAATGGAAAAAAGAATTGACTCTTTCTTACTGATATGGTATGTTAATTCCAATCTAAGAAAAGGTGTGGTGTTTTATGTCGGGAGTAGGTATCAACTAATTTAGTTGAATAAGGTATTTAATCACTGATATGTCATTGGATTAAATATGCCTTTTTTCACAGTGCAATTCTGCATTGTGAATACCTACCTTAAGACTGCTTCCTTTTCCATAAATCGTGTAACATGCAGGTGTTACGGCGAAAAGCATGGTGGGATTTGTCCTATCATGCTTTTTTGTGTACGCAGGTCTATTCGAGCTGCCCAATTTGTTATCGATTTTAGGTACTTATCTATAGATAAGGCCGTGCCCGCAGGAGCTTTCTACTCAAATGGCTTGTTCATTTGTAAAGGTAGGGGGACCATTGCGGGCATTTTTTGGATTCAGGAATTTTAATCACTCACTTATTCAAGGAGGATCATAAGATGAATACAATGACTTATGAAAAATTACAATATATCCAACTCAAGGAAATGGTGAAAAACCATTGCGTAAGCGGTTTAGGAAAAGCGTTATTGGATCAGCTTAAGCCGAGCAGCATTTTGAAAGTCGTTAAAAATCGTTTGAACGAGACAACGGAGGCAAGGAACTTACTGAATGCAGAAAGCCATATTCCCTTGAAAGGCATTTCACATATTGGACTCCATATCGACAAACTGGAAAAAGGAATGATCTTGGAGCCGTCAGAGTTAGTGGCGATAGCAGACTTCTTAAGAGGCTGCAGGAATATCAAGAAATTCATGACAGATAAAGAGTTTTTTGCCCCAACATTGCATTCCTATGCCCGCTCCATGACTGAATTCAGGAGCATTGAAGAAGAAATCCAATTTACGATAAAAGGAAATGCAGTTGTTTCCGAGGCAAGCAAGGACCTGAAACGGATCAGGAACCAAATCATCAAGACAGAAAGCAAAATAGAGGAACGGCTGAATAAGTTCTTGAAGAGCGGGACCAATAAAGAGTTCATTCAGGAATTTTTCATCAGTAAAAAGGATGATCGCTACACCATCCCGATCAAAGCCTCCTATAAAAATCAAGTGGCCGGAACGATCGTGGAAGTTTCTGCAAAAGGGGCTACCGTGTTCATCGAACCTGCCTCGGTGACGAAATTGAATGTAGAATTGGCCAGTTTAAAAGCGGAGGAATCGATGGAAGAGTATCAACTTTTGGCCACATTATCCGGAACGGTTTTCGAACAGCTGAAACCGATCAAGATAAACATCGAGTTAATCAGTCAATATGACATGATCTTCGCAAAAGCCAAGTTCAGTAAAAGCATGGATGCCATCGAACCGAAAATCAATGATCACGGTTATATTAAATTAACGGGCTGTAAACATCCACTATTGCCGCAAGACAGCGTACCTTTGGATTTTGAAATCGGTAAGGACTATCGCAGCTTGATTATTACAGGCCCTAATGCAGGGGGGAAAACAGTCGTCCTGAAAACGATCGGCATCCTTACATTGGCTGTCATGTCAGGACTGCATGTTGCCGGGAAAGAGGGGACGGAGCTTGCCGTCTTCGATCAAGTATTCGTCGATATCGGTGATAATCAAAGCATGGAAAATGCACTGAGCACGTTTTCATCGCATATGAAAAACATCTCGGAAATCATGGGGGCAATAACCAATAACTCCTTGCTGCTGTTCGATGAAATCGGGAGCGGAACGGAACCGAATGAAGGAGCCGCACTGGCGATTAGCATCCTTGAGGAATTTTATCAAAGGGGCTGCATAACCGTTGCGACGACCCATTACGGTGAAATCAAGCGCTATTCGGAAATACACAGTGATTTCATGAATGCGGCCATGCAATTCAACAGCGAAACACTTGAGCCAAAATACAAGCTGTTGATCGGTCAATCCGGGGAAAGCAATGCCCTCTGGATAGCCAAAAAAATGAATGTCCGTGACAAGGTTCTGCAAAAGGCAAAGCTCTATATCGAAAATAAAGACTACGACTTGGAGCGTGTCCAGGAAAGTAAAATCAAAAAAGCGAAGCCAGCAGCCGTTCCTAAAGAATCATCTTATGAATATGAAGTCGGTGACAAAGTGAAGGTAAGCGAACTGAATGGATACGCGATCGTTTACAAGAAAAAGGACTCCTTCAATAATGTCGTCGTACTTTTCGAAGATACCTTCAAGGAAGTTCATGCCAATAAGCTTGAGCTTGAAATAAAGGCCATCGATTTATATCCTGAAGGCTATGATCTCAATACCTTATTTGTCAGCTACAAGGAAAGGAAATTGAACCACGACCTTGAACGGGGATCAAAAAAGGCGCTAAAGAACGTAGCGGCGGATATCCGGAAGAAGCTTGGTGAATAACCAGGATAAGAATGGATTTTGTAAAGGGAAGAGCAATGCTTGATTAATGAAACAAAAAAACGTGTGCAACCAAAAAAGTATGAGTTCTGTATGAACAGGGCTCATACTTTTTTGCTTACTTTCTCGTGTGGAGAATAAGGATTAGGCTTTAGACGCAGAAATGAAAGGTTGTTAGTATCACCTAAATATTTAGCTTCTTAAACCTTTTGAATGATTAAACCTCTTAAAATAAAAATAGCACTTAGAAAAAGGACTGGAATTCCTACAATAAAATAATAAATACCTTTGGGCATATACTTATCAAAGAAATATAAAAATAATACTACCCAGATAAATAAGACAATATATTTTTTTGATTTTATCATTATTAATCAAACATCCTTTGAATTTAATAAAAATCTATCCAACCATTATAAGGCCTTTTATCTAAATCACTTGTTTATTAATCCTTGTTTCCAAAATAAACGATTATTTTAGTCGGTGGGTTCCATAAATGACCAGTACAATTTCAGAGGTGATACAGCCCTCCTTGTTTAGAGTGAGCGATGTCGACATTACTTTCTCGTGTGGATCGTAACCTGTTGATCAATCATTAGGTGAGGGGAAAAAGTTTGCGATTTTTTTTTAGCTTGAGTTACAATCAATTACGGATATTAAAAGTCTGTAATAGTTTTAATTATGAGGTGCATCAATGAAGTATTCAAAGGCAACCACTTATGCACTACATACAATGGTGCATTTAACGATGGAACCAAAAGGTCAGACGGTAAGCGTGGATCAGCTGGCGTACATGCAGGATTTGTCCCCGACGTACTTGTCGAAGATTTTGACGAAGCTTGTGAAGGCAGGATTAGTTGAATCAGTGCCAGGAGCAAAAGGCGGCTACAGTATTTCACGACGCGCGCAGGACATTTCGTTTCTGGATGTTATTGAAGCGGTGGAGGGTCAGTCGGTTCTGTTCAACTGTGCATTTGACCATGCCGAAAGCGAGTGTTTAATTGAACGTGTGATGATCGAGGCGGAAGGCAACATGAAGAAAGAATTGGCTGGACGAACGATTCAAAGCATTGCGGAGCAAATCGAAAAAAGACAGGGTCAGGTGACAAAAAAAGAAAAATAAATTTTTTTGCAGTAATTAAGGATATTAAGGGTCTTTAATAGGTTTTATAAAGAGGGAGTGTTTCATGTGTTGGATTGTGTAATCATTGGCGGAGGACCTGCAGGACTGAATGCCGCATTGGTCATGGGGCGTGCTGGACGGAAAACAATTTTGTTTGATGAGGATAAACCGCGTAATCGGGTGACGCAGGAGTCGCACGGCTTTATCACGCAGGATGGGGTAAAACCGTCAGAGTTCAAGAAACGGGCAAGAATGGATGTCCAGAAATATCCGTCCGTCTCCATTAAGGAGGAGCAGGTGGAGATTATTGAAAAAGCCAGTGATGTGTTCCGAATTCAAACGAAAGGCGGAACGGAATACATGGCGAAAAAAGTGCTTCTCGCAACAGGGCTTCGGGATGTTTTGCCGGAGATTCCAGGCTTACAGAATGTATATGGAACGAGTGTTTTCAGCTGTCCGTTTTGTGACGGCTGGGAAATGCGGGGCCAAGCATTGGCGGTGATTGCAGAAAATGAACGGGCTTTTCATATGGGAAAACTGCTGTCAAACTGGAGCGGGGATGTAATCGTGTTTACAAATGGCTATCAGGGGCTTGATGAGGAGAAGGATATCTTGGCTAGGCAGCACGTGATAGTCGTGGAAGAAAAGATTGAAAGTCTTAAATCGAAAGGAGGGCAGCTGACATCAATCCTTCTGCAAAATGGACGGGAAATTAAAAGGGAGGCAGGTATTGTGGTGGCAGACTTGGTGCAGTCCGCTTCTTTTGCGGAACAGCTCGGCTGCGAGATCGCTCCGAACCGCGGGATTAAAGTGGATTCATTTGGACGAACAACGGTTGAAGGGGTATATGCATGCGGAGATACCTCACTCAGCACGCCCTCTCAGCTGGTGATTGCGGCGGCGGAGGGTAATAAAGCGGCGGCTGGAGTCATTATGGATTTAGTTGAAGCTGCATTTCTTTTGGAGGCATAAAATCCATTTTTTTTAGAAAGAAAGCCATTTGTAAAGGAGATTGAAGCATGACGGAAATCTGGGAATCAAGTTTTATAGAAAATCAAATGATGTGGGGATTGGAACCTTCGGACTCGGCAATCTTGACAAAGGATTTTTTCCTTGAAAAGAAAGTTAAGGATATATTGATTCCTGGTATTGGATATGGCAGAAATGCAAAGGTTTTTACTGACAACGGAATACATGTAACAGGTATTGAGATTTCAAAAACAGCGATTGAATTGGCTAGGCAAAATGGACTTAATCTTAATATTTTTCATGGTTCAGTAACCGATATGCCTTTTGAAAACAAACTTTATGATGGTATATTTTGTTATGCCCTTATTCACTTATTGAATAATCGTGAGCGAGAAAAGTTTATTAAAGCTTGCTATAATCAGTTAAAGCCAAACGGATATATGATCTTTACTACTATTTCAAAGGAAGCCCCAATGTTTGGAAAGGGAAAACAACTGGGGAAAGACTATTTCGAGATAATGGAAGGGATAAAAATGTTTTTTTATGATTCTGACTCAATAAAACAGGAATTTGGAAATTATGGACTGATAGAGTTTTCGGAAATTGTTGAGCCGCATAAGAATATGGAAAATAAACCTCCATTTAAATTTATAATGTTGAAATGTCAAAAGGGACTATCATAAAAAAAAATAGCGAATGGTTAATGGACAAGGCGGTGAATTGCTTACGCCTTATCCATAAAAAGGGCATGTTTATTTTTCAACGCATGCTCTTTTCTATTTGCTCTAAATACCTTATTTGTCAGCTATAAAGAGAGGAGATTGAACCATGACCTAGAGCGGGGATCAAAAAAGGCGCTAAAGAATGCAGCAGCGGATATCCCGGAAGAAGCTTGGTGAATAGTACGATCATCCCTAATGCAAAAAAAACTCTCTAAATGAAGGGCTTTTTTGCATTAGGATTACTTTTTCATAAATATGCAGTTTTACTAAAAGGCAATTTTATTGAATTCTTTTACTTCTTTCATGATACAGATTAATCAATTCTGCATTTTGCTCATTCATCTTTTTCACATTCTTATTAATCGTGGCCAATTCCCACAGTCCAGCCAATCCAAAGATCAGCATAAGCGTTAATAAATCCATCGTTGCCCTCCTAGATGTTGTGTACCTTTTATTAAATGATATTTTTCAATTTCCTTGGATTCAATTTCTCAACTTGGGAAGGCAAGTTTTTTCTTTGATAATAATTGTTTTGAAACAATGCATATATCACTAAGAAGGTTCCCAGTAATTCGAATGATGATAGTGATTTTCCTTGGATAAAAACGATGATCAACGTGGTTATTGGAACTAGATTGATAAATAGGATCCCATTGATTGGCGTTAAAAGTTTAATGCCTAAATTCCAGCTTAAAAGGGCAATGGCTCCGGGGAAAATAATCATGAAAATCATTTCGCCATAAATGGATTGCATAACCTCTGCTGTAGGGACAGACAGGCCCATTGCAGTTGCGAGGAATGTTATGATGGCTGATACTGCAGTTCCTAAGATGCACGTTAAAGTCGAATAGCGAAGTGTTGACCATCCATTGAATTGGTTGCCGCCCATCGTATATATAACCCATCCTATAACCCCGATGAGAATGAAAAGGATAGGGATGAGGCTATCTTTCAATAAAAATACGAATGATATATTGCCATTGGTAATGACAAGAATGGCCCCTATCAAGGCAATGAACATGCTGGCAATGGTATATTTCATGGGCCTGGCATTTTTGAAAACCCACAGAATTAAAATGGAAATCATGGGCATTAATGATTCCATGATGGAAGCAACAATTACCCCGTTATGTCCCAGTAAGTCTTGACCTGCGAAAATGAGAAAGTTGTATACAGTGAACGCCATCGTTCCAAAAAACAATAATTTCTTTCCTTTTCCTTCCAGTCTAAAAGAAGTCTTACCCTCTTTAATTAAAAGCAATATCCCTAAAATTACGCTAACAGCTAAATATCGCAAAAAAGAGAAATAAAAAGGATCAATATACAATAGTGCCCTTTCTGCAACTGGAAACATCGCTCCCCAAGAAACGCTGGCTGTCAAACATAAAAGTGCACCGATTAAAACTTGATTTTTTTTCATAAAAGCTTCCCCTCAAAAATAATGATTGATTTAATTCCTATACACACCTTATGATAAAGTCATTATCATGTAAAATGACTTAAAATGAATATAATCATCATTATTAATGATAGTTGAGAAAGGGGGTCACTTTTATGGAAATGCGGGATTTGCAAATATTCCAGTGCGTCGCTAAATATGGCAGCGTAAGTAAGGCGGCTGTTGAGTTGAATTACGTCCAATCCAATGTAACGGCGAGGATTAAGCATTTAGAGCAGGAGTTACGGACGCCTTTATTCAATAGGCATAAGCGCGGCATGTCCCTAACTGCAGAGGCTAGAAAAATGCTTGAGTATGTAAACAAAATTTTGCTTGATGTGGAAGAACTCAAGCAAGTATTCCTGGATAGTGAAACACCTACAGGGATATTGAACATCGGTACAGTTGAAACGGTCAGCGACCTTCCCAAGATTCTAGCCTCTTATCATAAACAGTATCCAAATGTCGATTTATCCATAAAGGCGGGGTTAACAGAAGACCTGATTAAAGATGTCATTGAACACAGGCTGGATGGCGCTTTTGTTACAGGACCGATTAAACATCCGCTCATTCAGCCATACGATGTATGTACAGAAAAACTTGTATTAGTTACAAGAAATGAAACATTCAACCTTGAAGAAATCTTAACAGAACCATTTTTAGTATTCAGTCAGGGCTGTGGCTATCGCTCTAAACTGGAACAATGGCTGAGGGAAGAAGAAGTGATGCCCAAAAGGATCATGGAGTTCAATGTATTGGAAACGATCTTAACAAGCGTAACTCTCGGCCTTGGCATTACCCTCGTACCACAATCGGCGGTAAATCACTTAACAGTCAATGAAAAAGTCCACGTGCATGCAATTCCGGAAGAATACCGCAATATCTCGACAGTCTTCATTCACCGTAAAGATGCTTATATGACAAACTCGATGCAAAGCTTCTTGCACACGATTGAAGCCCATCATGAAAACCTATTTAAGTAAAATCCAGAAACAACTCCTGAGAAGATATAAAGGAAGTGGAGCAGAAAATCGCTTTACATAGAATGATAGAGGATCGTTGAAACCGTTGATTAGCAGGCTGCGAAACTATTAGGGGCTTAAAGGTGTTTATTTTTTGTGTCGTTGATTTGTATGAATTTTTTACATCTTTGAGTTACTAAAATTTTTTAAATAAAGAGCGCACTAAAGAAAATAACCGGTATTCCTATAATAAATAAAAAACATGGGAATATTGGGCCAGTGATATTTTTCGTTTATTAATCTGGTTACCTCTAGAAAGCATTTAACATTAACCATAGGTGAATCTAACGGTAACTTGATAAAGCATTTGTGAAAAAGCCAACGATTTCGTTGGCTTTTTGTCTGTACGATCATTTCCATTATCATACATTCAAATTAGATAAAAAATACCCTTAGTAAACTAAACTGGTAGTTCAGCTAAGAAAAATTGTATTATTTTCCACCAAATAGGAAAATATATAAATAATAGAAAGAAGGAGGGAACAGAGATGGAAGTGAATATGAGTGTTGAAGAAGTCGTGAATCAAATTTCTCAATTAGTAGAAAAGGAAGGGAAGCCACCTCGAAAGAAAGAGGTAAAGAAGTCAGATCCGGAGTTAATGAAAAATGCATTGTATTATTTTCCTAGTTGGGATACTGCAGTAGAACATAGCACTGGATCTTAATCAAAACATTTATTTTTCAATTAGTATATATAAGGCAAGGGAAGTTATGAAGGCCGCCAATTGGCGGCCTTTTGAACGTGCGATTCTTTACATTATCATACATTCAAATTATAGGGAAAAGCCCCTTCTTCAACTATCGGGGCAGGATAGTTGAAGAAAATAACAAAAGGAAAGAGAAAGAAAATGTCATCGAATAAAAGAAAATGGTGGATAAGACACGCAGGTGACACACCCTTGACACGTTTTTCGGAAAAGAAGTGAAAGCTCTTCGTGAACTATTACAAGAATGGCCGCATCTAAAAAGCCGGTTGAATCACCCAGAGGTCGCTACGAATCCGTCACCTTGCAGAAAGAGGGATAGAATTGAATCCAAAAGCTACACGGATCCGTCGGGCTTATAAAGTGAGTGATCAAATCTGGCAACAGTTTGATGAAATCGTGTAACTAGCTCGAATGGATAAGGGAAATGCTTTGGAGGTTGTTTTAGTAGACTTTATTGAGCGTTAAAAATAATGAATAAAGGAAAAATTAAAATAAAACCACAAAAGCTACCCTTTCCTGTCAGACAGCTTCTGTGGTTAGATCTAACATATTTTTATTTTTACAAAGTGGAAAAGATTATAACTATAACACCAATTTGGAGAATAAATGTTTTATATATCGGTTAATGGTTTAGATTCAACGCTATGCTTTACTGCATTCTCCCAACTTAAAGCGTGAAGGCACTTTGCGAACGAACGAAATGCCTATAGATTGTGACAACAGAGCTGAATAATTCCGTGACATATATACATCGTTTATATGAACTAATGATATATATATCCAATTATTAAGATGGTAAGTCTTATACTATAAGAAATTGGAACAACATGCTAAAATACAAGGGGAAATGCTCAAATGAAATTTCCCCTTGTATTTATATTTTAGTTAACTAGCTTTCCACCTTTGCACCTCTTGATATTTTACTTTTTTTGGAGATGCAACTGTAACAACAAATTGACCAAACGGAATTTTATTAATAAGTTTAACTAAAAGAATCGAAGAAAGTACAGTAATAAGAAAAGCTAAAGGAATCCATCTTGTTTGAGTTAATAGTTCAGGTATGTGATTTTGTATTATATATAATACCATTGGATGAACTAAATAAACTCCCATCGATAAATTACCAAGTTCCATTATATAGTTTCTTACTTTCTTCCAACGCTCCATAACATAATAAACACCAATTAGTACAACGAGAAATAATGGCATGTGAAACAAATTAGCGATGCGCGTAGATGAAAAAAAACCGAATGTATTGTACTCATATATAACGAAACAGATACTAATAGCACCGAGTAAAATACTGAAATTCACATTTTTTTCAACCCATTTTACAAGAGGTTCCCAAAAGTATACTAAAAGTCCTCCGAAGAGAAAATAAAAAATCCACTTAAATATTGATGATCTATCCTGTATAAGTAGATTAAAAGTTTCATTTCCTGTATCAAATGGTTGCCGCATAAAATAATAATTTATAAAAAGAGCTATGATTGTTAAAGCTAACATACTATTTTTCGTTTTAGCCAATTGTAAAATAGGGAATAGTAAATAAAATTGAATCACCACAACAATAAAATAAAGATGATAATAACTATCACCAAGTGAGAAAAGTAATAAAAAATCTTTTGTACTGACTCCTCCCTCAGACCAAGGGAACTTATACTGTCTAACAAGTAAATAAAGAAAACTCCATAAAAGAAACGGTATTACAATTTTGGTAAATCTAGATATAACAAACTTTTTAAAATTAAATCCCTTTTTAATTGCTTGATTGTATAACAGAAAACCACTCAAGATTGCAAAGAATGGTGTACCATATCTTGCAACTTGATTTAAAAATAGTGTCAGCCAATTGAAGTTCTGATCATTTAAGTGATAATTCTTTGCTGTGACATGAACCATCACAACACATAAACAAGCAATAGCACGTATAAAATTCAACTCGTAAAAATATCGAGTTTTTTTATTTAATTCTGCCCCCATAAACTACTTCTCCTTATGACTTTATCTCTATATAACTGTTATAGTATACTATTCCAATTAAGAAAAAGGAACTAGAAAAAATATAATCCCATAGTGGAGAGTGACCTCCCTAGTAGGGGGAGCGTTAGGAAAATGCGAATTTATAACACTAAGCATTTTGATACAAGCTCTAAGAGACATTGAATCCATTTAAAAGGATTATTTCATTATGCATCAATAGGGTTTACTCTAATGATAAGGTTAACATTTCTGGGGGCCTTCTTAATGTACGATTATTAGGGAAAGATTATTTCCGGCAAGCACGTATTAATGTCGATGGAGTGGAGTATCGATCTTTTTTAAGTCGATAAAGCCTGATACTCAATGAAGCACAGTGTAACTTTTTTCCATATGGGACCGTATAATAATTTGTTAAAACATAGGAAAAGAGGGTTCCGATGAAAAAGATATTGTTGATTTTGGCAGCTGTTTTTTTGGTAACAGGACTTAGTGCTTGTATAGGGGTCCAGGAGGGAAATGAGGAATCTCCGCCAATTTCAGAAAAGCCAAATGATAATCCTAAGCAAACCGACGGGCAAGATGAAGATCCTCGAGGTGAATCGGTCGATGATCCGACAAAAGATCTGCCAAATACGAAAACGGATATGATCATATTAGAAGGTATGGAAGAATCATTCCCATTCACGCTTCATCATAGTCAGGCATTGGGATTCTCAACCTACATCGTGGATGACATGGTAGTTGAAGAGGCTAGTTCTGGTGAAGGAGATGCCATGATTGTTTTTGCGTATTTTGCAGGCAAGAGAAATGAGGATGCCAAAGTTCAGATATTTTCCAAAAGTGAGGGTACGAATTCAAACATAGAAGAACAGGCAGAGTTTGCGAGGGAAGTTGTGATAAGCAACGACTTTGAGATTAAACAGCGATCTGATAATACGCCTAACCGATTTGATTGGTCTGAGGTGGAATTTGACATTAGTAAGAAGGGCAGTAATTATTCAATATTAGGTACAGTGTCGGTTTTTCAACATGGCGACCGCGTTTACCATGCGATCGTTCAATACCCGGAAGAATATGAAGAAGGCTTCATACCGCGGGTTGTAAAAATGTTTGATGATATCGTATGGTATGAAGCACCTTGATAAATGAGTATCCGAAATTGGAATAATGATCGATTTCGTCTACAGTCTGGGAGCAGCCTCTTTTGCTGCTCTTTTTAAGTTGTGGATGGTGAAGAAGGATATATGATTGGTGTAGAGAATAGTTATGGAAAGGGTCATACGTTCTCAAAAAAAATGAATTTGAAAGAAATTAGGTGAAGCAAGTGGAGCTGGATACATTATATAAGACATATCAACCTTTTCTTTTTTCCATCGCATACCG
The DNA here is from genome assembly GCF_022603275.1 of Peribacillus sp. Aquil_B1. NCBI lineage: Bacteria > Bacillati > Bacillota > Bacilli > Caryophanales > Bacillaceae > Peribacillus > Peribacillus sp. Aquil_B1. The sequence continues at coordinate 832,026 of NZ_JAKXEE010000002.1, read as the reverse complement.
GATGCTCGGATCGGTTACCGATGCAGAAGATATCGTTCATGATTTATTCCTGCAGCTTAAGCTTGATACCGACGAAATTAAGGACATGAAAGCATATCTTGCGAAAATGACGACAAATCGCTGTCTGAATTTTTTAAAATCAGCCCATAAGAGAAGAGAGGTTTACACAGGTCCTTGGCTGCCTGAACCTCGGGTAAGCGAAACAGGCCTGCCTTTAGATAAGGTCGTAACGGATGAAACGGTTGCATATGCCTTCCTCGTTTTGCTGGAACAGCTTTCACCTGTTGAAAGAGCGGTATTCGTGCTTAGAGAGGCATTCGCTTACAGCTATGAAGATATTGCCGAAATGCTGGAAAAGAATGAAGTGAACTGCAGAAAGATCTACAGCCGGGCAAAGCGGAAATTACAGAATGATCTGCCAGTCCATCCGGTGGATACGAAACATGTCGATCTATTGGCAAAAAAATTCATAAAAGCATCTGCGACAGGAAACTTTGAGGAGTTTTTGGATCTCCTTACAGAAGATGTCGTGCTTGTTACTGACGGAGGAGGAAAAGTGCTTTCTGCATTAAATCCGATTGTAAACAAACAGCGCGTATCCTCCTTTCTTAAAGGAGTTGCTGCTAAAGGAAGTTTCGTAGGAGAACTTCTTCCGGTGATGGTCAATGGTCAGGAAGGAATTTTGCAAATGAAAGAAGGAAAGCCTGTCAAAGTCATCTGCTTTGAATGGGATTCAAAACAAAAAAATATCCGGAAAATCTTTATGGTCACCAATCCCGATAAATTACATCATATTCCTATTCCTTAATAGGTCAGACGGAGGGCTCATAACGGGCTCTCTTTTTTGAATGTCACAAATCAAACCTCTATATTGTCTTATAAGTGGAACCTAAAAAGACTTAATGGAGGAGATAGACATGGAACAACGGATTAACTACATGAAGACAAATCGTGAAGTGGTCAAATTAATGATGGGTTTGGAGGAGTACAAGAAAACAACGGAAATCGATAGCACATTAATCGAATTGATTAAAATTCGCGCGTCTCAAATCAATGGCTGTGCGTACTGCTTGGATATGCATACAAAGGATGCCCGGGCAATGGGTGAAACGGAACAAAGAATTTACTGTTTGAGTGCTTGGCGTGAAACACCATTCTATTCTGATTCGGAAAGGGCAGCGCTGGAATTGACGGAAGCGGTCACGGCCATTTCTGCCAACGGTGTACCTGATGATCTATATGAGAAGGTCCGCCTTCATTTTGATGAAAAACAATATATCGATCTCGTTACCATCATCATCACGATCAACGGCTGGAACCGATTGGCCATTTCAGCCCAAAACATACCAGGGCACTATAAGCCTGTCATGCAAAAATGATTAACTCCTGCGAAACCATAAGTATGTAAACGATAAAAAGCCACGCTTTTGTATAAGGCGTGGCTTTTTATAATTATTTTTCTTTTTTATAAAAGCGTTCACCCGTATCAGGATTATAATACACCCTTGTTTTTTCTCCTGTCACGGGGTCTATATTTATTTCATCTGTCGATTGAAATCCATCAGGAACTTTTACTCCGTGATTGCGTTTAAACCGTTTATCATAGATAAAGTATCCAAGTAAAATGCATAAGATAACTATAATAATTTGTAATATATAGTACCCTATGATGAGTTTCATTATATTTTCTCCACAATAACGGCGGTTCCATATGCAACAATTTCGCTCATGTTTTTACCGATTTCCCCAGAATCATATCTCATCATGATAATTGCGTTTGCACCCATTTGATTGGCATTCTTTATCATACGGTCCATAGCTTCTTTTCTTGAATCTTCAAGCATTGCTGTATATTGCTTGATTTCTCCGCCTACTAGGGATTTTAACCCTGCCATGATATCGCCGCCAATCCCTCTGCTTCTTACAATTAGACCAAAGGCAGGTCCTTTTACTTCTACAATTTTGTATCCTTCAATTTTTTCTGTGGTAACAACCAACACATTAATCGCCTCCGACTTATTTACTTTAGTATTTTAAAACTTCTCTTGAAATTTCCTAGACTGAAGGTATAAACAAATGATTCTAGTTCAAAGAAAGTTTAAATATTATATTTAGTTTATCAACCAATAATTACGAGCAATAATTCCATTCCTTTAAATTTTAACATAATAAAGCTTTATTCTTCTTATACAATAGGAAGTTCACTTTTTTAGCACATAACATATTTTGAGTAAGCATAAAAAATCCCATTTCGCAGAAAAGAAATGGGATTAAATTTATTAGTGTTAATTACTGCTGTTTTGATTGTTATATGTGTGTAGATTTTTGTTGCTAATTGAGCACATTTTCCTTCTGCAATATAAATTTTTCTCACTCATAAAGGAGCTCGATAGTATGGTTACGAAGGGTTTTTTTAAGATATGCTGAAAGATTTTATAAATCTTATTGGGAACAACACACCATACTCATAATATATCTCCTAGGGGATAAACAAATCTGAATCACTAATCCTAATTCCTCCTAAAGGTAAAAGCGGTTTTCAATCTTTATTTCATTAAGAATTTCATATAATTTATTTTCATAGTGCATGCTGATTAATTGTGATCTGGAGGTAACATCTAGTTCTTCAAACATTTTATTTACATAGTTACGAACTGTAGAAACACTTATATTCAGACTATCAGCTATTTCTTTATCTTTGAGACCTTGAGTTATATTTTTTATTATTCGCAATTCAACTTCATGTTGTTGTTCCCTGGTGATTATAGATGATGTATCTGTTTTTATTATCTCTTCTATTAATAATTTCTCACGATACACATGTAGCTCGTAGGAGATTTGATTAGCGAGCATTTCAGAAATCATTTCGAAATTTCCATTATCATCCTTTGTGATTATACCTACATACCCTTGCAATTCCTTATTTCTAATTTCATGAATCGGGGAAGATATAACACTGAAATTTTCCCCGGAGATTTTGTTTTTGGTTTTAACGGTAGTATTTTGCAATGAACTTAAAACAAATGCATTATTTTCAACAGATTCTTTTATAACTAAATTACATATATCTTTATGTTCAAAATTACACTTAGAGTATAAAACATTAAGCTCTTTATCAAAGATAAATATAGTAGTTTCAAAATTAAACTTGAAATTCTTAATACTATTCAATACTTTTTTACTGATATAAATGATTTGATTTTTCAATTCCATATTCATACCTCATACTTGTTCCTAAAATGAAATACCCTTTTTACTCTCCTCGTTTCACAATAAACTATTTTACCTTGTGATGGGTTCCAAATATGACGATTGCTATTTCAGAAATGATACGGTACGTCTGGTTGGGATTTTATTCAATTGCTAACTTATTTAGAAGAGTATGGATGAAATTCTAAAAATAATGCTTATACACCCATCTCCTAAACCTAAAACAAAATTCGACAAGGATTTCATGGCTGGTGTAAGATGAATGAAAAAGCCAGAAATGGGGTGAATGCTTTGGTTGATTTATTACCGTCGCTGTTTGAAAAAGTGGGGATCATCGTAATTGCTGCGTTCCTGCTTTCTTATATGAAACCCTTTCGGCAAATGATAGGCCATGAACATGAAATGTCGAAGAAAATCATGTTTATCGCACTTTTTGGAGCATTCGGCATCATAAGTAACTATACGGGAATTGAAATCGGGAACCATGCCATGCCGGAGGGCGATTGGCATGCTGAGATTGCTCCCGATAACGCGATTGCCAATACAAGGATCATGGGCGTGGCTATCGGCGGACTGCTGGGAGGACCATTTGTTGGGTTGGGAGTAGGTTTGATTGCTGGGCTTCACCGTTATTTTCTCGGAGGCTTTACAGCGGGGGCCTGTGCTGTCGCTGCGATTTTGGCTGGGGTTTTATCAGGTCTTTTGGGGACAAGGCGCCGAAAACATGGGACGATCACCCCTTGGTTTGCCCTGCCCATTTGCATGGCATTGGAAGCGATCCAAATGGGCATCATCTTGGTGACGGCCAAACCATTTGAAAGGGCGTGGGAGCTCGTACAAGTAATCGGACTTCCGATGATCATCATCAACGGGTTCGGGACCTTACTATTCATGCTCATCATTCAGTCTATCACAAGGGACGAAGCACGGACGCGGGCTGTACAAACCAATCTTGCGTTCCTGATTGCAGATCAAACATTGCCCTTTTTCAGGCAAGGTCTTAATCAAACTTCTTGCAAGAGAATAGCCGAAATCATCTTGGGGCTGACTGAAGCCGATGCCGTGGCCATTACCAATGAACATAACGTGCTTGCCCATGTTGGTGCTGCGTCAGATCACCATGTCCCTAAGGTGGGGATAGCGACAGGCTTAACGAAAAAAGCCCTTGAACAAGGGAAAATCATCGTGGCCAAAACAAAAAAGGACATTTATTGTTTTCATGATCAATGTCCATTGCAAGCGGCCGTAGTCCTCCCGTTGCAGGTCCAACAGAAAACGGTCGGGACTTTGAAGATGTATTTCAAGCATCCAGATAAATTAAGCCAAGTGGAACAAGAGTTAGCTGAAGGATTGGCCAAACTATTTTCCACTCAATTGGAACTCGCTAAAGCGGAAATGCAAACGAAATTATTAAAAGATGCTGAAATTAAAGCCTTGCAGGCACAGGTCCATCCGCATTTTTTATTCAATGCAATCAATACGATATCCGTTTTATGCCGGACGGATGTCGAGAAGGCAAGAAATTTATTGCAGGAGCTCAGTGCTTTCTTTCGCTCTAATTTACAAGGAGCCCGACAAATACTGGTGCCGCTAGAAAAGGAATTAGAGCATGTTAACGCTTATTTATCACTGGAGCAGGCGCGTTTTCCAAATAAATATCATATCGACTATCGCATTGAGCCAAGGCTGAATGAAGTTCTCATCCCACCATTCACATTGCAGCCACTTGTTGAAAATGCGGTACACCATGCATTTCCACCTGTAAAAAACATAGGTCAAATCATCATTCACGCATACATTAAAGACGATTCGATATACATTGTTGTGGAAGATAACGGAAAAGGGATTTCAAGCGGGAGAATAGATGAATTGGGTAAGCATGCTGTAGAATCGACTAAGGGTACAGGAACGGCCCTTCATAATATCAGTGAACGGCTGGAAGGAATCTATAAAGGACAGGCCAGCCTCTTGATAGAAAGTGATATGGGACACGGAACAAAAGTGAAAATATCAATACCACTCAACGAAAAAGGAGCATAAGGCAACGATGATGAAAGCATTTATCGTAGAGGATGAACCACTGGCAAGAGATGAATTGAAATATCTATTGAAGCGAAGCAGGCAAGTTGAAGTCGTCGGTGAGGCTGAGGGGATAGAAGATGCCATGAGGGATATCTCCCGACTTAAACCTGAACTTGTTTTTTTGGACATTGAGCTTGCAGATGGCAATGGTTTGCATTTGGCTAAGCAATTGTCGGAACTTGACCCCGCACCTTCGCTCATTTTTGCGACCGCTTATGATGAGTTTGCCCTCCAAGCCTTCGAGTTATATGCATTTGATTATCTATTAAAGCCATTTAATGAAAAAAGGATTCGTCAAACACTGGATAAGCTCATGAAGCAGCGTCAAATCGGGAAAGACGAAACCAGGACAGCAGCTCCCGCCAGCCGAACCGCGGTGGAACAGACTGGTAAATTGGCTGTAGTGATAGATGATCGGATCGTTTTGATAGACCGGGATCATATTTTGTTCATAGGACTCATGGAAGGAAAGACGATCATAAAAACCGAGGAAAATGAATATAAAATCGGTGACCCTCTCATCGTGCTTGAAAGGAAGCTTGATAAGCACTCATTTTTACGGGTGCATCGCGGTTTTATCGTTAATGTCACCCATATATCTGAAATACAGCCTTGGTTTAACTCGACTTATAATCTCATTATGAGTGACGGATCAAACATTCCGGTAAGCAGGACGTATGTGAAGGAGCTAAAGCAGCTTATCGGTTTTTAAAAATTTTCATAATTCTGCATTTTACCTCCTTCATGATGCAGTCCATCCCTCGATATCTGCATTATAACTTGAAAACCCATTGAATTCGCTTTCATTGTGATATCATTTTTTTACGATGTAAGTAATAGAGGGGGTTCAAATATGAATGCGGTTACAATTGTCATAGGCTCCATTTGTATATTAATGATTGCCTACCGTTTATACGGGACATTCATAGCACTAAAAGTATTAAAACTCGATGATTCCAAGCCGACCCCGGCCCATAAATTAGAAGATGGAAAAGATTATGTTCCAACAAATAAATGGGTGGCATTCGGCCACCATTTTGCAGCCATTGCAGCGGCTGGTCCTTTGGTGGGTCCGATCCTTGCTGCACAATTCGGGTATTTACCAAGTTTATTATGGCTGCTAATCGGAGCTGTAATCGGGGGAGCCGTCCATGATGCCGTCGTGCTTTTCGCGTCGATGCGTAAAGACGGTAAATCCCTTTCGGAAGTTGCGAAAGAAGAACTTGGACCTGTAGCAGGCTTCTGTACAGGACTCGCGATGCTTTTTATCATCACGATCACAATGGCAGGACTTTCAATGGTCGTTCTGCATGCTCTGGAAAATAATCCATGGGGGACGTTCGCTGTCGGGATCACCATTCCGATCGCCATGGGTGTAGGGCTTTACCATAAAAAAACCGGCAACCTGAAAGGGGCGACAATCGTCGGGTTCGGGCTCATCATGGCCGCAATTTTACTAGGGCCGAACATTCAAGGAACGGCACTTGGCGACTTATTGACACTTGAGGCGAGCACACTTGCCATCATTTTGCCGATCTATGCTTTCTTCGCTGCCGCATTGCCTGTTTGGCTGCTGCTGGCACCTCGTGATTACTTGAGTACATTCATGAAAATCGGTGTATTTGCCGCATTGATTATCGGCGTTTTCGTAGTGAATCCAGAAATCCAGTTTCCTGCGTTTACCGAATTCATTAATGGCGGGGGCCCGATTGTAGCTGGTCCAGTTTGGCCATTCATTTCAATCACCATCGCCTGTGGGGCGATTTCAGGATTCCATGCATTTGTCGGATCTGGCACAACTCCAAAAATGTTAAACCGTTGGAGTGATATCAAATCCGTTGGTTTCGGAGCGATGCTTGTGGAATGTGTCGTTGCCATCATGGCTTTGATTGCCGCAGTTTCGCTGCAGCCAGGAGATTATTTTGCGATTAACTCCACACCTGAAGTATTTCAAACATTAGGGATGGAAACCGTACACCTTGACGAACTCAGTGAAGAAATCGGCATTAATCTGGAAGGTAGGACAGGCGGGGCCGTTACACTTGCTGTCGGCATGACCTATATTTTTACCGAAATACCCTTCTTTGACAAACTGGCTTCATTTTTCTTCCAATTCGTGATCATGTTCGAGGCGGTGTTCATATTAACCGCAATCGATTCAGGGACACGTGTTGCCCGTTACTTAATCCAGGACTTCTTCGGGGAGTTCTATAAGCCATTAAAACGAGTCGATTGGCTGCCGGGGAACATATTCGCCAGCGCGTTAGCCTGCTTTATCTGGGGATACCTGCTTTACTCTGGGGACATCGGTTCGATCTGGGCACTCTTTGGCGTTTCCAACCAGCTCATGGCTTCGATTGGACTCATCATCGGTGCGACCGTCGTCTTGAAAATCGCAGACAAACGCTGGTATATCTGGACATGCCTAGTACCCCTTGCCTACTTATATGTAACAGTCAATGTAGCAGGGTACTGGATGGTGAAAAACGTATACCTGAACCCGGACTCTGCAGGATTCAGCATCTTGAACGGAATATTATCGATCACCATGTTAATCCTGGGCTTGATCATTCTGGTTGCCGCCTTGAAAAAATGGCGGGAGCTCTGGAAAATCCCTCAAGCAGAACTATTGAAAAGATCAGCATAAGCATATAAAAAATCCGGGCGGAAACAGCCCGGATTTTTGTTCGTTATGATGCCCGCAATTAAATTTAGACACCAAAACCTGAAAAAGGAAAGTATCAATAACCCCAACTTTGTTAATGATAGCAAATGAGGAGGTGTGATAAGATGGCAAAAGATGTTCTATGTGAAGTGAATAATTGCAAATATTGGGATTCTGGAAACAAATGCAGTGCAGATGCTATTTATGTTGTCAGCCATAAAGGGAACCAAGCATCAAATAGTAAAGAAACGGATTGCAAAACATTTGATCCAGAAATTTAAACCATCGGGGGTAACCATCAACTGGTTACCCTTCTTTCATATTTATTATTGATAATAAAAATCATTTTCATTCAAGATTATAGAAATTCATATTATTTTTTCTTCATGGAAAGGATATTTAGGCGATAAATAGGTGAGTCTGAGCATAAAATCGCGAGTTTGATCGATATAATTAAGAATTTGATTGATATATTCGTGAATTTGAACAGTTTACTCGTGAGTTTGGGCAGTTTACTCGTGAGTTTGGGCGGTTTACTCGTGAGTTTGGCCAGTTTACTCGTGAATTTGAGCAGTTTACTCGTGAATTTGAGCAGTTTACTCGTGAGTTTGGGCAGTTTACTCGTGAGTTTGGGCGGTTTACTCGTGAGTTCGGCCAGTTTACTCGTGAGTTTGGCTGTTTTACTCGTGAGTTTGAACAGTTTACTCGTGAATTTAGGCAGTTTACTCGTGAGTTTGGCTGTTTTACTCGTGAATTTGAACAGTTTACTCGTGAGTTTTCGCGATTACTTTTGAAATGGTCAGCCCATCACCGATTGGAATTAGCATGGATTCCAATTGAGGGTGATTGGCCACCTTTTCATTGAATGCCTTCATAAATGCAGTGTAACGTTTAGGTTCAGCATCCGGATCTGCGACACTGCCCCTCGCAAGTACGTTATCCATGACGATTAGAGCACCCGGTTCTGCCAGTTTAATGCAATATTGCAGGTAATTTTCATAATTTTCCTTGTCAGCATCGATAAAGAAAAAATCAAATTTCTTGTTATCACAAGCGAGTTTTTCTAGGCTTTGCAGAGCTGCTCCGGTCATATATGATACTTGATCGCCAAAGCCAGCTTTGGATAGATTGCGATAAGCAAATTTTGCATACTCCTCCTTTAATTCAAGGGAGGTTAACTTTCCTTCGCTGCCGAATCCCCTGGCAAGGCAGATTCCGCTATAGCCCCCAAGAGCGCCTATTTCCAAAACCTTTTTAGCACCTGAAATGGATATCAGCATGGTAAGAAGTTTTCCGGAGGAGGGGGATACCGATATGGACGGCATTCCGTTTTCTTGTATGGACGAAATGACTTCTTCCAAAAGGGCATCTCCGGTATAAAACACTGAGTCGATATAGCTGTTAATTTGTTTCATTCGTTTCCATTCCTTTCTCTTTGGAAGTTTCCAATTCTTCACTTTTCTTATCGGCTGCTTCATTTTCTTGTATTTCAAATAATTGAATGAACTCGTTGATTAACATATCAATTGCTTTCAATTCACCGACTAGAATTTGATTGATGGATTGAAACTCTGGTTTATTTAACTGTTCCATAATGGTTGAACGTTTAAGATTCATCATTTCTAAAAAAGCAATGGCCCTTCCGCGGCGAAACGTTTTGGGGCCACGATGGTGTGAACCATGGTCTTTATGCCTACCACCGTGATGTCTATCTTTTTTGAATTTTTCATCCCTCATGTTATAACCTCTTTCTGTGTATACGTTTGTATACACTTTTTCTTGTATTAAATGTATACATATGTATACAAAATGTCAACTGATAATCCAATAGAATAATCAAAATGCAGTTTATAAAAAGTGTGTCTAATAAAAGAGTACTTACTTCAAAAAAACTTTTCGCCATCGTGAATGTGGTGCTTTCATTGTTCATGAACAAACTGAAGTAACTAAGATATAAAAAAAAGATCCCCATTCAAATGGGGATCTTTTTATGTTTGAACTTTCCTAAGTAAATCTAAAAGCTGCTGTTTTTCCGTCTCATTCAGGTTGGCAAACTGTGATGCCTGAAAATGTTCTTGTTTAGGAACAACTTCATGAAAAAACTCTTTTCCTTCATTAGTTAATGAAAGGTATTTTGTTTTCCATTCCTGCTCCCGTTTAATCAATCCCATTTCTTCCATTTTCCTTAATAGTTGAGTGATATTGCCTTTCGTCACAAAAAGCTTGTTTGCCAGTTCTTGTTGAGACAATCGTTCATGGGAACCCACTTGAACCAAGATATCGAATTGGGCTGCCGATAGATTCCATTTCTTTAAATGTTGATTGGATTCCCGGATACTCTGGTTATATATTCGTGTTATTCGGAACCATAACATTAAACCTAGTCGTTCCTCATTATTAGATGTGGAGGGATTCGTTGTGTTTTCTTTCATGAATGTCATGTCACCTCATACTTTCTTTGTAACAATCAGTTTATGAATAAACTAATTTGGTGTCAAATGAAAAAAAATCCAACTTCTATATAAAGAAACCAGTATAAGCGTTTAATACTGGTTTCTTTAATACCTTTATTATGTAGTCGTTAGTTTAGCATAGATGATAAAGAACAATGTTAATTCGGCTATTATCACTATATTCGGAACCCCGACAAACAAATTAAAAATAAAAAAGACGGCTAAAACCCCTAAAAATAACCCTAAATGATATATTTGCAACCGCATGTGCTTATGTCTATATTGGTGGAAAACAAAAGTGGTTGACATGAAATAGAGCAATACGGAACCGAAAACAAAATAGAGGATAAATGAATAATGGACTTCATGTAAAAACAATAATCTGATGGCTGCTGCAATCATGCTTATAGACATTAAAATAAACAGATGACCGTAAATGATGATTTGGCCGGAAGATTGTACAGATTTGTCGACTTTCTTCTCCATGTTATCGAAATATTGCCACCACATGGCTATTATCAGGGCAAATGAAATGATGGAAAAGGCTATCGAATCCCAATTTCCTTGTTTAGGCTGAATGACCGCAAGCGTGCTGACAAGAGCTTCCCCAAAGAGAATGATGGTAAATAGACCAAAGCGTTCCAACAAATGGGCCGTATTTGTAGGAACCTTTTCCAAGCACTTTCTTCCAAGGATCGGAACAATGATATCGACCAATATGCCCAAATACAACACAGCATACCGAAGCCAAGAATCAAAAAGGACGGAGAATAATGAAATGACGATTCCAATCCAAAAATACCTTCCCAAAAAGAGTGCTGCCTTTTTTCGAAATCCCTCTTCTATCCGCTGTACAACAAGATATTGGATAGCAGTCACGGCTCTCAATCCAATATAACCAACTAAAAAAGAAAGATAATAAGGATCAAAATCAGCAGATAAGCTTGATGTCATAATGAGGGCAAAAAACATTTGCAATATCAAAAATAGCCGTTGATGAAATACATCCTTTCCAAACCGGTTAATAAATATGGTTTGCCCAACCCATGCCCACCAGATAGGAATAAAAATCAGCACGAACTTTAATAAATATTCTGGATGGATATATCCATCTTCAACATGCAGTAAAACATGAGTTGCGCCCGCAACGGCCGCGACAAATAACAAATCATAAAAGAGCTCTAACCATGTAACTTTCTTTTCCTCCATTTCCGCACTCCTCCCAATCGCCTTATAGTTAATAGTATGTTTGAAATATTCGGAAAATGGAAGAGGGACTTTTGTGCATGCAATTTAGAATTCTTGATCATTTTTAGGAAGTTCTTTTTACCCAGCTATTATGTTTTTCTATATTTAGTGATTAGGAATAACGTCACTTTTTTATTATTGGTATATTATGGTACTATAGGAGATGATTTCAAACAGGGAGGGAAGTAGATGACCAGAACCATAGGCCTTATTTGCGGCAGTTTACGGGAAAATTCTTATAATCGAATCATTGCTCAATCATTGACAGATATGGTTGATTCGTATCAATTTCGCTGGATCGAAATTAATGATCTTCCGTTGTTTAACGAAGACTTAGAAATAAGTGGGGTTCCAGAAACAGTGGCATCCTTTAAATCCGCCATACAGGACGTTGACGGTATCATTATCGTAAGTCCAGAGTACAATTCTGGAATACCGGGCGTATTAAAAAATGCATTGGACTGGGCATCAAGACCTCGGGAGTCTGCCGTTCTTACCAAAAAACCAGTTGGCCTGATTGGAGCTACTCCTGGTGGAATGGGTACTGCATTTGCTCAAATGCAAATCAGGCAAGTATTAGAAGCCATGCAAGTACATGTTCTTCCATTTCAAAAAATGCTGATTTCGCAAGTACATAAAAAGATTGATTCTGATCGGAAAGTGCTTACTGACGATCAAACAAAACGTTATCTTGAGCGTTATTTACAACAATTCATTCATTGGATCGATCACACTCCAATTCTAGATTAATAATCAATGATTCTTAATCTATATATGATTGACAGGCTAAGAGTTTATAGATAAACTCATAGCAACAGTCAGTTAAGTTATAAACTGATTGGAACCAACGAAGGGGTTGGGGGATTTCCCTACATATGAACTTTCTTCGATAGCTTTTAATAAAAGGAGGACTTTAAAAATGTCTGATCTCTATTCCCGTCTTTCCAAAGATGATGCTGCCGTTCTACTGGTGGATCATCAAACCGGCCTTATTTCCGGGCTAGTGCGTGATTATGGTGTTGATGAATTCAAGAACAATGTTATGGCTCTGGCCAACACCGCTAAGTTTTTTGATTTACCAGTCATTTTAACGACAAGCTTTGAAAACGGACCAAACGGACCGCTCATGCAAGAATTGGAAGAACTCTTTCCTCACGCACCAAAAATAGCTCGGCCTGGACAAATTAACGCATGGGATAATGAAGATTTTGTTAAAGCAATCGAAGAAACTGGAAAAAAACAACTCATCATCGCGGGCGTGGTTACAGATGTCTGTGTTGCTTTCCCGGCACTTTCCGCTTTGAAAGCTGGTTATGAAGTATTCGCTGTCACTGATGCATCTGGAACAGTCAGCAAACAGGTAGCTGATGCGGCTTTAGCGCGTATGGCGCATGGCGGTGTGCAGCTTATGAACTGGTTTAGCGTAGCATGCGAATTACAACGTGATTGGCGCAACGATGTCGAAGGTTTTGGTGCTTTACTTTCCAGCCAGCTTCCTGGTTATCAAAATATCATCGGAAGCTATAGGGGAGCTCAGCGCGATTTCAGCAAGATATAAAGATAACGCACTGATTGAATGAAGAAGGGGACATTTGTCCCCATTCGGACTGTAGGCAAACTTGATGAAAATCGAGTTTGCCTACAGTTTTATTATGATTAGTATTTGTCCTCTCCAGGCACTCGCTTTCCGCGGGCTGTCCGGGAGCCTTTTCGGCGTTCTATGCGTCTGCGGTGTCTCCCCAGGCGCGCTTTTATTCTTTGAGTTTGTCGAACTAATGGGAATAGTCATCCCGAATCCATTTACTGAGGTGATTTTTACCAAATTATTCAAAATGAAACTTTGTTATAATCCATGATTTTTTTATTGTTTTATATAGTATGAAACCTTATTGGATTGAAGAAATTTGCGACACTCCTGCCGAAAAACTGGCTAGCCGAGACCCCAAAGGCGCTTGCGTCGAGGAGGCTTGGCAGACAGTCGGCGGAAAGGGAGCGAATTTCTGAAATCAAGCTAGAACTTTTTTAGAGGTTTTACGTTGTTTTCCCTTTCATTTGATTTGGTGAAGAATGCGTATTCTAATCTCAATCGCCAAAGTTTAGCCCTTTTCAAACGGCACATCATTCCAAACTCTCAGCTTCACCCCGCCCCCAGTCTTCTATATCATGCATTCCAATATGCCTCAAATTGTACATAATAGCCTCTTCTAAATATTTTCCTTATTGTAAATCGCTTACGAAGCAATTAATGTCTTAAGAAAAGATGCGGTATTCTGCACAAATGTTTAAAGAGTATATTATTGTGCAGTACCTATGACAACATTCGGACTGAGAAACGCTACATTTTTAATAAGAAGTGAGATATCGTAGAAGCAGGGAGAGGGATTGAGAATGTTTTTAGATGAAAGAAGCGCCATTTTACTAAAACTATTACAGCATTCGCCCATTTCAAAAATGAAAGAACTTGAAGCCCAAACAGGTCTGACGAGAAGGCAAATCCAATATGGTCTAAGTAAAGCGAATGACTGGCTCCAATTTCATGGATATGAACCGATTCAATATAATCGTGAAATGGGCTACTCCTTTTCAGAAACGATCAGGGATGAAGAATTGAATGTAAAACTGACAAAACGCAATTATATATTTTCAGAGACGGATAGGGAAAAAGTTTTTTACCTCATGATTCTGTTAAGCCCGGAAGAATTGTCCGTCTATCATTTCCAGTCGATCACCGGGCTTTCACGTAATACGGTGTTGAAGGATTTAAAAAGACTTAAAGAGAAAAACAGGGACATATCGCTCAAGATCCAGTATTCCAAACAAGATGGCTATGTGGTGATTGGGGAAACCCGAGTAAAGAGATATATCATAGAACGTCTCGTACATGATGTATTGAACAGTCCCAATAGTGAATGGATCATGGAGTGCATATGGGGAAATCAAGAAAAGCAAATCAGCTCGATCCGGTTACAGCTTGAAGGGATCGAACGTAAATTAGGCATCACCTTTACGGATGAACGGCTTCATGAACTGAGCTATTTATTTCTATGTACTGATCAGCTCATAGGAAAAGGGGAAGAGTTACAGGCAGACGAGAGCTGGGCGCCGTTTGTTGCGACGGAAGAATACAAAATGGTTGAGGAAATGTCCAGGACGAATGCCTTTCAATCAGTATGGAGCGAAACGGAAAACTTATACGCCACCTTACATTTACTGAGCATGAATCGAACGAAGGATATTTCGCCTCTTAAGGATGATGAAGCCATTCAGCAACTTTTGCAGGAAATCGTCGCAGAGTTCGAGAGGCTGGCATTTGTTCACCTGAAAGACAAAGAACAGCTATGCCAACAATTATATGTTCATTTTAAACCGGCATATCATCGCCTGCGGTATGGTCTCCCGCAAATGAACCCGATGACGGGACGGGTGCAGAAGGTCTATCCTGAATTGCATCATTTGACAAAAAAATCCCTGTGGGCGCTGGAGAAAGAAATTGGCTGTCCAGTATCAGAAGAGGAAGTCGCATACTTCACGGTTTATTTTGGCGGATGGCTGCGCAGGCAAGGAACGACATTGGATGATCGAAAACGGGCAATTGTCGTATGCCCGAATGGCATTGGAATCAGCAATATCCTCATTTATACATTGAGGGAATTATTTCCGGATATATTGTTCCTGGACGTTCTGTCCGTTAGAAATGCGGCTGAATACCCATTGTCGTACGATCTTGTTTTTTCAACGGTGCATATGAGAACAAAAGCGGCATTATTCGTTGTACCGCCCATTTTGGAAATGCAGGACAAACATACATTGCGCCAGCAGGTCATGCAGGAGTTGTATGGATATACGACGGAAAGTGTGGATGTTGCAGCTTTATTAAAGATCATTTCCAAGTATGCAACCATCCATGAACAGGATCAGCTTGAAAAGGCTTTGAAGTCGAATGTGTATACCCATACACCAAAAATAACCCAATTTTCTTTAAAGGAGGCAGAGAAGCCTGTGTTAGAAGAACTGCTCAATATGCAAACGATTCAATTACAGCCGCATGTTTCCGATTGGAAAGAAGCCATTCAAGTCGCGGCCAAGCCTCTCGTGGACTTAGGAACCGTAGAGGAACGATATGTGGATGCCATGATCGAGGCCATAGAAACGAATGGACCATATGTAGTGATAACGCCTGGAGTGGCGATTCCACATGCACGTCCAGAGCAGGGGGTCAGGTCTTTATCCATGAGTTTGTTGAAATTGGATGAAGCCGTGGACTTTGCGCCGGATAAACCGGTACGCCTGATTATCATTTTGGCGGCAGTGGATAACGATTCGCATCTGCGAGCGTTGATCCAGCTCACTCAATTATTGAATGAACCAGCCAATATAGAAGAAATCTTAAGAACTTCAGATAAATCGGTCCTTATGGAGTACGTTCATAAATATTCGAAGGAGGAAGCGGAATGAAAATCATGGTAGTATGCGGAAACGGATTGGGAAGCAGTTTCATCATGGAGATGAATGTGAAGAAAGCATTGACGGAAATGGGTAAGACGGCCGAGGTGGATCATACGGATTTGGCATCCGCAAAAACGGTTCAGGCGGATATTTTCCTCGGAGCGGCGGATATTGTCGGTCAGCTGGATGATGGAACCCGGACGATCGTCACATTGGAGAACATGATGAGCATCCCTGAAATCAAATCTAAATTGGAAATTCATGTAGGATAAAAAAGGAGAGATTGATATGAAGAAAATCATGGTAGTATGCGGAAACGGATTGGGAAGCAGCTTCATCATGGAGATGAATGTGAAGAAAGCGTTGACGGAAATGGGTAAGACAGCCGAGGTGGATCATACGGATCTTGCATCCGCAAAAACGGTTCAGGCGGATATTTTCCTTGGAGCGGCGGATATTGTCGGTCAGCTGGATGATGGAACCCGGACGATCGTCACACTGGAAAACATGATGAGCATTCCTGAAATCACATCGAAATTGGCTTCACATCTATAAGAAGAAAACATAAAGAAGAGGGGGAGAGGCAATGCTGGAACTTATCATGAATGACATCTTGGGTACACCTTCCATACTTGTGGGGCTGTTTGCTCTCATTGGACTGCTGTTACAGCGGAAATCCAGTGCGGATGTTGTATCTGGAACGCTAAAAACCGTCATGGGCTTCATTATCATTGGAGCGGGAGCGGCAGTGCTCATTGGCGCCCTTGATATATTCAGTAAAATGTTCGATCATGCATTCAATGTACAAGGCGTCATACCGAATAACGAAGCCATTGTCGCAGCCGCCCAAAGTGATTTTGGGACCTCGACTGCACTAATCATGGTTTTTGGTATGGTGGTCAATGTTTTGCTGGCTCGTTTCACGCCATTTAAATATATATTTTTAACGGGACACCATACCTTATTCATGGCTTGTTTACTTGCAGTCACGCTATCGGTCGGCGGGCTCAGCGGATTTCCACTTATCTTGGTCGGTTCCATTCTATTAGGAGTATGCATGGTGATGTTCCCAGCCCTCCTTCAGCCATACGTACGGAAGATTACCGGAAGCGATGATTTTGCCATCGGCCATTTCGGGACAATCGGATATTTTGTATCCGCGACTGTTGGAAAATGGTTTGGAAATAAGGAAAAAACGACAGAGCAAATCAAGGTTCCTAAATCTTTAGGATTCCTGAGGGACACATCAGTCGCTGTATCGCTTACGATGACGATGTTCTTCGTGATCGTCGCATTGTTTGCCGGACAGAACTATATTGAAACGGAATTATCCGGCGGTTCTAACTTCATCGTATTCTCTTTCATCCAGGCGATAACATTCGCTGCAGGAGTCTACATCATCCTTGCAGGGGTACGGATGTTAATTGCTGAAATCGTCCCTGCATTCAAAGGGATTGCCGATAAAGTGGCGCCGAATACAAAGCCTGCATTGGACTGTCCGACCATCTTTCCATTCGCTCCAAATGCAGTGATCATCGGGTTCCTATTCAGTTTCTTGGCTGGATTATTATCCATGTTCCTCCTTCCGGTTCTTGGACTGAAAGTAATCGTTCCGGGGCTTGTACCGCATTTCTTCACCGGAGCAGCAGCAGGTGTATTCGGAAATGCCACAGGAGGCAGACGTGGAGCTATGCTTGGATCGTTTGCCAACGGACTCATCATCAGTTTCCTGCCGGCAATACTCCTGGTCTTCTTGGGGGATGTAGGGTTTGAAGGCACCACATTCGGTGATTCGGACTTTGGTGTGGTCGGTCTCTTGATCCTAAGTGTGATGAAACTTTTAGGATTATCCTAAACTGTTATACTGATAAGGTACAGTAATAAAAATATATGAATGAAACCAACAGCCTAAGATCTTATAGATAATGGGCTGTTGGCATTTTCATCATCATTCTGATTTTTGAGGTGATTGGCATGACCAACAAAGCAATTGTGCTCGATTTGGATGGCACGACATTGAACGAAAGAAATACTGTGAATGAGACGCTGGAACAATACATAAGCGACCTTAGGAAAAGCGGTAAGCTGATTTTCATTGCAACAGGAAGAACGCTGGAAGAAGTGAGGGACGTTTTGCCGGCCGGCATGGAAGCCGATGGAATGGTGACCGCCAATGGAATGTCCGTATTCATCGGAAAGGAAAAGATAGTAGAACACGCCCTGTCGACGGAACTTGTTGAAGAGTTGGTCGCCAAAGCAGGAGCGGAAGAGATTTTTTACGAAGTTCATCCGAACGAAGGAACACGGATGGCATTACTTAAGGATAAAGACTATATGGTTAAACAAGGTTTGATACCTAAACCTGAGACGGTCGATGAAAATGAATGGCTATCAAGACAGGATGCAGTCGAAGACAAAATAAGGTGGTCAGAAGAGCTGGATATAAGCAGTGTCGCCAAAATCTACTTTTTCAGTAATGAAATGAATAATATTCGAAAATGGAAAGCGGAGTTGGGGAAAATCAAGCAGTACAATGCCTTTACCACGGCTTCCTCCACTCATCATAATGTAGAAGTGACCGTGGAAGGCATCACAAAAGCAACAGGCGTTCAACTGCTGCTGAAACATTTCCAGTTAGCACCGGAAAATATCCTGGCAGTAGGCGATGGCGAAAATGACCTCCCGCTATTTAAACTCGCCGGACATTGCGTTGCCATGAAAAACGCCACGGACCTGGTCAAAGAACAAGCCGATGAAGTGACGGAGTATTCATATCGAGAAGATGGACTGTATCGCTTTTTAAAAGGAAAGTTTCACTAAAATAACCTGGAAGGGCAAAGAAGATCCAATCTTTAGATATGGAAATACAGAAAAAACTGTCAAAAAGGCGCTCCATTTGAATTTTAAAGCAAAGTTGATTGGAACGGAAGGTGCGTGACTCCTACGGGAAAAGCATATCCAAGGGAGACCCGCAGGAGCAAAGGCGCCGAGGAAGGATCCAGGACCGCCCGCGGAAAGCGAGTGCCTGGAGAGGAAATCAACGATTTTTGCAAACTCTTAATTTCGAGCTTATCTCCAGTCTGGAGCCCATCTTTAAAGATCGGCTCTTTTTCCTATAGGATAAGATAAGCAACAAACGCTTACTTTAAATCCTCATATTTTGCGAAAAAGTACAACCTGACGCAATCCAAAACCCAAAACAGTTCCATAACTGGAAGTAAAATTTTAAATATTATGATATATTAAAGGGAAATCATAATGTTTATATTGATATATATACGTTGTTTTAGTTTCCTAGGATAACAATTACTAGACGTAGAAAGGATTAATGAAGCATGAAGAGAGTGACGACAGAAGATGTGGCAAAAATAGCGGGTGTTTCACAATCGACCGTTTCCAGGGTGTTGAATGATTACCCGTATATTAAGAAAAATACGCGTGATAAGGTTCTTGCTGTAATTAATGAGCTGGGTTTTACAAGGGATGAAATAGCCAGAAGCCTTGTTGAAAAAAGAACCAAATCAATAGGGTTGATATTAGGGAGCATTTCAAATCCATTCTTTGCCGAAACGGCGGAAGTCATCATAGAAAGGGCACAAGAATTAAAATATGATGTCATCGTTTATAACACGGGGCATAAAGATGAAAACTTGGAACAAGCCATTAATTTGCTGATTGGCAAAAGGGTAGAGGGAATCATTCTTACAAGCGTTAGTAAAAACTATACTGAAAAAATTAAAAAGTTACATGATAATGGATTTCCCGTATTATTATATAATAGTTTCCTCGATATCAAGGACGTTAACTTTATCGTAATGGACAATAATAAAGGAGCCAGGCTCGCTGTTCAGCATCTAATAAAATTAGGACATAAAAAAATAGCCAAAATATCCGGCCCTTCCAAATACTTGGCAACATATGAGCGAACAGTAGGTTATAAAGAAGAGATGATGGAGAACGGATATGAAATTGATGAAGGTTTGATTTTCAATAGCGAATTTTCCTATGACAAAATCTATTCATTTACAAAAAAACTGCTGAAAAAGAAGGACAGGCCGACTGCAATCATAGCGGCATCCGATCAGATGGCTCTCGCAGTCTTAGATGCAGCTTCAAACCTTAATTTGAAAATCCCTGCTGATTTATCCGTTGTTGGGTTTGATAATATAAGATTGTCCGCTAATGAATTTATAGGGCTGACCACAATATCTCAACAAATGGATCAAATGTCTTTAACAGCACTGGAAAAATTAATCTTTCTCATAGAAAATAAAGAAACATCATCTTCATCCATACAAATTTTCCTTAAGCCTGAACTGATGGTCCGTAAAACAACAGGGCCAGCCCCCGTACAAGATTAAGGGGAATGGCCGGTTTTGGATTGGACCTTAAGTGTATTATTCTCATAAAATGAAATTCGGGCATTTTAAAAATTTATAGACTTAATATTATTTTTACTATTTACAAAAGTCAGAAAGTTGTTTATATTTTAATTTGTAATCGCTAACAAGTATTTGCATGATTTTGAATACGTATTCAAAATCAAAATGCAAAATGCCTGAATGTAAAAAAATCGCCTCGATGAGGTAAAGATAGGTGATAGATTGGATATAAATCATTTATTTAATTTAAGCGGTAAAGTGGCCATCATTACAGGTGCAAGTAAAGGAATCGGTAAAGACTTAGCCCATTTGCTTGCACAGGCCGGGGCCGATATAGCGATAGTTGCCCGCAATAAAGAGCAACTTGAAGAAGCTGCACATGAGATTGGGCAAACCGGAGCAAATGTTTTACCTGTTTCATTTGACTTAACAAAGGTTGAAGAAACGGCGGAAGTAATGGAAGGGATATACAAACACTTCGGTAAGATTGATGTTTTAATAAATAATGCAGGAATAAATGTGGCAAAGCCGGCTGAAGTGTTGACATCGGAAGAGTGGGATACAGTACTGGACATTAATTTAAAAAGTGTATTTTTTACGAGCCAAGCTGCAGGGAAGTATATGATCGGCCAAAAAAAAGGCAAGATCATAAATATGTCTTCGCAAATGGCATTCGTCGGTTATTACAAACGGGCTGCATACTCCTCCAGTAAAGGAGGAATTACACAGCTGACGAAAGCGCTCGCGATAGAATGGGCACCGCATCAGGTCAATGTCAATGCCATTGCTCCAACCTTCATTGAAACACCGATGACCAAGCCGATGTTTGAAGATGAAACCTTCAAAACTGAAGTATTGGGCAGGATTCCGCTTGGCAGACTTGCTAAAACGGAGGATTTATTTGGCGGCGTGGTCTATCTGGCATCAGATTGTTCAGATATGATGACAGGTCAAACATTGGTGGTTGATGGCGGTTGGACTGTCTGGTGAGTTTTTTGAATACGTATTCAAAAGGAGGATGATCATGTCTATTGCTCAAAATATAATCCATGATTTTCGAATGCCGACAGTTTTCCGGGTTGGTGTTGGGTCATTTACGACGTTAGTAAAGGAAATAGAAGAGCTGGGAGCCAAGAAGGTTGCGATTGTAAGTGACAAAGGTCTGGAAAAAGTTGGCGTTGTTCAAAAAGTGTTGGATCATATTAAGCCCTTATCCGTACCAACCACTACATATACGGAGATTTCGGGAGAGCCGACGTTTCAGCTATTGAAGGATGCCGTACAAACGCTAGATTCCGAAAAATGTGATGTAATCATCGGAATCGGCGGGGGAAGTGCGCTTGATGTGGCAAAAGCAACAGCAGCTTTATGCGGGAAAGACGATATAACAAGTTATATAAACGGTGAAAAAGTGGTGAAATCGAGAACGGTTAAATGCATTCTTTTGCCGACAACTTCAGGAACAGGTTCGGAAGTGACGATGAATGCCATTTTCGGTGATGAAGAGCAGCAAGTAAAAAGAGGGATCGTAAGTCCGGTGTTCCTTCCGGATGTAGCGATCATCGATCCGGAATTGACCATTTCCTGCCCGGCACGAGTTACTGCGGCATCAGGGGTGGACGCCTTTACGCATGCCATTGAATCTTATATTGCCATCAAGGCTACACCGCTTACGAAAGTTTATTCAGAGAAAGCTATGAAACTATTTCCTTCGAACATTACGAGAGCTGTCCATAACGGAAATGATTTGGAATCTCGAACCGGAATGAGTTGGGTAAGCTCGTTAGCGGGTGTGGCTCTAGCAAATGCAGGGGTTGGGGCGGTTCATGCACTGGCCTATCCGCTAGGCGGTAAATACCATATTGAGCATGGTGTCGCAAATGCCCTTTTAATGCCATTCGTTTTCGAAGTGATTGGGAAAACATGCACGGAAGAAATGGTGGAAGTAGCGTCCTTTTTACAACTGGGTGATTTCAAATCACAGCCAAGCGAAGCATTGAAGGCAGTTGTTGATTATATGTATCAGCTTCTGGAGGATCTTGATTTACCTACATCGTTATCTGAACTTGGGATTGAAGAGGACTCATTACCGATGCTGGCGGAACAGGCGGCAAAAATTGATCGCTTGCTATCGAACACTCCTTATAAGCTAAATGAACAAAAGATTCTCGGAATCTATCAAAGTGCCTTTAAAGGAAAGGTGGGAAACTGACTTGATCACGACAAATTCCGATAAAAAGAGATTATACATCGGCGGCGAGTGGCTGGAAGGTAATGATCATTACGATCTTCGGTCCCCTTACTCCGGCAAGGTGATAGCGCAAGTGCCTTTGGCAGAGAAGGAGACGGTACTAAAAGCGATAGAATGTGCAGAACAAGGTGCAAAAGAAATGAAAAGGCTAACAGCCCTTGAGCGCTCCAATATCTTGGAACGTGCAGCCGAAATTTTCAAGGAAAGACTTGAGGAATGTGCATTAATACTCGCTAAGGAAAATGCTAAGCCATTAATGGCGGCAAGGGGCGAAATTTTACGCACGATTGAAACATACAAGTTTGCAGCAGAAGAGGCAAAACGGATTCATGGTGAAACGATTCCGATGGATGCCGCTAAAAATGGCAAAGGCCGCTTTGCTTATACAATGCGTGAACCGCTTGGCGTCATTGCCGCCATTACACCATTTAACTTTCCATTTAATTTAGCGGCACATAAACTTGGACCTGCGTTTGCAGCAGGTAACTCAGTCATCTTAAAACCGGCTTCACAGACACCGCTTAGTGCATTTGTCGCAGCCGGAATTTTTGAAGAAGCAGGTTTACCAAAAGGCGCACTGAATGTTGTCACGGGTAAAGGAAGCGTTGTCGGCGATGTATTGGTCACTGATCCGAGAATTAAAATGGTTACATTTACAGGAAGTGTCGAAGTCGGGTTGGGGATCAAAGAAAAAGCGGGTTTGAAAAAGGTGACATTGGAGCTTGGTTCCAATTCAGCTGTCATTATTGACAGTGCTGATGACTTGGATGCCGTTGCCCAGCGCTGTGTCGAAGGTTCCTTTGCCTATTCAGGTCAGGTTTGCATCTCTGTCCAACGAATATATGTACAGGAAGATTTATATGAGTCCTTTTTGCAAAAGTTTACCGAAAAGACGAAGCTGCTTAAATTTGGAGATCCAGAATCAGAAGATACAGATCTTTCCGCGTTGATCAATATAAATGAAGCAAAACGTGTAGAGGGGTGGATCGAATCGGCTAGAAACGCTGGAACGGAAATCGCATATGGCGGTCAAAGAACAGGTGCAATCCTTCATCCAACCATTATCAAAAATGCGGGGTCAACACAGGAAGTAAGCTGCCAAGAAGCCTTTGCCCCAATCGTTTCAGTGAATTCCTATAGCACATGGGATGACGCCATCGACCTTGTGAATGATTCTTTATACGGCCTCCAAGCAGGTGTTTATACCACTTCGATGCCAAAAGCTTTTGATGCTGTTGAACGGCTTGAAGTCGGAGGTGTCATCGTGAATGACATACCATCTTTCAGGGTGGACCACATGCCATATGGCGGAATGAAAAACAGCGGGACTGGCAGGGAAGGGATTAAGTATTCAGTCGAGGAGATGACTGAATTAAAACTAGCCGTCTTTACTCTCTGAATAGCGCGGTCATGAAAATAAAAAAATTAACGAACACGGAAGGGGAAATTAAAATGTCAGTACAAGAACCTAAAGTAAAAAAAGCGGTAACGAATGAGGAAATGGAAAACAATTGGATCGTCCGTTTTGATCAAATGAAATCAAAAGGAATACCGTTAATGTTCATTGATAGTATCATTCCGGGTCATCAACGTCTCAACTATACGTTAATAGGTGATACAGCAAGTGAAAATGATAATTTCACCCCCGAAATTACCGAGCCCCATGGTTTTCAAATTGGAATGGTGAAAGCCCAAAAAGGAAACGGTCCAGCTTACCATACGCATGATTACATTGAATCCTTCCTTCCTCTTTCAGGAAAATGGCGTTTCTACTGGGGTAAGGGGCCAGACGAAATTGACGGCGAAACGATCATCGATCAATGGGACTTAATTTCATTACCGCCAGGCTTGTGGAGAGGATTCGAAAACATCAGTGAAGAAGATGCTTGGATCTTCGCCGTTCTTGAACAACATAAAGTATTTGATGGAAAAGACCCTTACTGGTCGCCAAAAGTGATCAAGGATGCAGCGGAATATGGATTCTTTGCCAATGATTTAGGCAAAATGATTAAACCGGATAACTTTGAAGAACTTGAAAAGGAAATTGCCGATAAATTGAAAATGGGTGAAAAATAAGGATGGATAAAGTACCGCTCATTTTGCTTCCGGGTACACTTTGTGATGAACGTCTATGGGAAACTGTGAACCTAGCAGATCTTGCAGATGTGAAAGTCTGTGATGTGTCGAAGGCTGATAGTATCGAAGGAATCGCAAAGTCGGTATTGGAAGAGGCACCTGATACGTTTGCACTTGCAGGCTTATCCCTGGGTGGCATCATTTCTCTGGAAATCATGCGAATAGCACCGGAACGGGTCATGAAATTGGCCTTGCTTGATACAAATCCAAATCCTCCTAGCCTGGAACAAATTGAAGGCTGGGAGAGGTTCATCGAAATGGCGGGTAATGGTCAATTTCTCGATATTACACTCCATCATCTGCTCCCGATATTAATTCATCCAGACCGGAGAAATGATGAAGCATTAGTTTCAATAATCATCGATATGGCTGAAAAAGTCGGCAAAGAAGGGTATATCAATCAGTTAAAAGCTGTGAAAACGCGCTCTGACCAACGTCCCATCCTTGCTACTATTGAATGCCCGACCATGATTTTGGCAGGAAAGGAAGACAGGGTATGTCCTGTTCATATGTCTGAATTTCTAAAAGAGAACATCCCGGCGGCGAGTCTTGAAATCATAAGTCATTCGGGTCATTTAAGTACGTTAGAACAGCCTGAAAAAGTAAGCGCTGCAATGAGAAAATGGTTGTCAGATAATTGAAGTGCCGGGAACTGGACGTGATTTTGCAGCATGGAACGAGATACAGTCTGTAGAAAGAGAGGGAAGACGATGAAGAATAATGCCATAAAGGAAAAAATCAAACGCGGGGAACAAGTTGTTGGTGCATTTTTAGGGATAAATTCCCCGCCATTAGTCGAAATGATCGGTTATGCCGGCTTTGATTTTGTCGTAATAGATGACGAGCATGGCGCATTCAGTGCATCAGAGCTTGAAAACATTATCCGTACGGCAGATTCTGTTGGGCTTGTCCCGATCGTCCGGGTTTCATATGACCCTTCCAGTATTCAAAAGGCTTTAGATCGCGGAGCAAAAGGTGTACAAGTACCAATGGTCAATACAAAAGGAGAGGCACTTGAGGTAGTTAAGCGGGCTAAATTCCCTCCATATGGAAATAGAGGAGTATCATATTCCACCAGACCGGCGCGTTACGGCAAAGATGGTGGAAAACCCTATTTAGATGAGAGTAATGAAAATGTTATGATAATTGTGCATATTGAAACGCAAGCTGCAGCCAGCAATTTTGAAGACATTGCAACAGTTCCTGGTATTGATTTGGCATTTATCGGTTCTACAGACCTCTCGGTGAACATGGGATACCAACTAGAAGGCGCAAGTCATCCTGAAGTGCAAAAGGTCATCAATGAACTGTTCATAAAAGGGAAAGAGCTCGATATGCCAATTGGTACCGTAGCCAGTAACAGCGTTGCCGCTAATGCGGCTTTTGACAAAGGCGCCCAATATGTCGGGGTCATATTGAATAATGTGATTACGTCTGCGTTAAATGATGTTGTCTCTGCAAGCAAGGCCACTCAATCTGTTAAATGACTTTACAAGAAGTACAGCATTTCAACGAAACTATTTAAACGAAAAGGATGGTTATAATGGCAGAAAAAAAGACAGGTTCAGTGCAAGTAGCTCCAAAAGAAGAAAAAACAGCAACGAATGCAAGCCAACCGGTCAAGAAAACACCGAACTTCATCTTCTATGCTGATGCTGAAGACGTTAATATGCTCGATACAAAAGACGATTATGACTACATTAATATAGAAGATACGAATCAAAAGAAACAGAGGATGAACGGCTTTGACCCGGAATACAACAACATCGTTGATTATATTGTGAAAATCACGCGTCAAATCTGGAAAGAGAAAGACATCGGACTTATTTACGATACGTATAGCACAAGCATATCTGTTCATAAAGGGTTGATCAATAGCCATGGGGTTAACGAAGTCATCTCAGGTACGCTGCAAACACTGCATGCTTTTCCGGATCGGAAGGGACTGGGATGGAGTGTTATCTGGTCAGGGGATGATGAAGCAGGATTTTTCACTTCACACCGGGGCCGTTCAGTTGCAACGAATCTTGGAAATAGTTTATACGGTCCTGCCACCGGAAAGAAAGTGATGTTCAGAACAAGCGCTGATTGTATGATCTTAAATAATAAGATTTACGAAGAATGGCTTGTGATGGATACATATCATCTTGTCCTGCAACTTGGTTTGGATCCGGTCGAGTTTGCTAAAAAAATGGCTAAAAGTACGCAGAAGCTTGCTCCTTCGATACAGTTTGGATTTAAAGAGACAGCAGAAACGGGGCTTCCTCCAAAACTATTCACGCCATCTTCTGATGAGTTTGAGATAGGGGAGTTCATGCAGCTAGTATTCAATCGAATTTGGGCTCGGCGCTCATTTAATTTTGTTCGGGAATATTATGAGGAAAATGCAGTCGTTCATTATGTCTGCAACAAGGATGTAATCGGAGTAAGTGAAATTCAAGGAATGTTCATGAGCCTATTTGCCTCCATACCGAATGGAAAGGTGATTCTTGAGAGGGTCACTTGTAATAGACGCGGCACTGACAGTGATTGGGATGTAGCGGTTCGCTGGAGAATACAAGGAGTGCACGAAGGAACAGGATACTTCGGAGCTCCTAGCGGAAAAGCCATTGATATTGCCGGCATCAGCCACTATAAAATCCGTAATGAAAAAATTTCGGAAGAATGGCTATTGTTTGATGGAATGGAAGTGTTGCGTCAGATCTATTTGCCCGATGAAAACGAATCACAACAAGATGGTGAATCCACAATGGATGATGGGAATTTTACCGGCGTATCATGATTGGCCAGTTGACGGCTGTTCTGCGGCCGTCTATTTTACTAAACAACGATTAGGGGGAAAATAGGATGGAGTATATGAAAAAAGCGGACGTATTTGAACAGACCTCTTCACATGAAGTGGAACAAACAGTGAAGTCCATTATTGAAAATGTAAAAGCAGGCGGGGATGATGCCGTAAGGGAATATGAAAAAAAATTCGGTGATTCCGATCGTCCGGTCCGGGTAAGTGAAGAAGAGATCGAGCGTTGCATCAGGACTCTTCCTGAAGAGGTAAAAGTGCTGATTGATAGAGTCGTGGAAAGAGTATCCGATTTTGCTAAAGCACAGTTGAGCTGCCTAACTCCATTCGAAAAGGATTTTGGCGAGGGGATTAAAATGGGTCATAGAATCGTACCGATCGAAAAGGTGGGGGCTTATGTTCCAGGAGGGAGATTCCCGTTATTATCATCAGGACCCATGGTCGTTGCCCCGGCAAAGGTAGCAGGAGCAAAAAGAATCGTTGCAGCAAGCCCGGCGAATTATGAAGGCGGCATCCATCCGGCCGTTTTATACGGCTTAATCCGCTCCGGTGCGACAGACATTTTTGCAATAGGCGGGGCGCAGGCCATTGCCGCCATGGCATATGGAACCGAATCCATCCCGGAAGTGGATATCATCGCTGGACCAGGAAACCGGTTTGTAGCAGAAGCAAAACGTCAAGTGTTCGGTAAAGTGGGCATAGACCTTATTGCCGGGCCGAGTGAAGTGATGGTTTTTGCTGATGATTCGGCTTCACCTGAGAAAATAGCGGCCGATTTACTTGCCCAGGCTGAACACGATCCGTACGCACGGGCCATTCTTGTCACAACGTCCCGAACGGTTGCCGAAGAAACTGAAAAAGCAATCGAAGGCTTTTTGAAAACCTTCTCACCATCTTCCCCTGCACACGAATCATGGGAAAAAAGAGGGGAAATCATCTTTGCAGATTCATTACAAGAAGGACTGGATATTTGCAATGATTATGCCATTGAACATTTACATTTGCATATCAAAAATAGCCGCGAATTGATGGATAAACTAATAAATTATGGATCATTGTTCCTTGATGAAGGCAGTTCCGTCGTCTTCTCTGACAAAGTCTCTGGAACGAACCATACATTGCCGACTCAAAAGGCAGCAAGATATACCGGAGGACTTTGGGCAGGAAGCTATGTGAAAGTCATGACACATCAGGAAATCACAGGCCAAGGCATTCACTTCCTGGCATCCCATGCGGAAGATCAATCCGAAATCGAAGGCTTGGAAGGCCATAAATTATCGGCCACAGTCAGGTTGACATGAATGTGCTCTAAATGATAGGAAATGATGAAAACGCATTCAATTAAGGAGCAGCATGCTTACGGTGCAGCCCCTTGAAGACATGGATACTCCCATTCTGCCTGAAATAAGTTTCAGGTGGATGGGCTGTATCTGCAGATTACAATTTAGCCCTGGAAAATATATGAGAATATGTGTAAATATTAATAGCATCGCCTTTCTGTCTAGTGGGACGAAAGGGAGGGGAATGAAAGGGTGGAATATATGGACAAAACTAATAAAATTAATAATCGGAAAGAAACCATCTTATTCTTTATCATTAGCTTGTTGTTCTTTGTCACCATTACGGCATTTGATCCATTTATCTCCTCTTATGCTAAAGATCTTGGGTTCGATTCAGTAGTAATAGGCAGTATTATCGGAATTTCAGGGATTGTGGCCCTATTGACTCGACTTCCGATAGGTGTATTTTCGGATATGCTGCATAAACGAAGATTGTTTATCCAAATGGGGTTGCTGATAACCATCGTAATGTGGTCGCTAGCCTTTTTCATACCAAATGCAACAACATTGTACCTTGGGAAAATTTCGGATGGTTTAACTGGTTCCACCTGGGTTATTTACAATGTTATGTTCGCTTCTTATTTTGGTGTGAAGGAAGCTGCAAAAGCAGTAGCGATATTGGGTGTTGCATCGCCGGTTGGCTCCATACTAGGGACAACCATCGGTGCATTAGTGGCGAATAGTTATGGGTACCGGTATAGCTTTTTAGTAGCGGTGGCCGCCGCTATACTTGCGTTTGTTTTAACATTTTTCACAAAAGACCTAAGCATTAAAGGGGTAAAAGTAAAATACGATAAGAAAATACTTGTCGAGCAGATCACCGATAAAAAAATCTGGGTCATTTCCGTTCTGGCAACGATTGCTTTGATGGTCACCATTGGAACAAGGGATACGTTCACACCTTTAGTTGCAACCGACCTTGGAGCAAACCCACTATTGATTGGCATGCTGGCAAACACTCACCTGGTCATATATGGTTTAGCTGCAGGATTATGCGGAGCCCTTTTTTATAAAAAAATCGGTTTAATGAATACGGCGATTTTGGGAGCGGTTTTACAAGGGGTCATCATCATATTGATTCCCTATGCTGAAAATTTAACGATGCTTTTTATATTGCAGGCATTTCAAGGCTTTGGTTACGGGCTGATCTTTACGGTCGTCACATCCTGGGCTGTTGAAAATATTCCGGAGATAAAACAATCTACGAGAATGGGCTTGTTCCAAAGTTTATATTCCGCTGGAATGTTTTTAGGACCCGTCCTTATTGGCATCTTGATTGAAATGTTTTCAAAATCAACAGGTTACCTGATCATGGGAGCACTATCAATTGCTTCTACCATTCTTATTAAAACCTCCATAAAACGCTCAAAACAAGAAGCTTCACCAAATGAAGGATATCCTCTTGAAGAGATGCTGATTAATAGAAAATGATTCTTAGAATCAGGCAGAGCAGACCTTAACGGGTTTGCTCTTATTTATTTTGAGCTGATCCCATATTAAATAAATGCTCTGTTATAGAGTGATATAAATTCTACAACTGAAAGTTCCATTGCTAATAAAAAACTACTATCTGTCATTTAAGGGGCATCTACTTTTTACACGCAGCCTATCAGTTCTTTTCTCACTTCTTAATAACTTCTCAACATTGGTCCACCCGATAATATAACGAACTGTATCATCTTTTAAACGGTCTCTTCATTTTCTTGATAAATGTTATGAAACCACTCTGTTGATTTTAGCATTTCAATGTTTCTATAAATTAGTTTGTAGACAAAAAGGGTTTACCTAAAATTTAAAAACAAAGTTGATTGGAACGGAAGGTGCGAGACTCCTGAGGGAAAAGCGCGTCAAGGGGAGACCCCGCAGGCGCAAGCGCCAAGGAGGCTCCCGGACCGCCCGCGGAAAGCGAGTGCCTGTAGGGGAGATCGACGTTTGGGGTTTTATAAACCCAAATAAAATTTTTCATTTTTGGTTAACTGGTAAATATTAGATAATCCAAGACTAACATAGGTCCCGCAACTTACTTCATGTAACAATAAAATCCATGCAGGTTGCCTTAATGGCCAAAATGATTTTTATTCACAAAATTTTATTAATATTGACGGTATCAATCTATGACTTTATCATAACAGCAGGATAATGATAATCATTTTCAATTATGAAGTATTGGTGTGTAAGAAGTTAAATAGGTATAGATAACGGAAAGGGTGCAAAAAATGAGAGAATCTAGAAAAGCAAGATTGTTTGGTGGAGGAGCATTCATCCTGTTATTTACGATTATGATGGTGTTATCGGGATGTAATAATTCTCAAAAAACAACAGAAGCAGAGAAGACATCTGCCGAAACAAGTAATCAAGAAACAAGGACGATTAAGCATGAAATGGGAGAAACGGAAATTAAAAATACTCCTAAAAGAATCGTTACGCTAGAGTTATCTTTCGTTGATTCTTTAAATGCCCTAGGGATAAAACCTATCGGGATTTCAGATGACAACAAAAAAGATATGATTACAAAACTTGTAGGCCAGGAAATGGATTATACGTCTGTAGGAACACGTGAACAGCCTAATTTAGAGGTGATCAGTTCTTTACAGCCGGATTTAATCATTGCAGATGCTGAGCGGCATAAAGGGATTTATAAAGATTTACAGCAGATTGCTCCTACAGTTGTCCTAAAAAGCAGGGAATCTACATATCAAGAAAACCTGGATTCATTTAAAACGATTGCAAAGGCAGTAAATCAAGAAGATGCTGCAGAAAAAAGATTGAGCGAGCATGAAAAAACGATTGAGGAACTTAAAGCGAAACTTACTGTTGATTCAAATATGACGGTTTTACCTGCAGTTGTACGAGATACTTCATTCCAAGCTCATACTTCTTCTTCTTATGATGGAGAATTGCTTGAGCGCATGGGATTAAAAAATGCCATTCAGCAGGAACAGCCACATGCCGAGATGAACCTGGAGCAGCTCGTCGAGATTAATCCGGATGTGCTGCTTCTAGCGAATAATGAGGGTAAGTTACTTACTGATGAGTGGAAAGACAATCCTCTTTGGAAAGACCTGAAGGCTGTCAAAAGCGGACAAGTGTATAGTGTTGATCGGGATTTATGGACGAGATACCGCGGTGTTGTATCAGCGGAGGCCATTGCTAAAGACACTTTAAACATGCTTGGTGAAGAATAAAAGAACAAAAGCGAAGTAAGAGATCCCATTCTTACTTCGCTTTCCATTAGGTTTAAATTTTGGTAGGAAGTGTGTTGTATAGTGATGGAAACTGTAGTTAGAAGTAAACTGAAAGTGTATTGTACCGCTATCGCTGGAATCGTTTTGTTGATTTTAGGCGTCCTGACGAGTATTTCTGTGGGAGCGGCCGATATTGATGCATCAATGGTTTTGAAGTCGTTTTTTGATGCCGATTCGTCCAAGGAACAGACTATCATAAGGACTCTTCGTTTGCCCCGAGCTTTAGTTGGAGCGTTGGTCGGTGCTAATTTAGCGGTAGCGGGTGCTCTCATGCAGGCTATTACCCGGAATTCATTAGCTTCTCCACAAGTGTTTGGTGTTAATGCCGGTGCCTCATTTTTTATTGTGTCAGCTTTTGTTTTCTTTCCTAACCTTTCTTCGGTCTCTCTAGTTTGCGTTGCATTCATTGGTGCAGCAGTGGGAGGGATGGCAGTCTATTCTTTTGCTTCGGGAGGAGGAATGACCCAAGTAAAGCTGGCATTGGCTGGAATGGCTGTTCACTTTTTTCTATCTTCCTTAACGCAAGGCATGATCATCTTTAATGAACAAGCGAAAGATGTGCTCTATTGGTTAGTCGGGTCTATTAATGGAAAGACATGGGCGCACGTAAACATGATCCTTCCTTGGTCTGTTTTCGGGCTATTAGTTGCTGTCTTGTTCTCTCGATCTGTTTCCATCCTTGTCTTAGGAGAAAATATGGCGCAGGGACTTGGGCAGCGGGTGCACCGAATCCGTATTTTAGCAGGAATATTGGTAATCATTTTGGCAGGATCTTCAGTTGCCGTCGCAGGCCCAGTGGGATTTGTGGGATTGATCATTCCTCATATCGTCAGGAGACTGGTGGGCGGGGACTATCGGAGAATCATCCCTTTTTCTGCATTATTCGGCGCTTTACTCTTGGTTTACGCAGATATTCTCGCCCGGTTTATCGCTTATCCTTTTGAGTCGCCGGTAGGCATCGTAACAGCTATAATCGGTGCACCATTCTTCCTTTATTTAGCGAAGAGGGGGAGGAACATTAAGCAATGAAACGAAAACGGACATTTGGGTTGAAATCAAATTTACCTCCTTATTCAATTCTCCTGATGCTGACGGTTATTATGCTGATTTTAGCATTGGTGAGCCTGGGCTTAGGGGCCATTTATATCTCACCTTTAGATATTATCCAAAACTTCCTTGGAAATGGCATGCAAAGCCAAGCGTTCATTCTGCACAACTATCGCATACCACGTATTTTAATTGCCGTGATAGTGGGGGCTGGATTGGCGGCGGCTGGGGCCATTCTGCAAGGAGTCCTTCGAAATCCGTTGGCTTCCCCAGATGTGATTGGGGTAACAAAAGGGGCCGGATTGGCAGCTGTTATTGTCATTGTTTTATTTCCGCAATCGCCCATTATCATACTGCCTCTTTCAGCTTTTATCGGAGCGGCGGTCATGGCGGTCATTTTGATGATATTTGTTTATAAAAAAGGAGCTCAGCCAAATACAATAGCTTTGGTGGGAATTGCTTTAGGGGCCATATGTCAAGCTGGCATAGAGTATTTCATGGTCAAGTTCCCGGATGATGTAAACACGACATTGCTGTGGTTGACAGGCAGCCTATGGGGAAGAGGATGGGATCAAGTATTCATTTTGCTTCCATGTCTTATTCTTGTCCCAGTATTGTTTGCATTGACGTCTAAAATGGATGTACTGAGTCTTGGAGACGATATAGCTACAGGTCTCGGTGAAAAATCAAAATTACTGCGTTATATATTGTTAAGTGTTTCTGTCATATTAATCGGAGTCTGTGTAGCAGCGGTTGGCTCCATCGGGTTCATTGGTTTAATTGCCCCCCATATTGCACGGAGAGTGGTAGGGTCAAAATTCAAGGTTTTGCTTCCTGCTTCAGCACTTTTCGGTTCCATCTTTCTACTCGTTGCCGATAGCTTGGGAAGAGGGTTATTCCCTCCAATAGAAATACCCGCGGGAATCATCACGGCGGTGATTGGAGTGCCATATTTTTTATATCTATTACGCCGAGAACGAAAAATAACATAAGGAAGGCTGAATATCATGACAACATTATCAGCAGAGCGTCTTTCCCTCTCTTATGGATCAACTCAAATCATCGATAATATCGATTTGGAAATTCCTGAAGGTAAGATCAGTATAATCATAGGTTCCAATGGTTGTGGCAAATCTACCATTCTACGGTCTCTAGCCAGATTATTAATGCCACAGCAAGGCACGATCTATTTAGATGGAAAAGCCATTCATCAGCAATCTTCCAAGGATGTGGCAAAGAAATTGGCCATCTTACCCCAAGCTCCGGAAGCTCCTGAAGATATAACGGTTAAAGAACTATGCTATTATGGCAGGCATCCTCACAAAGGCTTATTTTCCGGGCAAACCCCGGAAGATCATAGGATTGTCGACCGTGCATTATCAGCAACAAAAATGACGGAATTCGCTGATCGGACATTGGATGCATTATCTGGAGGACAAAGGCAAAGAGCATGGATTTCGATGGCCTTGGTACAAGAAACCGACCTATTACTGTTAGATGAACCGACAACCTATCTGGACTTAGCGCACCAAATTGAAATATTGGAATTACTGCGCGATTTAAACCTCACTCATGGGCGCACGATCGTCATGGTTCTGCATGATTTGAATCAAGCGGCACAGTATGCCGATCATCTGATCAGCATCAAGAAGGGGAAAATCTATAAAGAAGGACTACCTGAAACGGTCTTTACAAAAGAGATGATCAAGGACGTCTTCGGTCTGGAATGCTGCATTATTGAAAATCCTGTTGATCAAACGCCCCTATGCATTCCAATTGGATTATCTCAAGATCAGTGAGATGCATTTAGAGTCAGACTATCGGAGGTAAAAAAAACATCAGGGAGATTTCACATCCCCCTGATGTTTTTTGTTCATCATGTATCTTATTTATTCCCTGGAGCAGGTTGGTCGACCCCTTTAATTCTATGTTTATGCCCATCATCTTCCGTTGTGTAAAAATCGTAATAGTGAACGTGCATTCCATTTCCAACCGGAATGGGTGGTCCCGAATAAGCCTTATAATAATGGGTATGCCCATCCTCAAATAACACGTATCCTTCTGTATAATGAATATGTTCTCCCTCTTGTGATGGAATTGGCGGGGAAGTTACATCTAAACATTGATGGACATGGCCGTCCGCTACGGAAGTATAATCAACAGATCCATGGTTATGATGTGGTACGAACCCTGATACAATATCATCTTTTCCTACTTTATTCAATCTCTTCACCCCTTGTATAAACAAACGTTTTATAAACCATATGCTTGGAAAAATAAGAAGATTCTTAACGTCAAATTTATGTAAAGAGGATTAACACGTGAAAAACCACAATACATGAACATAAATCCAGAGTTAAAAGCTCTTTAAGTGCCAGGTGGGGTCAGTTTAAATGATAAAATAGAAAGACTAATAAAAGGAGGCTTATCATCTTGGAAGCCAAATGTGTTAAATTCTATGAGTTTGGGAATCCGCAAAAGGTTCTAAAAGTTGAAAATAAACTAATTCAAAAACCTCTAGACGGGGAGGTCCTCGTTCGGATGACCGCACGTCCCATAAACCCGTCTGACTTGCTGCCCATTCGGGGTGCATATTCCCACCGAATTCCCTTGCCTTCCATACCTGGCTATGAAGGGGTCGGCATTGTCGAAGAGGTCGGTCCATCGGTTTCTAAAGAACTGATAGGAAAGCGTGTTCTGCCTTTGCGCGGTGAAGGGACTTGGCAAGATTATGTTAAAACCTCTGCGGAGCTGGCCATCGTCATTCCGGATTCGCTTGAGGACCATATAGCAGCACAATTATATATAAACCCGATAACCGCATGGCTAATCTGTACAGAAGTATTAACATTGAAACCGGATGATGTTTTACTCGTAAATGCCTGTGGATCTTCCATTGGCCGCATCTTTGCCCAGTTATCCAGGATTCTTGGATTTAAGCTGATTGCTATAACGAGAAACAATAAGTATACGGAAGAACTGCTTAAACTTGGTGCTTCCTATGTGATCGATACGTCACGATCATCACTGCATGATACAGTGATGGAAATGACGAATGGACGCGGAGCAAAAGCTGCTATAGATTCAGTAGGCGGCATCGATGGCTCAGAACTCGCTTTTTGCGTTCGGCCTAATGGCACCTTATTAACGATTGGCCTTTTATCAGGACAGTCTGTGAATTGGGCGGAAATTTGTCAAAGGACAAAAGTGAATGTCAAAATGTTTCATCTTCGGCATTGGAATCAGCAGGCTTCCGTTCAAACCTGGCATGAAACGTTTAATCTTTTGATGGGGTTCATCTCTGATAAAAGGTTGAAATTCATGATGCCGGATTCCTACTATGGTCTTCAAGATGTGCAAGAAGCCATGATTGTCACAGGCAATAGAGGGAAGATTTTTTTAAGCAATTGATTTTGCAATGGGCATCCACTATGTGGTTATTGAAGGGCGCATTCATCTTGGAGCACTTCCAATAGGTTCCTAAGGTAAATGGAAATGTCCCCTGATAATATGGAATTACTTGATTACATGTAAGGTGCTAGTCTAGAATGCGGAATAGAACATGTTGATACAAGATACGACTTTGGAGGAAATACTTATGAAAACAATATATGTGAATGCTACATTTTTTACTATGGACAAGGAAAATCAAATCTTTGAAAACGGCATGATGATTGTACAAGATGATACCATATCCTACATCGGCCAGCATGTTGAAGAACATTTGGCAGATGCAGATCAAGTGGTCAACCTTGGCGGGAAATGGATTATGCCAGGCCTTGTGAATGCCCATTCGCATATTGTAATGACCCTTTTACGCGGTATCGGGGACGATATGCTGCTGAAGCCATGGCTTGAAACGAAAATTTGGCCGATCGAAAGCCAGTTTACAACGGAAATAGCCTCTGTAAGTTCACAGCTTGGCATTATGGAAATGATGAAATCAGGAACCACGACATTTTCGGATATGTTTAATCCTAATGGAATAGATGCGGGTGCTGTCATGGAGACGATAGGCGAAACAGGAATGAGGGGAGCCTTTTCCTACACGATCTTCAGCTTGGGTACGGAAAAAGATCAAAAAGCGAACCTCATGGGGGCTGAGCAGTTTTCAAAAGACTATAAAACGTTTGCCGATGGCCGCCTGACTACAATGGTCGCACCACATAGCCCATATGCCTGCACACCTGAAGCAATTATGGAAAGCGCACGGATTGCAAAAGAGAATGATTTGATGGTGCACATCCACGTATCTGAAACGGATTTTGAAATCCTCGACATCGAAAAACGTTACGGATCCCGTCCTGTCGAACACCTTCGCCGCCTAGGGCTGTTCGATCAGCGTACCGTGATGGCACATGGAGTGGTTCTCAATGATGAAGAGCGGGCGATACTAAAACAGCATGATGTTCGCGTTGCCCATAATCCAATCAGTAACCTGAAGCTCGGATCTGGAATAGCAGATGTCGTCAGCCTTCTTGATGCAGGCATTAAAGTGGGAGTGGCAACAGATGGCGTCGCCTCCAATAACAACTTCGATATGTTCGAAGAAATGAGGACGGCTGCATTACTGCAAAAAGGAATGTATAAGGATGCCACTAAATTCCCTGCCCAAACGGCACTCGCCATGGCCACAAGAATGGGTGCCGAAGCAGTAGGCATGGGTCATACAGGATCACTGGAAGCTGGTAAAAAAGCAGATTTCATCACCATTTACCCATATGACAAAGAACATCTGCAGCCATTGAGTGAAGCCTATTCGCACCTGCTTTATGCAGCACGCGGAAATGATGTATGTGATGTATACATTGATGGCAAAAACGTCGTGAAAGATGGCCAGTGCTTAACGATCGATGAAGAAAAAGTAATCGCCGAAACAAATCGTCTGCAAGGTACCTTAACACGATAATGCAGATGTGAGAACAAAAGAAGGAGCTGCCATTTGCAGCTCCTTTTTTTATGGATTAAGTGAAGGGTTGAGAACCATATTATTCCGTTTTAATAATTCGTCTCAAATGGCATTCAAATAAAATTACCGCTAGTTGTAGAATAAATAGATCTTAACAATTAAGAAACCCGTCGTGAGTCCAGTTTCCTGGAAATGCGGAAACAAAGGAAGCCGATAAAAAATATTAATAAGAAAATAGGTATGGCAAAAACGGTAAAAAACGAAAAGACGAAAAAAATGCTGCTGACCGCAAATATTAACCAACTGGTAATCAGCAAGCAGCTGGATAAAAAATCTTTGACAGCATGGATCATGGAATTTCACCACCGTATGAAAATCTATGTATTGATTATACACTATTTTCCAATGGTGTTGTTTCGACGGCTCACCCTTCATTCACATCACGATGGAAATGCCTTTCCATGACATAGCCAAAAAAGGAGGCAAGCATTTGTTGAAACAGCATGCCAAGTACAACGGGTACCGCGACTGCAGCAGGGAAATAGGTGGTTGCAAGAACGGCTCCAGCACTGATGTTTCGCATGCCGCCTGTAAATGTCAAGGTGATGATATCCGCCTTATCCCATCTTAAATATGCACCGACCATCCAAGAAATGGCGTACCCAGAAGCAGCTATGAACAAAACCAAGAAGGCCATGATCAGTAATTTCTTATCGAAATGGGTTAAGTAAGGCGCGATTTTTGAACTGTTCAGTATGACTACGATTCCAACGCTTATCTTGGAAAATGGAGCTAAGCGGGGGGATAGTGTATATTGTATCTTCCCTTTTGTAGCTTGATTCAAGAACATGGCAAGCATGGAGGGAAGAACGACCATACCGATTAATCCTTTCACCATCGAACCCAAATCCATTTCGATCGAACCGCCTCCAAAAAGGGATACACTGTAAGGAACTATGAATGGCGAGAGTAGGGTGTCGATTAAGATGATGGTTAGGGCAAGTACGGCATTCCCATGATAAATGGATACCCAGATCATACTGGTGACACCGGTTGGGATCACTACAGCCAGGACTAGGCCGGTAATCGTGAAAGCATCACCATGGAACACTAAATGGCCGAGTCCAAAAGCCCAAACAGGCATAAGCATATGAAGGATGATCAATACGATGAAAACAGGTAAAGGGTGGGTGACTGCCTGTTGCAGAGATTTAAAGTTAGAGCCTAAACTTCCGGAAAATGTAATGAAGGCAAATATCCATGGGACAAGAAAGGTGTAATCCATTAGATGTTCGGCCAATAAAACCCCAATAACCACGCTTATCGGCGTGATAAGGGGCATGATTTTATCCATTTGTTCATTTATTGTTTTCAGCATGATCCATCCACTTCCTGAGCAAAGTAAATTCTATAAAGTAAGTTTACCATATTCCTATAAATATAATTTGTAAGACAAGAAATTTGTCTATATATTTTTTCGGGTAATTATAAATGGAGATTACTACCACTGCCCTGGAACTCGCATCGTTCCAAAAAGGGCTTACAGCTTTCCCTGATGACCGAGGGTTTAAGGTTTTAGCCAGGATTGTTCGATGCATCGTTGTATATTCATTGAAAAATAGTTTAAAGTAGAGAGAGAGGTGAAAGAAATGTCAGAAAAGGTGTCCAGTATTATGTGGTTTAGTCTTGCCGTACAAGCCCTGCTTGTTCTTGCTGATCATGATGGATTATGTAATAGTAATAAATTGGCCGATAAGCTTGATTCGGAGTCAGGTTTTCTTAGAAAAATATTAAGTAATTTAGTGAAGGCGGGGCTGATTCAAGCGAAGGAGGGCAGGGATGGGGGATATTCACTTGCCAAAAATCCCGAACAAATCATTCTTGCAGATATATACTCTGCAATTAAATCAGAACCTTTCTCAAAAGGCTTTCTTGATGTGAATGATAAAAAATGCTTTCATCCATCTTCTAGAGAAGCGTTATGCGGTTTGAAAAACGAGATGGAGAGCTGGATTATACAAGGCTTGGAACAAAAGACGATTGCTGACTTACTATCAAAATCTTAATGTGAAAAACGAAACTGACAGGGTTTCGTTTTTCTTAAACTGTATTTGACAAAAGAACAGTATGCGTTATATACTGTTCCTGTATTAATTACAGTTAAATGGAGGTCATTATAAATGACAAAAAATATAATGAGTAAAGAAGAGTACTTGAATAAATCAAAAGAATTGAATATACCGCTTGAAAAGCCGAAAGTCCTTAATGATACGGATTTCATTACGGTAGCAAATGAACGGAGATCCGTTCGCCAGTACGATGCTGAATACGTGATGACTGAAGAGGAAATTCGTGAGATCCTGGAGATTGCGATTCAAGCACCGTCTTCTTCCAACTTACAGCCTTGGAGATTCCTTGTGATTCAAGATAAGCAAACCCAGCAAGAATTGCTTCCCATCGCAAATAATCAACAACAAATCGTCGATGCATCTGCTGTCATTGCCGTTTTAGCTGATATAGAAGGGTACAAAAATGCAGAAAGGATTTATGGTGAATTAGTCGATAAAGGAATCATGAAGAATGAAATCAAAGAGCCATATGTAGCCTCTATTCTGCATAATTACGGTAACTTTTCTGCTGAAAAGGCTTTAAGTGTAGCCATGATTGACGGCGGCTTGGTTTCCATGCAGATCATGTTAGCTGCAAAAGCAAAAGGATACGATACAGTCCCAATGGGAGGGTTTGATGAAGCCAAATTTGTCGATGCATTCAATGTACCGGAAAACTTCAAGCCTGTCATGTTAATTTCCATTGGAAAAGGAACTAAAGCAGGGTTTGAAAAAGTCCGTTTGCCACTCGATACGATATTGACTTGGAATAAATACTGAGGAAAAAACGTAGTTAAAGGATAGCTGAAATTCGCTATCCTTTTTTTCATGGTTTGAGATTGGCATTGAAAATGATTTAATCTCGCAAGCGATAAATGGATATGTTACAATTTTTCCAGATATTTCTTTGGGGTGTCTCCTCAAAAGTCCCCGACCGCAAAAGGATATTTAAGGGGATAAAGAGAGCTAAAGAATTGTGCTGTAATCCAATAATTGGTTTTAGCCGTTCACAATGGATGGGAGGGAGTCCTTATGAAGAATATGAAAAGTGAAGTGTTTTCGTGGTTGAAAGCCATCTTATTCGCTTTAATGATCGTTATCATTTGCCAACAGTTTCTATTTACGCCGGTCACAGTAAAAGGTGAATCAATGGAGCCGACTTATGAAAATGATGACCGGATCGTGGTAGCTAAAATTGGAAAGCCGGAGCGCTTCGATATGGTCGTATTTTATGCTCCGGACGCGGAAGAGAATTATATAAAAAGGGTGATCGGTCTACCAGGTGACAGTGTCGAAATGAAAGATGATGTCTTATATATCAATGGGAAAAAGTATACAGAACCGTATTTGAAAACAAAAAAAGGGGAAATTCCGCCTGAAGAAAATCTGACGGAGAATTTCACCCTGAGTGATTTACTTGGGAAATCGAAGGTACCTGCGGGTCATTTATTTGTCATGGGGGATAATCGGAGGAACAGTTGGGATGGAAGAAGATTTGGTTTTATTTCTGAAAAATCACTTTTGGGCAAAGTGAAATTCCGTATCTACCCACTAAATGAAATGGGAGTGCCGAAGTAATGGAACACAGTGAGTATAAGTGAAAGCTTAGAGGATAATTATGTGGACTAAGTTGTATTTATAGCAGATGATGGATAAGAACCTTTTCCTGTGGTTAAGGTTTTTCACTTTGGTTTGTGGGGGGATTAATATGACTAATGGGTTAGCTGCCATCTCCATCCCGATGCTGGATGAAGAAATGGGACGGCAGGTTAAAGGACATGTCGATTCGCTGACGGTTCCTCAGGGAAGCTTAGGACGGCTTGAAGAATGGATAATCGAACTGTCCAAGATGACAGGAGAGGCACTTCCGGACATTTCGAAACCGGGGGTGATTGTGTTTGCGGCCGACCATGGAATTACGGAAGAAGGAGTTTCGGCTTATCCAAAAGAAGTGACGGAACAAATGGCTCTCAACTTCCTGAATGACGGTGCGGCCATCAATGTATTAAGCCGGGCGATAGACGCTTACTTGGACATTGTCGATATAGGGATCGATGCAGATATCGAGGCACCGGGGCTAACCTCGAGAAAAGTCCGCAATGGAACTAGAAACTTTTATAAGGAAGAGGCGATGACAAAGGAAGAAGTAATTCAAGCGCTTGAAATTGGATTTGACCGTGCAGAGAAAATGATTGCCCGTGGAGCGAACTGCCTGATTCTTGGTGAAATGGGAATCGGAAATACGACTTCCAGTACCGCCATCATCTCCATCGTAAGCGGGAAAAGCGTCGAATCACTAGTGGGGCAGGGAACTGGATTGAATTCAGAAGGCATTTTACATAAGCGAAGAATAATTGAAGAAGCGATTTCATTAAGAAATCCTAATCCTGATGACCCCATTAATATTTTGATGAATATCGGTGGATTCGAAATTGCAGGAATGGCAGGGGCCATGCTTGCTGCAGCAAATAACCGTATACCCATTCTTGTTGATGGTTTCATTACAACCACGGCTGCTGTATTGGCAAGCCTGATTTCCGGACGTGCAGCAGATTATATGTTTGTTGGACATCGATCTGCAGAACCAGGTCATAGAACGGCCATAGAACTGCTTGGCAAGGAGCCGATCCTCGACCTGGGAATGAGAATCGGGGAAGGAACAGGGGCAGCCCTGTCTTACCCCATTCTTAAGGCAGCAACATTGTTCATTAAAGAAATGGCAACATTTGAAACTGCAGGTGTGTCAAATAAGTAAGAAATAAAAAAAGGAGACCTTCGATACGCTGGTCTCCTATTTATACAGGTTAAAAAAGTTGGATACCGCATTGAAACATTCCTTCATCCCACTATTGCTTAATGGGCAGGTGACCTTTATATTTCTTCATTTTCCTGACGACGGAAGGCTGGCTGATACCTAAGAATTTAGCCATTTCATATGTGGACTTGCATTGTTTACTCGCTTTCATCATCATCCATTTTTCGACTTGTTCGAGGGCGGTATTGAGATCACTATCATCAACCATCATATTGTCGATCATTAGGGTATCATCTATTTTCTCCAAAGATTCTTGTCCATGGAAATGGGAGGGTAGAAAGCCTGGGAAAATGATGGAGTCTTCCGAGGTCAAAATGAGCCGTTCTATCAGGTTCTCCAATTCACGCACGTTTCCTGACCATTTATGCTGAATCAGTATTTCGTAAGTGGAAGGGTGCAATTTCTTATCTGACTTGTATTTCTTGTTAATGATTTCGAGATTATGATTGATTAAAATGGCAATGTCTTCTTTTCTTTCGCGTAATGGCGGAATTTGGATCGGAATCACATTTAAACGGTAATACAAATCTAGCCTGAATGTTCCCTTTTCCACCATTTCCTCAAGGTTTTGATTAGTTGCTGTCACAAGCCGAAAATCTATCTTATGTTCTTTTTTTCCGCCCACTCTTTTAAAGGTCTTCTCTTGCAGGACATTTAATAATTTCACTTGCATATCCAGAGGAAGCTCCCCGATTTCATCCAGAAATAAGGTTCCGTTATCCGCTTGTTCCACCAGCCCTTGCTTCCCCTGCTTCTGAGCACCGGTAAAGGATCCGGCTTCGTAACCAAACATTTCGGATTCAAAGAGACTTTCTGGGATGGTACTGCAGTTGACTTCGATGAATGGCTCTTTGCTTCGGTAACTCTGATTATGCAGCCGGCGGGCGAAGACGCTCTTTCCCACACCGGATTCCCCAAGAAGCATGACCGTGGCATCCGTTTTGGAAACACGGTGTATCGTTTTCGCGATTTGCCGCATTTCCTTGCTGCGATAGATCAGCTCCTCCTGTTCCCTAAGCTCCTCGACCTCCGATTGGTATTCTTGAATCTTTTTCTCTAATTGACCGTATTGATCCTGGAGGTTCCTGATTTCAGTTTGATCTTGGGCATAGCTGACGACACGAAT
Source organism: Peribacillus sp. Aquil_B1 (assembly GCF_022603275.1). Lineage (NCBI taxonomy): Bacteria > Bacillati > Bacillota > Bacilli > Caryophanales > Bacillaceae > Peribacillus > Peribacillus sp. Aquil_B1. Next base: position 787,763 of record NZ_JAKXEE010000002.1, on the reverse strand, counting down.
CAATTCACCATTATCATCAAAGATGGGATAGGCAGTCGACATGACGATTTTTCCCGTCTTCGTTTGCTGCATGATCTGGACAGGTGTTTTCTCTTTCAATACCATGGCGGAAATCGACGGTGAGAGAATTCCTTCCGTTTCGAGCTGGTAAACGGATTTCCCAAGATAATGTTCTGGTTCGATTCCATATATCCACCAATGGTTAGGATTTGTGAATAAAATGAATCCTTTTTCATCGGTCACGGTAATATTGTTATTGGATGTGTTGATGATGCATTCCAAAACTCTTTTGACATTGTTATCACTCATCATTTTCCCCCTTATCCTCTGTTCCGGTGATTCAAATATAAATCAAATATAGCAGTGAATCAAGAATTTTCAGATATTTCGATTTGGAATTGAATCGTTTATGAAAGCACGCCTGCGATAATCTCACTCACTCCATACATCAAGGCTAAAACTAGAGTAATAGAGTAGCGAACTACCTTACTTACGGTTAACCTACTCATGTTTGGGTATAAATAAAATAAGAAGAAATCGATTGAAGGAGTGATTGAATTGGCTGAAAACACAACATTGGGACAATATTTATACGACTGCTTAAAAGCAGAAGGCATTACAGAGATTTTTGGTGTGCCCGGTGATTATAATTTCTCATTGCTAGATACTTTGGAAGATTACGATGGGATTGAGTTTATTAATGGGCGAAATGAACTCAATGCTGGATACGCTGCGGACGCTTATGCCCGGGTGAAGGGAATTTCGGCACTGATCACCACTTTTGGTGTCGGTGAAATGAGCGCATGTAATGCAATCGCAGGCGCATACAGTGAAAATGTGCCCCTCATCCATATTGTCGGCTCGCCAAAGTCCATGATGCAACAGGATAAGGAGCTTGCCCATCATACGTTAATGGACGGAGATTTTGATGTTTTCCGTAAGGTTCATGAGCATATCACCAGTTATACGGCGATTCTTACACCAGAAAACGCAGCTAGGGAGATACCGGCTGCAATCCGAATCGCCAAAGAAAAGAAGAAGCCCGTTTATTTGGTAGTGGCTATCGATCTCGTTGAAAAACCGTTGATTTCCCACAGTGAGGCTTCTGAAAATGTGGCCCAATCGAATGTCGATGCGTTGCAGTCAGCAGTGAAGCATATAAAAGGTATGCTAGAAGATGTAAATAAAGCGGTTCTGCTTGTCGATGTTAAAACACTTCGCTATAACTTGCAGAAACCCGTTTTGCAGCTCGCTGAGAGTTTAAATGTTCCGGTTGCTTCGTTAATGCAGGGAAAAAGCGGGTTTGATGAGAGCCATCCTCAGTATATTGGTGTATACGGCGGGGCTTTCGGAAGTAAGGGTGTAACTCAGACTGTTGAAGAAGCGGATTTCATCATAGCTGTTGGTGCAGTTTGGTCTGACGTCAATACTTCCAAAGGTACAGCAAAGCTTGACCCGTTGAAAATGGTGGAAATTCAGCCTGACACATTAAAAGTGGGAGCAGCCAGTTATATGAATGTGAGGGCGGAGGATATTCTAAATGCGCTCCAGGACATTGGCTACCGGCAGAACGAATCTGTCGGAACCATCTCGTTTCCGTATGACACAATGGTGGAAGACCCTTCAGCACCTCTGGAAGCGACTTCCTATTATCCGCGAATTCAGCAAATGTTGAAGGGAAATGACATTGTGGTCACGGAAACAGGAACATTCTCTTATGGCATGTCACAGGTCAGATTGCCGAAAGGGGCAACTTACATAGCCCAGGGAGGCTGGCAAAGCATAGGGTACGCGACGCCCGCAGCTTTCGGTGCATGTATTGCGGATAGAAACCGGCGTGTTCTTTTGTTTACCGGAGACGGCTCGATACAGCTGACAGTACAGGAAATAAGCTCAATGCTGGAGAACGGCTGCAAGCCCATCGTGTTCATCCTCAACAATAACGGCTATACGATAGAAAAATTCTTAAACGTAAAAGTCGATATAGAAAAACAGAAATACAACGAGATACCAGAGTGGAATTATACCAAACTGGCTGAAGCGTTTGGTCAAGAGGCATTTACAGCACGAGTCGAGACGAATGGTGAACTGGATGATGCCATTGCAAATGCTCAGGATATGAACGCCGATAAACTTTGCCTTATAGAATTGGTCGTGAAGGATCAAATGGATGCACCGGATTATTTGAAAAAAATGAGGCAGTATCTTGAAAAGCAAGAAAAACTAAAGTAATGCCAAAAGGGGTCCGGAGTCCGAATAATGAGGTGAAAGACGAATTAAATTCGTGAACGGTCGAATACAGTGCCTCAACGGTCGAATATAGTGAGGCTTAGGTCGATAAACTCAAGACAGCAAAGGGAACGGATTTCTGAACTCAAGCTGGAACGTTTTTTAGTGAAAACTGTGGTGAACTTGCTCTTCTTATTAGTATACAGCCTGAAAGGTCTTCTGTGATGAAGGCCTTTTTCTGTTGGTAATCTAGATACTGCCCGGCCCGATCAAAGACAAAAATGGCAAGTTCCAGAATGACAATACCAGTATTGGTACCTGTCATTTCAAAATTGAAACCAAGAATTTTTAAACTAATAGTATGATGAAAATGTCACTAAGTAATAGGGAAAAAATCTTCCTAAGTAGAGAAAACCATTTTTTTACGGTTGGCAATTTCTGTAGATACGGGGGCACAAAAATGCGTAAAAATGTATCATTAGCGCGGTTAATAGAGTCGAATAAAGAAAATATCAATAATAACCAGATGTTCATAGATCGAATAGAAGAAAAAGTCCATAGAAAGCAAATGGAAATGCAGGAGAGACATTTAACAAAACGGGCAGGTGGAGAGAATGTTATTAAGAAGAGCCTGGTTATTACAACAAACGGTGGTCTATCATAGAAAAAAGAAGGATGAAATAGCCCAAAGAAAGGAAATATCCAGCTTGGAAGAAGTCCGTATCAATAAACATCTTAATTATGCGATTATGGAGATGCAAAGGTTAATGCGCCAGGTATGAGGAAAGAGGTAAGTATTGGTCTTATAAAATACTTTTAACTGGTGTGTTTATCATTGCTACGATTATCTTTTATAGATTTGGGTTTACAAGTGAAGGTTTAGTTTATTTTGTATGTCTTGCAATACTTTTAAGTGTGTTAAGTATTTTTAATCGTAAAAACAATTATATAAAAAAGACTTAATACTTTAACGAATGAAGAGTAAATACATTTTTTATAAATAGCAAACCACATTTGGATTATCCAGCGTGGGAAGAGCCCGTATCAGTAAACACCTTAATTAAGCGATTAGATTTGCATAGGTTAACGCGAGAGTTAGGATGGATTCAAAAAGAAGACATATCACCCCAGTTGGCGGCTATTTGACATTATGATACACAAAAAAGCGCGTTTGATCTTTTTATCAAAACACGCTTTTTGCTCTATATTGTGTACTGCCATCACAATTAATTAAGAACTCGGACTGCCTTCACAAAGCTAGGTCCCCAGTAAGAATTGTTAATGTTAGCGTAGGATACACCTTTAGATGTAGAAGCATTCAGCATTTGACCGTTACCGGCATAAATTCCTACATGGTTGATTACTCCATCATTATTGGTATCAAAAAATACTAAATCGCCTTTTTGAAGGGCTTTTGAAGATACAGCTGTACCAACGTGTGATTGTGCTACTGAATTTCGAGGCAAGGAAACACCTGCACTTTTGAATGCCCTTAATGTGAACGAAGAGCAATCAAATACGTCAGTGCGCGAAGTGCTTGCACCGTAAACATACTTGGCTCCCATGTATTTGGCGCCAGCTGCCAGAACTTGATCCGCTTTGGTCGATTTGGACGGTTTATTAATGGAAGATGCCGAGGCTTTCCCTGAAACACGGATGGTTTGGCCTATACGAATACGATCTGAATTAGAAATACTAGGGTTTATTTTAAGTAAGGCACTAAGGGAAAGGTTATATCTTTTAGCGATGGTTGATAAGGAATCCCCTAATTTAACCACATAAACGTCTGTTGTAATTTTATTATTATTATTATTATTATCGGGAGTGCTGGTAAGGGTATTAACCTTCAAGACCTGACCGGGAAAAATAAGGCTACCAGTCAAATGGTTTTTAGTCTTTAATTGTTGGACAGTCATATTGTTGACTCTTGCAATTTTGTCCAGGGTGTCCCCGGATTTGACTTTATATGTAGCGTTTGTTTTAGCCGTAGAGCTGGATGCAGGAGCTTGTCCGGAAACACGGATGGATTGGCCAATATAAATGCGATCCGAATTAGAAATGTTAGTGTTTAATTTAAGCAGGGCACTAAGTGAAAGGTTGTATCTTTTAGCAATTTTAGATAAAGTATCCCCCAGCTTAACCACATATTTTTCGGTTTTATCTATATTTTTAGTGTTAAGAGTATTAAATTTCAAGATTTGGCCGGGAAAAATAAGGTTACTAGTCAAATGGTTTTGAGATTTTAATTGTTGGACAGTTGTATGATTAGCTTTAGAGATTTTGTCAAGGGTGTCCCCTGATTTAACTTGATAAGAACCAGCATAAGCAGAAGTGCCGGCGATAAGGGTACCTATAATGGTTCCTGCAAGAATGAAAGAGTTTTTCGAATTGTTCATTTAGGAAAGTTCCTCCTGATGTGGTAAAAAAATATGTAGCATTTATATTATAAAGGTAAGGCATATAAAAAACATGACCCATTTGAATAAAATTCAACTTTTTCGTCATTTCTCAGTTATTTATCTGTAACATTGTATGGATTCAGGTGGAAGGGCAGTATCCTTAATATGCATAAAGAGATAACTAGGCTAGAAGAGATTTTTATAAATGGAAGTTTTGAGGTAATTAAAAAAAAAGGTAAGAATAATATCCTTACCTTTCCAAGATTAATTTTTTAATATTGTCTATAAACATAGGGATCGTCAGGTTCTGCGATTTTACTATGTGATGATACTTTGAGCAGGGGAATGGTTTTCTTGAATGGCTGATAATAAATGGATTCCAATTCTCCTGTCACGGAATACCACTCATCATTTTTTGGATGCATACCTTCAGGAAATTCGATTAGCATACCGAATACCCCTGAGTCTGCGACACAGTGAATGACTCCAAAGCGAAACAGGAAAACCTGGTTTTTGGCTAGCTCATCTGAATTGTACGAAAAACCGGTTAACGTAATTTGTTTGCCAGTGAATTTTCCAGGAGAGTAATAGATGGCTTCTAAGTCGTTTAGATAGTTTTCATCGGTTAAATGAAGACTATCACGTTCAACTAAGTCTTTGAGCGAGTCATCCATTAAAGTTAAATAGTCATCCTTGCCATAATAAAGACTAGTATCCGGCTGCAGAAATTGATGCTGGCTATAATCATCTGAGTCATCATACACCGGGAAATGAAATCCTTTTTTTTCTACGATATTCGAGTCCATAGTGGCAACAGGCAAAAAGAGACCGGTTAAAATGGGAATGACGTATAGGAAGTAAGTAAGGTTCTTTTTCCATTTCTTGTTTTCCTGGGAGTGATCATGTCCACACTGACAATCAACACATTCTTCTTGATTATCTTCTTTAAAATATAAGTAGGATCCCATTAACGTGAAAATAGCCAATATATAGATGGCAATCTGTGAAACATAAGAATATTCCATATTGATGTATTTCGATATATTCCCTGAGGCGTGTAAATGCATGAATAAAAAAGTAAGTCCAAGTAATATGAATAATCTTCCCATAAAAACACCCTCTTTAAGAAATAAACAATAAAGTCAGGCCTAAGACGGAAATGAATATATAGGCCATCAAGCATAAAACGAATTTTGTTTTGAAGGTACCTAAAAGCATGATTGTATTTTTAATATCAAACATGGCCCCAAATACAAGAAAAGCAACTAGTGAAGAGGGCGAGAAGGTACTTCTAAAAGAGCTTGCAACAAAGGCGTCCGCTTGAGAACACAAGGACATGACGTAGGACAAAGCCATCATGACTGCATTCCCTGATAGTTTTCCTTGCCCTATTTCAAGCAATAGGGATGTTTTCAAAAAGGTTTGAATGGCAGCTGCCAGCAGTGCACCAATGATTAAGTATTTTCCAACAGAAAAGAACTCCTCAATCGAGTGTTTAAACATACCCGTTATTTTGCCTTTAAATGTAAGCTTATGGTGATGGATATGTTCGATATGTTCGTGTTTAAGCTGATTTGTCTTGAATTGAAAAGACAGGATGCATGCAATGATCAGAACGACCGCGAATGCAATTCCGCCACGATAGAAAACCATGCTCCAGCTATTGCCAAACGCGATATAAGTGGAAAACAGGACGATTGGATTGAGAATGGGTGCAGAAAGCATAAAGGCGATGGCCGCTGAAAGAGGAACCCCTTTAGCAATCAAACGGCGGGTAATCGGGACGATCCCGCACTCGCAAGCAAGAAAAAAGACCCCTGCACCTATTGCCGATAGAACAGATAAGATCGGATTTTTTGGTATAATCTTTGCAATCATCTCTTCTGATACAAACATTTGGATGATTCCAGATATAAGGACTCCCAGTAAAATGAAGGGAAGGGATTCAATTAGGATACTAATAAAAATCGTATTCATTTGTAAAAGTGCCTGAACGTTCATCATAAACCACCTTCCATATTGCTGACTTAACTATAGTAGGTTTGTCATGGAAAGAAGTCAATTTAATATTACTGGGGTAATAGGCTGGAAGTTTAGTAGAGAGGGGAATTAAGGAAATTAGACTGTGGAATATTGAGGGGCCCATAAGGAACGAAGGTTACGTTGAGGTCATACTTGATTTCTGCCAAACCAATTATTAAAAGCTATGAGTGTCTGATGCTTCATTCACGACTTTTTAAAATTGGGGATGCTTACGGACATTGTAAAATCCCCTCAAAGTTGTGTAACATCCATAGGATTTACAGTGTTCAACATAGAGGGGATAAAATCATGGTTTATTTTTTCGGTACAGCTTTATTAATTAGGTTTTTACGCGATATAAACGGATTGTCGGTAACCCAGAAGCGCCAAGGGTAATCTTTTGCTACCCCGGAGTTGTCGATTCCGACGCGGGGGCCGCTGGATATGTGTTCAGGTTGTTTTCCGGCAGCTAGATATAGCGGGGAATCCGTAAAAGATCGACCATAATCATCCATGGTGATGCCCAGTGCCTTTGTGAGCTTCCCTGGTCCATCGGTCCATTTACGAATATCGGCAATTCCTCGTCTTTCATGCATTAACTCGAGCCCTGAATAGGGTTCAACCGCACGGATTAAAATGGCTTCCGGATTTTCAGGCCCGCCGCTTACGACATTGACCAGTGTATGTGTGTGCATGACGTATGTATAGATCAAACCGGAATTTCCAAACATCACTTCCGTCCGTTTTGTCCTTCTATTTCCAAAACTATGTGCGGCCCTGTCACCAGGTCCAATATAGGCCTCTGTTTCAACAATGAATCCAGAAGCGGTTCCTTCCGCTGTTTCTTTTACAATCAGGCAGCCAAGAAGGGACTTTGCCAGTTCAAGGGTGGGCTGCTGATAAAAATCCGCAGGTAAAATTGAATCTTTCATCTTGTTCATGGTATCACTCCATTTAGTCTCATACAGGTAAAATTCCCTTATCAATGAAAAAAAAACCTGAAGGCATTAAAAAGACCGGCTGATTATATCAGCCGGTCTCGAGTATATTTTTAGCCTAATTCCTTTTCCGTTTCTTGATCTTTTTTGATTCGGCCCGAACCCACGGAAAGTGCCACTAATATTCCCGCGGAAACAAAAAAGATACCGGTGATGAAAACACTGGAGAATGCATCGATCCAAGCATTTTCTATCGTTTTTACAAGGACATTGCTGATTTCTGCGGGCATTTTAAGGTTTTCAGGATAAAGCATGATGTTGAATAACGCATCCGTTTTGTCAGCTAATGCTTTCAGTGCCTCATGCAATATAGGGTCCTTTTGACTTACGACCGCATCATCCATATTTTGCTGGAGATTGTGATTCATGACAGCATTCAAAATCGTGATGCCCATCGTTCCTCCTATTGATCGGAAGAATGTCGAAGCCGCTGTAACCGACCCTAGCTGAGATTTTGGAAATTCATTTTGAACGGCAATCATCAATGTCGGCATGACAAGACCCATACCTATCCCAAGGATGGCCATGAATGAGTACGCAGTGAATATAGTCGTACTGCCGTCCATCATGCTCATTAGGAAAAAGCCAAGCGTCGCAAAGACCATCCCAAAGGTAAGCACGGTACGAAACCGGAATTTCAACAGTAACCGCCCGCCAATGATGCTGGAAAGAATCATACCGATCATCATCGGAGTCATGGTCGACCCCGCTTTTGTTGGTGAAACTCCCAATACGCCTTGCATGAACAGCGGGACGAACATGATTGCCCCGAACATGCCAAGGCCAAGCAAGAATCCCAAAATATTCGTGGTGGAAAAAACTCTATTTTTAAAAAGGGATAAATCAAGGATCGGTTCGACCGCTCTTCTTTCAAAAAAGATGAATAGGGCAATGAAGACAATGGTGCTGCCGAAAATCAAGAGAGATTCTAGTGATAACCATTCGAATTTATCACCACCGAAGGTCAAGCCAAGCAGTAACAGGACAATACCGGGGATCAAGGTAAAAATCCCTAGATAATCGATATTCACTTTCTCTGTTTTCCTTATGGCTTCATGTTTCAATCCTACATAAATCAAAATGGCAGATAATAAGCCCGTCGGTACATTGATCAAAAAGATCCAATGCCAGCTGATATGGTCAACGATCAGGCCGCCCAGAAAAGGGCCGATGACAGAACTTAAACCAAAAAGGGCTCCGAACACACCCTGCCATTTGGCTCTTTGTTCCGCAGAGAATATATCGCCGATTATCGTTTGGGATAAAGGCATGATCATCCCGCCGCCGATTCCCTGCAGACCCCTGTAGATGATCAATTGCTCCATCGAAGTGGCTGTGGCACATAAAAAAGATCCAATCGTAAATATGATCGTGCCAAGCAGATAAAGGGAACGCCTGCCATATAGATCTGATAGCTTTCCAACAATGGGTACAACAGTCGTTGAGGCTATTAAATAGGCAGTCGTTACCCATGCAAAGATGGTGAAACCATTCAATTCCCCGATAATTGTCGGCATGGCCGTACCGACGATCGTCTGTTCCAATGAACTGAAAAACATTCCAATAATCAATCCTGTTAAGACAAGCTTGGTATTGACCGCTTTTTTTTCCATTTGCATAGCATTTCTCCATTCCTATAACTGTATTCCTTATTCGTTTGTGACTAATAGGTCAAAATTATAAAACTCTAATGACCATTTAGTCAACATTTTTTTTTTTGCGGAAATCAATTGCATGACTTTATTGCGTAAAGGTGGATTTAAAGATACATCCATATCACTTAAGTAATTCGACCAGAAACCACCAAATCCTTCCTTATTAATATCTCCAACGTGTTTCCATTTATCATATCCGATATAATAAGAAGGAATATAGATGAACTTATGATTGGAAGTGTAAGATATGAATAAAAAAATAGGATTTATTGGATGCGGCAAAATGGGTGAGGCAATGCTTGAGGGCATGCTGCTTGCAGAGGTCCTTTCACCTGAAGGGATCATGGTCAGTACTGCGAGTGTGGAGACCAAAACTAAAATCACCGCGAAATATAAGGTTAAAGGTACTTTGGATAATAAAGAGGTTGCCGGTTTTGCCGACTTTCTCTTTCTAGGGATCCAGCCTGCCATGCATAAGCAAGTGCTTGAAGAAGTGAAGAATCATGTGAAAGAAGACGCTGTGATCATTACCATGGCAGCTGGGATCACTATATCTTTAGTTGAGAGCAGCTTCGGAAAAAAAGTGAAGGTTGTCCGGACGATGCCAAACACTCCTTCGCTTGTAGGTGAAGGCATGACAGCCATGAGCATTAATGATCAAATTACCGATGCTGATATTGAGGATGTGACTGCACTGCTGAATAGTTTCGGTAAAACGGAAATCCTGCATGAAGATTTGATGGACGCAGTACCGGCCATCAGCGGTTCGTCGCCTGCTTATGTATATATGTTCATCGAGGCGCTGGCTGATGGAGGAGTCCGTGACGGCATTCCACGAAAACAAGCATATCGAATGGCAGCACAAGCTGTAATGGGAGCCGCTAAAATGGTACTGGAAACGGAAAGACATCCTGCTGCTTTAAAGGATGATGTCTGCACGCCGGGCGGTTCAACGATAGCTGCCGTAGCGTCTTTAGAAGAAAATCAGCTTAGATCCAGCATTCTGCAAGCAATGAAGGCCTGCACGGATAAAACAAAAGGTTTCAGTAAATGAAGAAAGATGGATTGCCTATTAGCGGGCAATCCCGTCCGTTTGTCATTTTCAGAATGTTTGGTGAAAAAAGAGGGGGCTGCATAATGAATGGTTATATAGAAGAATTAAGGAAGATTCTGACGGAAGAACAAGTAACGGTGAATGAAACATTATTGGAGCAGCACAGCCATGATGAATCATATCACACTCCGCACCTACCGGATATGGTCATTTATCCAAGGGATGCTGCGGAAGTAAGCGATGTCATGCGTTATGCGAATGAGCATGAAATACCGGTCATTCCTTTTGGATTAGGTTCAAGTCTGGAGGGGCATGTCGTTCCAGTCAAAGGAGGGATTTCCTTGGATTTGTCCTTAATGAACCGAATATTGGAAATCAGGGAAAATGATTTCCTTGTGAAGGTCCAACCAGGTGTGACTAGGACGCAGCTCAATAAAGAATTAAAAAAATACGGTTTGTTCTTTTCGGTCGACCCTGGTGCCGATGCTACATTGGGAGGGATGGCAGCTACGAATGCAAGTGGGACGACCTCGGTCAAATATGGGATTATGCGTGATCAAGTCAGGGATATGGAAATAGTTTTAGCAAACGGTGAAGTGATTCATTCCGGAAGCTTAGCGTCAAAATCATCTTCAGGCATTCATTTGAATGGCTTGTTTGTAGGTTCTGAAGGTACGCTGGGTGTATTTACTGAACTGACATTAAAGGTGTATGGCATTCCTGAAGTCACAATGGCCGGGAGAGCCTCATTTCCTACCGTCGAACAGGCTGTATCTGCGGTTAATGGGATCATGCTTGCTGGTATTCCGATTGCACGAATTGAATTGGTTGATGCCGAATCCATAAAAAAAGTTAATCAATTCATGGACAAATCCTATGAAGTCAAACCAACTTTATTCCTCGAGTTTCATGGGAATTTTGCCGGACTGGAACAGGACGTCAAATTTGCCAAGGAAATCGTAAGTGATTTTGGCTGTGGGGATATCCAGTTTGAAAGCGATTCAAAAGCACGGAATGCCTTATGGGAAGCGCGTCATAATCTCGCGTACGCATTCATTCACAGCGCCCCGGGGAAGAAACTGATGGTGACCGACGTAAGTGTGCCCCTTCATGAATTATCGAATGCCATACTGGATACAAGGAAGAAAGTCGAACAATCCAAAGTGGAGGGGGCGATTGTAGGACATGTAGGTGACGGGAATTATCACGTATTGTTCATGATCGATTTGAAAAATCCTGAAGAAGTTAAAGAAGCGAAAAGGTTAAATGAAGAAATCGTCGAATATGCATTGACCAGAGGCGGTACATGTACGGGTGAACATGGGGTGGGCCTTGGAAAATCGAAGTATCAGCGAAGGGAGCATGGAGGGGCTTACGAAGTGATGAAAACGATCAAACAGGCATTGGATCCAAAAGGAATAATGAATCCCGGGAAGATCTTCATAGATTAAGAGGGATATTCTATTTTGATAGATTAGTAAATAACATCAACCGGGGAAAGGGCAGAGTAGTGGCCTATCCGGAAAAATCGTCCGTCCGAGCAGATAATTCAACCTAACTCTGCATAATTCGACCGATCGAGCAGAAAATCCGACCTATACCCAAATTATTCGACCGTTGTGTGAGGTAATCAGGCCTGATCCAGATACCGTATGAAGACATCATCGAGGTTCTCATCCAAAAAAAATAAGACTCCAGACAAGATTCTGGAGTCTTATTTTTTATTAAGCGTTAATGTTATTTGGGTTTAAGGCGTTTTCAACACTTACGTAGTTGTAGCCAAGATCTGTGGCAACTGCTTCGAACGTGATTTCACCGTTTGCCACATTTACGCCTTTTGCAAGGGCATCATTTTCAAGAATTGCTTTGATGGCACCTTTGTTTGCAATTTGAAGTGCAAATGGTACGGTTACGTTAGTTAAAGCAACTGTAGAAGTTTGAGGCACTGCTCCTGGCATATTCGCCACTGCATAATGCACTACTCCATGTTTAACATAAGTAGGGTTATCATGTGTTGTTATGTGGTCGACCGTTTCAAAGATACCGCCTTGGTCGATTGCAACATCGACAATGACTGAACCTGGAGACATCGACTTAACCATTTCTTCAGTAACGAGCTTAGGAGCTTTAGCACCTGGAATCAATACAGCACCGATAACCAAATCAGCATCTTTGACTGCTTCTGCAATATTATAAGGGTTGGAAATAAGTGTAGTCAGTTCATTTCCGAAAATATCATCAAGTTGACGAAGGCGGTCTGGGCTTAAGTCAAGAATGGTAACATCTGCGCCTAATCCAATAGCGATTTTAGCAGCATTCGTTCCAACCATGCCTCCGCCGATAACAGCGACTTTACCGCGTTTAACTCCAGGAACTCCGCTTAAGAGTATTCCTTTACCGCCGTTATTTTTTTCAAGGAACTGAGCACCGATTTGTGCAGCCATGCGTCCTGCAACTTCACTCATTGGTGTCAATAAAGGAAGTGTGCGGTTTACTGCAACTGTTTCATAAGCAATGGCCAAGACACCGCTTTCTTTTAGTGCTTGAGCTAGTGCCGGTTCTGCCGCAAGATGCAAATAGGTGAAAAGGATTAAATCTTTTCGGAAATATTTATATTCAGATGAGATAGGTTCCTTTACTTTCATGATCATTTCTGTGCTTGCCCAAACGCTTGCAGCGTCTTCGACTATTACAGCGCCAGCTTCTTGATATGCTTCATTTGTAAAACTGCTTCCTAGACCTGCGTTCATTTCGATTAATACTTCATGTCCTGCATTGACTAATGCTACGACCCCAGCTGGAGTGATAGCTACACGATTTTCATTGTTTTTAATCTCTTTTGGAATTCCTATTCTCATCTTAATCCCTCCAATAATATGTTTTACTATTTGTATCACAAGTATAGTTGGAAAAAGAAACAGTTAGTATGTGGAAATCAGAAAAATGAAAAAGGTGTATTTGTGGAATTCCACAAACGCAGTTTCAAAAAAGGTGGACTTGCCTGGATCAAAACCCAATTAAAGCTGAATTCAATTCTTCGCAATTGGTTCTTGAATGCGCTCTAGAATCCTTCTTTTCTTATAAAGCATGATTCCCGTATCGGCTATATCGGCAATCATGGAACGATTCGTAAGGGCGCCAAAAATAATTCCGGCAACAGGAACCATTTGCAAAAGCTTTTTCCAGCCAAACTGATCACGGTATGTATAAACGACTTCTCGCCATCCTTGCAGTTCTGATGCAATTTCCCTTTTTGATTGGGAATCAGTCTGGGTCATTTTCGACAATTCATTTAATAGAGCCTTTTTGCCGACAACATCCGATGTTGTGAATTGCAGGCATTTGACGATGAATATACGTTCTTGGCGGTCGCTAGGATTGAAGCCGTATGTGATGGCGATATCCTGAAGGGTTTTGATCGACATGCCAAGAAGAAGGGGGATGTCGATAGCCAAGGTGAAGATTCCGCCAATCCCGGTAGTGGCTCCTTGAACGGTTGCCAATTTGCTGCCTGAATTTTTAATATCCTGACTCACGCTATCCATGATATGGAGGGGTATGCTTGGAACATCTTCCAGGGCAGTAATATTCAGCTCGGGATTCTTGGCATGCAGCTGATTTAGAATATGAGCTTCTTTCGTTAAATACTTTCCGCCATTCTGAATGTAGCTGCCGATTTCATCAAGCATGACACCCAATTTTTTCTGAATGAAATCCGGTGTCAACTTATCCAATAGCTTGAAAGGGATCCGCCCAATCCGTTCCCAAAACCATAGTCCTTTCTGATCCTTCTCCCATTTTTCTATGATTGCTAATTCTTTTTCAAGTTCTTCTTTTGTTTCAAATTTCATAAGATCAACCTTTCCACACTTCTAGTATTCCATATCAGGGAATATATCATTAACTTTTCTTGAAGAATTCATCATATTGATTAAGTTTAATGTTAAGAAAGAGGGACATTTTTTGAATCGGGTCTTTTAACCGGATATTTCCCACTTCCGAGATTCTTTTTAATCGGTAATTCAATGTATTCACATGGATATGAAGGTTTCTTGAAGCTTCATTTGGGTTGCAATCTTTCTCTAGATAGACAGTTAGTGTTTGCAGCAATTCCGTCTGATTTTTCATGTCGTATGCTTTTAGCTTAAGGATGGAAGGATGAACACGACGCTGTTTGTTGCGTGCGAGTGATTCAATCATTTGAAACATTCCAAGTTCTTCGTAATGTAAAATGAGCTTCATGTCATCAGGGAATATATTTTTCATTTTTAGGGTGTATTGAGCTTCTTCGTAACTTAATTTAACATCCATTAAGTTTTTATACATATTGCCAGCCGTTCCAAGGATATGTTCAACTCCGAAACGCCGTTTCATTTCCAAAATGAAAAAAGGAATGAACTCATATATCGATGAAGTGAAAGAAGGGCTGTTTTCCTGGTCGGCTCCCGCGAAAAGAATGAGTTTGTTATGGTCAATGGCAAATAAGGAACTGTTTATCTTTTGAGTGGTCGTTAACATATATGAAATGTAGCGCTCCACTTCACGATTGATTTCTTTAGGAAATTCAAATACCAATATGGAAAAAACAACTGGAACATGGATGGAGAACTTCTTATAATTTTCAATTATTTCCGATTCTTCTTGGTAATGCCCGGTCAACATGCGCCAAAGGAACTCTTGATGACCGGCTTCTTTCCTTTTCTTTTTTAATTGTA
The DNA here is from genome assembly GCF_022603275.1 of Peribacillus sp. Aquil_B1. Classification (NCBI taxonomy): domain Bacteria; kingdom Bacillati; phylum Bacillota; class Bacilli; order Caryophanales; family Bacillaceae; genus Peribacillus; species Peribacillus sp. Aquil_B1. Next base: position 772,691 of record NZ_JAKXEE010000002.1, on the reverse strand, counting down.
ATTGCTGTAACTGGTTCTTCGCTTCTTTGGCAGCGAATTGCAGAAATTTCATATCTTCTTCGGAGAAAGGTTCATTTACTTCCAAAGCCCAAATGAAACCAAGTACTTCATTATTTTTCCGGATGGAAACCGCAACCCTGTTACCGAGCCCGACATCATTGATGGCCCCGATTTTAATGGGGGCATCTTCTTTCAATAACGCAGGGATGAAGCCATCTTTCCATAAACTGTTGATGACCTTCTCAGGGACACGTCTTCCGATTATGGTCATGATACGAGCCTGATCCGTAGTATCATCGTGTGTGCTATATGCAAGTAAGCGATGGTTACCGTCCTCGATTGTAATGGGGCAACCTAAAACAGAACTGATTCTATCGGCAAACTCCATCATATCTCCATAAAGGTCTTTAAAAATATCTCTATTTTTTTCGAAATCCTTCATTATATTTTGCCCCTCGCTAAAAAAATTCCTTCTCCTTAAATTTTAAACGATTTCCTGTTAATAAGCATAGATAAATCCTTTGTCAAAACAGAAAATCCCTACCGATGGAAACCGGAAGGGATTTTATTTTAGAATAGGAAGTTAATTAAAAGATAAAGCAAACCTGCTAATGTTGCCGAGATGGGAATGGTAATGAACCAAGTGATGATCATTCTTTTTGCCGTTCCCCATTTTACGCCCTTGACACGATGAGCTGATCCAACCCCAAGGATTGAAGACGAAATAACATGGGTTGTACTGACTGGCATGTGTATTACAGTCGCACCGAAAATGATAAAGGCTCCGGTTAAATCTGCTGCAACACCATTAACCGGCCGGATTTTCATGATTTTGCCGCCAACGGTCTTAATGATCTTCCATCCGCCGACCGAAGTTCCAAGTCCCATTGCGAGCGCACAGGAGAACTGAACCCAGAAGGCGATATCGGTACTTGATGCATAACCATTTGCAATAAGGGCCATCGTGATGATACCCATTGCTTTTTGAGCGTCGTTCGTTCCGTGGGTATACGATTGAAGTGCTGCCGTAGCAATCTGTATAGTCCGGAATTTTTGGTTTGTTTTTGTCAGGTTATTGTTTTTAAAGACAACTTTAAAGATGCTGTATACGATAAACCCGATTGCAAAAGCAATTAGCGGGGAGAAGATCAAAGCTTGAAGAATTTTCAAGAATCCTCCCCAGTTAATTCCAGCGAATCCTGCTGCAGCAATCGCTGCACCAGCAATCGAACCAATCAATGCATGGGAGGAACTGCTTGGTATTCCGTAATACCATGTTAGAAGGTTCCATATGATGGCGGCAAGCAGAGCAGCCATAATTACATATGAACCATTCGGAAGCGTAAACGGATCCACGATATCCTTCGTTATGGTCTTTGCCACTCCAGTAAATGTCATGGCTCCGACGAAATTCATGACGGCTGCCATGATGATGGCATGCCTAGGCTTCAAGGCCTTTGTTGAAACAGCAGTCGCTATTGCATTGGCTGTATCATGAAAACCATTGATGAAGTCAAATGCTAAAGCAAAGAAAACGATTAATATTGTTATAATTAATAAAGTATCCATTTATTGGGGTACTCCTTAGGCGTTTTTCATTATGATTGTTTCAAGTGTATTGGCCACCGCTTGACAGTGATCGGCAATCTCTTCAAGGCTTTCGTAAATTTCTTTATATTGAATGATCCTGATTGGATCTTTTTCAACTGTAAACAAGTTTTTGATTGATTGACGTTGAATCCCGTCACAAACGGATTCAAGATCTTTAATTTTGATTGCATTTTCACGAATCATTGGCAATTTTTTAGTGGATAGTGTATCGACAGCATTTTCAATCTCATACGTACACTGTTTGATTGCATCCACAAACTTAAGCATATACTCATCTGCATTGACAATTGAGTACATTTCGAATAATGCTGCACAGTGTTCCAAACCGTCTATGACATCATCCATTCTCATGGTTAATTCAAGGATATCCTCCCGTTCAATAGGAGTGATGAAAGCATTGTTCAGCTCTTTGATCACATTATGAACCATTGAATCGCCTTTATGCTCATAGTCTTTCATCGTATCTGAAAATACTTTGAGATCGGAGATGTTCTTGAGTTTATAATCCGCGAAATAGTCAGCACCTTCTTTAAGGTTTTGAGCGATGTTAAAAAGCATTACCGCGAATTTGTCTTTTTTTGATTTAAAAGCCATGTTAAAGCCTCCCAATTAGTCATGCAGATTTACGCACTTTAGTCGTACGCTTAGTATTAACAAATTGATTGTAACGAATTCATGTAGTATCCGGGAAGGTTTTTCGACGAAAATTTACAAAATCTTAATAAAACTTTACATAAAAAAACAAGGAAAATTAAAAAAAGGGAAAAACCCTGCATTTATAAGGGGTATTTGTAAAAAAAAAGCCTTTCCGATATGGAAAGGCAAAAGGTTCTATAAAAATAATGCAAGTATATAGTAAATGATTCCAGCTAGAGAAGCGGAAATTGGCAATGTAATGAACCAAGTGACCAACATGTTTTTTGCGGTTCCCCATTTTACCCCTTTGATGCGGTGTGCAGAACCGACTCCAAGTATTGAAGAAGAAATGACATGAGTCGTGCTGACAGGCATATGCAGGAAGGTTGCACCGAAAATGATCCCTGCACCAGTCATATCGGCAGCAACGCCATTCACTGGCCGGATTTTCATGATTTTCCCGCCAACTGTTTTGATGATCTTCCAACCTCCGATAGATGTACCAAGCGCCATGGCAATTGCACAGGATAATTGTACCCAGAAAGGAACCTCAGAGGTGGAGGCATATCCGTTAGCGATCAAAGCCATCGTGATGATACCCATGGATTTTTGAGCATCATTCGTTCCATGTGTATAAGACTGGATGGCCGCCGTGAGAATTTGTATTCTCCGGAATCGCTTATTCGTTTTTCCTAAATTATTATTTTTGAATACTACCTTGAAAATACTGTATACAATGAATCCAAGCGTAAAGGCCAGGATGGGAGATAGAATCAAGGCTTGTACAATTTTAGTGAATCCACTCCATTTAATCGCATCGAATCCACTAGCCACGATGGCAGCTCCCGCTATTGAACCAATGATCGCATGGGAGGAACTGCTTGGAATGCCAAAGTACCAAGTGATTAAATTCCATATTATGGCCGAAATTAGTGCGGCAAGGATCACATAAGTACCATTGTTCAATGTGAAAGGATCAACGATATCCTTCGTAATGGTATGCGCAACACCGGTAAAGGTCAGTGCCCCTAATAAATTCATGACCGCAGCCATGATGATTGCATGACGTGGTTTAAGCGCCTTGGTTGATACTGCTGTAGCGATGGCGTTAGCCGTATCATGGAAACCATTGATAAAGTCAAAGACCAAAGCAAAAATAATAATTAGGACTGTTAAAATGAGTATGCTATTCATACATGGAGGACTCCCTTGATTTCAAGTGTAAAGTGTATATGGATTTCGGCCAATGAATGGGCGCAAAACAGTTTGCAACTCCTCAATATTTAGGATGGGAGTTTTACGTTTGATTATTCTATAAAAGCTGACACCTACTTTTTTAATTGGTTTTAAGTCGAACTATTCAATTGTAACGAATTTCATATCTATAAGGATAGATGTTTCGTCATTTTTTTACAAAATATTTAACTTTGTGAATGATTAAAAAGATAAAATGCTCCCTTTGATATATGCAAATGGTATTTAAGGGGGTCTTTTCGCTTAAGAGGCTCTATAAATCCCGAGGCTTATGGTTAGAAATAGAAGGTGGAGGGATGTATAATTGGTAAATAAAAGTAAGGGGGAATGATGGAATGATTTCAAATATTGGGGAAACGATCACCTTACATAATGGAGTTAAAATGCCACAGTTGGGTTTTGGTGTATTTAAAGTGAAAAACGGCAATGAAACGGTTGAGTCGGTCAAGAAAGCGATCGAAGTTGGATATCGTGCGATCGATACGGCGGCCATTTATGAAAATGAAGAAGGTGTTGGTCAGGCGATTCGTGAATGCGGCGTGCCTCGTGAGGAATTGTTCATTACATCTAAAGTGTGGAATACAGAGCAAGGATACGAAACGACGCTCCAGGCATTTGATGATAGTTTAAATCGCCTTGGCTTGGAATACTTGGATTTATACTTGATCCACTGGCCTGGAAAAGATAAATATCTGGAAACCTGGAGGGCTTTGGAAAAGCTTTATAAGGATGGTAAGGTGAAATCAATCGGTGTAAGTAATTTCCATGTTCATCATTTGGAAAATTTACTTGCAAACAGTGAAGTGAAGCCGGTCGTCAATCAAATTGAATTGCATCCACTTTTGACCCAAGTCGAAATACGTGAATACTGTGCAAAACATGAAATAAAGGTAGAATCTTGGAGCCCGCTAGGAAGAGGGAACCTATTGGAAGAACCGACAATTAACCATATAGCGAAGAAGCATGGGAAAAGTTCAGCGCAAGTGTTGATTAGATGGCATCTGCAACATGATCTAGTTGTAATACCTAAGTCGATTACGCCGTCCCGTATCGAAGAAAATGCACAGGTATTTGACTTTTCATTAAGCCTGAATGAAATGAATCAAATAGATGCCTTGAACAAAAATGAGCGGTTTGGCAGCAATCCCGATGAACTTTTGTTCTGAGAATGCTGCAAATAATAGAAGGGTGTCCCGATAATGGGGGCATCCTTTTTCTTTTTCCTTTATGAACATAATTGAGACAGTTACTGCTTATACTAACAATGTGACAAAGTTAAGCCTATGGTATACCCGTTTAATATGTCTTATAATCCTGTTTTCGTTGCCAAATATTTTTAAAAAAAATTAGGTTTTAGATTATTTAAACGGGGAAAATAATGAGTACAGCGGCAAACAAAAAGAAAAAAATCACTAACATGAGAATTGTCCTATCAGTTACTCAAGGGCTATAGCTAGCTAACTTTACCCAATAACTAAAGCATTCACATTCATTAGATATCGTGCTAATCGGCATCATACCATTTGAATGTAAAAGTTAAAATAACTGAAAAATGGCATGACAATATGGAAGTGATTTGATTTCTTGGAGTCTGCTGCAGAAATGAAAAAATAACTAATTTGAAGGAGGAAATATATTATGGGATTTTTATGGTCATTAATTATCGGAGGTATCATTGGTTGGTTAGCAGGTATGATCGTTGGACGTGACGTACCATTTGGAATTATCGGTAACATTATCGCTGGATTTGTTGGTGCATGGTTAGGTTCATTAATTCTTGGGAACTGGGGACCTTCAGTAGCAGATTTCGCTATAATTCCAGCATTGATTGGTGCAATCGTATTTGTCTTCATCTTAAGCCTTATCTTAAAAGGCATGAGAAAAGCTTCATAAATACAAAAAATAAAGCTGGCCCACGTGGCCAGCTATTTTTTTATGCCAAAATGAACGGATTGCTTCCTACCTGTAGATAATCCGTCCCGCTGAAAAAAATATGAGCGACAATTCGGATAATATTAATGAAGAAATAAGAACACCGTCCGGTATGGAACGGTGTTCTTAGTGTTTAAATGGTGACATTGAATATTTCAGGTTCGTCAATGAAAGGAGCTTCAACGATCATTTTTTCTTCTGAAATGGGGTGGGTGAATTCAATTTTCCTTGCATGAAGGGCTTGACGTGGAAATGTCCTTTTTCCGCCATATAAGGCATCTCCGGCCAATGGGTGGTTCAAATGACTGAAATGCACCCTGATCTGATGGGTTCGGCCGCTTTCCAGGGTGCAGCTGACGAGCGTCAAGTTTTTCTTGAGATCGCGGTTGAGCACCCGATAGTGGGTGACTGCCGTCTGGCCTGTAGGGGAAACCCTTCTTCTCGTGGCATGGTGGCGGTCGCGGCCAATTTTTTCTTTGATTTCGCCTTCATCTCTTTTAATGTTTCCTTCGACTAAGGCTAGGTAAGTCCGCTTGATTTCCCTTTCTTCCAACATTCTATCCAGCATGGTCCCAATAAGACGGTTTTTGGCAAAAAGGACGGCACCGGTGGTATCTTTATCAAGCCTATGAATATGCTTGATCATACAGGTCTGGCCGGTTTTTTGAAGATGGTGCGCGACACCATTGAGGAGGGAGTGTGCTTCATCCGGCTGAGAAGGATGGGTATCCATTCCAGCCGGTTTATTGGCTATCAACAACACATCATCTTCATATAAGATGGAGATTCCTAAGTCTGCCGCTTGTACCGTTTCATTTTCAGCGTGATCCAATAAGGGGATGCTGATCGTATCTCCTTCATTAAGGATAGTTGACCATGGGAGGGAATTCCCGTTCACTGTCACTTCTTTACTCATCCTCCATTCATGCACTAATTTCTTTGGGGCCTTCCAAAGCTCCCTAAAAAGCTTTTCAATTGTTAATCCATTCCAACCTTGGAGAACATCAATTATTAAATGTTGGTTAGTTATTCTGAAATTTTCCAATAAAAACTCCTACTTTCGACTGCTTTGGTTTTTGATTAAATGAAAAAAATATATAATAATTAAGAATTAGTCATGAAAAAGTAACCTTGGACCTATTGCTGAAATTTCCGTGGTGGAAATTACCACATATTTTTTACAATATTTATGTTATTCTAGTGGGAAAGAAATCGCTTGTCCTAGAATATACATATAATAGATAGGTCTAACGGATCTGAAAAAAGGTGGTTTTTTTAGTGAAGACGGTCTTTTCTTCAACGGAAGAACAAGAGCAAGAAATAGCGAGTCTCGTTACTCGTTTCTACGAATCTGTATTTCCAAAATACTTTACGGAAAGTGAAATTCTTCATTTTCGCGAGATTGGCGTTTTAGAGCCCAATCAAAGTTCAGTTACTTACTTGGCAACATTAAGAGACGCATTTCAAGTAATGGCATGTCTTCAAGTCCTTATGTCGATATTAGACAAACAAAAGAGAGAAGATTTTATGGAACCTGAATCTGAAGAATTGTTCCAACATAACATCACTCTATTGAATGAATGCGGAATATTCTTCCCCTTTTATTATGACCATTTTTCAAGTATAAACCATGAAGCGAATAATGAGATGCAGATGATGGACATCCAGGTGGCGAATCAATATTTAGTATAAGGCAAAAAAAATGAGCCGGCTATAACGGGAGAAGCATTTCCGTTAGGGCCGGCTCATTTTTTCCATCTTTAATTAATATCGTGGTCCTTGAACCATTTCTCGAACGTTTCCTCATCATTATAGCCAACGATCCGTTCTTGTTCTTTGCCATTATTATAGTGAACGATGGTCGGGGTCTTTTTGATGCCATAATCGCTCCATCCTTGTTCAAACTCCAAAAGATTGTATTGAACTAGATCGATTCCCAGCTTTTCTGCCAAAGGAGCCACGATTGGAGTGGTTTTTTGACAATGCGGGCACTCAGGACTATAGAAGTAAACGGTCACATCTTCATTATCCTGGAGGTCCTGCTCCAATTCTTCCGGAAGGATCAAGTTTTGATAATTGGGGTCATCCAGCTGATCGACAGTAGCCGGTTTAAGCTTATCCTTGCCGTATGGATTTCCTTTTGATTTTTCTTCTTTTTTCAAGTTTGTAAAAACGCCCAGCAGGACAAATATCGCGACGATTATCACTAAAAATATAGCCATTTTCTTCATTAAGCTGCAACCTCCTTGGATCTTGTCCATATGATGTAACTGCATATGAAAATAATGATGAATGCAGTCAAGGCTAGGAACGGGATGGTGATGAAACCAAATACGTTTATATATTGACCTGTACATGGAACCCTTCCGCATGCAAGGGTGTGGTCAGAAAAGAATGAAACCTTTTGTATCAAGTAATGGTACGTGGAAATGAATGCACCGATAGCGGATAATATCATCGTATAAAAGCTGATCCAATAATCTTTTCGAATGATGGCAATTCCTAAAATGACCGTAAAGGGATACATGATGATCCGCTGATACCAACAGAGGGCACAAGGTTCATATTGCTTGATTTCAGAAAAATATAAGCTTCCAAACATAGCAATGATGGAAGCAGCCCAGGCTACAAATAATAAGTTTTCCACACTGCGTTTTGTATTGTTCATGGTTCGTCTTCCCCATCTCTTTTTACTCTCATGAAAAGTATAGTATGTAAGGACTGCGTATGTAAAATATATGTTCTTTTAACGGACTATCAGAATGTTTTTATTTGAAATCCATGGGTAGGTTCAGTTGTTTTAATTTTTGAATAAGGGGTATAATTCTTATGGAAGAGATTAAAGGAGTCTGAGGAAAATGCCTAATTTGGACCTGCATAAATATGAAAAAATAATGGAAATACGTAATATGAGGCTAGGAGACATAGATGAAATAATTGCTTTGCAGTCGAGTTGCTTTCCTGGAATGGTTCCCTGGAAGCGAGATCAGCTTGAGAGCCATCTGGCGATTTTTCCGGAAGGACAGTTCGTGGCTGAATATGATGGAAAAGTGATTGGCTCATGTTCCAGTCTCATTATCAATTTTGACGAATATGATGATCGCCATACATGGGACGACGTAACAGATGGTGGGTACATCACGAACCATAATCCGGACGGTTATAATTTATATGGAATCGAGGTCATGGTCCATCCTGAATTCCGCAGGATGAAAATTGGCCAAAGACTATATGATTCAAGGAAAGAACTTGTTGCGCATTTGAATTTAAAAAGCATCATTATCGGGGGAAGGATCCCCAATTACCATAAACATGCGGATGAGCTGTTACCAAGGGAATATGTGAAAGAAGTGCAATTGCATAAAATATATGATCCGGTTCTTTCGTTCCAGCTTTTAAATGGGTTCACGCTTATGAGGATCAATCCGAATTATTTGCCGGATGATCTGCAATCGAATAAGTATGCTACGCTCATGGAGTGGAATAACGTCGATTATCAGCCGAAAACAAAACGTTATTATAAAACATCAGAACCGGTACGTATCTGCGTCGTGCAATACATGCTGCGTAAAATCGATTCATTCGAAGACTTCGCTAACCAAGTCGAGTATTTCACCGATGTTGCTTCGGATGCTAATGCTGATTTCGCCGTGTTCCCGGAATTGTTCACCACCCAGCTGATGTCTTTCTTGAATGAAAGATCACCAAGCTTGGCTGTCCGGAAACTGTCGGATTTCACGGAGCAATACATTGAATTGTTTACCACGTTAGCTGTAAGGTATAACGTCAATATCATCGGGGGTTCCCATTTCGTTAAAGAAGATGATGACAATATCTATAATATTGCCTATTTATTCCGTCGCGATGGGACGATTGAAAAGCAATATAAAATCCATATCACGCCGAATGAAAGAAAATGGTGGGGTATTAACGCAGGTGACCGCGTTCGTGTCTTTGATACGGATTGTGGAAAAATCGCCATACAAATTTGTTATGATATTGAGTTTCCGGAACTCGCCCGGATTGCTACCGACATGGGAGCCAAAATCATATTCACTCCATTTTGTACAGAAGACAGGCAAGGCTATCTGCGAGTTCGTTATTGTGCCCAGGCCCGGGCCGTGGAAAACCAAATTTACACCGTCATTTCCGGAACGGTCGGAAATCTTCCGCAAACGGAAAATATGGATATTCAATATGCCCAATCGGGAATCTTTTCTCCATCGGATTTCGAATTTGCGCGTGACGGCATAGTCGGGGAAACCAGCCCGAACCTTGAGATGGTCCTGATTGGCGATGTCGATTTGGAAATCTTAAGGCGGGAGCGTCAGTCTGGTACTGTAAAGCAATTGAAAGATCGACGCCATGATATTTACCATCTGCATTATAAAGATGGCCAAAAATAAAGAGGTATACGAGCTCGTGATGTGAAGAATGCTGGATTCGGTTCTTTTCATTACGAGCCTTTACTTCATTTATTGGAATAAATGTGATAATTTTGTATATGTAAGGCAGATACATAATAATTACAAATATGAGGCGTTTGGGAGGAGATGTTGGAGATGGACTGGATATCTTTATACACCACTTGGGCAGGGTACCAGAATTTAAATGGGGAATTACGTGTCCTCCTAGATGAAATGCAGCAGGATGAAGCACAACTCGAAGATGCCTTTTATAAAAATTTAGAGTTTGGAACAGGCGGAATGCGTGGGGAAATCGGAGCGGGAACGAACCGGATGAATCTTTATACTGTAAGGAAGGCAACGGTTGGGTTGGCTCAATATATCTCTTCGTTTGGGGAAGAAGCGAAAGGAAGAGGGGCTGTGATCGCTTATGATTCAAGGCACAAGTCCCCGGAATTTGCACTCGAAGCAGCTAAGACCTTGGCAACGTTTGGGGTGAAGGCTTATTTATTCGATGAATTGCGTCCAACTCCAGAATTGTCATTTGCGGTCCGTGAGCTGAATGCTTTTGCTGGGATCGTCATCACGGCAAGCCACAATCCGCCTGAATATAATGGTTACAAGGTTTATGGGTCAGATGGGGCACAATTGCCTCCGGAAGCGGCGGATCAAGTGATCAGCTACGTGAATGCCATTGAAAACGAGCTTGAAATTCAGGTTGAAGAGGCTGAAGTCCTTAAAGGGCAGGGCCTCATCAAAATGGTTGGGGAGGAAGTGGATGCCGCATATAATCGCGCGTTGCTTACAGTTCCCGAGAACCCGCAGCTTGCCGAGGAAATAGATGTGTCAATCGTCTTTACGCCGCTTCATGGAACGGCAAATAAATCCGTCAGGCGGGCACTGCAAAGCTTAGGGTATCAAAATTTGCATATCGTTAAGGAGCAGGAATTGCCAGATCCGAATTTTTCAACAGTTCAGTCTCCAAATCCGGAGGAACCAGCTGCATTTGAAATGGCCATCGAGCTGGGTAACAAGGTGGAAGCGGACCTATTGATAGCAACGGACCCAGATGCCGACCGGCTTGGAATTGCCGTGAGAGACGAGATGGGCAAATATGTTGTCCTGACTGGAAACCAAACAGGTGCCCTTTTCCTGGATTATTTACTGTCCCAGAAAAAAGAAAAAGGGAAGATTCCTCAAAATGGAGCCGTCTTAAAAACGATCGTCACTTCAGAAATCGGGCGTGCGATTGCCGAGTCATATGGCTTGAAAACGGTTGATGTACTTACCGGGTTTAAGTTCATCGCCGAGAAAATAAATCAGTATCATGAAAGCGGGGAAAGCAGCTTTTTGTTCGGATATGAAGAAAGCTACGGTTATCTGATAAAAGACTTCGCGCGTGATAAGGATGCCATTCAAGCTGCAGTGCTTGCTGTCGAGGTCTGTGCCCATTATAAAAAGCAAGGATTGACCTTATATGAAGGGTTGCTGAATGTGTTTGAAAAGTACGGCTTTTACTTGGAAGGTTTGCGTTCATTGACTTTAAAGGGCATTGAGGGAGCTAAACAGATTTCTGGTATATTGAATCAATTCCGTCAAAATCCTCCTTCCCGAATAGCTGGCATTCCGGTAGTCGTTGAAGAAGATTACCAAAGCAGCAAGAAGCGCACATTACTTTCAAATGACGAGGAATTGATCGAGCTTCCGAAATCAAATGTATTGAAGTATTTCCTTGAGGATGGTACATGGGTTTGCCTGCGTCCTTCAGGCACTGAACCGAAAATTAAATTCTATTTCGGTGTCCAAGGTAAATCAATGCAAGAAGCTGAGTCCAAGTTATCAGGAGTCATGGAAGATTTCATGAGCAAGATTGAAGCATTGGTTTAAATGTATTATGAAAGCTAAACGAAAGACTTCTTCGGTCTTTCGTTTTTTTTTTTATGGTATTAGTTGAATGAAAAATCAAAATTCTAGGAAATTCCGTTTCGGTTTTGGTATACTGTATGGGCGACTGATCTCGGAAAACATCGGGAATAATGGAGGTTTAATTCATGAAATTAGTAATCATTAATGGTTCACCACGTAAACAAGGGCGTACGGGGATTGCCTCACGCTACATATCCAAGAAATACGGAGCGGAACTTATTGATTTAAGCAATAGCGAAATCCCTTTATATTCAGGTGAAGGTGAGCAATATCAACTGGAAGTAATTCAAGGTCTTCGGAAAAGCATCGAGGATGCCGATGGCGTAATCCTGACAACTCCGGAATATCATGGTTCCATGAGCGGAGCCTTGAAAAATGCCTTGGATTTTCTAAGCAGCGAACAATTCACGCATAAACCAGTAGCTCTATTGGCTGTCTCCGGCGGAGGAAAAGGTGGGATCAATGCCTTGAATTCCATGAGGACAGTGGGTAGAAGCCTTTATGCAAATGTGATCGCCAAACAATTGGTTCTGGATCCGCATTGCTTCGATTACGAAAATGATGGTTTATTTGAAGAATCTGCGGTACTTGTAGAAGGTATGATTGATGAGCTTAAAATGTATGCAACGGCATATGTTACAATGAAAAAATGATGAAATGAGGGTCAGGTATTTACATACCTGACCCTTCCTTGTTTTTTGGGTTTCACCAGCCAAAGTTATATCCCCGAAAATCAATCCTCTTGTATAATTTTTCCCGTTTTGCAAAAACTATAGTTGATTTAGCTTGGAAGTTCACTTAAATAATCACTTGTTTTTTCAGCTGCATGATCCAGATAGCGAAGCAGTGCATACAGCTGGGATTGAACGATTTGATAATCATGCTCAAACCTGTAAGCGTGCAAAAAATGTTCTATCTTTTTTGAAAGAAAGTGATCTTTCGTTCGAACCATCAATACTAACAAGCTGTCCCAATCAGAACGGTGCGTGTGAAACAATGCCTGATCATAATCAGCAATCCTCATGTTCTTCTCCCCCTTATTAAGGAGCTATTTGTATTTTGTTCAGATATGACAGAACCTTTCCTTACAATAAGTGGTGATGTATTTGGACCGCGGTTGTTGCTTTTTACCTGAATAAAAATAAAAGGTGAGTACATGAGAAAAATAATGGTAATTGGAATATTGGTGCTTCTTTTTTTCCCTGAACCATCGCTGGCGGCAGAAGTGTATTCCCCTGAACAGATGGAAATGGATCTGCAAGGAATCCAAAAGGAGTATGAATTGGACGTTCAAATAATCGGGCAAACTGAAAAGGGGAAAAATATAAAGGCAGTCAGGTTAGGAAAAGGAAAAAGATCGATTTTGCTGGTGGGATCACATCATGGACGGGAATGGCTCAGCTCCAAACTTTTAATGCGCATGCTTGAAGAGTATGCAGCCGCCTATCGAGAGGGCAAATTTGTTGGAGAATATCAGACGGAATCATTGGATGAGGTAAGCATCTGGTTCATCCCGATGCTGAATCCAGATGGCGTCAGCATCCAGCAAGGAGATTTATCCAACTTAAATGTTTTTGAAAAGGCTGCGGTATGGAAAATGAATCGATATAGCAGGAATTGGTCCCGGTGGAAAGCCAACGCTAAGGGCATTGATTTAAATAGGCAGTATCCGGCTGGATGGAAAGAAGTCATGAGTCAGGAAACAAAACCGACGTATCAATTTTATAAGGGACGACAACCACTTGAAGCAGCTGAAGTAATAGCGCTTACGGATTTCACGAAAAAGATCGATCCCCTTATTGCCGTTTCCTATCATACATCAGGAAGGGAAATCTTTTGGCATTACAATAATAAACGGGAAAATATGGCGAGGGATTATGGCATTGCCAAAAAAACTGCCGAATTAACTGGATATGAACTGACCTTTCCGGAAAAAGAAGCGGTAGGAAGCGGATATACGGATTGGTTCATAACTGAATTCCGCCGCCCGGGAATGACGATTGAACTTAGTTATTTAGTGGATGAAACCAATCCGCCATTAACTGTGTTTCCTGAGGAGTGGGAGAGGAATCGATTAGTTGGAATCATGCTTGTAAAAGAAGCGAAGCAGCTGCATAACAACTGAACAATTTTACATAATAATACTAACCGGAAAGTATGAGGAGGAAAAGATTTTGAAAAAAGTCATCGTGATGCTAATGGGGATTTTTTTGATAATGCAAGCAGGGGCCATTTCAGCACAAGCCCAAAAACCCGATTACGAAAAATACGGAAAGATTGCGATTACAGTAGTGCAGGCAGATTATCCTGAAGTTGAAATTACCGATTACGAATATAAGGGCAGAAAAACAGTAGCGAAAAATCTAGTCGAAGACGATTTCAGATTTTTGGTCGAGAATAAAGGTCAGGAGTTCAGTGTCATCGTGACTGTACAACATGATTTGAAAAATGAAAAATTACTTAGTTTGAAGGTCACAGAACAAAAAGGAAAGTGAGAACGGAACAAACGGTAAACTTAAAGGATTCATTACAGAACATCTTCACCTCGAGAAGATGTTTTTTTCTGATTTTGTTTAAAGGTTGTCCGGAAAATGGTGGATATCGTATGAGCTGCCAGTGGGAAATGATGCCAGCCGTTCAGCTTCCATGAAGTTTTCATTGCATTTATGAGCAGCTAACAAGTATAGTAGTATCAGATTGAAACAATAAGCTTGATTGTAGGGGTATTAGAAAATGAGAAAGTTTAAGAAAGTTTATGTGGAAATTACGAATATATGTAATTTGAAGTGTAATTTTTGTCCTAGCTCCAGCTTGCAAAGGACCCTGAAATTCATGGATCCTGAAGGGTTTACGGATGTTATCAAGAAAATCAAACCACACACCGATCATATTTATTTTCATCTGATGGGTGAACCGTTTTTAAATAAAAATTTGGGTACATTCCTGGATATCAGTGCTGAAAATGACCTGAAGGTTAATATTACAACGAACGGTACTTTGATTCAAAAGGTCAAAGACAAGCTGCTCTCCAAAAAAGCCCTTCGGCAGGTGAATATTTCACTTCATAGCTTTGAGGCAAACGATACGAGCAATAGTCTGGACTCTTATGTCAGTAATATTGCCGATTTCATAAATGAAGCAAATGAAAAAAGTGAAGTGATTTGTGCCATTCGTTTATGGAACATGGATACGGCTGAATTAAAAGCGAGCAATGGCCTGAACGACGATATTCTGAGCATGCTTGAGGAAAAGCTTTCATTGGATATTCGCTTAAGTGAGGCTCTTCAGCAAAAGAATAATATAAAGTTGAGGGACCGGGTTTATATAAACATGGCCGAAAAATTCGAGTGGCCGGAATTGGACCGTGACATTATCGATGAAAATATTTTCTGCTATGCTCTAAGAGATCAATTAGGCATCTTGGTGGATGGAACAGTCGTACCTTGTTGCTTGGATAGTGAAGGCAAAATACCGCTGGGAAATATATTTGAAACATCACTTGAAGACATTTTAAATGGTGAACGGGCGAAAAATATGTATGACGGTTTTTCAAGAAGATGTGCAGTTGAAGAATTATGCAAACGATGTGGCTATGCAAAGCGTCATAAAAAATAAATGAAGGAAAACCACGGAGTACATCTTCGTGGTTTCAGACTGTAGACAAACTCGATGAAAACTCAGTTTGCCTGCAGTTTTTTATTTTAAAATGTTCAGTTGATTTAAGAAATCCGCTCCCTTTCCGGCCGGCTGTCTTGGGCTGTTAACGCCATTTATCGACTTAAACCACTCCGTATTCGACCGTTGAGTAATAGTATTCGACCTACCCCGCACAGTATACGGGCCGTTCACGACTTTTTTCGACCTTCACTTCACTATTGGGACTCTGAACCCCATTTTGGCGCCAAACTGAAACCACGGAGTCCATCTTTGGTAATTTTTTTGTGCTTGAAGCATCCCTTTTTTATTAAAAATTCAGAATATTATTGTTTTATTGAAAGTCACGTGATAAAATACTCTCTATTATTGATGAAGCTAAAACTTCATATTGTCATATAAAAAGTATTGGATTCATATCTTGCTTCAGAGGGGATGTTTTATGGATTTACAGCAAAAAGTTAAAGAAGTATTCCCTGATTTATCCACTGGTCAAAAAAAGGTAGCAAAATACTTGTTAGTGCATTCACATACATTTGCCGTCACTTCAGCTCAAGAGCTCGGAAAAGATATAGGGGTGAGTGAAACGACCATCATCCGCTTTTGCTATTCATTAGGGTTAAGTGGATATGCTGAGCTTCAAAAGCTTATTCGCAATCAGTTGATATACGAGAGCAGCAGTTTGAATGAATATCATTCCTCAAAACTTGAAGCGGCGAGTCAGCCAAACTTCATGGCTCAAGTGATGGGGCAGGATATCATCAGCATCGAAAAGACAATGAAAAATTTATCAAATGAGGATTTCTCCAAAACAGTCGATAAATTGGCGGCAGCTGACAATGTTTTGATATCAGGACACCGTTTATCATTTTCGGCAGCACACTGGTTAACCTTTACACTTAGGCTTGTTAGGGAAGAGGTTCATTTATATCGGCCTGATACTGATGATATATTTTTACTGTTGAATAAAATGACTGAAAATTCCGTTTTTGTAGCCATTTCATTTCACCGCTATGTTAAAGAGACTGTGAAAATAACGGAAATGGCCAAAAAGGCGGGTGCATTTGTAATTGGGGTTACGGATTCCGAACTTGCTCCGATTGCTGAATACACTGACATTTTACTGCCCATTTCAACACCAAGGACTTCCACGATCGATACGGCACCGGTGCTATTTTCATTATTGAATAGTTTAGTAGCTGGTGTATCGATTAAGGACGAACAGGGTTTCAAAGAAAGAAAGGCTATATATGATGCGTTCAATCAAGACGATTATTTCTTTTGAGGAAAAACTTCAGCCAGTTTATGGTGAACAAGCCGATTAAACCGGGAAACAAGGGGGAGACAGAAATGGATATCACACAATCTATCGAAAAATTAAGGCCGCGGATACTCGATATCTTTGACCATTTACACGCAAATCCTGAAACGAGTTGGAATGAAGTGAATACAACAGCTTTCATTTCAAAAATTTTAGAGGAGAATCAGTGTACGGTGAAAACATTCGAGGACTGTACAGGAGTGATTGGGGAAATCGGGGATGGGAATTTCACGGTCGGGTTACGATCGGATATCGATGCACTTTGGCAGGAGGTGCATGGGACGTTTCAAGCCAATCATTCCTGTGGGCATGATGGTCATATGACCTTGGCACTTGGAGTATTCCTGGTATTGAGGGAAATGGACTTTCGTCCTAGAGGGAAACTGAAGTTCATTTTTCAACCTGCTGAAGAAAAAGGTACGGGCGCCTTGAAGATGATTGAAAAAAAAGTATTGGATGATGTCGATTTCCTTTATGGAGTGCACTTAAGACCGGTTGAGGAGGTGAAGGATGGGCAAGCATCGCCAGCCATTATGCATGGAGCTGCTCAGTTCATTAAAGGTGAGATAGCGGGAACAGATGCGCATGGAGCCAGACCGCATCAAGGACAGAATGCCATCGAGATAGGAGCGGCATTCATCACCTTGTTAAATGGTATCCATCTCAATCCGTCCATCCCTTATTCCGTAAAAATGACGCAGTTTTTTGCTGGCGGCGAAAGTTCCAATATCATCCCGGGGAGAGCCACTTTTTCACTGGATTTACGGGCACAGGATAATGCAGTGATGGAGGAGCTCACCAAAAAGGTGGAAAAGGTTGCAGAATCTTTGGCCATTGTCCATGGAGTCGAAGTGAAACTCGAACCGGGAACCTGTGTTGCTGCAGCAACCGTGAACGATCAAGCCCAGGAAATAATGTCTGAAGCGATAGCTGATACACTCGGGGAAGAAAATCTGGCAGCGCCTGTCATAACAACCGGAGGAGAGGATTTTCATTTTTATACGTTGAAAAGACCTGAACTCAAAGCGACGATGCTTGGATTGGGCTGTGATTTGGCTCCAGGGCTCCATCATCCGAATATGACGTTCAACAAAGATGCTTTGTTATCGGGGATTGAAATCCTGGCCAAAGCCATCATACTGACTTTCAAGAAATATGGAGACGGGGGCCACTTACATGACTGATAAATTAATCATTAAATCCCTATCCACACTTGAGGATTTACAAGAAGTGCAGCGACTGGAAGCCCTCGTATGGGGCATGGATTGCGTTCCTATCCATCAGACGATTACGGCAGTCAAAAACGGCGGGCTTGTTTTAGGCGGCTATATCAATGGCCATTTAGTCGGGTTTCAATACAGTTTCCCGGGATTCAAGGACGGAAGGGCATATCTTTGTTCACATATGTTAGCCATCCATCCGGACCATCAAAAGAAGGGCTACGGCAGATTACTTAAACTAGCACAAAAAGAAGAAGCACTCAAAAAAGGCTACGACTTGATCACATGGACGTATGATCCATTGGAAAGTGTGAATGCAAACTTGAATATCGGTAAGCTAAAAGCTATTTGCTCTACATATATGGAAGATTGTTATGGAAATATGAAGGATACCCTCAATGAAGGACTGTCCACTGATCGATTCATGGTGGAATGGAATATACGGCAGGAAGCTAAGGAAGGGATTCCGCTTCCTGATAAAGCCATGCACATCGTAACGACAGCAATGAATGACCAAGGCTTTCCTTACATCAAGGATTATCATTTCGAAACCAATGCCAAGGTAATTGCCATACCCATTCCGACGGATATTCAACAAATCAAAAAGGCTGATCTTCGCCTTGCGATTGATTGGCGGTTAAAAACCGGTGAATTATTCAAAGCGTTTTTTGCCAAAGGATATGTTGCAGCCGGGATCGAACGGGAACAAGGTGAAAACATTCAAAACTATATATTAAAAATACAAGAATAAGAGGGGAATCGGGATGAAAATAACAGAAGTGCGTTTACGTCATGTAAATATGGATTTGGTAGCTCCCTTTACAACAAGCTTTGGAACGTTTGTGGATAAGGAGTTCATTCTTGTGGAAGTGAAAAATGGAGAAGGGCTTTCGGGCTGGGCTGAATCCGTGGCGTTTTCAGCCCCTTGGTATAACGAAGAAACCATAAAAACCAATTGGACCATGCTGGAGGATTTCCTGATTCCGCTTGTATTGGATAAAGAAATAGAGCATCCCCGTGATGTATCGGATATGTTCTCGCATATTCGTAAAAATAATATGGCAAAATCGGCAATCGAGGGAGCCATCTGGGATTTATATGCGAAAGAAATGAATATTCCATTAAGTATGGCTTTAGGCGGAAAACTGGAAAAAATCGATGTTGGAATCAGTATCGGCATCCAAAAAACGGTACCTGAATTACTCGCGAAGATAGAAGCTGGATTGAAGGATGGGTATAAAAGAATCAAAATGAAAATACAACCAGGTTGGGATGTAGATGTAATCAGGGAAGTACGCAATCGATATCCCGATGTTCCGATCATGGCGGATGCAAACTCGGCCTACCGTCTGAAAGACATCGAATTACTGAAACAACTTGATCAATTTGATTTAATGATGATCGAGCAGCCCTTGTCATCGGATGATATTGTCGATCATGCCACATTACAAGCGGAAATCAAAACACCGATTTGCTTGGATGAAAGTATACATTCCGTCGAAGATGCAAGAAAAGCCCTTGAATTGGGAAGCTGTAAAATCATTAATATTAAGATCGGCAGGGTTGGCGGTTTAACGGAAGCAATGAAGATACATGAATTATGTAAAGAAAGGAATGTACCGGTTTGGTGCGGAGGCATGTTGGAGTCTGGTGTGGGGCGTGCCCATAATATCGCTTTGACAACACTTGAAAACTTCACGATGCCTGGTGATACGGCAGCATCGGCGAATTATTGGCATAAAGACATCATCCAACCGGAGGTTACAGTGGAAGATGGGGTCATAACCGTTCCAAAGGCGGCAGGCATTGGCTATGAAGTCGATTATGCTGCGGTCGATGAATTCACTTCCTATAGTAAAAGATATACAAATAAATTAGAGTTGGTATAAAACAACCTCCCAGTTTCATGGATATCAGTACGTTAACTTGAAGCTGGGAGGCAATTAAAGAACAGGATCATGGTGAAAGGGAAGATATTTCTTTTAACTTAAATTATCAGAATAATCATATAATTAGGGTGGTATTTGATATGAAAAACAGTATAAATCTTGCAGGAGCATATATCGGGATCATCATTGGAGCAGGTTTCGCTTCAGGACAAGAAGTATTACAGTTCTTCACGAGTTTTGGTATCTACAGTGTATTGGGAATTGTGGTGGCTACAGCATTATTCGCGTTTTTAGGCATGCAAGTTACCCAGTTGGGGAGCACTCTCCAAACTCGTTCCCATAAAAGCATCATCGATCATATTTGTGGCCGCTATATAGGCAGGGTGGTCGATATTATCATCACATTTTTCTTATTTGGCGTTACAGTCATCATGATCGCCGGTTCCGGAACGATTTTTGAGGAACAATTCGGGATTCCAAGTATAGTCGGTGCAATCGTCATGACGGTGCTCACGATTGGTACGCTTTTACTTAATGTTAATAAAATAATGTCCATCATTAGTGCCATCACACCATTTTTATTCGTTATCATGATCATTATTTCAGGTTATTCATTTTTCACATCCGATCTAAGTTTCAATCAAATCATTTCATCTTCAAGTAAAGGAACTGCTGCAGCCGGGAATTGGGTGATGGGTTCATTACTTTATGTTTCATATAATATGACTGCCGGAATTGCCATGCTAGCCGTAATGGGAGGGACCTTCAAGAATAAGAAAGAGGCTGGTATGGGAGGAATTCTAGGAGGTATCGGTTTGGGGATCCTGCTATTCTTGATCAATTTGGGGATGATGTCCGATTTGAAGGGCATAGAAGGCTCAGGAATGCCCACCCTTCATTTAGCGAATCAGATTTCTCCATGGTTGGGATATATCCTATCAATCATCCTTTTAGGAATGATTTATAATACCGCTGTCGGGATGCTGTATGCATTCACCGCAAGGCTCGTGCCTGCCGAAACGAAACGCTTTAAAATATCCGTGATTATGGTCGGGATACTCGCCTTCCTTGCAAGTTTCGTTGGCTTTATAAAATTGGTTGGGACGGTATATCCAGTCACAGGATACTTAGGTTTTGTCATCATTGCAGCGCTCATCATTTCCTGGATCCGTTCTAAAACGAAAAAAGAGGCTGTGAATACGGAATTCGCGAAATTTTAATTTCAAAGGAACTGAGTGCAACTGCAAGAAACTTTTGGCCTGACATCTTCTTCATGGAGGTGTTTTTTTTCAGTTATCGAGGACCTTTCTCATGATCACGGCATTTTTCCTCCTTTTTTTCATACATTAGTTTAAAGGCGAAAGACAAGGGGGATATCGGATGAATGAAGCGGAGCAAAAGGCTCTGGAATATGCCATTAGTGAAATTACCGAAATAGCAACAGGGTTCGGGTTGGATTTTTACCCGATGCGTTATGAAATTTGCCCTTCAGAAATCATTTATACATTTGGTGCCTATGGGATGCCTACCCGTTTTTCTCATTGGAGCTTTGGGAAGCAATTTCATAAAATGAAGCTGCAGTACGACTTTGGATTAAGCAAGATCTATGAACTGGTCATTAACTCTGATCCTTGTTACGCTTTTCTGCTGGACTCCAATTCACTTGTACAAAATAAATTGATTGTTGCCCACGTTTTGGCGCATTGTGATTTCTTTAAGAATAATATACGATTCAATAATACTAAGAGAGATATGGTAGAAAGTATGTCGGCAACGGCAGAAAGAATCCGTGAATATGAAATCCTGCATGGCAAAAAGGAAGTGGAAACCTTCCTTGATGCACTTTTAGCCATTGAAGAACATATCGATCCGTCGCTGATGAGACCAAAGCTTGCCTGGACGATGGAGGATGAAGAAGAAGAAGAGGAAATAAAACCGACAGCCACAAAATACGATGATTTATGGAACCTTGATAATAAGGATAAACCGAAGAAATCCAACATTAAAAAAAGAAAAAAATTCCCGCCAAGGCCTGAAAAGGATATTATGCTTTTCATAGAACAGTACAGCAGGGATTTAACCGATTGGCAACGGGATATCATGACGATGATCAGGGAAGAGATGCTGTATTTCTGGCCGCAGCTGGAAACGAAAATCATGAACGAAGGCTGGGCATCCTACTGGCATCAGCGCATAATCCGTGAATTGGATCTATCCTCAGGGGAAGCCATTGAATTTGCGAAACTGAACGCAGGCGTCGTTCAGCCATCACGGACCAGCATCAATCCTTATTATCTCGGCTTGAAAGTGCTTGAAGATATTGAAGAACGCTATGATAATCCAACCGAAGAAATGATCAGGCAGGGCGTCAAGCCTGGATCTGGCCGGGAAAAGATGTTCGAAGTCAGGGAAATCGAATCGGATATTTCCTTTCTCCGCAATTATTTAACGAAAGATCTGGTCATGCGGGAAGATATGTACTTATTCCAAAAGCAGGGCAAGGATTATAAAATCGTCGATAAGTCATGGGAACATGTTCGTGATCAACTCGTCAGTATGAGGGTTAACGGCGGATTCCCCTATATCACAGTAAATGATGGGGACTTCATGCGCAATGGGGAACTTTATCTAAAACATTGGTATGAAGATATTGAACTGGATCTGAAATATCTCGAAAAAGTCATGCCATATATCTATCAGCTCTGGGGCCGCCCCGTGCATATGGAATCAGTCATGGAAGGAAAAGAAGTCCTGTTTTCCTATGATGGAAAAGGTATTCACCGAAAATATTTATAAAGCAGAAAAAACTGCCGGACACTCGGCAGTTTTCTTGTTTCTGCTCATAAAGATTTACGAAAGAGCGCCTACATTCTTACTGGCAACAGGCTACTAACAAGTCCGTTCCGTGGTGGCTTATCTGACAGGGGATGTCGAGGGGGCGAAAGAAGTGCGCTTGCAACTTCTGAAACAGGAGTTTGCAGTGTGAATCTGGCATCCAGTTGCTGCGATTCTGATATTCCTCCAACTGAAACAATCGATAGTTCTTGCTGTCGCAGTCCTGTTCCAGTGAGATTGGAAATGAAAAATAATTCCTAAATAAAATAGAAGACCAGTCTGAAACCAGGCTGGTCTTTTTATTTGATACTTTTTATTTCGAGATGCACCATTAAATTACTTTCGGATAGTCGGACCACTTATTGTGTTTTCTTTTGCCATATGGAACTAGCACCCGTTAGTTCCATAACAAAAGGAGCTGATTCCAGCTCCTGATTAAATTATTTTTTAAATTAGCCTTTTAAAACTTTGAATGCTTCTCTAACTTTTCGAGCAAATTCCAGTGGAGGTTCGATTGATTCAAAATGCATATACATGGCTCTAGGATTTTCAAATAACCAGTGATTATGAACCGCTGTTACAATAATATCCCTTTCTCGTAATTCCGTTAACAATGGATTTACCTCGACTTGAAGTAGAACCGTTTCACCTAGATTTAGTGCATTTCCTTTACTATCTAAATTCTCAAAGGTGAAAAATTGAGGGTTTACTAACGGTGAATTAGTTCTCCTTCCAAGTATTTTAAATGGTATGTCTCTAAATCTTTGAACTAGACATACTCCGTTCATAAAACTTGCATCACCGTCAAGAATCCTTGCAAATTCACTACATAAATCCCTTTTTGAGTCCTTACCCATAATACTCACTCCTTATAATATAAAGCCATTTGTACCCTTTAATAATCTGGTTTTATTGTATGAGAGTGGATTATTTAAGATTGGGCAAATGAGTTGAAATAACAAACCTTATTGGGTCATTTCATAAAAATACTTACTTATTTATATATAGTAAGCGCGATATCTTTTCTTTTTTAATTTTTTGACACGAAAAATTGTGCAGACAATTTATAAAAGAATTTCCCGAACTTTGAATTCAATGTTCCTGCCCCGTTAGTTCATCAAGAAAATCAACAACACCCGAATTTAAGCAGACTAAAATTAAAAATTTTATTGTTGAATAGTTAATGATTGATTAAATAAGAATATGCTTATACAATGATGATGCATAATCAAATAAGCATATACTTATTTCCTATATGCCAGAAGGGATGAAAAGTTATGAATGAAGCGTTGGATTTGGAAACAATTGCAAACATTCTTAAATTACTAGGTGATAAAACCCGTTTGACTATGATTAAAATCATGTCTGAGCATGAATGCTGTGTCTGTGAATTTGTAGACCTGTTTGATATGAGCCAACCTGCTATCAGCCAGCATTTACGAAAGTTGAAAGATAGCGGAATTGTGAATGAAGTGAGAAGGGGACAATGGATATTTTACTCATTAAATCCGTCTTCTTCCCATTACTCATTTATTCAAACGGTCATTAAGGACTTGCCAAGTCAAAACTTTAAATTAGAAGAATTAACAGCACAAGGAAAACGGATTTGTTGTGACTAACTAGGAGGTACAACTTCAGTGGGATCGGTTATTTTGGCAGTTATCATCTTTTTATTAACACTCATTCTCGTCATCTGGCAGCCGAAGGGATTGTCAATCGGATGGTCAGCATGCGGGGGTGCCGTACTTGCCTTACTCGTTGGGGTGGTTGACTTTAACGATGTAATTGCCGTTACGGGTATTGTATGGAATGCGACGTTGGCGTTCATTGCTATTATCATTATTTCTTTGATTTTAGATGAAATTGGTTTCTTTGAATGGGCAGCTTTACATATGGCTAGAGCGGCCAAGGGAAATGGAGTAAGGATGTTTGTGTATGTGAGCATTCTCGGAGCCATAGTCGCGGCTTTCTTCGCAAATGACGGAGCAGCTCTCATCTTAACTCCGATTGTATTGGCGATGGTTCGAAACTTGAAGTTGGAAGAGAGAATGATCTTCCCATTTATCATCGCGAGTGGGTTTATTGCCGACACTACATCCTTACCGCTTGTGGTAAGTAATCTGGTCAACATTGTTTCTGCTGACTTTTTTGATATCGGGTTTATTGAGTTTGCCTCTAGAATGATCGTTCCCAACCTGATTTCATTAGCAGCAAGCATCCTGGTATTATATTTGTACTTCAGAAAGAGCATTCCGAAGAATTATGATATGGCTCAATTGAAGAAGCCAGTCGATGCCATTCGTGATGTGAAAATGTTTCGCCTGTCTGGGATTGTTTTAGGTGTTCTGCTGGTTGGCTATTTTATCAGTGAATTTTTCAACATTCCTGTATCCATCATTGCAGTCATTGTCGCTATTTTCTTCCTCTTGATGGCTAGAAGAAGTCCAGCGGTCAACACGAAAACCGTTATCAAAGGCGCACCATGGGCAATCGTCTTTTTCTCAATTGGGATGTATGTAGTGGTGTACAGTCTAAGAAATGTTGGCTTGACGAACGTATTAACGGATTTGATCCAAGTTATCGCCGATCAAGGATTATTTGCCGCAACGATTGGGATGGGCTTCATCGCTGCCATTCTGTCATCACTTATGAATAACCTGCCAACCGTCATGATTGACGCCCTTGCCATATCCGACACCCATACAACGGGGGCAATCAGGGAGGCCCTTATTTTTGCAAATGTCATCGGTTCGGACCTGGGCCCGAAAATCACTCCGATCGGATCTTTGGCTACGTTATTGTGGCTGCATGTCCTCTCATTAAAAGGCGTGAAAATCTCATGGGGAACTTATTTTAAAACGGGAATCATCTTAACCATCCCAACACTGTTCATCACATTAGTTGGCTTATATGTATGGTTGCAAATCATTCATTAAACACTTACTTACAAAGAAAGGAGAGGAACAGCTTGGCTAAAAAAACACTTTACTTCTTATGTACAGGGAACTCTTGCAGAAGCCAAATGGCAGAGGCATGGGGGAAGAAATATCTAGGAGACGAATGGCAAGTGCTAAGTGCAGGAATTGAAGCACATGGCTTGAATCCGAATGCTGTTAAAGCGATGAACGAGGTTGGAATGGATATTACCAATCAAACTTCCGATATCATTGACCCTGGCATTTTAAATAATGCCGATTTTGTCGTTACATTATGTGGCGATGCGGCAGACAAATGTCCCATGATGCCACCGCATGTTATACGTGAACATTGGGGCTTTGATGACCCGGCAAAAGCGGAAGGAACAGATGAAGAAAAATGGGCGACCTTCCAACGTGTTCGTGATGAAATAGGAGAAAGAATTGAACGTTTCTCTAAAACGGGTGAATAGATAAAATTGATACGCCGTGGGTGGTAGCAGGCGGACAAAAGATCATAAAGAAAGAGCTGCCAAAATTGGCAGCTCTTTTCATCATTAAATCTTAATATCGACCTTAGCATTTTTCTGAAGTTCTTCCACATGCTTCACAAGCTTTTCTTGTTTCTTTTGCTGCTCTAGTTGTTCCTTGATTTGCGGCTTCATTTCCTCGAGTTTCTGTACCTTCTGTCCGCTTGTTTTAGCTTGCTCTGCAACCTGGTCATAATACTTTTGGATTTCTTCATCAGTTGCTTCTTCCACTTTAATCTCTTTTTCAACGTACTTCGTATATGGGATATTCTCTGCGATCTGAGCATTCAGCATTTCCAAGTTCATACCTGCTTGCTTCAATGCTTCCTTGAACTTCTCTTCACTCTCATATTGCTTTTTGATTTCGGCATATTGCTTTTCAATTTCGGCCTTGGAAGCTGTGTAGCCCTTTTTATCAGCTGCTTGAAGAAGCAATGTTTGCCCCACTAAAGAGTTAAGGGTTTGCTCTTTAGTTTGTTTGGCACCCTCCTTGGTTGTCGGGTCTTGGCCGAATTGCTGCATCTGCATTTGTGTGGTAGACAACACGGTATTATATTCCGCACCTGAAATTTTTTCGTCATTGACGATGGCCACCGTTTTCTTTTCGTCCACCTTTTGCTTGTCTAGTTTCTTCTGCATTTCTTCCATCTGTTTTTGCTGTTCCTCAGTTGCTTTAGCTGTTTCTTTCTCAGTTGTTTTAGTCTCTTTCTCGTCATTTTTCTTATCAGCTTCATCGTTCGAACCACAAGCCGTCAGAACAACTGCCAATAATCCAATGATGATTGGGTACAATAGTTTCTTCATATTTCCGTCTCCTCTCGTATTCAATGCTAAAAAATCATCTAATGCGCATTATAAAGGAATTTCCCATTAAAACACAATAAATTCATTCTTTTTTCCAGAAAACAGGAAGATAGTATAGGCATCCTCTCATTATATAAGTGTAACATTAGCGGAAATGAACCCATTTACCCTTCGACATGCAAAATTTTTAATGGGAAGGCGAAAACTGATATCTGTTGCAGTCAGAAACTTGTATTCTAACTCTCATTCACAAAATGATGCATATTAACTATTTTATATAAAACTTGTATGATATTATATACCTTATCATTCGAATATAGTTCATTTAGCCTAACGGAATTGGAAATCCAGCAAATTATAGGAGGAATAGATTTTGAAAGGGAAATCGAGGCTGCCATGCGAATTGGCAGGGTATTTAAAGTTGGGGGATGCCGTCATCATTACGGATCAAGATCATCGCATACTTGATATTAATCCATATTATGAAAGGACGACAGGGTATTCAAGGAAGAGTATCATTGGGTTCAAAGCTGGATTCTTGAAGTCAGGGTTAACACCTTTATGTACATACACAACCCTGAAAATTGAATTAAGGAAGGGGAATCCTTGGTCAGGGGTTTTCACCAATCGAAAAAAATCGGGTGAGATCTGGCATTCCTCGATTACGATTACCCCTATTCATCTTGGGGATCAGTGGTATTTTGTAGGGATTTTCCGTGAACTGGAACAATTGAAAGAAGGGATCTACCTTTCGGAAAAGAAAAGGGCAGAGACTCAAAGGGAATTGTTAAAGGTACTCGCCATTTCATGCGAAATCCGTGATCCAGGCATTGAAGCGCATTTATTGAGAGTTCAAAATCTAACCGAGGAGCTAGTTACCGTTCATAATCGAAGATGCCAGCTGGCACTATCTGAAAGCTATATGAATCATATCGTCCATTCAAGTATTCTGCATGATATCGGGAAAGCGGAGATTCCTGAGGGGATATTATACAAACCTGGCCCGTTATCTCCTTATGAACGAAAAATCATCGAGATGCATCCGTTAATGGGATCCGATATTTTGAATAAGATTTCAAGGGAAATAAACAATGATGTGATCAGCAGCCTGGAAGTGGCTGAAAACATCATCCTCCATCATCATGAAAAGTGGGATGGAACTGGATATCCACATCGATTGAAAGGTGAGGACATCCCATTGGAAGCTAGAATCGTTGCCATTGTGGATGTATTCGATGCATTGACCAGCAGAAGGGCGTATAAAGATTCCTGGTCAGTGGAGCGGGCATTATCTTTCATAAACGAACAAAAAGGAAAGCATTTCGATCCATCCATCGTTGTGTCCTTCTTTTGCTATTTTAATGAAGAGGCTTCGGAGCCGTTCCCGGCACAGTGATATAAATCAAAGAACTCGTCGAATATATTTTCCCGATATAATGGGGTCATGCCTCATCCGCCTTCTGGATCTGGCAGTAACCCTTGGAGACCAAGGGTTACTGATTCTTGAAAGAGAGGATTTTTACTATATTCCTTTTTTCTTATTTCTAGTAAAGTAATAAACGACTGCGATTGCCAGAATCAACAGTACCAAAACAATCCTTACATCGTCCGATGCCTTCAATACTTGTGTCACCGAATACGCCTCGACAAGGAGGGCAGGCAGTTTTCCGATGGATGTGGCGAGGAAGAAAATCATCATTCCCGTCTTGCTTAATGCTGCTGTAAGGTTGATCACGCCGGATGGTATAAAAGGAAGGAGCCTAAGCATCAGGATCATCCAAAATGCATGAAACCCTTGTGACTTTTGCAGCTTCATGACCCACCGGTTCTTCATGAACTTGGGTTGGAATGTTTGAAAGCCCTTTCGATATAACCAAAAGCTTACCACTGCACCAACAATTTCTCCCATGTAAGAAAGGATCAATCCCTTTTCAAATCCAAATACGGTAATATTGGCGGCCGTGATGAATACGCTCGGAATAAAACCAAGCACGCTAATCAATATATTGAATATTAAACTTACCGCAATGGAAAAAGGGCCGCTGGATAGTAATGCCTCAGAAATGAAATTCATATCAATCCACAGAACTCCATTTATACCCGATGCCCCAGACCGTTTTCAAGTGTTGATCTGCTGGAAAACCGGCATGACGCAATTTCTCTCTAATATTTCGAATATGGGAATCGATAGTCCGGTCTTCCGTATCCGTTTTAAATCCCCATATGGTCGAGAGCAGGTGGTCTCTCGAATACACTTGATCTGGTGATTTTAAAAACAAGCACAACAGTGAGAACTCTTTTGGTGTCAATGGGATTGTTTTGGTATCATAATGTGCTTCGTAAGCAGATTCATTTAATTTTAGCCCCCTAAATATCATAGTATCGTCCTGATTATGCACTCGCCGCGTCACTGCTTCGATTCTGGCAAGTAAAACATCTTCATTAAATGGTTTCGTAATATAATCGTCTGCGCCCTTTTTCAACCCTTTCACCATTTCTTGTGCAGCATCCCGGGCGGTGAGCATGATTATGGGAATGTTGGAAAACGCACGGATCCTTTCACACGTTTCCCACCCATCCATCTCAGGCATCATTACATCAAGAAGGACTAGGTCCGCATGTTTATGCGCTAAGAATTGTAAAGCTTCATGTCCAGATTTCATCTTCAAGCAAGTATATCCGTGAGGCATAATGTATAGCTCTAATAGATCAAGCATTCTCTTTTCATCATCAACCAGAACGATTGTCTTCATTTGTTTTCTCCTTAAATGTGATAGTGAAGCACGTTCCTTGCTCCAAGTTGCTTTTAACCGAAATGGTTCCTCCTTGTATCTCCACTAATTGCTTGACGATGGAGAGCCCCAAACCGAATCCACCAGTATCTCTGGCGCGTGATTTCTCGACACGATATAAACGATCAAAGATATGGGGGATATCTTCAGGGGGAATGCCAACCCCTTGATCGATTATGGAGATGGAAATCCTGCCAAGGCATTCAGTGGCTTTGATGGTGGTGACTGTATATTCGTTCGAGTACTTCAGCGCATTATCAAGCAGGTTAAGAATGACTTGCTCAAACCGTGAGGGATCTAAATCTATAAATAAATCATCCTTACATTCCAGATTCAATTGAATTCTTTCATTTGCAAATGCCGGCAGCACTTTTTCATGAATGTTTTGCAGGAATGAAGAGAGCTGGACGGTTTCTTTAGATATGGTGAATGTATTTACATCCATTCTAGCCATATTGAATAGTTCGTCCAATAATCTGTTTAATCGTTCGGATTCATCATGGATGATCTCTAAGTATCGGGTTCGTTCGGCAGCATTCAAGTCTTTCCGGCGGGCAATATCAGCGTACCCTTTGATATAAGTTAGCGGCGTGCGCAGTTCATGAGAGATACTTGCCAAAAATTCATTGCGTTCCTTCTTTAAATAGTTCAATTCATTAGCCAAGCTTTGAATGGATTGGGCAAGCTCCCCGAGTTCATCATGAGATCGTACTGGCACAGCCACTGAAAAATTCCCTTTGCTGAGCTTGGTTGTCGCTTCCTTCATCGAAATAAGAGGTCTAGTCAAAGCTTTTGATAGAAAATAAATGGTGATAAGCATGAAGAAAAGGAGCAATGCAGTCGCAAAAAGGAAATGCCTATTCAATTGTGCAATTAAATCCTCCACATCCCTAGTATCTTTGAACATATAAACATAGCCTTTTTTTTCTTTATCACTGATAAATGGCGTAACTGTGGCAATATATCTTTCATCCTTCCATCTTGATTGGATGACCAGGCCTTTTCGGGATAGTTGCGGGATGTTTTTTGCCAAGATTTTTTTCATTCCCCCATTTACCTTCTCGGAAGATATCAGAATATCTCCCCTTGTGTTCGTAATCACGACATCTGTATCGGTATGGTATTCCATCAGGCCGATATGCTGAAGGGTAGAGTCGGAAAACGTGATTTCCAACACATCACGATGACTATTGCCACGGGCCTTCAGTGATTCCAATTCTTGATTGATACGGGAATGGATCACTTTATTATGTAAGTAAATCATCGAAACGGTTTCCATCAAAAAAATGCAAACAAATATAGATAGTCCGAGCTTAAAGGAGATTTTCATGAGCATTCACCCTCTTATGGAATAAAGTCAGTTTAGCGAAAAAGTATGAAGAAAGTATGCAGTATTTTCAATTTCTTCGCATCTCTTAAACAACGATAATCCGAATGATGACTTGTTGCAAGAAGTACAATATATTAATGGACCCAAACTGCATTTTTTCAGTCTTGGATATGGTAATGGGGGAACCGGTTTTTCCGTTCAATAACACTTTTGAAAGTGGGTATTTAAAAAATGGATGATGATTATTCATACTTGAATTGAAAATGGTTAGGTTTTTTTATTTAGTCTATTCAAAATATTTTGTGTTAAGGAAACATTTTGTCGTAAATGAATACTATGTAAAAAAGGAGCTGATTCATATGAATTGTACAAACCGTACGCAGAAAAAAATAATGGCTTATTCCGCATTATTCAAAAAAATGGGCATTCTCAATGATGAGGAATATAAAAATATCGCAAAGACCTTTCAAACAAAGGATTGAGGAAGAGTTCATTGGAAATTCATAAACTTTTATCCTGCATTAAACCGGCTGTAAAACCCCCGCCTTCCTGATTTCGAAATAGGAGGGGGGACTTGCAGTCTGGAACTCAAGGGGGTGTCGGCGGTGCGGTCAATTTGTCCGGCGCTGAGTCTATCGAATTCCACTTTTGGCAGCTGCACTCAGCTGGATGAAATGCTGCTTCTTAAGTTTGAAAAGCTACATATATGATGGACATTCATATGCAAATAGAAGGGGGAACATGAGGGCTGCCCAAATTTCCGGCCTATATTAGAAGTGAAAAGGAAGATTGTTGTGATCCGATAGTGTTCTCTGAGATAATGGAATAAAGAAATCGAAAAGGAGTTACGTAGGATGGCAGAGGACTTTAAGATTCCCAGCTTGAAAGTTGATGAAATCGATAAGAAAATCATATCGGTTTTACATGAAGATGCACGAATTTCGTATACCGACTTAGCGAAGAAAGTGGAGCTTTCCAGAGTTGCGGTTCAGATGAGAATTAATCATCTTGTTGAAAACGGGGTGATTGAGAGGTTCACTGCGGTCATAAATCCAGCTAAGGTCGGCATCCATGTCTCTGCATTTTTTAACGTTGAGGTTGAGCCAAAATATCTGGAATCAGTCGCGCAGCAATTAGAAAGTGAACCGGCTGTAACGAGTTTATATCATATGACCGGTCCGAGTAAACTCCATATGCACGGAATCTTTACTGATAATCCAGAGATGGAACGTTTTCTCAATGAGAAGCTGTATGCGGTCGTCGGTGTTGTCAGCGTTGATTGCCAAATTCTCATTAAACGCTATAAAAGCCGGATGGGCATGAAGCTTTAATAAAAAATCCCCCTAAATAGGCGGATTTTTTATTATTATTATGTGTGGGGGATGATAAAGCCGCCGTACATAAAGGCAAGAATGATTACGAATGCAGGGTGGATCTTGAATTTACCTAAAGCCAAGAAAGCCAATCCAGCGATGACGATTGAATGGATGTAGCCGATGGATCCGACCGCATCCGCGGCCATATTCCAGGTGAGTAATAACATCATGATCGCAATCACGGGCTGTACAAGCAGTGACATGCCCTTTACAACAGGAGATTGCTTATATTTTCGCAGGATTTTTAATAAATATATCAAAGCCACGGCTGAAGGGATGATCGTGCCTGCCAATGCAGCTAGAAATCCTGGCCAGCCATATACATCATATCCGACATATGCGGCTATTTTCGTGGCAATCGGTCCTGGAAGTGAATTTCCTAACGCAAGCATTTGTGAGAATTCGGTATTATCAAGCCAGCCATAACGGGTGACGATTTGATCATACATTAGCGGAATCGAGGCTGGACCTCCGCCGTAACCAAGCATATTGGCTATGAAAAAAGCCAGAAAAACAGCAACTCCTATTGGGATAATAAGACCCATTAAGCGGATTCCTCCTTCCTATCCTTCTTTTTGTTTTTCAATCTATCCTTTAATTTAAAATGAAACGCTCCATATATAAGAAAAATCATGATGACGATACCTGGATGCAGGGAAATGACCTGCAGAAGCAAAAAGGAAATCGCAAAAAAGGTGGTTCCGAGCACCTTTCCTAACCCTTTTACCGCCTTTTCGCCAAACTCATAAGCCATTTGACCAAGCATGACGGCAACCACCGGCATTACAGCAGCAATCATATTACTGATCATTTTGGAATTACTTAGAACATTAATGAAAGCAATCAAGAAAACCATCGCAATGCATGAAGGTAAAACGTGAGCGGCCACACTGACGATGGCTCCCGGCCAGCCTTTTAATTTATAACCAAGATATGCTGCCATCTTCGTGGCAATCGGTCCTGGGAGTGTATTGGCAATCGCCAAAGTGTCCCCGAATTCATCATCGTCGAGCCAGTGATAACGGGAAACTGCTTCGTGGCGGATGAGCGGGATGACTGATGGTCCGCCGCCGAAACCTAATATCCCCGTTCTCATCATCCCAATCGTCAATTCCGTATATGGATTTTTCAAGAACGATTCCTCCTTTGTTATAAAATTTAGCATTCATTTCCAAAAGATTATGAATTAATGATAACAAAAAAATTTTCGAAATGTACATAAAATAATAATAATAATTACGTAATGATTGTATATTTGGGATTTTTCAACATAATCGGCTGAAAAAAATATAATAATACATCTTTTTGTCGTAAGAACCAAGAAAACATGGGACGGTACGGCGATGAGTGGGATTCCACCTTATTATTCACATAAAGGGGTATGAGTAAGGAGGAATTACAAATAAAAAACAACTTTTTCTGCAATCCCCTTTTTAAAACAAAAAAGAACCCTATAGGCAGCCTTTTTTAAAGAGGCCATTCTATAGGGACAATTTAATATATAACTCTAATAAACTTTTTAATGTGGGTTATTCTTCCCGAATGACTAATAACACACCGATAAAAATTAATATTGTGCCGATCCAAAAAGACAAGCCGATTTGTTCACCTAGTATTAACCAACCTAAAAAAGTACCGACTATAGGCTGTAAAAAGAAAAATAATCCACCACTTGAAGCGGTAAGCATTTGCAGTCCGCGATTCCACAGTAAAAAGGCACATGCTGTGGAAATAACGCCCAAATATAATAGGCCGCCCCATATGGATGGATGCATGATTGCTTGAAAATCAAGCTCATCCAATCGACTGATCGTAACAGGTGTTAAAAAGACAATTGCCACAAGCACTGCATAGGTCGTTATAACAATTTGTGAATATTGCCCCGGGACACGTTTGATTAGAACAGACATAAGTGCCCAAGTTAACGCAGCAATAAGCAGTGATAGGCCCCCAAGTTGGTAAGATGAACCGATATGGGCATTTCCGACAATGATACCGACACCGAGTGTCGCTAAAATAACAGAAATCGATTTTTTTAATGTGATCTTTTCTTTTAAAACGATACGTGCAAATATCACCATAAATGCAGGTGTTGTGGAAGTAATGATAGCTCCCATTTGTGCAGTGGATAGCAGTGTACCGACTTCCTGGGTTACGATGGAAATTGTGTTTCCAACAAGTCCTATAATGAAAACCAAAATCCAGTCTCGTTTTTCAATCCGCCAAGATTGTTTTGTTATAAAACCTATTGTCAGCAATGCTAAAATCGCAATTACATATCGTAATAATACTAATTCAAGTGGCGGAACAACGTCTACCACAACTTTTACCACAACATACATCCCGCCCCAAATGCTAGCAGCGAGTGATAAATATAAAGAACCTATTATAGTGTTTTTCATTTTGTACCCTCCGTTTTAACTAAACATTCCCAGTCCTTAACGGAGATGCAATTTTTCTGCCGTTAAGGAAGAATAACTGCAGGTACATCATTTTCGAATAGCGGTGACCACAACATCAGCTTTCAGCTCTCTTTCAAAAATATTCTTTCAATAATTTTAGTTAATTTAAAGCTTCACTGAGCTTCATTCGATTCAAAAATCAGTAAGTTATATCAAATATACAAGATTTTAGTTATTTATAAAAGAACAAAAAATAGTTTTAGACACAGCGTACCATTAGAAAAACAACTCCCTTGAAAATCTTCTATTAAAAACTACTTTACAGAATGAAGCCAATGTATCCGGCGTGATTGCAAGAAAGGGACCGGTTGACGTAGATGTACAAGCCAAATAGAAACCCCACCAATTGTTAATAGGAAAAGGTGGGGGGGTTATACTGTCTTGTTTGAATGATCTTTGCTTTTATTTTAAGGTAAGATTAAAAAATGGATTCTAGTTGGAATGAAAAGAGGGATTTATAGGGAAGGGAAGCAAATGGTGCAGTAATGGTGTTAGTAAAAATGTAGGGAGCGGTAATGATGTAAGAAAGAAAAAACGTGGATTAGGATTAAAAGGCTCCCTTGAAGAGTGTATTCCTAATCCACTAGTAAGTTGAATTTCTTAGTGCATGACCTTTCCAGAAGCATCACAATCCGTTATATTTTCGTTCGATTTTCCTGAACTCATCAGAAAGCTCAAATAGGGTGTGTAATACCGCTGTTTGAATATATAGATTCATATAATTATCATTACTCTTCTTTTGAAAAGATAAATCATGTTTTTCATTAATTTTCTGAGTTATACATGCATTAATTTCGCGCCACATTTCTTTTGTTCCTTCTTTAATTTTAGTCTCCATAATCTCCCACTCCTTTTTTATTAGTTTATCCAATCTATTACATTCTTATACTTATTTTTTGGCCAAGCTGGTAACTTTTTTATCTTAAAATTAATATCTACTGTTCAAGTTATTTTTCTTGCGTAGAAAAGGAGAGAGAAGCGACTATTGGGTTAGTCCACAATTAGTTTTTTGTAGAAATGAATAATCTCTAATGGATGATGACTTCTCCTTATTTTTCGAGTTTGTTCTCAAACGGCAGGATACCCCAAGGTGGATGTATCGCATCTCCTCTCTAAGGTTCTTTAATTGGGCCATATTCTGGAGTGATGTATTGTACAAATGACAGGAGTTAGGAATAATTAGCATAATGATATTAAAGAACATTTAAACCTTTATCGATGCAGTTCATGAATAGGAGATTGTTATGTTTAAAATTATGATAGTTGAAGATGATGAAAAAATTAGGGAAATAGTGGCTGATACGCTAACAATGTGGAGATATGAAGTTGTGTAGGTTATGGGGTTTGGATCACATTTTAGATGATTTTTGAGAAAAAGTGGATCTCAGCAAAAGGGAATTAAATTGAAAGACAAGGAATAAAAACAAATTTTCTACAGAGAATACTTCTATTAATTACAAGTTAGGAGTGCATATATGGAACAAACACTTTATGAAAAAGTCGGCGGAGAAGAAGCGATAGCAAAAGTTGTGGACTATTTTTACTCCGAATTGGTTCTTAAGGATGAGACAGTTAATCATTTTTTTGAAAAGACGGATATGGAAAAGCAACGCCGTCATCAAACAAAGTTCATTAGTTTTGCATTAGGCGGTCCAAAACAATATTCTGGACAATCCATGGCAAAAGCTCACCAAGGATTGAATTTGCAGCCAGACCATTTCAATGCCATTGTAAAGCACCTTAATGATGCACTAGCTCACTTTGGAGTGAATGAAGCTGACATAGATACAGCTTTAACTAAAGTTGCTACACTGAGAGATGATATCTTGTATAAATGATGGTTATTGAGCTAGCAGCTCCTTTGCAACCAAATTAATAGTAATAATATTTCATGAATTAGAAAAAATAGTGATAGGGAAGGAGGGATTGCGAATGTCTGTGAAAAAGCAGGTAATAGGATTAGTCGTTGTGCTTGCTATGTTTGTAGTTGTGACAACTCTAGGCTCATTCGGCGTATATGCCGAATCCGGTGTTGTAGCTCAGCCTACGATGAAATCGATTGAGGTCGAGTTGAACGACGATTCCTTTAATCCGGATGTCATCACTATTCCGAATGGAACAGCCACAATGGTGATATTGAAAAACAAAGGTACAAAAGAACACACCTTCACAGTGGAAAAGCTCGGAATTGACGCTGAGGTCCAGCCAGGTGAAGAAAAAACCATTACCGTGCAACCGAAACAGCCCGGTACATATGAACTGATATGTCGGTACCATTTCCAGGAAGGAATGGTTGGAAAAGTAATGGTCAAATAAGAAGCAGGGCCAATAAGGCCTTGTTTTTTTAATAGGTGATTAAGTTTTAGAGAGATTTTTTATTAAGCTATTATTCATTACACAGGATCTTGATGCTTGGATCATTAATAATGGTTCCACCTCTAATAAATGGTAATATAATGTATCGTAACGTAAAAACCATTTAAAAGGAGGTGGAAAGGTGTATTTTTTTAAACCCATTTCTGATGAGGTTCGTTTATCTCAAATAGTATTCAATAAACGTAAAAAAACGATGAAGCTCATTTTAGGGTCTATTTTAGCCTGTATTGCTGCTATTCTACAGGCTGCTGCGGGCTTTTTACCAGGTATAGGATATTTTATAAGTCCGCTAGCCACTGCACCTATTTTGTTATGTTCCATGTTTTCCATTCCATATGGAGTGATGACCTACCTTCTGACAATTATGTTGTTATTCATCCTGCAGCCAGCTGAACTGATTGTATTTCCTTTTACAACAGGATTGTTAGGAGTTGGCATAGGGGCATCTTTTTACTTCTTTAGGAAGAGATTAAGTATTATCGCTGCTGGTGCCATTCTTTTAATGTTAGGGATTATGAGTCTAATACTTATTTTTCACTTTCCGGTTTTAGGTCCAGGCGTCTCTATTTCCATTTCATTTCTTATGACGGGCTTTATATTTGCTTTCATTTATAGCTGGTTATGGGTTGAAATTGCTTTAATCCTTTTTAAAAGATTAAAAAGGATTATAATTCAGTGATTCTCCATCACTTGCTTTTAATTTCGAATGATCAAGAATTTTATAGTTATGATTCATGGAACAATTTCAAAAACAGTACCCTGGTTGAAATCAGTCACTTTCATGGAGCCATAAACCCCTAAATATAATCTGCTTTGATCCAGATTCGTTCCCAAATTAACATAATAAGCGGATTGAGACCCAAAATCATAATCGGTTTGTATCACACTAAAATCATTTTGTTCACCATTTGGTCTAAC
This sequence comes from Peribacillus sp. Aquil_B1, assembly GCF_022603275.1. Lineage (NCBI taxonomy): Bacteria > Bacillati > Bacillota > Bacilli > Caryophanales > Bacillaceae > Peribacillus > Peribacillus sp. Aquil_B1. Next base: position 734,504 of record NZ_JAKXEE010000002.1, on the reverse strand, counting down.
GGTGGTATAAGCCAGAGCCCCTCTAACCTGTGGTTGAGATTCTTTCAGGGCAAGATCGGTAAATACAACGCTTCCTGTTAAACCAGGGATGCTTTTCCCCATATATGCTTGCACTCCTGTAAGTGCAGTTCCTCCAAACTTATCGGGTCTGTTATCTTTATGAAAATAACTAGTTAAAGGCTGAAGACGACTCCCTGAAAGTGATACTGCTTCATTGTAATAAGCAATTGTTTTTTCATCCGAATTCTGATTTTCAGTGCAGCCTTTTATAACCGAAGCAGGAAAAGCACCTTCCCAACCTCGCCAGCCAAAGTTAATAAATCCTTCTTTGTCAGGTTCAGAATTCATGAAAGAAGCTTGAATGAGCTGAGTAACCGGCATTGGTTTATAATGAACGAATGAAAAAATCGACTCGACCAAATTCTGGCCGACATTTCCCGCATATTTAATATACTGATTATAAAACCTTTGAAATGAAATGCCTGATATATTGCGGACCCCTTTGGCCATTACCATGAGCGATTCCTGAATGGTTGTGGGAAGTTCATTGAAACGTGTGACAATGGGTGGATCATTGGCGTACATATTCTTACCTACATCCATTTCAATTATTTTACCGGCGATTTCTAGATCATCCTGGCTTAAGTTAAATGGATCAAAGCCTGATCCACCATCTCCGGTTGTTAAAACAAGTTTTCCTGTTTCAGGTGAAAAGTTTAAACTATTGACCCCATTATGATTGGAAAATGGTCTTCTTAAGTTAAGTAATGTCCGTCGTTTTTGGGGTTGACCATTCGATTGTAAAATCCATTCTTCAATTGTATCAATATGATCATATTGTGTTTCTCTATTTATCCACCTTAGGTTTAAAGTCTTTGGATCACACGGATCAGGCTTAAAAGATTCAGGAAGAGCACCTGGTCCTTGTGTTCCAGCTACTGAATAATGAAGATAAAACAGACCGTTATAATAAAATTCGGGGTGAAACGCTAGCCCTAGCAATCCCCGTTCATCATATCCGCCACCAGAAGCACCTAGTTTCAGGATTCGCGTGCGAATATCTAAAAAAGTCCTTATATCTCCGTTTCCTATGTAAAAGATCTCTCCTACCTGGGTTGCAATAAATAATCTTTCAATTGAGTCACCTGGAAGTATGGTTGTTTTCAAAACAGTAGGTAAATTTATTTTACTTACAATGGGCCGTAAACCAACCTTAACTTTTATCAACTGACTATGCACCCCTTCTTATTGTTTTCTTTTTATAAGAATATGATTAGAGCCGTCCATTAGTACCAAATAAGGCCGGGGAATCTAACTAAAGGAGTGCGTTAGTTGAACTAAAATAAGTGAAATTTTTATGGGTGAGGGTAAATTCAAGTATTATCGGATTAATGGGTAGAAAAATTGGAGCCTGTTTAAATAAAACTGTATTTATTGCTATCCGATTTCTAAATGTTAAGCCGAATGAGTATTTTAAAAAGATATGCATGTACTGTGTTAACTTAACAATTATTATATGAAATATAACAAAAAATCACGGTCCCTTTATACGGATATAAAATTCAAGAGTTATTCTTAATTTACATCTAGAGGGAGGGATCGAAAATTGTCAAAATTTCAGGCCATATCTTTTTTGTTCATCTTGGTATTTATCATCATTTTCGTAGCTTATAAAATCCCGGCATTCTCATCTAATCATTCCACATCCAACCGCTATATTGAAGTACATTTGTTAGGCGTTAATGATTTTCACGGCCAACTAAATAAATATCAAATGGTTTCAGGAACCATGGCAGGTGGGGCTGAATACCTGTCTGCCCATTTAAAAAAATATAAACAAGAAAACCCAAATACATTACTTGTTCATGCAGGTGATATGGTTGGAGGAAGTCCTCCAATCTCTTCTCAATTTAAAGACGAACCCACGATTGAATTTTTAAACCTCCTGCACTTTGATGTCGGGACACCTGGAAATCATGAATTGGACCAAGGCGTAAATGAAATGAAACGTCTTATTTATGGAGGATTCAATAAAAAAACAGGTTATTTTCAAGGTGCCAATACTTCTTACAGTTCTGCAAATATAATCGATAGAAAGTCGGGTACTCCCTTGTTACCACCGTATGTTATTAAACAAATTGACGGAATTAATATTGGATTCATCGGGGTGTTAACCAAAGAGACCAACCTGTATGTGGCACCTGAAAATCGAAAAGAAGTAGAAATTACGGATGAGGTTTCAGCTATTAACCGAACCGTTAAGATTTTAAAGGAAAAAGGGATTAAAGTAATGGTTGTACTGGCACATGATTCAGCTAAATCAGATAAGGCAGGAGCAAATTCCAGTGGAGCTTTAGTGGAGATGGCTCCAAAAATCGATGATGAGGTCGATGTCATTTTTGCCGGTCACAGCCATGAATATGCCAATACCGTTGCAGCCGGTAAACTGATCGTTCAAGCGTATTCCAATGGGAAAGCTTTTTCTCAAGTAAAACTTGAAATTGACCCACATACTAAAAATGTCGTTAAGAAACAAGCAAAGATTATTGTCACGGCACATCATCAAATAAAACCAGATAAAGAAACGGTTGCTCTTCTAAATAAATACAGAAAAAGATTGGGGAGCCGCTTTAATCAGGTAATAGGACAAATGCCTGAAGAAATCAAGCGAAATCAAGATGCAAACGGTGAATCTCCATTAGCGAAAATGATTGCAGATTCTGAGCGGGAAGCCATGGGGGTAGATATAGCTTTTGTCCATCAAGGCGAAATGCGGAAAAGTTTAAAAAAAGGGGAGATCACTGTAGAAGACCTTTATACAGGCTTGCCTATGGGTCATAGTATCAGTAAGTTAATCTTAACAGGAGACCAAATAAAACTTGCTTTAGAACAGCAGTGGGCGAAAAATTATGAAAATAGGTTGCAAACGGTTGGTTTAACGTATAATTGGGACCCCGATGCTCCAATTGGCAATCGCATTGATGGGCTGAAAGACATGAAGGGTCAAGAGATTCAGGCAAGCAACGAGTATGAAGTAGCGGTTAGTAATTATTTAGCTTCAGGCGGTGATAACTTCACTGCATTTGAACAAGGTAGACTCGTAGAATCCGGTCCGCAGGTTGTCACTGCACTAATACGCTATATCCAACAGAAGTATCCCCACAATATTTTTCACACTTCATTGAAAGACTGAAGGGGAAAATACAAGGACTTGCATAAGTAAGTGAACCCAAAAAGTTAGACACTTTATTTACTTAGGCAGCCTTGAGGGCATGAACCCGGTAATCTACCGGGCTCATGCTTTTTTAATTTTACCTTGATTCGTTAATGATTGTAGTAAAGATGATATTTGATACATCACCCGAAATCTTCCTATCATTAAAGGAAGAATAAATATTCGGAGGGTTTTTGAGCAAAGGGGTAATGTGTCATACGACAGTAGATAAATGAATAAACATCATTAAATTAAATAATAGGATAACTGGGAGAAATGAGGTGATTGTATGTTAGAAAGATTTAGAAAAATTGATATGAAAACAGCTATATTTATGGGGATTAGCTTTTACTCTTTGACTATCTTAATCCATGTTCTTATTATTAAAGGCGTTATTCCATTGACATGGGTTAATGGCGGACGGTCTGAATCTCTGGCTACTCAGCTACCAATTTCTATTATGAATACCATTATTTCTATATTTGGAGTTTTTTTCACCCTGTTTGTCGGCAGAAATATATTATATAAAGGAATAACTGTGATATGTTGGTTTTTTGTTGTGCTTTGGTCATTTGGTTTTATACTGCAATTATTTGGAACAGCTTTTGAAAAAATGATTTGTTCGTTAATATTGCTTCTTGGAGTCATCTCAAACTTGCGTATGGCGATTGAAACAAGATAGCACAAACACTTAAATCTTTATATGTACAGATAAATGCACGTAAATAAGGGGTGCGTTAGCTTAAGAGCGAAACTGTTCTTAAAGAAACTTATTATAAACCTATAAATATTTTCGACTATTGTTAATTTACTCTTTCAAAGGAGTTGCTTTGGCAGCTCTTTTTCTTATGGAATAAAAGGGGAATTCAAGAAGTGGTCGAGCTGGTATTAACTTCTGTCACTGACGACTAATTATGCAATATTAAATAATTGATGTAGAATTGCATAAGCCCATTAATTCATTAAATAATCTGTATATTGCAATTGTTGGCAAAATGCTATTAATCCCCACTTGGTATGGTATTTGCATATTAGTTAATTAATGTTAATTAATCACGAATAAGGGTGGAGTGATACATGGAGAATGCAAAATTAAGACGTTCGTTAACAGTATTTCCTTTAGTGCTATTTGGATTGGCTTATATGGCACCTACAACAGTTTTTTCAACTTATGGGGTTGTTGCGGAAATAACGAAAGGGATGGTACCTGCTGCCTATATCATAGCTTTGGCTGGTATGTTGTTTACAGCCTATAGCTATGGTCAAATGGTTAAGGCCTACCCTGTTGCCGGTTCTGCATATACATTTACTCAAAAGGCTCTTAATCCTCACCTTGGGTTCTTAGTGGGCTGGGTTATCCTATTGGACTATTTATTCTTGCCAATGATCAATGGATTACTGATCGCTATTTACTTAAACGCATATTTTCCATCCGTTCCTTTTTCCTTCTGGTTAATTGCCTTTGTCATTTTAATCACCACTGTAAATATTATTGGAGTGAAAATAGCAACAAAAATAAATGTTTTATTAGTTGCCTGTCAATTTTTAATAATCGTTATATTTACATTCCTTTCTATTAAAGGGTTACTTAACGGAATGGGTTCAGGAACATTACTCATGAGTTCTCCATTTGTGAATGGAGATATACCACTATCTTTAGTTTTAGCAGGATCTTCTGTTTTATGTTTATCTTTTTTAGGATTTGATGCTGTTACCACATTTTCAGAGGAGACCATTAATCCGAAAAAAATAATACCAAAAGCCATTTTCCTCGTCGCGTTAATAGGGGGAGGTCTGTTTGTCACCATCTCATACATCAGTCACCTTGTTTACCCAAATTTCCAAGCTTTTAAAGATCCAGATTCCGCTTCCTTGGAAATTGCCATGTACATAGGGGGTAATTTATTTCAATCTATTTTTCTAGCAGGATATATTACCGGGGGGCTGGCATCTGGTTTATCAGCTCATGCAAGTGTTTCGCGACTTTTGTATGCGATGGGGAGAGATGGAGTTCTACCAAAGAAAATATTTGGTCACATTCATCCAAAATTTCAAACTCCAACACACAACATCATCTTAGTGGGTATTTTTGCTTTATCTGCTTTATTTGTTGATTTAGTGACAGCATCATCCTTTATTAACTTTGGGGCACTTGTTGCCTTTACCTTTGTTAATCTTTCAGTTATTTCCCATTATTTTATTAGAGAAAAACAGCGAAAGGGAATGAACACACTAAAATACCTAATATTGCCGCTGATTGGTACTGGTTTCACAATTTGGTTATGGACCAGTCTTGATTCAAAGGCACTTTTACTCGGATTGGGATGGTTTGGAATTGGTTTCATCATGCTGCTTTCAAATACGAAAATGTTTAGTAAGCGGCCGCCGGAGCTTTCTATCGATAGTGCGATTGAAAAAGAAATTCAGGTATAAAAGTTATATTCATCAAGGAGGGTAAAAATGGTAATTGCAGACATCATTCTTTCTGGTCAACATGTTTTCACTGGGTTACAAGATGAGCCAATTAAAGCAGCTATCGCCATTAAAGATAATAAAATGATTAAAATCGGTTCTAAAGAAGATGTAATGTCATTCCTTGGAAATCAAACAAAAGTGTATGACATGGAAGACGGACTAATTATTCCGGGGTTTCACGATTTTCATATGCATATTATGATGGGAAGCATTTTACAGAAGGATAGTGCCAAATTATTTGAAGCTGCTTCAGAAGAAGATGCAGCCAAAATAGTAGGCGAATTTGCAGAAACGAGACCAAATGATGAGTGGATATTTGGTGTTGGCTGGGATCATACCAATTGGAAGAACAAAGTGCTGCCGCATAAAACAACACTAGATAAATACATTAGTGATCGCCCTGTTTTATTATTCAATGCAGAAGTGCATTACGCATGGATCAATAGTAAAGCAATGGAAATGATTCAATTAACGAAGAATACACCAGATCCGGAATATGGAGAAATTGGAAAAGATGAAAATGGGGAACTGACAGGCCTTCTATTTGAACAGGCAATTGGGTATGCATCGGAACATGCATACAAATTACCGAAAGAAAAACGTGTAAGCCTATTCCAAGGTTTTCTTAATGAAACAAAAAGATTGGGAATCACATCCGTTAATGATTTATACGGAGCTAAAATTGCGCCAAATCCATTAGACGATCTTGAAATTTTTAAAGAATTTGAGAGAGAAGGGCTACTAACTACTAGAATTCACTTTTCGCCGGAGTTAAAAATGGATTTAGCTGCCGCAAAGGAATTACAAAAAAATTATCAGTCAGACAAGCTCACCTTTTCTGGATTAAAACAATTTATAGATGGTGTTGTGACAAGTCATACTGCTTTTTTATTGGATCATTACAAAGACCGCCCTGAAACAAAAGGCGGAACCACTTATCCAGCTGAAACAATTAAACAATTAGTAAAAAAGGCAGATAAGGAAAAATTTCAAATTCGTTTCCATGCCATTGGTAACGGTGCTGTCCGCTTAGCATTGGATGCATTTGAAGAAGCGAGAAACGTAAATGGGCAAAGAGATGCTAGACATGTCATAGAACATGTGGAGGTATTGCATCCAGACGATGTTCGCCGCTTTAAGGAATTAGATGTAATCGCTTCATTTCAACCTAAACATATCGAATTAATGGAAAGTGAGGCATATACAGCTAGAATCAGTGAAAAACAACACCCTCTCTATTATCCTATCAAAACACTAGTGGATACTGGTGCTAAAATTGCCTTTGGTACAGATTTTCCTGTAGTGCCCCTAAATCCCATGATGGGTATTTATCAGGCAATCACCAGAAAAGATTTAACCGGGAAGGCGTGGCAAGAGTCGGAAGGAATAACATTAGCTCAAGCGTTAAAATATTATACGGCTACACCGGCATTCGGGTCTTTCAGAGATAAAGACTTAGGCACATTGGAAGCAGGGAAGATAGCGGATATCGCAGTATTAAATAAAAATTTATTCAGCATATCAACAGAGGAAATTCTTGAAACAGAAGTGAAGTTGACGATTATGGATGGAAAGATCGTATATGAAAACCAGGTGGTCCAAAAGGTATAAGATAAAAAATATCAAAAGGCAGGTAGTGAGAAAATGTCAAAAGTAAAAGTCGGTCTTATTCAAATTCATTGCGGAGAATTCATTGAGCAAAATATCCAAAAAACGATTGAGAAAATAAAAGAAACAGTAAAGAAAGGTGCACAAATCGTTTGCTTACAGGAGTTATTTTCTTCGCAATATTTTCCGCAAACGGTTAGTGTGAAAAATTATGATTTAGCTGAAGATGTAGATAGCGGTACATTAGTCGAAATGGGTGAATTAGCAAAGGAATTAGCCATTGTCTTGATTGTCCCTTTTTACGAAAGAGCAGGTGCTGGAATTTATTTTAATAGTGCAGCTGTATTTGATGCTGATGGAGAATGTTTAGGAATTACAAGAAAAAATCATATTCCGGATGGTCCCCAGTATCATGAAAAATATTACTTCGTTCCAGGCAATACTGGGTATCCTGTCTATGAAACGGCTTATGGAAAAATAGGTGTTGGGATTTGTTGGGACGAGTGGTATCCAGAAGTGGCCCGAATTTTGAGCTTGCAAGGTGCAGAAATATTATTCTATCCTTCTGCTATTGGTTCAGAGCCTGATCATCCCGAAATATCAACAAGATCATCCTGGGAAAAGGCAATTTCCGCTCATGGTATTTCTAATGGTGTATTCGTTGCTGCGACAAATCGAGTGGGCCAGGAAAAGGACATGAATTTTTATGGCGGTTCATTCATTAGCGATACATTCGGGAATATTCTAGCTTCACTTGATGATGAAGAAGGAATTATTGTACAAGAAATTGATTTAAAAGAAATAGAAGAGACTAGAAGAATTCTGCAATTCTTCAGAGACCGCCGTGTCGATACATACGGCCCTATATTACAAAAAGAAATACTGCCAACCCCATCCCCTTCAAAAAAGGGAACAAGCAAAGCGCTGTTCAGTTAAACATTAAAAGGAATAGCAGGTGCGACTACCTGCTATTCCTATTTTGTTAACGGAAACTAAGCCTTAAAGGTTTTTTTATACGAGCAATTTTATCCATTTAACGTCATAAGGGAGCCACCAATAGCACCGATTATCACTATAAACCAAGGCGGCAATTTCCAATACACAAGCATGCTGAATAAGATGGCAGCAAAAGCAAAGTCTATAGGAGTTAAGATGGAGCTGGTCCAAATGGGATTATAAAAAGCCGCAATCAAGATGCCTACAACTGCTGCATTTACTCCCATTAACGCCCCTTTTACTTTAGAATTGCGGCGTAATGTGTTCCAAAATGGCAATGTCCCTAAAATAAGAAGAAATGCAGGTAAGAAAATAGCAATCGTTGCTAATAAGCCACCTTGCCATCCATTTATCACGGCACCTATGTATGCTGCAAACGTAAATAATGGACCTGGTACAGCTTGTGTTGCACCATATCCAGCAAGAAATGCCTCTTGGTCTAGCCAGCCAGTAGGGACAAATTCACGTTCAAGCAATGGCAAGACTACATGTCCACCACCAAACACTAAAGAACCGGACCGATAAAAGCTATCAAACAGAGCAATCCAATTTGATGAAGTAACTTCCCGTAAAATTGGAAGTAGAAACAGTAATCCGAAAAATAAAGCTAAACTAACAAATCCGAAACCACGAGAAATTGGAAAATGAATAGTAGATTCATAACTTTCGTCGTGTTGTTTATAAATTAGGAAACCAATCAATGCGGCCAGTATAATAATACCAACTTGCACATAGGCAGTCTGCCAAATCAAGGTCCCGACCAAGGCTATTAATGCAATCGCCTTTCTTTTTATATCTGGAGTTAAATTTTTTGACATCCCCAAAATGGCGTGTGCAACTACGGCTACGGCCACTATTTTTAATCCGTGGATCCAGCCTGCATTTGAAACGTCCATTCCTTTGAGAAATAATGCTAATAGTACTAACGCTATCACCGAAGGTAGTGTAAAGCCAAGAAAAGCTAAAATTCCACCGATGAAACCTCCCCGCATAACTCCGACTCCAATTCCAACCTGACTGCTAGCTGGACCAGGCAAGAATTGACACAAAGCAACTAAATCAGCATAGCTTTTTTCATCCATCCATTTTCTTCGTCTAACATACTCATCATGAAAGTAACCTAAATGTGCAATTGGGCCACCAAACGATGTTAAACCAAGCCTTGTTGAAACGAATAGTATTTCAATTAGTGACTTGAAACTTCTATTTGTTTTGTTTTGATCTTGATCCACTAAAGTATTCCTCCTATTATTTAAGTTCTTAAGCTTTCTTTCTGCCTTCCATAAATATTTCCTTTTTCAGTGGTCGAATATATAATTTCATTTTCCCAACGACGTTTCGTTCCCCATTTATTAAAAGTCCGTCAGGTTCCATTGTGTGAAAAAAGGGATATAAAGTATCTTTTTATCCATATTCTCGAACATCCAAGAACTAAAATCGATTATCTATATTGAAGTATACTAGTTAGAAATATTTAGTTTCTAATACCAACAATTAATTTACACACTCTTAATATTTGCTCATTTAAAAAAGCTTTTTGTATTAACAGGTGCTTTAGCTAAAGACCGGGGCAGGTAGTTGAAGAAGTTGCTTATCATTCATTTATATCGTATTATAAGATATATTCGTAAAATACGATATAGTGAGGGATAATATGTTAAAAGAAATCGGACAGTTAAATCAATTATGGACGGATATTTACTATCAATTACGTTATAAACACCAAGAAAAAATTACTCACCAAAGCATAAGGATTTTGCAAGTTATTCAAAAAGAAAATGAAGTAGGCATAAAAGAAATTGCTAAAACAATTCATGTGTCTCACAACACAGCCTCAGAGCATATTAAACGGTTATTAGAAAAAAAGTATGTATTTAAAACCCGCAGCATCAAGGATGAGCGAAAGGTAATTCTAAAGCTTACTGACTTGGGAGGCGACGTATTGCACCGTCATTCCAGTCTGGATGAAGAAAAGCTTAAACAACTTCTATTTGAAAAAATGAGTAATGAGGAAAGGAATCTGATCTTAGAAGCATTTACCTTATTAAAGGAGAGGGCGGAAGATGTTCACAACCGTTAAAATTATTGTTTCAGCCATAATAATTGGCATTATTACAGAAATATCACGAAGGTATCCTCAACAAGGCGGAATAATTGCAGCTTTACCAATAGTTAGCGTTTTAAGTATCTTTTGGCTATATATACAGGGTGAGCATAAGGAAACATTAAGTAAATTTGCTTTAGGTGTGGCTTGGGGTATACCGGCAACAGTTGTGATGTTATTGATTATAGGGATAGCACTAAGACATTCCTTTCACTTATTTGTTTCAATTGGTCTAGGAATAATAGGTTGGCTTATATTTTTATTTGCTCAAGATATAATAGTTAAGCATATAATTAGCTAACATTATTTGGCGAAAAGTGGAAACATTTATAGTGTTTAATGTTTAGGTGAATCCATGATTGAAATTCATTACCAGAAGCTGATCAGCAGCTTCTTTTTTTTGGAGCAAAAAAAGCAGGTTATTTAAAGAAGAAGTGATAAAAGCTTAGGCTATTCCCTTAATTAGTAGTAAGAAGAGGTATTTAACACCTACGTACTGCTTTTTTCTAAGTGAAACGGTTAGCGAAGAACAATATGGGAAATACTAAAAGAATGAAAACCTTATTGAATTTTCAGAAAAATACATTGACGGGGAAATAAGTGTGTTATATATTATTATTAAGTTAAATTTATTGTTATATAACAGAAGGAGGATTCTAGATGATGAACATTTATGATAAAGCTTATGAAAGTTATTTGAAGATTTGTGAAAGATATGAAATCGAGTCGATAAACATCGACCATTTCATCAAAAATTTAACTAAAGATCAGTTGGATGAATACAGTAAATTAGCCGTTTAAACGAAAGGACGTGATTGCACAAGATGGACCTCCCGGTTGATGTAGATGTAGAAGCCAGTTAGAAACCCCACCAGTCGCTATGGGAACAGGTGGGGTTTTTTCATGTGTTTTAAGCGGTCATTTTATATAGATACACGTCTTATGCTGGTACAGAATTGTAATAACCATTCAAATTTTATATAGATTGATATGAAAAATTGGAATTATTAATTTAGCCTTTTTTATTAATATAATGAAATTACGTCATATAAGTTGATAGAGAGGTGTGTTTGTATTGTATATTATTGAAAGGTTTTCTGAAATTCCTACATTGCCCTTCCCCTTTATTTGAATTTTTTCATGCTCTTCCCTCGACCCAACTAAACAATAATTTATATCAAGCAATTATTTTTACAAACCAAAGTATTTTCTTACGTTTAGTATAAAGAACTCTTTGTATTTCAAAGTCTTCTATAAAGAAATAGCTCCGGTAAGTAAAGCAATAATAATCATGACTACAGATGTCCCCACTGCCCATTTTAAAATGAATTTTTGATGCGTACCAAAATCCACCTTTGCCATCCCAACCCATAAATGAGTCGAAGCAATTAACGGACTCATCGCATGTATCGGCTGCCCAAGCACAGAAGCCCGTGCAATTTCAACCGGATCCACTCCGTATGCCGCGGCAGTTTTAGCGATAATAGGCACTACTCCAAAATTATAAGGATCATTTGCCATTACGTATGTTAGAGGAAGACTTGTAATTGCTGTAATGAGAGCAAAAGACGAACCCAATTGCTCAGGAATTATTGAAATGAGGCTGTTAGCCATTTCATCGACCATGTGTAATGCTTTTGGGGTTGCCACGGCAACTCTTGAACCAGATTGACACATATATCCTGAAAATCAAAATCTTTGTTATGTAGTACGTCAAATGACTGCTGCTATAAATAGTGTTGGTAAACAATGATAGTTTGTTACTTTTTCAGTTGTGGTAATCATTCAAAAAAGAAACTGCCGGAGAAGGTCTTCTCCGGCAGTTTCTTTTAACTTCCCCTATACACTTGATAGCCCCATGGGGAAACGAGCAGTGGCACATGGTAATGAGAGGATGGGGAAGATAGTCCGAAACGGACGGGTACCTGTTCCAAAAAGGGCGGATCAGGAAGATCGATGGACTTATTCCGGAAGTAATCCCCGATATGAAAAATGATTTCGTAGTTTCCCCTTTTAGTGTTTTCTGCGTTCAGCAGCGGGGCGTCGAGCCTCCCGTCTGTATTTGTGACTGCTGACTTGAGCAGCTGCCAGTCAGCGGTGGATGATTCGGAAAAGTATAATTCAATCGTCACGTTTTCGGCAGGCTGGCCATGCATTAAATCCAATATATGTGTTGTTATACCCGGCATAAATACTCCTTAACCGATATTTTCTTCAGCGGCAGCCAGGATTTTGTTATTTTCGAGATTTTCTTTTTTAACGGTGAAGACCTGAAAGCCATATGGCGGGCGCGGCTCTGTATATACTTTTCCTTTGGATTCAGGGATTTCGGAAACGGCTGTATCCCATGTGTGGTTTTGGGATTCGAATGTAACTTCAAGAAGCTGAGGGAATCTGGTTAAAATACGGCAGCCGATTTCATAAATCAGATTTTGGATCGAAGGGGTCTCCATTTCATGGAAAACGGATGTAGCAATATCGATCACCTGTTCAGCAGCCACGTATTTAGAAGGATCTACGCCGAATGCATCTTTTTGATCCTCATAGACCCAATGGAGATTCAAATAGATGAAAAGCGGACGATTTCCATCTTCGGGAAGCGTCGTATATTCATCACGGATAAAACCGACAAAAGAGTTCCCGCTTACTTTGATTAATTGGAGGTCAAGGATGGAACTGCTTTGCTGAACGATTTCGCTGCCGTTTTCCCCGCGGATGATTTCGACGGCTGCCTGGGCCCGTTCGTTGCGGGACTTTTTGAATACAAGGTCACTCGGTTTCAATTGAAGATCCGTCGCTTCAGTCACAGCTTCGAAAGGGATATCCTCGGCAATCAATTTAACCGTATCGATTTGAGGATATTTGTTAAGGAAGGCTTCTGACACATATGAAGCAAAACCTTCTAATGTTGCTCCTTTGAATGTGGCTAAATGCCGTTGGATGAAGTTTTTCATCGAATCTGTCGCTACGACCATGGAATTGTCCCCTTCTGTGAAGGAGGGAAGAAAAGAGGAGCCGCCAACGGAAACTTTTACATTGGTGCCAAAAATGATATGATCTCTGCCTGAAAAAGTGGATTCTGGTATTTGTTGGATTCCGGTTAAAGGCTTTGAATAGGTCCTATAGGCAAAAACATTTCCTTTTCCATAACTTAGTGTTTGTGCGGCTGATTTATTTTTCATTGAATTCTCTCCTTCGATTTTGATTTTATCCTGTAAACGAAATAGGGCAATTTTATGAATTTCAGATAGTGCCTTATCGAACTCTATTGTTTCTGAATGGTGAATCCTTGTTTTCATCGATTGATATATGTCATTTTTATCTTTGCCGCGTACAGCCAGGATAAATGGAAAGCGGAATTTATTCATATATTGCCGGTTCAATGATATGAAACTTTCATATTCTTCGGCAGTAAGGTCCTTTAAACCGGCGCCATGCTGTTCCAGAGTCGAATCATCACTCATTTCAACTTTGTCGCCTAGGTTCGGGTGCTTCCTGATTAATGTTAACTTTTCTTCCTTGGACGAATTGCTTACAATGTCCACCATGCATCGATGCAGGTTGATTATGGATGAAAATGGTCTACTGGCTGCTGATTTTTCTGCAATCCAAGGTGAATGTTCGAAAGTATCACCAAGGAACTTCGTGAACTCCTTTTCGCTTAGTGCATTTAGTGACTTAAGAGTAATCATTCTAAAGGCCTCCTTTTTAAATACTTTTTGCCATGAACTGATCTGCATCAGCGATGGTACTATCTGCCGCCTTTTTCCTTCGCGGTGTCAAGATTACATTCAGGATGATGGCTGTCAGGCTTCCTGTGATGATTCCATCCCCGACAACGATACGGATTGCTTCCGGAAGGCTTGAGAATAACTCGGGAACGACGGTGGCGCCCAGTCCGAGTGAGACTGAACAAGCAATGACCAATAAATTAGCATTATCCGAGAAATCGACGTCATTCAACATTTTAATTCCTGATGAAACGACCATTCCGAACATGACGACGGTAGCACCCCCGAGAACGGCAGTAGGAATCAGGGTAGCGAGTGCTGCGATTTTCGGTACAAGTCCAAGCCCGATTAAAATGAAGCCGGCTACAATGGTGATTGTTCTTTTTTTTACACCGGATAATTGAACGAGGCCTACATTCTGGGCGAATGTACTATAAGGAAAGGCATTGAAAATCCCGCCTAAAGTGAAGGCAAGGCCTTCTGCCCGGTAGCCCTTGACAATATCTTTTTCACTCAATTCCCTGCCGGTTATTTTTCCAAGAGCAAGGAATGCGCCAGTGGATTCGACAAGGATGACTGTGCCAACCAACATCATCGTAAGTATGGGTGCTATTTCAAAGCTGGGTGTACCGAAGTACAAAGGAGCGGGGATATGGAACCAAGAAGCCTCGGCAACGGTGGAAAAGTCCATCTTCCCAAAAAACGTTGAAGCGATCGTTCCTGCTATGATGCCAATCAGAACGGAAATGGAGCGAATGAATCCAGTGAAGCAGCGATTGATTAACAGAATAACGGCGAGGACTCCTAAAGAAAGCATCAAGTTCTCGGCTGAGCCAAAGTCTTTGCTGCCGGAACCGCCAGCCATATTCTTTATGCCGGTGGGCACTAAGGATAATCCAATGATGATGACAACGGTACCGGTCACGACAGGCGGGAATAATTTAAGCAGTTTACCAAATATGTTGGAGAAAAAAATGATGAATAATCCAGCGGCGATGATTGATCCATAGATTGCGGAAATGCCATAATTGCTGCCGATGGATATCATGGGGGTGACTGCGACGAAAGAAGTTCCCAAAACTATCGGGAGGCCAATGCCAAAGTATTTATTTTTCCAAGATTGCAATAATGTAGCGATCCCGCAGGTCAATAGATCAATGGCAATAAGGTAGGCTAACTGTTGAGAAGTGAATCCCAATGCCCCGCCGACGATGATCGGCACCAATATGGCACCGGCATACATGGCAAGAACGTGCTGAAGACCTAACGAGAAGGCCTTGGACTTGTTAATTCTGTCATTCAAAAAAAAACTCCCTTCTACAATAGCATGTCATTTTATATCACGTGATTTTGTTATGATTAATATCATCATAATAAAAAATCAGAAAATTGTCATTAGTTAGATTAGACAATTTTTGGTTGTGGATATAGACAACTTGCATAAAGTGATGGGAGGCTTTTGTTTTATATTTTAAGTAAGGATTTAATGCGAAGGGCAAGCCGTATCTGGAGTGTGGTCTCCGAATCTTTCAGGCTCTTGCCAAGCAGCTCCTCGCATTTCTCGAGTCTGTATACAACTGTGTTTCGGTGTACGAATAACCTTTTGGCAGTTTCGGATATTTGACAATGAGTTTCGAGATAGACGGATAATGTCTGTAATAAGGATTGCTCCTCCTCGGTGATAACCTTTGAAAATCCCTGTAGTGCATAATGGTGAAAATTCATGAGGTCTTCTTCGGGGATGATCCTCAATAATTCCATAATATCCTTCGTTCGGAATATTTGGATGTATTCGGTCCTTTTCGAAAGACCGCCTTCGAGAAGAGAGTCGTTCGCTTCTTTGTAAGCGTTCTTGGTCCGTAAAAAACTCTGGCTCAAATGGCTCACTCCGAAAGAAATCGTGCAGCCGAACTGGCTGGCTGTTATCCTTTGCAATGATTTTAGCGAGTTTTCGACAGTTTGGAGAACGTCGGCAGAGACTTCATTCACTTCATATAAAAGAATGCATTTCTTGCCTTTGGTAAAGAGATGAATGGGATTGGGTGATAGGAAAAGTTCATCTTCCAAAAACTCGTATATCGAATCAGCCCTTCGTTGCAGCTGGGTGTAACTTATGTCCGAATCGGATTCATCGATCTTTCCGACTGCGCATATATAGGTTTGTTCATTGTGTAAGGAAAACTCCTTTGCCCGATTTATAATTTCCTCTTGGGAGGAGAAACTGCCATCGAGAAAATGAAGGAAGAAATCATTTCGGATATTCCGATCATGCTGTTTAAGGGCGTGTTCTTTCATCAAGGCAAAAGAAATGACATTAGTTGCCTGTTCGATCGTCAATGTTATGAGGTTATCGCTAGTCTTGATTTCACCTGATATCGTCAAATAACCAAATTTTTCTTCATTCATAAAGATGGGGAAGATGGTATAGGGCTGTTTATTGGAAAGGGACGAAAATGAAAAGAAAGACGTTTTGGTTTTGTGGAATGAGAATCCCTCTTCGTTCATTTTTTTGATTATTGGAATAATTCCGGCAGTTGAGATTGGTTGGAATATCGGTTTTAGGTACTGGTCAACTAATAAGATGGGGTATCCAATCAAATCCGATAAATGATCAAGCAGCTTTTGAATCCCTTTGCCGCGCATGATTAAGTTTGTATATTGCTTATGTGTTTCCATGGCGAAAGTCAATTCCGCTGCACGTTGATCCAAAATCCCCCGTAACGTATGGTTGATGATTTCCCCGAGTGACAATTCAGCCGGAAGTTCAATGATTGGAAAGGATAAATCACTGGCAAGAACCAGTGCCTCCTCAGGTATTTCCTTTAGGTACCTCTTTGTCTTTATTCCCAGGGCTGCGCAGCCTTGGCTTGCCATCGCTTCGACGAGTGAAGACAAGAGATGCGGCTTGTCCTTTATGTGATAAGCCGTCGTTACAAGGAATTCATTTGGTTTTAAAAAGTTGATGATATCGGGAGCGTCCATCATATTGACTGTTTGGACTTCCCGTTCCATCCCTGTTCCTCCGGCAATTACATGCATGCCGGTTAATGCTGGCAATGTTAAAAGTTCAGCTACCTTCATCTGAAACACCTCATTTTGGAAAATTAGAGTATTTAGTGTAAGTGTATAAATACAGGGAAATGAATCGGTTTTAAATTAGTGCAATTTTCGGATATTAGTCTGAATCCCTCCGGTTGCTAACGTGCTTTTCGGATTTTCATTATCATATCATACAAACGCTTTGGCATATCCTACAAATTACATTGTTTGGATTGGTGGATAAATAAAAAAATATTTGTATGTTAGGTTTTATAACATCGTTAGTGACTTATTATCTTAATTTTGTTAATATTTATAAAAAATTAACGTGAGGATAGGGAGACGATAAAATGAGTGAAGGCACAGTTGCTTCCAGTAAGAAAAAAAGAGTAACGCCGTTTCCGAAAGAATGCACATTCAGCAAAGGGGACTGGGATGTGTTATCGCAATATTGGTTTCCTGTGGCTGCAGTTGAGGAAGTATCGGAAAAACCGATAGGCATTAAACTTCTGGATGTGCACCTTGTCCTTTATCGTGTTAATGGGAAGATTATCGTTGCGAGGGACCTTTGTCTGCATCGTGGTGTGCCATTAAGCATGGGGTGGGTGGATGGTGATGATATCGTATGCCCATACCACGGTTTTAGATATGGTCCGGAAGGGAATTGTACGGGGATTCCTGCGCATCCCAACGCTAAAATATCCCCGCGTCTTTGTATTAATATTTATCCCGCGATAGAGCGCTACGGCTTGGTTTGGACTTCGATTGCGAGCGATAAAGAGGGTATTCCGAAGTTACCGGCCTGGGATGATGAGGAATATTTGAACATCCTGCCGCCGTCCATAGACATTGCCGGTTCAGCCGGTCGGCAGATGGAAGGTTTTTTGGATGTGTCCCACTTTGCTTGGGTTCATTCGGAAAGCTTCGCTGATCGTAACAATCCTATCGTTCCTAGTTATAAGGTGGAAAAAACGGAGTATGGCCTGCATGTGGAATACGTAAGTTCCGTCAGTAATTACGGAAAAGGCATGCGGCATTTAGAACCTGCCAACTTTGAGTGGCTGCGTGTTTTTGATATCTATCCACCTCTGGCGGCCAGGCTTACTGTCCATTTCCCGGAGGATGGAAAACTTCACATCCTGAACTGTGCCAGTCCGGTTTCGGCACGAAAGACAAGAATGTTTTCGCCGATGGCCCGTAACTTTGATTTAGATGCCCCGGTTGAAGATACTTATGAATTCAATTTGCAGATTTTCAATGAAGATAAGGAAATGGTGGAAAATCAAAAGCCGGAGGAGCTGCCTCTCGATTTGCAAGCGGAAGCGCATATCGCGGCAGATAAGACGTCGATCGCTTATCGTCAGTTATTGAGGGAATTGGGCTTAGGCTCAAATTATACAAGTTGATAAAAAGAGGGTGTCCGGTTTAAGGGGCACTCTCTTCTTTTATTGGTTTACCTTCAGTTGGTTATTTTGCACAAAAAAACACCAAAATACTAACAGAATTGTCAATGAAGTTAAATGCGAAAGCAAGTAAAATAATAGATAACATAAATTTGTGAATATTCATAACATGAATGGATATTGAGAAGGGAAGCGATGTGATGGGCATTCAAATCGAAAAGTTCATAGATGAAAAGGATGATGTTGCGTCGATGATAGAATGGTTGGCATCTTTCGGGGCAACGGAGAGTAATGGGGTGACCCGGTTATTATATTCCAAGGAATGGATGAGCGCTCAGCAGGCAATGAAAGCAGAGATGGAAAAAGAAAACCTTATTACATATTTTGATAGTGTAGGCAACTTGTTTGGCAGGCTTGAGGGAACGGATCCCTCCAGTGGAACCATCCTGACCGGTTCTCATATAGACACGGTCAAGGATGGTGGGAAATATGACGGCGCATATGGGGTCGTCGCTAGTTTCCTGGCAGTTAAGAGGTTGTATAAAGCCTATGGGGCGCCGCGAAAGACGATTGAAGTCGTTTCCTTTTGTGAGGAGGAAGGAAGCAGATTTCCCTTAACGTTTTGGGGGTCAAGGAATATTAAAGGAAGCTATGGTCTTGAGCATGTCAGGGATTTAAAAGATACAGAAGGAATTCCTTTTTTGGAAGCCATGAAAAAGTCAGGGTTTGAACCTGATGCCTATAAAACACCGGTCCGCGATGATATTGAACGGTTCGTCGAAATTCATATAGAACAGGGACTGGTGCTTGAAAAGAATGAGAATGCAATTGGGGTCGTCAGCCATATTGTCGGGCAGCGCCGTTATACGGTTAAAATCATGGGTGAGAGTGATCATGCGGGCACCACTCCCATGTCATACAGGAAGGATGCTCTCGGTTTTGCTTCGGAATTCATTTCTTTTTTAACGAAAAAAGCGAAGGGCATGGACCCGTGTTTAGTTGCGACGGTTGGCAGAATGGATGTTAAACCTAATGTTCCGAATGTCATTGCTGGTGAAGTGGAGCTCAGTCTCGATATCAGGCATCACAAGGAAGAGGTTCTTGAAAGGTTTTGTAAGGAAATCTTTTCGACTTTCGATTCCTTGGCAAGGAAAGCTGAAATGAAGCTGGAGGTTTCGCAATGGATGGATGTCAAACCTGTTGCGATGGATCGGGAAATGAATCGCCTGGTCCGAAAGGTAGCTGAAGATAAAAATATACCATACCAAGATATGGTCAGCGGAGCCGGCCATGATGCACAGGTATTTGGTTCTTTTTGTCCGACTTGCTTGCTGTTCGTTCCAAGTAAGGGGGGGATCAGCCATTCGCCTAAGGAGTTTACGAGTGTTGCGGATATGGAAAAGGGAATCGACGTTTTAAGTGAAATACTATATAAATTAGCCTATTAAAGGAGTTGGGGAAAATGGCATATTCAGAATTGAATGCACCGATGAGAACGATCATGACACCAGGACCGGTCGAAGTGGATCCGCGTGTTTTAAGGGCGATGAGTACACCGATATTAGGGCAATTCGATCCTGCATTCACTACAATCATGAATGAAGTGATGGAAATGCTGCGTTTGGTTTTTCAAACGAAAAATAAATGGGCATTCCCGATCGATGGCACCTCAAGATCGGGTAATGAAGCGATTCTATGCAGCATCATTGAGCCGGGAGATAAGGTCCTGGTTCCCATATTCGGTAGATTCGGTCATTTATTGGTCGAAATCTGTGAGCGATACGGAGCTGAAGTCCATACAATGGAATGTCCTTGGGGAGAAGTGTTCGATCCGCAAGCTGTCATCGCGGAAATCAAGAAAGTCTCCCCTAAAATAACAGCAATCGTTCATGGGGAAACTTCCACTGGTTGTATGCAGCCTTTGAAGGAAATAGGTTTGGCCTGCCGTGAATTGGGTGTCCTGCTTGTGGTGGATGCGGTTGCCTCGATCGGGGGCACCGATGTTAAGGTGGATGAATGGTGTATTGATGGGTTGATAGGAGGGACACAAAAATGCTTGTCCGTTCCTTCAGGTATGGCACCAATTACGTATAATGAGAGAATAGAAGAAATCATCCAGTCCCGTAAAAAGGTGGAACGTGGTATTGCAACGGATGAAGATAACCAAAAGATTTCGCTTCGCCGTCCGATTACCAGTAATTATTTTGATTTAAGCATGCTGCAGGATTATTGGGGTCCGCGCCGCTTGAATCACCATACAGAAGCGACTTCCATGATTTATGCGTTACGTGAAGGGTTGCGCCTTGTACTTGAAGAAGGTCTGGAAACGCGTTTTGCCCGTCATGAACTCCACGAAGCTGCTCTCGTTGAAGGGATCAAGGCAATGGGGCTAACGTTATTCGGGGATGGGAAAAACAAACTTCCGTGTGTAACTTGCATCGAAATTCCCAAAGGAATTGACGGTGAAGCTGTAAGATCCATGCTGTTGAATGAATTTAGTATCGAAATCGCTTCCTCATTTGGTCCGCTTCACGGGAAAATCTGGAGGATCGGGACCATGGGATTCAGTTGCAGGAAAGAAAACATCCTCTTTGTCTTGGCCTCCTTGGAAGCTGTCCTTTTGCGCCAGGGGTTCCAAGTTAATCGGGGAGAGGCTTTGCAGGCTGCACTGGATGTGTATGTGGGAAAGACGGAGGAAGTACTTGCATCAAGGGAATCTCTTTGATTATAAAAATATTTTGGGGGAGTGGTCCGTGTGTCTATATATGATCTTATTATCCGCAATGGATATGTAGTTTTTCCTGATGAAGTGAAGAAAGCTGATCTCGCCATCCAGGATGGGGTGATTGTTAAGATTGGGGATATCCTCGATGGTAAAGGTGATGAAGAGTATGAAGCGGATGGCCAGCATATCTTTCCTGGTATGATTGATGTCCATGTGCATTTTAGCGAACCTGGCCGCGCTCATTGGGAAGGCTTTGAAACAGGATCGCAAATGATGGCGGCGGGAGGCTGTACCACCTATTTCGATATGCCATTGAATGGAATCCCTTCAACGATTGATCGAAAGGCTCTCCTTGAAAAGGGCAAGCTCGGTGAGATGAAGTCGGTTGTAGACTTTGGATTATGGGGAGGACTGGTCCCGGGAAATATCGATGATTTAGAGGATCTTGCTAAATCCGGAGTCATCGGATTTAAAGCCTTTCTTTCAGCGACGGGAAATGAGGAGTTTGAGCGGGCAGATGATTTCACCCTTTTACATGGAATGAAGAAAATAGCGGAATTGGGAAAGGTCTTGGCCCTTCATGCGGAAAGTGATCCGATCACTCAGTGGTTTAAGCGGGAAAAAGAGAAGGATGGACTATTCAGTGCGAATGATTATGCAGCTACAAGACCTGTGCAAGCGGAAGCGGAGGCTGTGGAACGTGCCATTACATATGCAGATTTAACGGGCTGTCCGCTGCACTTTGTCCATATTAGCAGTAGTTTGGCCATCGAGAAAATTGAATCGGCCAAACAAAAGGGGCTGGATGTGACGGTAGAGACGTGTCCGCATTATTTATTATTCAATCAGGATGACTTAATAGAAAAAGGCGCGGTTGCAAAATGTGCACCCCCACTAAGGGAAAGAGAAGAACAAGAAAGATTGATTACCCGTTTAATGGAAGGGAAATTCGATATGATTTCTTCCGACCACTCACCATGCCCTTTTGAACTGAAAGATCCTGCCAAACATAATATTTTTGAAGCGTGGGGCGGAATAAGCGGGGGGCAATTTTCGTTGATGTCGATGATAGAGTTGGCTGTTTTACATGGTATCCCGCTTCATAAAGTTGCTGAGTGGACAGCTTCAGGCCCGGCAAAAAGGTTCGGTCTCTCCTCTAGAAAAGGACAAATTAAGGTAGGGAAGGATGCAGACCTTGCCATCGTTTCCCTTAATGGTACGCATGAAGTTTCGGAAACGAATTTCTTCGCGAAACATAAGCAAAGCGTTTATATGGGCCATACCTTCCCTTGCCGAATCTCGGCTACCATTAATAGAGGGAAAATAGTTTATGAGAATGATGTAATAAGTGAAAGGAAGCGTGGGGAGTGGCTAAAAGCGATAGACTCCAGCATGGCGGTCAATAACTAGGTAGAAGGCTTAAGAATGAGGGGGATTCCAAATCGGGAATCCCCTTTTTTATAAGCTCTGCGTATGCATTATGGGCATATCAAGGGGAAAAGAAACCGGACAAATGGATTGCTTGTCCGGTTTCAAAGGTTACTTATTCAACTTGGTCGACGAAATATTGATTTTTTCTGTATACCATCGCTTCCATGGTTGCAATCAATTCCCTTTCATTTAATACGTCTATTTTATACCATGCCAGTTTATGGTTTTTCTTGATCTCTTTCGCTCTGGCAGTTAAAGTCTCGCCCCGTTTGCCAGCTGATAAGAAGTTGATGTTGTTTGAAACGCCCACCGCTATTTTGCCATATGAATTGCTGGCTGCGGCGAACACGTAATCAGCAAGTGAAAAGATAATGGCACCGTGAACCGTTCCGTGGCTATTTAGCATGTGGTCACTTGGAATCAATTCTGCTTCCGCTGTGCCGGGACCGAGTTTCGTCAATCTCATCCCTAGAAAAGAAGCGTATGGTTCGTCGACCAGTACTTGTTTGATTTGATCATAATGCAATTCGTGAATATCCTGATCTAAATGTGTAGTCATGGAGATCCCCCTTCTTTAATGGTCTTTTGCTGTACTTATCCCATATCCGGTGTTGGATTTGAACAGAACTTCAGCAAAATTGTTTTCGTCATCTTTTGCTTTTGACAGTATTGTACCTAAATAGGCTCCAATAAAGCCAAGTGGCACGGTGAAAATGGTCGGGTTGCTCATCGTGAAGAGGGGATCGCCTGTGAAAATGCCCATTCCAGGTTCCGGATTCCATACATTAGGACTGAGCATGACCAGTATGATGGAGCTGAGTAACCCGAATGACATTCCTGTAATCGCTCCGGTTGCGTTGAAGCGTTTCCAATATATTGTGCAAAGGATGATCGGTAAATTGGCACTGGCAGCAATCCCAAGCGCGAGGACTGAAAGAAAAGCGACATTCATTGATTGTGCAAATAAAGCAAGTAGAATCGAAATGACCGCTACGCCGACAGAAGCCAATCGGGCAACGAGTACTTGCTGTTTTTCCGTAATATTTCCATCCTTGATGATTTCACCGTATATATCATGTGCAAAAGCGGATGCCGACGTTAAAACAAGACCGGATACAACCGCTAAAATCGTGGCAAATGCTACAGCAGAAACGAATGCGAATAAAAATTCACCGCCCATGGTTAATGCAAGAAGGGGTGCGGCCATGTTTCCAGCTGGGTTTGCTTCGACGATCCGATCAAACCCGACGAAAGATGCAGCGCCGAAACCAAGGAAAATCGTCATGATGAAAAATATCCCTATAAACCATGTGGAATATACGACGGACTTCCTTGCAGTAGCTGCGTCCTTTACTGTAAAGAAGCGGACGAGTAAATGCGGAAGGCCGGCTGCCCCAAGGACAAGCGACATATTAAATGAAATCATGTCGAGTCCATCGGTGTATTTATTTCCTGGATTCAAAAATTCTTTTCCAAGCGGTGTTGCAGTTTGGACATGGTGGAACATCTCTGAAATGTTGAAATTAAAACGCGAAAATACGATGAACGTCAACACAGCAGAACCGCCTAGTAAGAGAACCGCTTTGGTGATCTGCACCCAGCTGGTCGCTGTCATCCCGCCGAAAATTACATAAATCGTCATCAGTACACCGACAAGCAAAACGGATAGCCAATAATCGATGCCGAGCAGCAGTTTAATCAAACCTCCTGCACCGACAAGTTGTGCAATCATGTAAAAAATTGAAATGACAAGTGTGTTAGCCGCAGCAATCCCTCGGACTTTTTTTGATTTGAATCGTGCTGAAATCATGTCTGCCAGCGTAAACTTACCTAGATTGCGAAGTGGTTCCGACACAAGATACAATAAGACAAGAAAGGCAACAAGGTTCCCGATGCTCATGTAAAAGCCATCGAAACCAATCAGTGCGATTGCACCTGTAATTCCCAGGAAAGAAGCGGCCGACATAAAGTCACCTGCTACTGCCAGTCCGTTTTGCCATGCTGTCAATCCGCCGCCGGCAGTATAAAAATCACTGGCATTTTTCGTTTTCTTGGAAGAGTAATAGGTTATTGTAAGCGTTAACAGAATGATGCCCAAAAAAAGCATGAGGGAAAAAATGCTCATTAGCCCAGCTCCTTCTCATATTTATTCAAGATATTTTTAGCCAACTTGTCGTACTTGGATGATTTTTTTATATAGACGATTCCCCCTACCCATACGACGGCAAATTGGAGGAGTGCGTACACCCAAGCCCAAGTAATATGGAAGAAGGCTTCGCCTTTCAATACTTCGCTATAAGCAGCTAAAATTGGCAGGACAAAATAAAAAGCAAGAAAGAAGAGAGTGACAGGTACGATGAAAGCTTTTTTCTTTTGGATTAGTTCCTTGAATTCCTCCGTTTCAATTAATTGACGATACTTGTTTCCGCTGTCATGACCTCCTGGTTTATGTCCTGTTTTAACTGGTGATTCCATAATAATCCCCCTTTTTTGTTATAGTACATTTTTGGAACGTCCGTTGGAAAAGTGATACATTAATACTAAGTTAACATAGTCAGAATATTTAGTAAATTAAAAAAAAGTTATTTTTTTGTTTATTCTGTCATTTTTTGTAGAATTATAAAAAACTTTATTGACAACCTAGAAATGACGTATTAATCTTAAATTGAATCATAACAATAATTTAATCTCCGTTTTATTACCGTTATGTATGTTAGATGGGACAATAGTAAAATTGAGGGGGACTGAAACAATGTACAATCCGGAAGTGGAAACGGCTTCGCGTGCTGAAATGGAAAGTTTGCAAATGGCACGCCTTAAAAAAACGATTAGCCATGTATATGAGAATGTACCTTATTACAGAGAAAAATTTAAAGAGATGGGCCTGGAACCGGAAGATATTCAAACTCTAAACGATGTGATGAGGCTTCCGTTTACAAAAAAACAGACTCTTCGTGATCAGTATCCATTCGGTTTATTCGCCGTTCCGATGGAGGATGTAACACGCATTCATGGTTCGTCGGGAACGAGCGGAAAGCCTACAATTGTAGGGTATACGAAAAATGATTTGGAAAACTGGGCAACAATCGTCGCACGTGGAATTGTAGCTGCAGGAGGACGCAAGTCAGATATATTCCATAACGCATATGGATATGGGCTGTTTACAGGGGGCCTGGGCTTGCATTGCGGGGCAGAAAAGCTAGGAGTTGCGACAGTACCCATTTCAGGGGGGAATACCGACCGGCAGATTACGATCATCAATGATTTTAAACCGCGCGGCATTTGTGGAACCCCTACTTATATTTTGAATATTGCTGAAAAGATGGAAGAGATGGGAATTGATCCTGCTGATAATGGTCTTGAGTATGGGATATTCGGGGCTGAGCCATGGTCAGAGGCAATGAGGGCAACTCTTGAGAGGAAACTGAATTTGAAAGCCATTGATATTTACGGACTAAGCGAAATAATGGGGCCCGGAGTTGCGATAGAATGCCATGAAGCACAGGATGGACTGCATATCGCAGAAGACCATTTTCTAGTCGAGGTGATTAACCCGGACACGCTCGAACCAGTTGAGGACGGCAAAGATGGGGAACTTGTCTTTACCAGCCTTACAAAGGAAGCGCTGCCAATCATTCGTTACCGTACAGGCGATATCGCCTCAATTACCCATGAACCGTGTAAATGCGGGCGTACGACAACTAGAATGTCCCGTGTCAAGGGCAGAACGGATGATATGATCATAGTCAGGGGAGTGAATGTATTTCCTTCTGAAATTGAGCGTGTATTATTCCAAATGGAGGGAATTGTGCCTCATTATCAGATTCATCTCGTTAAGAAGGGAAAAATGGACGGTGTTGAACTGCATATTGAAATTGAAAGCGGTTTCTACAGGGAGATTGAAGAAGACTTAACGCATGGCAATGTAGATATATTAAGAAAAACGATCCAGCATCATTTGAAATCTGCCTGTCTTGTAACGATGGATGTCGTTGTCAACATTCCAAAAAGCATTCCCCGTTCAGAAGGAAAAGCCATTCGTGTCGTTGATAAGCGGAAGGATGAAGTCATTCGTTTATAAATCCGTCCCATGGAACATAGCGTTGAAACAGTACGATTCTAATCTTCAGTATTTGCCTGCTTTTGTGCCGATTGCGATACGTGAAGCTGGAGGAACCAAACAAGAAAACGCGATACATAAAGCGGGGTAATCCGTTAAAGGAAGAGAAGATGGAGCCAATCAAGAAATAAAGAAGGAGGAGGGAATCTTGGTTAAGTATACAGTGGTGGATCAAGAAACTTGCATCGCATGCGGTGCATGCGGAGCTGCTGCACCGGAAATCTTTAATTACAATGATGAGGGAGTGGCCTACGTCATCCTGGATGAAAATGAAGGAACAGCAGGGGTCGCGGAAGATTTATTTGATGATCTGGACGATGCAGCGGAGGGCTGTCCGACAGATTCAATTAAAGTGGAAACTTCGCCCTTTAAAGTTTTAGTGGATTAAAAGATTCGTGAATTCCCCTATAATTTCCTTTAATTCAGAAAAAAGACAGAATAGTCTTGCATTAGGTATAACGATAAAATATAATAACGTTATATAAACGTTATATTATAAAAAGAGGTGATTTCAATGAACGTTCTTTTAAATGATATGGCAGGAGAAGAAAAGCTAAATCAATTCATTGCCAGAATCGAAGCAGGAGAAAAGATAGAAGCGGATGATTGGATGCCGGAAGAATACCGGGGAACGTTAATCAAGTTAATATCGATGCATGGAATCAGTGAAATCATGGGGGCGCTTCCAGAAAAGGAATGGGTACCTAAAGCTCCGACCTTAAACAGAAAACTTGGAATCATGGCAAAGGTGCAGGATGAAATGGGACATGGACAATTATTGCTTCGAGTCGCCGAGGATTTGCTAAAGCCGTACAGTAAAAAACGGGATGACCTAATGCAAGATTTATTTAAAGGAGATTTAAAGTTTCATAATGTTTTCCATATGGAAGCCAAATCCTGGGGCGATGCTGGATTGATTGGCTGGCTGGTTGATGGTGCAGCCATCATTTCCCAGACGAACATGCTTGGCGCCTCGTACGGACCTTATGCCCGGGCATTACAAAGGATTTGCGCGGAAGAAGTTTTTCACGCCCAGCATGGTGAAGCGATAATCATGGCTTTGGCTGAAGGGACGGTTGAACAAAGGAAATTGGTTCAAGACTCCATCAATTATTGGTGGGAATCTTTATTACTTTTCTTTGGACCTCCCAGTAAGAATGAAGTGGGCACATCCAAACAGGATATAACGATTAAGTACAGAATCAGAACCAGTACGAATGAAGAACTTCGACAAGCCTTTTTTTCTAAATATGTGAAGCGGATCCTTTCACTTGGCTTCAGTGTTCCCGATGAAACGCTTAGGTTTGACAAAGCATCTGAAACCTGGATTTACCAACAACCGGATTGGGGGAAATTGAAGGTATTCGCAAGGAATGAAGGTCCCCGTTCGCAGGATCGCTTAAGTCTTCGAAGAATTTCTTATGAAAATAATAAATGGGTGCGTGAGGCATTGGCGCCAAAGGTCATCTAAGGGAGGGGGAAAGGACGATATGGAAGCTAGACAAGGAAATTACTTTGAAGAATTTGAAGTATTCAGCCGTAAAACGCAATCATCACCCGTTCAATACCACTTCAGCCTGCTGGCCCCAAATGAGGATATTGCCATCATGATGGCGCAAGAAAACTTCATGAGACGTGAAGTGGTTGATGATATCTGGGTCGTCAAAAGACAGAATATACGGAAAATGACGAATGAGGAAAAGAAAACGCTTCAGCGTATTGATAATAAAGACTATAGGACCACAAAAGGGTACGGTTATTTAAAGAAAAAATGGCGGAAGTATGAGCAGGGAATGCTCGATGAAAAAGAGATAATGTCTTGGGCTGGAGGTGTGAAAAATGAAGAATGAATCATTGAAGAACATCGCAATCAAGGAATTGCTTCTTCAACTGGCTGACGATGACTTCATCCATTCATACCGTGGTGCAGAATGGTTGGGGCTCGCACCGCATATCGAAGAAGATGTTGCATCCGCCTCGATATCTCAAGACACGATGGGGCATGCAGCCATATATTATAAATTACTTGAAGAACTCGGTGAAGGGGATGCTGATAAGCTGGCTCACGACCGTCCCGCCAAGGAACGGCGCAATGCGATCATTCTCGAATTGGTCAATGGACCTGGTTACTATATGAAAGACCCGGATTATGATTGGGCGTTTGCGGTAGTGCGGAATTATTTTTATACCCAAGCCAAAGCGATTAAGGTTCAATCCCTTCATTCATGTTCATATGAACCGCTTGCTGAAGTGGCCCAAAAAGTACAGATGGAACTTTACTATCATTTGATGCACTGGAAAACATGGTTCGTCCAATTGCTGGGATCTGGTCACTTGGAAGCGGTTTCGAGAATGAAAGCGGCGATTGGGAAAACAATGCCCGATTTTGCTGGCGTATTTTCTCTTGGACAATATGGAGAGGAAATGGTTGAGCTCGGCTTGATAGAGGGCGAAGCTGTCTTACAGAAAAAATGGATCGAGGCCATCACACCAATTTATGAAAGTGTCGGCTTGGAAACAACGATGCAAATAGGGATGGCAAGAGGTGATGGCCGTAATGGCCAGCATACGGAAGATTTGGAAAAAGCGCTAGAAACGCTAAGCGAAGTATACGCAAGCGATAAAGCAGCTTCATGGTGAATCAATAGAAAGGGGAGGGGTACCATGGCGACCGTACAGTTAAACACAGAAGAAATATATAAGCTCCTGGAAGACGTTAAAGATCCCGAAATCGATACGGTAAGTATTCTGGATTTAGGGATGGTTGAAGACGTGACGGTTTCGGGCCAGGATGTCTCGGTAAAAATGCTGCCAACTTTTCTTGGGTGCCCGGCATTGTCGATCATCCAAAAAAATGTGGAAACAGCCCTTCGACAGCTTGCTGCCGTAAGAAATGTAAATGTGGAATTTTTACGTTCCCCTTCGTGGACATCCGATCGAATTACTGAAAAAGGGAAAGCTGGATTGAAGGTTTTCGGAATCTCCCCTCCTCCTCGTCAAATGAAAAGTGATGGATCATGGCATGTGGATTGCCCATATTGTGAATCGACATATGTCACGATGGAAAATATCTTCGGTCCAACTGCCTGCCGCAGCATTTTATATTGTAAATCATGCAAAAATCCGTTCGAAGCGATGAAACCGATGATAAAAATAATTTAATACAATGGAGGTTCTATAAAATGGTAAAGTTAATCGCCCTATACAAACAACCTGAAAACAAGGAAGAGTTCGACGAGCACTATTTCAATGTACATGGTCCGATAACGGAAAAAATTCCAGGTCTTCAAAAAATGGAGGTCACTAAAATTGTAGGGACCCCAATGGGCAAAGACTCCGAGTATTACATTCTTTGTGAAATGTATTATGAAGACCACGATGCACTGCAGCAAGGAATGCGTTCGCCGGAAGGAAAAGCATCAGGGAAGGACTTAATGGGCTTTGCCGGGAAACTTGTAACGATGATGATCGGCGAAGAAATAAAATGAATGCGCTTCAATTCATTGAAACATCAATCGCGGAGGGCATTGGTTATATCTCCTTAAATCGGCCGAAGCAACTGAATGCCCTTAACAGGAAAATGGTCAGGGAGATTGTTTCATCCATGGAAGAATTCGACCGGGACCCACAGGTGAAGGTGATTTTGCTATCGGGCAATGGAAAAGCATTTTCCGCTGGAGCTGATATTGACGAGATGGTCAACGACACTCCAATCAGTTTGGAGTTAAGGAACCAATTTGCCGATTGGGACCGAATAAGCCTAGTCAAGAAGCCTGTGATCGGTGCGGTGAAAAGTTTTGTATTCGGCGGTGGTTTTGAACTTGCATTATCCTGCGATTTCCTGATTGCCGCCAGTGATACCCAGTTTTCCTTTCCGGAAGTGACACTAGGGGTCATGCCTGGTGCAGGAGGAACCCAAAGGTTGACGAAATTGGTAGGCAAGACGAAGGCACTTGAATGGATGTTGACGGCTGAAAGGATAAAGGCAAGGACAGCTCTGCAATATGGTTTCATTAATAAGATCGTGGCACCTGAATTGTTAATGGAA
Source organism: Peribacillus sp. Aquil_B1 (assembly GCF_022603275.1). Classification (NCBI taxonomy): domain Bacteria; kingdom Bacillati; phylum Bacillota; class Bacilli; order Caryophanales; family Bacillaceae; genus Peribacillus; species Peribacillus sp. Aquil_B1. The sequence continues at coordinate 703,610 of NZ_JAKXEE010000002.1, read as the reverse complement.
GAAACGGTTGATTTTGCCAGAAAGATAGCAAAACAGCCCCCATTAGCTGTAAGGCTGATTAAAGAATCCGTCAATAAAGCCGTTGATTACCCCTTATATGAGGGCATGCAATTTGAACGGAAGAACTTCTATATTCTTTTTGCGTCCGAGGACCAAAAAGAAGGAATGAAAGCATTTGTAGAAAAAAGAGAGCCGGATTTTACAGGCGGATAAGGGGTGCTCTATGTACGAAACCATCAAATATAGGGTTGAAAATGGAGTGGCATGGCTTACTTTGAACCGTCCTGAAAAACTAAATGCCTTTACGTCCCAAATGAATAAGGAAATACAGAAAGCGATAAAAATATCCGCGGGGGCAGATGAAGTGCGGGCCATTATCATTACTGGGGAAGGCAGGGCCTTTTGTTCGGGGCAGGATTTATCGGATGTAGATGAGGGTATGAATTTAGGCCAGAAGCTGCTTGATGACTACGGTCCGATGGTGCAGCAAATAGCAAACTGTGAAAAAACGATCATTGCAGCAGTCAATGGAGTGGCTGCAGGTGCTGGCTTCAGCCTGGCGCTGGCATGCGATTTTCGGCTTGTTTCAGAAAAAGCCAGTTTTTTAAACGCCTTTGTCAATATCGGGTTGATACCTGATTCAGGTAATCTGTATTACCTTTCGCGGATCGTTGGTCATGCGAAAGCCTTGGAATTATCTTTATTGGGGGAAAAGGTTACGGCTAGCGAGGCGAAAAATATCGGGCTCGCTACAAAAGTGATCGGTGTGGATGAATGGAACGAACAATTGAAAGCCTTTGCAGAGAATATCGCAAACAAACCAACGAAAGCAATCGGGTTAATCAAACGTTACTTAGAGGCGTCTTATCACCTTACATTAGAAGAATACTTAAAAGAAGAAGCGGAGGGTCAGCGAATTGCTGGCTTAACGAAGGATTATGCAGAAGGTGTGGCAGCATTCACTGAAAAAAGGAAAGCTCAATTCATAGGCAAGTAATATAGAAGAGGGAGTGGGATCACATGGTTAGAGTACAAGAGGCGGCATTTGAAAAAGCGGAAATGAAGCGTGATTATTATCATCTGATCATTAATGGAGAAAGAGTGGAAAGCTCGGATGGTTCCACGATTGATGCGTATAATCCTGCAACTGGTGAAATCATTGCCAAGGTTGCAAAGGCGACCAAGGAAGATGCAGAAAAAGCTGTTCAAGCTGCACGTGAAGCATTTGATAACGGGAAATGGAAGCGGACCCCGATCAATAAACGTTCTCGTGTTTTGAACAAAATTGCAGCGATCATGCGTTCACGCTTTAATGAATTGGTAGAATTGGAGGTTCTGAACAGCGGCAAATCCATTTCTGCAGCACAAGGTCAAGTCATGCAGGCAATTGAAGATTTCGAGTTTTATGCAGGCGCTTTAGTTGCACACCGCGGATCGGTCAATAATGTTCCTGGTCAATTCCATAACTATACGGAAAAAGAGCCAGTAGGTGTTTGTGCTCAAATCATCCCTTGGAATTATCCTATGATGATGGCAGCGTGGAAAATTGCACCTGCAATCGCAGTTGGCTGTTCAGTTATTGTTAAGCCAGCTTCGTTAACGCCGCTGACAGCCATTGTATTAGGGGAAATCTGTTTAGAAGCTGGTGTTCCCTCGGGTGTGGTCAATATCATTCCAGGACCAGGATCTGACGTAGGGAATTACCTTGTAGAGCATCCGAAAGTGAATAAGGTGGCCTTCACGGGTTCTACGCCAATCGGCAGGGATCTTATGGGCAAGGCTTCACAGACATTAAAAAGGGTTACATTGGAGCTTGGCGGTAAATCCCCTAATATTGTTTTTGAAGATGCAGACCTTGAAGCAGCTATCGATGGATCATTATATGGCATTTTCTACAATACTGGGCAGTCTTGCGAAGCTAGATCCCGTTTATACGTTCACGAAGACATCTATGATGAGTTCGTTGCCAGATTCGTAGAAAAAACGAAAAAATTAAAATTGGGCAATCCGCTCGACAAAGAAACACACGTCGGTGCAGTCATAGATCAAGGGCAATTGGATGTCATCGACAATTATGTACAATCTGCCATTACTGATGGAGCGAAGATCCTGACAGGAGGAAAGCCAGCGGTCATCGAAGGTTTCGAAAACGGTTATTGGTATGAGCCGACGGTCATAGCGAATGTCAATCATGAAATGGATGTAGTGAAAGAGGAAATATTCGGGCCGGTCGTTGTCATAATGAAATTCAAAGATGAAAAAGAAGCTGTGAGGCTCGCGAATGATACGGAGTTCGGTTTGGGTTCAGCCCTCTGGACAAAAGATGGCGGGCGTGCGACTAGGGTGGCCAATCAAATAGAAGCGGGAATCGTCATGGTGAATTGCCCATTCTCCGCATTTCCAGGAACACCTTTCGGAGGGTATAAACAGTCAGGATTCGGCCGGGAACTTTGCATTGAAACACTTGATCTTTATACAGAAACGAAAAGCATCATTTCCTATCATGGAAGCCGTCCCTTAAATCCCTTTGGAATTCAATAAAACAAAAAAATAGGCGGCTGGCTGAACGGTATGTCGGAAAAGTAATTCAGGTATGGATGAATGCTGATCTGATTCATCCGCAGCCAGCCCTATTTATTTTGAAGGAGGAATGAACGAATGATTAGAAATCTAGTGATTGTCGGATCAGGTGTCATGGGCAGGGGAATAGCATATGTAGGAGCAACAGGAGGCTTTAATGTAGTACTGGTGGATGTGAATCAGGATGCTTTGGAAAGTGCAAAAAACGAGATAGATTCCATATTTGAGAAGGGTGTGCGCTACCAAAAAATCACCCAGGAGGAAGCGGCAGCTGCAAAAAGTAGATTTTCCTATTCTTCCAATTTGAAAGAATCAGCAGCATATGCTGACTTAATCATAGAGGCAGTTCCGGAAAAGGCGGAAATTAAGAGGGCAGTTTTTGAAACGATTGAAGTCCATGCAAAAGAAGACTGTTATTTTGCAACCAATACGTCCACGATGAGCCCGACGGAAATTGGTTCTTATGGAAAGCGTCCCGAAAAAACGATTGCCATGCATTTTTTCAATCCTGTACAAAAGATGCCGCTCGTAGAAATTGTACGTGGGCTTGAAACCAGCGATGAAACGGCAGCCGTAATAAAAGAGGTAGCTGGAAAAATGGGAAAAGAAACAGTGGTCATAAATGAATTCCCTGGGTTTGTTACCAGCAGGATCAGCTGTTTGGTTGGTAATGAAGCGTTCTTTATGCTTCAAGAAGGTTTAGGCACACCAGAGGAAATCGATAAGGCAATAAAGTTAGGGCTGAATTACCCAATGGGACCATTTGAGTTAGGTGATTTGGTGGGGCTGGATGCCCGTTTGAATAATTTAAAATACTTACATAGTAAGCTTGGTGAGAAATACCGACCGGCTCCCCTCCTTGAACAGTATGTTAAAGCTGGCAGGCTCGGCCGTAAATCAGGTAAAGGTGTGTACGATTATACAAAAGACGGAGAGCTGGTGAGGAAATGAAGGATGTTGTGATCATCGATGCTGTAAGAACACCAATCGGAAGATATAAAGGCGCATTGAAAAGCGTTAGACCGGATGACCTCGGTGCAATTGTAATCAAGGCGCTGATCGATCGCAATCCAGAGCTCCCCCCAAATCAAATTGAGGACGTCATCTTCGGGAATGCAAATCAAGCTGGGGAAGATAATCGCGATGTGGCCCGGATGTCCGCCCTTTTAGCTGGACTTCCTGTAAACGTAGCTGGAACGACAATAAATCGTTTATGTGGATCCGGACTGGATGCCGTCATGTATTCTGCACGCTCCATTGCTGTTGGTGAAGGCGATATATATATCGCAGGCGGTACTGAAAGCATGACAAGGGCGCCGTACGTCATGGCCAAACCTGACAGTGAATTTCCGCGGGGGTCAATGGAGCTTCAGGATACAACGATCGGATGGCGTTTCACGAATGAGAAACTTAAAGAAATGTATGGTGCGGATTCCATGCCTCAAACGGCTGAAAACGTCGCCCTGCGTTTTTCTGTTTCAAGGGAGGACCAAGATCAATTCGCGTATCAAAGCCAGCAAAGAGCGAAAAAAGCAGTGGAAAATGAGCGTTTCATAAATGAAATCGTACCTGTTCGATATACGGATCGTAAAGGGAATGAGGTCATTATCGTGAAGGATGAACACCCTCGTCCTGACACGACCATCGAAAAGCTGGAAAAACTCAAACCGATCTTTAAAGGCGGCACCATAACGGCCGGTAATGCTTCAGGTGTAAATGATGGAGCCTCGGCATTACTTTTGATGAGTGCAGAAAAAGCACGGGAGCTTGGATTGAAGCCTCTGGCCAAATATGTTGTAGGGGCGGTAGCGGGCTTGGAGCCATCCATCATGGGCCTTGGTCCGATTCATGCCACTAAAAAGGCATTGAAGAGGGCAAGTTTGACGATTGATGAAATCGGGCTAGTGGAATTGAATGAAGCATTCGCTTCCCAATCCTTGGAGTGCATCCGACAGTTGAAATTGGATCAGGGGAAAGTGAATGTCAACGGCGGGGCAATAGCGTTTGGCCATCCCCTCGGTGCAAGCGGGGCGCGTATTTTAACAACACTCGTCCACGAAATGAAAAAGCGGAAAGTACGCTATGGTCTTGCGACGATGTGTGTAGGCGTCGGCCAAGGCATATCAGCCATTGTAGAAAATATGGAAACAAATTGATGATGGGCCCGGCCCTAATGAGTTTTATCTGCAAAAGGGCCATTTTTTAAAGAAGGGGAGGAGACTCATGTCCAAGGTTATTTATGAAGTGATAAATCAAATCGGCTATATAACAGTGAATCGGCCCGACGTATTGAATTGCTTCGACTATGAGACACTTTGTGAACTGCAGGAAGTCATCGATGGAGTTTATTTTGACGGCGATATCCGTGTCGTCATTTTCACCGGTGCAGGGGAAAAAGCATTTAGCGCGGGAGCGGATTTGAAAGAAAGAAAGTCTTTGAATGATGCGGAAGTAAGAAGGAACGTTAAAGCGATTCGTGATGTTTTTAATAGTATCGCAGGGCTTCCGCAGCCGACCATAGCTGCCGTCAATGGATATGCATTGGGGGGAGGATTTGAATGGCTGCTTTCATGTGACTTTGCCATTGCTGCCGAGGGTGTTTCCTTGGGTCTCACTGAAACTAGCTGGGCCATTATTCCTGGGGCAGGCGGGACACAGCGGCTGCCGAGATTGATTGGGGAAATGAAAGCGAAGGAATTGATATTCACCGCTAAAAAATTGACTGCAGAAGAGGCATGTCAATTAGGGATTCTTTTGAGGGTCGTGTCAAGGGATCAACTAATGTCAGCTTGTGAGGAATTGGCAGCCAATATCATGAAAAACGGGCCGATTGCAGTCAAACAAGCCAAATATGCGATTGACCAAGGAATGAATACGGACTTGCAAACCGGAATGGCCATAGAAGGAAAAGCCTATGAGTTGACCATCCCGACTCAAGATAGATCGGAAGCGCTCCTAGCATTTAGTGAACGGAGAAAAGCGCGATTTACTGGTAAATAATATTGCGCTTTCATTTTAAAAAGATATAATAATTATTATGTCTTCCGTATGAAAATAGTAACAATGTTAGGACGAGGTGAGAAAGATAGGTACTAATACACAATCCATGATTTTTACGATATACGGCGATTATATCCGTAACTATGGAAGTAAAATCTGGATAGGCAGTTTAATCCGTTTGTTAAAGGAATTCGGCCATAATGAGCAGGGCGTTCGTGTAGCCGTTTCACGAATGGTCAAGCAAGGGTGGATTCAGTCAGAGAAGCAGGGAAATAAAAGCTATTATTTTTTGACTGATCGCGGTGTACAGAGAATGGATGAAGCGGCCAATCGCATATATAAGATGAAACCGAACGAATGGGACGGTAAATGGCGTATCTTAATGTACACGATCCCTGAAGATAAGCGGCAATTACGGGATGATCTCCGTAAAGAATTATTATGGAGCGGGTTTGGCAGTTTTTCAAGTGGTTGCTGGATTTCCCCTAATGATTTGGAGAAACAAATCAATCGCTTAATCGAGAAATATCACATAGATGAATATGTTGATTTTTTCATTTCGGAGTACAAAGGTCCAAAGGAAAACCAATCGCTTGTCGAGAAGAGCTGGCATTTAGAAGAGATTGAAAATAAATATGAAGAATTCATCGAGAAATACAGCAAACAATTCATCGTTCATCAAAGCATTATTAGCAGGGGCGAAATGTCCGATGCTGATTGTTTTGTGGAACGAACGAACTTGGTGCATGAATACCGTAAATTTTTATTTATCGATCCGGGCCTGCCAAAGGAACTTCTGCCCTCAAAGTGGAATGGGAATCATGCTGCTCTTTTATTTAGCCAGTATTATCAAGTCTTGGCTGAACCAGCAAGCCGTTTCTTTGAAAGCGTATTTCAGGAAAACAATGATTTATGCCGGAAAGATGAAGCCTATGATGCCAAGGATCATCCACTTATCATTAAGTGAAAAAGAGCTTCAGCCAGTCTGACGACTAGCCGAAGCTCTTTTCAAATTCCTTGCAATCTTCAATCAAGTATCCCTTTGAAGTCTTTCCCTTTTTGAACATATGTATCAATAGAAAGTTGGATCAATTCAAGATCTTTATCATTCAATCTGCGAACCACTTTCCCCGGGGAACCAATAACCAGAGAACGTGGAGGTATGATTTTGCCAGAGGAAATCAATGTGTTCGCTCCGACGATGCATTCTTCGCCGATCTCAACATTATCCAAAATCGTGGAACCCATACCAATAATGGATCTTTTGCCTATTTTACAACCATGCAGGATGACATTGTGACCAACCGTCACTTCATCTTCAATGACAACTGGGCATCCTTCAAATAAATGAATGGTGGAGTTATCTTGAATACTGCATTTTTCTCCTATTGTAATGGAATCTTCATCACCGCGCAGTACCGAATTAAACCAAATGGTCGAGTCTTTCCCAATCGAAATATCACCGATTAAATGAGCACCTGGTGCCACGAAAACGGTATCATCAATGGATGGTTTTTTATTATTGTACGGAATAATCATAGTATCGCTCCTTTTTTAAAAAGTCAGAATTGTTTTTCTAATGAATATAGTATAACATTAAATTGACAGGGAGGGATGAAAGTGAAATATATTTGTGAACTTTTTGCGATAAAATATCCAATTATTCAAGGCGGCATGGGGAATATAAGCAATGCAAGTCTTGCGGCTGCAGTATCCAATGCAGGGGGCCTGGGAACAATAGGGTGCGGTACCATGACTCCTGCACAGGTAGAAGCCATCATTCTCGAAACCAAAGATCATACCAATAACAATTTTGCGTTGAACATTCCAATAAACGTTAGTCCATATACAGATGAGTTAGTGAATCTTGTCCTGAAGCATGATATACCTGTTGTTTCCTTATCGGCAGGAAATCCTGCCCCTTTCATTCCGCTATTGCAAAAAAAGAATATAAAAGTGATTGCCATCGTTGCGTCGGTCAAGCACGCACAAAAGGCGCAAGATGCAGGGGCAGATGTGTTGGTTGCAGAAGGGTTTGAAGCTGCCGGCATCAATTCGAACCTGGAAATGACAACGTTTACACTCATTCCGCAAATCAGCAAGCATGTGACGCTTCCAGTTTTGGCTGCTGGCGGAATAGGCAATGGACAGGGTTTGGCAGCGGCAATGATGCTGGGGGCTTCAGGAGTCCAATTGGGAACTAGGCTGATCGCTACACAAGAGGCACCGTTCCACCCTGCATATAAACAGAAACTGATCGAAGCAATGGGCAATGATACGGTAATTTTGGGCAGATCGTTTGGCCAAGTCAGGAGGGTATTGAAGGATCCATATACCGAGAAGGTCCTGGACTTGGAAAAACAGGGGCTGTCTCCTGTGAATTATCGTGAAATGACATCTGAGGTCCATCATATTAATGGCGCGATGAACGGGGATGTTAACAATGGTTTTATGAACAGCGGCCAGGTTGCCGGATTGATTGACGATATACCCACGGTAAAAGAATTGCTTGATGACATGATGAAAGACGCAAAAAAACAAATGGAAGATGGATTGAGGAGGCTCTCTGCCCCTTTTATGATTTGAGAACTATGGGTACCGATCAGGTCATGTGTACATCTCTACCCATTTAGGGAGCTATTCACTTGGTTAACTATATGAATGCTTGAGGTCAATTTGTCCTCAAGTTTTTTTCGTTTCGGGACCATCTGATATTCTATTATCGTACTTCTTACAAGCATAATTCTGTAGTAAACAGCCCGATAACATAAATGGACTCCATAAGAACATTGTTTTAGGAGAACATTATGGAAAAATGCAGGTTAACTTGTGATACAATGGAGAATGTCTTTTTTGACATCATGGGTGCCCGGATTCATCTTTGAGCACCCCTTTTTATATGTAATAAAAGTTAGAAAAGGGGAAACCTCAATGGAAACTTTAATAATGGATATGATTGAAACGTTTAAATCTTTATCTTATTTCGGTGTTTTGCTAGCTTTGACTTTTGAATTCATTCCTGCTGAAATAGTTTTGCCACTGGCTGGATACTGGGTTTATCAAGGTGATATGAATTTATACTTGACTATCCTTGCGGGTTCGCTAGGTGGGGTAACGGGACCATTGACGCTTTATGCCTTAGGCAAGTATGGCGGGAGACCGCTTGTATTAAAGTTCGGAAAATACTTTTTGATCAAAGATGAGCAGTTGAACAAAGCTGACCGCTTCTTTGAACGGTATGGTGGGGGAATTGCCTTCTTTGGACGGTTTGTACCAGGTATTCGTACCGCCGTGTCGCTGCCATGCGGAATATTGAAAATGAACATTTGGAGATTCATATTATATACCTATATGGCGATGCTTCCTGTTACAAGCGTTTATGTTTATTTAGGGTTTAAGTTAGGACCTAGATGGGAGCAAGCGGGAGCCATCTTTTCACAATATGCGAATTTCTTGCTTATTCCCATTGCACTTATAGTTATTTGGTTCATAATGAAGACTCGAAAACAAAAGCAAAGAGAAAAAATAAAAGTCAATCCATAACAAAGAAGGCGCCATGATCAGGCGCCTTTTTGATTTAGTCGTTATTAGCAGCATCCACCAAAGCCGCCGCCACCGAATCCCCAACTGCATCCGATGATGATCAACAAGATGAATAATACGATCAGCAATGCAAATCCGTTATCGAAACCGCCGCCACAACATTCGTTACCATTTCCACCCATTTGATTTCCTCCTCATACATATTATGAATTACATACCTAGCAAAACATCTTTACTGGGAATACTTCATACTATGTATTCTAGGCCGAAGTGTTTGCTTATTCATAAAAAATGGGCGTGGGCAAATCAGGGGAATAAGCCCGAATATTTTTTTGATTTCATTATAAATGTTATAATATACCATGTGGAATGTGGGGGAAGGGAGCTGAACTAAGTCATGAAAGTTGCCATTATAACGGATGTGCATGGTAATGCTTCAGCGTTAAAAGCCGTTCTTAGGGATATTGATCAAAGAGAAGATATAGATCGTCTCTATTGTTTGGGGGATATGGTCGGGATTGGCCCGGATACTAATGAAGTCCTTGAAATTTTATTTTCAAGAAATGATGTATCGATGATAACTGGAAATCATGATGAAGCTGTCCTGGCCATCGTTAACGGGGAGCCACATCCGGACGGTCATATTCATGTTAAGGAGCATCATGAATGGATAGCTGAAAGGATGCATTGGAAATTCATAAATCAATTGGGAAAATTGCCTCGAACCATACATCATATCATTAATGATCACTCCATTTACTTCACCCATTATCACATGGAATCGAAGAAATTGGATGAGCACATAAGCCAAAATCCATTTAGTAAAATCGTTGAACCGAATTTAAGTAACTTAGAAACGCTTTTCAAAGATCAGCATCACGATTTAATCGGATTTGGACATCATCATCCTATCCACCTTTTTAAAAATGACCGAACGATATTCCTGAACCCTGGTTCTCTTGGCTGTAATGGTGAACCAGTTGCTCCTTATGCGATTGTTGCGATTGAAAATACCGGCATTCAGGTAAAGCTTGAAAAAGTCGCCTATGATAATACATCTTTCCTGTCATCGTATCAAAGCTTACAAGTCCCAGAGCATGAATTCATTATACGTGCCTTCCATGGCGGCCAGCAGTTCTAGGACGTTTGAAAAAGATGAAGTATGGGGAAATGTTGAGCATAAAGGTACATGCCTGTGGATACGATAATAGGCAAACTCAACAAATCTGGAGGTAGGTCATGAAGGAAAAGGAACAGGTAGTAAATCAAGAGCAGGAAGAGATGGAGCGGCACAGTTTTGTCTGTAATGATGAATTGTTTAATAAGGATCTGTACGCCATTGTAGATGATACGATGCAAGAGGAAGGATAAACGGGAAAAACGCTGCAGGTAATGTCTGTAGCGTTTATTTTTACTTTGAAATGGCTGAGGCCTGAATTTTGGATTTTCGTAAAAGATCACGTCCTCCTGATTCCAACACTCTTTTTATAGCCAGTAAATCCCGGAAGTGAATCATTTGAAACCATTCTGGATTTATCCCATACTATATATAAGTTTCAAATCCGAGAGGAGGGATGGCATGGGACATCATCATGGTCACTCCCATGATCATGGGCACGGACACCACCACCATTCTAATAATAAAAAAGCCTTGCTGGCATCTTTCTTATTAATTTCCACATTCATGATCGTCGAGGTCATTGGCGGATTCTTGACAAATAGTCTGGCTTTACTGTCGGATGCAGGTCACATGCTTAGCGATGCTGCAGCTTTAGGACTTAGTTATACAGCGATAAGGTTGGGGGAAAGGAAAGCGACACCGTCCAAATCGTTTGGATATAAACGGTTTGAAATCATTGCTGCTTGTTTGAATGGATTGACCTTGATCGTCATATCCGTATTCATTTTCGTAGAGGCAATTAAGAGGTTCCTGAATCCCCCTGAGGTGCAAAGCTTGGGAATGCTAATGATTTCAATCATCGGCTTACTTGTTAATATCATTGCGGCCTGGATTTTAATGAGCGGGGATAAGGAAGATAATCTGAATGTACGGAGTGCTTTTTTGCATGTTATTGGTGATATGCTTGGATCAGTGGGTGCCATTGCGGCCGCACTTTTGATTTATTTTTTCGATTGGGGAATTGCAGATCCGATTGCGAGCGTCATAGTCGCGATTTTAATCATTATCAGCGGTTTTAGGGTAGTGAGGGATTCTTTCCATATCTTGATGGAGGGCACACCAGACCAAGTCGATATGGATGAAGTGAAAGCATCCTTGATGGAATTGGATGGTGTATCCGATGTCCATGATCTCCATATCTGGACGATCACCTCTGGCTTTTTGACAATGAGCTGCCATGTTGTCATAGATGAGAGCGGTAATCACGATTCAGTTTTAGCAGAAGCGCAAAAAATACTTCATGATCAGTTTGGAATTGAACATAGCACGATCCAAGTGGAAAGACAGGAAGCGGGCTGTCCGAATCCACACGAGACATGTAATTGAAAAGGGCTGGCTCAGTTTAGAGCCAGCCTCTTAAGAATGTATAAGGACATCATAGTTTTTTTCTGGATGATTATTATGACCATGCAGAATCATTCCTGTTAAAATGAATCGAGGTCACTTACACAAGGTTACGATGTGAAAACATCGGTTAATTTTACTGCGAACATAATCCTGACACATAAAAATGGTAAGATTGAAGGAAAATGCTTGGGCTTTTTAATAGTTAGCATATATAAAATGATTTCACTATAATTCAGGAAGGAGGAATCCATCAATGAAGAAAATTCTTGTAGTAGAAGATGAAATCGCCATATCGATGGTATTGAAAGCATATTTGGAGCGGGAAGGTTTTGATGTAGTCCAAGTTTACGATGGGCTAAAGGCCATTCCGGTGTTTGAAGAAATGAAGCCAGACCTTGTCCTGCTTGATGTCATGCTGCCTGGTAAGGAAGGTTGGGATATACTGAAGGAAATCCGGGAGGACGATACATGTCCGGTTATCATGTTGACTGCACTGACAGATGTCGATTACAGATTATCGGGATTTAAGTCAGGTGCGGATGATTACATCTCCAAACCCTTTGTTGCCGAAGAAGTGGTGGCCCGGGTGCATGCCGTTTTAAGAAGATCATCATCGGTTGTTACGGAAGATGGTCATGTACATCAATTTGGGAGTTTAACCATCGATGATCTGTCTTACATGGTGCATTTGAATGGGGAAGAGATAAACTTGACGCCGCGTGATTTGTCGCTGCTTGTTTTTTTCGCTAAGCACCCTAATCAAATTTTTACAAGAGAGCAGCTGCTTGACCAAGTGTGGGGCATAGATTATGACGGCAGTGACCGTGCGGTGGACCTGGCGATCAAACGAATCAGGAAGGCGATAGATGCATGGCCTGTAACTGAGGGGGAAATAAAAACATTGCGTGGATTGGGGTATCAATTGAGTGTCTATGAAAACTAAAAAAAGAACCACTTTACAACGCTATTGGACAAAGAGGTACGTATTGACCTTGATTTCAGGTTTGATATTATTGTCTGTTTTTTCCTTATGGTGGATGGAAAAAACGGCTTTGGAATATAGGCTCAGCCTTCTAAAATACTTAGCTGATGAAACATCCGATCGCGCGATTAAGGAAAATGGCCAGATTGTCGTTGGCCCGATCCTTTCGGAAATTGTTGAGGAAAGGGAGAAAATACTCCATCTCAACCAACAGCCAATCATCTATATCGTCGATCCCGATGCCACCATCATATATACGATGCCACAATTGTATATCGATCCGGATGAAAATAAACTCCCGGACGTCATCATGAAAAATACGGAGTTAGTCCAGAAGGTCAAGATTTCCGACAACAAAGTATATGTCGTCAAATCCCCCATTACGTTTAACGATGAGACGAGAGGCTGGGTGGTCATTGCCCAGGAAGAGGGGGCATTGAAGGAAATCAACCAAGATCATGGCTTGTTGGCGATCATGATTGGAGGACTTCTGATTCTCGGAACGGGAGTCATTTATTTTCTTTCCAGGCAGATTTCGCGACCCATCCAAGACGTAGCTAACGCCGCTGTCCAGGTTCGTGAAGGCAACTATGATATCCATTTCAAAGAGGAAGAGGAAATCAAGGAAGAAGAAATTTATGAACTGATAGAATCATTTAAGGAAATGACCAATCGATTGAAGGTCATGGAGAAGTTACGGGCGGAATTGCTTGCAGGCGTAACCCATGATTTGAAAACGCCAGTCACTTCCATTAGCGGACTGATACAAGCGGTTAAGGATGATGTCGTTAAGGGAGAGCAAAGTAAGGAATTCCTCGATATTTCCTTAAAGGAAACTCAGCGTTTACAAGGTATGATAGAGGATTTACTCAATTATAATGCCATATCGGCAGGCGCTTTTAAAATCCGGGTGCAAAAAGAGAATATCAATATATTCATCAAGGAAATTGCCTATCGCTGGCAGGTGACCCAGGATGATGATCAAGCTTTCGCTTTTGAGATAAAAGTTCCTGATGAACCGGTCTTTGGTCAAATTGATTCATTGCGGATGCAGCAAATCGTCATTAATCTTTTGAATAATGCCAGACATGCACTTGATGGCAAAGGGAAAATAGAGATTCACCTTTATGAAAAGGATGATGAACGAATCTGCATTGATGTACTGGACAGCGGGCGGGGGATCCCCAAACATGAGCAGCAATATGTGTTCGAACCATTTTATCGAGGTGAAAACAAAAAGCTGAAGGTACGTGGGTTAGGTTTGGGACTGCCATTCAGTAAGATGCTCGCAAAAGCGCAAAAGGGAGATCTTGTGCTTAAGGATAGCGATGAACAAGGCACCACCTTCACGATTGTCATAGAGAAAGCGGATAAGATATAAAAAAGGGTTGTCCGATGTAATGGACAACCCTCTTATTATGCAGAATGTTAACTGATTAAGCCAATTGGCTGATTGCACGCCATAATTGTACATGACGGACCTTCCTTGGAAGGAAGCGTCCCATTTCTTCTTCATTGTATCCTGCATGCAAGTTTTTATGGTCGAAAATGATTGGCCGGCGAAGTAAATCCGGGTTATCTTGAATAAGCTTGCAAAGATCATTAAGTGGTGTATTATTTATATCGATATTCAGGCTTTTGAATTTTTTGGAACGGGTTGAGATGATTTCATCTGTCCCGCCTTCCGTTTTACGTAAAATCTCTTTTATTTCTTCTATAGAAAGAGGTTGGGAATATAGGTTACGTTCATTAAAGGAAATTTCGTTCTTCTTAAGCCAAGCTTTTGCTTTACGACAGGCTAAACTGCTTGGGGTAGTATAAATTGTTACCATTAAAATCGACTCCTTCAAAGTTTTCAAGTTTATTGGAATGAAATTATTTTTATATTTGTGATACTCTTACTTTAACGTTCCTTTGTGTCAGCAAGATGTCAAGAAAAATAAACTTAAATGTTATTTTAAAAAGAAAGGGAGAAGATGAAATGGAATCTGCCTTTAATGAAAAAGAAACGGTTATGGTAATCATGCCGAAAAAGTACCTGCATAGGCCGTTATTTAACAGTGATGTGCGGATGGTATCATGACAGGGGATTTTTGGTCACCAGTCAGGCTATCGATACAAGTAGCGGGACTATCGGGTATCCTTGTTTTCATTTTAGGAATTATCCTAGCTCGAATGATGGCTAAAAAGAAATTCAGGGGAAGAGTCCTGTTGGAAACAGCATTTTTATTGCCGCTCGTTTTGCCGCCTTCCGTCGTGGGGTTTTTATTGATTGTGATTTTTGGCAAGAGTGGAATCCCGGGACAATTCATTGAAAGGGTTTTTGAACAGCCCGTGATGTTCACGTGGTGGGCGGCGGTCATTGCATCTACCGTAGTAGCGTTTCCGCTTATGTACCAATCCGCTAAAACAGGCTTTGAAGGTATAGATGAAGAAATTGAAAATGCAGCAAGGGTTGACGGGGCCGGCGAGTGGAGATTATTCCTGAATGTATCCCTTCCATTGGCGGTCAAATCCATCGTCACTGGTGCCATCTTGAGTTCTGCGCGTGCATTGGGGGAATTCGGGGCCACACTCATGTTTGCCGGAAACATTCCCGGACAGACACAAACCATACCGACCGCGATTTATATCGCCATGGACTCCGGGAATATGACATTAGCCTGGCTATGGGTTGCCGTAATCATTGTCATTTCATTCATTATGCTTTTTATCGTGACATACATAAAATGAATGCTGTTTCTCGAATATGCTTATGAAAAAGAGAGGTGCGGCTTCTACGTCCTCTTTATGGATGAATCCGTTTTTTTCATAAAGGTTCCGTGCAGGCAGGTTCATTTTACCGGTCGAAACGGATATCTTTTCCCAGTCGCCGTGTAATTGAAGAGCATGCAGCAGTGCATCCGCGATACCCTGCCGAAAATAATCAGGATGGACGACCATCCGGCAAATCAGTATTTGACCATTCTCTTTTGTATAAGATATTGCACCCGCTAAGGCACCACCCCTTAAAAAGCATAGAAACGTTTCATGACAATGAATGAATTGTTCATATGTTTCCAATAATGGAGGGATATCGGCAAAGCCGATCATATCCGCTTCCACCTTATAGGATTCTTTCTGAAGTTTAAAAAGCTGCCGGCCATAATCGGAGTCCAGGTCCCGAATTGTGATGATCAATCAAATCACCCCCTTTCATTACATTATAATGGAAGTGGGAGATTATTGTTTCCAATCAGTCTATGTTATAATCGACAAACAATATGAACTAATGAAATGAGGAAGAAATTTGTTAACATTTGAAGAAAAATTGAGCATCATTGAAACTTTTCCGGAATTACAGCGAAAAGACGTTTCATTGGGACGTGTGAACTTCCATTATCCAGATAGCGTCCAAGAGAAAAAAATCGTCGTTCAGCACTTGCATCCCAATGGAAATGGATTCGTTTACGCAGGGCATATGAGAAAAAAAGACACTGACCGTAAAGGGTTTATCAATATACGTGACTATAATGAAGCCGAATTGAAAGAAATTATCCAAAAAAGCGTGGATTACCTATCTGAACCTCCGGTTGAATTCGAAGAAGAGGAAAACGAGTTCGCTAGGTTGGAAGGGGCATGGATTGGCCCTGAAAAGCAAGAGCTTACACTTGAAAGGGAAGACCTGCTTTGGAATGTTTATTCAGGGTCGAATCTTGAAGAATGTTTCGAGAGTCCAGTAGAGGCGGAGCGCTACTTATTGGACGAAGGCTTCCGACAAAGCAAGAAGAGGAATATGTAGAATTTTAGGATAATTTGTCGGTTGATTTACTGCGATAATCTTGTTTTTTTAGGATTTCCCATGATATAATATGAGTAATTATTTTTGTTCGGAAAAGTTTGATAGAAGGATTTACTGTAATAGGATTCCTCTTGAAACATTATCCAGAACCAAAAATAGTAATAAAATGGATTTTTCCAAACACAGGAGGAACTATCATGGTACAAGGTAAAGTAAAATGGTTTAACGCAGAAAAAGGTTTCGGTTTCATCGAAGTTGAAGGCCAAGACGATGTATTCGTACATTTCTCAGCTATCCAAGGAGAAGGCTTCAAAACGCTTGAAGAAGGCCAAGAAGTTTCTTTCGAAATCGAGCAAGGCGCTCGTGGACCACAAGCAGCTAACGTTCAAAAATAATTGAACGCATATAAAAAAAAGACTCCGATTCTGGAGTCTTTTTATTTTTCTTTTATTTCGGCGATTTCCTTTAATGCTTTGTCCAATTTTTCTTCGATCCGTTTAGAACGATTAAAATGCCCTGACAGGAAAAACACGATGAATATAATGAATACTGCAAGCACTAGCATAAAAAGGATAGGAAGGAACTGGGTAATGTTTTCTGTCATTGGATATTATCTCCTTTTTTCTTCCATTATACTTCATGCTTACGGCTGCTATGATAGAGGGAGTCAAGTTTTTTTAAAAAAGGGGATATGCGAACATGCATATCCCCTTTCATTCAGTCCTGGAATAGAGAGACGAACTTTTGAAGTCTGGGCAAGTCTGATTCTTGATACATCTGTTCTATCTTCAATGTCACCAATAACTGGCTCTTGGCAAATAACATGTCCCGGAAATGATCGACCGCCCCACAAAAATGATGATAGTTGGTTTCACCAGTGCCGAAGACTCCCGTTTTCAGATGAGCAATAGGCAACTGTTCCAGTTCTTTATAAAGGGCTGCTGATTTAGCGGGAAGCTCTCCATTGCCCCATGTATAGGTGCCGACGATCAATGCATCGTAATCCGGCAATGTACGTAAATCGAAATCATTCATTCGAAATAGGAAAGCTTCAGGTAAAAGGGAAGCGAGGGCTTCAGCAAGCGCTTTTGTATTGCCGCCGGCAGAATGATAGACAATGGCAACTTTACAGCTCATCGAACCCATTGCTGGCATTTACTTGACTGTATGTCCTTGACTTCTGTTCGAAGAAATCGGTTTTGGTAAGTCCGATTGATTCATCATCGAACGTTTTGATCCATGGCATCGGGTTCTCGCCATATTCTTTATACAAATTTTCAAGGCCTAGCATACGTAATCGTTTGTTGGCGATATATTCAATGTACTCATTGAATTCTTCCAAATCAAGATCGGCTTTGGTTTGGATATCTTCGAGCATATATTCAGACCATTCCTTTTCGAGTTCGACTGCTTTTTCAATCGTTGTATAGATGAACTTCGTGTTTTCTTCATTATTTAACTCAGGATATTCATACATCAAGATTTGAATGAGCATGCCAATGAAATCGAAATGGACCATTTCATCGCGATGAATATAGGATATCATCGTAGCGGAACCGGTCATTAGATTTTGGCGTCCTAAATTATAATAAAAGGCGAAAGCCAGATAGAAATAAATCCCCTCAAGGTTCGTTGAATGGATCAGTGCCTCGAATAAATGCTGTGGGCTGGGATCGTCCACGAACGTTTGATAAGCATCAACGATCGGTTGGTTACGCTTAATCACTTCAGGATGCTCTTTGATGCGGTCGAAAAGCTGTTTTTGCTTGCCTACCGGAATCAAGGAAGCAAGGATATAGGAATAAGACTCATTATGGATTGATTCCTGCTGGGCCATGTTGGCCAGGATAGCTTTTGCCGCCGGATCTTTGATGTACCGAAGGATTTCTACTAATGTTGGCGTTTGAAGACTGTCCATTCCAGCAATCATCGTAAGGATATCGAGAAAAGCATCCTGGATATCTTCGTCCAATTCGCCCCACTGTTTTTTATCCTGAATCATGTTCACGCTCGAAGGCTTCCAAAAGTTATTGATGAGCTGTGTATAGGTATCATAGAATTTTTCATACTGAATATCATTCCAAAGGAGGAAGCCTGAAGCTTCTCCTTTGAAAACGCCGGTTGCCTTGGTTGGATGCGTCGGTTCGAGCATCCGAATTTTTTTGATATGATTGGTCATTCGTGAAAACTCCTTTAAGAATAGATTACTGGGTCATGAATGTCGTTAACTTGAACAGCTTTCGCAGGCATTGTCATATTCGGAAGAAGTCGAACGAACATAATACGTTGATTTCAACCCGCTTTCCCATGCCGTTAAATGGATATCCAACAGGACCTTCGCTTTGATTGTATTGTGTACATACAGATTAAAGCTGATTGCTTGGTCAATATGGCGTTGTCGGGCTGCATTTTGCCTGATGCTTTCCAGTTGGTCCAAATTGAAACGCGTTTTTTTATAATATTCATACGTATTTGGCGTCAAGCCTGGTGCGGTCACCTTGAATTTGAAGTTTTTCTTTTCTTCGTAAAATTCAATTTCATACAAAGGGTCGATGCCATCCGTGGAATTACCGATTTTGGCTGTCGATGAATTGGGGGCAATCGCCATTAAATATCCATTACGGGTCCCGTGTTCCTGCACGTCTGCTTTTAAATCCATCCATTTTTGATCTGTATAGTCACGCAGGTCGAAATAGTCCCCTGTATGCCAATCAGATCCTTCAAAATATGGGTACGATCCTTTTTCCTTGGCCAATTCGTTGGATGCCTTGATTGTTAAGTAAGCGATTTTTTCGTATAAAGCATCGGCATATTGAACAGCCTCATCGGATTCCCAATAAATATTCTGTGTGGCAAGTAAATGGTGCCATCCAAACGTTCCTAAACCAATTGCCCTGTAACGTTTATTCGAGATGGATGCTTGTTTGACAGGAAGATTATTCACATCAATGACATTGTCCAGCATTCGGATCTGAATGGGAATCAATCTTTCCAAAACATCGCTGCCCACCGCTCGTGGCAAGTTAATGGATGAAAGGTTGCAGACAACGAAATCGCCGCTTTTACGAACTACAACAACATCTCCATCTTCTGTTTCATATTCATCCGTGATCGTCGAAGGGCTTAGGTTTTGGGCAATCTCCGTACAAAGGTTAGAACAATAAATCATACCTTTATGTTTATTGGGATTTTTCCGATTCACTTCATCGCGGTAGAACATATACGGTACGCCTTCTTCTAATTGAGAAATCATGATGCTTTTCATGATGTCCATCGCATTGATTTTTTCAAAGCTATAGTTTGGAAGCGTGCCATTTTCTGCGGCCTCGACAGCAAGTGCATAATGATTCCTGAAGCTTCCTTCGCCTTTCTTCTCGTCATAAAGATCTTCAAGTGAAAATCCAAGGGTTTGCTTAACGGTATGCGGATCGAAAAGATACCATTCTTTTCTGTCGCGTACAGCCTCCATGAATAAATCCGGTATGCATACGCCTGTAAAAATATCATGGGCTTTTAATCTGTCATCCCCGTTTTGTGTCTTTAAATCGAGGAAGCTCATGATATCTTTATGCCAGGCATCCAAGTAAATCGCGATGGCACCTTTACGTTGACCCAATTGATCGACGCTTACAGCTGTCTGGTTGAATAGTCGAATCCAGGGCGTCGTGCCGGAACTGTTTCCAGAGAAGCCCCGGATATCAGAACCAAGCGAGCGAACCTTACCAACGTAAAGGCCGACACCGCCGCCGAATTTAGATACTTTTGCTGCATCATAGTTTGATAGATAGATGCCGTCAATGGAATCTTCAATTGCGTCGATAAAGCAAGAGCTTAACTGTCCATGTGTTTTACCTGCATTGGAGAGTGTGGGAGTCGCAACGGTCATATAAAGGTTGGACATGGCCCAGTATGCTTCTTTTATAAGTTGCAGGCGGTGCTCCGTTTTTTCCATTCGCATGATTTCCATCGCGATGATCATGAAACGTTCTTGCGGCAGTTCGTAGACCTTGTCCTTTTTTGGGCGGGCCAGATAGCGGTCGTTCAATAAGTAGATGCCTATGTAAGAGAATAATTTATCTTTTTCCGGGTCGATCACCGAACCCAATTCCTCAATTTCCGCTTTTGTATAGGAAGATAGCAGTTCTGGTTTATAAATTGGATAACGCTGACCTTCCGAAAGCTGGGAGAGTTCTGTGATCAGCTCATAGAATGGGCCATAGCTCTCGCCTTCATAACCTCGATTGGCTTGTGCATCCCTATACATTGTATTCAACAGTTCTGCTGCAGCAACGAATGTCCAATCCGGAGCATCGATATCCACACCTTCAAGAGCGAGCTGAATCAGTTTTTTTGATGCCTGTTCTTCGGTTGAGTCACTTTTGCGATCAAGCCATTTTGTAAAACGCTTTTTGAACTTTTCCATATCGAGACGGCCTTCGAATTCCTTCGATAACATCTCAAGCTGGATGGATTTCGATTCTGTGTCATTTTCACTTATGGTAGAGTTATATGTTTGAGTCATTAATAATCCTCCTTGTTAACTTCCGCTAAAATAAAAAAACCGCCCAAAGAATTGAGCGGATCAAACGATAGAATAAAGGAGCCATGAAAAAATAGCCGTTATACTATCGTTTCATCATCTCAATCCCCGAAGAATAAGAAACGTGAAAAATTCAAGGCAGGTCTCCTGACTCATGATCATCCTACTTTGAGTCCTTCCCGTATAAAGATCTATACAGTGGGTTTCTCATTTCGTCACATTTACAGTTGCGGGGACAGTTCCGGGTTTACACCGGATTCCCTTTTCAGCCATCACTGGCACCTTGGATTATAATAAATTCTATATATAGTTATTGGTGTTGTTTATGTAATCAATATCTAGTATTTCTGCTTATATTATCGTAAGCCATATACGATGATAATTCAACTAATATATTTGAAAAAAACCAACCCTTATCTATTGACAAAGTGATGGCAGAGGGTGAAGTAATGAAAGATTTTATTGAGGAATGGATAATTCAAGCGCTGATTTTACGCGATTTTGTGTTAAAATAAAGTGTCTAGTAAAGATGGCTCTCCCTTATTGCGGTGAGGGGATTCGCGGAAAAATATTTATGAAAAAGGGGATAAAATCTTGGAAAAAGTATTAGTTTTTGGACATAAAAACCCGGATACAGACACAATCTGTTCAGCAATCGCTTATGCAGACCTGAAAAAGCAGTTAGGTATCAACGCTGAACCAGTTCGTCTGGGTGAAGTGAATGGTGAAACTCAATATGCATTGGACCAATTCAAATTCGATGCTCCCCGTCTTGTGGAAAAAGTTGCAGGGGAAGCTGATGGCGTAATCTTGGTCGATCATAACGAACGCCAGCAAAGTGCTGAAGATATTGACCAAGTACGTGTGTTGGAAGTTATCGACCATCACCGTATCGCTAACTTCGAAACGAGCGATCCTTTATATTACCGTGCGGAACCAGTTGGCTGTACGGCAACCATTTTAAATAAAATTTATAAAGAAAACGGCATTGAAGTTCCTAAAGCAATCGCAGGTCTTATGCTGTCTGCCATCATTTCCGATTCTTTATTGTTCAAATCACCTACATGCACGGAACAAGACGTTGCAGCAGCTATGGAATTGGCTGCCATTGCGGGTGTCGACGCCGAAACATATGGCTTGGAAATGTTGAAGGCAGGAGCTGACTTGAGCGACAAAACGATTGCTCAGCTTATCACTCTTGATGCAAAGGAATTCTCCATGGGAATGGCTAAAGTGGAGATAGCACAGGTCAATGCTGTTGATCCGAACGAAGTCCTTGCCAAGCAAGCTGAATTGGAAGCGGCGATTGAAGCGGTAATCGCTGTGAAGGAATTGGACTTATTCCTATTCGTCGTAACGGATATCCTGACTAATGATTCTGTTGCCTTGGCTCTTGGTAAAGCAGCTTATGCAGTGGAAAAAGCATACGACGTTTCATTAAACAACAACATCGCCGTCTTAGAAGGCGTTGTATCGCGTAAAAAACAAATTGTGCCGGTCTTAACGGACGTATTCAGCAAGTAATAAATGAAAAGGGATGCTCATTATAAAAAATTTTGGGCATCCTTTTTTTTGTACATGCAAAAAAAGACTCAACCATCCATTAAGGGTGTTTGAGTCTTTTTTCTTAATTCAAGGCATCCTTTTCTTTTTCATAGGCGATGACAATCAATTCTTTATTGGCTTCCTCGCCTAGTTTGCTTTCAAAGCTTTTCAGTTCATTCAATAAATCCGGTGACAGATTTGCTGCTGTATAATCCTGCTCGGGTGTCATGCTTTTCGCTCCTTTCAAAAGGAAATGATTCATGTTATCTATTTTGTCGGTTTGAAAAGTTTCTATTCAGCAGAATGTTACTTCTTCAAGATATTTTACTTTCTGACGTGGCGAGTTTTTCAAGCAATGACGAACTTTCTTGATCGAGTCCTTGCACTTGGACAGGTATTCCGAGAAGCTGATATTTATGGATAACCGTATCAACAGCACCTACCGCTGAATCATCCCAAATTTTAGAATTGGTGAAGTCGATCACGATCGAATCGGCCTTTTCCTTGAAGTCGAACTTCGAAACAAAGTCCTGGACAGAAGCGAAAAATATTTGTCCGCTGATACGATAAGTGATTTTCTTAGCCTGGATGTCTTCCGTTTTCTCTACCGCCACTTTAGAAATTTTAGCCGAGAAGAAAATCATGCTCAAAAGCACTCCGGCAAATACCCCTTTTGATAAGTCATGAGTATAAAGAACGATGAGGACCGTCACGATCATCACGGCTGCATCCGACTTAGGAGCTTTAGTGAGCCTCTTTAGGGAAGACCAGTCAAAGGTCCCGATTGAAACCATGATCATGACTGCGACAAGTGCAGCCATCGGTATTTTAATAAGGACATCATTCAATACCACGATTAATACCATAAGGAATGCGCCCGCTACAAATGTCGAGAGCCGGCCCCTACCACCCGATTTAATGTTGATACCGGATTGGCCGATCATCGCACATCCTGCCATGCCTCCAAAACATCCGGCGATGATATTCGAAATCCCCTGGCCTTTGGCTTCCTTATTTTTATTACTATCCGTGTCAGTCATCTCATCGACAATTTGAGCTGTCAATAACGATTCAAGCAACCCAACAAACGCAAGGGCAATGGAATAAGGGAAAATGATCGCTAAAGTTTCGAAGGTCAAAGGGATGTCTGGAAGCATGAACATCGGAAGCGCTTCGGTCAATTGTCCCATATCCCCCACCGTCCGTACCGTAGCCCCTGTGGTAACTGCAACGATCGTCATGAATATGATAGCGACAAGTGGTGAAGGTATGACTTTCGTGATCTTCGGAAAAAGATAAATGATTGCTAATGAAACGGCTGTCATGACATACATGATCCATGTTTCGCCACAAAATGGGTGAGCTGTGCCGTGAAAATCAAGATGGCTAAAGAATTCACAAAACCAGTCATGACCGGCTTCGGAATGAACTTCATTAATTTCCCGATTTTTAAAACCCCTAGTAAAATTTGCAGCAAACCAGTCAATATTGTTGCAGCAAGTAAATAGTTCAAGCCATGATCTTTAACAAGGTCAACCATGACGAGTGCCATTGCGCCAGTGGCAGCCGATATCATTCCCGGCCTCCCGCCGACGAAAGAGATGACAATGGCAATGCAGAATGAGGCATATAGACCAACCATTGGGTCAACGCCGGCAATGATCGAAAAGGCAATCGCCTCGGGAATCAATGCCAAGGCAACGACAATTCCCGATAGAACATCTCCTCTAACGTTGCCGAACCATTCCTGTCTGTATGCAGATGTATTCAAAGAAACACTCCTTCTTTCTTTTATATATGTGTTCATTTCTTTTTTAACGCACTAAATTATAGCATGAGTCGTTCTTTCTATCTATATGGATAATATAAACGACAAATCGAGGGCTATTCATTTCTAATTGTATGAAGGTAAAATGCCTATAGAGGGAAGAATTGATACAAAAGGTACTTGAGCCATTATATGAGGGAACCAAGGCTGAAGAAGCCTCGATTCATCTATACGAAGAATCGGAAGACTGTTTATTGACCTTCGGTAGGGTATCAAAAACTGAAAAAAATCAATGACTAAAAGGGATGGTATGAAAGATTGCAGGTTGAAAGGGAAAATAAACTCGTACCTTCGTATTGGGAGGAGATATATCATTATCTTAGTAGAAAGCCGATTATCAAATGGAGGTAGGCGGTACCACTATAAAGCTGGATTATTTATTAGGTCTGCCCATACAGGCCATGCATGTAATAATTTCAGTCGAAATGGATTGCCGAAAAATGGCTTGGCCATTTTTGATGTAATGGGCTTCTACACGCTTTTGTAAAATTCCCGCCAAGGAATGGAGTAAAACGGCAGGGATCTATTTCATAACTACTCGCTTTTGCATTCTAGACAGGGGTTTTAGAAGGTAGTGAAACGCGATAGAATCTAATGATTACTTATAAACCACATGATGATTTATATCAATCAAGCCAGTTATGGGGCCGGCCGTACATTTAAGATAGTGCTTTAACTGTGTCAGTTATAATTGGGCATGAGGTAAGAGTTTTTTTACCGTCCTTTTTTTCATACAAGGAAGTGGTGAGGTGAAAAAGTAGGGTACCCCATACCAGTGTTAAGGGGCTAATCCTTATCAATGATACTTGATTTACATTTAGGACATGTCACTTCTTTATAATGCTTGAACCTGATCTTTCGAAGGTCGCTTCTGGACAACATTGCGAATACATTATATCTTGTGCCGCATGCACAAGTATTTTTATCTTTGACTATGTGTCTCTCATCCGTAGTAGCTGAATAAATGGTTGGAAAGAACATATATAACCCTCCTTGTTTTGTTTTAGGCAAATTAAAAAGGGGCAAGAAATTGATTATAAAATGATCATTCAAGAAAAATCTTGGCAGCCCGGCTGCCATGACAACTAGTTGTTGGTTTAGGCCCGTGGCTTTGCGTCTTTTACTTTCATAAAATTTGCCTATAATAATCTTAACATAAAATCTAATGTGTTATGAAGTACAGTAAAAATACTTATCAGTTTATGGTTGGGGCCTAAGGTTGTCGGCAGCAGCTGGTTTCCAATATTCCTTTTTCATGTGTGCAGGACTCTTGTTAGTTTTTGGTCTCACTGCCTGTTTCGGAATACGACCGAAACGAAATTCAATTCAAGAAGTATCCAGCACTACAGCTGTATGAGCATTAAACATGAGAAAGCCTGCTTCCATCTGGAAGCAGGCTTTCTTGCCGAAATGTGATTAATGCGATCTGGCTAACTCCGGATTGCGGTGCATCGCGAAATAGAGGACAAGTCCGGCTATGAGGAGTAACGTGCTGGTCGTGATGAAAACGGCAGAGAATCCATAGAAACCAGCAACCATTCCGCCCATTGCGGGTCCGATGATATTGCCTAAAAAGCGCAGGCTCGTATTATACCCAAGCACTTCCCCCTGCATTGCGACAGGCGCTTCTTGGCGAATGTAGGCAATCCTTACAGGGATGATGCCGCCTATTGCCATGCCTAATATGAAGCGTACAAAAACCAGCTGCCAAAAATGATTGATGAAGGCACCGGGCAAGTAGACAAGAGCTGTCAGAAAAAGGAGCAGCACAAGAATCTTCACATGACCATGCCGATCACCTATCTTGCCCCAGTGACGCGCCATCAATAAATTCCCCAGGCCTGCTGCAGAAAAGGCGATTCCTGAAAAAAATCCAAGATTGGAAGTTCCATGCAGCTCACCAACGTATAAAGAAAGAATGGGCTGGATGCTGAAGTGGGCAACTTGGACAAGTGTCGAAATGAGCATGACATTCACTAAAATGGGGTTCCTTAAGATATGCGAGAGAACTTCCCTGCTTGTATAGCTCGACTTCGTTCCCTTCTGCTGTTCCATTCGGTACTCCTTGGTTGCAAAAACAAGAAGTCCAGAGATGAAAATGGTGATGGAGGTGAATTTAAAGGCGGTTGAATAGCCGAGTGTGTCTGCAAGCAGGCCGCCAAGCAATGGTCCGAAAAGGGAACCGGTTATATTTCCCGTTTGTAATGTTCCCAGTACACGTCCGGCAATTTCTTTTGGTGTCTGCGTTGATATGAAGGCCTGTGACATGGAAATGAAGCCAGTGAATATTCCTGTGAACATCCTTAAGACGAAAAGCTGCCAAACATTTTCGACGAATCCCATCAGGAAGATGGACAGACCCATCCCAAAGGCACAGGCAATCAAGATTTTCTTTCTGCCGTACCGGTCACCAATCCGTCCCCAAATGGGGGAAAATAAAAAGGCTGTCACGAAAGTGATTCCAAAAGTCCATCCGGACCAATGCTGGATATATTGAGTAGAATAATCTCCGAATGTACCAATGTATAAGGATATGAATGGAAGAACCATCGTCATGCTCCCGCCTATGAAGAAATTGGCGAACCACATGATGAGGAGATTCCGTTTAGCTATTTTATGAGCGTTCATTTACATACAACACTTCTTTCCTCCGAAAAAACTTCGGGTTCCTAAATAATAGTATACAGAATTTAACTAATTTATTAAACGAATATGTTTTACTGGTTTTTTAATGAATGAGCAAATGATATAATGTGAAAATATTGATTTTTCAGAAAAATTAAAAAATCTAAAGGTATCCATTTCAATTAAAGGAGTTTTTAACATGTTAACGATTTTAGGATTTTGCATGATTTTAACGTTTCTTGTCTTAGTCATCACAAAGCGCTTATCAGTGGTTGTCGCTTTTATCTTCACTGCGATAGCTTTTGGTGTTATTGGTGGGTTTGCTACGGAAATGGGAGATATGATGGTTGCGGGTATTTTAAAAGTGACACCAACAGCAGTCATGATCGTTTTTGCTATTCTATACTTTGGTTTAATGATTGACGTTGGTTTATTCGAGCCCATGATCGCTAAAATTCTGAGCTTTGTAAAAGGAGACCCGCTAAAGGTTGTCATGGCAACCGCCATTATAACCATGTTGGTAGGTTTGGACGGAGACGGTTCTTCCACATTCATGATCACCGTTTCAGCCATGCTGCCGCTTTATATCAAATTAGGGATGAACAGGCTAGTGTTGGCCTGTGTCGTTGGTTTAGCAGCTGGAGTCATGAATATGATTCCTTGGGGAGGTCCTTTGGTCAGGGCGGCCGCAAGCCTTCAGGTTGAAGTACCGGAGTTATTCATTCCTCTCATACCTGTCATGATCTGCGGTCTTTTATGGACGCTTTTTTCGGCATATGTACTTGGCAAAAAGGAAAGGGAGAGATTGGGAGTCAGCTCACTGGAGACGAACATGCAACCTGGTATGAGTGAACAGGCTGCAGCCGTTGAAACGGCACCTCAAGCAACATCCAAGCTTTTTTGGTTTAATTGGTTCTTGACGATTTTACTGATGGTATTGCTGGTGATGGAAGTGCTGCCGATACAAATCTTATTTGCTTCCGCTTTTGCGATTGCACTATTCGTTAACTTTCCGAACCCGAAAGAACAGCAGGAAAGGATTTTAAGTCATGCCAATAGTTTTGTGATGATCTGTACACTCATTTTCGCTGCTGGGATTTTTACGGGTGTATTCACAGAAACAAAGATGATGGACTCGATGGCTGCTTCAATCGTAACCGTCATCCCGGAGTGGCTCGGGGCACATTTGCCACTGGTGGTAGCGTTGACAAGCATTCCGATGGGGTTCATTTTTTCACCTGATGCCTATTACTTTGGCATTCTGCCAATAATAAGTGAAACGGCATCGAACTTCGGTATTGCTCCTGTAGAAATCGGAAGGGCGGCTTTATTAGGCCATTCGACCGCAGGATTCCCCTTATCGCCATTGGTGCCTGCAACATTCATATTGATTGGCCTTGTAGGCGTGGACTTTGGTGATCACCAAAAATTCTTGTTTAAATGGGCGTTTGGGACAACTATCATCATGACGATTGCAGCCATTACTTTCGGGGTCATCACTTTGTAAAA
Organism: Peribacillus sp. Aquil_B1; assembly: GCF_022603275.1. Taxonomy (NCBI): domain Bacteria; kingdom Bacillati; phylum Bacillota; class Bacilli; order Caryophanales; family Bacillaceae; genus Peribacillus; species Peribacillus sp. Aquil_B1. The sequence goes on along the minus strand of NZ_JAKXEE010000002.1, from coordinate 675,150 downwards.
CGTGAGCCCATTAAGCTATATTGTAAAATCCTTTTCTGTGAATTTAGTAAGGTGTTCACTCTCACTGGTATATTCTATTTTCCTATTTATCCCGCTTTCTGTTTATTCTTCCATAATAGTGGAAAGTAATAAGAGGAAATACATATAAGAGAGTGAGGGAATGTATCATGAACTATAAACAAAAACTTATACTGCCTATGTGTACTGCCTTTTTACTGTATGGATGTAATTCAGCGGATGATTCAAATCAGGCCGACAATAATGCCGAGGACATGACTACAGTGGGACAAGGAACAGATACAGAGGTTGATCCGCAGGTGAAAGCGGAAGTTAAAGATGTAGAAGGTAATGCACTTGGGACGGTGAACTTTACCGCTGAAGAGAATTCTGTAGTGATCGAGACAGCTTTGGAGGGCCTTGAACCAGGCTATCATGGATTCCATGTTCACGAAAACGCAGCATGTGAGGCAGATGCCAAGGATGGCCCTTTCACTACAGCGGGAGGACACTTCAATCCAACTGATGAAGCGCATTCTAAACACGCAGGTGATATGCCTCCTTTATATGTAAAAGAAGATGGGACAGCAAAATATACGGCAACATTGGATAACATGACAATAGACCAACTGAAGAAAGAAGAGCTGGCTGTAATCGTTCATGCGAATCCAGACAACTTTGCCAATATTCCTGACCGCTATGAAGCCAATGGAGAAAAAGGACCGGATACAGATACTTTGAAAACTGGTGATGCAGGCGATAGGCAAGCTTGCGGGATTGTTGTAAGTGCAGAGGCAAAATAACAAGAAGTAAGAGCGATTCCTCTAAAGCGGAATCGCTCTTTTCATTGAAGATAGGACTGCTGACAGGTAAAATCTTAAAGCTGGAATCATTCTTTTTACAATTTAAGAAGGTTTTTTCTATTGTAATATAGAAGTAAGAATGTAAGTAAAATTGTAGTAGAAGCAGTGGTATTAAAAAGATCATAGTTAATTCTTGCAGTGGAATGAAGTTCCAAGTCAAAGGTTTAATATAGGAAAATAAGATTAGGTTTGAATTGATCAAAAAACCCGAATAGGGATCATGTCCACTGATTCGGGTTTGCTAAAATCATTTTGCCGTAATGGAATCTTCGATTAGCTGTAATCTCTCAGCCACTTCTTCTTCAGAAAGGTTATGCTCGACTACATAGCGATTACGCGGATGCACTCGGCATTCATGGGTACAGCTGCGCATATGTTTGTGTTCGTTCTCTTCACTGCAAAGGATTTTCTTGTTGCATTCAGGATTAGCGCAATTGACATAGCGTTCACAAGGTTCGCCGGAATAAATATCGCGTCCGACAATGACATGTTCCTTTTGATTGATAGGTACGGCAATCCTTTCATCGAAAACATACATTTGGCCATCCCATAGCTCACCTTGGACTTCGGGATCCTTCCCGTATGTTGCAATGCCGCCATGCAGCTGGCTTACATCTTCAAAGCCTTCTTCGACTAGCCAGCCGGAGAATTTCTCACAGCGGATACCGCCGGTGCAATACGTTAGGATTTTTTTGCCTTCGAACATTTCTTTATTTTCCCGGACCCATTCGGGAAGTTCACGGAAATTCGTGATTTCTGGCTTGATTGCACCCCTGAAATGTCCTAAATCAAATTCATAGTCATTTCTGGCATCAAGCACGATGGTGTTTTCATCTTGCATTTGCTCGAAGAACTCCTTCGGGCTCAAGTATTTGCCTGTCGTCTGGTTCGGGTTGATGTCGTCTTCCAAGCGAAGCGTTACAAGTTCATTTCGTGGACGAACATGCATTTTTTTGAAAGCATGGCCTTCAGCTTCATCTATTTTAAACACGATGTCGGCAAAGCGGGGATCGCTTTTCATCATGTCCATATATTTGTCGGTTTGTTCGATTGTACCTGAAACTGTTCCGTTGATACCTTCTGAAGCCACCAAGATACGGCCTTTCAATTCAAGGGCTTTACATGCCGCAAGATGCTCGGCTGCGAATTCTTCGTGATTCTCGATGGGTACATACAAATAATAAAGTAATACTCTATATGGTTTTGTTTCCATTTTTTATTTACCACCTATGTTTTATATTTGCAAGATATAAAGGGTGATCATTAAGACACTTTTCTCTTACAGATAATCATTATACCAAGAAAACGTAAAAATGATAAGGGCATGAAGAAAAATCAAGAGGAGCTGTTTGGAATGTTGAAAGAGTTAATGAAATATCCAATCATTCAGGCACCGATGGCAGGAGGAGCCTCCACGCCGAAGCTTGCGGCTTCAGTATCCAATGCAGGAGGATTGGGCTTTCTCGCAGCTGGCTATAAGACTGCGGAAGAGATGAAGGACGAGATTGTGCAGACCCGTCAGTTGACTGAGCGCCCTTTTGGCATGAATGTATTTGTGCCAGGCAACGATGAGGTGGATGAAAATATATTATCTGGCTATCGTGAAAAGATTGAAAAAGAGGCCGAGAGCGTTGGGGCTGAGATCGGAAAAGCCGATAGTGATGACGATGATTGGGGAAATAAACTACATGTATTGAAGGAGGCTGGGGTCGCTGTCGTCAGTTTTACGTTTGGATGTCCAACGGAAGAGGTAATAAGGGAGCTCCAAGATGTCGGTTCCCTTATAGCCGTGACAGTAACCAACCTTCAGGAAGCAAAAAAAGCGGCGGGAGCAGGTGCCGATGTTCTATGTGTACAGGGGTTTGAAGCAGGGGGGCACCGGGCCAGCTTTGATAACCGCACAGAAGATGATTACGGTCTTTTAGTATTGATGCGGATGATAAAAGATGAACTGGACTTACCGATCATTGCCGCGGGCGGACTGATGCATGGAAAGGATATCGCGGCAGTGCTCGAAGCGGGAGCAACAGCGGCGCAATTGGGAACCGCTTTCCTTCGCTGTCCCGAAAGCGGGGCAAGTCCGGTCCATAAGGCGGCGCTGGGAAATCCCCGATTTACTCAGACCTCCATTACCAGAGCCTTCAGCGGCCGGAGGGCACGCGGGTTGGTGAATCACTTTTTAACGGAGTATGATAGCGTTGCACCAGTCGCCTATCCCTATGTCCATCACATGACAAAACAAATGCGAAAAGCGGCAGGACAAAAAAACAATCCTGAATTGATGGCTTTGTGGGCAGGACAGGGATATAGGTTGAGCAGGGAACTTCCTGCATCTGAATTGGTTGAACTGCTTGTAGAAGAATTAAACTGAGAAGGGTTTGGATACCGATGGAGATAAGGGAATTATTCAAGGATGAGCCACCCCCGATGCATTTATTGCTTTTGGCAGATCCTTCAAGGGAACTGGTCGAGGGATATTTGGAGAGCGGAACGTGCTTCGTTGCCGAGAGTGATAAGCGAATGATCGGTGTTTATGTTTTACTGCAAAAAGGCCCGGAACTGATAGAGATAATGAACATCGCAGTGGATGAACGGCACCATGGAAGGGGAATCGGCAGGCAATTGATTGAACACGCCAAAGGCCATGCAAGGGAACAGGGATATAAAATGATTGAAATCGGAACGGGGAATTCGGGGATAGGGCAGCTTGCCCTTTACCAAAAATGCGGTTTTAGAATAACTGGGGTCGATCGGGATTTTTTTAATAGAAACTATTCCGAGGCCATTTATGAAAATGGGATTCAGTGTCAGGATATGATTCGCTTGTCACAAGGCTTAGACTAAGCGATGATCATCCAAGTTTGACGGAAAGGCTTTACAGACGTCGCATTGCTAGGGGGAATGAACTTGTTCTTTGGTGATATGATTTATCTTCTTTTTGCTTTACTAATGCCGTTTTTATTTGCGATTGGCGTTTTCATATTCATTCGATCAACGAAAAGGCAAAAGGATTCTTTATCAAAAATTCGTAAAGACTCACATGAAAAATAGCAGCAAGAAAAAAAGAGTGCAAAACACCGGCACTCTTTTTCTCATTTTCACCTTTCCAAAAAGACTTCCAAATTCCTTTTCACACTGGGCCATTCTTGCTCGAGAATACTATAGACCACCGTGTTCCTGATCCTTCCATCTTGCAGTTTTTTCTCCATTCTCAAAATGCCTTCTTCAAGGGCGCCGAGCCTGGTTATGGCTGCACGCGATCTTTTGTTGCATTCGTCAGTCCTGAATTCAACCCGTTTCATTTGCCACTTTTCAAAAGCATGCTGCATTAGCAGGTACTTACATTCTGTGTTAATGGCTGTTCGCCATTTGTCGGGGTGATACCAAGTCGCGCCGATTTCCAGGGATTGATTATGAAATTGAATATTTCTTAAGCTCGTGCTGCCGACTATCGAATCATCAGTCCGATCGATAACGACAAATGGATGTTGAATTTCCTGTTCCCTTGCTCGAATGCCTTCCTTTACATAGGAGATCGCCTCTTCATATGACAAAATTTTTGTTGCACTCCATTCCCATATTTCAGATGGCAGGGAAGCGGCGTAAAGCGGTTCGATATGATGTTCCATCATCGGGGTGAGTATCACGTGTTTTCCGTATAATTCGATATGCTCCATAGTGTCCTCCTCTTGATTGATATCTTCATTATAAAAATATTCTGGTTCTGCAATAAGGACCAATACTGATATAATTTATGGAACCAGTTTGAAGGAGGACCAAATGTTTGAAATCACTCTAACCTTAGATAAAACGAATAAAGAAGCTTTATATGTCCAATTGTATAAATACTTTATGAAGGAAATCCAGAATGGGCAAATTAAGTCCGGAATGAAACTGCCTTCTAAACGAAAACTGGCCTTACATTTAGGGATAGGCCTGAATACAGTGGATACGGCTTATCAGCAGTTGATGGCAGAAGGATATGTGGAGAGTCAATTAAGGAAAGGTTATTACGTAGCTGATTTAGAACCGATCTCAGCTTTGAATGAGCCGTTGCCTGTAACAGAAGGGATGATGTGTCCTCCGAATGAAAGAAATGAGATAGATTACAATCATGGCCGGGTGGACGTCGATTCTTTCCCGCATGCCGTATGGAAAAAATGCTTGAACAATACTCTGTATCTTCAGGAAAGGGAAATGTTCATGAGCGGTGATCCTCAAGGGGAATGGGGGCTCAGGGCTGAGATTTCATCCTACCTTTTTCAATCGAGAGGAGTTCGCTGCGGGGCTGATCAAATCATCATTGGGGCTGGTACCCAGTATTTCATCCATCTGCTGCGGTTACTTCTTGGAAATGAACGGGTATTTGGGTTGGAAGACCCTGGCTTTCATCGGGTAAGGGAGGTACTGAGGCTGGAGGGAGCGGATATGGCATACATACCCTTGGATGAAAGTGGAATGAGTGTGGACTCCTTGAAAGAGAGTGCAGCGAATGTTGCCTATGTCACTCCTTCCCATCAATTTCCTTTCGGTATGATCATGCCGATAACTAGGCGGGTGGAATTGCTCAATTGGGCAGTGGAAAAAAAGGGTTATATTATTGAAGATGATTATGACGGGGAATTCCGACATGCTGGTAAACCGATTCCGTCCTTGCAGGGGTTGGACAACAATGGAAGGGTCATCTACTTAGGTACGTTTTCAAAGTCGCTCATCCCATCAATCAGGGTGGGATTTATGGTGTTACCCATGGAGTTGGCTTGCCGCTATCAGCAGGAGTTAATAGGATACAAACAGACCGTTTCCAGACTGATTCAGGAAACGCTCTGTCTTTTTATGAAAAATGGACATTGGGAACGCCATCTGAATAAAATGCGAACGATTTATCGTAAAAAGAATAAGGTACTGCTGGATGCCATTGAAGAGAGCTTCCATGATCGTGTAGCCGTAATCGGTGAAAAGTCAGGCTTGCATGTTCTTTTAAAAGTAAAAAACGGCAGCAGTGAGGCAGAGCTCATTCAAAAGGCTGCCAGTGTGGGGGTTAAAGTCCACCCAACATCGGTTTATCATTCAAAGAATGTGAAAGATCCGACTATTTTGATTGGGTACGGTGGTTTAACCGAAAGGGAAATCAAAGCAGGAATCCGGCTTTTAAAAAAGGCATGGCTATAGCTTGGTGCGAAAGTAAGGAAAGGCCATGCTTCACACTTATTCAACAAAGATATAAAATACCCATTTTAGTTTCTTATATTATTGAGGATTTTAAGGACCGTCTGGAAAAATACTTCCTGTTCTTCATCCGTAATGCCTTCCAGGGCTTTCCCTTCGATTTTTTCGGCAATCTTAAGACATTTTGTATGTACCTCTTTGCCCCGGGGCGTCAGTTCGATTCGTTTTTCCTGTTCATCTTTTCCAGGAACTTGTTTAATCATATTATTCTGTTCCATACTGTTGACCGAACGTGTGATGATAACACTATCTACATCCAAGTAACTGCAAATATCGGGGATTGTGGAATATCCACAGTTTTTTAAGTAATTCAGGATTGTCCACTGATTATGGTAAATTTCAAGTGCTGTAATTTGTTCATTCATTTTGCTCACTAATGATCTCGAAACTTGTAAATATTGATGAAATAATTGAGTAGGGTTCGTCATATGATTCTCCTTTATAATGGTCGACCAATCCATTATATTCTTTAATTCTTAAAAGTCTATTGTAAAGAATCATTTATTTCAGTCAATGTTTATTTTTGGAAGCGAAGCGGGAAAGGGAAAAATACTGGCAATATGAATGAATGGAGGGAAAGCTCAGTCTTCCCAAATCATCAAAAACAACGGGGAAGCATAAGCACAATCATAAGGAGAACTCTAATATATGATGGGGGATATTTCAGTCTATAGAAAATCCGAGCATTCGAGTTTGCCCAGTTTTTTATGGGTTGTCCATTTGGGCGTTTATTTCCGCTCCAGGCGCTCGCTTCTATATGATGGTAAACATATATTTTTACCTTCAAATTGTCGATAAGTACCACCGAGAATTGGTAAAAGTCAAAACGTCACGTTACCTTGAAAGCGGAATGCAGTATATCCTGCAAGCAAAAACCAGCCTCTAAAGTGGCTGGTTTTTGTTTAAAACTTCTCGCTGGTAGAGCGGTGTTTTGTTTCTTTTTTATTTCGTTCTTCTTGTTGTTCATATTTAATTTCATCAATGGGTAAATCGTCAATGGGCATGACCACTTGATCACGTTCCAGCTGTTTTTCCTGATTTTTCTTGAAGGCCTTGGATTTATCATTACGCTCCTCAAGATACTTTTCTTTATCTTTATTATCCAATGTCAATCCCTCCATCTCTTTGTATCTCTTTTTCCCCTTATTGAGAAAATAAAACGTTTAAGCGAAATATATATGATCCCATTTCATAAATATAAGGAGAACAGGAAAGTGCAAGGAGGGTTTGTTCAGTGAATTTCGCCGTCTTTTTTCGCTGGTTTTGGAGGGGGATTCTCCTTTTAGTCATAGTAATCGTCATTCCCTATTCATGGGCTTTGATTTTAGCATTGCTTACCGCCATTCTTTTGGATGGATTGGTCCGCATGATTGGTGAAACGGCAAAGCTGCATCGGTTTTGGGCAGTCTTGATTTCGTTTGCTCTATATGTAGGCGGGCTTATGAGCATCACTTATTTTTCCTTTTCGGTATTAATCAAGAAGGTCATTGTCTATTCTGAAGAATTTCCCGGCTTCATACGTGAAGTGTATTTGACGGCTATATTGCCAGTCATTAGGCAATGGGAAAGGTATTCCCAAACGCTGCCGTCAAATCTCATTCAATCAATAGAACAAACGATGGAAAAGGGAGTCATGGCTCTGGAGGGGTTCACAGAGGGCTTTGTTCAGGATATGGTTCAATTCGTTACACTCATTCCGGGATTTTTCATTGACTTTTTAATTTACTTAATCGCTTTATTCTTATTTAGTCTTGAATTGCCAAAGTTAAGAAAAAAGGCAGTCCTTTATTTGAAGACATCCACCTATCAAAAGATTTCGCTAGTTTATCAAGATTTAAGTATGGCAGCCGTAGGGTTCATCAAGGCACAAATTACGTTGAGTTTAATAACGTTCATCATGGCTTATGGAGGACTATGGTTGTTAAATGTGAAGTATACGATTCCATTGGCACTCTTAATAGTAGTTGTGGATATTCTTCCTATCTTGGGGACGGGATCTGTGCTGGTTCCTTGGGCAGTAATCGTTTGGGCTCAAGGAAACCATCAACTAGGTATTGGCCTCATCATCCTATTCCTGGTCATTACCATCATAAGAAGGACAATCGAACCAAAAATCTATTCAGCAAATATGGGGTTGAGCCCATTGGCATCGTTGATCAGTCTTTACTTAGGGTTTAAGATGCTTGGCTTCATTGGGCTTTTCCTTGGACCTTCGATACTGATTGTTTATGATACGTTAAAGAGGGCAGGTGTCATCAAAACCAATTTCAAAATATGAAAGATTATTAGATGTTTTTTGCCTGATTCCTTAAATTTGACATATCTTTTACCGCTTTACCTTGGCCGTTGCAATGATTGCAGTCCCGTGAAAAGAATTGCAGATAACGGGTTTTCCCTTTCCCTTTGCAGTGCTGGCAAATGGTTATGAGTTTCATGATTCCTCACTCCTTCAAAAAGTATCGCTTTTTTAACAGTATGAAACAATTAAGGTAGAACTATACTTCATGTAATCATTCAATGTTAAAAGCAGCAGGTTTTATATAATATGTATTTATTTTATTTCATGTACCCGTTGAAAAAAATAACCCCCGCTCCTAATGTCTTTTAGGAACGGGGGTTATTATCATGAAACGATTTCGGTTTGTGATATGATCGGGAATTCTTTTACTTCGCTTACGACTTTTACTTGTTTATATATTTCAATATAACGAATATGGTGTTCTTCCATTTCCTTTATCCTAAAGTTATAAGGACCATAAGTCAGGATATCACCTTGTTTGGCCTCGTAATTCTCGGTAAGGATCCATCCGCCCATCGTATCAATATCTTCATCATTGATATCCAATCCAAGTAAGTCATTCACTTCACTGACTAATACCTTGGCATCGATGATGTAGTGATCTTCTTTTAATTTACGGACATCCGGCACTTCATCCAGGTCGAACTCATCGCGGATATCGCCAACGATTTCTTCAAGGATATCTTCAACGGTCACCAACCCTGACGTACCGCCGTATTCGTCCATGAGGATAGCCATGTGGATACGTTCCTTTTGCATTTTTAAAAGTAAATCGTGAATGGGGATACTGTCAATGACACGGATGATCGGACGAACATATCGGTCGATCGTTGACGCTGCCTGATTGTTCTTGTCTATCATTTCAGTGAATAGCTCTTTGATATTGACCATTCCGATAACATGATCCTTATCACCGTCAATGACAGGATATCGTGTAAAGTTCTCTTCCGCCATGACGGTGAAAAATTGCTGGATCGTATCATCTTTGGATACCGTTGCAATTTCTGTACGTGGAACCATGATTTCTTTTGCGATCCGATCATCGAATTCAAAAATTTTATTCACATATTTAAACTCTGATTGGTTAATTTCGCCACTTTTGTAGCTTTCCGAAACAATGATACGTAGCTCTTCTTCTGTATGAGCCAAATCATGTTCGGAAACTGCTTTTAATCCTAGCATTCTTGTAAGCGACCTTGCAGAGCCATTCAGTACCCAAATGAAAGGATACATGACTTTGTTAAAGGCAATTAAAGGTTTCGAAACCAATAATGTTACTTGCTCCGCTTTTTGAATCGCCAATGTTTTCGGTGCCAATTCCCCAACAACGACATGTATGAACGTAATGAAAGAAAAGGCAATTGCAACTGAGAGTACATGTGAAGCCGACTCCGGAAGATTTAATTGATTTAAAAGTGGTCGCAAAATGTTTTCAACTGTCGGTTCCCCAAGGAATCCAAGCCCTAGAGCTGTAACGGTGATTCCGAGCTGACATGTTGAGAGGTATTCATCCAGGTTGGAGATGACCTTCTTTGCTGATATAGCATTCCTCGTTCCTTCTTCAATTAATTGATCGACCCTCGTGCTTCTCACTTTAACAATCGCAAACTCCGTAGCTACAAAAAATGCTGTTAAAGCAATTAAAATGGCAATAAGAACCAAGTTTATTATGTCCAAATAGTCTCCCTTAACTCGCCTTCGAGACGAATAAGGAGTACACCTCCTACATTTTTAAAATATACAAGTATATTTTTTTTGCCGTGCTGAATATTTCCGGGATTACTTCAAAATGGCTGTGGTAATAGATGTGCTGCCGTTTGAACTCCCATTTCTTTTTGTGATGAAGAGAATAATAGTATATGCCGATTAGCGATGCGTAGACGGGAAATAGAAGAATTTCTGTCTGAAGGAGTGCAGCCATTTTCCAAAAGGATGCACATATCCGTTACGCAAAGCAGCGTTCGTCCGTCAAAACGAACATTCTTTAATGCCCCATCAAATCACCTCAATCTAATTAATTTAAATACTTTTATTATAGAAAGAGTTAATCATTCAGTCAAACAGCTTACGGCACCTTAAATCCGGTAAATTGCTTGTAAAGGATCAGTTTAAGCTAATAATTAGCTGTTTTTGACTGTTTTCTCTACTTTATTGTAACATATTATAGAATATTCAGAAAACTAAGGACCGTTTCATAAAAAATTGGTTCGTTTCATTATTTTTTGGATGGTACAAACATATTCTATAGAAACCAAGACAAGTTTTAAATTGCAGATTAAAGGGGGTGGCAGCCATGAAAATCATGGAAAGGATGGCAGCGATCATTGCCGGCAGCATGCTAGTAGGTGTGGGAATCAATTTTTTTCTGATACCTTATCATTTATTGGATGGTGGCATGATAGGGATTGGGCTGATTTTTCATTACTATATAGGACTCCCGACTGGACTGGGTGTGATTTTGAGCAGCATTCCATTATATATATATGCTTGGTATTTTGAAAAAAAATTATTTCTGAACAGCTTGCATGGCTTGCTTTTTTCCTCTTTATGCATCGACATTTTTTCCGACGCTGTCACAGGATGGAAACTTCCCATTTATGTAAGTGCCATAATCGGGGGAGGGTTGATTGGGCTTGGAATCGGCTTGATGCTTCGGTATGGGACCTCTACAGGCGGAACGGATATGCTGGCACAGATCCTTTCCAGGAAAAGTGGACTCAATGTAGGGCTGCTGATTTTTTTCATTGATGGATGCGTATTGCTTTGCGGATTGAGCGTTGTGGGGACTTCAATCTTTTTATATTCATTTTTAACGATCATCGCGGTAGCCATGCTGACTTCAGTCACCGTGATGCGAACGATTTAATCTTGAGTTATGTATAAAAATCTGAAAAATGGAAAGGATGGGCAATATGAAAAGGACAGATTTTTAGTCTAATAAATAGTAAAGGGAAGTTCATATGAAAAAACTCTATATGTGTACTGCATTGTTAGTTATGCTGGCTGGGTGTCAAGAGGCTGAAATGCCAGAGGATAAAGAAGTGAACAGTGCTGTTCCAGAATCGATGGATGCATCAATTGTCATTAAAGGGAAAGTGGAGCCTGGAAAAGAAGTCATTCTTGAAACGACAGTGAAACAGGGAAGCCAATTGGTGAATGAAGCTGATGAGGTACTGTTTGAAGTGAGAAAGTCCGGACAGGATAAACGGGAAATGCTTGAAGCGAAGAATACTGGAAGTGGCATGTATCAAGTGATGCATACTTTTGAAGAAAAAGGCAAATATATTGTAGTCTCCCATGTAACGGCCAAGGGCCTTCATGTAATGCCTGAAAAAGAAGTTGTCGTTCCTGAACATGAAAGTGAAGGTGCATCGGTTCATCCTAGTACGGATGTATCCATCGAGTTTCAAAGTAATCCTGTAAAGGCAGGAAACAGCTCGAACTTTGAAGCGACCGTTGAATTGAATGGGAAACCACTGGAAAATGCAGATGTGAATTTCGAGGTCTGGAAGGAAGGCAGCGAAGAGAGTCATTTCACCAAAGCTGAAGAAGATGGAAATGGAACATATCTAAATAGGGTATCTTTCGAAGAATCGGGAACCTATAAGGTGCAGGTACATGTTGAAAAAGACGAAGTGCACGAACACCAACTGCAAACGATTCAAGTCAATTGATTGTTATTTTGATCCAATCGTTTAAACAGGTTTCATCTCTTCGTTAAATGGGAAGTTAAAGGATAACGGTACAGCAGAAAGGGAGGGTAAGCATGAACAATCAAAAAATCAACAAGTATAAAAATCTCGGTATTCATATCGAAAAAACGAAATCACGCCAGGAGATTTTCGCTAATGTTTCGCAAAATGATTCATCCTTACTCACCACAGCTGTTTTTTCTCCATTTTCCCAAAAACGGGAGCTAAAAGAATATTGATGCAATGAGACCGGAGTACATATCAGCTGGTCTTTTTTTGTGCATTCTAAATGTGATGCATTGTGAAGCTGGGTATGAAAAATCGAATAGAACCTCATGAGCTGAAATAGGATAGAAGGACAAACAATTTGAAATTAGCGGTAAGGGGAGTCCGATAGCATGATATCACAGCTTATTATGACGATATTGAATTGGTTTGCGGAAATGGGGTATATGGGGATTTTATTGGGGCTGATGGTTGAAATCATCCCGAGTGAGCTTGTTCTCGGATACGGGGGTTATGTGGTCGGCCTGGGGAAAATGAATTTTTGGGGAGCTGTTCTTGCAGGAGTGGCAGGAGGCACGATGGCACAGCTATTTCTCTATTGGGCTGGTTATTATGGAGGACGTCCCTTTCTCTTGAAGTATGGAAAATATATATTAATTAAAGAAAGTCATATTGTAAGTGCTGAAGAGTGGTTTCAAAGGTATGGCGTAGGCGTGATTTTTACGGCTCGATTCATCCCAGTGGTTCGCCATGCCATTTCCATCCCTGCCGGAATTGCGAGGATGTCCGTATGGAAGTTTATATTTTATACGGTTGCGGCTGTCATACCTTGGACCATCTTGTTCCTGACCTTAGGGCGGATCCTCGGCGAGAATTGGCAGCAAATCCGCGAAATAACGGAACCTTATCTCATTCCGGCTGCTGGTTTTTCCTTTATCTTTATCATGCTGTATATTTTATGGAAAAAAAAGAGTACACCTCCAATCGTAACGGTCAAAAAAATGGGACGGTTTCCCGATAAATGAACAATCGAAAAAACAGCCACGTAAAATCACCTTTTACGTGGCTGTTTTTTATCATGATCCTTGGGTAAGGTCTTCTTCCAAAGGAAGCTGTACGACCTTTTTTGTCACCTCGATAGAACGAATGGCGTGATCTTCCATTTCAATCACTTTAAAGCAGAAGCCGTCTTTTTCCATGATGTCCCCTACCTGCACATCATAATTTTCAGTAAGGACCCATCCGCCTATCGTATCGACATCATCTTCTTCTAAGTGAATGCCGAGTAAATCATTCACTTCCTTTACAAGAAGTTTAGAATCTAAAATATAATGTCCATCTTTAATTTTCCTGATCGAGGCAACTTCATCGATATCGAATTCATCACGAATTTCGCCAACGATTTCCTCGAGGATATCCTCGACTGTGACAAGTCCGGAAGTTCCGCCGTATTCATCCATTAAAATAGCCATATGAATGCGTTCTTTTTGCATTTTTAACAGCAAATCGTGAATCGGTATATTTTCCATTACCCGAATGATCGGACGGGCGTAATTTTCTATCGCTTTGATATGGATTTCCCGATTCTTTATAAGATCCGAGAAAACTTCCTTTAAGTTCACTAAGCCGATGACATGGTCTTTATCACCTTCGACAACAGGATATCGAGTGTATTTTTCCAATTTGGCGACATCGACGAATTCCTGTACCGTATCATCTTTGGATATGGTCATGATTTCCGTCCTTGGAACCATGATTTCTTTTGCAACACGATCATCGAATTCAAAGATGTTGTTTACATATTTAAATTCCGACTGGTTAATCTCTCCGCTTTTATAGCTATCTGATAGGATGAAACGCAATTCTTCTTCCGTATGGGCTATTTCGCTTTCGGATGCTGGCTTGAAGCCAAATAATCCGACAACTAAACGAGAAGAATGATTTAAGGCCCAGATGAAGGGAAAGGCTATCTTATGGAAAAATATCAGCGGGCTGGCAATTGCCAAGGCCACTTGCTCAGCCTTTTGGATGGCAACCGTCTTTGGAGCCAATTCACCTACAACCACATTCAGGAACGTAATCAGGGAAAATGAAATGACGAATGTCAGAATGCTTGTGACTTCTTGAGGGAAATTCAAGGCATTGAATAATGGTCCAACCAATTTGAGGACGGTCGGTTGCCCTAGCCACCCCAATCCAAGGGCAGTAACGGTAATACCAAGCTGTGTCGCGGATAGGTACTCATCCAGATCGGATGTAACCTTCTTGGCCGCAATGGCTTTTTTATTTCCCTCTTCAATCAATTGATCAATCCTGGAGCTGCGAACCCTTATGATCGAAAATTCAGAAGCTACAAAAAAGGCCGTTAAAGCGATTAAAATAATGACGAATAAAAAACTTAATATGTCCAATTAGTGTGGGACTTAATTGAATCGCCAAAACGATTTAATTATCCCAGTCACCTCCCAAAACCAATAATGAATGAAATGATATTTAGTGTATAAAATGTTAGATGAAAAATAAGTCTTGTCTATCTTGTATGAAAATTGCGCTGGTTTATATTTTCAATCTATAGGATCATTCACCTCGATTAGTAGTGGAACCTACCTATTAGTATAAGTAACTGGACGTCAATCAGTCAAAAATTTCACACTAAAAACCTAAGTAAAAAAGGTTATTTATCCATTATTTAGTTTTCAATTGGATGGAAAAGGTTGTTAGGAAATCAGTAGAGTGGCAGGTTAAGGTTCCTTGATGCTTTAAGACGATTTCTTTACAGACGAATAATCCCAATCCCGTTCCCCTTTTTTTAGTGGTGATGAATGGTTCAAAAATATTCGGCAAAACGTCGTCAGGTATCTTCGGCCCATTGTTCGAAATATTTAAAGTAAGAATGCCGGGTGGTGATTCAGAGCCTGAAATGTAAATGGATGGGGAAGGCATCCCTGCAACCACATCAAGAGCATTTAAAATAATATTAAGTAAAACCTGACGGAATTCTTCTTTAGAGCCGGAAATTACGGCATCCTCGGCAATATTACATGTAATGGAAGCATTTACTTCCAAGATGCTGGGATATAGAAATTCGATTACCTCATTCACAAGCTGAGCAATGGAAAATAGATCAGGTGGTGATGCTAACGTTTCCTTTTTGGAAATATTAAGGAATTGTGTAATCCGGTAATTGAGCTGATCCAATTCCTTTGAAATGATATCAAGATATTTTATCTCAGGCTGTTCTGCCTGTAACAATTGTATGAATCCCATGATGGAAGTCAGTGGATTTCTGAATTCATGGACAAAGCTTGAGGTCATTTGGCCAAGTAGCGTCAAACGGTCTTTATGGTTTGGGCTTATGAATTGATAGCGTTCTTCAAGTTCCATCGTTTTCAATTCGGTATAATGGGATAATGCAAAATGAATGAGTTTATCGAAGTAAACGTTTATTTGCTTAATTAGATCCGATATTTCTTCTTTGGGTGTTTCGGAATTCAATACGTGCTCAATGATGATGGATCTCCCGATGGTTGCAGTGGAAAAGAAATTTTCCATATCCAATTGCTTATTAACTCGATCAGACGCAATTTTTTCCCCTACGACCTTCAGTACATCGCCTATTTCAGTATCCGATTTTCCAAGCTGATCCATTAGCAGATTAAAAATATTTTCCACTTCTCCTTTAAAATACCCCAGATACCCATCAGGTAAATGCAGTAACTCATCTTTCCATTTGGAAATGATGCTGGTTTTTTGAGAAGATAAAAAGTGAATGGTCATTTCTCGATTAGATACCATTTTGCCCTCCATACTGTAGGAAAATGAATTTACTTTTGACCCAGAAAGTGCTTTATTAGAATAAAATTACAAAATATCAAAATAATTACATGTTGTTTTCATGATAACAGATTACTGTTCTTTTAACATGTGTCAATTGGATAAATATTCGGCAATCAATCAATAAATACCTTTTTTTGACACAGTTTTATTACAGAAATTACAGGAATTAATAACAAAAAAAGGTAACTGTAAAGTTAGTGACGGTTACCTTTTTTATGAAATGCATATGGTTCGATATGAACGATCACATGCTGGATATTATATTCCTTCAAAAGATTCTCTTCGATTTTAACAGTGATATCATGACCTTGAATGACGGTCAAAAGGGGGTTAACGTGAACGGTCGTTTCGAGCAGGATCTCACTTCCGTGCATCCGGGCTTTAATTTCACTCATTTCTTTAACACCGTCTGTCAATATAATGGTTTTTCCGATCTTTTGCAGGAGCTGATCGTCGAAACCATCGGTTAAAGAGATGGAGGCATCACGAAAGATATCCCAGGCTGTTTTGCAGATAATGACCCCCACGACTGCAGCAGCTATTGCATCCAGCCAAGGAATTCCCATTTTGGTGCCGATGATTCCAATGAAAGCACCGACACTGACAAGGGCATCGGATCGATTATCCTGTGCTACTGCATAGATGGAAGAGCTATTGATCTTTTTACTTAAAGATAAGTTATAACGGTAGATTCCGTACATGAAGATTGCAGAGAATAGGGCGACATAACCGGTCAGCATACTGGGAACGGTTGTTGAATCTTGGTGAAAGAAGGATTCAATGGCACTGAATACAACCTGGAGGCCTACGGTGATCATGATGAAGGCAGCTACCAACGAGGCTACGGTTTCCGCCCGTAAATGACCATATGAATGATTATCATCCGGAGGTCTCTTTGAAATTTTTAAACCGATCAATACGGCTATGGAAGCGATGATGTCGGTCGTATTATTTAAACCATCAGCCCAAAGCCCTTTAGAATCTCCCAAATAACCAAATGACAATTTAAGAGCAGACAAGAATATGTAAGCGGCGATGCTTATGTAGGCGCCTTTTTCAGCTGAAATCGAATGTTTATCCATGTCCACATTCCCTCCCCAATGTAAATTAGGCTTAATAAAGATTCCAAATCAAGCCTTAGTGAGTCTATAGAAAAATTGTCGTATTTAACCATCTAACTTGGTTAATAGCAGGTGTATTGAAGGTTTGTAAAGAAGTTGGTTAAAAGAAAGTTATCTCCATAAAATGGGGATGTCAGGTTTTGATGACATGTACATTTACTTTAATTGTAATATTCTAACCGATGATCGAAAATTAAATACTTCCAAAGGGGAGCCAAAAAGGCTGAGAGTGAACAGTTCGAACTGGTGCAGGAATGGGGTTTTGGATACAAGCAATACTGGGCAGCAATGTATTACTGAAAAATCCAATAAAAAGGCCGGATTCTATAAGAA
Organism: Peribacillus sp. Aquil_B1; assembly: GCF_022603275.1. Taxonomy (NCBI): domain Bacteria; kingdom Bacillati; phylum Bacillota; class Bacilli; order Caryophanales; family Bacillaceae; genus Peribacillus; species Peribacillus sp. Aquil_B1. Next base: position 657,773 of record NZ_JAKXEE010000002.1, on the reverse strand, counting down.
TCCGGCCTTTTTCGAAGTAGGATCAACTAGTGTGAACCGGCTCAATTTTCATTTTGCAATGAATACCGAACAGGGTGCGTTTTTCGCAATGGAGCTACTTGTACTGCCAAGGAAGAACTTTTCCAAACCGCTTTTAGCGCTATTGCCGACAACGATAAGATCAGCTGAAGTTCTTGCTGCAAAGTCACATATGCTATCTGGCGCAAATCCTTCCAATAGTTCGAATTTTCCCTTGACTTGACATTCACTTAACAATCTCAACGTATTATTTTCTGCGTTCTGAATACTATTCTCGACGGCGGAAGGGGTGTCATTTACCTTTTGATTTCGTGGCTGATCAACTTCAACAACAGGATGTGTCTGGACAGGATCTACATAAAATCCGGCTGCAGGTACGAACCCTGGAGCAGATGCGTCACCCATGATACGCTGTTCAACCTTATCATTTAGGACATGAACTACGGTCAACACGGCTTTTGGAAAGGCCTTTTTCAATGTTGCTCCATATTCGACGGCCCGTTTACTCTCTTCATTTCCATCAAAAGCGACGACAATATGTTTTAAGTCCTTCATTTTATCATCTCTCCCCTTTTTAAGACCTTAAAGGTGTTATACCCACTTTTAAATGGCTTCACGCCATTAATCTGTATATAGACTGCTATTTACGGGTAAAGGATAGATACGAGCATAGTTAAAATGTTAGGATGAAATCTGTGTCATGCTCAGACGATGAAGAAATATCATCAATGGTGCCGATATCCGAGTATAGTGCTACAAGAAAAGGGCGCCTAGCTTTGGCCTTTTATTCAATCGACGAGTTTTCTTTAATAAAAAGGGTAAAATATTTTTAATGAAACATGTCGCAGATGGGAAAATGGGGGTACAAATGAGAGGGTTAGTGAAATTAGGTCTAATTATAATATTGGCGATTGTGGTCTTAGGCGCCGGTTTACTATTGTATTTCAGGCAAGGTGCTGATATAAGTCATCTTGAAAATAATCTTCAGCAACCGACAGGAATCTTTGATCTGGATGGGAATCTTGCCAGTACGATCACGGCAAATAAATCCGAAGGTGTTGCGATAGATGAAATACCGGAACATATGAAACAAGCGGTGGTTTCCATTGAGGATCACCGTTTTTATGAACATCACGGCATAGATTATCAAGGGATTATGCGGGCTTTGGTTAAAAATGCGAAGGCTGGAAGTGTTGTTGAAGGCGGGAGCACGCTTACCCAGCAGCTTGTGAAAATCACGATGCTGGAATCGGATCGAACACTGAAGAGAAAGATAGGAGAGTTTTTTCTCGCCCAGGAAGTTGAAAATCAATATACAAAAGATGAAATTCTGGAAATGTATTTGAATCAAGTTTATTTTGGCCATGGAGCATGGGGGATCAAAAAGGCTGCAAATATTTATTTTTCCAAAGAGGTCTCTGAATTGACCGTTGCTGAGGGAGCTTTGCTGGCGGGAGTCATTAACTTGCCATCCAAACTTGATCCATACAAGAATTTAGACGGGGCAGTGAAACGACGTGATTTGGTTCTTTCGAGAATGGCGGAACATGGTTATTTGACGAAAGATGAAGAAGCAGCTGCAAAAAAAGATGCGGTCACACTTCTTATGGGGGAGAAGGAAACCGATCCATTAAGAGGTAAGTATCCTTATTATGTCGATCATGTTTTATCGGAAGCATCGAGTAAATATGGAATTAAGCTTGAGGAGCTGCTTTCAAAGGGCTATAAAATTTACACGACCCTGGACCAATCCATGCAGCAGGCTACAGAATCCGTGTATGAGAATGCAGCCAATTTTCCAGTTGGAACGAGTACAGATGAACTGGTTCAAAGCGGGTCTGTCCTCCTTGATCCTGAAACGGGCGGCATAAAAGCACTTGTCGGTGGGAGAGGTGAACATCAATTCATGGGATATAATCGGGCAACCCAGCTGACAAGATCTCCTGGTTCATCCATAAAACCGCTTGTCGTGTACACGCCAGCTGTTGAAGAGGGATATGATATCACTGACCCTTTAAAGGATGAAAAAATGAGCTTCGGTGAATATGAGCCAACAAACCTGAGTGGTGAATATAAAGGAGAAGTCCCCATGTATGAAGCGGTGATGAATTCCTTGAATGTACCAACGGTTTGGCTATTGAATGAGATTGGCATCGATAAGGGGCTTGATTCACTTAAGCGGTTTGGGATTCCATATGATAAGGATGATCGAAACCTGTCCATCGCTTTAGGAGGGATGAAAAAAGGTGTGTCCCCGCTGCAGATGGCAGGAGCCTTTTCAGCTTTCGCTAACGAAGGTGAACGAATGGAAACCCATGCCATTGTAAGAATAGAAAATGCTGATGGAAAAGAAGTTGCCGCCTGGAAAGAGAAAAGCACCAAAGTGACCTCTGTAGGCGCTGTGGATAAAATGAATGCCATGCTGCTTGGAACTGTGGAATATGGCACAGCGAAAAACGCGGCAGTTTCCGGTCATGAAATAGCAGGTAAAACAGGCTCCACACAAGTTCCCATCGAAGGAATATCAGGGGTTAAAGATCAATGGTTCATCGGTTATTCACCTTCGCTGGTCGGGGCTGTATGGGCTGGATATGATAAGACGGACGAAAATCATTATCTAACGACACACAGCAGTCAGGGAAGTGCACTCATCTTCCAAAAAATAATGGCACAAGCCTTACAGAATCAAGCGGCCCAATCATTTAAAGCCCAGGATATCGGACAGCTTATAGCTGAACAGCAGGCACTTATAGCTGAGCAACAGGCAAAGGAAGAAGAGGATAAAAGGAGACAATATTGGATTGATAAAGGAAATGAGATAAGGGAAGGTTTGAATAAATGGAGGGACTGGGAGGTTCCGTGGTGATTCTCAGGTAAAGGAATGTAAATAATAGTAACAAACTGAGACTGTCAATCATTTGACAGTCTCAGTTTGTCGGCGAATAGGAGCGGATTTAATACGTGGCTCCGAAGTCTGAATGAGGTAAGGGTAGAAAAAATTCGTGAACGGCCGGATAAAGGACGGTGAAGGTCGAATAAAGAGTGGGTAAGGTCGAATAAATCCGTGAACGGTCGAATAAAGAGCGGGTAAGGTCGAATAAATCCGTGAACGGTCGAATAAAGAGCGGGTAAGGTCGAATAAATTCGTGAACGGTCGAATAAAGAGCGGGTTAGGGTAGAAAAAATCCGTGAACGACCGGATAAAGGACGGTGAAGGTCGAAAAAATTTGTAAACCGTCCAAAAAAGCTCAGGTTGAAATCAACTGGAACGTTATTAAAAGAAAAAAACTGCAGGCAAACTCGCGTTTGGCTACAGTTTTTCATATATTTTAAAAAATTAGATTTGCTATTATGCCGATCACGACGATTGCGCCTATCACCATTAAAATGGTTCTCATTTCTATACACCCTCTTTATCACGTAGTCGGAATCATTTAAATATTAACGGTTTGGTTCGATTGGAAAGCGAATGCACTTTCATCATTTTCTTTACAAATAGCCTGTACTTTTTCTAGCATGGCATGTACATTCTCGCCTTCAAGGATGACCTTCATTGTTGCACACTCTTGGAGAATGAGCACAAAGGATACGAAAGTCGAAAGTTTCTTGGCATCGACCAATTTATGGTTGCAGATAAAATATATATTCCCTTTAAATTCTTTTGTAACTTGATATAGGTTCATGATTTGTCGCATGGATAATCTTTTATTTGTTTTAATGTCAGAAGAAATCACTTTATTCATGTCGTTTGCTCCTTTTGTTTTTATACTTTTGGAAAAGCATAATCAAGATGTCAATTCGGCTACAACTTTAAAAAAATGAACAAGTATGTTTGGTCTTTTTTATGTAATTGTTAGCGGGTCATGTTGTATATTTACCCGAGTGAAAGATTTTGAAACCTATTTGAAAATTTCTATTTTTGAAGGGAGAAGGAGAATGCTCACACTTATTAAAAATGGGGAGCTATATGGTCCGGAATATATGGGCCAAAAAGATATCCTCTTGGTTGGAAAGCAAATTGGCTTCATCGAGGACAAGATTGAGGTACCTGACAATTTCGTTGAATTGGAGGTGATTGATGCGAGTGGCCAAATCGTGGCTCCGGGTTTTATAGATGGTCATGTACATATTATCGGCGGAGGCGGGGAAGGGGGCTTTAAAACGAGGACTCCTGAAATCCAATTAACAGATGCCACTTTAGCGGGTATAACGACATTGGTAGGGGTCATCGGAACTGATGGAACGACAAGGACGATGCCCGCACTGCTTGCTAAAGCGAGAGCGCTTGAAGAAGAAGGAATTAGCTGCTTCGTTCAGACTGGTTCCTATCAAGTTCCAGTCAAAACGTTAACCGGTAAGATCGAAGATGATTTGATTCTTGTCGATAAAATTATCGGTGTTGGCGAGATAGCCATTGCCGATCATCGTTCCTCGCAGCCGACTGCAGCTGAGCTGGCTAAACTGGCTTCTCAAGCGCGTAATGGAGGTCTGCTGTCCGGGAAAAGCGGTATCGTCAACATTCATGTCGGGGACAGTCTTGATCATTTGCATGTTATTGAGGAAGTTGTCGAGACAACGGAAATACCGATCACTCAGTTCTATCCTACACATATAAACCGAAATCCGCATTTATTCAATGCTGGGGTGGAATATGCAAAAAAAGGGGGTTATATCGATTTTACGACAAGTACGATCGAGAAGTTCCTTGAAGAAGGAGAGGTCAAAGCAAGTACAGCAATAAAAAGGGCACTGGAAGAAGGCGTTGAAATCGGGCAAATCACCATAACTTCAGATGGACAAGCCAGCCTGCCTGACTTCGATGGAAGCGGCAATCTGCGGGGTTTGAACATAGGTACATGCATGTCCTTATATGATTGTGTTGTCGATGCGGTCCTTGAGGATGGAGTGACAATTGCCGATGCCATACGAGTTGCGACGGCAAACCCGGCAAACATTTTAAAACTTTCTGCAAAGGGACAGCTTGCGGCAGGTAAGGACGCCGATATCATCATGATGAAGAAACAAACTTTAGAAATAAATAGTGTTATCGCGATGGGGCAGATCATGGTCAAGGATGGTGAAGCAGTCGTGAAAGGAACATTTGAAAAATAGAGCTCTCCATTTTTGTTTGGTAGGGTATCCGCGAATGGATTGCTTTTATCGTATGAGATATATCCGATGCGTGTAATACCCCCATCAATCAGAAAGGCAAAAAGACCCATAATTATATAATGGGTCTTTTTTTGTGCTGGATACTTTTAGGTTGAGGTTGTGAATCGAACGAGCATATCAACAATTTATAAGAATAAATGGAAATTTCCCCATTAAAGATTCTCATTTTCAAAATGAAGGTGAAGTATCAGAAAACATATTCTAAATAAAGGTAATATACGAAAAATTCATTCTATTTAACATATTATTAAAAACTTGGATGTATTATCCTTTTATATAAGGAAATGTATTTTATGAAACAGCATTTAATCACAGACATAGAGACCAATAAAACATTTTGGGCTGTTATTTCATGACTGTTCAAAACCTTGGTAAGTTTGCGAATCAAATCTATCTTAAGGGGAGAAATGAAATGGAAAAGACGGGAAACCCAATAATGAAAGCGCATTCAGATGGAACTGAGCCGGAAATGTTTCGTGTATTGACTCCTGAAGGGGAAATCATTGAAACGATTGATGGAAAAATCGATAAATCACTTATGTTAAAGATGTATGAGAGCATGCTCCTGCTCAGAACATTTGACCGAAAATCAATTAATCTCCAGCGCCAAGGCAGGATTGGAACATATGCACCTTTCGAAGGGCAGGAAGCATCACAGGTAGGAAGCGCTTTAGCGTTGTCGGCAGAGGATTGGATGTTTCCCACATATCGTGATCATGGAGCTGCAATCATTCATGGACAGGAACTATACCGTGTTTTCCTATATTGGATGGCACATTTTGACGGCTCAATTTGTCCAGAAGGAAAAAGGATCATGCCTCCAAGTGTTCCCATTGCCACTCAAATGGTTCATGCGGTTGGTACGGCTTGGGCAAGTAAGCTTAAAGGCGAACAGAATGTTAGCATTGCTTATTTTGGAGATGGAGCCACTTCTGAAGGGGACTTTCATGAGGCACTGAATTTTGCTGGTGTTTATAAAACCCCGACAATCTTTTTCTGCCAAAATAATGGCTACGCGATCAGTGTGCCTTTTGAAAAGCAATCGGCATCCAAAACGATATCACAGCGGGCTGCTGCTTATGACATCCATGGGGTAAGGGTGGATGGAAATGATATTTTTGCAGTATGGCTGACTGTTAAGGAGGCTGTCGAAAGGGCGCTTAACGGGGAAGGGCCTACATTGATCGAAGCCATTACCTTTCGCTATGGCGCCCATACTACTGCAGACAATCCGAACATCTATCGCGATCAGGACGAAATTTCAACCTTCTGGAGGGAAAACCGCGATCCCATAACACGTCTTAGAAAGTATTTGAATAAAGAGGGTCACTGGAATGAAGAGCAGGAGGAATTGGTGATAAAACAATTCAACGAACTGATCGATGCTCACCTTCAAAGAGCTGAAGGGTATCCAAAATCCGACCCGCTCGAAATGTTTAACCATGTATATGCAAAGGAGTCATGGCATTTAAAGGAGCAGAAGCAGGAATTGAACCAAATCTTAAAGAAAGGCGGGAAGAAATAATGGGCAAAAATTTAACGATGCTCCAGGCCATTACAGAAGCGCTGGACCAAATGCTGGGTCATGATGATCGTGTGATGATCTTGGGTGAGGATATTGGAGTGAATGGCGGGGTTTTTCGATCGACGGAAGGGCTTTATGAGAAGTATGGAAAAGATCGAGTTGTCGATACGCCATTGGCTGAATCCGGAATCATCGGCTCTGCGATAGGTTTAGCCCTTAACGGAATGCTGCCCATAGTGGAAATCCAGTTTCTCGCCTTTATTTATCCGGGATTCGAGCAACTCGTTTCCCATGCTGCCCGAATGAGGTATCGTACTCGTGGGCAGTTTGGGGTGCCGCTCGTAATCCGTACGCCATATGGTGCCGGAATCAGGGGTCCTGAACTTCATTCCGAAAGTGTCGAAACCTTCTTTGCCCATACCCCGGGTTTAAAGGTGGTTGCACCCAGTAATCCATATGACGCAAAAGGGCTGCTCATTTCAGCGCTCGAAGATCCAGATCCGGTGATTTTTTTGGAACCGACTAAATTGTATCGGGCCTTTAAGGAAGAAGTTCCCGACGAAATGTACCGAATACCCATCGGTCAAGCAAAAGTGGTCCAGGATGGAAGCGACCTGACCATTTTTGCCTGGGGGGCCATGCTAAGGGAGGCATTGACTGCCGCGAAAAAGATTGAAGCGGAAAAAGGATGGAAGTGTGAAGTGGTCGATCTACGAACATTATACCCTCTGGATAGGGATACGATCGTGCAATCCATTAAAAAGACAGGTCGTGCATTAATCGTCCATGAAGCCCATAAGACTGCCGGATTAGGTGCGGAGATCATCTCCATCATTAACGATGAAGCTCTTATTTACCTGAAAGCGCCGATTAAGCGTGTAACAGGATTTGATGTTCCGGTTCCGCCTTTTACAATAGAAGATCATTATTTACCGACTGTTGACCGTGTAAAACAGGGAATAGTCGAAACGATATCATTTTAATTGTGATTATGGGAGAAGGAGGATGACGCATGATGGAATTTAAACTTCCTGATGTAGGGGAAGGGATGCATGAAGGGGAAATTATCCAATGGCTCATCAAAGAAGGGGATGCGGTAAAACAGGATCAACCCATTGTTGAGGTGCAAACGGATAAAGTCAATGCGGAATTGACTGCTCCCGCAGCGGGGGTGGTCAAGAAGATATTTTTTTCCGAAGGGGATATCGTGGAAGTGGGAACCACAATATTCACAATTCAGGAAGAGAACGATATGTCAGTTCCGGATACAGGCATGATTAAAGAAGAAAACCAAGTCGTGCAATCTGGCGATGTAAAAGTGAATGCAGAGCATATTACGACTAAACAGCATCATGAGGCAGTGCGTGCGCTGGCAACACCATTTGTGCGTCAATTGGCGAGGGAAATGAAGATTGATATCGAAAAGGTTAAAGGCTCCGGTCCAGCTGGGCGAATTACGGAAAGTGACTTGAAGCAGTTTAAAGAAAATAATTCGTTTTCACGGGAAAATGCTAAACAGCTTGATGGTAGGATTGTTCAAGATATGGCCCCGATGAAGGATGCCATCCAGGTAAAAGGTTTGGAATATGAGCGGGAAGAGCGGATTCCGCTTAAAGGCATTCGTAAGAAAATCGCTGAACATATGGTAAAGTCGGTTTCGACCATTCCCCATGTAACCCATGTAGATGAATTGGAAATGGACCGATTGAAGGAATTTAAAAGTCAATTAAAGGAGTACTCCGATGATAAGGATATTAAATTGACTTTTTTGCCATTTTTCGTTAAAGCCATTGCCATCGCCTTAAAGGAGTTCAAAACATTAAATGCTTCAATTGATGAAAGAACCAATGAAATCATCCTGAAAAATTATTATCACATTGGGATTGCGACGAATACAAAAGAGGGTCTCATTGTTCCAGTCATAAAACATGCCGATCAAAAAACCATTTTCCAATTGGCTGATGAAATTAAGCGATTGGCAGCCCAAGCCCGTGAAGGGAAGTTGAACATAGATCAAATCACAGGCAGTACATTTACCATCAGCAATGTAGGTCCGATCGGAGGGTTGCACGCGACCCCGATCATTAACTATCCGGAAGCGGCCATATTAGCTTTGCATAAAATGGAACATCGCATGGTCGTTCGCGATTTGGAAGGTGTTATCCGTTTAATGATGAATATGTCACTTTCTTTCGACCATCGTTTGATTGATGGGGTAACAGCGGTGCATTTTACCAATAGAATCAAGGAATTGCTGGAAAATCCAATTCGTTTAATTGTGGAGATGAGATAAATGGTAGTTGGGGAAGTTGCTGTTGAGACGGATGTTGTCATCATTGGGGGAGGTCCGGGAGGATATGCTGCGGCTATCCGTCTCGGCCAGTTAGGAAAATCGGTCGTGCTTATTGAAAAGGATAAGCTGGGCGGGGTTTGTCTTAATCGGGGCTGTATACCATCAAAGGCATTAATTCACTCAGCAGATCAATACCAAAGGCTTAACGATTTAGGTAAAATGGGAATCCGGCTGCCTCAGGAAAAAACCACTATGGACTTGGGAGTTTGGCAGGATTGGAAAGCGGGCATCACATCTCAATTGGGGCAAGGTATTGCCCATTTGTGTAAGGAAAATGAAGTGACGGTGGTTAAAGGTCAAGCAACCTTTTTATCTGATGACCGCATTGGAGTCGAGACCGATGGCGATTTTGAAACCTATAAGTTTGAGCAGGCAATTATAGCGACGGGGTCCAGGCCTTTCATTCCATCCTTCATTAAAGTCGATGGAGAATATATATTGGATTCGACATCAACTTTGCAGCTGAAGGAAGTTCCTTCAAGCTTGTCAATCATTGGCGGAGGATATATCGGAATCGAATTGGGTATGGCATTTGCAAAGCTAGGCACTAAAGTGACCATCATTGAAATGGCCAATCGCATACTCCCTCAAGTTGCTGAAAACCTGGTAAAGGAAGTCACAAGGAATGCCAAGAAGCTTGGGATGAATATCAAAACCTCCTCGAGGGTAGAAAAGGCCACTGTGGTGGATGGTCAAGTACATCTTCATGTGTCCTCCGAAGAACAGGGGACGGAAGTGGTCGTGAGCGAAAAGACCCTGGTTACAATTGGCAGGATGCCTAACACTGAAGAAATTGGCCTGAATCGGGCTGGAGTTACGGTTGGCGAGAAAGGCCATATAGCAGTGGATATGGAATGCCGTACAAATGTGCCGCACATCTTTGCCATCGGTGACACTACCCCTGGTCCGGCTCTTGCCCATCGAGCGTCCAAACAGGGAATCGTGGCAGCTGAAGTGATAGGGGGGCTCCCAAGTGCCGTTGACTCACCTTATGTTCCCTATGTTATCTTCTCGGAACCACAAATAGCTGGTGTTGGTTTAAGCCGTGAAGAAGCTGAACAACAGGGATACAGCGTCAAGGTCGGCAAATTTCCGTTCAGTGCCAACGGAAGGGCGCTTGCAACGAATGAAACGGAGGGATTTGCTGAAGTGATCGTGGATGCTAATAGCCACATATTGCTCGGTATGCATATGGTAGGTGCTGATGCTTCCAACCTTATAGGTGAAGGGGTCCTAGCCCTTGAGCTGGCGGCTCGGGTCGAGGATATAGCCCTCAGCATGCATCCTCATCCAACTTTGACCGAGGGGTGGATGGAAGCGGCTGAGGCAGTTTTGGGACATGCGATTCACATCAAAAATAATTAACATAATTGGAATATGTATCATGGGGATTACCAATGTAGTCCCCGATTAGAATGTTTCATTTTAATAGAGTCAGAAACCCGGTCATTGGTCCCCGTAAGGCAGGGCTATCTGCAAGTCACTCCATTTCGACAATCTGACCCGGCGTTTGACCAAACGGGAGCCGTATTAGCCTGCAGCGATTCCTCTTGTAAAACTAACGGCTTATTGATATCATTTTTACTTTGGGGAAGTATGAGAAGAGTTTTCAAGAAGGCTTTGCATCCTTCCACTCCTAAACCATAACGGTTGATGAGATAACTTATCTATTCGCCATTCAACGATTGAAATGGGTTTGATTTTTTATATGAGAAAATTATGGAATGAAGGAGGCAAATGTAATGGAGTCAAATGGTGGGTCACTGCAAAAGAAATTATTGCCGCGGCATATTAGCATGATGGCAATGGGAGGGGCAATAGGTACTGGGATTTTTAAAGGAAGTGCCGAAACCATATCGTTAGCAGGGCCAGGAGTCATTTTCACTTATATTTTTGCAGGATTATTACTGCTTGTAGTCATGGGTGCTATAGCCGAAATGGCAATTGTCTATCCAAATACGAATATGAAGGGTTTCGTTCAGAAAGCATTCGGTAAGCGCTTTTCCTTCATCGTAGGCTGGATGTATTGTTTCATGTGGCTGTCCGTATGTGTCATTGAGGTAGTGGTGGCAGGAAGCTTCTTGCAGTATTGGCTCCCGGCAATCCCGCTATGGGTATTAAGTTTAGGGTGTGCGGCTTTCATCATAGGGATTAACATGATGAATGTTAAAAATTATGGTGAATTCGAATTTTGGTTTGCTGGCATCAAAATTACAATGATCATCTTATTCATCATATTGGGAGCCTGTATTTTATTTGGAGTCATCCCAAGCGGCGGATCTAATTATCTGCAAAACTTCACAGGGCATGGAGGGTTTTTCCCAAATGGGTGGATGTCCATCTTCTCGGCATTACTGATTGTCATGTTCTCATATGGCGGTTCCGAGTTAATAGGGGTGACGGTAACGGAAGCAAAGGATGCGGAACGCATTTTACCGAAGGTCATTAAAAACTATATTTGGAGAGTCGTATTATTTTTCACCTTACCGATACTTGTAATCTGCGGTTTGATTCCGTGGAACGAAATTAGCGACCAGGCAAGTCCGTTTGTACAAGTATTGTCAATGTCAGGTTTTCAGGGATCTGCACATATCATGAATTTCATTTTGATCACGGCCGTCTTATCAGCCGCTAACTCTGGAATATATGGGTGTACCCGAATGTTGCATTCTTTAGCTGCAGAAGGGGAAGCTCCCAAGTCGTTCTCATATGTATCAAAAAATGGCGTTCCCTTGTATAGTTTGATATTAAGTGCAGTTGTATTGGTCGTCGGCTCCATGATTACTTTCGTCGCACAGGACCAGGCATTTACTCTATTAATGGCTTTTCCGGGTTTTGTAGTGTCACTAGTATGGATCAGCATCTGTTTAGCGCAGCTAAAACTTCGCAATTCATATCCCAAAGCTCCGAGTTTTAAATTGTGGGGCTTTCCATATGTAACCTTGTTTACTGTAATCACTTTAAGCATCATTTGTGTCACGTTCGTGTTCAGTGAACAGAATCGGATCAGCATCATTGCTTGCCTAATTGTGTTGGCTGCCTTAATCTCGATTTCGATTTTTAAATTTAAAAGTGTGGATGCACAGGAAACTCCTATAATAGAAAAGGATATTGCTAAATAAATCCACGTAAAAGATACGGCATGGGCAAAGGCGTCCATGTCGTATCTTTTCATTAATGATCATTGATATACACCAACTTCATTTCGATCGGTCATGCACCGGGCGTTTTATTGATTATATGTTGTAAGGATGCTATGAATCTCTCGTTTTCAGGCGGAGTGCCGATGGTCACGCGGATAGTATTTTCATAGCCTAGTAAATGACCTGAACGGATGATGACACCCTGAAGTAATAACTTTTCAAAAATGTCCCTGCCAGGCTGGTTCAATTTGACCATCAAGAAGTTAGCATGTGAAGGGAAGAATGTTAATCCCATCTTGCTTAGTTCGTTTTCTAAATATATTCTTCCCTCCTCATTCTTACGAACACATTTCTCAACGAATGGTTGATCTTCGAGGGAAGCGAATGCCGCAGCCTGTGCTAAACGGTTGGTATTGAAGGGTTCCTTCACTTTAACTAGCTCTTGTATGATGGATGCATCCATTATACCGTATCCAATCCTTAATGCAGCCAGGCCATAAATCTTAGAAAAGGTGCGTAAGATAACCAGATTTGAATGCATATTTAAAAGTGGTAAAGTTTCTAAATATTCCTCATCTTCGACGTATTCATAGTATGCTTCATCAACGATCAGCAAAATATGTTTTGGCACCTTCTCAATAAAAGAGCGCAACTTTTCTTTTTGAACGATCGTTCCTGTTGGATTATTGGGATTACAGACAAATATCATTCTTGTTTTTTCTGTTATGGCCTCATACATACCCTGCAGGTCATGTACACCATTAATAAGAGGTATCTTTACAGGTGTGCCGCCGTCAATCAATACATTCGTTTCATAACGTGGAAATGTCACATCAGCCATGATGACTTCATCATTTTGTTGGATATAGGTTCTTGTTAACAAACGTATCACTTCATCAGATCCATTTCCCAAAATGATATGATCTTTATTGATATTCAATTTCCTTGCCAGCTTTTCAGCTAATGCCGGTGCCATACCTTCAGGATAAAAGGAGGTTTGCTCCATTTCGGTAAGCATGGCTTCTTTTGCTAGAGTTGAGCAACCGTATGGATTTTCATTGGATGCCAATTTAACGATCGTTTCAAGACCAAGTTCACGTTGCACTTCTTCAATTGGCTTGCCGGAAACATATGGGCTAATGCTTTCGATGTTTTGTCGAACCGGAATTTTCGTAAAGGTCAATGCAGGTTCCTCCCTTTGGTAAATTCTGAATTTTCTTTTTCTATTTGATTATTTTAATGATAGAATATTAACTGGAAAAATTACATGCAAAAAAGAATGTATTTATTGCTATCCATACAACATTTTAAAGAAATATATGCTTATATTCCTTCATTATGAAAGGCGGTTGCTTCATGGATGAAATAGATGTCAGGTTACTGGAACTTTTACAAAGAGATGGACGCATTACCATTAGTGAACTATCGAAGAAATTGGCTCTCAGTCGACCTAGCATCTCTGAACGTATGTATCGCCTGCAAGAAAAGGGGATCATTGAGGGTTTCAGCGCAAGAGTTTCACCTCTGGCAATAGGAAGGGGTGTACTTGTGTTCATTCAGGTGAGTGAACTTAAGGTTCCTGTTTCCGATTTTGAGACATTGGTGAAAAATGATTTAGACATTATCGAGTGCCATCGTGTAACAGGGACAGTTGGATATTTTTTGAAAGCTGCTTTAGCTGATATGGACAGCATGAGATTACTGATCGATCGATTGATACCCTATGGACATCTGAATACATCCGTGGTTTTGACATCCCCGGTTCCTTCCCGCTCCATTCTTCCAAGGATCAATGAAATGGAGGATAATGGGGCGAAATCTTAGGTGGTAATTCAACGTAAATGGATTCAGTGACCGTTCAAACTACAAAATAGGTTTATTACAGAAAGGAACGAGGCACGGAGCCTGTTCCTTTTTGTCGTTACTTTAAATCCACCAATGCCCCGAAATATTGCTGGGCGGTTGTAAAACAAATGAATGCCAATAGTTCAGAAATTTCTTCATCACTGAATGCCTCCTTCAACACTTGGAGAAACTTTTCCTCCGTTTTTTCACGTTGCAAGAGGAATACCTCCGCAAAGGCGATTGCATAGCTTTCTTTCATATCTTCCGGCTTTAGTGGAGTTCCTTTTGCCTGGCAGTATAAGCAGCCATTACCATAGGCCAGCACCCTTCTGACGTTTTCCTTTAACTTCTTCGAAAGTTTCCCATCTGCAGATAAACAATCTGAAAGCTCCGACCATTTATGCGAAATCTCTTCAGAATGAAATAATCTTTGAAATGGACTGGATCCCTGCGATGATTTTTTAATTCTTGTCATGAACATCTCTCCTTTGAGATAATCTTAATATAAAAATCCAGGAATTTTAATTTCGTTTGTAAAGTATTACGGTTAAATAATGAATGAATGTAAAGAAAAGAAGGGGGATAATTTCAAAATGAAAATAGATGAAAAAGACCAGAGCATCCTTGCCGAATTAACGTTGAATAGCCGAATTTCCATGAGGGAATTGGCAAAGAAAGTAAACCTCTCCGCCCCCACCGTTGCCGAACGGGTACGGCAAATGGAGTCGTTCGGGATCATTAAAGGGTATGTTGCCGAGATTGATCATAAAAAGATAGGCTTTCCGATTGAGTGTATCGTGGAAGCAACGATAAAAAATGGCGAATATGAGAAATTCAAAAAGTATATTTCCAAGGAGCCGAATGTTGACTTTTGTTACCGTATTGCCGGGCAGGCTTGCTTTATGCTGAAAATCCACACTCAGAGTCTTGAAGAAGTGGAGGAATTCATCAATCGGACCATTCCTTTTGCGGCAACCGTTACCCATGTGATCCTTTCACAGGTGGAGCGGGAATAGGAATGAGTATTTTTATAATGGTATAAAAAGAGATCTGTATATGCCGTTCTTGAATTAATGGATAAAATCACGTGTCCATAAAGGTATACATAAGTTTGCAGCACCTGGATATTTCCAGGTATTTTTTTTTTGCAATCAATGCTTTCGGTGATTCAAGAAAGAATAAGCAAATGGAATAAAGGGTACATGTAATAATGGATTATAATCTGAAAAGGTGGGGTGAGGTATCATGGAGGGAACTGACGACTTGAAACCTGAACTAGCCAGGGAAGCAGTTAATGTGATTGAAGATGTAGCTGGAAAACATCCTGGTTATCGGCGTGCACATGCAAGGGGATATGTTTATGAGGGGGTTTTTACTCCAAACGGAAAAGCGTCCCCATTAACGATGGCTTCGCATTTTCAGGATAAAGCAGTGCCGGCGATCATTCGGTTTTCAAATAGCTCGCCGATTCCAAGCCATCATGATGCCATTTCCCCTGTAAAGGGCATGGCAGTCAAGTTTCAATTGCCGAATGGAGAGGTGTCAGATCTTATTGCGGTGACCATTCCGTTATTCTTTGCGAAAACACCGGAAGCGTTTGTTGATATTGCTGGTTTTTTCAAATCTGCCAAAGAAGGTTTCCCAAATCTGAAAGAGCTTGCAAAAATCCTGTGGAAGTACCCTGAAAGCAAGGCAAGCCTGCAAATGCTTAAAGAAATGCGTTCTCCAGCCAGTTTCTCAACGTGTCAATATTACTCCATTCATGCATTTTATTTCATTAACGCGGAAGGACGGCGGCAGGCCATCAAGTACGAGTGGGTGCCAGATGCCGGCCTAAGTATGCTAGAAAAAAAGGATTTGGCCAAGCATTCTCCAGAGTATCTGAATGAAGAAATGGAAGAGAGGCTTAAAGAAGGTCCGGTGGGCTTTAAATTGAACATACAAATAGGAGGGGAGAATGACCCGACTGACGATCCAACCACAGCTTGGTCGGAAGATAAACAGGTAATCACGATTGGGCATTTAATGATCTCCAAAAAATCGGAAGTGAGTAAAGATACTTTATTGTTTGATCCAACCAATATTTCTGAAGGAATCGAGTGCTCGGAAGACCGGATCTTGCATTTTCGCCATAGTGCGTATGCCGTTTCATATGAACGACGGATAAATAACCAATGAATGAAATCACGAAAAGGGAACCCCGTATTAAAGGGGTTCCCTTCAGACTGTAGGAAAACCTGTTTTCAGAAATCCACTCCCTTTCCAACTGTCAGACAGGCCTCTAATCAAATCAAGCGTCTGTGGGGTTTTGGCTAGCAAGCTATTCGCAGGAGTGGAGTGTCGCAAATTTCTTCAATCTGGTGAGAATTGCAGTAAAAAACTTAAAGGATAAGGACTTGTTTTAAAATCATGGTTCGGGATGAGACCAATCTGAACCCTTTTTATAGTAGGTTACATTTTTCCGGATCTGAAAATGGTGTAGAGCATAAGTAAGAACATCAGGGTTGCAACGACAAATCCAATCTCGATAACCGGTATCTTCCATAGGATCAAGGTTTCCCCGCCTATTGCAGAGCCGATAATGAGACCGACCATGATTATGCTGAATGCAAGCAGGATAATACTGAACGACAGCCGATTCGAGATTTGATCAAGCTTATGTAGAAATACTTGAAGTTCGGGAATGTTGATATCGAGGCGAAATTTCCCTTTTTTAATGATGCCTGTCACTTCCTTGATATCCTTGGGCAGTTCGGCCATGGCTTCAGCAGACTCGATGAATTGATTCCAGGCGTTTTTCGCAATGTTTTTTGGATTGTAGCGTTCCTTAAAAAGCCTCTCCCCGAAAGGTTCAGCTGCCTTCATGATGCTGAAATTCGGATCTAACCCTTCGACAATGGCCTCCATGGTAAGCAGAGCCTTGCCGAGCATCGTGAATTCGGGAGGGATTTGGACTTGATGCCGATTGGCAACAGTGAACAGGTCATTGACTGCTCCGCCTAAACTGATTTGGCTCAATGGGATATCATAATATTTATTTCGCAGCTCATCAATATCCCCCCTTAATGGGGCCATATCTATTTCGTCCGTCAGGAGGCCCATATCAGAAAGCGTCTTGATCAATCCATTGGTGCTTCCGCGTTTCAGGTTGATGACTAGCGAGGCGAACTGATACTTCGTTTCCTCCTCAAGACGTCCTACCATTCCGAAATCCATGAGTGCAACGACATTTCCTGGCAAAATGATGATATTGCCAGGATGGGGATCGCCGTGGTAAAAGCCATCGATCAATATTTGGTGAAGCATGGAGTTCGCTAATCTTTCCGCGATTTGCCGGCGATCATAACCTTCATCATCAAGCTGTTTATAATGATTGATCTTAATTCCTTGAATGAAATCCATCGTCAGGACCCTTTTTGTGGAAAACTCCCAATGAACCCTTGGTACCTTAAACCCTTGATCATCGATGAACTGCTTGGCGATTCTTTCCCCGTTTCGACCCTCGGAGTTATAATCGAGTTCTGCACGGAGGGATTTAGCGAATTCATCAATCATTTTTCTGATTTGGTAGCGTCTTGCCCAAGATATGCGAGCTTCCATAAGTCTTGCCAAATCATCTAGAATTTCCAAATCCGTTTCCACTGTCGGCAGAATATCGGGCCTCTGCACTTTGATTGCTACGACTTCCTGTGAAGGAAGCCGTGCCGTATGGACCTGTCCAATTGAAGCGGTTGCCAGAGGGGTTTCATTGAATTCAAGAAAAATGTTTTCCAAAGAATCGCCCAATTCACTTTCGACAATTTTGCGAACCTTATCAAATGGAAAGGGGGCCACCTGGTCCTGTAGCTTTTCAAGTTCGCGGACGATCTCGTCGGGAACGAAATCACGCCTCGTACTTGCAATCTGACCAAGTTTAATGAATGTTGGTCCCAAGCTTTGTAATATCTTATGCAGCCGCTCTCCGATTGAGCGGAGGTTCAGGTTTTCATCGGGTTGGAGTTTCGATCCCGCTTTGCTCTCGGATAATCCGAGGCGATAGATGAAGTAACCGAAACCATTTTTCAAGAAGGCATTAATGATTTCCTGGTAACGATGTGCGTGTTTCAGTCGCTTGCGAAACATTCAAGTACCTCCTGTCACGATTGTAAGTTTTGGTTCTGCTTCTCCAAAATTACGATACGGCGCTCCAATTCCTGAACTTCTTCTTTAGTTGCCAAGTTTAGGCCATTGAGCGCTTGATTGACTTTGGCCTTGACGGAATCATCCAGCTGCTTTTGGGCTTGTTCCCCTTTTTCGACCCATTGTTTCAAAAGGACCCTGGAGTCTTCTTTGCTGATATCGCCTTTTTTGACAAGAGAGTCCACTGCTTTTTCAATTTGCTCTTTTGTAGCAGCGGCAGCACCTAATCCTAAAGAAAACACATTTTTTAATAAGTCCATTTTTACATTCCTCCAATATAAGTTTTTACACCGTAAGAAAGATAATAGTGGATGCTGTTCACTCTGGTTCATTCTTGCTGTTATTATCTATCATACATCACTTTAGGGCAGCTAGAAAAATATAAGGGTCCTGCAGGTAATGATGATAGGAAATTGTTTGAAGTGAAGCGAATTGGATATTATGATAGGGACAAACCTGTGAAAGTGAGGATGGAATAATGGGTTTCAAAAATAAAACGGTGATTGTAACAGGCGCTTCGAATGGTATAGGGAGAGGCGTGGCAAAGGGATATGCAGAAAACGGCGCTTCAGTCGTTCTCGCAGATTTGGACGAGCGGGAGGGTCTTCTGTATGTGGAAGAGCTTAAAAGTAACGGTCATGAAGCCATGTTCGTCAAAACGGATGTACGCAAGGAAACTGACATCCAACATTTGATGGATGTAACTCTAAAAACATATAAGACCATTGATATATTAATCAATAATGCAGGAAAGGCATTATTCAAATCGCTTTATGACCTGACGATTGAGGAATGGGACGATATGATGAATACGAATTTGCGCAGTGTTTTCCTTTGTTCCCGGGCTGCGGCAGAATCGATGCGGAAAAATGAAAAGGGGGGTGCAATCATCAATTTGGCATCAACCAGAGCGATGATGTCTGAGCCTGATTCGGAATCCTATGCAGCGACAAAAGGGGGGATCAAAGCACTGACACATGCACTTGCCGCTTCTTTAGGCAAAGAGAACATTACGGTCAATTCGATTTCTCCGGGATGGATTGAAACGCGAGATTATGAATCGCTGAGGGATAAAGATCACCAGCAGCATTTTTCGAATCGGGTTGGCAAGCCTGAAGATATCGCAAGGGCCTGTCTTTATTTAACGGCATCGGAAAATAATTTCGTTACGGGTGCGGATCTTATCGTCGATGGAGGCATGACAAGAAAAATGATGTACGAGGAGTAATCTCATTTTTTCCGATAAAGATATTGCAGTTCAGTCCCGAGTTCACGGTTGAGCAGATGCTCCATTTCTTCAAGCTCTTTTATGCCGATTGGGCCATCGGCAGCTGTCCAGTGAATGGTATAAACAAAATAGTAATCTCTTATTTTTCGGAAAATAACAGGCGAATTCGGGAATTGATCAAAAATTGCCTTGATATTATAGCGTCTCATGTAGGACCACTTAACAAGCTGCATGTAGCTACCCATCCTTTTCAAAAGAGATCAATGACTGCCATAGTGGCAGCCATTGGTCCAGTTCTTATTTATCGTTGAATAAATTGAATAAGCCTCTAGCTACGCTGCCTTCTTCGGAGGAACCTCCATTTTGCGGCGCTGCAGCAAATACACGGCTTGCAAGCCGGCTGAATGGCAAAGATTGCACCCAGACGGTTCCGGGTCCTTTTAATGTTGCAAAGAATAAACCTTCGCCTCCGAATAAAGCGGTTTTCACGCCTTTTACCGTTTCAATATTATAATCTACCCCGCTAGTCATTGCTACTAAACATCCTGTATCGACGCGTAATATCTCTCCGGCAGCCAATTCTTTTTTATGGATCGTGCCGCCGGCATGAACGAAGGTCATTCCATCTCCTTCAAGTTTTTGCATGATGAAGCCTTCACCGCCAAAGAAGCCTGCCCCTATCTTTCTTTGAAACTCAATTCCTACTGAAACGCCTTTCGCTGCCGCAAGGAAGGCGTCTTTTTGACAAATGATTTTCCCGCCCAGTTCGCTTAAATCCATCGGGATGATTTTACCTGGATATGGCGAGGCGAATGAAACATGTTTTTTATCTCGTCCTTCATTCGTAAAAGCCGTCATGAAAAGACTCTCACCAGTAAGGAGCCGTTTCCCGGCACCGAATAGCTTACCCATCATTCCGCTGTCACCATTCGAAGATCCATCGCCAAAGATGGTTTCCATCTTGATTTGATCTTCCATCATCATTAAACTTCCAGCTTCGGCAATTACCGTTTCCTGAGGATCCAATTCCACTTCAACAAACTGCATATCATCTCCATATAATTTAAAATCTATTTCATGGTTATTCATTTTCCATTCCTCCTATCAATCTTATTTTCATTGTAAAAGATAAACTCTTAACCTGCCAATATTTTTCAATTTTTCGCCGTAATTTATATATTTTTTGTTTTCACGGGTATATCTAGTAAAATGTAGGAAGAAAAACAGCATGTCACTTAAGCGGGAATGACCCTTTTCTTAAGTGCAGGAGGAGACAGCCATGGAGACTTACATATTATCATTGGACCAGGGAACGACAAGTTCCCGGGCCATTTTATTTAATAAAAGCGGGGAAGTTTTGCATATTGCGCAAAAGGAATTCACCCAATATTTCCCGAATCCTGGATGGGTGGAGCATAACGCCAATGAAATTTGGGGTTCCATCCTATCGGTAATCGCTTCCTGTCTATCGGAAATGAATGTAAAGCCTGAACAGATCGCTGGAATTGGCATAACGAATCAACGGGAGACGACCGTGGTATGGGATAAGGAAACAGGTCAGCCGATCCATCACGCCATCGTCTGGCAATCTCGGCAGACAAGCGAAATTTGCACGCAATTGAAGGATGGAGGTCTCGATGACTTATTTTTGCAAAAAACCGGTTTGTTGATTGATGCTTATTTTTCCGGTACAAAGGTGAAATGGATTCTTGACCATGTAGATGGGGCTCGGGAAAAGGCTGAAAACGGAGACTTATTGTTTGGTACGATCGATACGTGGCTGATATGGAAACTATCGGGTGGTAAAGCACATGTAACCGATTATTCGAATGCTTCAAGGACGCTGATGTACAACATTCATGACCTGAAGTGGGACGAAGAGCTGCTGGAAATCCTGCAAGTGCCGCGATCGATGCTCCCGGATGTTCGTTCTTCATCGGAGATATACGGGAAAACAGCGCCACACCATTTCTTTGGGCACGAAATCCCGATTGCCGGAGCAGCGGGAGATCAACAGGCCGCATTGTTCGGCCAAGAATGCTTTGAAAAAGGAATGGCTAAGAATACGTATGGCACTGGATGCTTCATGCTGATGAATACAGGAGAAAAGGCAGTGAAATCAGAGCATGGCCTGTTGACGACGATTGCATGGGGTCTAAATGGAAAAGTCGAATATGCCTTGGAAGGCAGTATTTTTGTCGCAGGTTCAGCCATACAATGGTTAAGGGATGGGCTGAAACTCTTGCAAGATCCGAAAGACAGTGAAAAGTATGCTTTGCGGGTCACTTCAGCCGATGGTGTCTATGTAGTTCCCGCATTTGTTGGATTAGGTACCCCTTATTGGGATAGTGATGTCAGGGGAGCTGTTTTCGGACTGACAAGGGGGACATCAAAGGAGCATTTCGTCCGGGCAACATTGGAAGCATTGGCCTACCAGACAAAAGATGTCCTTAAGGCCATGGAAGTCGATTCAGGGATTAACCTAAAGGCATTGAGGGTCGATGGCGGCGTTGTCAAAAACAACTTCTTGATGGAATTTCAAAGCGGCCTCCTGAATGTACCAGTCGAAAGACCCGTTATTAGTGAAACGACAGCGTTAGGAGCGGCGTATTTGGCTGGGCTCGCTGTTGGATATTGGGAAGATCAGGAAGAGATTTCAAAGCTATGGGCAGTCGATAAGAAATTCGAACCCGGGATGGAAGAACAGGAACGGAAGGATTTATATAATGGCTGGAAAAAGGCAGTTCAGGCGGCAATGGTTTTTAAATAGAGTAAGTAAGGGTATTATTAGAGAGAGGAATACAGAACGTACAAACTTAAAAAAGGGGTGGTAATATGTTAGTTAAGGATTTCATGATAAGGGAAGTCTACGTAGCCCGTCCTGATTTTACATTAAAGGAAATTCTGCGGATCTTAATCGAAAATAAAGTGGGCGGGGTCCCCGTTGTGGATGAACAAGATAAGCTATTGGGAATGGTGACGGACGGGGATATCCTCCGTTATTTGACACCTGCTGAGGAAGCCATCATGGGGTATTTCACCTACATTACGGTTCTTCCCGGTGAAGAATTGGATGAAAAGGTTACATCCAAAATGAATGATAAAGTCTCACAAATCATTAAAAATAAAAGGATTACAAAGCTATCTCCCGAAGATCCGCTAGATGAATTGATAAAGGTCCTTTCCAAGCATCATTTCAAGAAAATCCCCGTCGTGGACAAAAATGATAAAGTCGTCGGCATCATAAGCAGGGGAGATGCCCTTAGGGCCCTTTATAAGGAATTCGTTCAAAAGCTGGAATAAATGGGGATCATAAAAAGGCCTGCTCGATTACGAGCAGGCCTTTTTGTAATCATCATTGAGTGCTTTCTACTGCTTTGTCTGCATCAGATTCACCTTTTGCTCTTTTTTCCTTCAATTTAAAGTAGGCGTCCATTACGTCCCGCCCGATCCGTTTGTTTATATCATCAGAGGGCTTGCCTTGATACACCCATGGCACGACGACAGAAAATGCCACTTCCGGATTATTGTGGGGTGCATAACCTACAAGCGTCAAATTGATAGTCGGGACTGGCGCGCTATATTGATTTCTCCGCGGTCCGTCGTAAAAGGCCTCGGCAGTACCCGTTTTTGCTGCCGCACGGTAGGACTTACCGCCGAAATATTTATATGCCGTCCCGCCTGGCTCCTGTGCGACCTGTCTGAATCCTTCCTGGACACGTTGCAGCCAAACGTCTTTTCCGCCTAAGTCGTTTAACACTTTGGGACTCATTGTTTTAAAGACGCTCCCCAATTCATTGTGTTCGTTGGATGGATTCCTGATTTCCCTGACCATATGGGGCTCAAGCCTTTTTCCGCCATTTGCAATCGTCGATACGTACTGTGCCAATTGCATAGGAGTATATGTATCATACTGCCCAATCGATAAATCCAGCAGCAATCCGTCTGTTGACATATCGACTCCTTTAAACCCTACGGATTCATTTGGCAGGTCGATGCCTGTGCGGACACCCAATCCAAATTGGGCATAATGATTCCGCATGATTGAATAAGCTTCCCGGTTGATTCCTAACGGCCGGTTAGGGATATAATGACCGCCGGCAATTTTGATTGCCGTCATGAACATATAGACATTCGACGATTTCTTTAACGCAGAGACATCGGTTACATAACCCAAATCACTATAAGATCCTTTGGGCTTAGCACTTGCTAAAAGGAGTTTTCTGTCAAAAAAAGCTGTCCCTGGTGCGATGGCTCCTGTCTGAAAGCCTGTGTAGACAGTGGCTCCTTTAACAGATGACCCCATCGTATAGGATGTCGTAATGTTTCCAAGGGCAAAATCATTCATTTCGGTCAAGCCGGTTTTACTGTTGCGGCCGTATTGCCTGCCGGCCATCGTGATCACCTCGCCTGTATTCGGGTCCATTAAAACGACGAAGGCACGATCCAATAAGTAGGTATTTCCTTTGGCTTTCGTTTTCCGCAATTCTCTCTCGATGATTTTTTCAACCTGCTGCTGCAGCTCCATATCAATTGTAAGGACCAAGTCTTTTCCGCTTTGCCCTTCAGTGAGGGTATTCGTTTTGATGACTTCCCCTTTACTCAGCACATTTTCAACCCGAGTCTTTTGACCGCGCAGGACATCTTCATATTGCTTTTCGATATAACTTTTTCCGACCCGGTCATTCCTGGTATAGTCGCGTGCCAGATAATAGTCGATATTTTCACTGGGAATGCCTTCTTCGGAAGAAGAGACCTTGCCAAGAACCGAGCGGAGGGTCTCATCATACTTATAGGTCCTTTCCCAATCCGTCGTTACATCCACGCCTGGCATTTCATCCAAATGTTCGCTGACCCTGGCGAATTCCTCAGTGGTGACATCTTTATTCTTCACGATTGACGGTGCGAGGGCATAGCCGCTATTGAATTCCCGGAAAATGGCGATCACTTCCAATTCATCCTTGGTGAATTCGTTGATATCCTCATCGGTTACCCGTTCCATTTGAAGTTTGTATAAATCTTTTTGCTCCAGTTTCTTTTCGATTACTTTCTTCTTCTCGGCCTTAGTGATCAAGGCTTCGGCTTCTTTCGGATGCTTTAAAATCCAAAAATCCTTTTTATCCGGCAGGGTTACCTTTTTGGTATCTTTTTCTATCAAGGTGGCAAGGACCTCTGCCGTCTTCACCATATCGGCCGTTTTTGTATTCGGGTATTTCGTATAGGTGATGGCATTACGCGGCTCATTATCAACGACCGGATTCAAGTTGCGGTCATACATCTTGCCACGGGGAACGGGGGTATTGGCCACATCGTTTTCCGTTCGGTCGACTTCCCGAAGGTAATCATCCCCATACACGATTTGGACGATGCCAAGCCGGATTATTAAGCTTGAAAATAAAATGAATATTAAAAAGAACATAAAGTTCAGTCGGAAAGGAATTGGGGTTTTTTTCTTTTTTTCTTTGGCCATCATTAACATTCCTTTCTAGTAAAAGTAAAAAATAAGAAAATTCCTATCTCCAATGATATATAAAATTAACTTATTTTTCTATGCTTTATCCGTAAATTTATCTATATTTCCAAAAGATTGTTCTGAAGTTATATTATCCCTAGTAATCTTATAATTGGGAAAATTGATACAAATATAAAGGTCAATGGGGGTTTTAATAGATAAAGAGAGGACGAAGCGGCAAAGCGACAATCATGAGGAGAGATGCATATATGAGTCGCTCTTGTGATCAAAGTGCGTGGAATTTGTAAATGAATGAAAAATGTCTTAAAACTTAATAATCCATTCACAATGACTTAAGTACCATGATAAGCATTAATTTGCTTCATATTTGCTAACGGGAGCTTGAGTCGTGACACTGATAATCTCTTTGAAATATCCGGAAAGCTCAAGCCATTTTTCAGGGTAAATATAGTTGAAGCGTTCTATCGTTTCTAGGGAGTGAAGCACAAGGCAATCGATTTGTCCCGTTTTTTTACTTTGTATATTGAATAGAAGCTCATGCGGGATTGTGTAATAAGGGTGGATTTGATACGGATTGAGTATGACCGGGGAAATATTCTTCTCTTCCATATACTTGTCCGTTACGATCTTTTGGATTGCAAAGCTTTCATCCGTATGTAAATCCCCGATTTTGTAATTTGGGTTCAATAGTACAATGCCTCTCATTTGCTTCACCCATCCTTTTTGCTAACCATTCTTGCCAAATGGGGGAAGGGATATTCAAAGTAAGAGGCTTAATGCTAGAAAATGGCTTTCATTCCGTTAAGGGTTTTGAGATGCTTGACATTTTCGAGCACCTCGTTGGTCAAGTCCGCCCTTTTAATGATCGGTAAACTTCTTAAATCTTCTATGAAGCTTTCATTCGTGAACCAATCAAAGGAATGGGGAGGAAAGAATAGATGATCTTTCCATGCATCATGAAGAGTGGGGCTGAAAACTTTATCATCTTTTGACGTGGATGCATCAGAGGTATATATGCTTGCCCAGTAATCCTTTCTGGAACCCGTGTGGGGAATCTCTTTTGTAAATTGGCCAACACCGCGAAAAACCACCGGATGCTGAAAAAGAAGCTCATATAATGATTTGCCCGTTTCAATACGCTGTTTCGGGTCGGCAAAGCGTTCAACGGTAAGGCCTGTCAAGGAATGAAATCCTTTTTGCTTGTTTGCATAAGGAAAAATCACTTTCATGAAGCCTAAGTATTCCTGCAGCTGAAAATCAAGCCTGCGGAGGATTTCGCCATGACGGGTGCGTTTTAATATCCTTTCCTGAAGCATTCTTTGTTCATTGATGATAAGGGCCGTTGTCAAAAGGGGTGAATGGGGTTCTACAATGAAAGATTCCCAAATCGGGGCCATGAATCTTGAAATGCGGAATACCGGTAAATACCTTCTTAGCTGAAGTTCTTTTTGTTTGGAATGTTCATATAAAAGAAGCTGGGGGAAAGCATCAGCAAATATGGCTGAATTGGCGCGCTCAAGGAACAGGAAGAATTTCTGCCGTTCCGCTCGGTCAAGGAGGTGGGTCATGGCTGAACTTTTCAAGTCAGTCATATGGTATCCTCCATTCCTCGAAACCATATGTGCTAAAAAGGCCCAATGGACCTCTGGATTACGATGGTAAAAGGCAAGATATGCTTGTGTTCTTGTGATATTGTTCCGGTTCAAGGCAGCCGTCTCGGTTCGAATCCTTTTTATAAGAGCCGTTTCCTCAGGGAAAAAAGCTTTTGACTCATCAAAAGGCTGAAAGAGCTCTTTTTTTAAAAGGGATTTTAGCGTGCCATATCTTTCAGCATCGATGATGGGTTTTGTTTTGGCAGGGTGTTTACCCAACAGCTTTTGAAAATATTGGGAGAGCATGCAATCACCACGAATGTTTTTCAATCATTATATGCAGAGCCGTCGAGAAAGGGGCGTTGCATTTGCAACGCCCCCAGGTGATGTCATTTTTTCTTTTCCCGGTACAATAAAATATAATAGACTATCCAGAAAAGAAACACAGGAATGAAGGATAAAAATCTATATTGGACCGGTACGGCAAATAAGATGAAAATGGATGATAATAAAAAGGGAACCGCCAGGAGTATATATTTTCTCCATTGCATATGCTGAACCTCCTTAGGTTACGTCATCCTATAAGAATAAAGGAATATCCATCAATAATCTAGAAAAGTCGCAATTGACAAAAATAAGCAAACGTAGTAATCTTTGAATATAAGTTAAAAATTACCATTAATTTTAAAAAAGGAGGCGAACGTCATGACTAAATCAGTTAAGCACAGTGATGTCATAATCGAATATCATACGTCCGCCTGCCCAGAGACCTTGTCTTTCTAGACAAGGGATCCGACGTGTTCATTGATCATTTTAAAGCGCAGGTTGTGGAATTTTCGCGGCCTGCGCTTTTATATGTGTTATTACGCATCTAAAAAAGCTTCCGCTAATTGGCGGGGGCTTTTTGGCATTTGGGTTACAGGTGCATTTGCATCCTTTCCATATAAAAGATAGGAGGAGTTTAAAATGAGACAAAAGACATTGGAAATTTTATTGAAGCCGGGAGATCCAGAAAGCGGTTAGCGAGTGAAAGGTTTGACCAAAAGGGAGGGGAATTCATGTTTGCGATTTTTAAAAAGCTGTCCTGGTTCTTTAAAGAACAGTGGCAGCGTTACACCTTGGCGATTTTATTTCTATGTCTAGTGAATATCTTGGAGGTTATCCCGCCAAAACTTGTCGGGAATGCCATCGATGATATGAACAATGGCACCATGACGCAGGAAGCGGTCATGAAATACGTTATTTATTTGCTCATGGTATTGATCGGCAGTTACCTATTTGGTTACTTATGGAGTTATCTGTTATTCGGCGGAGGTAACCTGGTCGAACGAAAACTAAGGTCCGGATTTATGGGCCATTTGCTGAAAATGACGCCGAGCTTTTATGAAAAAAACCGTACAGGGGATTTAATGGCAAGGGCAACCAATGATTTAAAGGCAATATCCCTCACGGCTGGTTTCGGGATATTGACCCTCGTTGACGCAGTGCTGTTCACCATTACGGTAGTGGTCATGATGGGGGCCACGATCAGCTGGCAGTTGACGATTGCGGCGGTGCTGCCGCTTCCGATCATGGCAGTGATGATGCAAATTTACGTGAAGAAAATTTACAAACGTTTTACGGATGCACAAGCAGCCTTTGGTACTTTAAATGACAAGGTCCTGGAATCCATTTCTGGTGTCCGTGTTATCCGGGCCTATGTCCAGGAACGGGAAGATGAAAAGCGGTTTGATGAAATGACCGAGGATGTATATCGCAAAAATCTAGCCGTGGCAAGAATCGATGCCCTCTTTGATCCGACGATCAGCATTATCATCGGCATCAGTTATTTAATCGGGCTGGGCTATGGCGCTTATCTTGTGTTTCAACAGGCCATAACGCTTGGCGGACTTGTTTCGTTCAATGTGTACCTAGGCATGTTAATCTGGCCGATGATCGCGGTGGGTGAACTGATCAATGTCATGCAAAGGGGAAATGCTTCATTAGATCGTGTTCAGGATACCCTTTCACATGAAGCGGATGTGAAGAATTCAGTTGGGCTGGGGAGTATTGCGAATCCGGGAAATATCCAATTCGATTCAGTGTATTTTACATACCCTTCCTCAACGGTTGTGAATCTATCCAATATTTCCGTTCAGCTTGATCGCGGTCAAACATTGGGGATAGTGGGGAAAACAGGTAGTGGAAAAACGACATTCGTGAAGCAATTGCTGCGGGAATACCCATTAGGAAAAGGTGAAATCGCTTTTGCAGGCATGCCGCTGGAGCAACTGAACCTTGAAGATATTCGTAAATGGATCGGCTACGTTCCACAGGACCATTTTTTATTCTCGAAGTCTGTTAGGGATAACATCTTATTCGGTAAAATGGATGCAACGGAAGATGAACTGGCTAAAGCTATCCGGCTTGCGGATTTTGAGAAGGACTTAATGATGCTGCCAAACCGTCTTGAGACACTAGTGGGTGAGAAGGGTGTCGCACTATCCGGAGGGCAAAAACAGAGGATTTCGATTGCCAGGGCACTGATCAAAAATCCAGAAATCCTTATATTGGATGATTCCTTATCTGCTGTAGATGCAAAAACGGAAACGACGATCATCGAAAATATCCAAAATGAACGAGCAGGGAAAACGACCATCATCACAACCCATCGCTTATCAGCCGTTCAGCACGCGGACAGGATTATCGTGTTGGACAGCGGAGAGATCATCGAAGAGGGGTCTCATGCGGATTTGCTGCTTAAAGATGGCTGGTATAAGGAGCAATATGAGCGACAGCAGGTTGACGAAGGGAAGGAGGTGAAGGCATGAAGGTCGTAAAGAAACTTTTTAATTATGCTGCCCTTTATAAAAAATTGATCATTGGCGCCCTGATCATGCTGGCACTTTCAGTAGCGGCCGATTTAACGGGTCCTTTCGTTGCCAAGAAAATCATCGATTCACATATACTTGGCATTGAATCTTCCTGGTATGAGACGGATAAAGGAAAGGATGCTGTCAAGTACGATGGAAATTGGTATAAACGGGCTGATTACTTTGCAAAAGGTGAGAAGAAAGGCAGGGAAGTCCATGTTCTGCAGGTTGGCAATCAATTTGTCTTCGTAAATGAAGCTGTCCCTATCGATGGGCGCAGAACCTTGGAGGACCAATCATTGATCATCAGGAAAGACGGGAAAGAGCAACGTTCACAAGCAGTGAAATTGACAAGTCAGGAAGTGATGGGATTTTACCAACCGGAAATCCCTCGGATCATTAAGCTTGTGGCTTTTTATTTTAGCCTTGTCATCCTTTCCTCCATTTTTCAATATGGACAGAGCTTTTATTTACAGAAAGCGGCGAACCGAATCATACAGAAGATGCGAAATGATATTTTTAAGCACATTTCCCGTCTGCCGATACGTTATTTCGATAATATGCCGGCGGGTAAAGTTGTGGCAAGGGTTACGAATGATACGGAAGCGATCCGGGAATTATATGTAACCGTGCTCGCCAACTTCTTCTCGAGTACAATTAATATCTTCGGCGTTCTAATTGCTTTGTATATTCTGGATCCACGAGTCGGTACCATTGGCACTTTACTTATTCCGATCATCGTCATCTGGACGATAGTATACCGTAAATTCGCCTCGAAATATAATCACATCATTCGGGAACGGGTCAGCGATATTAATGGGATGATCAATGAATCCATTTCTGGAATGAGCATCATCCAGGCATTTGGGCGTGAGAAGGAGACGAAGCAATCTTTTGAAAACCTCAACCGGGAGCATTATTCCTACCAAAATAAAATGCTCCATTTGAATTCGTTGACGGGTGGAAACTTGATTGGCGTCATTAAGGTTTTGGCGCTAATGGCATTCGTCTGGTATTTCGGCGGGATTTCCCTTACAGCGAGTTCGGCCTTTTCATTAGGGATGATGTATGCAATTGTTGATTTGATCAGCCGCCTGCTTCATCCGCTTCATGGAATCGTCAATCAGTTCGCTAATCTTGAACAGGCGCTTGTTGCAGGGGAGCGGGCATTCAATTTATTGGATGAGCAGGGATTGGCAGTCAGTGATGAAAACATGTCCAGATACAAAGGAAACGTGCAATTCGAACATGTTTCTTTTGGCTATAAGGATAATGAATACGTGTTAAAGGACATTTCCTTCTCCGCCAAACAAGGAGAAACGGTCGCTTTAGTCGGCCATACTGGTTCAGGAAAAAGTTCTATAATGAATTTATTGTTCCGCTTTTATGACAGCAGTGAAGGGCAAATTAAAATCGACGGAAAGAATATATTGGATATTCCTCATCAGACGCTTAGGGAGCATATGGGAATCGTCCTTCAGGATCCCTATTTATTTACTGGCACCATCGCCTCCAATATCAGTCTGAACCATAAAGGCATCACAAGGGAAATGGTTGAAAAATCATTAAGAGATGTCGGGGGGGACAAAGTGCTGAAGCATCTTCCTTTAGGGCTGGACGAACCGGTGATTGAAAAAGGCGGAACGCTGTCTTCCGGACAACGGCAGCTAATCTCTTTTGCCCGTGCTCTTGCATTCAATCCGGCCATATTGATTTTGGATGAAGCGACAGCGAGCATCGATACCGAAACCGAGGCAATTATCCAGGAGGGAATGGAAGTGCTGAAAAAAGGGAGAACGACCTTCATCATTGCACATAGACTTTCCACGATAAAAAATGCAGACCAAATTCTTGTACTAGATAAAGGGCGGATTGCTGAGCAAGGTACACATGAGGAATTAATGGAACTAAAAGGAAAGTACTATCAAATGTATGAACTGCAGGCTGGACCGCATAAAGGCATGGCTGGCTGACACAATTGAATAACGGTGGTTCATCAAGATTAAACTATAAAGAGGGTGCCTATTGGTACCCTCAAGCATAATGATTGATAATAGTAATCATTACGTTTAAGATATATCTATATTGACGATGAGGTGATAATAGTGAAACAAGAAATTCATCCCGATTATCAACAAGTGGTATTCATGGATACCAACAGTGGGTATCAATTTTTGACAGGTTCCACGAAGACGTCCAATGAAACGATCGTTTGGAAAGACGGCCAAACATATCCATTGTTAAAAGTGGAAATCAGCTCGGATACGCACCCTTTTTATACCGGAAAGCAGAAGTTTGCTGAAAAAGGCGGACGGGTGGATCGCTTCCTGGATAAATATAATATGAAGAAATGAGAGTCAGGCCATCGAAAATCGATGGCCATTTTTTATGACTGGGTAGAAAAGAGTTAATAATGATGCAAGGAAAAAGGGTGCCCCATAATTTATAAGGCACCCATCCTTTATTCATTTTGCAGCAATTGCTTCTCCTTTGGCAATATTGACGAGGGCCGCATCGAAGTCCTTGATGATATCGTCCGGATTTTCAAGTCCGACAGAGAGGCGTAGCAAACTGTTCGTGATGC
Source organism: Peribacillus sp. Aquil_B1 (assembly GCF_022603275.1). NCBI lineage: Bacteria > Bacillati > Bacillota > Bacilli > Caryophanales > Bacillaceae > Peribacillus > Peribacillus sp. Aquil_B1. The sequence goes on along the minus strand of NZ_JAKXEE010000002.1, from coordinate 625,809 downwards.
CGCGCTTTTCCCTTTCATCAGCAGGCATGGCAGCATGGGACATTTTGGCCGGGTAGGATAATATGGATTCGACCGCTCCCAGGCTTACGGCAAAAACAGGGAGCTCGACAGTGTTCACGAAGGAACGGAAGATTTCCTCACTTTCCAATTCAAATGATAGGACCGCCCCTGCACCAAGTGACTGGCCTTTTTGGATGGCGTGCTGTGGATGATCGGCCAGTCCGGGATAATACACTTTTTTCACTAAGGGCTGCTCCTTTAAGTAGGCTGCTATCTTTTCTGCCCCTTTTTGTGAATGCTCCATTCTAACTGATAAGGTTTTCAAACCTCTCATTACAAGCCAGGCATCCTGAACACCAAGGACCGCTCCAAATGAGTTTTGGAGCGAACCGAGTCTTGCCGCCAATTCCGGATCTTTCACGACTGCAAGCCCAGCTACCACATCACTATGTCCGGATAAAAACTTCGTGGCGCTATGAAGGACAACATCCGCGCCCAGATTCAGCGGTTTTTGCAATGCCGGCGTCAAGAATGTATTATCAACAAAACTTAAGGCACCGGCTTTTTTTGCGATATCACATACGGCTTGAATATCGGTCACTTTAAGTAAAGGATTTGAAGGTGTTTCGATGTATATGGCCCTGGTATTTGGCTGAACGGCCGCTTTGACGCTTTCAAGGTCCGTCATGTCAACGAAGGTATGCTCAATATTGAAACGGGTCAATACGCTTGTGACCATCCTGAACGTTCCGCCATACACATCTTCGGAAATGACGATATGGTCTCCGGCCGACAATAGCAGGAAGGCTGTTGAAATGGCCGCCATACCTGATGAAAAGGCAAAGCCGTGAGTGCCTTCCTCAAGTTCGGCAATGATATCTTCAAGTGCTTCGCGAGTTGGGTTCCCGCTTCTGCTGTAATCATACTTGCCGAATTGATCGATATTGGATTGATGGAAAGTCGATGCATGCTGAATGGGAACGCTCACACCGCCCGTTGCCGGATCGAATTTATGCTGATTATGAAGTAATTTCGTTTCAAAGCTAAAATCATGACCTGTCATCGTATTGCCTCCCTTTTTACATGTGCGAATGCTTGCTGCAAGTCACCGATCAAATCATCGCTATCCTCGATGCCAACGGAGAAGCGGAGCAGGCGATTACAAACCCCATTTGCCGTTCTGACTTCAAGCGGTATATCGGCATGTGTTTGTGTGGCAGGATAAGTGATGAAGCTTTCAACCCCTCCAAGGCTTTCTGCAAAGGAAATTAATGAGAGCGATTGTAAAAATGGGTTGACCGCCGATTCATCAATGATGCGGAAAGAAATCATGCCGCCTCTGCCGGGATACAATACATCCGTGACACAATCATGTTCCGATAAGTAATCTACAAGTATCTTGGCATTCTTTTCATGACGCTCCATCCGCAATGCCAGGGTTTTCATTCCGCGCATCAACAGCCAAGAATCAAATGGGCTCAAGACAGCTCCAGTGCCATTATGGTGGAAGGCAAGGGCATCACATAATTCAGCGCCGCTGGCAACGATCAGTCCTGCGAGCACATCATTATGACCACCGAGATACTTGGTTGCACTGTGAATCACAATATCCGCTCCAAGCAGGATGGGTTGTTGAATAAGAGGCGTGTAAAAAGTGTTATCAACGATTAACAATAAATTATATCGTTTGGCCAATGCGGCAACGGCACTAATGTCCGTTTGCTGCATAAGGGGGTTAGTGGGAGTTTCGATGAAGATGGCTTTCGTGTGAGGAGTGATGGCTTTTTCGATATCCTCCAAACAACAAGTGTTTACATAGTCACACTGCAACCCCCATTTTTTAAAACCTTGTTCTAACAGACGATATGTACCGCCATAAAGATCTTCGCTGACAATCCAGGCATCCCCGGATTTAAAAAGGGCGAGAATAGTGGAGATGGCGGCCATTCCTGAACTGCAGGCATAGCCTTGGTCCCCTTTTTCCAAATCGGCGATGGATCGCTCCAATAGCTGGCGTGTAGGGTTTCCTGTCCTTGTGTAGTCGAATCCCGTCGATTGGCCAATTCCTTCGTGACGAAAAGCTGTTGAAAAGTATACCGGCGGATTGACTGTTCCTGTCGCCGTTTCGCTGCGATTTCCTAATTGAGCAAGATAAGTTTCAGGTTTGTACATGGTTTTCACTGCTCCTTTGAGTTATATAAAATAAAAAAAAGTCTTCTTTAAGAAGAAGACTTTGATTAAGTAGGGACGAGTCATTCTTCTTATCTTCCAAGTTCACAAACTTGTGGAATTAGCACCTTTTCATTGGTTTGAAACAAATGAAGGTTGCTGAGGTGTCATCGGGCCATTCCCTCTACCTCTCTCGATAAGAGTTTAGATTATTCAATTTCTTTTGAATTTACTATATATACAAAATACTGTCAAGGACATTTTAGGAGTGATGATACTTGGATGTTCATGACCAGGTCAATTGGAGCCTAGCGGTGTCTACACTTTATGTCTCTAAAAAGAATAATCGAATTTTCATATAAACATGAAGGGAACATGGATTTTTCAGAAAAATTGGAAAGGGTCAGCGGGATATTTTTGCTTTAAAATAATAAAGTTTGTACAATGTATGGAGAGAAAGAATAATCCGACATTATTCATTTCATATGCAAAGGGTCTTCAATGAATAGTGCAAACATAGGAGGAGAACACATGGAATACAGAATCGAACGAGATACGATGGGTGAAGTGAAAGTTCCTGCTGATAAATATTGGGGAGCACAAACTGAGAGAAGCCGTAACAATTTCAAAATCGGTAACGAAAAAATGCCGATTGAATTAGTTCGTGCATTTGCATACGTTAAACAAGCTGCGGCAAAGGTGAACTATGATCTAGGTGATCTTTCCGAAGTTAAAAAGAACGCCATCGTCAAGATTTGCGGGGAAATCCTTGAGGGTACGCTTGATGAACATTTCCCGCTTGTAGTTTGGCAAACGGGAAGCGGCACGCAAAGTAATATGAACGTGAATGAAGTGGTCGCCAACAAAGGGAATGAATGGTTAAAAGAAAATGGTGAATCCGAAACCCTTCACCCGAATGATGATGTTAACAAGGCACAAAGCTCAAATGATACTTTCCCGACCGCCATGCATATTGCAGCCTTTATGGAAGTCGCTGAAAAATTGGTTCCTGCCATCAAAGCACTTCGTGATACATTCGATACAAAAGAAAAAGAATTTTGGGATGTCGTGAAAATTGGCCGAACACATCTTCAAGATGCTACACCATTAACATTAGGACAAGAAATTTCCGGTTGGAAAGCGATGCTCGATAAAGATCTAGCGATGATTGAGGAAAGCAGCCAAAAATTATTGAACCTTGCTCTAGGCGGAACGGCTGTAGGAACCGGAATCAATACAAAAAAAGAATTCCCGGGACTTTCTGCCAAACAAATTGCAGCGGATACAGGATATCCTTTTGTCACATCTGATAATAAGTTCCATGCCTTGACTAGCCATAACGAAATCGTCTACGCACACGGTGCTTTGAAAGCATTGGCGGCGGATTTAATGAAAATTGCGAACGATGTCAGATGGCTTGCAAGTGGTCCAAGAAGTGGAATCGGCGAAATAGCCATTCCGGAAAACGAGCCGGGCAGCTCCATCATGCCAGGTAAAGTCAATCCAACACAAAGTGAAGCGCTTACCATGATTGCAACACAAATCGTGGGTAACGATGCTACAATTGGCTTTGCAGCAAGCCAAGGTAACTTTGAATTGAATGTATTCAAACCAGTCATCATCTATAACTTCCTGCAAACGGTCAAATTATTGACTGAAGGCATTCATTCATTCAACGACAATTGTGCGGTGGGCATCACTGCAAATGAAGATAAAATCAAAGAAAATGTAGAGCGTTCCCTTATGTTGGTAACAGCATTGAACCCGCATATCGGTTATGAAAAAGCAGCCAAGATTGCCAAAACGGCATTCAAGGACAACTCTACGTTAAAAGAAGCGGCGTTGAAATTGGAGTTCCTGACCGAAGATGAATTCAAAGCATGGGTCGATCCTGCTAACATGGTTAATAAATAATTGCATACAAGTGCCCTCCCTCTCGTATTAGGGAGGGTGTTTCCATGTGTTAAAATAATGGAATCGACAAATACTGAAATCATAAGTATCGGGAACAGGAGGAAATACAATGTCTATATGCCCGCTTTGCAACGGTCTGAGAAAAATTCATGTTAAATGCCCGGAATGCGGCAGTGATCTTGAGGATAAAGGGAAATTCATGGACTACGCTGATGATTACAGTGCTTATATGGATATCGACATACTTAAAGAAAACGACGGATACCCTCAATCCCTTCAAAAAGGCCAATGCCCGCATCTCATGAAATGCCCGGAATGCGGACATGATGAAGTGGTATTGGTCCAAGAATGAATTTGAATAAAGTAAAAGACCCAATATGAATGGGTCTTTTTACGTTTAATTGGCAGATAACTTCATGCTTTCCTGCATCTGTTCATCTTCTTCAACTAAAATGCGATGTTCAGTCCCTTTATCAAAAAAGTGTGCTTTATTCATGTCGAGGGCAAGATCGATCTTTTCCCCTGCCTGAATAATATTCTTGGCATCGACCCGTGCAACGAAGTCCTGCCCCTCTAATGTGGAGTAGAGCATAATCTCCGCGCCCATGAGTTCGGCTACATCAATTTGTGTCGTGAATGTAGTGTTAGGGGACTTCGTGAAGTAAGCTCCTTCATTATGGAAATCCTCCGGACGGATGCCAAGGATTACATCTTTTCCGACATATCCTTGATCACGCAGCATTTTCATTTTCAATTCAGGTATTTCAAGCGTTTGTTCGCCTATTTTAATTGTGCCTTCTTTTAATGTTCCGGTAAAGAAGTTCATGGCAGGCGATCCGATAAAGCCGCCGACGAAAACATTTATTGGTTTCTCATAAACATCCTTTGGGGCACCGACCTGTTGGATGATACCATCTTTCATTACAACAAGACGTGTCGCCATGGTCATTGCCTCTGTTTGGTCATGCGTGACATATATGGTTGTGGTGTCGAGCCGTTTATGCAGTTTAGCGATTTCTGCACGCATTTGAACCCGCAGCTTTGCGTCGAGATTGGATAATGGCTCATCCATCAAGAACACTTTTGCGTCCCTTACAATTGCACGGCCGAGAGCCACACGCTGGCGCTGACCACCTGAAAGCGCTTTAGGTTTCCTGTTTAGCAACTCTTCAAGTCCGAGAATCCTTGCCGCTTCATTGACCCTTTGCTTGATTTCCGCTTTTGGCGTTTTCCTGAGCTTTAATCCGAATGCCATATTGTCAAATACGGTCATATGAGGATATAAGGCATAGTTTTGGAAAACCATCGCAATATCACGATCTTTAGGAGGGACATCATTTACTCGCTTGCCGTCTATGTATAAATCCCCTTGGGAAATGTCCTCCAGTCCGGCAATCATCCTTAATGTCGTTGATTTGCCGCAACCGGAAGGTCCCACAAAAACGATGAATTCCTTATCGGCAACACGAAGGTTGAAGTCTTTAACAGCCGTCACCTTTTTATCATAAATCTTGAATATATGATCTAACACTAACTCTGCCATGAAAAATCCCCCTTTTAAACTACTGATTACTTGTACCAATTAGCTATAGTCTAAGCTATCGGTTTAGAAAAAAGTATGGGCACATTGCACAAAAAAGGTTGAAATTACCTCTTTGTGATGGAAATTAATCATTCAGCAGAAATATCAAGTACGCAGTAAGGGCATGACGGAAGTTTCTAATATCGAGACCAGTTCTTTCTGAGAATTTATCGATTCGGTATTGTAAGCTGTTCCGGTGTATATAAAGCTGTTTTGCGGCATAGGTGGCATTGGAATTACATTCGATATACGTTTTAACTGTTTTGATAAGCTCAGTATCCTGCTTGGTCTTGCCAAGAATTTCATTGATATACCACTTTGAATTCGTAAAGGATGGATCATTTATTAATGAATGGGGGATGATGTCTGCCAAATCAGTCACCTTTAGATCCGGCAGATGCACCTGTGCCAAATCAAAACATCTTTTCTCCAGGGCCCAGTGATGGTGAAGGTCTTGATTTACAGGGTGAAAGCGCCCCGTGAACATACGGGTCTTTACATAAAAATCACTTTCAAGCGTGGAAGAAATGGCGATTAGTTCTTTATTTGATAATGGTTCATCCTTGTCCGTTTCAATTAAGACTCCTGCCGTTTCATTTTCCCAGATAATAGCTGCGTCAGATGGAACGAAAGCGAGGAAGGCCTCTTCAAAATCGGAGTTGGAAAAATCAGCATGAGTCAGCTTGAAATGAAGGAATCGAACATTCTCCCAGCTCGTTAAAGGCAATGGTGCATTCGGTTCGGATAAAAAATTTTTCCATGATGAGTCTGGATGTGCATTGAGGTTATTTGGGTTTATGGAAGGAGCAAAAAGCAGTTCCAATAAACGGATTTCCTCGGCTGTGATTTCTGAACGGGGAATGCCAAGTATACTTCTGGAGTCTTCAAACCAAACATATTCAGAAATATCTTCAGTATCCTTTTTATTGGTAAGAGCATTCGGGAATTTTTGTTTAAGATTTTCAAGCATCGGTTCCACCTTCTTTCTCCCTTTCCATATCATTATAGCGAAAAAGAATAAAGTTCAAAAGATTAGGATATTGCTAGTTTTTCCGAAAGGGAAAATCAAAGAAAAGTTGCAAGTAATATTAATGTTAGTAAAAGGTATTGCGTATGCTTTATGGAATATCGTTAAAGAGGAGGAGATTTTATGAACATTTTAATATTGGGCGGTACACGGTTTTTAGGCCGGTATTTAGCAAAAGCTGCGATAGGGAAAGGGCATGATGTCACACTTTTTAATCGTGGAAGCGACCCTTATGTCTTTCCCGAAATAGAACAGTTAAAAGGGGACCGCGACGGGGATCTGGAAATGTTGAAAGGAAGACAGTGGGATGCAGTCATTGACACATCAGGATTTATTCCTCGAACTGTATCGAAATCTTGCAGATTGCTTAATCAAGTTAAACATTATACATATATTTCAAGCATCTCAGTTTACAGTGATCCGACCGAGCCAGGAATTGATGAAAATGGAGAAGTTCATACACTAAATGAAGATAAGGCAGAAGCGATCTCCCACGGAACTGCTGGACCGATATACGGTGAATATTATGGACCGTTAAAATCATTATGCGAAAAAGCAGCTGAAAAAGAACTGCCGGGGAAAGTCCTTTCAATTCGCGCCGGGCAAATAGTGGGTCCATATGATTACACTGACCGATTGCCGTACTGGCTTAAAAGGATAGCGGAAGGGGGAGAAATTTTATCTCCTGGTCGCTCTGGACGTCCAATCCAAGTTATCGATGCAAGGGACTTGGCCCAATGGATCATCCACATGATAGAAAAAAGCATGACAGGTACGTATAATGCCGCTGGCCCAGATTACACACTGACTATGGGGCAATTACTTGAAGGCTGCAAAAAGGTAACAAGAAGTAATGCTGATTTTACATGGGTATCTGAAAAATTTTTAAATGACAATAAAGTAGAGCCGTGGGGAGAAATGCCTTTATGGATACCGGAAGAATTCCCTTTACCTGGAGGAAAGGAACCTTTGAATGGGTTTTTGGCTGTCGATAACGGTAAAGCCATCAATAATGGACTAACATTCCGTCCCTTATTAGAAACTCTCGAAGATATATGGAATTGGGAAAAGTGCCGTACGGAATCTGCCGATAGAAAAGCAGGCATTCACAGACAACATGAAAATGATCTCCTTGGACTATGGAAACAGACATTAGGTTGAAACCTTCGTTTATTATTTTATGAAGAAAAGTAAAAAAACGATGGGGTAAAAACCCCATCGTTTTTTAGTCCATGGATTGGCTTGCATGGTTTGTGAGGATTTCAAGGTTTTCCATGGCGGCTGCCACTTTTTCCTTGTTGATATCAGGGAAAAGAAGATGGATGTCTTCACCCTCTTTGACAGAGTGGGCTGCAATCTGTTGAAGTTCCGCCTTATGTTCAACGGTCAGACCAATATCAACCAATGTCATCGGCAATTTAAGCACCTGGTAGATTGGCAGCAATTGTTTGATTTCTGAGAATTTCCCTTCTAGCACAAGCTGGACTAAAATGCCATATGCCACTTTTTCCCCGTGAAGTAAATGATTCGCTTGTGTGATGGAAGTCATGCCATTATGAATGGAGTGGGCACCGGCAACGCGCAGGTACTGACCGCCAAAGCAGCCAACAAGACCGCTGGTGATGATGTTCGTTTCAATGACACGCTGCAGCGCATCTGTCCATTTACCCTTTTCCAAATCAGCTAGGGCTTCTTCGCCATATGTCAATAAAACCTCCTGACATTGCCTTGCGGCTATATGGGCCAATTCAATACAAACGGACTTCGTGGCAAGCTTTTCGGCGAGTGCATTGCCCTCGTACCATTTCGCCAATGTATCGCCGATTCCGGCACGTAAATAGTTAATTGGCGAATTAAGAAGAATTCCTGGTTCAATAAATAACATCCAAGCGCTTTTTTCATGAATATCATAGCGGACATATGAACCATTATCATCATAAATGACACTCAACGGTGTCCAGGCAGCGCAGGTGGAAGCCAAGGTCGGAATAAGGATGATTTCCTTTTGAAGCAAGTTTCCGGCCGATTTGGCCAGGTCGAGCAGCTTACCGCCGCCAATGCCGATTAATGCATCCACACCATGCTCAAGAGCGGAATTCTTTACGCGTTCAATTTCCGCATCACTGCATTCACCGCCGTATGTGAACAAGATCGTCTCAATATTTTCTAAGGAAGGAAAAAAGGGTTCAGCAACTTCCCATGATTTTCTCCCATGAATAACGAGCACTTTACGAATGTTTCCTTTACTCAGTTTTGCTTCCAGTGTTTCAAGGACATTAGCTTTACAGGCATAATAAGCGGGGCCGCTGCGGACCTCCAGTAAGGTATTCATATTCATTCTCCTTAATGTAAGGCCTGTACCCGGTAAAGGGGAAGCAAGCCTCGATTATTTGATCAATTCATCGAGTCTGGTATTCGGAATCCGGCAAATTTGCCATCAATCATTTTTTCAAACTGGTCGGATTCTACTACTGATTTAATATCCTTGGCAAATTGAGCGTCTACATCTTTTGTATTCACTATATCAACGTTTAGATACATATCTTGCATTTTTAATGAAATAAGGGTTTCCTCGAGGTCCATTTTCGAAGATACCAAGGACCGCCGATAGGTCAACACTGTCTGTTGACAGGTGGCAATTTGGCGTATTCCAATGGTTTGAGTTGGATGTAGGCCGGGACATTATACAATGATCCAGCATTTTCATCCAGGTTAATTATTCCAGTATTTCCTTGTCAAAAAGATAAAGTGGTACTACATTTATTATAGTAAAGTTAAAAAAAGGAAGATGAAACTATTTTTGTACAATGATGGGGAGGAGATTGAATGATAGAGATTAAGACGATAAATGATGTGGTTTGTGTGCACGGGACTCCTGGCGGGAACAAGGCGGGGATGAGTGTTAATGTTTTTTTAACGGATGGCCTATTGATAGATACCGGAGCAGAGATTTTATTGGAAGAGCTTATTCCGTTCTATGAGTCCGCAGACTTCGACTCAGTGGCCCTGACTCACTATCATGAAGACCATACGGGGGGCGCTGCCTGGATACAGGAACATAAAAAGGTACCGCTTTTCATTCACCCGATGTCGGTTGAGGTTTGTGCAAGGGATGCTGTATATCCTGAATATCGCAAAATTTTCTGGGGAAAGAGAGACGCCTTTAAAGCTGAGCCGCTAGGGGAGGCCATTCATTCACGCACCCAAACGTGGGAGCCGATTTTTACCCCTGGCCATGCAAAGGACCATATGGTGTATTTGAATCACAGTAATGGCATGCTCTTTTCAGGAGACCTTTTCGTAACACCAAAGACAAAGCTTGTCTTACGGGAAGAGTCTGTTCCGGTCATCATCGATTCAATAAAAAGATTACTTCAATATGACTTCGGGGAAGTGTTTTGCTGCCATGCTGGGCATGTCCCTGATGGGAAGGAAATGTTTCGAAAAAAACTGGATTATCTGGAAAACCTCCAAGGTGAAATTTTACGCCTGAATTCTCAAGGGCTGACCGTTCAAGAAATCCAGCAGGTCGTTTTACCGAATCGCTATCCCCTTATCGAGATATCTGGGCATGAATGGGATTCAGAGCATATCATTACATCGATATTAAACGAAAATATGTTGAGTGCCAGGGAGAATGGAACTATTTGAATGTTAACGGTCTGACTGATATAAAAGAGAGCTCTCCATAAGAGAGCCCACACCATTCATTTATTGATATTAGGATCTGTTTCATCATAAAAATCATGTGCTTCTTCGATGTTCTGAAGGTCAGCGACTTCATACACATTTCCGCCCGCCATTCCTTCATTGATGATACGGTCGATATCAAGGTAAACGGAGTCCTTGCCATCATATTCGGTATCCTTCAAAAATGTCATTTTTTCTTTATCCAAAATAAATCCCTCCTAGCCTTTTCTTTAGTTTAGGCAAAGGAGTTTTTTTTATTCTGGTCAGGTATTTCATGAATGTAAAGGCGGTTCATTCATATACATGGAAAATCATTAAATCATGTATCATGCTTTTGAGTTTGGCTTCATCTGTTTCGGAAGGCGGATTGGCTGTCCACTCAATCGATCCATCTTTATGATACAAGGCTTGGGTTGCCTGCTTGTTGAAATAAAAGGAAATTTTCCATCCTGGCAGATTCTTATGCAGTGGTGCCCATTGAAAATGAGTAATCATATGTATTACCTCCATTTATACAGTTTCTCATTTAATTATAATGGAAAACGGCAGCTGGAGGATGTTATTTAATTGTCAGGCTGGGAAAAGTTAATTCAATAAAAAGATTTTTTAAATGCAAAAGCCTGTTTGTTTCTATTTCTTCCTCATCGAATTGCATAGGCTTTGAGTTCACTTCGTATATGAAGAGCGAACCGGATTCGTCTTCCCCTATATCCATGGAAAACTCTCCGAGAAATCCGATTTTTTTAGAAAGTATCTCTCCGCTTTTTTGGGCGATTTTTGCTAATTTTCTATTCAGGCTTCTTGATTGCAGGTCTTGAAAAGGAAAGATCTTCCCCCCTCGGGGAGTGTGGGTGGTGATTTCCTGAGTTTGTGACATCCTTACCGCTTTGCCAGTCACTTTATAAAAACCTTTTTCATAATGGACCAGAATCCGGTAATCATAACGATGTCCAAAAAGTTTTTTTGGTATGATCGCCTGTTGAGCAAGGTAGCTCCTTTTTAATAAATCCCTTTTCCTTGTTTCCCAGAATGACGCGAAATCCGGGAAAGACTCACTATGCTTTAAGCTATTGAACAATAGTGTATCATCATCATTTTTGATTATCGTATAAATGCCTTTACCTTGGCTTCCTTTGCAAGGTTTAAGGTATATATGCCTATAGGTCTCCAAGAAAGCATCAAGGCAGCCGCTGTTTCGCAAGACCATGGTGTGCGGAAGGTGATTGGTCAGGGATCCTTCTTCCTTCAATGCTTCGAACATTACATATTTATCTATGAAACAGGGGTTGAAAAGATTCATTCGGTATTTTTTAAAAAATTTGAGGAGCTGTTGGAATTCCCCTGACGCCTCATAGCTCCTCAAGGGGATTCGGTTATAGACGATGTCAGGGAAGGGCACTTTACATTCGATCCATTTGTTTGAAATGGAGGAAAAAACATACCCTCTCATCGATTCGGAATGAAGGACCTTTTCTGTGAATACATACGCCAATATTCCATGTTTGAATAAATATAGTGATAGGTCCCGAAAAAGGGTCAGGTTTCCACCCAAACCTGATTCCTTTTTGGGATTGGAAACAGTCAGTATGCCGACGGCAAGCATCCGGTTACCTGGAAATATGGTGATTGGAATTAGGGGTTGATTCGTATGTTCCTTATTATACCTGATTACCTCCTCGGCTGAGCCAGCGAAAAGTTCCGCATTCTCTTGATTGTGGTACCAATTTTCAGTGGGGATATCGTAAAAAATGTTCATCGCGGCACACTGATTGATTTTGTAATCGTCTGTTCCGTAAGATAAATGGCGTAATCAAGGCTGAGCTTTCTGGTCAGCAATTCGAAATCCTTAAGTTTTGGATGGGAGAAGATGGAACGTCCCGGTTTGGAATTGGCTTCAAACATCCAAACCTGACCTTTTTTATCCAATCCAAAATCAAATCCTATTTCTGCAACGATTCCGTCCAAGTTCTTTTCTATACTGTCACTTAAAATCAGTGCGGCTTCCGATAGCTTTCGTTCGACTTCTTTCGCCTCATCGTCATCTCCAAACAGTTCGGCAACCGTTTTGATCACACCCCCGCTTTTAATATGGGTCGTGACGCTGCCGGCACCGGCGATTTTTGCGGCGATCGCGGTTACCTGCCATTTTCCATTACTGTCCTTGTTCGTATGGACCCGGAAATCCACTGGACGTTTTTCAGATCGAATTAATGGGATGCCCTGCTGCACGATAAGATTCTCTAGCGGCCGGTCGTGAAAAATATGTTTAACGATGGATTCCAGTGTGGAAAACTTTTGCAGTTTATTTTCTTTTGCTTCATTTGTATAACGGCAGTAGTATACATTCTCATGCTTATCATAAAGAATTTGGTGAATCCCTAGGCCGAGGCTGCCGTGAATGGGCTTTATATAAACTTGCCGGTAATGGGAAAGAAGGGTTTCCACCACGGACATGGATTGAAATGGATACGTTTCCGGCAAATATGGCAGTGCCCGCTCATCTGCGCATAACCTTTCATTTACATCCCATTTATTGAAAAAACCAGGATTATACCATGGAATGGTATATTCTTTTTGAAATTTCTGCTTCACTTCTTTAGGTCCATCGCGGTTTTCCGTCAACCGATTTGGGAGACGGTCATAGATCACATTAGGAAAAGGAAATTCATTAATCTGCCAGTCATTGTTATCAAACACATAACCTTTGATTGTCTCCTCATCCCAATTGATTACATTCTCCCCAAAAACAAAGGGGATACAGCCTGTGGTCCTGCTAAGCGAAAGGAGCTTTGCGAAAAATTCCGATCTCTCGCCTAATGGTTTGTTTGAAATGCCGGTGAAGCCTGATGAAAAGATTCCGACCAGCGGTCCGATATGAATGCTCTTGCCGTATATGAATAAATGAAGGGGAATATCGGTATGATCGAATAGTAGAGATTCCGCAAGACTTTCCGAAAGGACGATTGATTGATTGACGGCCGGGTTTTGTTTGACGATGGCAGGACATGAATGTCGTCCGAAGTAAATTAATTCAATCTCTGCCAAATCTCCAAGATCGGAAGGGTAGTAGAGAACATTGCCGGGGATGGCGGCAATTTCGGCAGGATAAGTCTTTCTCACTTTCTATTCACCTGCTTTCTGAAGATGTTCGGCTAAATACTGGCTATATTGAAACGGTGCGCGATGAATATCATTCATGGTCTCCGGCTGCAGTGCCTGAATGATTTTCCTTCCGGGCTTCGAGTTAATGTCCATTATCCATATTTGGCCTTTTTTATCGATGCCTATATCGATCCCCAACTCGAATAATCTTTCAAAGACAGCTTCGGTTTCTGCGGGCAGGGTGCGAAGGATATGCTGAATCTTTTGTTCGACGGCAATCGAAATCGTTTCCGGGTTTCTTTTGATGAAAGTTTCCAATGAAATGGCTTCCCCGCCTGTGGCAAGATTTGAGGTAATTCCGTCCTTTTGTCCCATACGAATTCCGCGGCCACGTTCCATCCATTGATTCTTCTCGTTTTTTTGAAGTAAAATCCGTAAATCGAATGGCTCGTTATATTGGTTGCAAAGTTCCAAATATGGCTGGCAGAGGTAACGGTATCGATTTAATAAATGCTGCAGCCATTTGTTAAGCTGAGATTTGGAGGAAAATTGGCGGTCATATTTGGTGCCCTTTTTCGTCATGGATACCAAGGTACCGTCTTCGTTTTTTGAAAGAAGGTAGATTCCTGTACCGCCTGCACCGAATTCAGGCTTGATGATGATTTTATCCAGGCGTTCCAAATGACCGGTAATATCTTCAGGTGTCGTCACTTGTACGGTCTCTGGAAAAAATGCCTGTAGGTGTGGATGGTTTTTTAGGATTTGATACACTTCCCACTTACCAGGAAGGCCCAGCCCTAAGAAACTCGAGTTATCTTTTAACCAATCGATTTTGTGCCGCGTTTCCGTTGACTCACGGACTAATCCGTGAAAACAGCGATCATAAACAAAATCAGGTATATCAAAAGATGCGGAAATCCAAGTTTCGTTCTCGGCATCAAAACGCTCGCCGCGGACTTTTTTCAGATCCATATCAATATTTTCCGGTGAGAATTTACAAACATTCATATTAAATGATTTTGCGGTTTTGGCTATTTCGGTGAAGTAGTTGGTTTCATGTGTATCCGACGCGGCCATTAATCCTATTAACACGTGCTAGCAACTCCTTTTATGGATGGTTTTCGCGGTGAAGGGCAAGCATGAAATCTATGATGGATTTTACTGATGGACGAAAGGTTTCATAGTTGCCTTGAAATTTTTTTGAAGGTTTTGAATTCACTTCGATGATCCATGGATGGGTATCGGTATCCAGTGCTAAATCAATCCCTAGCTCACCGAATGAATCGTTGTGGTTTTCCACCAAGGCCTGGGCAGTGTTTTTAGCCAGCCGTACGAGCTTTTGATATATGCGGCTGGCGTCCTGAAGGTCAAATGCTTCCTTTAGAAAATCCGGCCCGTTTTTCATCAAGCCGCCTTGTGCAAGATTGGAAACGATAGTGCCAGGGTCCCCAATCCGGGCAACCATTGATGAAACTTTCCACTCAAGCAGATCATTCCGGTGAAGAAGTATGCGGAAATCAACTTTTCTCTGATCGGTTTCGAATAGGGAAATCCCTTTTTGAAGAATGAAGGATTGTTTACTGGAAAACCTTTTTAAGGTTTCGTACAATTTTTCATCCGTATCAGCAAAATGCACATCCTGGAGATTTCCTGATTGCTCGATTTTCCACTTTCCAGCTTCTTGCGTTAATCTGCAAATATTCCTGCCTTGGCTGCCTGATGCGGGTTTAAAGTAGATTACCGAATGCTTTTCTATAAACCTCAAGGAAGATTCCTTTTCGTTAAAAAGTATCGTCTCCGGCAAATTTGGCAACAGCTCATCTTTTAAGATTAGCAGCTCATGTACATCATGTTTGGAGAGGAACCTTCCATTGAACATCGGTATCGACCGTTCCTCCAGTTCAGTTTTAAACAGCTTGAAAGAATGCGATTCCTCAAGTTTACGCGAATGTATCCGGTTATAAAATACATCAGGAATGGGGAGGGGCAAGGTTTGCCAGCCATCTTGCCCAGGCAGGTAGCCCTCCACAACCCCTTCTTGAAGAGACTGCAATTTTACTAAATAGAAGGGGATGCCCTGCTGATTACAATATGTTTTCATTTCCTGATAAAATTTTTCCATCTCGCCGAATGTCCCGTCTTGCAAGGGAGTCTGGTTCATGAGTGAAGCGAAGAACGGGCCTATTTTAATTGACCTTCCTTCTACATTGTATGAGACGGAGATTGGATCGGAAAAACTGGGTAAGGATAAAGTTTGGTTCATATCATATGAAAGTTTCAATGTAGGCTGGGGTGATGGGAATGGCTGGACAAGTACCGGGACCGAACGGCATCCAGCCATGATCGTTACGGGTTCTCCAAATTGAAGGCCCCATTCCTCAAATAGTTTTTCTTCGATAAACAGTAGCGCCTTCTTTCGCGTCTCTGCGGGATTTACCGTAATGAAAACTTTCTGATGGTTAAGGTTCATAATAATTCCCCGTTTGCACTAAGTTTAATATCCTTTAATAATTAAATGATGGGCAAATGTGGATAACACATTCTATGTTCTTTTAATTAGAAGGTGTCATCAAGCCTCTATTTAAAGCAATAAAAGGAGAAATTTCATGGAGTTTTGGTTAAGGATCCTGTATGGTCGTCGTAGGTGCCGTAATTGGTGGCTTCACTAAACTATTGGCTATCACAATGCTGTTCAGACTTTATAAACCAATATTTTCGGGAAACAGCTGCCGTTGACACCAAGGTGGATCCGAAGCGGCAGGATGAGTTAGCCAAATTGGTATTGATCATTTAAACACGCCAGCGAGCATTTAAAGTAAAGTCATCATGATGCCTCTATACAGAATATGAAAATTTTCGTGAAGGCAGAAGTAAAGAAAGTATTGTCCACGGAAAAAAGTACTGCTCAAATGCTTGTTCTAACGTAAATGCAGAATTCTTCATTTTTACGTTAGAACAAGATTACAAATTTACAAACATACTTTCTTGGTTAATTTGAAACATGGTCGGAAGAGAAACGATATAACAATTGATTAACGAAAAAACAGCTGAAATGCTGCCTGTCGCTTCAATCATGAATAAGCCGGTTCGAGAATAAGACTGCCAATTTCTCGGACTCCATTTCCCGGCTTGAGGAAATGGTCGTTTCCATCACTAAGAAGGAATTATCGAAGATCACCTGCCTTGGAGCTTTGCTTGGAGGAATCATCGGTTTATTTAAAGGATTTGTAACTGTTTTAATAGGATGACGTGTAATTCGCAATCGGATTTGTTATAGTGGAAAAGGTGTAGGAATACAATGATTACCGGGAGGGGAAATAAATGAGTAACGTATATGATGCAGCGTATGAAATGGAAAAGGCAATTAGGGCAAGTAATGAATATGCCGATTTGCAACGCTTATATGATCTAGTCAATTCTGATGAAGCAACAAAAGGAATGTTTGAAAACTTCCGTAATCTGCAGATGACATTGCAGCAAAAGCAAATGATGGGACAGGAGATTGCACCTGAAGAGGTTGAGCAAGCACAAAAGACGGTACAGCTTGTCCAACAAAACCCAACCATTTCACAATTGATGGAAGCTGAACAACGGATGAGCATGGTAATCGCAGACCTCAATAAAATTATCATGAAGCCGCTTGAAGATTTATATGGCTTGCCTGACCAACAGCAATAAGCAGTTAAAGACTCCCTTCCATAATGGTTGGGGGTTTTTTTGTTTCCTGAAAGGCACCGTTGCAAGGGTCGTGAACCACTATTTGTTCTATTCCCGAAATTTTAGTCATAAATTTGGAAAGAGGATACTACAGATGGGGGAGATCAGCATGGTATATCGACTACTTGCGGTCAATATCGACGGGACATTGCTCCAGTCGAATGGCCGTTTAAATAAATCGACTAAAGAAGCAATAGATTATGTTCACCAAAAAGGTGTCCATGTTGCACTTGTGACGTCAAGAAACTATCACTCAGCAAAAAAAGTGGCCAAAGCCCTAAAAATAAATCCGATGATCGTTGCTCAGCAAGGAGCCTTTGTCGGAGCTTCCATAGAAAAGCCGATAATGGTAAAAAGAATATCAGAAGAACTGACTGCAGAGCTCGTGCAAATGCTTGAAAAGACCACGTGCCAAATATTGCTCATTCATGAGAAATACTCGCTGGGCAATCGGGTGAACCTCCCGGAGAATTTGCTTGGTAAATCTGTAATGTATTTGAATGACCAAAATATTTATGCCCAAAATTATGTGGATGATATCAGTGAAGAGCTTATTGACCAGCCGATGGCCCCGACGAAGATGGACATTATATTTCCAGAAAAAAGTGCTCGAAATGATATGTTGAAATTGATAAGGGAAATGTTCCCTGAGGTGGATGCAATCTTACATCCAGGACATAAGCTGACCATCGTTCCGAAGGGTGTTTCTAAATGGAGCGGTGTATTGTATTTAGCTGACCATTTAGAGGTGAAAAGAACGGAAATCGTCTCGATTGGAGATGGATTTGATGATATAGAGATGATTGCCGGTTCTGGTCTGGGAGTTGCCATGGGCAATGCGGATGAAGAAGTAAGGAAAGTGGCAAAATGGGTCACGCGCTCCAATGACCAAGATGGTGTTGCCTATATGCTGAGGGAATTCTTCCGGAAACAGCATCCAATCGATTTTTTACAAAAGATGAATATGCTTAAATGAATGGCGGGGCTCCTTCATATAGAAGGGGCCCCATTCAGATCAGGCCGCTTTTTAGGCCTGTTATATTTCATAAATAATTATAAGCTTCTTTCCATAAGCTAAAGGAAAATCAGTAATGGAAAGGAAGAATTCAATGGGTGTAATCAATGCAAAAGAAGTGCAAGTCGGTGACGAGGTGTTTGTGATTTATAATAATCCCCACGTTCCTACCGTTTCGAATATAAGGGCTGCCGAAATCGTTCCGCATCCCAAAGATCCCAATGCAGTTGCCTTGTTCCTGAACGATACATTTCATACGATTGAGGACGATGATGCTTTGTTCACTTCGGAAGCCGCAGCGGAAAAAGCATACAGTGATTATATGGATAACCAAATGACTTAAAGAGGCGTTCACCTCGTGTGAACAGACGAAGCCCTCGCTTATAGAGCGGGGGCTCTTTTTGATTATATTTACGAGTAAATCACAAAATTCACGAGTATTTGCTCCGAACTCACGAGTGGGTGCTCGAATTCACGATAAATGCTCCAAACTCACGAGTATTTGCTCCAAACTCACGAGTAAATGCTCGGAATTCACGAGTAAAAGCGCTAAACTCACGAGTAAACGCTCGGAATTCACGAGTAACGCCCCGAACTTACGAGTAGACGCACCCATATTCACATGTCAGAAGCCATTAGTGATTAAAACAGCATATTTAACTGTGAAATATAAAAAAATGCCACTCCTATTTCAAGAAATACAGAGTGACAGTTATGGTTTAATCTCAATTCTTGGATTGGATTAAGAGTTTCATTGCGTGAATTTGTCCAATATGATTGGCTTCATGAAGCACTACAAAATTAATGAATTCCCCCACTGTTTCCATTCCGTTGAAAGGCTGTGCCGTTTTTTCAGTCAATCGTTCTTCCGGAATTTCAAGAAGGCGATCAAGTTGTTCATGCAGTTGTTGCTTTAATACTTCAACGGTAGGTACGTCCCCAGTCCAGTCCGCTGGTTTTGAACCATATCCGAATAGTTGGCCGTAATTCGCTGGTAATTCACTATTGGAGTTCAATAAAAATTTTTCGGCTGCAGTAAGGACATGGCCAAGGTGCCAATGGATTGTATTATTAAAACCTTCAGGCTGTACATCCATAAACTCTGGTTTGATTCCATCGATTTCTTTTAAAAGATTGCCGCGCATAACCGTTAGCTGGTTTTTTACATAATTCATTTTACATTCCCCTTTCAATCTTGTTTTTTTCTAAACGCTATCCCATGAAATTATAGCAAGGATAATTCAATATTATCAAATTTTAGCTAAGGCAATTCACAAAGGGAAGGATTATCAATTTAAAAGGGTTTATATTGTCGGCTAGTAATCGGATTAAATGCAATATAGGCGAGTATGTGCTTTTGATGAAATGGAAGGCTGCATCAACTATCGAGGGGGTCAAAATCCTTAAGTTTTTTTGGTTAATAAATTGATAAATATTCCTATTACTCTTTTGCGTGGAGAAGTATAATGAAATATATTGGATAATTAATCCAGTTAGGTAAGAGGAGATGACAGTAATGAAAAGGAAACCGCTGCTTGTTGCACTTAGCCTATTATCAATCACGTTAGCTTCAGGCTGTACAACAAAGCAAGAACATATTTCCGTTCAAAAATATGAAGGTAAAAACTACAAATTCGAAGCATATAAAGAAAAGATAGAAATGGGGAAAACAGAAAAAACAAAAGAAATAGTAAGAAATGCAGATTGGGAAGAATTCGCGTTGGAGAAGGATACTCCTAAGGCGGACTTCATCTTTTATTTTAATGATGAAAAAAGCGAAGGTAAAATAGCTGTATATTATGTATGGGTTAATACTGATGAAAATATTGTAGAATTGACGAAGGATGAACATAGCCAGTATGCACAGTTAAATAGAAAGGATTCTGAAACTATATTAAAACTTCTGCATTAATGAAAAGGAGGAGAAAGGCAAGACCTGTATTTTCAAAACCTCCAGACAAGCATTTTTTTATTGAATTTAGAATTCACATGTGACCGAGTAGCTAGCTTTTTATGGGGTAATCTTTTGGAGGGGCTTATGAGGAAAATTACTTTATCTAATGGAAAAATGGTGGAAGTTGAATGTTTGAGCTGTGCTTTGACAAGTGGGGAAGTAGAAGCTGAGGGTGGTGTAATAGTCGAATCTGAATATTTTCATGCTCACCAAGACGTTGCATACCCCATTAAAGGTTTAGTGATATTAGCATCTAAACGCCATATTAAGTGCTTTGATGAATTAAATGAACGAGAAAAGGTCGATTACATAAACTTATTAACCAAGATTAGAAAAGCTCAAAGAAAAGTATTAGGGATAGAAAATGTTTATTATTTTTACAATGAGGATACTTCCCACCATTTTCATACTTGGATGGTTCCTAGATATGAATGGATGTACGAGTTTGGTCGTTCGGTGGAATCAGTTAGACCGGTTTTGCTGCATGCAAGAGACAGCTTGAATGAAGTTGAAAATTTAAAAACTGTAATGGAAGGAATCGAGGCATTAAAAAAAGAACTGAACCCTTAATCTCTTTGATAACACCATGTTTATAAAAAGAGAAAGAAACCGGACCTCCATACAAGTCCAGTTTCTTTCATCTGCTCAGGCTGAATCAGTCTTCTTATTCGTTGTCCTCAATAGTGGCATGGTGCAACAGCGGAAAGAGCCACCGGATTTGATGATTTCGCTAATATCGACTTCAATGACTTCGTATCCTCGTTTACGAAGCTGACTATTTACCTGTTTATTACACGGAAGACTGAATAATTTTTTATTCCCAATTGAAAGCACGTTGGTTCCTAATGTGAATTGTTCTTCTTTAGTCACTTCAATCATGTCATAACGTGAAGCTAATATATCCATCTCTTTTTTTGTAAAGGACTCCGGAAAAATAAGCGCCTCTGTCGGTGATATGATATTGAAAACACAATCTAAATGAAGGAATGTTTCAATGAAAGGAATCGCGATGACATCGTATTCCGGTAATAGGGTTTGAAGATGCTTGACGGATGTTTCATCCGTTCTTTCACTGATTCCAATATAGATGGTCTTTCCGTCAATAAGGACATCCCCACCCTCAATATGATCTTTGAGGAGGTTGAAATATGAGATGCCATTCGTTTCGAGCCAGGATTTCAATATTTGTTCTTCACCCTGCCTGATCCCTGTTGCCAACTCAGCTACATAAACGGTATTGCCAAGAGTGAAACCGATATCCCTCGTGAAAACTTGTTCTGGATATGTAAATTGAGGCGTAAGTTTTATGACTTCAATTCCTTCATGTTCAAGAGCCTTTGTAAATTGGACGTGCTGCTCCAAGGCTAGTGCTTGATCGATATTTTCCTCTTGAAACTCTTTTTGTGTTTCGTTAATGATCTCCCGGATTTCCATATAACGAGGTTCACAGACGATCACCCGTGATAGCTTCGAATATTCACTCGAGCAATAGGCTTCTAGTTCTTCGTTTATTTTGTTTATCATAAATGAGCTCCCTCTAAATATAATTGTATCTTTACTATTTCCTCTTTTTTCTAGAAAGAAACATAAAAAATATGTCATGGCACTGCACTGCTAAATTTGGATGGTTTAAAATAACATTTCAGATTAAGCTCCTAATAAATGATTCCGGTATATACCGGAATCATTTATCAACTCGAAGAAAACGAGTTTGCCTGCCGTTTTTTATTTAAAAACCGTTCCAATTGATTTCAGAAATCCGCTCCCTTTCCGCCGGCTGCCTGCCAAGCCTCCTCGCCGTAAACGTCTCCGGGGTCTCGTCTAGCCAGTTTTTCGGCAGGAGTGCCGCAAATTTCTTCAATCCAATGAAGGTTTCATAAAGCAATAAAAAACGATAAAGAGCGAGTTTGCCTGCCGTTTTTTATTTTAAAAACGTTCCAGTTGGTTTCAGAAATTCGCTCCCTTTCCGCCGGCTGCCTGCCAAGCCTCCTCGCCGTAAACGTCTCCGGGGTCTCGTCTAGCCAGTTTTTCGGCAGGAGTGCCGCAAAATTCTTCAATCCAATGAGGGTTTCATAAAACAATAAAAAACGATAAAGAGCGAGTTTGCCTGCCGTTTTTTATTTAAAAACGTTCCAGTTGGTTTCAGAAATTCCGAATCCCGTTATTGTCGTCAAACGGATAGGATCTGGTTCAGACTTTTTTGAAATATCATCAGGATAAACCTAAATTCAAAATAATCATAAAAGGCTCCTAGGGATAAAGGATTATTTTTTTTCTGGTCGAATATATAATGAGGATGCTTTTAATATAAGGGGGAGATTGTAATGATGGATACTCCATTGATCATGACTCAAATCATTGAGAGAGCTGAAAAATATTTTCCGAAGAAAGAGGTCGTTTCGCGTACGGATGGTGGAATTCACACATTTACATATGCAGAGATTGCTGAGCGTACAAGAAGGCTGACCAGTAATCTCGAAAAATTCGGCATTCAAACAGGTGACCGTATTGGAACACTTGCCTGGAACCATCATCGGCATTTAGAAGCATATTTCGCGATTCCTTGTCATGGTGCTGTCCTTCATACAATCAATATGCGTCTGTCTCCTCAGCATGTTTCTTATATCGTCAATAGTGCGGAGGATCGATTATTATTGATAGACCCGGATGTCATTCCCCTCTTGGAAGCAATTAAAGATGAGTTGACGACAGTGGAAGGGTATATCATTATGACGGATAAAGAGGAGCTGCCTGATACGACCCTTTCACCCATTTATCATTATGAAAGATTATTAGCCGAAGGGAATCCGAAACAGCCATTCATTCAAACCTTGGATGAAAATGCGCCTGCCGGCATATGTTATACTTCCGCCACGACCGGGAATCCGAAAGGTGTGGTTTATTCACATCGCGGAATTTTGCTGCATGCGATTGCACTGGGGCTTGCCGATTCCACAGCATTAAGCGAACGTGATGTGGCCCTTCCTGTCGTGCCGATGTTTCATGTGAATGCTTGGGGCATGCCTTTTGCCAGTGTTTGGTTTGGAACGAAAATGGTTTTGCCGGGACCCTATTTCACCCCAAAGATTTTGGCTGAGCTTATAGAAACGGAGAAGGTTACAATCGCAGCAGGGGTACCGACGATATGGCTGGGCTTATTGAAGGAGCTGGAAGAAGGCGGCCATGATACGAGCAGCATTCGCACTGTTCTATGCGGAGGGTCGGCTGCTCCGAAAAGCATGATTAAAACCTTTGAACAAAAGTATGGGATACCATTCCTGCATGCCTATGGAATGACTGAAACAAGCCCGCTCGTATTTGTATCGAAACCAAAAAGCTATCAGGAAGACCTTCCTGAAGAAGAACTTTATGAGTTGAAGGCCAAGCAGGGCCTTGTTTCGCCAATGATAGAAATTAAAGTGATCGGTCAGGACGGCGAAGTGAAACCAGATGGAAAAGAAATGGGCGAATTGCTGATCAGGGGTCCTTGGATAGCGAATGAGTATTTTAAGGATGAGCGGTCAGAGGATACGTTTAAAGATGGCTGGCTGTATACGGGGGATGTTGTCACGATTGATGAAGAGGGATTCGTCAAAATCGTTGACCGGACGAAAGATTTGATAAAAAGCGGCGGTGAGTGGATTTCTTCCGTAGATTTAGAGAATGCATTAATGGCCCATGAAGGAATCTTTGAGGCTGCGGTAATTGCAGTGCCTCACGAAAAATGGCAGGAACGGCCGATCGCCTGTGTTGTCTTGAAGGAGGCATACAAGGGGAAAGTGTCCCAGGAAGACATCATCGAATTTTTAATGCCGCAGTTTGCTAAATGGTGGCTGCCAGATGAAGTGGTCTTTTTGGATGAAATCCCGAAAACGGGTGTTGGGAAGTTCTTGAAAAGGGCATTGCGTGATCAGCTTCAGGATAAATATATCAATAAATAATGCTAGATTTTCATAATTGCAACTTTTCCCCCTATTCTGATAATGGGGAGGAATATATAATAGAGTCATAGAACGAAAGAGGAGGAAATAAATTGAGTATTGAATCAACATCACCTGCAGGCACTGTTTTAGTCACATATTCGGACAGGACGGCCACTGTTGCAATGAACCGTCCAGAGGCCATGAATGCTTTAAATCCGGAAATGCTGCATGATTTTATTCATGCCCTGAAGGAAGTTAGTGAGAATGATGATGTGGATGTCGTCATTTTAAAAGGAAATGGAAAAGCATTTTCCGCAGGTGGTGACATTAAGATGATGCTTTCGCCTGGAAAAGAAAACGCTTTCGATGAACTGATGGATGGAATCAGTGAATTGGTGACCACTCTTTACTTCATGCCTAAATTGACCATCAGTGCCATTCATGGTGCAGCTGCCGGGCTTGGGTTAAGTATAGCTCTTGCAACCGATCATCTTATTGCCGATTCGGAAAGTAAGGTTGCGATGAACTTTATCGGGATTGGATTAATCCCCGATGGCGGCGGACACTTCTTCCTTGAACGCCGTCTTGGTGAAGTGGGTGCTAAAGAACTAATCTGGGAAGGTAAAGTGCTTACAGCGCTTGAAGCAAAAGAAAAGGGCCTCATTCATGAAGTGGCTGATGGAACTTTGGAACATGCGGTAGATAAGAAAGTGCAATCATGGCTGCAAAGCCCGGTTCAGGCCATGATTAAAACGAAAAAAATCCTTAGTGAAAAAAATCGCCCGCTATTGATTAAGATCCTTGAGATTGAAAAAGCTGCCCAGATGAAAATGCGCCAAACAGCGGACCACCAAGAGGGAATAAAAGCATTCGTGGAAAAAAGGAAACCGAACTTCATCGGAAAATGAATGAAAAAGGCCGTCACGTTATTGTGACGGCCTTTTTATATAAGGAATGTGTCTGAAACTAGATCATGTTTTTAGTGATTGCGCTTCCAGTTTCAATCAGCGATGAAAAAGCAATAAAGCGCCTGAAGGTGATGTACAGCGATGTGTTTGACCTTGATAGTTTTTTTCCTTCAATAGATTTTCTCCCAATTCTTTAGCTTGTTCATCATTTTCGGCTGTAAATGATTCATCCAATAGTTTTTCCCCTGACGGTTCAAAAACGGTTAGTTTATATATTCTGCTCATTTTCAAAAACTCCCTTATCAAAAATGTTATTTTCTTAGGAACTGTTATAAAAATTTTATCATTATCTGTCAATTTTGACTATTGTTATGTGAGGGAAATATATTAAGACAGGGAATATTGATAAGTAGCTGAATCTCGTGAAAAGCGATGGATAATAACTATACCGACTAGATTCAAAACAAAGCCTATTTATACTAGAGGAATTCTCTCTTTTAAATGAAAAATCATAAATGATATAATGAATGAGTAAAAGTGCATCTAGGAAGTGTATGGATCGAAGGGGGATTTTTTGAATGACGGTAAAAATCGTTAATAATATCACTGAATTGATAGGAGATACACCTGTTGTAAGGATTAATCATTTAACAGCGGAGGGTGACGCTGAAGTATTTGTAAAACTTGAATATTTCAATCCGAGCCGCAGTGTAAAAGATCGGGCTGCCTTCAATTTAATTAGGCAGGCTGAACTGGACGGCATCATTCAATCAGGGGCTACGATCATAGAACCAACATCAGGGAATACTGGTATTGGGCTTGCTATGAATGCCGCGGCAAAGGGGTATCGGGCGATTATGGTCATGCCGGATAATATGTCGAAAGAAAGAATCAATATCTTAAAGGCATACGGAGCGGAAGTTGTCCTTACCCCTGCATCAGAGCGGATGCCGGGAGCCATTCGTAAAGCTGAGGAACTAGCCGCAGAAATTCCTAATAGCTTTATTCCGCAGCAATTCGAAAACCAAGCCAATCCTGATATTCACAGAGTGACGACAGCAGTCGAGATTCTAGATCAGATGGATGGAAACCTTGATGTGTTTGTCGCTACTGCTGGAACGGGAGGAACGATTACCGGTACAGGTGAAGCCTTAAAAGAACATCTGCCGGATTTAAGGGTTGTCGTTGTCGAGCCTAAGGGTTCCCCAGTTCTTTCCGGCGGAAAGCCTGGTCCTCATAAGTTAGTGGGTACGAGCCCTGGATTTATCCCCACCATCTTAAATACAGAGGTATTTGATGAAATCGTTCAAGCGGCTGATGAAGATGCGATATCCACCATGAAGGATCTGGCTTCGAAGGAAGGTATATTGATTGGACCTTCAGGAGGTGCATCTGTCTGGACTGCCCTGCAGGAAGCCCGTCGTCTTGGAAGTGGAAAACGAGTATTATGCATTGCACCGGATAATGGTGAACGCTATTTAAGTATGGATATTTTTGAATGATGAAAAAGACCGAATGCCGTGCATGAAACAATGTTCACGGCATTCGGTCTTTTTCCTGTTGAATTTGCCCATACTGCATGATGACGTATTAAAATGCTATTGTATGGGAAAGTATGTTCTGTTTATGTTAAAATTAAATGTGAAATGTTGATAGAAATCGAGGTGACACTATTGAGCGGTGTGAGGTTCATTCATGCGGCGGATCTCCATCTGGATAGTCCCTTTTCAGGGTTGAAGGATATGCCGTCATCTATATTAAAGGAATTAAGGGAAAGCCCGTTTAAAGCTTTTCAAACAATCATTAATGAAGCAATTTCCCGACAGGTTGACTTTATCGTGTTATCGGGGGATCTATTTGACGGGGAAAATCGGAGTCTCCGGACACAGGTCCGCTTTCGGACCGAAATGGAAAAACTCCAGCAGCATCAGATCCCTGCCTATATCATTCATGGTAACCATGATCATCTCAGCGGCTCATGGATTACTGTGGAGCTACCGAAAAATGTCCACGTATTTTCAGGGCAAACCGAAGTGAAACGGTTTGAAAAAATCGATGGGACGACTGTCCACCTTTATGGGTTCAGTTACCCGCGGCGTCACGTAAGGGAGAGAATGATCGAAACCTACATAAAAGCCGAAGGGGCCGATTATCATATAGGTCTGCTTCATGGGAATTTGGAAGGCAATTCCGAACATAGCCCATACGCCCCTTTTTCATTGAAGGAACTAGCTGCCAAAGATTTCGATTACTGGGCATTAGGCCATATTCATAAGCATCAGGTAGTTTCAGAAGATCCGCTAGTGATATACCCAGGAAATATTCAAGGGAGGAACAGAAAGGAGTCTGGCGTTAAAGGGTGCCTGCTCGTCGAATTCGACGGGGACATTAAGCGTCATTCCTTTATTGAAACTTCTGAAGTGATTTGGGAAAGCGAAACAATTGAAATAACAGCTGATGGCGGATTTGATGCCCTGTTCAAGCAATGCAGGGAAGTAATGGAACGGAAGGGCTTCGATGGGAGAAGCTTTCTTTTGGAATTGAAGCTGGATGCAGGTAATGCAGCAGGGGCTTCCGGGGAATATCTTGAAGAATTGACCCGGATCTTGCAGGAAGAGGACCAAGGGGAATCGTTTGTCTGGGTGTATAAAATCAAAGTCATCCAGTCGATGCAGATGATTAGGTCAAATGAAACATTATTGCCATTTATGGCTGAGGTATCAATGCTTGCATCTGAATTTGATGATACGGAAGCTGCTTTGGCCCCGCTTTATATTCATCCGGGTGCAAGAAGGTTTCTTGATACAATAGAGCCAAAAGAGCAGAGGGAACTTGTGGATGAAGCGGAAAGATGGCTTTTGCAAGTTTTTGATGCGAAAAAATGAGTGTAGGGAGGAGGAACGGATTTGATTATTAAAGACCTCCATGTTTATGGTTACGGCAAACTGGAAAATCAGCGTTTTCCTGAATTGGGACAGTTGCAGATTTTCTTTGGGGAAAATGAATCGGGCAAGTCAACCATCATGTCCTTCATTCATAGTATGCTGTTTGGTTTTCCGACAAAGGTTCAAAACGAACCGCGTTACGAGCCCAAAATGCATGCCAAATATGGGGGAAGGCTCAGTCTCGTCACAAAAAAAGATGGGGAAATCGTTATTGAGCGTGTGAAGGGAAAAGCTACTGGCGATGTAAAATTGACCTTCGAGGATGGAAGGGTCGGCGGCGAGGAAGAATTGAATGAGATTCTCCATGGCGTTGATAAAAGCTATTACCAAGCCATTTTTTCTTTCGACCTTCAAGGGCTGCAAGGGTTACATACACTTAGTGAAGGGACCATGAGTAAATATCTGCTTTCTGCTGGGCTGATCGGAAATGATAAACTTCTTGAAGCCGAAACGAAATTGCAAAAAGAGCTCGATTCAAAGTTCAAGCCATCAGGCCAAAAACCTTTACTGAATGTGAGATTGAAAGAACTTAAGGAATTGCAGAAAAAGGTGAAAGCATCAGAAGAAGAACAGCAGTCGTATACGGCATTACTTCAGGAAGAAGCAAAACTTAAGGAGGAGCTCTCTAAAGTCACGGAAGATATTCAAGAGATTGAAGAAAACCTTGTTAACGTGAGTACATTTTTGCGAATTAAACCCTTGGTTGAAGAACAGGGGGAACTTGAGGCAGAAATAAGTAAAATTCCGGCAGTGAGTTTTCCTGTTGATGGCTTAAAAAGACTTGAACAGCTACAGGCAGTTGGAATGCCCATGAAAGCCCAACTTGCGGCATTGACTGAGAAAAAGGACAAACTTGAGGGAAAACTTACGGAAATCGAAATCAATCCGTTCATCAAGGAGCATAAAGAGCAAATTGAACATGCAATCGATCAAGGAACATTGCTGGAGAAGCTCGAGCTGGATATGAGAAAAGCGGAACACGAAAGGCTGTTGGAAGAAAAAAATATCGAAAAGGTGAAGCAGGAATTATTCTTGGATGTCTCTGATGATGAAATAAGAAAACTGGATATCAGTACATTCATGAAGGAAAAGGTGAAAAGGGCCGAGAGGGAAAAGCATCAACTCCAAAATGATAAAAAGCAGCTTGATGAGAAATATGAACTGCAAAAGGGAAGTCTGGAAACGACAGAAGCCCGCTTGAAGGAGTTAAAGGCCCAGTTAATGCCAGATGAAAAAAGAATCGAGCTGGAGTCCTTATACAACAAGCAGAATAACATCGAATTTGAAGCAGCACAATCGCTTATTCTTGATGAACAAATACTTGAACTTGAAAAGCAATTGGCATTACAAAGGAAGAAGGAAGCGGATAATCGCAAACGTTCACATATCATGAATGGCAGTTTAATAGTACTTCTTTGTTTAGGTGCGATCGGAAGCTATTTCAGTGAACAGATTTTGTTGGGGATGATACTTCTAGCCGTGGCTGTTCTGTTTACGGTTTCCAGGTATCTTTTTAAAGGTGAAGATATATTGTCCGGGTATACGAGGCAATTGGATGAGTTGAAAAGGAAAAGGGCAGCAATTGGGAGTGAGGTCAATAGGGAGAGTGAAGGTGAGTCGATGGGTCGGCTGCTTGAACTGGACCAACGTCTCCAAAGGCGTATTGAAAGTGAAAGTTTCAAATATGAAGAAAGGGAGGAAGCGTTTGAATCGACCATTCAGGAATATGCCGATTGGGAAGCTAGAAGGGACCGGTTGGATAAAGATCTGAGGAGCATCTTCAGCGGTTGGGGTCTGTCTTATTCCGGAATGGAAATCAATCTTGAATCCGTATTTGAACTTCTTGTGAAATGGAAGGAAGCCGTTGATAGGAAGTATGAAACAATCAAGAGGCATAATTTTCTGCAGGCAGAATTTGAGGGTAAATCAAATGCTTTATTTCATTTTGCACACAGCCTTGATTTTGAACCATCCACATGGCGGGAAGCGATTGGCCTCTTGAAACGGGAATTGAATAAAGCGGTTGAATTCTCCGTTCAACTAACGCAATGGATGCAGGAAAGAAGTCGTTTGACGAACGAAATCGAGCAGCTGACGATGGAAAATGGCTATCTTGATGCAGAAATGGAAATGCTTTTTAAGTTAGCGAAGGTCAAGGACGAGGAAGAATTCAGGCATGACGCTGCATTGTCCGAAAAGAAAATCACTTTACAAAAACAGCTTGATTTGATTACCATTCAAATTGGCCAATCCAGAATGCTGCCTGATCAAATCCAAACTTACTTAAAACAGGGGATCAGTACTTATACAGTTGAAAATATAGAAAGGAAACGGACGGATTTTGTAAAGGTGAAATCCCTTTTATTAGAGAAGCAGGCGGATGCGAAGCATAAGATAAAACAGCTCGAAGTTTCAGGGGTATATGATGACTTACTTTATCGTTTTTATGAAGAAAAAGCTGCTTTTAACGAAGAGGCGAAGGAATGGGCGAAATTGGCAATAGCCAAAAGCTTATTGAATAAAACATTGGACCGATATAAAAGGGAACGCCTACCGAAGGTCATCGCTGATGCCGAGCGGCACTTTTCCTTTTTAACGAATGGGAGCTATCGTAAAATCATACTTGATCAGTCGGGAGAAGGAATTTGGGTACAGCGCAATGATGGTTTGAGTTTCAGGGTTGAAGAGGTCAGCCGCGGGACAGCAGAACAAATTTATGTTTCCCTAAGGCTCGCACTTGCTGATCATACTTTTGAAAATGATTCATTCCCTCTCATCATTGATGATAGTTTCGTCAATTTTGATGCGGAAAGGACAAAACGGATGCTCGAATTATTGAAAAAAGTTTCGGAAAAGCGGCAAATTTTATTTTTTACCTGTCACCGATATATAATGGAGTACTTTAGCGAAAATCAAGTGATTCGTCTATCCGGTCCTGTATTGCGGCAGGATATGAATGATTTGATCATCCCTGAAATATAATGGGTTTTAAACTATAGATAAAGAGAGTGAAGTCATTGAATATGAATGAGTTTGTAGGCCACCATGATTCTTCTTTGAAGCTAATCATCGAAAAGGAGTTTCCTGGTAAACGATGTGTTGGGGGAAAATATTCTGCCAAAGGACATAGCATCACGTTATATGAGAGAGACATCGAAATTCAGTGTGAACGCTCCCTAGGCTCGCTTGCAAGGCTTGAGGAATATACATGGGTGATCCTCACGCATGAGATGGGGCACGCATCAGACCCCGATCTTGCTGTGCTTAGTGAGGAGCTGCACAGTACAGGAAAATCAGAAATCCTTTATCAAATAGAGGTCAATGCATGGAATATTGCAGAAGGATTAATTCCTTTTATCGATCAGGATTTATTTACCTTCATTAGGGATGAATCCTTGGCTCATTGTACAAATCGGCTGCTGGTCGGTTAAAAAGCTCTCCATATGGAGGGCTTTTTTCCATAAATGGAGACGAGGCTAGCCGGGCGGGGAGGCACGCACTTATGAATCGGGAAGCTACATGCTCCGTATGGGAAAATGGCATTAATGTTTCCAAAGGAAGCTTCATATCTTTAAAGGAGCATTCAATTTAATGAATCATAGCAGGATTGGGACATGGAGTTTTTGGTTTATATTCTTTTTTAAGATTGACAGTGAGAATCATTTTCATTAAACTGGTATTATTAGACTAAAAGGGGAGTATTTTAATGCGACCAGCTATTAACACTCAGTCTTTATCGCTCGGTTATGGTGATAAATTAATTATAAATGATATGAATATAGAAATACCCAAAGGGGAGATCACCGTATTCATCGGTGCTAATGGATGTGGAAAATCAACACTTCTAAGGTCTGTTGCCCGATTGTTAAAACCTCAATCCGGCTCAGTTTTGCTCGAAGGCAAAGCAATCTCGACCATGTCATCGAAGGATGTAGCAAGAAAGATGGCGATTCTTCCGCAATCCCCGGTTGCTCCTGAAGGGCTTACAGTATATCAGCTTGTTAAACAAGGAAGATATCCTTATCAAAGTTGGTTGAAACAATGGAGTTCCGTGGATGAAGAAAAAGTTCAAAAGGCGATTGAAGCAACGAACCTGACCGATTTAAAGGATCAGGCAGTCGATGAATTATCGGGAGGCCAGAAGCAACGGGCATGGATAGCAATGACGCTGGCTCAGGATACTGACATCATTTTATTGGATGAACCGACTACATATCTTGATATGACCCATCAAATCGAGATTTTGGACTTATTGTTCGACTTGAATGAGTTTGAGAACAGAACGATCGTGATGGTGCTTCATGATTTGAATTTAGCTTGCCGTTATGCGGATAATCTGGTGGCACTTAAAGATGGGTCGATACATGCTCAAGGCCGGCCAGAGGATATCATCACGCCTGAATTGGTACAGCATGTATTCAGCATGGACTGCCAAATATCCTTTGATCCAATTTTCGGCAGTCCCATGTGCGTCCCGTTTGGTAAAGGCCGCTACGCCCAAAGTCAGGTAAAAGCGCTGGCCAATGCATAACCTCACACCATCCATGGAAAAAGAGCTGCAAGGATATCGCATATCCTTCGGAGATGAAGCCAAAGTTTCCAAAACCTTCAATCATGCTGATGAACTTATTCAGTATGCACAAGCCCGGACTGGGGCGGAATCGTCAGGGATAGCCATTTCAATGTGGTTCAGACGCTATGCTTTTTTTGTCACGGCACAATTTTACATGTTAAGCAAACATCGGCTTATCTGGAAAGGCACACTTCAGGACATTGGTGTTTTGGATGATCCGGAAGATGAACAGTGGCTTCCGAATTTTTTGCTGAAAACTAACAGTTGGAGCAATGTCTCGGAAAAGGAAAGCCCATCTGCCCTCCATTCCATATTGAGCAGCTTTGGTGCTGATGCCATTCGCTTCTTTTCCGGAACTGCTAAAATATCGAAACTAGTACTCTGGGAAAATATTTGGAGCTATACGGTATGGATGTATAGTGAGTTATTGAAGCAGACTGATATAAAGACGCGAGTTGAAAAGGACATTGAAATGCTGCTTGAAGATGAAGTATGGCTGAATATTGAAACACGATCCCCCTTTAAACGATTCATTGGGGAAAAAAGTGTTCCGGCGTCCATGAATCCTTATAAACGGGTGACATGCTGTTTATATTACCGAATTGAGGGCCAGGAAAAGTGCGCGTATTGTCCAAACAAAAACTGTTGAAATAGATTTGATTGGAGAGCCAGGCTTGGGGTCAAGCCTGGTTTTCTTGTGGATTGATATGAGAGACGGTCAGCCTAGGCTTTTCCTGTCCATTGTCCATCACTTAATAACGAAAACTAAACGCATTAACGAGGTTGGTATGTTATAATGTTGATATTTAATTGAACGGAGGCAGTCGCATGGGAAATGGGATCATACACTACGGAATTGGTGAAGTAGTAGATATATATATGTACATTAAAACGAGTACAAAAGCGGTGGCAAGTAATGGAAAGCCGTTTTTAACATTGATTTTGTGCGATAAAACCGGGGAGATCGAGGCAAAGCTATGGGATGTTTCCGAGGCTGATGAGAAAACATACAGTGCGGAAGCTACGGTGAAAGTTCAAGGGGAAGTCCAGAATTATCGAGGACGCAGCCAATTGAAAATCCGTAACATTAGAATTACTTCAGATACTGATGGGGTCACGAAAGCCGATTTAATACAAACGGCGCCTTTAAGTCAGGAAGAAATGATGGAAACCATCACTCAATTCATTTTTGAAATGAGGAATCCGAATATCCAAAGGGTGACTAGGCACCTCATTAAAAAATATCAGAGTGAATTCCTGACGTTTCCTGCTGCCACCAAGAACCATCATGAGTATATGTCGGGACTGGCCTATCACGTTGTATCGATGCTAGGGCTGGCTAAGGCCATTTCAACACTATATCCTTCGCTCAATAAGGATCTTTTGTATGCAGGAGTCATTCTGCATGACCTTGGAAAGGTACATGAGCTATCTGGACCTGTTTCGACTGTTTATACAGTGGAAGGGAACTTATTGGGGCATATCACCATCATGGTGAATGAAGTCGGTAAAGCTGCAGAGGAATTGGGCATTGAAGCGGAGGAAGTCATGATTCTCAAGCACCTGATACTAAGTCACCATGGTAAAGCTGAGTGGGGCAGTCCCAAGCCGCCAATGGTTAGGGAAGCGGAAGTGCTGCATTATATAGATAATATGGATGCTAAGATAAATATGATGGACCGGGCCTTGGAAAAAGTGAAACCGGGTGAATTTACGGAAAGAGTTTTCGCGCTCGATAATCGTTCATTCTATAAACCAACATTTTAATGAAATATGCTTCTTTCTCGATGGAGAAAGAAGCATATTTTTTTTGTTCGCGCATATTCTCTAGTAAATGAATAGTAGATTTTTTGGGAGGGAATGGACATGCCAATTTGGATCTGGTTCGTGTTTATTGGAATAATAGTCAGTGCAGTCATGTCAATTTGGACAGCTAGGCAGGAACGCCTCATAGATGATGCTTGGATAGAGAAGGAAGGTCAGAAGTACATTGAACGCATGGAAGAAGAGCGCGAGAGGCGTAAAAAGGATATAAATCAGGGAGCATAGCTCGAACCACGAAAAAAAAGCGACAGGCAAAGTCCTGTCGCTTTTTACTATTCAATTATTTTTCAGCATTGGCTGCGTCACCGGAAGTGATGGCATCTTTTAGATCTTCGTCTTTAATCTTCACGTCCGCTTTTTTGACTTCTGAATTCAAAATGTCCTGAACTTTAGTTTGGTCAATTTGAGCGACTTTCAAATCATATTCAAGATCTTTTTTCATATCTTCGTATGATTCTTTTTCTTTAGTATCAAGAAGTTGAATGATGTGGTAGCCATAATCGGATTTAATCGGCTTGCTGACTTCATCTTTCTTCATTTTATAAGCTTGCTCTTCAAATGCAGGAACCATTTCACCTTGTCCGAACCAGCCTAGCTCCCCGCCTTTTTCAGCTGTGCCTGTGTCTGTTGAATATTCTTTTGCAAGTTTAGCGAAGTCTTCGCCTTTGTCCAATTTAGCTTTAACTTCGTTGGCTGTTTTTTGATCTTCCACTAGAATATGTCTCGCTTTGATTTGTGGTTTATAGTCTTCATAAGCTTTTTTCACATCAGCTTCTTTAACTTTTATATCGGCAACGGCTGCCTTTTCTTGAAGCATGCCGATTTTAAGTGCACGTTTAAGATCATCTTCGCTCTTATATCCGGAAGAGGCAAGGGCCGTTTCGAAATTTTCACCCATTTGCTCTTTAAGCTCGTCCGTTTTAGCTTTAACTTCTTTATCCGTTACTGTATATTTTTCAGAAAGAACTTTTTCATAAACAAGTTCTTGAAGAACGGTTTCACCATAACGGTCTTTCATTACATTGTAAAATTCTTCTTTAGTTATATCCCCCGCTTTAGTTTCCACGACTGCTTCCTTGTCGCTGTTGCATGCTGTAAGTCCGATCAGCCCTGCAGTAACAGCAATCGATAATGCCCACTTCTTCATAAAAACAACTCCTAGTTATAAGTTTCTTGTTTGCTATTTTTTCGTATTTCCACAAAATTAACTATAACATATTCTGGTTACTTTACAAAAAATAATATATTGGTGTATGAATAAGATTTTTTTGAAAAATGGGTGTACGCCTACCCAGATATTAATCCATTACATATGATAAATCGAGGACAACAAAAGGAGGTAGCATAATGGGTAATGGATTTAACGGAGGCTTCGCTTTGTTAGTGGTGTTATTCATATTATTAATAATTGTAGGATCAGCCTGTTGCTAATCGGCTGCAAAATTAATAATGAAAAGAGCCCACTCCTTTTGCCATGGAGTTGAATAGGATAGGGTAGCCGCTCAACAAAAAGACGAAGTGATTATCAAGCTCAGAAAGGAATGGATTCCTTTTGGCGGATTTAAGGGTGTGCATGAAATTACAATTACTTAAGAATGGAAAGGAGGAAGATCAATGTCTGGAGGAATAGGTGGAGGCTTTGCTCTAATTGTCGTTCTTTTCATCCTGTTAATCATTATTGGAGCATCTTGGTTATAAACTCATAAACAAAAGGCGAAGCTGCGTGCTTCGCCCTTTTTCTTTATGTGGATAATGCTCCGGGTATCACCAATGTATGTAACAAATGATGGCCATCATTTGTTGCTCATCTCTACGTATACAAAATTTCAATATAGGAGGATAATAACATAATAGTAATTAATACATTAATGGTCCTGAATACTTTAGGCTGCCGGTCTTCAGCAATTTCCTTTTGAATGCATAAAGAGTTTGTCATTCTATTAATATTATAAAGGATCAAAATAGCAAAAATAATAAACCAGAACGAGATCAAAACCTAAAATCCCTCCTTGCAAAACATCATGTATAAATACGATACCAAATTATAATGAAAAAAGATACCTAAAAATCTTATTAGGCATCTTTATGAATAAATAAGAAATCACTTTTGAATAAGTATATCGTATCCTTCGAGATGTTCTTCGATGAAGGAATTCCTTGGGGAACCAACCAGGTTTTTTATATAAATAAAATCCGATACGCATAATCCGGTGTGCAGGGATAATAAAATAGTGAAATAATGGATGTAATGCGGAAAACTAAGGGCACAACCAATCAATATGACAGACATAATGAAGAAAGGCAACACAAGGGTAATGAGATAAAGATGCTTTCGAATCGGATCATGCACATTGACTCTGCATGTAAGCACAAGGTTCCACTTCAAGGACCAAGAAGTTTTTACTTTTTTACATAATAATCGTAAAGGTAAATAGTGTAATAGTTTGTGAACAGGATATAATAAGAGCAATAGGCTAAAAAATACCATTGTTTGATCGCCATACAAAATAACATGGGTTGAAAAGACACTTAATAATGTATAGATCAGAACAAAAGACATCAATATAGTAAAAACTGAAAAAAAGAGCAGACGGCAATTCCCATATTGTTTTGCCACGTCAATTGTTTTCCACGAATTCATTTCGAAATCAGCCCTCCAAAGCTGTTGAATTTACTTACATACATTACGATGAATGGGTGGAAAAAGCAATGAAATTCTTGGATTAAAATTAAGATAAAATCTCTTTAGTGTGTAAGCATGGCTAAGGGCCAATTAAGGCCAGGTTTTGAACCAGGGATAAGAAGGATTACTGAGTGTGAAAAATCAAAAATTGGTTACAAACCTTTTATGTTAAATTGAAGGATCGATTGGGGATTAGTGATGTATGAAAAATATAAATGAAGAAATAGAAGTTCTCCGTTTTCATCAACGGCTTTTATTAAACCTTATACGCAATCCGGAGGCCAAGTTGGACTATCTATTTGTGGAAAAAAATTTCACGAAGAAGGAAGCGGAAGAATTATTGGAAGCATGTGATATCTTGAGCAAACGCTATGAAATAGAAAAAGCGGAAGGGTATATGAACTTTCGACCGCTTTTTATTCAATTTGAAAGAAAGGTTAATCCAAAAATAACCACAAAGGAATGCATTGATGCATGCCTCGCACAGGGGTTATATGTATCATTCATGAAGGAAATGGATAGAGTATGAGATTAAACTGGCTCAGTTTCTTTCTCTATCTTTTTTTTTGTGATTTTACCCTCCACATCAGTAAACTCCTGATCGATATTATCGAAGGATCGTTCAAAGATTTGCATGAAGTCTTCACCGTATATATTTCGGATGATGGCCATCATTTCAATCATATCCGGAAACTTGCCATAAAGCTCACGCAGTGGAAGTGCACCCGAGAAAGCAGAGTTCTTACTTGGGTCATATGTCTCCATTAAATCAAGTAGGATTTTTTCACCTTCCGCTGTGATCTCTATATAGGTATTCCTTTTGTCATTTTCTTTTTTTGAAAATGTTAAGTACCCGCGTTCCTCTAATTTTTTTGAAAAATTAAATGCCGTAGAAACATGCATGACCCCAAATTTTGCAACATCTGAAATGGAAGAGCCATTAAGATGGTAGGCAATCCAAAGGATATGGTGCTCATTGATATTTAAATCATAGGGCTTGATCCATTGCTGCCAATCTTTTTCAATTGATTTCCATAATGCTTTGCTTAATTGTGCAATTCGTTGACTAAAAATCATTGCTTCTTTCATAGAATAATTTTTATTCTGCATATTATGGGCTCACCTACTTATAAGATTCTATATATTTATTATGACAATAAAATAAAAATTAATAAAGATAAATATTTGCAAAATTTTTAGAAAATTTTAGTTTTTTTAATGAATTCTCCATTCTTCACCAACAAACCATGTAATTTATTGGGAAAAATGGAGAATCAAGCTTGTGTGACGATGCCAGCTATTAATTTTTAGAAGTAGGTGCTGCCGCTTCCAATTCCTTCAATGAATTTTCAATTTCCTGAACGTTCTTCAATAATTCATCCTTATTGGGTTCGATTTCCCGCTTCCAGTTCTCGATGACGACCTGAACATCCGAAATGAACGTTTTTACCGTTTCTTTGCTGATTTGTGAAGCTTCCATCGTGTCATCTTTAATATTTAGCATTTTTACCTTTAACTCATCAATTGTATTCTTAATTTCGTCGGTATTCGTTTTGATGCGGGTCCGTAGGTCTTTACCTGAACTTGGTGTTGAAAGTAAGGTTGCCGCACCAGCTACTACTGTTCCGGTCAAAAAGCCAATTAGTAATGATTTTGCTTTCATTAGGATCACCTCATTTTATAATATGTTTTCGCTTTCCATGGTCTGAATCCCTGCTGGATCAATTGGAAATTATGATAAATAGGGAGAGAAATACTATTGATATCAAAATACCATAATTTTCATCCTTATGGAAGAGAATCGACCATTTTATCTTTATATCACAAAAATATTTTTTTAAACTTATAGAGTAAATATATAATATTTAAAAATAACTTGAAGCTTTATTAATAATGCTACATATAAAGGGAAGAGCAGCATATAGATAATAAAAACAAGCTGTCGGAACATGGATGGCACTGGTGGGTTAATAATGAAAATCATCTTTTTATTAGGCCTGGTATGCCTGTGCGGAATGGGGTATTTTCTAAGGCAAGCAAAAACTCCTGGCATCTATCCGCCCAAGAGGGTACTCCAGGCCAGAGCCTTCGCTATGGGTCTCCCTGGGGTTTTACTGCTTTTCATTTGGTTTATGTGGATATTGATTCATTGATCATTGGAGGATGATTGGGACTAGAATTCCAGATTCATAAGATTGGAAAAAAAGCACCGGACATTCCGGTGCTTTTTTAGGTATGATGATCCTGCTGCTTAAGCATTAATGGGTATATTTGATTTTCTTACGATGCCGTTCACAATTGGATAAATGATGACCATCGCAACTGTATTTAACAGTACGGCAGGAAGTACAACTGCGCCGAAAAGTGCCACGAAAGGTCCTGGAAGGGAAACGATATAATAAGCCGAACCAAGGAAGACAGCGCCGGAAATCATTGTTCCTACGGCAGTCAAGATACTAACGGTGACAACGGATGTTGAAAACTTCTTAAGACTGATGAATAAAAGGTAAAACAGAAAGGCTGTTGCCAATTTGTCTATGATATTTGGAATCTGTCCTCCAGGAAATGTAGTTGTCATGGCAGAGATGGCTCCAGCTGCCAGGGCGACAATGAATACATTCTTCTTCGCGGGAAACAGGGTAATCGCCAAAAACATCATCAACAGCATCATATCCGGTTTCATTCCAAGGAAGAATCCAGGTACGATAAAATGCAGGGCAGCCCCAATCCCGATTAATAGGGACAGTGACACAAGGGTTTTCGTTTTCATTTACTCATCTCTCCTATTCTCATCTCAACTAACATCTTTTCTTCAACAATGCACTATTGCCTGTTGCAAGAAGTTTAAAATAGTATATCATAAGACCTATTTTTTTAGAAGTTATATTTGTTTGAATTAAAGGGTTTGAGCTTCCTTCGCTTTATACGATTCCTGGAATTTCTTCATGAAATCAGCAAGGTCCTGGCAATGGGCTAGAGGGACCGCATTATAGATGGATGCTCTGCAGCCGCCGATGGAACGGTGACCGTTCAGTCCTACGAATCCAGCTTGCTTCACTTCTTTAAGGAATTGTACTTCAGCTTCTTCAGACGGAAGCGTGAACGTTACATTCATTAATGAACGGCTGTCCGGTAGGGCATGTCCTTTATAAAAACCATCACTGCCGTCGATGGCATCGTAAATGACTTTTGCTTTTTCTTCATTGATCTCAGCAATCTTTTCCACGCCGCCCTGTTCTTTTGCCCAATCCAACACAAGTGACAATAAGTAAATGGCCAATGTCGGAGGAGTGTTGTATAAAGAATTATTTTTTGAATGGATAGAATAGTTCATCATGGATGGGATTTTGTCATTATCCGTTATTAAATCTTTGCGAATGATAACGACTGTGATTCCAGATGGACCTAGATTCTTTTGTGCACCTGCATAGATGATGCCGAATTTACTAATATCAATCTTTTTGCTGAGAATATCACTTGACATATCGGCTACTAAAGGAATGTTGCCTGTTTCCGGGAAATCCTTCCATTGTGTTCCGTAAATCGTATTATTGCTTGTGATATGAAGATATGCAGCATCATCATTCAATTTGATATCTTCGACTTTAGGGATGAATGTATATTTTTCATCTTTGGATGAAGCGACTACGGCCGTTTCACCAACCTTTTTGGCTTCTTTTAATGCTTTTTCCGACCAAGAACCAGTAAGGACATAATCTGCCCTTTTTCCATCATTCAAAATGTTCATGGGAATCATGGAGAATTGGAGACTTGCTCCTCCTTGCAGCAGGAGTACTTCATAATTTTCAGGAATTTCCATAAGATCTTTTAATGATTGGATGGCATGGTTATGAATTTTTTCGAATTCCGAACTTCTATGGCTTAATTCCATGACGGACATACCGGAATCCTCAATATTCAACCATTCGTTTTGGGCTCTTTGTAAAACTTCTAAGGGAAGGGCGGCTGGCCCAGCGTTAAAATTGCGTGCACGTTTCAATTTTTTTCCTCCTATGCGACTATGTGATAAAGTATTTGAGACTATTCATATATCCTACCAGAAAACTAAATTCAATAGGAGGAAAATTTAGAATTTTAGGTGACATTTCGTTTTAATGATGAGCCAATGCAAAAAGGTCCTCCACTTTGAGTGAGGACCAAATCGGGATCATTGTTTTTTCAAGAAATCAGCGTGCTTAAGTTAATTCTTTTAAAAAGATATTAAGAAGAAATCTTCATGTGTCAGCCGTTCATTTTAAATGCTGTGCAATGGAGTCAGCGATTTGTTTTAGGTCATCTGGTGTATAGTCGCTGGTATTCGTTTTCCAAACTGCCCCAAAGCCGTCACCTTCACCATGCCGTGGAATTAAATGCATGTGAAAATGGAAAACGGATTGTCCTGCAGCTTCTCCGTTATTATTTAATAGGTTCAGGCCTACAGGTTGGAACTCTTGTTTCATGGCGCGGGCAATTTCGGGTACCACTTCAAAAAGATTCTTGGCAATCTCAGGTGTCAACTCATAAAGGTTTTCCTTATGTACTTTAGGTATTACCAGTGTATGGCCTTTTGTTACTTGACTGATATCGAGAAAGGCCAATACATGTTCATTTTCGAAAACTTTACTGCTTGGTATTTCCCCGTCGATTATTTTGCAAAAAATGCAATCACTCATTAAAAAACGCTCCTTTAAAAGTTAATGTATTTGGTTAATCGTACCATAGCTTGAATCCTTGAGAAAAGGAAAAATCATAAAAACAGGATGCAACATCAAGTTGCACCCTGCCTGTCGAAAAAGGGGGTTTGGCTTCAAAATTCGCATTAGCATAAATTCTCTGCGACAAACACCTCATCTACATTTTAGTAAAATACGGTTATTATCTGATTAGAGATTTTCCATTCAAAGCAACCATCTCCTATATCTTTAAAGTTTCATCAACTTTCAAAGCATAATTGATAATTATTGAATGATTTTTCTGCTTTTACGTGCAAGAGAACCATCTCCTTGCTCGAAACGATTTTTTTATGAAGCTTCTGGTTTAATTCAGTTATACGTCTTTAACTGACACCTCATTTACAATATGATGTGAATCATTTGTAATAAATCTTATGGGTATTTCAGTGTAATACGTCTTTAACTGACACCTCATTTACAATATGATGTGAATCACACGTAATGACTAACCCCTTCTTCCTTAATTATGATGACCACCAAGGAGGGAAAATATAATTAGTTATTTATGGAAATTTAGTTCGAGGAACACTCGACTATATAAAAGCAGGAGAATTTGATAAAATGGAAATAAGAACCTCTATATAGAAAGGATTGTTTATATGTCCTTATTGGAAATAAAGCAATTAGTGGGCGGATACACGAAAACGCCCGTTTTAAAAGGAATAAGTTTTGACATTCAGCCAAACGAGTTAGTAGGGTTAATTGGACTCAACGGTGCTGGGAAAAGTACGACAATTAAACATATCATCGGACTCATGGAGCCGAAAGGCGGAAGTGTCTCGATTCATGGTAAAACACTTGCCCAGGACCCGGATACATATCGTAAACAATTCACTTATGTTCCAGAAACGCCAATCTTGTATGATGAGCTTACACTTGAGGAGCATTTAAAGCTAACGGCCATGGCACATGGTTTGGCGGAAGCCACTTATAAAGAAAGGATGGACGTTCTGTTAAAGGAATTCCATATGGAGAAAAGGCTTAAATGGTTCCCGGCACATTTTTCAAAGGGAATGAAGCAAAAGGTCATGATCATGTGCGCCTTTTTAGTGCAGCCGTCCTTATATATCGTCGACGAACCATTCGTGGGTCTTGATCCATTAGGCATTCAGTCCCTGCTTGACTTGATGAGGAAGATGAAAGAGAGCGGTGCGGGAATTTTAATGTCTACACATATATTGGCGACAGCTGAGAGGTATTGTGATTCTTTCATCATATTGCATAATGGAGAGATTCGGGCAA
The DNA here is from genome assembly GCF_022603275.1 of Peribacillus sp. Aquil_B1. Classification (NCBI taxonomy): domain Bacteria; kingdom Bacillati; phylum Bacillota; class Bacilli; order Caryophanales; family Bacillaceae; genus Peribacillus; species Peribacillus sp. Aquil_B1. The sequence goes on along the minus strand of NZ_JAKXEE010000002.1, from coordinate 582,808 downwards.
AAGGCAATCTTGAGCAGCTTCGTGAACAATTTTCCATGCCAGGGGCAACTCTGGACGATTTATATATCCAATTGACGAAAGAAGAAATCGGTCATGAATAGTCAAAATCTCTGGAAGGAAAGATATTTAGGCTATATAAATGAAACGCAAAAATATCTTCGCTATATTTTTAATGGCCATCTTGTTTTCGTCATGGTATTGGCTCTTGGTGGTTTGGCTTATTATTACAGTGATTGGGTGAAGACGTTAAACAGTGATTTCCCTGCTGAATTGATCATGGCCTTAGTTTTATCGATCATTGTAACCAGAAGTCCGATAAACACTTTCTTGAAAGAACCCGATACGGTATTCCTGCTTCCCCTTGAAACGAAGTTGAGAAGCTATTTCAAGAATTCACTGATATTAAGCTGGGTCATGCAAGGCTTTATTCTTCTGGTTGTCCTGATTGCATCGATACCGATGTATTCGAAGGTTACGGGTGCAGGAGGTAAGGACCTTGGGATCATCCTGGTCGTTTTGCTTATATTAAAATTTTTGAATTTAACCATGCGCTGGCTGGTATTGAAATATCAGGATACATCAGTGAGCCATTGGGACTCTCTCATCCGCTTTTTACTTAATGGAGTGATTCTTTATTTCATCTGTTCAAGGGCAAATATACTGTTTGCACTTATAACCTTCTTATTATTGTTAGGACTTTACATGTATTACCGAAGCGCAACTAAAGGTTTTGTGCTAAAGTGGCAACGGCTGGTGGAACTGGAAAACAAACGGATGAATTCCTTCTATCGAATAGCGAACATGTTTACTGATGTTCCTCATTTGAAAGGGAAGGTAGCGAGAAGGAAATGGATGGACTGGCTATTATCACTCATTCCGTATGGTGATAAATCAACTTATACCTATCTTTACGCCCGTACCCTGCTGCGATCCAATGATTATGTGGGACTTTGTTTTCGTTTAACGATCATTGGATCCGTGATTTTAAGTGTATTCACTAACATATGGGCACATTTGATTGTAACGTTCATGTTCCTATTCATGACAGCCCTGCAACTGCTGCCGGTTTGGAAGGCACATGAATGGAAGGTATGGGTCTCATTGTATCCATTGCCAGCGAAAATGAGAGAATCTGCGGTCATAAAACTAATTTCCTATTTCCTATTATTTGAGGACCTTGTCTTCAGTTTGGTCCTGCTAGTGAAAGGGGAATGGATCTCCGCTTTAGCCGCCTTGGCAATGGGGCTTGTTTTCATATTCGGATTTAAAATTTATGCTGCAAAGAAAATAAAAAACTTTTAAGCTGAAGCTGATTTTTCATAAAATCAGCTTTTAGATTGAAGAAATTTGCGAGACTCCTGCCGAAAAACTGGCTAGCCGAGACCCCACAGGTGCTTGCGCCGAGGAGGCTTGGCAGACAGTCGGCGGAAAGGGAGCGGATTTCTGAAATCAACTGTAACAATTAATAAAGAAAAAGCTGATTTTTTATAAAATCAGCTTTTTCTTTTAAGAAATGAAAATAGAAAATAAAAGTCTCGTAGGGGGTATATACATATTTAATGGAGGTGTTTAATGATGGATGAATATGAACAAAAGGCATTATCGGAACTAGTATCATGGAAAAAGAAAGTAGCCAAGAAATCCGGCAGGCTTGAGCGGATGTCTAAAAAGGCGCAAATCAAATTGAATAGTTATATTCCAGACCGAGTGCACAAAATGATTACTGATAGTATTAAAGGGATGATAGAGGCCGTATTATCAGGTTCTAAATATATGTCTAAAGAAAAAAATGTGGTGCTACTATCTTTGCAGCAAAAAGAAGAGTGGGTTGCGGAAACTGTCACGGCATATCGGAAAACGGCCGTTATAGAAGGTGTGGGAACCGGAGCGGCAGGGCTTTTAATTGGATTGGCTGATTTCCCATTACTGCTTAGCATCAAGATGAAATTATTATTCGAACTATCCCGTATATACGGTTTCGATCCAAATAAATATGAGGAACGATTATTCATTCTCCATATCTTCCAGATGGCATTTTCAAGCGAGGAGAAGAAATTGGAAACATTACAGGTAATAGAGGAATGGGATTCAGGGAAATGGCCGGAAATAGACTGGCAAGAATTTCAGCAGGAATATCGCGATCACATCGATGTCATCAAAATGTTCCAGCTCGTTCCAGGCATTGGGGCAGCTGTCGGTGGATATGCCAACCATCATTTGTTGGAACATCTTGGGGAAACGGCTATCAATTGTTACCGAATTAGACTTCTTAAAGAGTAAGGGACGGGGATAACCCGTCCCTTTACCTTTACCGCAATAAAGATTCATCCACCATTTGGGATGACTGTTTCTTATTGTGATAGGTTACCGCTGCAGTGCCTAATATTTTGGCAGCAATGAGCATCGCTTTTTCATCAAAGTCAAACAAAGGATGATGATGCGGAAATGTATGTTCATTTTTTGGCCTGGCCCCTGTAAAGAAGAATGTACCTTTTACATTTTGTAAATAATAAGAAAAATCTTCACCTGTCATATCCGGGTCAATTTCCTCTGTAATCAAAACTTCCTTGACGGACTCAGTGCTTTCGATGAGGAATTTAGTTTCCTCGACATGTGGAATAACAGCTGGATAACCTTGAAAGTATTGATATTCATAGGTGCAGTCCGCAGCTAGGCAGGTCCCTTTAACAATCCGCTCCATTTCTTCGCTAATGAATGAACGGACATCTTCCTTGAATGTACGGACGGTCCCGATTATTTTAGCCTTATCTGCAATGACGTTAAAGGCATTATCTGCTACAAAGGAACCGACGGTAATGACTGCAGAATCTATTGGGTTTAGGCGGCGGCTTACGATTTGCTGCAGGGCCATGACGAGCTGAGAGCCGACTACGATTGCATCACGGGTTTTATGCGGCTGGGCTCCATGTCCGCCCTGCCCTTGAATGGTGATTTCAAAACGGTCAGCAGCGGCCATGAGGGGTCCATAAGCGTATTGGACTGTTCCGGTTGGGGCCGTTGCCCATAAATGGGTGCCGAAAATTACATCCACTCCATCAAGGCAGCCAGCCTCAATCATCGGTTTTGCACCCCCTGGAGCATATTCTTCAGCATGCTGGTGGATAAATATATATTCACCTTCAAGCTCATCCTTCAGTTCATTCAGATTTTTTGCAAGGACAAGGAGTGTCGCTGTATGGCCATCGTGTCCACACGCATGCATTACCCCCGGCACGGAAGATTTATAGGGAACTTCTTTTTCATCTTGAATGGGTAAGGCGTCGAAATCAGCGCGCAATGCTATGGTTTTACCAGGCTTACTGCCTGTGACCTTGGCAATAACACCATTACCGCCTACATTCGTCCGGTGTTCAATTCCAAGTTTTTCATAATATCCAGCGATGAAGGCCGCTGTTTGGGTTTCTTGAAAAGAAAGCTCGGGGTGTTGATGAAGATAGCGCCTGATGGAAACCATTTCTTCATATGAGTCATCTAGAAGATCGTGTAAATGCTGTATCATTTTGCACCTCCCAATGATTGGATTAATTGTAAATAGTATATCATATTTTGAATAATCCAAAGTGTATTAAATACCTCAAGGAGAGAGATATCATGATTAAATATTCCTGGATTGCTTTGGTTTTGCTTTGTATGTTGCTATTCTTTTTTTTGATGCAAGAAGTCCAAAGTGAGGAGCCTTTAGCGTTAGATACATATATTACGGAACTTTTTTCCGTAGGTGAAAATACTTTTTCGTTCACTTTCTTCAAGTCCATTACCTATCTTGGGAAATCCAAGTTCATTGGTTTTGGAAGCTTATTATGTATTCTATATTTGTAGATGATAAAGAAGGATTATTGGACCATGGCCGTATTCTCTATCGGAATTGCTGGGGGAGATGTGTTAAACGGGTGGATAAAAAATCATGTTAAAAGAGTGCGCCCTGAAAATCATTTGATGGAGACCGCAGGCTTCAGCTTTCCAAGTGGCCACGCAATGGTGGGCCTTATTTTCTTCAGTATGGTTGCTTATTTAATCATGAAAGAAACTAAAGGAAACTCATTGAAATGGGCAATGGGAATCGGTTTCGTTTGCCTCATTCTGCTAATTGGTGTCAGCAGGATTGCTATGAAAGTTCATTTTCCAACTGATATTATTGCAGGTTTTGCATTAGGAGCCGCATATAGTTTAACCTTGTTTAAATTGTATAAATTCCTCGGGCCTAGAGTACTTTGAAAAAAGGATTCAGATAAAATATATGTAAATATCCGTTGCATTTCCCCGGAAATAAAGAAGGAATTTGTCGGATTGTTATAGGTTTTTATGATTTTTTAACGTCCAAATAATGATCTGCATTACTTTGAAGAGGCCCATCCTTGAGGCGATGGGCCTTTTACTGAGCAAGTATGGATCATTCTTCGGAATCTTTCACCAATGTATATTGAGTTACATAGGCTTCACCTGAAAACATCTTCTGGCTGGAATTCGTAACGGGAGCTTTGGAGTCGCTGTTATGCGCCATCTTAAAGGAACCGGAATTCTTCCAGTTCAGGAAATCAGCTTGTTTCTCCCAAATCGTTAAAATTACATAAGTTTCAGAGTTGATTGGCCGCAGTACACGTAGTGCGACGAAACCTGGTTCATTTTCAATGAATCCTGCCCTGTTTTTAAAACGATGTTCGAATACCGGCCTTCCTTCTTCACTTACAGGGATATTATTCATGACTACATACCCATGATCCTGAAGGTTTCCTTTCCCATCAACTACTTCATACTTACGTGGAGAGCTGAAGATCGTTTTACCTGTTGTTTCATGTAAAAGTACTGCAGTGTCAGGATTTTGCATAAGTAATATTTTTTCATTGGGGTGCTTATCTTTTTTGATTTTTAAAAAATCGTAAGTGCCTGATGTGATGAATACATTCATAAATTCCCCTCCAATTTCTATATAGTACCTGTATACCCATTTTACCCAATGAATAATGCTTTTACCATTTCCAAACTAACCATTAGGCTTGTAGACCGGTAAAATACTTATAAAAACGTCGATTTTCTGACAAATATATAGGTTGGCTATACTTCTATTATAGAAAAAGCTATAGTTGAAGGAGATTCGATTTGAAATTCAACATCCTTCTGATATTCTATGTAGGTAATGAATAAAAATAGAAACGTGATTGCTTGAAAGGTGGATATTAATGTCTAAGGAAATTACGAATGATACATTCTTAAAAGCTGCGAGAGGAGAGAAAACGGATCATGTGCCTGTTTGGTATATGCGTCAGGCCGGCCGTTCACAGCCGGAATACCGTAAATTGAAAGAGAAGTACTCGCTTTTTGAAATTACTCATCAGCCGGAATTATGCGCTTATGTAACTAGATTGCCAGTCGAGCAATATGACGTAGACGCTGCGATTTTATATAAAGATATAATGACACCGCTACCAGCCATTGGTGTCGATGTTGAGATTAAGTCCGGAATCGGCCCGGTCATATCCAATCCGATCCAATCGGTGACAGATGTTGAAAAATTAGGTGAATTGAACCCAGAGAAAGACATCCCATATGTGTTGGACACGATTAAATTATTGACTACGGAGCAATTATCCGTGCCTTTGATCGGTTTCTCCGGGGCACCGTTCACCATTGCTTCATACATGATTGAAGGCGGCCCCTCCAAAAACTACAATAAGACGAAAGCTTTCATGTATACAGAGCCAAAGGCCTGGTTTGCATTAATGGATAAGCTAGCGGATATGATCATCATCTATGTCAAGTCACAAATCAAAGCTGGCGTTAAAGCCGTCCAAATCTTTGATTCATGGGTGGGTGCTTTGAACGTTGAAGATTACCGCATATTCATCAAGCCGATCATGACTCGTATCTTTTCTTCATTGCGGGAAGAAAATGTACCGCTAATCATGTTCGGGGTCGGCGCAAGTCACTTGGCACTTGAGTGGAATGATCTTCCGATTGATGTAGTCGGGCTCGATTGGAGACTGCCAATTACAGAAGCGAGACAAATGGGAATCCAGAAAACGGTACAAGGTAATCTTGATCCTGCCCTGCTATTGTCATCATGGGATGTTATAGAAGAACGGACGAAAAGGATCCTGGATCAGGGCATGGAACAGGACGGCTACATCTTTAATCTTGGACATGGGGTTTTCCCTTCCGTAAACCCGGAAACACTGAAGAGGCTGACCGCTTTCATTCATGAATATTCATCAAAAATGAAATAAGTTGAGCGAACCATTTGCTAAAAATACTTAAATGGATGCACAATAATAGAACGAAATCTTTAAAAGAGGTGTAACTTCATGTCAAGAAAAAAAATGGGCCTTTTAGTCATGGCTTATGGTACTCCATACACTGAAGAGGATATTGAAAGATATTATACGCATATTCGTCATGGGAGACGGCCAAGTGACGAACTAATTGCCGATCTAAAAGGCAGATATGAAGCGATCGGTGGATTATCCCCGCTTGCAAAAATAACGGCAGGACAAGCTGAAGCGCTTGAAAAGAAATTGAATTCCGTTCAGGAGGAAGTTGAGTTCAAGGCATATCTTGGACTGAAACATATTGAACCTTTTGTTGAAGACGCAGTGAAACAAATGCATGAAGATGGAATCAAAGAAGCGGTCAGTATAGTATTGGCACCGCATTTTTCAACATTCAGCGTGAAGTCTTATAATGGACGTGCCCAGGATGAAGCCGCTAAATTGGGTGACCTGACCATCACTTCCGTTGAAAGCTGGTATGATGAGCCAAAATTCATCCAATATTGGGTAGACCAGGTAAAAGAAGCAATCGGGAAAATGACCTCGGAAGAACGCGATAATTTCGCTTTGATTGTGTCGGCGCATAGCCTCCCGGAAAAAATCCTGCAATCGGGAGATCCGTATCCAAATCAATTGAAAGAAACGGCAGACATGATTGCAAAAGGCGCAGGGGTTAGCAATTATGCAGTAGGCTGGCAAAGCGCTGGACAAACACCTGAACCATGGTTGGGACCTGATGTACAGGATTTAACCAGAGATCTTCATCAAGCAAAAGGTTATAAAGCTTTCATTTATATTCCTGTCGGCTTTGTTGCCGAGCACCTTGAAGTCCTATATGATAACGATTATGAATGTAAGGTTGTTACGGAAGAGATTGGTGCAGGCTACTATAGGCCGGATATGCCCAATGTTAAACCTGAATTCATCGATGCTTTGGCCACAATCATTTTAAACAGATTACAGGAAAAGTGATCAGTCAATAGGAGAAAGTAGTTTAACCATGCTTGCAATATGCTCTACATATTTTCATGTGAAGTTGAAAGATGTTGTAAACCGGAAAAGCGACGCTTTCTTTTTACTTGACCTTTGTGATTTAAATGAATACTCGAAAAAGTGGCTGTCCAGTAATGAGGATGGCCATTGTTTCTATAAGAAATTGAAAATATAATTGAAAAGACTGAAAATTTTTGGTATGATATCGTTGAACATAATGACTGTTTTGTCCGTTTGGTCAGGATTGAGGTGGGAAATGTCTGTTGATCGTAAAAAATTAATTTTAGAAGCTGCGACCAAGTCGTTTTCACTTTTTGGATATAAGGCAACGACGATGGATCAAGTCGCTAAAATTGCCAATGTGGGAAAAGGGACCATTTATACCTTTTATAAAAATAAGGAAGAGCTGTTTAAAGAAATCGTTCAGCGGTTGATAGAGGAAATGAAATATGAGGCGGAACAATCTTTGGATGACCAACTCTCCTTTTTTGAAAACCTGCATCGGGCCGTTTATCGAATTCTGGAGTTCAGGCAGGAACATCAATTATCTTTGAAACTTCTTCAGGAAGAGCGCGAAATTGGTACTCCGGCCGTTCAGGAAATGGTTAATGAAATGGAAGAAGCCATTGTCTCCTACATTAAGGAAAAACTAAAAATAGCGATTGATAAGGGCTATATACAGCCTTGCGATCCAGAGATAACTGCTTTCCTGATGCTAAAAATGTACCTTGCCCTCATTTTTGATTGGGAAAGGAACCATGCCCCATTAGAGAAAGAGGAAATTGCTGAACTATTTAAAATATATTTATTCAAAGGATTATCCGTTACGTGATAATTCTATTTTTTTGCTCAAATGCAATGAATCCCAAATAAAAAGAAGAGATACCGTTCGGTACCTCTTCTTTTTATTTGGGGTTTTCAGCTGCGAAACCGAACCATATATGGATTCATCCCGCTATTTGGGAAGCGGATGGTGAAACACAAGACAACTACTCTCCAGAAAGGCAATGATCACAGTGGTTTCCATAACATTCGTGCTGTTCTTCAATTTTTTTTCCGCATTCCGTGCATTGTTTCGGTGGCAGGTTTTTAAAGAACTCAATGCTACTTTGAATCATGAACATCATCTCCTGAATTTTTTTATTATTCGCTTTTCTATAGTTTTATTGTATTATAACAGTTTTAGAATGTCAATGAATGTTTTATAACATAAGTAAAAAAGGTGAAATAAGGGCAAGAATAGTTTATATTAATGGGGAAGTCATTGAGAGAAAAAAAGGAGTGCCTAAGCATGAAAATCACCGTAATTGGCTGCTGGGGCGGTTATCCAGCTAAAAATGAGGCAAGTTCCGGCTATTTGCTTGAATATGAAGATTTTCGCATTCTGCTTGATTGTGGCAGCGGTGTTCTATCACAGCTGCAAAACCATATGAAGCCGGAGGATCTTGGTGCTGTTGTATTATCTCACTATCATCCGGATCATGTAGCGGATATTGGTGTCCTGCAGCACGCTGCGTTCATACAGCAGATATTGGGCAGCGAAAAAAGGACCATTCCTATTTATGGTCATGATTTAGACGAAGTCGAATTTGGTAAATTAACTTATAAAGACGTGACAAAGGGGATAGCCTTCTCTGTTGATCAACCCTTAACCATTGGACCGTGTAAATTTACGTTCATGAAAACAAAACATCCAGTCCCTTGTTTTGCAATGAGGATTGAAGCTGAAAATCATTCGATCGTTTACACAGGTGACAGTTCATATATGGATGAGCTTGCAGATTTCGCTAAAGACGCAAATGTTTTATTATGTGAAAGTAACTTTTACAGTGATATGGATGGTTCAAAGGCAGGGCATATGACTGCAAGGGAAGCGGGCATGCTGGCAGATAAGGCTGACGTCCAGCTTTTGCTGTTAACTCACCTCCCGCATTATGGGAATCTTGATCAACTGAAAAAAGAAGCATCCGAGGTATTCAAAAGAGAAATAGCTGTAGCCAAATCCAATCTTGAATTCCAACTATAAATGAAACATAGGGGATATGAAGTCTACAAGGAGGAACAACTGTGCTTTTTATTGATAATAAGGGAATTACAGATCCAAGAATTAACCTGGCCATCGAAGAATATGCGCTTAAACATTTAAATATAGATGAAACCTATCTTCTATTTTACATTAATCGTCCTTCAATCATCATAGGAAGGAATCAAAATACGATTGAAGAAATCAATTCCGATTATGTAGATGGAAATGGCATTACAGTTGTTCGCCGCCTTTCCGGGGGTGGAGCGGTTTATCATGACCTAGGGAATCTCAATTTCAGTTTCATCACGAGAGATGATGGCGATAGCTTTCATAACTTCAAGAAATTCACCCAGCCTGTTGTGGAAACGCTCGAGAAGCTAGGAATACATGCTGAATTGAGCGGTCGTAACGATATTCTGGCTGAAGGAAAGAAGATTTCAGGAAACGCGATGTTCTCAACGAAGGGCAGGATGTTCAGTCATGGGACATTGCTGTTTCAATCAGAAATGGATCACATTGTATCCGCTTTAAAAGTGAAAAAAGATAAGATCGAGTCCAAAGGGATTAAATCGATAAGAAGCCGTGTCGGTAATATTGCCGATTTCCTAAAAGAACCGATGTCTGTTGAAGAATTCCGTTCATTCCTTCTGCAAAATATTTTCAAAGATAGCGGAAAGGTAACAGAGTATGTTTTAACCGATACGGATTGGGAGAAAATTCACGAAATTTCGGAAGAAAGATATCAAAACTGGGAGTGGAATTACGGAAAATCACCTAAATTCAACTTGAAAAACTCACATAGATTCCCTGTGGGATCTGTTGATATCCGCCTTGAAGTGAACAGGGGAATCATTGAAAATTGTAAAATCTACGGCGATTTCTTCGGGGTCGGAGAGGTTGCGGATATTGAACAAAAGCTTACTGGAATACGTTATGAAAAGGAAGCAATCAGCAGGGTACTAGATGAGATTGATGTTCGTCATTATTTTGGCAATGTAACGAAAGAAGAAATATTGGCTTTAATATATTAAGCCTGAAAAGCCGTCCCGATTTAATAGGACGGCTTTTGTGTCTAATAATGACAGTAATTGCTTGAATATGGATAAAATTGTTGCTGTGATCGCATTCTTTTAATATAATAAAAATGTATTTAGTTCACCATAAAAATGAATGACTATTCATTCATGTTATTTGCAGGGGAGGGAGAAAGATGAATTTATCTGAACAGCTTCATCAAATGGCTTTAAAAAAGGCGGATAAGCCAGCATATTACTTTATGGATCAATCCACTTCATATGGGGAATTGGATAAAGCCGTTACGAAATTCGCAGACGAATTACATAGGCTTGGTGTTTCAAAAGGTGATAACATTGCGCTGTTATTAGGCAACTCTCCACATTTCATCATTTCATTGTATGGAGCTATGCGAGCAGGGGCGACCGTAATTCCCGTCAATCCAATTTACACACCTGACGAGATTGGTTATATCCTGAATAATGGCGATGTAAAGGTTGTTGTGGCATTAGATAAGCTTTTACCCTTACTAGAGAAAATGAACCCGATCCTCTCAAGCGTAGAACAATATGTGATTTGTGAAACGCAGCGTGATAGTGGGGATATTAGCAAATTTAACATCTACCCAAAAATGAAATCGTTTACAAAAATGATCGAATCGGGGAATGAAGGCTTTAAAGGTCCAGAACTGGATCCTGAAGATACGGCAATCATACTCTATACTTCGGGAACAACGGGAAAACCAAAGGGAGCCATGCTCACACATACCAATATCTACTCCAATGCACATGATATTGGGGAATATTTAAGAATCACGGAAAGTGACCGTGTCATTACGACATTGCCAATGTTCCATGTTTTCAGTTTAACGGTAGTTGTGAATGCCCCATTGATAAGCGGAGGTACGCTTTTAATTGTCCCGCAATTCAGTCCAAAGGAAATATTCAGGCAAATCAAAAAATATGATGCCACCGTTTTTGCTGGAGTGCCTACGATGTATAACTTTCTTTTTCAATATCAGGAAGCGGAAGAAGATGATTTAAATTCGTTACGCATATGCATATCGGGCGGTTCCGCCATGCCAGTGTCCTTGCTTGAATCATTCGAGCGGAAATTTAATGTCCGGGTTTCAGAAGGATATGGCTTATCCGAAGCTTCTCCTGTTACCTGCTTCAATCCTTTGGATCGTCCAAGGAAGGCGGGATCCATCGGAACCTCGATCCTTAGGGTGGAAAATAAAGTGGTCAATGAGCTTGGAGAAGAAGTGCCGATCAATGGGGTAGGGGAATTGATTGTCAGAGGTCCGAATGTAATGAAGGGGTATTATAAAATGCCTGAAGAATCAGCCGCTGTCTTGAAAGATGGCTGGTTATATACAGGCGATTTAGCCAGGATGGATGATGAAGGATATTTTTTCATTGTAGATCGTAAAAAGGAGCTTATTATCGTCGGTGGCTATAATGTCTATCCTCGTGAAGTGGAGGAGGTTCTGTATGCTCATCCTGAAGTAGTTGAGGCGGCAGCCATAGGCGTTCCCGATCCCAATCAGGGGGAAGTGGTTAAATGCTTTGTGGTAAAGAAAAACAATGCATTGACCGAGGAAGAGCTGCTTTCCTATTGCATGGAACACTTGGCCAAATATAAGGTACCGGCAAAAATTGAGTTTTTGGATGAACTTCCAAAAAACGCGACAGGTAAGATTTTACGCCGCTCCTTGAAAAACCATGTACTGCAAAACTGAATTTCATTGATCATAAGGAGATCATTGCCTATAACCGGCAATGGTCCTTTTTTTGTACAACCAAAGTGTATCATACTGCATAAAATATATGGGAGAATCTTAAAACCTTGATTCTTGTTTCGAAAAGAGTTATGATAGTCATTAAAAATTTCCACATAATTGTAAGGAGGGGTTAGATGAGAGATGTAAAACTTTTGGATATATTTACACATCCCATTGCTCAAAAATACTTGAACCGTTCAGGTCTGGCACATGCGATTGCGGTAGCATACCATGCGTTTCACTTAGCAAACGAATATAATGTCGACCCTGATATTGCTGCCAAAGCTGGACTTTTGCATGATATGGGTCATTTCACCTGGTATCGCAATGGTAAATGGGATTATGATCTATATAAACAAAATGATATTCACCCCATCAAAGGTGCAGAACGAGCACATAAACTGTTAATCCGCTTGGGAGAAAACCCGATAAAGGCAAAAACCATTTCCCTCGCCATTTTATTTCATACCGATTCGTTCTTACCTTCAAATGATATTATTCGTACACCGCTTCAGCAAGTCGTCAAATGGGCCGACGAAAAAGATGAAGAAGAAGGTGGAAAACACCATTATCGCAAAATTGATTTTCCACGGGCAAAGGAGAGCATCATGAAACTTGATACGCTCATAGATGAAGAACAAAGAAAAAGGCTATCATCCTGAAGGCAAACGGGATGATAGCCTTTTTACTGTCAGGGTAAGCACATTTATTAAAGTATTTTTACAGTTTAAATTTGTTATCAGGTGAAATAATGATGTAAAATATAGACCATTAGAACTATATCGTGACGGGGAATTATAAAAACTATCGGATTAATAACAAATAATGAAAAAGAACAGGTGAAGTTATGAAGTCGATTAAGCTAATGATATATGGTGGTCAAGGAGGACTTGATGGAATCCTTGAAAAAGAAGCTGACATTAAGGTCATAGGGATCACTGGAAATGAAATGGACCTTCTTGATTCCGATCATAGACCATCAGTCATGCCAGATGCCATTCTTATTGATGCACGGTCATCAGGGAAGTATGGACAGGAAGTCATGCCAATTCTAAAGGAAAAACACCCATTTACTCCTTTTGTCATTTTTACTGCCTATTCAGAAGATCATTATCTTATCGAAGCGATATGCCATGGTGCAGCTGGTTATGTGTTACAGGGCGGCGGAATGAAACAAGTGCTGTCGGCAATCCGTCAATGTGCCAATGGTCAAATAGTCTACCCTGCCTCAATAAAATCATTATTAATGAAGAAGCTGCAGCAGGATGGTGAAAAATCACCAGTAACTTTGGATAAGGCAATCGAAAAATTGGGGGCGTTTTCCAAACGCGAGTATGAACTGCTTATCCTGCTAACCCAAGGGGAAACGAATCAGCAAATTTCAAAAAAACTTTTTCTATCCATTGGCACGGTAAAAAACTATATAAGCCGGATTTACAGAAAACTGAATGTTAATAATCGACCAGAGCTTATGGCACTTTTGTATAGCTTTCAAAATAGAGGGATGAAGGGATGAATACTCTTGCCCGCCGTTCCGTTAGCCGGCTTTTGTATCGAGTTCACAATCCATAAAAATTGATGAACGAATTACATTAAAGCAATTAGGTGGCGGCAAAGGGATAAATTCGTCGTTGCCTTAAACCTCCCAGTCCTCCGTTTTTTTTATATCTCTGCGTAAAAATAAAATGCTCTTTTCGTAAAGATTGTTGTTTTTAAAACGAAACGATTTAAGGTTGATTGGAGCGGAAGTGCGAGACTCCTGCGGGAGCAGCGGGACAGGTGAGACCCCACAGGCGTTTACGCCGAGGAGGCTCACCGCCCGCCCCGCGGAAAGCGAGCATCTGGAGGGGCAATCAACCACACCGCTTTACTTGGTAAATAGCAACAAAGTATACGAAAACAGCCAAATAAAAAAATGTTGGAGATTGAAAGGAATAAATATATAGAAGTGAAATGCGGTTCTAACCTGTCCATTTTGGATTAAACTATTAAGAGGGAGATTCGTTTAAGGAGGGGCATCATGGTCAGAAAATGGGCTGGCAGAGCGATTCTATTATATATCCTTTATGCAGCAGCGATGTATTGGTATATTTTTTATGGAGCTGATACCTCAATTCCCGAAGCTTTGCGTGGAACTGCAGCAGATCCTGCAACATTCCTGAATGCAAGGGAGCTAAAGCTTAGCGAAGAATATTCAGGACTGCGGAATTTCATTTTTTTCGTATCCACGCCATATGAATGGCTGTTGTATTTCTTCATTTTACTATTTGGTTTATCAAAAGCATTTGAAAAGTCGTCAAAGGCAGTCTCGAGGCGGAAAGCGATCAGAACGGGCATTTACTTATTTTGGCTTTCCATTATTTCTTACCTGGCGCTGTTTCCAATCAGTTTCATTGGATATCGGATGAGCAAAAGTTACCATATAAGTACACAAAGTTTCACCTCGTGGATGAAGGATGGAGTCATCGAATTCTGGGTGAATTTTGGGATGATGTTCATCATCGTTTCCGTTTTATATTGGTTAATGAAGAAAAGTGTGAAGAAGTGGTGGCTCTATGCCTGGATGTTGTCCATTCCATTTACCTTGTTCCTGATGTTTGTTCAGCCTGTAGTGATTGATCCGCTGTACAATGAATTCTATCCGCTCAAAAATAAAGAGCTGGAAACGGAAATATTGGCACTTGCCTCACAGGCTGAAATTCCGGCTGAACACGTGTATGAAGTCAATATGGCGGAAAAGACAAATGCCTTGAATGCATACGTGACCGGCATAGGTTCCAACTCAAGAATAGTTCTTTGGGATACGACCCTGAACAAACTGAAGGAAGATGAAATCCTTTTTATCATGGCACATGAAATGGCTCATTATGTGGAAAAGCACATTTATATAGGGATTGCGGGTTATTTAGGACTGACTTTAATCGGTTTGTGGCTGACATCAAAAATCATGAATTTTATCATTGGGCGCTGGGGCCAGCTGTTAAAGGTTCGTTCGGTTGACAGCATTTCATCGCTTCCATTATTTCTCTTAATAACATCAGTGCTGCTATTTGCTTCGAGTCCGCTGTCCAATTATGTTTCCAGATATCAAGAAACAAGGGCTGACCGTTATGCCATTGAAATGACCGGGGATAAAGAATCGGCAATCACGACTTTCCAGGAACTCACGAGGTCGGGTTTGAGCCAGGTCAACCCGCCATTCCTGGTTAAATGGCTGAGGTATTCCCATCCGACCATGCTCGAACGGATTTCAACGGTTGAAAATGCAGATACAAAGGGTGATTGAAAGCCAGCTGAAAACCAGCTGGCTTTTTTTCTTCGGAAAGTGGAAGTTTGCAGTTGTTTTCAGAAAAAACTATTATTTTTAAAATTCTTAGGTTCTCTACTATAATAAGTTAAATTCCCAGTTCGTTTTAAGGAGATCGAATATGTATAATGTACTTTTCATTACTTTAGGCTCAGTGCTTGTGGCAGTAGCCTACAACTTATTTTTGATACCACATTTAATTTTAAGCAGCGGACTTAGTGGACTTGCGATTATGTTCGGAATCATCACCCCAGTCAACACAGGGATATTGAATTTTCTGATGAACCTGCCATTGCTGATTCTTGGATACCTGAAGTTAGGGAGACGTTTTATCACCTATACGATATTATCAGTTGTCGTGATTTCCGTCAGTTTATATCTCATTCCAGTTCACGGAATATCCACTGAACCGATTTTGTCCTCTTTATTTGGCGGAATCATATCGGGATTCGGTATAGGCATCATCTTTCGTGCTTCGGGGTCTTCGGGTGGCTTTGATATCATTGCCATGCTATTGGCTAAGAAGAGCGACTTCCCACTTGGTACATTGCTTTCGGTGATGAATGCAGTTGTGGTGGTAATCTCAGGCTTCATCTTCGGTTGGGACGCCGCATTATATACGCTGATTTCCATTTATGCAGCAGGAAAGGTGATCGATACGATCCATTCCAATCACATTAAATTAACATTGATGATCGTGACCAAAAAGAGTGACGAAATGAAAACGAAGCTCCTGACCAACCTATATCGTGGTATTACCGTCATGGATGGTGAAGGTGCATATTCAGGCGAAAAGAGTAAAGTAATGATGACAGTCATTACACGTTATCAGTTAACTGATGTAAAAACGATGATAAAAGAAGTTGATCCGAATGCTTTTGTCAATATAACCGAAACATCCGAGGTCATGGGGATGTTTCATAAAGAGTGATGATAATCAGAAAAGCCTCCCAGCATTATGGGAGGCTTTTTTGATCATTAGGCTGTTTTTAAATCATGCATTTTAATTTCCAAACTGTTTTAGTAAAACGTTCATTTCAGAACTTAGTTTTAAGAATAAAGGTTTGTTTTTCTTATCCAAGGCTTCATCGATCTGTTTTGCAAGGATATTCTTTTTGGTAGTAAGGACGGCTTCCTGAATAATCATATCAATTAACATTTCCTGAACCACGGCATCGTTTTTCATTTCGCTCATTGATAAGGACTTCACTGACTCTGAATAAGATTTTTCATTTTTCAAAGTTACCACCCCTGACCCTTTTTATTATTATATGGATTTGAGCGGATAAAATCAACTGAAAATTTAAAAAATTTAAATATTAATAGAGAATGTGTCGTTTAGATGAAGAAAAAGCCACTATATAAAAGAATTTTTAATTTTTTGTGAACTTACATTTTATGTTCAAGGGTTGTGCTATTATAGTGAGTAATTTAACAAACATTTACTATCTCCATTCACTTTTCTTCGGCAATGGGGAATGGAAGGGTACAAGCAATTAAGGGCATAAGCTTTGGTAAAGTAAAAGCGGTGTTTAGCAATGAGGAAGAGGTGGATTAAAGATGAAGGAAAACAATCAGGGAATCATAGAGGAATATGAAATCACGCCACATACAATAATGGTTTCGCCAATCAATTACGGCAGTAAAATATATGCCCGTATCGTTGAAATGGAGGACGAGTTCATATCCCCGTTTAAACCTTTGGAAATAATAAAGAAAAGCTGTGAGTTTTTCGGATCAAGTTATGAAGGACGCAAGCAAGGCACAAAACAGCTTATAAACATCACACATAAAGCGCCTATTGCCATCGATCCGACCAGTTCGATTTTCTTCTTTCCCACTACATCTCCGTTGCGTCCTCAATGCATCTGGTTATCACATGAGCATGTGGTATCCTATGATCGCCTGGATTCCAAACATACTACCATCACATTCAGGAATAGACAAACCATCGATATAGCCGTATCATGCAGTTCTTTCGAAAACCAGCTGCACCGGACTTCTTTTTTAAAAACGAAATTGATTCAGAGGATTGAGGAAACAAAGAGGAAATCATTCTATATGTTCACCGAAGCAAATGGGGTCAAAGCTTCAGAGGTAATGTCAAAGTATATACGGCGTTAAACATTCAAAATTAAGACAAGCCCTTCTTATTAAAGAAGGGCCCAGGAATTAATCTTCAAATAATTCATCCATTAGATCGTCAATTTCTTTTTTTAACTTCTCAGTGCCCTCTTTGGAAATGGTGATGGTATCACCATCGATAATCAGCATATCTCCTACTTTTGCTCCCTTGGGGAGAGCGCTTTTAGGAAAATCCTTCATGTCACCACCATCGATTTCAACGACAGCGATCCTTCCTTCGAAGCGGTCAATAATTCCTTGTACCATTTATTTCACCGTCTTTACAGTAATTTTCTGACCTGTAGAAGTAAAAATAATGTTACCTGATTTATCTGTGCGATAAGTTTTGGCCTTCACTGAATTCAATCGTTTTACAACAGTGGAAGTAGGATGCCCATAGCCATTTTTTCCTACACTGATTACAGCGTATTTCGGTTTTGTTTTGTTAATGAATGCTGAACTAGTTGATGTTTTTGCACCATGATGGCCGACTTTAAGCACATCCACACTTGGTACCAGTTTTTTAGCCAGCATATCTGTCTCTGATTTTTCTTCAGCATCACCTGTAAACAAGAATGCTTTTTTGCCGTGTTTAAGTAAAAGGACTGCACTCCAATTATTTAAGTCAGACTTGGCATATTCTTTAACAGGTGCAATGAATTTAAGGGAATTATCCTTAGCTTTCGTGTTGATTTCCACGCCAGTCTGCGCTTTTTTTATTGTAAGCTTCTTCTGCTTAACAGCCGTTAAAAAGTCTTTGTATGCCTGGGTAGTATGTGAAACTTTAGGGGCATACACAGATTTTACATTAAGCGATTTAATCACATAAGCCAGACCGCCCACATGATCCGCATCTGGGTGAGTGGATACTACTGCATTAAGTGTTTTCACCTTTTGTTTTTTTAAGTAGGCTACAACTTCGTCGCCCTTTCCTTTACCGCCGCCATCAATTAAAACGTTTTCGTTACCGGTTTGAATAAGGATGGCATCTCCTTGTCCAACATTGATGAAATGTACCTTCACATTTGAGGCTGCCTCAGTTGTTTTAAGTCCAGTGAATAAAGACAAAACAAGAACAGCAACCAGTAGAATATTTATTTTCTTCATTTTTCCCCTCCTAATAATAATTTACCATGTGAAATTCGAAAAATGGGGATTTGGACATAATTTTCTTTGTGATTAAAAGGGAGCTGGCGCCAGAATCGTGGTTAGGTAAAATGATCCTGGGTATTTATGAGGGATTGTCGCTGGTGAAGTAGGGGAATGTACCTGAGTTATTAATATGGAGAGATGATATTCTACAGGCGGATAGTGGAATGATTCTTTCATACGATCAATCATATCAATGTTTACTTTAGCAAATGTCACAACCAAAAGCCCTTCTCAATGAGAAGGGCATCAGCATTAATCTTCAAATAACTCATCCATTAAATCTTTAAATTTCTTTTTTTATGTACCTAGAATTGTATAGTTATATACCGGTATACTTCTAATATAACCAATAACGAATACTCCTATTGCAATATATCCAAGTAGAGAATTCATTATAAGGCTACTCTTTTTCATAATTTCCTCGTCTTTATTTGGATTGCACTTCATGAGCACCCGTTAGCATTATTTAAAGCGGCATGCCGTAAATCAATATAAGGGTATAAAGATTTATATGTATAATTTCTGACTCTATGACCCTTAGTATCTCTTTCCGCTAATTCTTCGGGAGGTCTGTACTTTCCGTCTTCTTTGTTATGTGTTTCTTCTGGATAAATCTCTTTAACAAAAGTTTTCAAACTGAAAATTGGTGCAATATACTGTGTTAATACAAAATACTATCTGCTATTCAATTAGATCTAATAGATTGCACACTATATATTAGTAAAATGTTGCTAGGATTGGATATAATTAAATACGTTTAGCTAATCAAGAAGCATTTACAGAGTATAGTTCAAACAGAAAATGAAATTGATTCGATGGAATATAATAAGCTGATGAAGTTTTAAATAAAAAACATTATCAGCTTATTATTAACCGAAACATTCCGTTACGATAATGCCTATATTGACTGATTAAGCTTAACCTTCTCTTTTAGGGATATTCCAAACATCCACATACACGGACTAAGCATTTACGGAGGCTGCCTGTACCCGCTAATTCCTTGAACGGTGATTTTTTTCGAAAAAGTAATAACATAATAAGTCTTCGGTTTTGTTGCGAAGGCGGGGATTGAAATAATTATGATGTTCCTCGTATCCTTTATATAAAAAACAATACATCGTGAAGGATTCATCGCGTTTGATTTCACTAACCTTAATATTCTCCTTGCGCAAATAGCGCCGTACCTCGGCAAGTTCGTCTTGAACCACTTTTAAAATATGTTCGACTAGCTCCGAATAGGGCCTTTTTAATTTAAACGGACTAATTTCGATGACCTTGAGATCCCGGTTTAAGACTGTAATAACCATAGGTAGGTAGATGGCTTTTTCAATCATATTTCGGTCATCTTCTGGAATGCGGGTCATCATGACCGCCCCTTTCTAAAATAGCGCGTTTTTAATAATAGTATGTATATTCCGCAAAACAAGAACGTGTGTTCCTATTTTTATCCTAATGTATTTTCCGTGTATATGCAAGCAGTTTTGATAAATCAAGAAATATTCGTTAACAAGATTATGTTTTCCGGAGATAGGGAAAGTATGAAGATATATGGATAATAATTCTTGCAATTTCAGGGGAAAGTGATATATCTAAAATAAACAGTTTTTAATAAGTTTATGCTGCAATGATGGCAGCATGTCGAGGGAGATAATTATGGATTTGGATACTATACGTGAGTGGTTTACACTTGATCATATATCGGCACTTATTCAGCAATATCGCTCATTCGGTCCAATTCCTGGGATCTTGCTGCCGATGCTGGAAGCTTTTTTGCCTTTTTTGCCCTTAGTGGTGTTCGTGCTTGCTAATGCAACGGCTTTTGGTCTCTGGTGGGGATTTTTATTTTCTTGGATTGGTGCGGTAGCGGGGTCTTTTTTGATCTTTTGGATTATTAGAAGATATGGTCAAATGAGGTTTTTTCGATTTTTGCAAAGGCATAAACAGGTGCAGAGGTTGATGGTTTGGGTTGAGAACCATGGATTCGGTCCTTTGTTCATATTACTCTGCTTCCCTTTTACACCTTCGGCTATCGTTAATATTGTGGCAGGACTTTCAAAAGTCAGTACCCTGCAATATGGACTTGCAGTAGTGGGTGGGAAAGCGGTGATGATTTTTACGATCAGCTTCGTAGGTTACGATTTAGTATCCTTAATTCATAAACCTGTGCGAACGATCATTATCGGAATCGTCATCTTTATCCTATGGTATGTGGGGAAAAGATTGGAAGTCAGGTTAAATAAAAGCATGAAGAGAGAAGAAGGACAATAAATTAATATATAAATGCAGTAGGGGTTGAACTAGATGGAAAAAACAAACAAGAATTCTTTATCCGATTGGATAAAACCAGCGATGATAGCTTTTGTTATTTACATCTTAATCCGTACATTTCTCTTTTCAAGCTATGATGTTGAAGGGAAGTCGATGCAGCCGACCCTTGAAGATGGAAATAAACTTGTCGTGAATAAAATCAATTACCGGATTCATGATATCAATCGTTTTGACATTATTGTTTTTCATGCGAATTCACAAGAAGATTATGTTAAGCGAGTTATAGGGATTGCAGGTGACCGAATTCGTTATAAAGATGATTGGCTTTACGTAAATGGTGAGAAAGTGGATGAGCCTTATCTTGAGAAATTCAAGGAAGGCTTCCCGGAACAGGATTTTACGGGTGATTTTACATTAAAAGAATTGACGGACATGACCGAAGTTCCGGAGGGTAAGCTTTTTGTTATGGGTGATAACCGTCTTGAAAGTGCTGACAGCCGTCATTTTGGTTATATACCGGTTGAAAATGTGGTCGGTAAAGTGGATGTTCGATATTGGCCGGTCAATGATTTCAATTTTAAATTTACAGGTGAATGATGTGGAAGCCCCAAAATTATGTGGGCTTTTTCTTTTTGGGGAAAACACGAACGTACGATTGGTGTTTTTTAAAGGGAAACGGTAAAATAATAGAAAGTAAATCTAATTGGAAACAGAAACCTAGTCATAAAGTCGAAAGTATTTCTGGTATGATGGGTCTAGATATTATGTTGTAAGGGGGAAAAAGAGATGTCACTCCGTTTTTTACTGGGAAGATCGGGTGCAGGGAAAACTTCGAATATATTGGACGAAATTCGCTCCAAATTGGCAGAAGATCCCGAAGGAAATCCAATTATCTACCTCGTTCCTGATCAGATGACGTTTCTATCTGAATATAAATTAATTAAAACACCAGGCCTTGCCGGAATGATCCGGACACAGGTTTTCAGTTTTAGCAGGCTTGCATGGCGCGTCCTTCAGGAAACCGGGGGGATGAGCCGGCTGCATTTGGACAGTGTAGGTGTCAATATGTTGATACGGAAGATCATGGATGATAAAAAGGAAGAGTTAAAGATGTTTCGTCGATCTGCTGATAAGCAGGGGTTCATTGCACAGATGGAGCTAATGCTGGCTGAGTTCAAGCAGTATTGCATCCAACCTGATGACATTCAAAACTATTTGTCAGAAACCTCACAGGCCTGCAGTGGCATTCAGGATAAACTGCATGATCTTGAATTGGTCTATCAGGCTTTTGAGGATGAAATGGTTAACAAATATTTAGATTCCGAAGACTATTTCACTTTGCTGATCGAGAAAATGCAAGAGTCTTCTTATATAAGGAATGCGGATATATACATCGATGGTTTTTATAGTTTGACTCCACAGGAATTATTGATTGTGGAAGAAATGATGAAGCTGTGCAGGAGTGTAACGATTTCACTGACGTTAGATCAGCCCTACAGGCAATATGCCCCGGATGATTTGCAGCTGTTCAGGCAAACGGGAAATCTTTATCATCACCTTTATCAAGCTGGATTGAGGAATGGCATACCGATTTCAGAAGATCGAATCTTAAAAGGGACGGAAAGGTTTGGTAAGAGTCCGGGGCTGAATCATCTGGAAACTTATTTTGCCACTCGCCCTGCACAAACGTTTGAGCAGTCACCTGATGTAACGATCGCCCAGGCAGTTAACCGCAGAGCTGAGATTGAAGGAGTTGCCCGGGATATCTTGTCGCTGGTCAGACAGAAACAGCACCGTTTCCGTGATATTGCGATTTTAGTTCGTAATGGGGAAGCATATGCAGATATTTTACAAACCGTTTTTCGGGATTATCAAATTCCCTTGTTCGTCGATTCCAAACGGACGATGCTGAATCATCCTCTGATTGAACTGATTCGTTCCACTTTGGAGATCATCAATGGTTATTGGCGATATGAGCCGGTATTTCGTGCAATCAAGACGGAGCTTCTATTTCCGCTGCAAAAAAACCACGATAGGATGCGCGAACAGGTAGATAAGCTGGAGAACTATGTGCTGGCCCGCGGCATTAAAGGAAGCAGGTGGACGTCCAAAGATCGTTGGACATATCGGCGCTTCCGCGGGCTGGAACTCGAGGACCGGAACCAAACGGATAAGGAAATGAAGCTTGAGCAAGAGTTGAATGAGATGAAGCAATTATTTACCGAGCCCATCTTGAAGCTGTCAAAACGTGTTAAAAAGGCTGCTAATGGCAGGGAATTGTGTGAAGCCCTTTATCTATATCTTGAAGAATTGCATGTACCGGAAAAATTGGAAAAGCTGAAACTAGAGGCAGAAGAAGCGGGTGATTTGGTATCGGCAAGAGAGCATGAGCAAACATGGAATGCGGTTGTCGACCTATTGGATCAATTCGTTGAACTGCTGAGCGGGGAAGAGCTTTCCATGAAACAGTTTGCGGTAATCATTGAAGCTGGTCTGGAATCTCTTGAATTTTCTTTGGTACCGCCGGCAATTGACCAAGTATTGGTCGCTAATCTAGATTTATCCCGCCTGGATGATGTAAAGACAGCTTTTGTTATCGGCCTGAACGAAGGGGTTCTGCCAGGAAAAGCTGTATCTGATGGAATATTTTCAGATAGTGATCGTGATGTGCTGCTGGCTGGCGGACTTGATGTTGCCCCAAGTTCAAAAGTGCGCCTGCTGGATGAGGAGTTTACAGCCTACAAAGCATTTACTACGCCTGCTGAGGCCCTTTATCTATCATATCCGCTTGCCGATGAGGAAGGAAAGGCACTTTTACCGTCATCCTATTTAAAACGGGTAAGGGACGTATTGCCTAACCTTTCCGAAGTGTATTATATGAACGATCCGTCCGATCTGCCTGCTGAGGAACAGGTGAAATATGCTGTGAATCATGATGTGGCCCTATCGTACCTGGCTGCCCAATTGCAGCTGAAAAAAAGGAACTATCCAATCCATTCACTATGGTGGGATGTATATAATGCCATTATTGATGATGAAAAGGCCGGTCCTTCAGCAACTAAGGTTTTATCGAGCCTTTTTTATCAAAATAGGACAAAGAAATTATCTGAGGAAACAAGTAAGCAATTATACGGTGAGAGCATTCTTACGAGTGTATCCAGGATGGAAATGTTCAATAGCTGCCCGTTTTCCCACTATGCGGCTCATGGCTTGAAATTGAGGGAACGGCAAATTTTCCGTTTGGATGCACCGGATATAGGCGAGATGTTCCATGGAGCGTTGAAAATGATTTCCGATTACTTAAAGGAACATGATATTCCTTGGTCTACATTGACTGCGGAACAATGCTTGGAGCTGGCCAGGATTGCTGTGGAGAGACTTGCTCCTAAACTCCAAAATCAAATTTTGTTAAGTACGAACCGCCATCACTATTTACGCAGGAAACTGGAACATGTGATTGGACGGGCCTCGATCGTATTAAGTGAACATGCAAAGGTGAGCGGTTTTGCTCCAATCGGACTAGAACTCGGATTCGGAAAAAATGGCGAGCTGCCGCCACTTTCTTTCACATTGAAAAATGGTACGAAGATGGAATTGATCGGGCGGATTGACCGTGTGGATAAAGCCGAAGAAGATGAAGGTGTCTATTTACGTGTGCTCGATTATAAGTCGAGTGAAAAGGAACTGAACATGAGTGAAGTATATTATGGACTCGCGCTGCAGATGTTGACATACCTAGATATCGTCGTCACGCATTCCAAGTCGCTTATTGGAAAAGAAGCGATCCCTGCCGGGGTTTTATATTTTCATGTGCATAATCCCGTTGTCAAATCAAAGGGAATGCTCAGCTTGGATAAAATTGAAGAAGAAATTTATAAAAGTTTTAAAATGAATGGACTTGTACTGGATCATTCAAATGTCATTCAAATGATGGATACCTCACTTGATATTGAAAATCCTGGTAAGTCGGATATCATTCCAGCTGGATTTAAAAAGGACGGATCGCTCCTTGCGGCTTCCAAAGTTGCCAGCAGGGAAGAGTTTTCGCTTCTGAATCATCATGTGCGCCGTATTTATCAGGAGGCTGGTGATCGAATGGTCGATGGTGATGTGGATATAACGCCATACAAATTAAAGGAAAAAACGCCGTGTACCTTCTGTTCCTTTAAATCTGTATGCCAATTCGACCAGTCACTGGAGGAGAACCAATTCAGGAATTTGGCACAGAAAAAACAAAATGACGTTCTTGAGCTATTAAGGGGGGAGGGGAAGAGCGATGAGTAAAACGAAAATTCCTGCTCTGCCAGGAGACGTGACTTGGACGGAAGATCAATGGAAGGCGATATGGGCTAAGGATCAGGATATTCTGGTTGCGGCCGCAGCAGGCTCAGGGAAAACAGCGGTGCTGGTCAACAGGATCATTCAAAAAGTCATTTCAGAAGAAGATCCAATCGATGTTGATGAACTGCTCGTCGTTACATTCACCAATGCCTCGGCTGCCGAGATGCGTCATCGGATAAGTGAGGCATTAGAAAAAGCGATCAATGATAATCCGCATTCACAGCATTTGCGTAAGCAGTTGAGCTTGATTAATCGTGCTTCGATTTCTACACTTCATTCCTTTTGTTTAGAGGTGATCAGGAAGTATTATTATCTGACGGATATCGACCCGGGCTTCAGGATTGCAGATTCTACCGAGATTCAGCTGCTTCGTGATGAAGTGATGGAAGAGCTTTTCGAGGACCAGTATGGGCAAAGTGATAATGAAGAGTTCTTTAATTTGGTTGATGCTTTCACTAGCGATCGAAACGATGATGCACTTCAGAATATCGTTCGATCGCTGCATGATTTTTCGCAATCGAATCCAGACCCGGACCGTTGGCTTGATGGTGCCGCCAGCATGTATGAGCTGGGAGATGATGATGGGATTGATGATCTCTCGTTTATCGATTCATTGAAGTTCGATATTGGTTTACAATTGGACACCTCCAGGGATTTATTGGAACGCTCGCTTGCGTTAACAAAAATCCCTGGGGGGCCGGCACCAAGGGCTGAAAACTATATAGCCGATCTTGCCATGGTTGCTAAACTTTCAGAGGTGAAGAACCAATCTTGGAATGCTCTTTATGAAGAAATCCAAAACGTGAAATTTGGGACGGCAAAACGCCTTTCTGGTGCGGAGTTTATCAAAGAAATTACAGATGAGGCTACCAAGTACCGGGATAAGGCGAAGAAGATCATCAAATCGTTACAGGAAGAGTTATTTTCCCGTAAACCGGAAAGCTACTTGCGGGATATAAGGGAGCTCAAGGGATATGTCGATACACTTGTAATGCTTGTTAAACGGTTTGACGAAAGATTCTTTGCTGCAAAAGCAGAAAAGAACTTGGTGGATTTCGCTGATTTAGAACATTATTGTCTTCAAATTTTGACAGGGGAAACGGTGGATGGTGAACGAAAACCTTCGGCGGCAGCCATCGAATACAGGAACCAGTTCAAAGAGGTGCTGGTGGATGAGTATCAGGATACTAATCTGGTTCAGGAATCCATTTTAAAACTTGTGACGGCCGACGGCGAATATGATGGGAATCTTTTCATGGTAGGCGATGTCAAGCAATCCATTTACCGGTTCAGGCTTGCGGAACCGAATCTCTTCCTTGGAAAATACACACGTTTTACCCATGATGGTGTTGATTCCGGACTGAAAATTGATTTAAACCGCAATTTCCGGAGCCGAAAGGAAGTTCTCGATGGGACCAATTTCTTGTTTCAACAGTTGATGGGCATTACTGTCGGTGAGATTGATTATGATGAAGATGCCCAATTGAAAAAAGGCGCCCCATATCCCGAAGACGATCTAAACCCGATCGAACTCCATCTAATTGACGGAACAGCCGATCCGGAAGCTCATTCGGAAATGGAAGGATCGGATAGCGGGTTTGAGGCCGAGGAGCTTGAAAAAGCGCAGCTCGAAGCAAGGCAGATGGCAAAGCTCATTAAAAAGGCTATAAGCGAAAAGCATCGGATATATGATACGAAAACCCAAAAGTACCGATCTGCCACCTATCGGGACATGGTCATTCTTCTTCGTTCGATGCCATGGGCACCGCAAATCATGGAGGAATTTAAAAAACAAGGGATTCCAGTCTATGCCAATTTATCGACAGGGTATTTTGAAGCGACCGAAGTGGCCATCATGATTTCCTTATTGAAGGTGATTGATAATCCGCAACAGGATATCCCATTGGCATCCGTTCTCCGTTCACCCATCGTCGGGCTGGATGAAGAAGAGATGTCACAGGTGCGTTTATTCCATACAGGGAGCTACTACGAAGCGCTTGCTGATTTTTACAGAAAGAGTGACCCGGAAGAACATCCGGTGCTTTATGAAAAGGCCACTGCTTTTTATAAAAAACTAGTGAAGTGGAGGAGGCTTGCCAGGCAGGAGGCATTATCAGACTTGATCTGGCTGCTATACCGCGAAACGCAGTTTTATGATTTTGCGGGTGGGATGCCGGGCGGTAAACAGCGTCAGGCCAATTTAAGAGCGCTGTATGACAGGGCAAGGCAATATGAAGCAAGTTCTTTCCGCGGTCTGTTCCGTTTCTTGCGTTTCATAGAAAGGATGCAAGAACGTGGAGATGATTTAGGGGCAGCTCGGGCTTTAGGGGAACAGGAAGATGTAGTCCGGCTGATGACGATTCACTCGTCAAAGGGGCTTGAGTTCCCTATCGTGTTCATTGCCGGTCTTTCCAAGCAATTCAATATGATGGATTTACGCAAGCCCTATTTATTGGATAAGGATTATGGCTTTGCGGCAAAGTATGTGAATTCCGAATTACGGATAACTTATCCCTCCCTCCCTCAATTGGCTTTTAAGAAAAAAAAGCAGCTTGAATTAATTGCCGAGGAGATGCGTGTCCTTTACGTGGCTCTAACGAGGGCCAAGGAAAAGCTTTATTTGATTGCCAGTATCAATGATGCAGAAAAAACGCAGCAGAACTGGGAAAGTAATGCGGCACATGGAGATTGGCTATTGAAGGACTATGTACGGGCAGGTGCAAAAAGTTATCTTGATTGGATTGGTCCATCCCTTGTCCGCCATCGGGATTCTCCTGGGGCTGCAGGTCTTGGCTTGGAAATGGAGTTGCACCCATCGAATTGGTCCATTTCCGTCATACCAAGTGAAGAGCTTGCTGTTCTGGATGAGGAAGAGGCACTCGTTCAAGAGCAAATGCTGGAACATGTCCAGAAATCGGAGAAGGTCGGTATCGCTTCCGAGTTTTATGATGATATCAAGGAACAGCTTGAGTGGGAGTACCCCGAGCATGAGGCGACGGTGTATCGTTCCAAGCAATCCGTTTCTGAACTAAAACGTCAATATGAACTAAAGGACGAGCAAAGCTCCACAGAGCTGTTGCGTAAATTTAAGCGGCCTATCACGAAGCGGCCGACTTTCATGCAAGAAAAGTCACTGACTCCTGCTGAAAGGGGTACGATTACACATTTAGTCATGCAGCATATTGATCTATCTAAAGAGATTACCATTCAGTCGATCCAGGAACTGATGGTTGACTTGATTCAACGTGAGCTCTTGACGGAGGAACAGAAAGAAGCTGTGGACCCTGAGACGATCGTCGATTTCTTTGACAGTGAAATCGGGCAAAGAATGCTAGGGGCCGTGACCCTTCGCCGTGAAGTGCCATTTACGATGTCGCTGCCTGCAAAGGAGGCTTACAGCGATTGGGCAGCTGGAGATGAAGAGATCTTAATCCAAGGTGTAATTGATTGTATCTTTGAGGATGAACAAGGTCTTGTGCTTCTCGATTATAAAACGGATACAATCACCGGCCGTTTTGCCAGCGGGTATGAAGGGGCTAAAGAGATTCTTGCCGAGCGATACCGGATGCAGCTTCAGCTTTATACGCGGGCTGTTGAAGGGATCATGAATAAGAAGGTAACCGGCCGTTACTTGTTTTTCTTTGACGGCTCGCATTTATTGGAAGTATAAAAGAGAGGGAGTGTCCCATTGATGTGGGACGCTTCTTTTTGGTTGAATAAACAGAATAGTTTGAAAAAGTATAAATGCTTACTATATACTAGTGGAGAAAAATACCTTTTTAAAGGAGTAGAGAAGAGTATGGCGAGTGAGATCAAGAGCAAGGGATATTTTGGTGAGTTCGGCGGAAGCTTTGTACCGGGTGAACTTCAGGAAGTTATGGATATTTTAGAAACGGAATTCCTGAAATATAAGGATGATCCAGAATTCATTGAGGAGTTTCAATATTATCTGAAAGAATATGTCGGACGCGAAAACCCGTTAACACTTGCAAAGAATTTAACGAAAAAGGTTGGCGGGGCAAAAATATACTTGAAGCGTGAAGACCTGAATCATACAGGTGCTCACAAAATTAATAATGCGATCGGACAAATCCTGCTCGCTAAACGGATGGGTGCAAAACGAATCATCGCAGAAACTGGCGCTGGACAGCATGGTGTGGCGACTGCGACTGCATGTGCGATGTTTGGCATGGAGTGTGTGATTTATATGGGTAAGCTGGATACGGAGAGGCAGGCATTGAATGTCTTTCGGATGGAATTGCTGGGGGCAAAAGTCGTAGCGGTCGAAAAGGGACAGGGCCGATTGAAGGATGCCGTTGATGAGGCATTGAATGATTTGGTGCAAAACTATGAAAATACTTTTTACTTGCTTGGTTCAGCAGTGGGACCACACCCATATCCAACGATCGTTAAACATTTCCAATCAATCATAAGTGAAGAATCAAAGCGCCAGATTCTTGAAAAGGAAGGAAAACTGCCAACTGCCATCATTGCTTGTGCAGGAGGGGGAAGTAATGCGATCGGTGCTTTTGCTCATTATATTGATGAAGACGATGTCCGTTTAATTGGTGTAGAACCAATTGAAGCCCCAAGTATTTCGCAAGGTGTCCCGGCAGTATTGCACGGATTCAAAAGTTTGACATTAGTGGACGAACAAGGAGAACCAAAACCGACATTCTCCATAGCTGCCGGTTTGGATTACCCGAGCGTGGGACCCGAGCATAGTTTTTTGAAAGAAAGCGGACGAGCGGAGTATGTGACGGTAAAAGGGGAAGAAGCTCTTGAGGCTTTTCAGGTATTATCCAAAACAGAGGGAATCATTCCAGCTCTCGAAAGCTCACATGCTTTAGGTCACGCCATGAAGATCGCCAAAGAATTAACAAGAGATGATATACTGATCGTTAATTTATCAGGCAGGGGAGACAAAGATGTCGAGCAAGTATTTAACATGTTAGAAAAATAGGCCGAATTTAAAAGCCTCCCTGGAAATGGGAGGCTTTTTCTATGACTAATTATTCCCTGTAATGGGCTGGTCGACCCCATTGACATCAAGGACATTGCTACCGTTCAGGCCATTGGCCGTAAACACGATTGCAGCTGTGTTTCCTGAACCGGATCCGGAAACCGATTTGGAGGAAGACTTAGGGGAAATGACGGCGCAATCCCCGAATAACAGGTTTCCTTGCGCGACATTAAATACTTGAACTGGACCGACGATGGCGGGCATATGAACCCCTCCTTTAAAAGTTTAACTGTTGTGGTTGAATCCTCATGGCGTCACTTCGTTTTTAGGAACTTCTCGTATATGTTTCACTCTTGATTCCATACGTGCATGGCCTACGTTCCCCACACCAACTACAGATGAGGCTGATATCCCGATTATATTGATATTGCCAACCCGTATGAAGGGATTCGGATTTGAGAAATTTGATATGACTGGTTCATTCAATCTCGGAATATACAATGGTCTCTTAAAAATTTCATAATCTTCGAAATGAATATCGACTGACTGGAAAGTTTCACTTCTCTTTTGGACCGCTAAAGCCTGGGAATTACCGTCTATATAAGAGGTATCCCCGATTTGCAGGGTGGAGCTGAATGACGTTGTGTCGGATAATAAAGATTTTACTTTTGATATTCTAGAAAACATGTTATTTATCCTTCGGGAGTAAGCGGCACGAGTGGCCCGATGATAAGGGACTCCGGTGGGGTATCGAAAGCTGAGGATAGCTGGACCGTTTGTACATCCCCTATGAGAAATAAAGCAGAACTTGCTACACCGGTAATTTTAATATCTCCTACGCAAAGCTGGTGATTGGTTACATTAAACTCCATTAGGATTTCCTCCTGTCTCGGCTTGTGAATGGGTAATGAATTGAAATAGTGCGGTTTGAATATCGGATTTCACCTTTTCCCTGATCTTTTCCTTGATATTATCCCTTTGCTGCGGAGCACGTTCCGCGTACGAAAGATTATCGAAATACATATTGATTCGTTGATGCAGCTGGCGTTCGACGTCCTGCTTAATGAAGTCATGATAAGAGGGTTCCAATGATATTTTCAGCTGGTTTTCCGCATCGTTAATCATATTTTCCAAGTCTGAAAGTATATCGTTGTGAATTTCCTGGACGACGATTTCCCTGCCTGGAAATAGGTTAGGAGCAGGTTGAACAGGTTGGTTGTTGACGGCAAATTCGTCAATGTTGTTAAGATCAGTTGGATTTAAACCGATATTCAATGTTCCATCTAGAGATTCGACCTTTAACTGATCGAATTTATATTCAATTTTATCAACATGGATTGGCGGTTTATTTTTCAGCTCGGCTAGTTCATCTGTCAGGCGTTTGAGTTCGTGTTCAAGTTTCATGATCCGTTTATCCTGGGCTTCAAGAAAACGCTGCATTTGTATGGAATATGAATAAAGATCCTGATTCACGATTCAACACCCCACCCTCACATTAGTTAATATCATATATGACAGTATATGAAAAAGTTGGAGGTAGGTGAATGCCTATGAACTAGGAAGGTGTAAACGGGACGAAACTGGTTAATGGGATTACATCAGCTTCAATTTCGGGAGCAGGCTCTGTGAATCCACCGGTATTGGCTAATGTGGAATATGGTTTAATTACCCCGGCACTCCCTATTTGAAAAACCGAGGAATTGGCGATGCTTTCAATTTTTATCATATTGATTTGTATGGTCTGGTGAATATTGAAGTTCATGCTGACTCCTTTCTTAAAACCATTAGAGATTTAAGACCAGTGGCTGATCGACACCATCTGTATCATTTGTATTTGTGGTGCTGTAGGCATTATAGAGGGATATGGACTCACCTGTATTAAAAGAGCCAGCACCTGCAAAAGTTTTTGAGGTGGAAAATGGACTTATTTTAAAGACGTCACCAATATGGACAATTCCACTGCTACCGACGTTGATGACTTGAACGACTCCTACGATGGCCGGCAAGAAAATCACCCTTTTTTTATTCTGGTTTTTCCCTTGAATCTAAGGCCATGAGCCTATCATTGAAGGGAGTTTCAATGTATTGTATGTTGACTGATGATTGATGTGATTCATCTGCCTATCAATATATTGTTATATAACACTGACGGATATTATTGAAATGTTATAAACAGATATGGTAATATAATACTAATTCAGAATTTTCAAGTAAAAAAAGGGGTGAGGAAATGAATGTACCATTAGTATTATCGCATTTCTTAGATCGAGCAGCCTTACTATATGGCGATAAGAAAGCCATCATTGGAGATGACAAAGTTTTAACATACTCAGAGCTGGACGGTCGTGTAAACCAGCTTTCGAATGGTTTAAGGGACATTGGAGTCAAAAAGGGTGATAAGGTGGCATATTTGGCACCTAACTCAATTGAAATGCTTGAAGGCTTTTATGGGGTCTTTCAGCTTGGGGCAGTAATCGTTCCCTTGAATATCCGTTTGAAGCCTGCAGATTATGTATTCATTTTGAACCATAGCGAGTCCAAGGTACTTTTCGTAGATCAGGAATTGTATCATCTAATTTCCCCTGTCATGGATGAACTCGAATCGGTCGAGCACATTATCGTTCATTATAAAGATGAAGAGATAAATGAAATCGATTACAACCATTGGCTGGAACGCTATGATAACAAGTGCTTTAACCGGGAAACCGTGGATGAAAATGATGTTTCGAGCCTCCTTTATACTAGCGGGACCACAGGAAATCCCAAAGGGGTGATGCTGACTCACCGCAACAACTATTTACATGCCCTGGGTGCGATGCATCATTTCAGGGTTAATGACCGCGATACATATTTGCATGTACTGCCGATGTTCCATGTAAATGGGTGGGGTGCCCCATTTTATTATACGGCTAATGGTGCCACTCAAGTTTGCTTGAGGAAAACCAGCCCCGAAATGATATTTGATGCACTGCAAAAACATAAGGTTTCCATCATGCATATGGCACCAACGGTTCTGAATTCCTTGTTTCAATATTATGAACGGAATGTTCCGAATATCGAGCAGGATATCCGAATCGTCGTTGCGGGCTCCGCCCCGCCTCCTGCATTCGTTACAAGGGTGGAAAAAGAGTTAGGCTGGGAATTCATTCAAATATACGGAATGACTGAATCGACACCGGTTAGTCTGATATCGCTGATTCGTTCTGAATTCGATGATCTTCCGGAAAAAGAAAAATACAGAATGAAGGCGAAAGCCGGATATCCCATCATAGGCAGTGAGGTAAAGGTTATCCATGACAATGGTGAGGAAGTTGCCCATGATGGCGTGGATATCGGCGAGCTTATCGTCCGCAGCCATGGAGTGATGTTAGGTTATTGGAAAAATGAAGAAGCGACCAGTCAAACATTGATAAATGGGTGGCTGCATACAGGGGATATGGCCACGATCGATGAAAATGGGAATGTGGATATCGTTGACCGCAAAAAGGATATAATCATTAGTGGCGGAGAAAATATTTCTTCCATAGAAGTGGAAGGAATACTCTACGAACATCCGGACATTCTTGAAGCGGCAGTCATTGCCGTTCCCCATGAAAAGTGGGGGGAGACGCCGCATGCCTTCATTGTGCCAAAAAGAGGCGTGGAATTAACGGAGGATGATATAAGGATCTTCACACGGGAAAAACTAGCTCACTTCAAATCAGTTACCAGTGTGTCGTTCGTCGATGTGCTTCCGAAAACGGCATCGGGGAAAATACAAAAAATCCATCTCCGTAATGATTACTGGGAATCTAAGGGGAAAGCAGGCAGATTCGTCAATTGAAGCTCGCTAACGCTGTTCAGAAATGATCAGCGTTTTTTTTTGTTTGCCCGTTCGAGGGGTTTCATATTAAGCTATGAAGATATCGGACCTGATAAATGAAGATTGCGGGGCGATATTTTTCCATTCGTAAAAAAGCCGCAGTGACTCATGCCATTGCTGAAGAATGTCATTCAAGAGAATTGGAATTTGTTTCGATAAAAAGCTTCCTGTTTAATGACAAAGTGTTACTATAATAAAATATTTGAAATTATTATAATTTTCATTTTTTCATCCTGTTTATTGCAAGAGTCTTGGATTGTGGGGGAGAGCATTGAAACGTATACATTATAGCTGGGTTATTTTAATCATAACATTCTTCTCGATTATTGTAGCCGGAATCGTTAGGTCATCATCGGGAGTATTCATCGTTCCATTTGAAAATGAGTTCGGGTGGGACCGGTCCGTCATTTCTTTAGCCTTCGCGATAAGTTTGTTTCTTTATGGATTATCGGGTCCATTCATGGCCGCTCTAATTGAAGTGCTTGGATTGAAGAAAATGATGGTATTGGCCATGTCCACTTTATTGGCAGGGATTTTCCTCACTTTTTTCATGGAGCATGAATGGCAGCTCATATTAATTTGGGGAATTATCATTGGATTGGGTTCTGGAGTGTTTTTAACGGTATTGAGCCCATATGTGGCAAATCGTTGGTTCGAGAAGAGGCGGGGACTGGCAGTCGGGATACTCACGGCAAGTACGGCCACAGGTCAGCTCATTTTACTTCCGGTTTTAGCCATCATCATTGAGAATTACTCGTGGAGATGGGCGATTGGATTAATTTTGGTCCTTAGCTTGCTCATGCTGGCAATCATCCTTTTGTTCATGAAAAACCATCCGAAGGAAGTGGGCACTCTTCCATATGGATTAGAAGAGGAAAATCAGGAGGCTGTTACAGTCCAAAAGAAAAATCCCATCGCCATGGCCTTTCAGTCGTTGATTGAAGCAGTGAGGGTGAAGGAGTTCTGGTTATTGGCAGGAAGCTTTTTTATATGCGGACTTTCAACGAGCGGTTTGATCGGTACACATTTCATTTCTTACTGCATTAGTTTTGGTTTACCGGTTGTGACGGCAGCATCACTGCTATCTTTCATGGGAATCTTTGATTTGATTGGTACGACTGTATCCGGGTGGTTATCAGATCGTTTTGATAACCGTTGGCTGTTGTTTTGGTATTACGCTCTAAGGGGTGCTTCCCTCGTATTACTTCCTTTTGCGCTAAATGAAGGCTCAATCGGCCTATTGATCATCTTTTCCGTTTTTTATGGATTGGATTGGATTGCCACCGTTCCTCCGACCATAAGCATTTCAAGGCAAGTCTTTGGCATGGAGAAAAGCGGGATCGTATACGGGTGGATATTCGCGGCCCATCAGGTCGGTGCAGCAGTGGCGGCGTACGGTGGAGGGCTTATCTTCAAAATATTCAACTCCTATACATGGGCATTCTTCCTTGCAGGAATCTTTTGCTTATTGGGCAGCTTGTTTGTCATACTGATAAAAAAGCAAAAAGCGGTCACGGAAGTTAAAGATGGTGCAATGGAGTTATAGAAAAATCTCTATGGATGAAAGAGGGTGTACCTATGAATGGCAGGATGGCACCAATGCAGGAAAGTAAGAGGATCGTAAGCATCGATATTTTACGTGGATTAGCCATTTTAGGGATTTTTTTAGTGAATATGCCTTCTTTCCACTCGCCGCTCTTGTACATAGATGGTGCCGAGCGGTGGACTGGAGGATGGGACAGGATTTTGTATATATTCAGTGATATTGTCGCACAGGCCAGCTTTTATCCGTTATTTGCCTTTCTGTTCGGTTTCGGGGCAATCATACTGGCTGTAAGGAGTGAAGAAAAGGGTACTTCATTTCCTTTGCTATATATGAAAAGGCTAAGTTTCCTCCTGGCACTTGGATGCATTCATGCTTTTTTCATCTGGCATGGGGACATCCTCATTAATTATGCTGTATTTGGGTTTGCCTTTTTGTTTTTTTATAAGATGAAGGGCAGGAATTTAATTCTGCTAGGCTCGGTATGTTATGTCCTGCCTTTTGCGATATTGGGTTCACTATTTCTTATAATGGGCATTTTTGAAGGGGATGCGGTGGCAATCACGACTGATTCGGAGATGATGAAACAGTCATTGGAAGTTTATCAATCTGGTACATTTACGGAAATAATGAGTCAAAGGGCGCTGGATTGGTATATGGTGAACAACCCCTTTAATGCCATTATCCTTTTTTTATCGATTTTTCCGTTTTTTTTAATGGGAGCAGGCGTTGCCAAACAAGGCTTTCTCCAAAATCCAACCCAATATAAACGACAATTGAAAATGATATCGATTGTAAGTTTGTTATTGGGCATGTCCATTAAGATTCTGCCATATGTGACGGTATACCATTTTGGTACGATATTCGTGCAGGATTATTTGGGAGGACCGTTACTTACGATTTTTTATATCACGGCAATCGCACTTTTGGCGGAGCGGGCAGGTGCTTCCCGCCTATTACACCCGTTTTCGTATATCGGAAGGTTGTCGATGAGCAATTACTTGTTCCAATCGATGGTATGTACGGCCATATTTTATTCATATGGGCTTGGTTTATATGGATCAGTTTCTTATACGACAGGATTTGTTTTCCTAATAGCCCTGTTTTGCCTGCAAATTCTGCTTTCCTTATTGTGGATGGGTCTGTTTAATTACGGGCCGGTAGAATATATATGGCGTTTTTTTACATATGGTAAAAAGCCGGTTATGCGCAAGTAGGGACCAGTTAAGAAGAAATGTAAATGATGTTCATTAAATTGTTGGTTTTACCTATTCAGGTGGATCCTTAGTTTTGTTTTTTTGTAAAAGCCTATGATATGATGAAATGGAAACTGAACGAGGGGGCAAAAAAAATGACACATATGCATATTACAGCTTGGGTTATCGGAATCATTCTTTTCTTTGTCACATATTCGATGCTTAAAGGTGAAAACCCGAAAGCGAAAATGCTACATATGATAACACGGTTGTTCTATCTATTGATTTTCCTTACTGGGGGCATGCTGATCACTGATTTTGGTGCTTACGCAGTGAAAATGATTGTCGGAATCATCGTGATTGCGGCGATGGAAATGGTGCTGGTCCGTACGAAAAAAGGAAAAAGCACAAGTGCCATGTGGACATTGTTTATCGTAGCGCTTGTATTCGTCCTTTATTTAGGACTTTCGCTGCCACAAGGAATGGACTTTTTTTAATAAAGAATTAAAAACGGGTAAATGAGGGAATCTCATTTACCCGTTTTCTTTTACCCGTTATTGAGAATTCACTTTCTCAATGACGATCCTTTTTCCGGTGTTCAGGGTGAATTCAAAACGATCATGATCCTTTTTCCCGTAAGAAAAGTGATGCTGAACGAGACAAATTTGGCTCTCGTTATCAAAGGTGAAGAAATTCACGCCGGACTGGTTTGGGACGGCCCTTAAAAAGGTGAGCTGGTTATAGCTATATATACAATCATAAATAGAAAAATCAAGTGAATTCAATGTCGTTACAAATTGGAAAAAAGAATCGTCGTTCAATTCTTCCAATAAACGTTCAAAAGAGTAAAGCAGTTTTTTGCGTATCCGAATGGGCTCATTTTCCCTTAAGAAGGTGATTTCCCGGTGAAGCAGGATTTTTCCCTCTTCTTCAATTACTCCTTGCTGCCAGCGCCCACCCCTGTACACTTCAATGATGCTGTCAACGTGGTCTTCAATGGAGCAGGCCTCATCTGTTTCATCATCGAAAAAAATCCATTGTTGATTGATATTTTCCACTGTTCCTTCGGTAAAAGCTCTTGTTTGCCTGTTCATTAACTTCGTTCGTTGTTGCTGACTCATACATATACCTCCAATAGTGGAATCCTCACCTACTTTTTAGTCAAAATCCAATGAAAATATAACTGTATATTTTAAAATATTATGGACAAATAACCATCTTTCCGTCTTTGCATAGGCTATGTTTAAACACGGGATGCTTTGCTCAACAATTCATTAACAACGCCGGGCGTTGTTGGCAGGGGGTCCTACGGAATGATGCTGAGCGATACTTAGGGACTGTAAATCTTTTTAAGACAGGGAGCCAATATATTTTTGATAGTCCGGATAGAAAGGATGAAGTGTAAAATGTGTGGGATAACAGGCTGGGTGCATTTTCAAAAAGATTTACGGACAGAAACGAAAACGCTGGAAAACATGACAAAAACGTTGGCAAAGCGGGGGCCAGACGAAGAAAATGTTTGGAGCGAAGCCCATGTTGCCTTTGGTCATAAACGGTTAACGGTTGTCGATGCGGAAGGCGGAAAACAGCCGATGACGAAAAATCACGAAAACGGCAGATATACGCTTTGTTATAATGGTGAGCTATATAACACCGAGGATATTCGTAAACAGCTATTATTAAAAGGATATTCATTTAACGGTCATTCTGATACAGAAGTTTTGCTAACTTCTTATATAGAATGGAAAGAAGAATGCATTGACTTGTTCAATGGGATTTTTGCGTTTGCGATTTGGGATGAAAAGGAACAGAAATTATTCGTTGGAAGAGATCGCATGGGGGTAAAACCATTCTTTTATGCGGAAAGGGACGGCGGGTTCATTTTTGGATCGGAGCTGAAGGCGATTCTGGCCCATCCGGATGTTAAAACGGAGATTGACCGCGAAGGGCTGTCTGAGGTTTTTGGTGTTGGTCCATCCCGAAAGCCAGGTTCAGGTGTCTTTCATAATATCCAGGAATTAAGGCCTGCCCATGCGCTTACCTTATCAAGGAAAGGCCTCCGGATTTGGAGATACTGGAATGTGAAAAGTGAAGAACACCGGGATACTCTTGATGAGACGGCCGAGAAGGTTCGATATCTTGTCGAAGATGCAGTGACAAGGCAACTTGTATCAGATGTTCCGCTTTGTACCTTCTTATCAGGAGGGCTTGACTCAAGCGCGATAACAGCCATTGCTGCAAACGCCTATCAGAAAGAAGGGAAAGGGTCGCTGCATACGTATTCCATTGATTATGAGGATAATGAGCGCTATTTTAAAGCAAATGATTTCCAGCCTAACTCTGATGGGTATTGGATTAAAAAGATGTCGGATAGTTTTAACACGGTTCACCATTCATCGATCATCACTCAAGAGCAGTTGACAAATTATTTAACGGAAGCTGTCCTTGTAAGGGACCTCCCAGGCATGGCGGATGTCGATTCTTCCTTACTTTGGTTTTGTAAGGAAATCAAGCGGGATTTTGTCGTAGGCCTATCCGGTGAATGTGCAGACGAAATTTTTGGCGGTTATCCTTGGTTTCATCGTGAGGATGATTTGAATCGTGCTGGTTTTCCATGGATGAGATCGACAGGGGAGCGGGTATCTTTATTGAAAAAGGGATGGCGCGAGAAATTGAAGCTTGAGGAATATGCGCAGGAAGCTTATTTGACCACCCTTGCCGAAACGCCTAAATTGGAAGGGGAAAGCGGTGTAGCAGCAAAGCGGAGAGAGCTTTTCTATGTGAATTTATTATGGTTCATGACGACCCTTCTTGACCGGAAGGACCGGATGAGTATGGGGGCAAGTCTAGAGGTGCGCGTGCCATTTGCCGATCATCGCCTTGTTGAATATGCATGGAACATTCCTTGGGAAATGAAAATGGAAGGCAACCGTGAAAAGGGTATTCTAAGGAAGGCTTTGGAGGGGCTCTTACCGGATGAAGTATTGTATCGTAAAAAAAGTCCATATCCAAAAACCCATAACCCTATATATACAGACCGTGTGCAGGCATGGTTGAAAGACTTACTGAAGGATAAAAATTCGGTGCTGCATGAGTTTTTCGATAAGCAGAAGCTAACCGATATAGTAGATTCCAAGGGTGCCGCTTTTAAAGTGCCATGGTTCGGGCAATTGATGTCAGGTCCACAGCTGCTCGCTCACTTGGCACAAACCCATGTATGGTTCAAAGAATATGATATCCAAATAATCGAATGAAAAAAACGGGGCGGATGATTTTCATTGCCCCGTTTTCATTGCCTCAATGATTGATTGCGAGAATTTTATATTGATAACCGCTCAATTCAAATTTGCCAACTTGTGTGGTTTCTTTTGTTCTTAAATCCGTTAGTGTACGTCCTTCCAAATCAAAAGGAAGAGTGAAGGTTTGCTGGTCATCCGTCGGATTGATGAGGATCACGACAGTACGTTTTTCATTATACTTTTGGTAGGCCACGATATTTTCGTTTCCGGCTGTATCAAGGAATTTGAACTTCCCGTCATTGGCAAGCAATCGTTCTTCTTTTCGCAAGGAGATCAATGCCTTAATTTCATTGAGCAGCTCGGTGTTTTGTTTTTCTTCTTCCCAGACCATGCATTTTCGGCACCCTGGATCCATGCCACCGGTTAAGCCGATTTCATCGCCATAGTATATACAAGGGCTGCCATTGAATGTCAGCAGGATTGCATGGATGAGCTTGGCTCGAGCTAGATCTTCCCCGCAATCCGTGAAAATCCGCGGTGTATCATGGCTTCCAAGAAGATTGAATGTCACGTCAAAAACATTGGTCGGATAACTGTGATAAATGGCTGTCATTTCTTCTGTGAACTCGCGTGCATTGATGGTTTGTGAAGCGACCAAGCGAAAAACTTGGTTGGTAAAAGGGTAATTCATGACCGCATCGAACTGATCGCCGCGAAGCCATGGCATTGAGTCATGCCAAATTTCCCCAAGAACATAAAGGTCAGGCTTTATATTTTTCACCGTTGTTCGAAATTCCCGCCAGAATGGTTGGTCGACTTCATTTGCCACATCGAGCCGCCAGGCGTCTATATCGAACTCCTTGATCCAATAAGCCGAGACTTCGAGAAGATATTCTTTCACCTCCGGATTTGCCGTATTCAATTTTGGCATCGATTCAAAAAAACCGAATGTTTCATAATTGGGCCTTTCCCCTCCCTTAAGTGGGAAGCTGTGTGGGTGGAACCAATCCTTATATTTCGATTTCTCTCCTTTTTTGAGTAAATCCTGAAAAGGGGGGAAATAGTAGCCGCTATGGTTAAAAACGGCATCCAGCATGACCCGGATATTCCGTTTGTGGCATTCGGTTATGAGCGTTTTCAATGTTTCCTTCGTTCCGAATTGCGGATCGATACTCCGATAATCAATCGTATCGTATTTATGATTGGAGTGGGCATGGAAGATTGGTGTGAAATAGATTCCGTTGATGCCGAGATTCTCTAGGTAATCCAAATGTTCAATGATTCCTTCAAAGTCCC
The DNA here is from genome assembly GCF_022603275.1 of Peribacillus sp. Aquil_B1. Classification (NCBI taxonomy): domain Bacteria; kingdom Bacillati; phylum Bacillota; class Bacilli; order Caryophanales; family Bacillaceae; genus Peribacillus; species Peribacillus sp. Aquil_B1. The sequence continues at coordinate 541,417 of NZ_JAKXEE010000002.1, read as the reverse complement.
CGCCAAAAAAATTATCCACCGCCGGGTCTTCACTTCCCCAGGGCTTCACACCTTCCGGATCGTTGTCGGGGTTTCCGTTCGCAAAACGTTCAGGGAAAATTTGGTACCAAATTGTATCCTTGACCCATTCCGGTGCCCCGAACACTTCATTTTGATGTAGATAGGGAATCGCGAAATAGCATCCGGGATCTCGGGGGGCTTCTTTAAAGAAGCCTTTTTCAGTGTAAAATGCACTTTCTTCTTCCGAGGTTACCTTGAACCCATATCGAATTCTTCGGTAAGGAGGTTTCACATAAATATGCCAGTAATCATAACGGTTATCGCTGCCTGATAAATTCAAAGGAAGTTCCTCGTACTGCCATTGACCATTATCTGATATGTATGGATCACCAAAAATCAATCCAACTGAGGAGATATCTTGTTTTTTCGTACGTAGGCGGATATGTAGGGTTTCAGTGTTGATGGGATAGCCGTAATTGTCATTAGGTCTATGGTGTATGGATGAAAATTCCATTTAAAACCACTCCAATTCTATAAGTATTTGAGGATGTGAAAAAGGAAACTACCAGCTGTTTATGAGGGGGATCTCGATGAAGCTGCACTAGCCAGGTTAAGTGCTTTTTCAATATGGTTATATACCCTATTTCAATTGAAAGAAGCACTTATTAACTAAAAAATAACAAAAAGTTTTCAACACTACAAGGAAATAAATACGCCAAGGAAAATGTTGTAAAAATCAAAGCCGTTCATATAATGATAACAATAGCTTTGGCATCGCTTTCATTAAGTGGCTTTATTTGAAGCACTAATTGAAAAAACAGTATTATTTGGTACTTTTGGACATGATAGAATAAACATTTTAAAAAGGAGAATCAAAGTGAAGAAGCTGATTTTTCATTTGTTCATGTCCATGTTTTTGATCGTTAGTGTAAGTGCTTGTGGTTCCAGTTCAGATTTGGAAAATAAAGCAGTGAAAGAAAATAAGAAAAAAGAAGACGAAGCCAGCAATGAAGCGAAGCCGGAAAAATTGATCATTTGGGAGGAAAAAGGTAAAGCGAAGGCCCTAAAGCCGGTGATTGAAGCTTTTGAAAAAGAATATGGAATCAACGTTGAGCATGAAGAGCTTGAAATAACTACCGAGATGTATGAGCGGCTACGTCGTGATGGGCCAATCGGAAACGGAAAGGCTCCGGATGTCGTAACCTTTTCTCATGAAAGAGTCGGGCAAATCGTGAAGGAAGGCTTAATTCAGGAAGTGAAGGTGAAAGATGAAGTATTGAATGCCTTCATTGAACCTTCAATTAGGGGAGAAATGTATCAGGATAAGGTATTTGGCTTGCCGAAATCCGTAAACACATCCGTTTTATTTTATAATAAAAAATTGATGGCTAAGGCTCCTGAGACGATGAATGGCCTTTATAAAATGGCGAAGGACTTAAGAAAGGGTAACGTTCATGGTTACTACGCCAAATGGAATGATTTCCATGATTCGTATGGAGTGATCGCTGGAATGGGAGGTTATATATTTAAAGATAAGAATGGAAAACTAGTCCCTTCCGACATTGGTTTGAATAATAAGGGTGCCATAAAAGGGGCTGCATACATCCAAAAGTGGTATAGGGCTGGTTTGATACCCAAAGGCGACAAGGCAGCGATCGAAAAGTTGTTCATACAAGGGAATTTGGCTTCTATCATGAGTGACGGGAACTCATTTACCGAGCGGAAGGATACAGGAATCGCCCCCATGCCCGAATTGCCCAATGGCAAGCCAATGAGAACGTTCATGAAAATCAAAGGCTGGCATGTAACAGCATTCACAAAACATCCTTATTGGTCTACGAAGTTAGTTGAATATTTGACTAATGATGATCATGCAATGCAGCGTTATGATTTAACAGGGGAAATCCCTCCGAATAAATCAATCAAACATAATGCCGCAATCAATGAAAATGAAAGGGCACAAGCCTTAAGCATACAATTACAATACGCAGAACCAGTACCGAATATTCCGGAAATGAATAAGGTATGGGGGCCGATGGATTCAGCCATGGATGAAATGACCACTCAAAAAGCAAAACCAAAAAAGGCCTTGGATAAAGCGGTCAAGACGATAAAAAAAGAACGTTAATCATTTTCTGCCTTTTTCCAATTCAGAAACCATAACCAGTATCCCCAATTTGTCCCTTTAGTGTAAAGTTTTTTATAAATTGGATTTGACGTTAAGGGGGCAAAAGGCTAATCTTAAAGGCGTAAAGAGATAGCTAGGAGGAGAGCGGTTATGAGAAAAAGAGTGTTATCACTCGCTTTAATTCCGTTGCTTCTTTTTTACGCCATTCCAGTAGGAGCAGCTGAAAAAGAACAACGAACTTGGAAGGATGAAATCGTATATTCATTATTGGTCGACAGATTTTTCGATGGGAATACTCAAAATAATGGAGATGCGAACGTGAATGACCCTTCCGCGTTTAATGGGGGGGATTTCGAAGGTGTGACGAAGAAACTTAATTATTTAAAAGATATGGGTTATACCGCTATCATCCTTTCACCGATTTTCGCTAATGATGAAAATGGCTATCATGGCGATTGGGTGGCCGATTTTTATAAAACGGATAAACACTATGGGACAATGAAAGAGTTTAAAAAACTCGTGAATGAGGCACATAAACGCGATATGAAGGTGATCATTGATTTTCAAGCAAATAATGTGGGTCCTGACTCCACTTGGCTGACCGATCCAAAAAAACAAGATTGGTTCCATGAAGAAAAAAAGATTTCCAAGGACGATAGCCAACCGGATTTGGAAACAGGCTGGATCGACGGTCTTCCCGATTTGAATCAAGAAAATGAGGAAACAAGAAAATATTTACTGGATGCTGCCAAATGGTGGATAACGGAAACGGACATTGATGGATACCGTATAAATAAAGTCCAATACGTAGCGAAGGATTTTTGGAAGGAATTTGTGGAAGTAGTTAAATCTGAAAAATCAAATTTCTATACAATCGGCGATGTACAAGGTGATGCCGAATTGATCTCTAGCTACAAGGAGACGGGTATCGATGCTTTTATGGCTTATCCGCAAAATTCAGAGCTACGGGAAGCATTTGCTGCACCCGATAAAGAATTGAAACCTGTTTTTGATGCGTTTGCGAAAAGCGAAGATGAATTAGGGGGCAATGCCCATCAGGCTTTGTTCATGGATACGCAGGGAATGCCTCGGTTTACAAAGGATGCAGCCGACCATAACGAAAACCCAGGTTCCAGATGGAGAATGGCGCTGTCGTATCTATATACGATGCCAGGGGTGCCAATCGTATTTTATGGATCGGAAATTGCCTTGAACGGCGATATTGCCCCGGATAATCATAAGTTGATGAATTTTAAGACAGAGCAGGAATTGGTGGAATATATAACAAAGCTTTCTGACCTCAGAGACATGTACCCAGCATTGAAAAAAGGGGATATGGAGCTTTTATATGAAAAAGGGGGAGCTTCGGTATTCAAGCGTGTATATGGTGAAGAAACGGTTGTCGTCGCCATGAACAATACGACTGAAACTCAAACGATAAACCTTACTGATAAGGAACTTGAAAGCAATAAAGAGTTGAGAGGTATGCTGAATGGGGATCTGGTCCGCAGTAAGGACAACAGTTACTCTATCGTAATCGACAGGGAGACGACAGAAGTCTACACGCTGTCACCTAAGTCGATTATTAATATTCCTTACCTGTTAGTTATAGGATTGGTTCTTCTTATATTTGGTATATTCATTGCTTTGGTTATTAAGCGTTCAAAACGGAACCAGCCAAAATAATCATATGCCTCTCGATTGTCGGTAGCCGCCAAACATTGTCCCTAAGGCTTTGTGGAAAACAGGATCGGGAGGTTACAGCATGAATAAGACCTGGTGGAAAGAAGCGGTTTGCTATCAAATATACCCGCGCAGTTTCATGGATAGTAATGGTGATGGAATCGGGGATATAAAAGGATTGATTTCTAAGCTTGACTACTTGCAGGATTTGGGAATAGATGTTATTTGGATTTGTCCATTTTATAAATCGCCCAATGCGGATAATGGCTATGATATTAGTGATTATCAAGCAGTTTCCGATGAATTCGGTTCAATCGAAGATATTGATCTGTTATTGAAAGATGTTCACGGACGTGGGATGAAGGTGATACTCGATCTTGTTTTGAATCATACAAGTGATGAGCACCCCTGGTTTGTCGAGTCACGTTCTTCCCGCGATAATCCGAAACGGGATTGGTATATATGGAGGGATGGGCAGGACGGCCGTGAGCCTAATAATTGGGAAAGCATCTTTTCAGGAAGTGCCTGGAAATTCGATGAAAGGACCAATCAATACTTCTTACATTTATTCGCCGAAAAGCAGCCAGACTTAAACTGGAAAAATACTGATGTGCGAAAGGCGTTATATGAAATGGTCAATTGGTGGCTCGATAAGGGAATCGATGGCTTCCGGATTGATGCAATCACGCATATTCATAAGCGTGAAGGCCTTCCGGATATGCCCAATCCTTATTGGCATCAGTATGTACCAGCGTTTGAAATGCATACTAATCAGGACGGGATTCTGGATTACCTTCAGGAGTTGAAAGAAGAGACTTTCTCTAAGTATGATATTATGACGGTCGGTGAGGCCAATGGCGTCAGGATTGAGCAGGCGGAAGAATGGGTCGGAGAATCGAATGGGAAGTTCAATATGATCTTTCAATTTGAACATCTTGGGCTTTGGAATAGGGGACAGAATCACGATGTTGATGTTCAAGGGTTAAAGCGTACAATGACCAAATGGCAAAAGGGGCTGAAAAATAAAGGGTGGAATGCTTTGTTTTTTGAAAATCATGACCAGCCGAGAAGTGTATCCACCTGGGGAAATGATCATCAATATTGGTTGGAAAGCGCAAAAATGATAGGGGCCCTATACTTTTTCATGCAAGGGACACCTTTTATTTATCAAGGTCAGGAAATTGGCATGACGAATGTCCAATTTGATTCGATTGATGATTATGATGATGTCGGAATGAAAAACTTTTACCGGATAGAGACCTCGAAAGGTCGTCCTCATGATGAAATCATGAACATTATATGGCATAGCGGCCGTGATAATTCACGAACACCGATGCAATGGAACGATATTGAAAATGGCGGATTCACAAATGGAACACCTTGGATGAGGGTTAATCCAAATTATCGCGCCATTAATGTAGAACTGCAGAAAAATGACCCGTCATCCATTTATCATTTTTATAAAAAGATGATTGAACTTCGAAAAAAACATCAGGTCCTCGTTTATGGGGAATATGAATTGTTATGGGAAGATCACCCTGAACTTTATATTTATACAAGGAATATGAATGATAATTCAGTCATGGTAGTATGTAACTTTAGTATGAATCACCATCAAATCGACCTTTCTTATTGGGGGAAAATGGAACTTTTACTAGCTAATTATGACGATTGCCCTGAGGTGTCCCTTATTGATTTACGTCCATATGAAACGAGGATTTATCGTTATTGATTGCGATGGACTTGATTGGAAATTAGCTTAAAACCTATGTAGTTAGTCGTCTGACTTCTTATTTTCCAATACACCTGTCGTTTTTTAAGGAGCTGATCATACATCAGCTTCTTTTTGAATTTCAAAACACAGATGAAAATAACGGAAAAGTAAGTATTTTCTGAAAAATTGAACAAACATTAAAAAAAGTATGGATATAACTATTGAACTGAGTGTATTATGAATACATACAAAATGTATAAATATAAAACAAATATTAAAGAAGTGTTTATTGGTATTCACCTTTTTTAAAAATGAAGTCAATAAAGGCTAAGAGAGGAGAGGGGAAATGCATGGCCATCACAATAAAAGATGTGGCACAGCTAGCGAATGTTGCTCCTTCAACAGTTTCTCGAGTGATTGCAAACAATCCTCGGATAAGTGAAAAAACAAAGGTACGGGTACGGAAGGCGATGACTAAATTAGGATACCATCCAAACTTCATTGCACGTAGTCTTGCCAATCAATCAACCAGGATCATTGGTTTGGTAATGCCAAGTTCGTCAAATGATTATTATCAAAATCCCTTTTTTCCGACGATCCTCCAAGGTCTAAGTGAGGGAGCCCAGGAAAACCACTATTCCCTGTTGCTAAGCACAGGAAAAACTGAAGATGAACTCTACGAAGGAGTAGTGAATATGGTGCAGGGGGGGATGGTGGATGGAATAATCCTGATGTATTCAAGGATGAATGATCACATTCTGACCTATTTGAGAGAAAGGGCTTTTCCATTTGTAATCATTGGGAAGCCCTATGATTACACCGAGGAGATAACATATGTTGATAATGATAATGTCTTGGCAGCCGAACAGGCAACGGATTACCTCATACAGCTAGGGCATGAAAGGGTTGGATTCATCGGAGGTGATGTAACCCTTGTAATGACCCTTGATCGCTTATCAGGATATGAACGGGCCTTGGAGAGGGCAGGAATCGATCGAAGGATGGAATATACCCTGCATGAAGATTTTTTGCATGAAGGGGGACAAGCCGCTGCCAAAAGGTTATTATCCATCAATGAACCACCTACCGCTTTGGTAGTCAGTGATGATCTCATGGCACTTGGCATCGTGCATTCACTTCGCGAGATGGGCGTGCGCACTCCTGAAGAAATGTCAATCGTCAGCTTCAATAACGTTCTTTTCTCTGAGCTGTCATTACCAGCCCTGACTTCCGTAGATATTAATATTTTTGATTTGGGATATCAGGCCGCCAAGGGCATCATTCACATGCTGCAGACTGGGGATGCTCCTGCCGGGACCATCATTCCACATCATTTCGTGGAAAGGCATTCCTGCAGATCGATCAAGCAAGGTGCAATGGCCATGACTTATTGACGAAAAGGGCATTGCAGAGCAATGCCTTTTTTTTGCTAGAAATGTACGCTGAAACTTTTGAATGCATGTACACCCGTTCCGTGTCTGACTAATTTATTCTCTTTAAGATATTGAACGGCTGCAAGAACTTCCTCAAGAATCCTTGGTTCGAGGCCGAGTTGGTTGTGTCCGCCATAGATTTTGGAGATGGCCTTGATCTTTGCGATTTTTTCTAACGAATTAACAAGGTCTTCAGGGCTCGTCGAGGGATAAAATGCATAAACGGGAGTATCTGAATAAAGCAGGTCGCCAGTGAATAAATAACCTTTTTCCTTATCCAAAATTGAGATATGGCCAGGTGAATGTCCAGGCGTGTGATAAATGATTAAACTACGGTTCCCGAGATCGATCGTGTCTCCATCCGATAAGAGCCTATCAGGGTGCCCCTGATATGGCTTGTATGTAAAAGGATCGAATGATTCCGGTACGGGTATAGTGATATCCCGGGCCATGTTCTTTCTTATTTGTTCCAAGGACAAACCTTCAATACCGTTGATCAGCCAATTGGCATCATCACCATGAACATAAATGGTATCATAATCACCGTGACCGCCAATATGATCCACATGAACGTGTGTGGTCAGGACGATAACAGGAAGATCGGTAAGCTGGTCTGTAATCTTCTTAATCGAACCGATGCCTAACCCTGTGTCGATTAACGCAGCCCGGGTCTCCCCAAGTAATAAAAAGGAATGAACTTTCTCCCAATGACCATATTCACTGATTGCAAACGTTTTTGAGTCCAATTCCTGAACGGTGAACCATGGATCTACAATATTTTTCAAAAATGCCCCCACTCCTTCCCATTCATATATTCCGCTTTAACCGGAAATATCCTGCTTGAAAGAGTAAAAGCAGTGGATTTGTGAAATCCACTGCTTTTGAAAAGGTAAGGCTTATCCGTTTACAACGGTCCCGCCGTTTACATGGATGACTTGTCCGCTGACATAGGATGAATCATCACTTGCCAAATATACATAGGCTGGTGCCAATTCCTCTGGCTGTCCTGCACGGCCCATTGGAGTATCCTGTCCAAATTTTGCAACATCCTCTTCGCCGAATGAGGCAGGAATCAGCGGTGTCCAGATCGGGCCTGGAGCCACACCGTTCACTCTGATGCCATCTTTTGAAATGGAGTTCGACAGGGCTCTTGTAAATGCAAGTATTGCACCTTTTGTTGAAGAGTAATCAATTAGTTTTGGGTTGCCCTGATACGCTGTGATAGAGGTTGTATTAATGATGCTGCTTCCTTTTTTGAGGTGCTTCAATGCAGCTTTAGTTAAGTGGAACATCGAGAAAATATTCGTGCGGAACGTTTTTTCCAATTGTTCAGCTGAAATGTCAAGGATACTTGTCTGCACATGCTGTTCTCCGGCGTTGTTTACTAGAATGTCCAAACCGCCAAATTCATCAACCGTTTTTTTGACGACTTCCTGGCAGAAGGTTTCATCACCGATATCACCGGAAATGAGTAAACATTTCTGGCCTTCTTTTTCAATCAATTCTTTTGTCGCTTTGGCATCCTCGTGTTCATCCAAGTATGCAACTGTCACATTCGCTCCTTCTTTAGCGTAGTAAATGGCAACCGATTTACCGATTCCGCTGTCTCCTCCTGTTATGATTGCCGTTTTACCTTTCAATTTGCCGCTTCCTTTGTAGGCAGCTTTAACTGAATCTGGGTTCGGTTCCATTTTTGTTTCCAATCCAGGTTGATGCTGCTGATGTTGAGGTGGAAATCCTTGTTTGTTCTGATTTTGGTTTTGAGTAGTCAAGATATAAACGCCTCCCAATTAATTATCTACGCTTTTTCTATTCCTTCTTTTAGGAAAAAGAAAACATGGAAAAAATGCCCAAATTAATTCATGTTTAATGTTTTAACTGAAGGGAACATGACTAGTCTTTCCATGTTCCATGAAGGCAATTCATTTGAAGGAAAAGGGGGGATGACCGTTGATGGAGGCAGTTGCAACAAATAAAAAAAGACCCACCTAAAGCAGGTGAGGCCTTCATACTTAGCGGTAATTTAGGAATTGTACATCAATGGACAGATCAGCGCCTCGAATAGCCGAAATGATTCCTTGTAAATCATCCCGGTTCTTACCGGTAACCCGGATTTGATCATCCTGGATTTGGCTTTTCACTTTAAGACCGCTATTTTTAATGATGGTATTGATTTTTTTTGCTTGCTCCTTATCGATGCCTTGAATTAACTTAGCCCGTTGGCGAACGGTTCCGCCAGAAGCTCCTTCTAATTTGCCATAATCCAGGTTCTTGACTGGTACGTCACGTTTAATAAGCTTACTGATGAGAACATCCTTCAGTTGTTCGAGCTTATATTCATCGTCGGATACTAGAACCAGGTCTTCTTTTTCAATTGTGATGCTGCTAATGCTCCCTTTAAAATCATAGCGAGTCTGTATTTCCTTCATAGCCATGGTAACTGCATTCGTTACCTCTGAAAAGTCTACTTTCGAAACAATATCAAATGAATTTTCCTTTGCCATCACTTACCTCCAGCAGGGTTTATTTCCTTTATTATAGAGAAAGTGTGATAGGAAGACAACTATATAAACGATATTAAAAAAGCGAGGGGACAAGCCCCGCGCTTCATTTATGGTCTGTTTTCTTCGAATAGGAATGCTTACCTGCAGTAAGGTTTTCCTGATAAGCGATATTTTTTTCAGCATTTCTCGCTTGGTTATCTTTTGGCCTTTTATTGTCATCGGTTGTTTTGGACATAGTGAAAACTCCCTTCCATTATCTGATCAATATATATTGTTCACAATTATGGAAGGGAGTATGTATGTTTATGATTTCTCAGGGGTATCGTTTAAGAAGAAGAGGGCAATTGTGCCAGGACCAGCATGTGCACCGATGACAGAGCCAATTGTATGGATCATGAAGTCGGTTGTCCCGAATTCATTTTGGATGGCTTCCTTCCATTCCAGGGCCGTTGCTTCATCATCGCCATGACTGATGGCAATCGTTTGGGTTGTTAAGTTTTTGCCTCTTTCGTGCATTAATTCGATTACACGTTTAATCAATTTCTTTTTGCCGCGTATCTTTTCAAGCGGAACAAGCTTCCCATCTTCAACATGCAATAACGGTTTAATGTTTAATAAACCGCCAACAAGGGCAGAAGTCTTGGAGATGCGGCCGCCACGGGCCAGATATTCAAGGTTATCTACAGTGAATAAATGCTCCATATGCCGGGTTTGGAATTCGATTGCAGCCAGGATTTCTTCTTTAGTGGCACCGTTTGCTGCTAAATCGGCTGCTTTCTTTACAATTAATCCGACGCCCATTGAAGCGCATTTCGTATTGACGATTTCAATGTCAAGGTCAGGGTACTCTTCCTTAACCTGATTAAGAATCATCACTGCCGTTTGATATGTTCCTGATAACTCAGAGGAAAAGGCTATATATATCCCTTGTTTTTTCTCCTTGGCAAATTGTGTGAAAAGTTCTATAAAGCATTCTGGGGAAGCTTGCGATGTTTTCGGAGCTTTTCCTTCAAGCATCGCCTGATAGACTTCGTGAGAATTAATAGTAAGTAAATCTTCATAATTTTCCCCGTCAAGATGGACTTGTAAAGGGATTAATGAAACATTGTTTTCTTTATAGAAAGACAACGGCAAATCACATGCACTATCTGCAAGAATTGTGATAGCCATAATACACCTGCTTTCTTTTTACAATTTTTAGAAAATGAGTGGTCACTCTCCTTTTTAGTGTAGCACGTAACGGTGAAAATTCAATCTCTACGTAAATAGAATAAATAATTAAGGGTAAAAAGATAATAGAATAAGGGTGAAATGGAGGTTTTTAGGATGTACAGTGGTGAAATGAAGAAAATTATCATAGTTGTGGTCGGAGCATTGCTGAATGCCGTCGCAATGAACTTTTTTCTAATACCGGCAAACGTATATGCAAGCGGCTTTACGGGAGTGGCCCAGCTTCTATCGAGGATGATTGGTTCTTTTGCTCCTTTTAATGTATCGACGGGTATTCTATTGCTTTTATTGAACATTCCGGTAACGATCATTGCTTGGCGAAAGGTAGGAAAGTCTTTCACTTTTTATAGTTTCCTCAGTGTTGCCTTGATGTCCTTCTTTATGGAAATCATTCCGATTACACGCTGGTCACCTGACATATTATTGAATGCGGTATTTGGCGGAGTCATTGCTGCAGTAGGTGTTGGGATCACATTGAAATACGGTGCATCGACTGGAGGAATGGATATTATCGCCATGCTTCTTTCACGGAAGAAAGATAAACCTGTAGGTACTTATTTATTTCTGCTGAATGGCGTGATCATTGTAACGGCAGGTGCTGTTTATGGACCGGAAAAAGCTTTGTATACACTTGTTACCCTTTATACATCGACCCGTGTCGTAGACGCGATACATACGCGTCATGAAAAGCTTACGGCCATGATCATTACAAAGAAAAGCGAAGAACTTAAACAGGCAATCCATGCTAAGTTAGTTCGCGGAATTACAAGGGTTCCCGCAAAAGGGGCGTTCACCAACGAAACTAAGGAAATGTTGTTGATTGTCATTACAAGGTATGAACTATATGACCTTGAACGGATCATCAAGGAAGTGGATCCGCACGCTTTCACAAACATCATAGAAACGTCAGGCATTGTTGGAACTTTCCGCAGGGAATGATATTAACAAAAAATCAAGGCCATTACACTTCTATTACAAAAGATAGTATTTGGGCGTTTTAAGTTTATTGCCTGTACAAAACGGCTAATTCTTATATTGTAGCGCCAATTTAAAATCTTATGAAGGAGTGATGAAAATGGCTAACGATGAAAAAATGAGCAGACAGGAAGCAGGCCGTAAAGGCGGGGAAGCCACTTCTAAAAATCACGACAAGGATTTTTATCGGGAAATTGGGCAAAAGGGCGGAGAAGCCACATCGGATAATCATGATAAGGAATTCTATCAAGAAATTGGACAAAAGGGCGGAGAAGCCACTGCTGATTCCCACGGTAAAGACTTTTATAAAGAAATCGGTGAAAAAGGCGGTAAGGCACGCAATAACAATTGATGAAAACATAGCGAAAGCCTCCAGGAAACCTGGAGGCTTTCACGTTATTTAGAGTGGTTTTCCAGCTCTTCCTGGAGTTCCCGCAGTTGTTCTTTTTCGGCCTCGTTCGTATTGGCAAAGGCTGATGAAAGAGCGTTTTTAGCGATTTCCTCTGTCTTTTGCTGGTCACCGTCATGCTCAGAGTGGAGAGCTTCTTCAACAAATTCCCTAGCCTTCTGGAATAATTTGTTTCCCATTAGAAGCCACCATAGCTTTGTTCAGACATAATTCTTAACCTGTCTTTTTCAGCTTCTTCAAACGTAGTGTGATAAGGGATTTTTTCGGCATGCCTGGCAACACTTTCTTTGCCCTGCTGTACAAATCGTTTAGATTTACTGCTTTTACCCATTCTTATCTCCTCCGATTCTGAGCGTTGTTGACAACGGAATCAATCTGTTGTCCTTTTTAGTTTGGCTTGAAAGGTCGATATTATGAAGGTAAAAAATGACGTATTAGGCTTTTATATTGAATTTTTCTTCGAGGAAGACGGCTATACCATCTTCTTCATTTGTCAATGTAGTCGTATTTGCTACCGTTTTTACTGGTGAGATCGCATTTCCCATGGCAACCCCTGTTCCCGCGTATTCGAGCATTTCCAAATCATTATCTTCATCACCGAAAGCGATGATCCTGTTTTGAGGAATTTCCAGATAGTTGGATACACGTTTTAGCCCTACGGCTTTACTTAACCCGCTTTTTATTATTTCGATGATATGAAAAGGCTCTGCCCAGCGGCGATGATCGACCAATTCTGCATGAACATCGGATAGATGCTGGCGAATCTGTCCTACGAATTCACTATCTGTGTGAATTAGCATCGATGTTGGGGAATCCTGAAGGTAATTGCGCAAGTCACCTGTCTTCATGATCGGATTTCCTACATTGAACATGTTCATTAACTTTTCATCATGATAATGGACATAAACTTCATCCCGGACTTCGGCGATGATGTTGTGATATTTAAACTGATCACACGCTTCGACAATATCTTTCGCAACATTTATATCCAGTGGAGAGTGGTATACCCCCCAATTTGTATGTAATGGGTGATGGACGAAAGCACCATTGAAATTAACGATTGGTGTAGTCAACCCCAATTCCCGGTAATAAAGTTCACTTGAGCGAAAGGGACGCCCGGTGGCGATCATAATTTCGTGTCCATCTTCTTTTAGTTTCAGGAGTGTTTTTTTAGTCCTTGAAGAAATTGTTTTGTTATCTGTAAGTAAGGTACCATCAAGATCCAATACGATCAAATGTTTCTCAGCCATGTACACACCTTCTGTTCTTTTTGATTTCATTATATGCGAATATTGTTAAGCCTATTTTAAAGTAAATGTAAATCTTTTTCATTCTTTATGCATTCCTGTATGATATTACTATATCCAGGATTATGATAATTAAAGCGAAGCTCAGGTTTAAAGGAATGAAATGATGGATGCCATTTTGATAATGGTATTGAAAGACCGGAACAAATTATTCGGAGGGGTTAACTTGATAATAATTGAAAAAGAACTAATGGGACATATTCCTGTATTGCACCTAGGTGAAGAAACCACCTTCAAACAGGAATTGCCGCTTATTATTTTTATACATGGTTTTCAAAGTGCAAAAGAACACAATCTACACTATGCTTATTTATTGGCTGAAAAGGGGTTTCGTGTGCTGCTGCCCGATGTGCTTCATCATGGGGAAAGGGAAGCCGGTTTAAGTGATTCTCAAATGATGCCCCTTTTTTGGGAAATGGTTTTACAGACAATCCAGGATTTACCTTTGCTGAAGGATGATTTATTATCCCGAAAATTAATTGATCCCGGCAGAATTGGCGTAGCAGGTACCTCCATGGGGGGGATAGTGACTAATGGGGCCCTGGCTGCTTATGAATGGATTTCCGCCGGAGTCAGTTTAATGGGTAACCCATCATATGTCGCGTATGCAGAGCTCCAAATGGCGGAGATTAAGAAAAGGAAAGTTAATTTCCCAGCCACTGATGAGGAAGTTGCCAAGGTGATTGAACAGCTCAAGCCATTTGATTTGAGCCTTAATCAGGATAAACTTTCCAACCGTCCGCTTCTTTTTTGGCATGGTGCCAAAGATCCGGTTGTGCCTTATCAACATGCATACCGTTTTTATGAAGGGGTCAAAGCAGGGTATGATGAGGCAGATGAAAAAATTGATTTTATCCTTGACCCCAAGGCTGGACATAAGGTCAGCAGAGAAGGAGTGCTTAAAACAGCAGACTGGTTCGCGAAACATTTACTGTCAGCTGTGCAAAATGCTTAAGTACTCACTCAAAATCTGTTATGATGCTTATACGGACATAATGATGAAACCGATAATCTAAAACGAAGAGATTATCCATAAAAGGAGTGATCGAAGTGGATCAAGATACAAAAGACATTATTCTTGGAGCTTTGGAGCAGGTCATTGACCCTGAGCTTGGTATAGATATCGTTAATTTAGGCTTGGTATATGATGTGGATATGGATGAGGAAGGTCTGACTACCGTTACGATGACATTGACAGCAATGGGCTGTCCGATGGCTGGGACGATCGTCGATCAAGTTAAATTGGTTCTGGAAGATATCCCCGAGGTCAAGGAAACGGATGTGAAGATTGTCTGGAGTCCGCCATGGACGAAAGACAAAATGTCCAGATATGCTAAAATTGCATTAGGTATCAAATAATAACTCTGTAATAGAAATGAAAAGCCAGTCAAAAAAAGTGAATCCACTCTAGGAGCCACTTTTTATGGTCTGGTTTTTTTCTAATACTTTCGGCTAGGAGTGGTTAATTGAACAGTCAAATTAAAGATTCATTGGACAGGCCACTGAGGGATTTAAGGATTTCAGTCATAGATCGCTGTAACTTTCGCTGCCAGTATTGCATGCCTGCTGAAATTTTTCATGAGAATTTTCAGTTTCTGCCTAAAAGTGAGCTATTATCTTATGAGGAAATTGTAAGGCTTTCTAAAATATTCGCAGGCTTAGGGGTAAAAAAACTAAGGTTGACTGGCGGGGAACCATTACTCCGGAGAGATCTTACCACTCTGATTTCAAGTCTCGTTAAAATTGAAGGTATTGAGGATATTGGATTGACCACGAATGGTGTCTTCTTGAAAAAGCATGCCGCGAATTTGAGGGAAGCTGGTTTGCAGAGGGTGAATATCAGCTTAGACAGCCTCGATGACGAACTTTTCAAGAAGATGAACGGCAGGGATATCGGCATAAAGCCCGTTATTGAAGGCATCGCTGCTGCCAAGGAAGCAGGGCTTGGCGTTAAAGTGAATATGGTTGTGAAAAAAGAAACCAATGAATCTCAAATCCTGCCGATGGCCCGATTTTGTAAAGATGAGGGCATTCAATTACGCTATATAGAATTCATGGATGTCGGACATACAAATGGCTGGCAGTTGAAGAATGTCATTACGAAAAAAGAACTGCTTGCAATGCTCCAAGCCGAATTCGATCTTGAACCGGTTGAAGAAGATTATTTTGGAGAGGTGGCAAAGCGCTACCGTTATAAAGGCACTAATGCAGAAGTGGGCTTCATAACCTCGGTATCCGAGTCTTTTTGTTCAAGTTGTACACGTGCACGTCTTTCTGCTAATGGAAGTTTATATACATGCCTGTTTAATGGAAAGGGACATGACTTGAAGTCATTGCTCCGTTCTGACATGACAGATGAAGAATTGACTAGGTTCATCATTTCGCTTTGGAACCGAAGGGACGACCGCTATTCGGATGAGCGGGCAGCGGGAACGGTTAAGAAACAGGAAAAAATCGAAATGTCATTCATTGGCGGGTAATCCGTCCGAATGAGTAAAAAAGGGATGGCAGCGCTGCCATCCCTTTTTTTGTATAGTTGTCAGGAACTGATGTTCGTCATGGGCGAAATCGATTTTTATACTATTTTTATGCATTTTTATATAGGACACAAGGCAATGAAAATACTTCAATGGTCCTAGGGATGGATGTAGCCAAAAATAAACTCCAATCATTCTAAGATCAATAATGCTTTATGTATTGCTGCTTTTTTTTGGGGAGGGATTCAATCGATTGTACAGATTTCTATTGGACAGTTTTCACAGTCGATTTCTTGTTTCAAATAATCAAAATTTAGAATGGTAATGCGTCCCTTTTTAATGGAGATGACATTGTTTCTCCTTAATTGAGCAAGCATTCGATTGACCACCTCGCGGGAAGTGCCGCAAAAATTGGCGAGTTCTTGGTTTGTAAAGGGAAGATTGATAACTTTACCGTCTTCTGCTTCAGTGCCATAGCTATTTGATAAACGGATGAGTGTGGAGTAAAACGCACCTTTCTTACCGTGCAGGAGCATATCGCGGAATTTAGCCTGATTTTTACGGTTTTGAGCGGATAACCATGTCATCATCTCGACTGCAAGATGGCTATCCGAGGCGATTTTTTCTTCCAATGCTTCTTTGGAGATAACCGCAACACTTCCATCTTCCATCATTTTTGCATTCATCATATATTTAGGATTTTGAGAAAACAAGACTGTTTCCCCAACCAAATCATTCTCCGAACTAATGCGTATAGTTAATTCCCGACCGTCGGGAACAACCTTGCTTACTTCCACTTTCCCTTTAATAATGTAATACAAATCACTTGCTGGGGTGCTCTCTTGAAAAAGGTAGCGCCCTTTTTCCAGATGTTTAACTTGTTGTTTATTATCTAAAATTGCATGCATCCGATTAGATAACGATAATTCATTCATGCATATGACCACCTTTCAGATAGCGTCATTACTCAATAACTACCTTTGATTTAAACGGAAAAAACCCTAGCAGTCAACAAGTTTGGATAATTCTAGGAAATTTGTTGGATAATTTTTCATACGAAATTTATGTTTTAAATTTTATAAAAATACATTTGATTTTATTTTTATTCAGTCATATAATAATAGAATCAAAGAATGACAGGGACCTGAAATTATAGGAGATGGTTTTATGAACGTATCAATAGTAGGTGCAACTGGTTATGGAGGAATGGAACTAATAAGATTTTTGAATAATCATCCGCAATTTAAAATAAAATCATTGCATACTTCTTCGCAATTTGGCCGAAGTTTATCTGAAGAAAATGCACATTTAATGCATATGAAGGACAAATTAGAAGAAATTGACCCGGAGGCGATTGCAAAAAAATCCGATATTGTATTTCTTGCAACTCCTTCCGGTGTTTCCTCGCAATTGATTTCGGAATTTTCTGACCTTGACATTAAAGTGATCGACCTATCAGGAGACCTCAGGCTTCAAACTCCAGGTGAATACGAGCACTGGTATAAAAAGCCGGCCGCGCCTCAGCCTATTATTGAAGAGGCCGTATACGGATTGGCTGAATGGAATACTGAAGCAATAAAAAATGCGAGGATAATTGCAAATCCTGGGTGCTACCCAACCGCTTCACTATTAGGTCTTGCCCCTTTATTCACTGAAGGATTGGCGGGAGCAGCTGCCGATGTGATCATCGATGCAAAATCCGGGGTTTCAGGGGCGGGCAAATCACCTTCGGCAGTTACCCATTATAGTGAAATGAATGAGAACTTTAAGATATATAAGGTAAATCAACATCAACACATACCTGAAATCGAACAACAGCTTGGGCGATGGTCATCAGGTTTACAGCCTATTACCTTTAATACACATCTTGTTCCAATGACGAGAGGGATTATGGCTACGATGTATATTAAGGTAAATCGGGAAATCTCAAATGCTGAATTACAGGATTTATACGAAACCGTATACGAGAACCACCCATTTGTCCGGGTACAGCCCCTTGATCGCTTTCCATCCACGAAACAGGTATATGGATCGAACTTTTGCGACATTGGCGTCGATTATGATGTAAGGACAGGTAAGGTCACGGTGGTTTCGGTAATTGATAATTTAGTGAAGGGTGCTGCAGGGCAGGCCATTCAAAATGCAAATATGTTAATGGGACTAGAAGAAACGGCAGGACTATGGAACAGTCCGCTATATCCGTAAACTTTGGAGGGAAATAATGAATACACTACAGCCAGTTGAAGAAATCAAACATATTCAAGAAGGAAACATTTTAATGCCCCAAGGGTTCAAAGCGTCAGGTGTCCATGCAGGATTACGCTATTCTAAAAAGGACGTTGGTATCATTTTCACCGATGTTCCAGCATCAGCTGCGGCCGTTTATACTCAAAATATAGTTCAGGCAGCTCCAATCAATGTAACGAAAGACAGCATTGCCGTTACTGGGAAACTACACGGCATTGTAGTGAATAGTGCTTGTGCGAATGCTTGTACAGGTGAACAGGGTTTAAAAGATGCAAATGAAATGAGGAAGCTTGCCGCTCAAAAGTTCGGTTTGGAGGACCATTCATTTGCGGTGGCTTCAACGGGAGTCATAGGGGAATTCATGGAAATGGAAAAGGTAAGGAAAGGCATAGCGTCATTGCAGCCAGAAAATACACCTGAAGCTGCTGAAGCTTTTGGTACAGCCATTTTAACAACGGATATCGTAACGAAGAGCTGCGGGTATGAAACAATCATTGACGGTAAAAGCGTGAAAATGGGCGGTGCTGCAAAGGGCTCGGGAATGATTCATCCAAACATGGCCACAATGCTCGGCTTCATTACGACGGATGCAGTAATTGAACCGGCTGATTTACAGCAAGCACTATCCTCGATTACAAATGATACATTCAATCAAATCACGGTTGATGGCGACTGTTCAACGAACGACATGGTGTTGGTGCTCGCGAATGGAGAAGCGAACAATGAACCTTTGACACCTGACCATCCGGAATGGTCCATCTTCCTGGAATTATTAAAGCAAACTTCGGAAAATCTCGCCAAACAAATTGCGAAAGACGGTGAAGGTGCCACAAAACTGATAGAAGTGAATGTTCATGGCATGAATACGAAGCAAGATTCACAGATGATGGCGAAGACGATCGTTGGGTCTAATCTAGTGAAAACGGCAGCTTTTGGAGCGGATGCAAACTGGGGACGAATCATTGCTGCGATGGGAAGAAGCGGAGTGGTATTCAATCCGGATCAAACAACGATCGTTTTTGGTGACATTGTCGTACTTAAAGATGGTGAGCCAATCATGTTTTCTGAGGAAGATGCCAAAGCATACTTGGAAAATGAAAGCATCATCATTCATGTTTATTTGAAAGATGGCAATGAATCAGGCACGGCATGGGGCTGCGATTTAACCTATGATTATGTGAAAATAAACGGAAGCTATCGTTCGTAGAGGTGAAAAGTATGAACATATTAGTCATTAAGTGCGGCGGCAGCATTATTAACGAGTTATCGGAGTCGTTTTTCAATAGTGTAAAAGAGTTACAAAACCGCGGCTACCATATCGTCTTTGTGCATGGAGGCGGCCCTGATATAAATTCAATGCTTGAAAAATTTGAAATTGAACCTGTATTTGAAGATGGGTTAAGAAAAACGACCACTGAAGTGTTGGAAATTGTGGAACTTATGCTGGCAGGCAAATCAAACCGCAGCCTCGTGCATAAATTGGAAGCTCATGGCATCAAGGCAGTCGGTTTAAATGGCTCAGACGGCGGTATTCTCACAGGTGATTATATCGATGAACAGAAACTTGGAGCTGTTGGTGAAATACAACGAGTCAATACGGAATTATTCGGATTTTTATTCGAAAAAGGTTATTGTCCGGTATTGACGCCCATTTCAACTACCGAAGAAGGTACTAAATTAAATGTGAATGCCGATATGGCTGCCGGGTCTGTAGCGAAGGCGCTATCGGCTGATATGTGTTTATTTGTGACAGATGTTAAAGGGGTCTTGAAGAATGGGCAGATCATTGAAAAATTGAATGAAACGGAAACGAAAAATATGATCATGGATGGAAGTATCCATGGGGGAATGATTCCGAAGGTCCATACAGCGTTGTCAGTGCTGAATAAAGGGATTGAAGAAGTGATGATCGTTAGTGGGAAAGATCATTTTTATCAAGGCGGACAATTCATCGGTACGAAATTTCTTCAGGAGGAAGGGGTATTACAATGAGTTCTTTATTTCCAACGTATGCAAGGTGGAACATTGAGCCAAGAACAGCGTCAGGGTTGAAGATTACGAGTGTAACAGGTAAAGAGTATTTGGATTTCACATCCGGAATCGGGGTACTGAATCTTGGACATTGTCATGAGCAGGTAAAAATGGCCGTTACGGAACAGCTTGATAAATATTGGCATGTATCGAATATGTTTCAAAGTTCCATACAGGAACGGACAGCAAAAATGCTGGCTGATGCCTCTGGTTTAAGTCAGGTGTTCTTTGCCAACAGCGGCGCCGAGGCGAATGAGGCAGCTATCAAACTAGCACGTAAAGCTACCGGGAAAAGCAAAATTGTTACATGTCAGCAGTCTTTTCATGGCCGTACGTTTGCAACGATGGCTGCCACCGGGCAGGAAAAAATCAAGACTGGTTTCGGACCGATGCTAGCTTCGTTCGAATACGTTCCATTTAATGATAATGAGGCCATGACAGCAGCCATCGATAAAAATACTGCAGCTGTAATGATTGAAATTGTTCAAGGAGAAGGCGGCATCCATGTTGTACAGCAATCATATTTGGACGCAATTCAAACTAAATGCCAAGAACACGGAGTTCTCCTTATCATAGATGAAATTCAGACTGGGATAGGGCGTACAGGGAAACCATTCGCATTCCAGCATTTCAATATTCAACCGGACATCATCACTTCTGCAAAAGGGCTGGGAAATGGCCTGCCAATCGGGGCGATGATTGGGAAGGAAGCGCTGTCTGAGTTCTTTAACCCTGGAAGTCATGGATCCACTTTTGGAGGCAATCCCGTCAGTGTCTCAGCAGCCGAAGCCGTGTTAAAGGAAATATTCCATTCGGGGTTTTTAAAAGAAACCGTTAAAAAGGCTGAATACCTTGAGAGCGAATTGGCAAAAGCATTGAAGGGCATGGATGAAGTGAAAGAGATTCGCGGTCTGGGAATGATGGTCGGAATTGAGTGTAAACAAGATGTTCAGATGTTTTTAATGGAACTGCAAGAAGAGGGCTTACTAGTATTGAGTGCAGGTCCTAAAGTACTTCGTTTACTCCCATCCCTGACAGTTACCGAATCGGAGATCGATAGGGCGGTAAGTAAAATTAAAAAAGTATTGGCAATAAAACAAACTGTCTAAATTTATTGAATTTTTATAGAACAAAATGAATAATTATGCTATTGTATATATAAATATACATCATCTAAAGAGGTGAAGATCATGAAAAGCTATCTATATTTAGAGAATGGTTCCGTCTTTGAAGGGGAACTGCTGACTAAATCGAATGAAAAAACAATCACTGGAGAGATTGTCTTTTTCACAGGAATGACCGGATATCAAGAAGTGTTGACAGATCCTTCATATAAGGACCAGATTGTCATCTTCACATACCCGTTGATCGGAAATTACGGAATCAATGAACACGATTTTGAAAGTAAGAAGCCGCATGTTGCCGGTGTGATTGTATATGAAGGTAATATGAGCCATTCCCATTATCAGGCTGAATATTCACTTGGTGAATATTTAGACAAGTGGAACATCCCTCTTTTAAGCCATGTTGACACAAGAGCGGTCGTTAAGAATATAAGACAGGAAGGTTCCATGCAGGCAGTCATCACAGCAGAAGAAAAATACACTGTCGTACCCGGCCTGAATGGTTTATCAGCCCATGTAGCTGAGGTATCCACAAAGGTTGTCGAGAGCTTTGGGGAAGGCGACAAGCACGTTGTGATGATGGATTTCGGCTATAAAAAATCCATATTGGATTCATTGGTCGAGCAAGGCTGCCGAGTCTCTGTCGTACCATTCGATACGGAATTCGAGCAAATCAAGGACATGAAGCCAGATGGTATTTTGCTTTCAAATGGGCCTGGGGATCCAAAACAGCTTGAATACCTCTTAGGAAACATTAAAAAGATCATTACGAATTTTCCAACGATGGGCATCTGCCTCGGTCATCAATTAACGGCCCTTGCCTTAGGCGGAAATACAAAAAAAATGCTGTTTGGACATCGCGGTGCGAATCAGCCCGTGGTCGATTTGAAAACGAAAAAGGTGTATATGAGTTCGCAGAATCATAGTTATGAGGTTGATGAACCGAGCCTGCAAGGAACATCACTGCAAGTAAGATTCAGAAATGTGAATGATAACACGGTTGAGGGGCTCATGCATGAAGACTTGCCAATCTTCACTACGCAGTACCACCCAGAGGCGAATCCAGGACCTATCGAGAGTTCATTACTATTCAATGACTTTTTACAAATGATAAATGATTATAGCGGGAGAGAAAAAGCTTATGCCTAAGGACAACACGATACAGACCATTTTAGTGATTGGTTCGGGGCCTATTGTCATTGGGCAGGCCGCCGAATTCGATTATGCAGGTACACAGGCCTGCCTTGCTTTAAAGGAAGAAGGATATAAAGTCATACTGGTCAACAACAATCCAGCAACGATCATGACTGATGATATGAATGCGGATGCTGTCTATTTCGAACCTTTAACAGTTGACGTACTGGAAAAGATCATTTCCAAAGAAAAGCCGGATGGCCTGCTCGCTACATTAGGCGGTCAAACAGGATTGAATCTCGCTTATCAATTGGATGATGCTGGAATACTCGAAAAATATAATGTCAAATTATTAGGAACTCCGATCGACTCCATCAAAAAAGGGGAGGATCGTGAGCTGTTCCGTGAGTTGATGTTTGAAATAGGTGAACCCGTTCCCGACAGTACAATTGTTCATACTCTTGAAGAAGCGCTGGCTTTTGCCGACAAAATCGGTTTCCCCATCATCGTTCGTCCCGCTTATACACTCGGCGGAACTGGCGGTGGTATTGCCGATTCACTGGACACCTTCAAGGAACTTGTACGGGGCGGACTTCAAGAAAGCCCGATTACACAATGCTTGATTGAAAGAAGCATAGCTGGTTATAAGGAAGTCGAATATGAGGTTATGCGAGATGGCAACAATACGTGCATTACCATCTGTAATATGGAAAACATCGATCCGGTCGGGATCCATACAGGTGATTCGATCGTCGTGGCACCATCACAGACTTTATCGGACGATGAGTTTCAGATGCTGCGTGCCGCATCCATTAAAATCATTTCTGCTTTAGGTATCATAGGCGGTTGTAACATTCAATTTGCCCTTGATCCGAATAGCAAGCAATATTATTTAATAGAAGTAAACCCGCGCGTCAGCCGTTCATCGGCACTGGCTTCCAAAGCAACAGGTTATCCAATAGCACGCATAGCCGCAAAGCTCGCTGTCGGCTACGATTTATCGGAGCTCATCAATCCAGTAACGAAAAGCACATATTCAAGCTTCGAACCTGCTCTTGACTACGTAGCGGTGAAGTTCCCAAGGTGGCCATTCGATAAATTCACGACCGCCAACCGCAAATTGGGAACACAGATGAAGGCGACTGGTGAAGTGATGGCTTTACACCGCAGCTTTGAAGCGGGAGTCCAAAAGGCCGTCGATTCATTGGAATTGAAAACGATTGGGCTGCAGCTATTATCGCTGAAAAATATAGCAGTTCCTGAACTTTGGGGAAAGCTTGCCGAAAAATCTGATGAACGAATATTTGTCATTTTTGAAATGCTTAGAAAAGGCGTGACGATTGAAGAAATCCATGAAGCGACAGCCATAGATTATTTCTTCCTTAAATCCTTTGCTTCATTGATCCAGTACGAATTGGAGATTGAATCTAAGGCAATCGATCAGGTAACAAAGGAAGAACTGCAGACATACAAGGAAAAGGGCTTTTCCGACCGCTATCTTGCTTCCGTATGGAAAGTGAGTGAGATGGAAGTGAGAGCACACCGCAAATCACTAGGACTTACGGCTGTCTACAAAACGGTTGATACATGTGCAGCCGAGTTCGAATCACATACGAACTATCACTATTCAACATATTTTGGTGAGAACGAACAGAAAAAAACGGATAAAAAGAAAGTCTTGATGATTGGCAGCGGTCCGATCCGCATCGGACAGGGAATAGAATTTGATTACTGTTCGGTTCACGGTGTTTATGCGCTCCAGGATGAAAATGTTGAAACGATCATGATCAATAATAATCCGGAAACGGTAAGCACGGATTTTGCGACGGCAGATCGCCTTTATTTCGAACCGTTGACTCTTGAATATGTTCTTAATGTAATAGAAGCGGAAGATATTAAAGATGTTATCGTCCAATTTGGTGGGCAGACTGCGATAAACCTGGCAAAAGGCCTGGAAGAATACGGTGTCAATTTGTTGGGGACTTCCTTCGATACACTGGATCAATTAGAAGATCGTGATCGTTTCTATCAGCTTCTTCAAAAACTGGATATCCCGCATGTACCGGGTTCTATGGCTAATGGTGAAGAACAATTAATTGCAAGTGCAGAGGCAATCGGCTTTCCGGTGCTCTTACGCCCATCCTATGTAATTGGCGGCCAGGGAATGGAAATCATCCGCTCCAAGGAAAGCTTGTTGAATAGAATGGCAAATGGAACGGCACTTGTCTATCCAGTGTTGATCGATTCCTATATTGCAGGGAAGGAAGCCGAAATCGATTTGATTGCGGATGGAAATGATGTATACATTCCCATCATTGCCGAACATATAGAGAAAGCAGGAGTCCATTCAGGAGATAGCATGGCATTATTGCCAGCACAATCCTTAACGGATGATATCAAAGATAAAATGACCCTTTATGCTAATAAACTAGTTAGTGAACTTGGATATAAAGGACTTATGAACATCCAATTCGTGATTGAGGGAAATAGTGTATATGTATTGGAAGTGAATCCTCGTGCAAGCCGGACAATTCCAATCATCAGTAAAGTGACCGATGTATCCTTGGTGCAAATCGCGACAAAAATATTGCTTGGGAAATATTCATTGTCGAATGCGTTCGAAAAAACGGGCTTAATGGATGAAATTCCATATGCAGTCGTCAAATATCCCGTATTCTCTACATTTGCACTAAGCGGACTTGATTCGAAGGTAGGTCCGGAAATGAAATCAACAGGTGAAGGAATCGCCATCGGGGAAACGGTAAATGAAGCGTTGACAAAAGTATTCCATGCACAAAAAGTTAAACATACTACAGGTGTTTATCAGTCAGGATCTGTCCAATTAAGTGAAGATTTGTTAGCCCAAATCAAAGAAGCAGGTTTGATATTGGGGAATTCAGATTTTGATAAATGGTTAAATGAAGGAAATGCGGCGGTCGTTTTGGCATATGGAACAACGGAGGAAGATAAAAAGCTAAGGTTACTTGCAGCGAAATACCGACTGCTTGCATTTACGGAAGAAGAGACGTTCAAGGCCTATCTACAATCGGTAGAAAATGCTGATCCAGAGGTGAACTCGCTTCAGGAATGGCTTGTACCATATTCGAAAGGAGTGTCACACGTATGAGTTCAATGACGGCACCGACACAAGCGAAGATTTTAAATGGAAAAGATTTTTTGACCATGAAGGAGTCTACACCAACTGCAATTGCAGATTTGTTAAAACTGGCGCAGACCATTAAAGGCAAATTGCATGCCGGTGAAGAATATACGCCTTTAAAAGGTAAAACGCTGGGGATGATCTTTGAAAAATCGTCTACCCGTACTCGTGTTTCTTTTGAAGTGGGCATGATGCAGCTTGGCGGACACGCTTTGTTCCTAAGTGGCAATGACTTGCAAATTGGACGTGGTGAAACGATTTCCGATACTGCAAAAGTCCTTTCTGAATATATTGATGGCATCATGATTCGTACCTTCGAACATGAAAAAATCCTGGAATTGTCAGAAAATGCAACTATCCCAGTCATCAATGGGTTAACAGATCTTGCCCATCCTTGTCAGGTGCTTGCTGACTTTTTGACGATCATCGAGATAAAAGGGCACCTAAAAGGCTTGAAGATGAGTTATATCGGTGATGGCAATAATGTTGCCAATTCATTGATGGTAGGCTGTGCAAAAATGGGAATGGATTTTTCCATAGGATGTCCTGATGGCTATAAACCTGATGAAAAGGTCGTCGCCTATGCTAAAAAAGTGGCAGAAGAGACTGGCAGTAAAATTTTGCTAACAACCTCAGCTTCGGAAGCCATAAAAGATGCGGATATCGTCTATTCCGATGTTTGGACTTCCATGGGGCAGGAAATCGAGAATGGTATCCGCTTAGAAGCTTTTAAAGATTATCAAATCAATGGTGAGTTGGTAAAACTTGCTAAAGAAGATTATTTATTCATGCATTGCCTGCCTGCACATCGGGAGGAAGAGGTTACGGCTGAAGTCATCGATGGGCCTAATTCCGTCGTTTTCCACCAAGCCGGAAATCGTCTGCATGCCCAAAAGGCGGTCCTTGTGGACTTAATGTCTTAACCAAACAAGAGTCTCTTCAGAGAGCAGTCACTCAGTTTTTAGAAAAAAAGGTTTCGGAATGGTCTCATTCCGAAACCTTTTTGATTTTATTGTAGCAGTTAGAGGATCATAACTAGATCAATACTTGGACTTCCTACCACCAAGTCATCGATGAAAAAGACACTAATTGATGCCTTCATTTTACTAACCAAATGGTTCGATGGCACCAAGTGATCTAAAGTAATCATTTCAAGATGATCTCGCTGAATAGAACCATGTTTAGAAAGCATCCTTAACACCTTAAGTTTTTAATCCATCTGTTTTAAACAAAAAGTGACAGCAGTTCTTAATGTTAAAACAAAGTTGATTGGAGCGGGTGTTCGAGACTCCCGGACCGTCGCGGAAAGCGAGTGCCCTATGTTCCAATCAACGGTCAAGTCAAGTTCAAAGAACAACACTTTTTTAATTCAGCCGCTTTCCTGTATGTTCTTAATTTTTCTGACATGAAAGGAAGGAACCTGGTAATAATAACAGGGAAAGCATGTAAAGGGGTGAAATCTATGGGGCAAAATCGTCAATTTAAGCCGGGTCAGAAGGCACCTAATAATGGGACCTACGTAGAAATCGGTGAAACGGGCAGCACGGTAGTGAATCCGAAAATGGTAAAGCTTGATGCAGGGGATTCTTTTCCTGAAACATCCAATCATAACCGGATATGGACATATAAGCGGAAGCCATGAAACATCTAAAAGCAGGAAAAAGGAATGATCGCCCTCCTTCTTCCTGCTTTTTTTTCTATTCAGCAGAATAACCGAATATATTCGAGATTTCCAAACAGCACTTCCTTAAATAATGGCTTAAAGGATCTTCATAATGATCAGGAATGCTCTCGGTGAACCCAACGGCAGTGATCGCTCCCAATAATTCCGAATTATAATTAAAAACCGGAATCGACATCGAGGAAACGGATGGTACTAGAGGCTCTTTGGCAAAAGCTATTTTGTATTTCCGAATTTCATCATATTCATTTGTTTCTTTAAGGAACGGACCTGTAACATTACGATCTTTTTCAATCCATTCCGCCGTCAATGATGGATCCTGAAATACAGTGAATACCTTTCCGGAAGAGGATGATGGTGGAAGTCTCGTACCTAACTGTGCCCCGATGTTTAAGTTTTGGTTGGAATTCCATATCTTCGCAGTGATTGGTCCATCGTATGTCCAAACGGAAAAAAGGACCGTACAAGAAGTATGGTGACTGATTTCCTGTAAATAAGGAGTTATTCTGCTCGTTACATCCTCATTTCCTATCGCTGCCATTCCGTATTGAATCAATTTGCTCCCAAGATGATACATACCGGTTGTCTTATCGCGATATAGTAGCTCCAGTTGAGTCAAAGTATTCAAATACTTATAGAGATTACTTTTTGTAATATCCGTTAATTCCTGTATATCAGAGAATCTTAAAGGAGTTCTTTGCGAAGCAAGTAAATCTATGATGCTCATCCCTATTTGTAATGATTGAATCGTCGAACCGGATTTTACGATTTCCATAAATCAATCTCCCTAATCTGTTTTAATTTAGGTCTAGTATATCAGAATCTGTAAAATATAAATGAAATTTAGCAGAAAAACCGCTGGCTGCTTGAAGCTATCAATATCCTTTCCTATTAAAAAATAACTTTAGCGCAGTTTTTATTGATTCCGAAGTACTGATAATGGTGTAGATGATAACATTTGCACAAAAATTTGCAATACTTTCTTGACAATATTCCGAAAATTGAGTTATTATTTATATAAATAGTGAACAGTGTTACCTATAAGTGAAAAAGATAAGATGTACAGTCATTCAAAATACTGGTATGTGACGCGAATCCAGCAGAATTGGGATGGTGGCATCAAAAAGAGTTATTAAAAAAAATCCAGATAAATAAAGGAGAATGAAATATGAAATTAGTAACTTTCAGCAGTCAAGGATTTAAACGTATTGGTGCAATTTACCCGAATAATATAGTAGTTGACTTGAACTATGCCTATCAAGCGCTTCTTGAAAGCGAAGGGAAACTTCGCAGTGAACAAATCGCTGACGCGTATGTCCCTGCAACAATGGAGGAGTTTTTACAGGGAGGGAATGAAAGCCTTTCCATCGCGCAAAAGGCTGCGGACTACGCTATTAACAATCGTGATTCCTTCAGACATAAATTGGTACATGAAATTGAAAATATAAAGCTTGAGGCCCCTGTCCAAAAGCCAAGCAAAATTATCTGTGTCGGACATAACTACCGTGAGCATATTGCTGAAATGGGTCGTGAACTGCCTCCATTCCCTGTGGTATTCGCAAAGTTCGCCAATACAGTAATCGGTCCCCAGGACGATATACCGTTTTTCCCAATCTCAGAACAACTAGATTATGAAGCTGAATTCGCTTTTGTGGTCGGACAAAGGGCACGTAATGTTTCTAAAGAAGATGCTCTTGATTATGTAGCTGGTTATACAATTGCGAATGATGTCACTTACCGTGATATCCAACGGCGAACACTTGAGTGGCTACAAGGGAAAACGGTTGAAGGAAGTGCTCCGATGGGGCCTTGGTTAGTCACTTCCGATGAACTTTCCGATCCATCTGGCTTAAATGTCCGATTAACGGTAAATGGTGAAGAACGCCAAAAAACGAATACATCCAACTTCGTATTCGATGTGAAGTATCTAGTTGAATTCTTATCGAACTTAATGACTCTTGAACCAGGTGACATCGTACTTACAGGAACACCGGGTGGCGTAGGGGTAGCCCGTGATCCACAAGTATTTTTAAAAGATGGTGACGTTGTCAAAATCGAAATAGACAAAATAGGTTATCTTGAAAACCGTGTGCGACGTGTCGGGGAGGGAAAATAAAATGGCTTATCAGGATATCGGGACTTCAATCCAATCGGTTCGACAATCAATCGGCCACATTCTTGAAACAGCGGCAAACCTACCGGAAGATACAATCCGATTTAAACCAGCGGAGGATGAATGGTCAATCATGCAGATACTTTCCCATTTAGCTGAAGCCATTCCTTATTGGTTAGGTGAAGTGGAAACTGTAATAGCGATGCCTGGAGCCGAATGGGGGCGTGGATTGCAAGATCCAGCCCGATTGGCAGCAGTTACAGATACAGACAAACTTGCTGTTGAAGTTGTCATGAAGCAAGTGGAGGAGCTTAAATACAAAGTGGAGAGCAGTCTCGGGAATTTAGATGAAGAAACACTATCCAAAGAATCGCCACACCGGAATTTCGCTAAGTTCGGAAACAAACCAGTTTCTTATATAGTCGATCACTTCATCGATGAGCATGTTTCAGGACACTATGATCAAATAAAGCGAAATCTTTCTAAGATCCAGTGAGGCAAGATAAAAAAGAAAGTAGGGATTAATATGGCTGAAAAATCGGAATACATGAATAGTACAATCGTAAAAGATTTTACAAAGGATATTCAGCAGTATAACCTTGGGCCGCTGTGGGAAGCCATTCCCGCTCTGATGGATCATGAACCTAAACCTCATGCGCATGCTTATTTATGGAAAGAAGAGCTTTTGACAAAAAAATTGATGGAAGCGGCTGAAATATTCACACCTGACCGAGGCGGGGAGCGCAGGGCCATTTATTTTCAGAACCCTGGACTCACTTATCGTCAGCCTTGGGGATGGGCTTCGACAACACAAACGCTATATGCAGCGGTCCAGCTATTGCTGCCAGGTGAAGTGGCCCCTTCCCACCGTCACTCCCAAAGTGCGCTTCGTTTCATTACGAATGGTGAAGGTGTTTACTCCATCGTGCAGGGAGAAAGGATCTTCATGGAAGAAGGAGATTTCTTGATCACGCCTAAAAACCTATGGCATGGTCATGGACATGTTGGCGATAAACCAATGATTTGGATGGATGCCCTTGATATCCCAACCATCTATTCCATAGGCGGCACTTTCTTTGAACCATATCCTGATCGGATTGAAACGCCTAAACGGCCCGATAATTTTTCAGAGCTCCGTTATCAAGGCGGAATGGTTCGTCCAGTATCCGACCGTTATTCACAAGTGGCACCGCTTGCCAACTACAAGTGGAAAGGCACCAAAGCAGCGATAGAAGGTTTAATGAATTTTGAACCGGATCCATATGATGGTTTCGCCGTGGAATATATCAATCCATCAAATGGCCAAACGGCCAATCCGACGATGGGGGCATGGATGCAGAAACTTCCGAAAGGTTTCCATACGAAAGCACATCGCCATACCCATTCCACAATTTATCAAGTGCACCAAGGTTCAGGCTATACGGTAATTAATGGAGTGCGTTTTGACTGGTCCAAGGGAGATTATTTCGTCGTTCCAAATTGGGCATGGCATGAGCATGTTGCAGAAGCGGATTCTTACTTGTTCTCAGTAAACGACTTACCAATAATGGAGAGATTCGACTTGGAGCAGCAACAGGCATTAGACGCAAACAATGGTTACCAAAAGGTTGAAAGTGAATTCAAGCCTGTTTTGGTTTGAAAATAATCTGTTTGGAAACTTCAGCTTAGATCCTGATGAATATATGGAATGCCAGTCGAATGAAAACGCTTACTGTCGTAGTGATCCGCAACATTGGCTAAAAGCAACTAAATATAGGGGGAATTGATGATGAACACAGAAAATAAACCATTCATCGTTATCGGTGGGGGAATTGGCGGATTGGCAACTGCTTTAGGAATTGCAGAAACAAAACAATATGTAAAAGTCCTTGAACAAGCTCCCGAATTTGGCGAAATTGGTGCAGGGATTCAGCTTGCAGCAAATGCCACCAACGTCTTGCAGCGTTTAGGGGTCATGGATAAAATCAATGAAATTGCAGTATTTCCAAAAAGATTGGTGCTGATGGATGCCTTTTCCGGAAAAGAGCTTTCCGCTTTGGATTTAGGTGATGTTTATAAAGAAAGATATGGAGCACCGTATGTTGTCTTGCATCGTTCCGATTTGCATAAAGTACTGGCTGAAGCCTGTGAAAATAACCCGTATATTGAACTGGTTACGAACCAAACCATTATTGAAACGGTAGAAAATGAAGGGGAAGTGACGGTTACTTCTGCCAACGGGTCCCAACATTCAGGAACCGCTGTCATTGGAGCCGATGGATTATGGTCCAAGGCACGGAAACTTTTTGTGGAAGATCAACCGATCTGCTCTCAATATGTTGCATACAGGGGAGCGATTCCGATGGAAGAGGTTACGAGCCATGGAGATTTAGATGATGTTTATATGTGGATTGGGCCAAACCTTCATCTTGTTCAATACCCGGTTAGAAGGGGAGAACTATACAACCAAGTAGTGGTGTTCAAAAGTTCTCAATACACGGAAGAAAACGAAAAAACAGATCAATGGGGAACCCCGGAAGAAATGGACCTTGTGTTTGCCGGAACTTGTGAGCTTGTTCAGAATGCGATTTCATTCATCCAAAGACAACGCCGCTGGCCAATGTATGACCGGTTACCAATCGATAATTGGACAAAAGGAAGAATTACACTTACGGGTGATGCGGCACATCCGATGCTTCAATACTTGGCACAAGGGGCTTGCCAGGCTTTAGAAGACGCAGCTTATTTATCGGATATGCTTCATAAGCATGGGAATGACATTGAACAGGCATTTTTGAAATATCAAGAGGAACGCATACCGCGCACGGCTAAAGTTCAATCGAGCGCAAGAATTTGGGGGGAAATCATCCACAATACGACCGATACAGGCATTCTTCTCCGAGATACGATCCTTGCAGGTCGGACGGATAAGGATTTCCAATTCGTCGATGAATTTCATGGCTATAATAAAACGGCCGTGAAAGCATAATCCGGTTTTGATTCATCATGCATCTAAAAGTTAAAGAAAATTGATTGGAGCGGGTGTGCGAGATCCTGCGGGAAAAGCGAGTCCAAGGGAGTCCCCGCAGGCGCAAGGCTCCCGGACCGCCCGCTGAAAGCGAGTGCCTGGAGAGGAAATCAACCAAATTGAACAAGCCTTTCTTCTATATGAAGAAAGGTTTTTGCCGTTTACCTTATCTACTGCATTTTTTATATCTTTCCTTTACATGGGGAAAATTAAAAGTATAATGAAAATATAAAGGTCAAAGTTGGTCAAACTGAGTGGGAATTCGTTCATGATATAGATGAATGGGAGGTTTTAAGATGGATATGAATAAAATGACGGAAAGAACCCAACAGGCGTTCATTGGCGGCCAGGAACTAGCCAAAGATAGAGGGAATCCCGAGCTGACGGAGCTTCATTTATTAAAGGCCTTAATGGAACAGGATGAAAGTTTATTAATCAGGATTTTATCGGAATCTGGTAAACCGATGAATCTATTTGATATAGAGCTAAATAAGGAACTGGATCGATTACCGGAAGTGAGCGGTAGTGTTTCCCAGGTTTACATGTCATCCTCCCTGCAGCAAATGTTGATGGCTGCCGAAAAGGAAATGCAGATGTGGGAGGATGAATACTTATCTGTCGAACATATACTCCTTGCGTCGCTGCAGGTCAATAAAACGAATGTGAACAGGCTTTTTTCATTATATGGAATGGATTATGATAAAGCAAAACAGGTTATAAACGATATAAGGGGGAATCAGCGAGTGACTAGTCAAAATCCTGAAAGCACTTATGAAGTACTGAAAAAATACGGCAGAGATCTCGTTGCTGAGGTTAAATCGGGGAAGGTTGACCCCGTAATCGGCCGTGATACGGAAATCCGTAACGTCATCCGGATCCTTTCACGTAAAACGAAAAATAATCCTGTATTAATAGGAGAACCCGGAGTAGGTAAAACAGCCATAGTCGAGGGGCTGGCACAAAGGATCGTTCGGAAGGATGTGCCTGAGGGATTAAAGGACAAGACCGTTTTTTCTCTTGATATGAGTGCGCTTGTCGCTGGTGCCAAATTCCGCGGTGAATTTGAGGAACGCCTAAAAGCGGTCTTGAATGAGATCAAGAAGAGTGACGGTAAAATTCTATTATTCATTGATGAATTGCACACAATTGTCGGTGCAGGAAGAACGGATGGCGCACTTGATGCCGGAAATATGTTAAAGCCGATGCTTGCGCGCGGTGAGCTGCATTGTATCGGTGCAACGACCCTTGATGAATATCGGCAATATATTGAAAAGGATCCGGCTCTGGAACGCCGTTTCCAACAGGTTCTGGTTCCTGAACCGGATGTTGAAGATACGATTTCAATTTTGCGGGGATTAAAGGAACGGTTTGAAATTCACCATGGCGTCAGGATACACGATCGGGCGATCGTTGCGGCCTCTGTCCTTTCGAACCGATATATAACGGAGCGATTTTTACCGGATAAAGCGATAGATCTTGTGGATGAAGCATGTGCGATGATCCGAATGGAAATCGACTCAATGCCATCCGAGTTGGATGAAATTACGAGAAAAGTCATGCAACTTGAAATTGAAGAGGCGGCCTTGAAGAATGAGGAGGACCCTCAAAGCAGAGCAAGGCTGGAAGTGCTTCAAAAAGAACTATCAGAACTTCAGGATCAAGCGAATAGCATGAAATCGAAGTGGCAAATGGAGAAATCAGCGCTTCAAAAGGTGCAGGATCAACGTGAAGAGCTAGAGAAACTGCGTCATGAACTGGATCAGGCAGAGAATGACTATGACCTTAACCGGGCAGCTGAACTTCGGCATGGAAGGATTCCGCAGCTTCAAAAAGAATTGGAAGCAATGGAAGACGAATTGGAAAAGGAAAAACAGGAATCACGATTGCTTCGCCAGGAAGTGACGGAGGAGGAAATTGCCTCGATTGTTGCAAGGTGGACGGGGATTCCGATTAGCAAGCTGGTGGAAAGTGAAAGGGAGAAGCTGCTTCGCCTATCTGATATCCTGCATGAACGCGTAATAGGTCAAGGAGAAGCGGTGGAACTCGTATCCGATGCTGTTTTAAGGGCAAGAGCTGGAATTAAAGATCCAAACAGACCAATCGGTTCATTCATTTTTCTTGGGCCAACGGGTGTAGGTAAAACCGAATTGGTAAAAGCTTTGGCAGAAACGTTATTCGATAGTGAGGAACATTTGATTCGAATCGATATGTCGGAATATATGGAGAAACATGCGGTGTCCCGCCTTGTTGGTGCACCTCCTGGATATGTTGGATTTGAGGAAGGCGGCCAACTTACGGAGGCTGTTAGGAGAAACCCATATTCAGTTATATTATTGGATGAAATTGAAAAGGCGCATCCGGAAGTCTTCAATATTTTGCTGCAAATGCTGGATGATGGAAGGATAACAGACTCCCAGGGAAGAACAATCAACTGTAAAAATACGGTGATCATCATGACTTCCAATATCGGATCCCATTTCTTATTGCAGTCCAACAGGGTGGATGGAGGCATTGAGGAAGAAATAAAAGATCAGGTCTTTAAAGAGTTAAGAGGGCATTTCCGTCCGGAATTCTTGAATCGAGTTGATGACATTGTATTATTCAAACCTCTTACAAAACAAGAAATCGTTGAAATAGTAGATAAAATGGTTCATCAATTACAAGTAAGGTTGACTGAACAAAATATAGTCCTGAATGTTACTGAAGCGGCTAAGGAATTCATTGCGGAACAAGGATATGATCCGGTATATGGGGCAAGACCGCTGAAGCGATTCATCCAAAAGCATCTGGAAACGAAAATCGCCCGTAAAATCATTGCCGGGACTGTTGAGATTAAAGAGGGAATAACGATTGATTATGATCATGATGAATTGGTTCTCATATAAAAACGTTGAAATGTAGTTTACCCGTAAGCAAAGAACGGTATAACAAAAAGGACATCCTATAAAGGATGTCCTCTTTTGCTTCTTAATGTTGATGAGAGTCTTTAGCTGGCCCAGCAGGCATGATAGCCGGGATGATGCAAATCAGGATAGCAGCAGCTAATCCTAAAATCGTTCCCTGCGCAGCATCGTATGAAACTCCGATCATGGAAGAAACAACATATACAGTCATATGCACTAATAAGAATGTCCAAAAAATTGTCCAAGCATAACGCATCGAATTTCACCTCATTCCACTACATTCATTTTTATCTTACCATAATTAATATACAGTTAAAACGTGTTTTTAATAATAACCTTTAAATAATTCAATACATTAAATCATAAGAGAACTTTTCTTTTCAGGCAGACTTGTTGGTTTCAAACTTCAAAAGGGAAATCATACGGAAAAAATAAAAGTAAAAACTCCGTGCTTGGTTAATTAAAGATAAGAAGTTAGGCGTTTCCACTGACCCTTTCTATTTTTCGTCATAAATTAATATAGTAGTAGTAATATTCCTTAAAGGAGTTTGAACGATGGAACAACGAACTTTTCAAATTGATGACCAATGGAATATCATCTATTATCCAGAACGGCCCAGTGGTTTTTCCGTAATGGTAATTGGAGACCGTAGTCATTTTGTCGAAAAAGAAAGCAGCTTTTGGCTGCAGCATCCTGGCAGGCTGCAGATATTGGAATATTTAAAGGAATACGGATACACCCTATTTTCATCTAATTTTTACGGAGCAAACTGGGGCAGTCCTAAAGCACTCGAGCTTTCCCTTAACCTATATATTCTGTTCATGAAAAAAGAAATAGTCAATCAAAAAGTTCATATATTGGCAGAGGGGACAGGCGCACTCCTTGCCTTAAAGTTAATGAATGAACTTGGTAATAAAATACGGTCCGTCGTATTGATAGATCCGGTTTTTTCCTTGAAAGCACAACTGGAGAAAGAAAAGGAAAATAAATTCTTCTATAAAAAGTGGCTGTCCGAGGTCGCTGCTGCATTTGAGCTCGATCCGACAGAATGTGAACAGCATATACTGGACACTGAAGATTCAATGATCGCAGAGAATATCCCCATGAAAGTGATTCAGGTTTTTGGAAGCTTGCGGAAAGAGCAAGCCTCCCTTTATCGGCAAATCCAGCTGGCTAGAAAAGCAGACTTGCAGCTGACGTATATATTGCCCGAAAAACGTTATAAAATCCCCTATCAAATACAGAAGTTTTTCAATGAGAATGAAGAGACTTTATGAGAAGAGATATATTTTTACAATAGTTTGCATACGATACAGCATCTAAAAAAACTAGACGTGCCGGGTGAAGTGGGCTTGATGGCATACGAGGAGGCTGTATTGATGCAAACAAACATTGTCATTGGCGCTTATCGATTTGTGGGATTCTATGTGACTCAATATTTTTTGAACCAAGGGAAAGAAGTAATCGGAATCGATTGGGCTGATTCCGAAGCAAGTCAATATATTAAGGAAGAAAAGGAACTTGAAATAGGCAGGAATTCAAATTATCTATACTTTCCGATAAACAAACTTAAATTATTGGATATTTCACAGCAGGACACGGTGTTCATATCTTGTTACGATATTCAAAGCGGAAAAATGGACAAAATCGATTTTGTAATAGGAGAGATCGTATCCTTCATCGAGAAATGCAAAAAAAATGGCAAGAATGAAACGCCAAATTTCGTACTTTTCATGCCCATTGAAAAAGATGTCGGTATATTTCAGTCGATATTAAGCTCGATTCGTGAAATGGATTCTGCAAAAATCATATTTTTACCGACGATTTATGGACCTTGGCAATCGGAAGGCATGAGCTTTGAAGCTGGAATCAATCAGCTTGGACAGTCTAATATCAAAGCGGCAATTGCTGATGAATATACTGGAGATGCAATCTACATCACTGATTTTGTAAATGCTTTGGAAGCGGTGCTTACCACAAGTTCCGATAGGGACATCCAATTGTGCAGCAGTATTGATGATCATTGGGATAAATGTGCCAAGTTGATATTTGGTGAAAGGATGGATTCATTCACTTCCGAATCAACAACTAAAATCAATAAAGGAACAATATTTGAAGTGCAATGCAAAATGGAACCGGAAGAAGGCATTGCATTACAGAGAAAACATAATAAACGATTAAACTTACTTAAAACGTGGAGAAAGCGTGATTAACATTTTCGTTATTTGGGAAAGACAAAACTGTATATTTGCCTCTAATCTATATGTCTTGTACTATAATGTTCAAGGATAGGAATTAACATCAAAAGAAATTCATGATTTTATATGTACGCCCTTTACGAAAGGGTTCAGTGGAATTATGATAATATTGAGCTTATTTAGGCATCACAATGATCAATCGATGAATATTCAAAAGATAGGGGGAAATGCGAATGAGTTCAGATAAAACTCTTGAATTTATGGGAATCGCCAT
Source organism: Peribacillus sp. Aquil_B1 (assembly GCF_022603275.1). Lineage (NCBI taxonomy): Bacteria > Bacillati > Bacillota > Bacilli > Caryophanales > Bacillaceae > Peribacillus > Peribacillus sp. Aquil_B1. The sequence continues at coordinate 503,684 of NZ_JAKXEE010000002.1, read as the reverse complement.
GAAATACTTCCCAGAGGCTAAAGCGAAGCTTGAAGCAAGCGGGATTCCATTCTCAATGGAGATGGCAGAGCCATTCATGGAGCTCTTTAAAAGCGTTATGCAAGAAGCTTATGAGCTTGGTAAACAAGATGCTCAGCGTTAATTAAAGGCAGGCTGTCCGGTAAAAGGGCAGCCTTAAATTTTATTATTCTTTTTTCAAGAACTTGGCGATCAATGGGCTCAGATTGATTTTATCAATGGTCGGTTTGTATTGACTGTATAAGCCCATCAAGGTCTCAACGCTCGCCATCAATTGCATGTAATCAACCTGCGCTTCCTCTTGCTCCGGTTCATTTTTCCTGCCAAACATCAAATTCGAAAAATGATCATCGGGTTTTCTCTCCCTGTTGCGATTGAAGATGTCCAAAATGAATTCCTCCTATTCTCCTTTTATTTATAATGTATGTCCCCAATTTCCCTTGGCATAGGCGCTTGTCCGACTTCCGAAAGAGATTTCTTTAGCTTTTCAAACTGTTAACTCTTGCAAGGAAGTCTTTTTTTATATAAAATTAGTACCAGGTAATAATAGATGATTATAATAACTCATTAAAATATAAGGGGATGGCAAGATGAATGCTGGAATACTAGGGCTTGGTCGCTACTTACCCGACAAAATCGTAACAAATGCGGACCTAGAGAAAATAATGGACACTTCTGATGAGTGGATTCGGACTAGGACGGGTATTGAGGAAAGAAGAATTGCCAATGATGATATTGATACATCTGACATGGCTTATGAAGCCGCAAAAGCTGCATTGAAAAATGCGGAAATTCTGGCTGAAGAGATAGATTTAATTCTTGTAGCCACTGTTACACCGGATCAGTCATTTCCTTCTGTCGCTTGCATGATTCAAGAGAAATTGGGAGCGATGAAGGCAGCTGCAATGGATGTAAGTGCTGCATGTGCCGGTTTTATGTACGCAATGATCACGGCACAGCAATTTATTAAGACAGGTGCATATAAGCATGTGCTGATTGTCGGTGTTGAAAAGCTTTCGAAAGTAACGAATTGGGAAGACCGCAATACTGCTGTACTTTTTGGTGACGGAGCTGGTGCAGTTGTACTTGGACCTGTATCTGAGGGAAAAGGAGTCCTTTCCTTTGAATTAGGCGCAGATGGAACCGGTGGGAAGCACTTATTACAGGAGGGAGATTTCATTCATATGAATGGACGTGAAGTATTTAAATTTGCTGTCCGTCAGATGGGTGAATCCAGCCTGGGTGTCTTGGACAAAGCTGGTTTGACGAAAGAAGATGTGGATCTGCTTGTCCCGCATCAAGCTAACATACGAATTATGGAAGCCTCAAGGGAACGCTTGGATCTCCCGCTTGAAAAAATGACAAAAACGATTCATAAATATGGAAATACTTCTTCAGCGTCCATTCCAATGGCCCTTGTGGAAGAAATGGAAGCAGGAAGAATCAAAGACAATGATTTAATCGTCATGGTCGGTTTTGGTGGTGGCCTTACATGGGGAGCGATCGCTCTTAGGTGGGGTAAATAAAAGAAGAAGCAAAACGTAAGAGCTTTAAAAATAGGAAGGAGCCATTTTTAAATGACTAATCGTCGTGTAGTTGTAACAGGTATTGGAGCAATCTCTCCAGTTGGTAATGATGCAGAAACTGGATGGAAAAATATAATCGAGGGGAAATCGGGGATAGGACCTTTAACTCGTTTGAATGCTGAAGAATATCCCGTAAAAGTGGCTGCTGAAATCAAGGATTTTGATATAGAAACATATATAAATCGTAAAGAAGCACGCAAGATGGACCGTTTTACCCATTATGCAATTGCAGCTTCCGTTATGGCATATAATGATAGCAAGCTGGAAATAACCGATGAAAATGCTGCACGTGTCGGAGTTTGGATCGGTTCGGGTATCGGCGGGCTGGAAACACTTGAGACACAGCATGAAAACTTTTTAAACAGAGGATATAAACGTGTAAGCCCATTTTTCGTACCAATGATGATTCCGGACATGGCAGCTGGCCAGGTTTCTATCTTACTGGGTGCAAAAGGAATCAATTCTTGTACGGTAACGGCCTGTGCAACAGGAACTAATTCAATTGGTGATGCGTTTAAAGCCATTCAACGGGGCGATGCCGATGTGATGATTACAGGCGGGGCCGAAGCGCCAATCACAAAAATGTCGGTTGCAGGCTTCTGTGCAAATACGGCTTTATCGACAAACCCTGATCCACAAACGGCTAGCCGTCCTTTTGATCTTAACCGTGATGGTTTCGTAATAGGCGAAGGAGCTGGAATCATCGTTCTGGAAGATCTTGAACATGCATTGAATAGAGGAGCCAAGATTTATGCTGAAATAGCTGGTTATGGCTCAACTGGAGATGCCTTCCATATTACCGCTCCGGCACCAGGTGGAGAAGGCGGGGCAAGAGCGATGAAAATTGCAATCGAGGATGCAGGTTTGAATCCTGAAGACATCCAATATGTGAATGCCCACGGAACGAGTACGCCTTACAATGACAAATACGAGACGATGGCAGTCAAAGAAGTCTTTGGCGACCATGCTAATAAACTTGCAATAAGTTCCACTAAATCGATGACAGGCCATATGTTAGGGGCAGCAGGCGGTGTGGAAGCGATTTTCACGATTCAGGCAATCAGGGACAGCATTTTGCCTCCAACCATCAATATTGAAACACCAGACCCTGAGTGTGATTTGGACTATGTCCCGAATCAAGCAAGGAAGGGCGAAATCAATGCAGCCATCAGCAATTCACTTGGATTCGGTGGACATAACGCAACTATTCTTTTCAAAAAATATCAATAAGTTCGAAGGAAGAGCAGATCTTAGGGATCTGCTCTTTTTATGTTGAAGGGAAAATTGCAATTACAAGGAATTAAAATGTGTCAACCGCCTTCTTTAAATCATACGATAGTCAATAGAAGCGGAGGTGTATGGGAAATGGGAGTCATTTCAACCAATGAATGGATGAAGAAGGATTTCAACCGCCCGGTCCGGATGATGGAGAGAGTTAAAGGTACATTCAATAATACCCTTGATGCGGACATGATTTATCATCATTTATTGAAGCATGGCATGTATTCGCCGAATCAAAAAACAAAACAAACATGGGAAGACTTAAACGAAAATAATGTCTGGGAGAAAACACAAAGGTTGTTTACAGCTTATAAGAAGCTATGGGGTGGGCCTGATGTTCCCATATATATTTTTCCGCTCATGTCTTCAGGGATATGGAATAAAAAAATGGAAACGAAGTCAGGGTTGGCATTTGAAGATAAACTATTCCTTTTTTACGGCAAGGGGATAGCCGAAAAGGAAATGGAGGCGCTGTTGATTCATGAATATCATCATGTTTGCCGTCTGCATCATTTGAAAAAGGACCAAAAAGAATTCACTCTCCTGGATACGATGATCATGGAAGGACTGGCGGAAAGAACGGTGGGGAAATACTTAGGAACAAAATTTTTAGCTAAATGGACTAAGTTATATCAGGAAGATAAACTAAGAGAATTTTGGAGTAAGCATTTAGAGGAAAAGCACACGATAAAACGTACAGATCCCCTTCATGATGCACTTCTGCTCGGGACGAAAGGATACCCATATATGCTTGGATACTGTAGTGGCTATTACCTGGTGAAAAATTCTGAGAAACTCTCTGTGAAAAAATCGTTCATTATTCAATCTGAAGAATTCCTATCTAAAAAGAGTTAAATATATACGTTCTTTTTTTCTTAATCTGTTTTCTAGAATAGGAATAAATTGTATGGTTCCTGCCTATACTGATTGACAAACAGAAATTTGTTTAAGTGAGGGATGAATGATGCTATATCTTCATGATGTATGGGTTAACTGGTTTGAAGGAGAAGAAAACGGCTATAATATTTGTCATTTTCATGAATGGAGGAAGGATGACGGGATCGAACTACTAGATCAAGTTCCTTTGTTGAAAGTGTCATCAACATTGTTCCACTACATAGAAAACGACTTGTCAGAATTACCTAAGCCACTGCTGAATGATGTATATCAAAAAGCATATGCAAGGAAAAATCATGAACGAATTCAGCTCGACTATTGTTTTATCGTGACGGACGGAAATGGAATCTTAGCTGTAGATACGATAGGGTATCATATTCCGATTAGGAAAAGCAGAATAATTCCCCGGCAGGAACAAATTGTTTATGACATGATAGAAAACCATGATGAGATGGATTACACCTTTACTGAAAAACCTACATCTGAGAAAGAATATCATATTTTGTCGCCGTCTCCCTTATTCATGAACGGTTTGACAAGAAAAGAAAGACAGCTTAAGCAATTGCTATTCATGGCCATGGACCAATTATTCACGGCGAAAAACACGGCTGAAATCCGCTATTGGTATACAGAATGGGCTCCTGAGAAATATGAAAGCATTCAAGAAATGGATTTTCAGATAGCTTGGCTTGAATTATATGAAGAAATGAAGGAAGGCTGGTCAGAGAAGCACCTTCAGCTTTGTGAAAACCTTGTGAAGGGGCAGCCTTTCTTTGAAAAGCTGTGGCAAGTGGAGGCTGGCGATAGCCCATCAATATTATAAAAAAAGACGATCCTTAACGGATCGTCTTTTTTTTATCTCTTTCTGCCAAGTCCCATGCCATTATACATTTTTCTGATCATTTTATTGGCTTCCATGTTCGCCTTTTCTGCACCGCGGTCCAGAATTTCATCCAATTCAGGCGAATCGATCAATTCATTATAGCGTTCCTGAATTGGCAGGATTTCTCCAAGAACCACCTCAGCCAAATCACTTTTAAAGTCACCATAACCTTTGCCCTCATACATCTCTTCAATTTCCGAATAGGTTTTTCCACTGAAGATCGAGTATATGGACATAAGGTTGGAAACACCCGCTTTGTTTTCCTTATCGTAACGGACAATTCCTTCCGAATCGGTAACTGCGCTCTTGATGTTTTTTTCGATTTGCTTCGGATTATCCAATAAGGCAATCGTTGCCTTTTTATTAGGATCGGATTTGCTCATTTTCTTGGTTGGTTCCTGAAGGGACATGATACGGGCCCCTTCTGTAGGGAGGCTGATTTCTGGGATTTTAAATATATCATTATGCTTTTTATTGAACCGTTCAGCCAAATCGCGTGTCAATTCAAGATGCTGTTTTTGATCTTCCCCGACAGGAACTACATCTGTACTATAAAGGAGGATATCGGCAGCCATCAACGGAGGGTAAGTAAGCAGTGCTGCGGATACCCCTTCTTTGCCAGCGGATTTGTCTTTAAATTGCGTCATTCTCTCAAGTTCCCCAATATAGGATATACTCTGTAAAATCCAGCCTGCCTGGGCATGTGCTGGTACTTCTGATTGAATGAAGATGGTATTCTTTTCAGGATCCAGGCCAATAGCCAAATATAAAGCGGCCAATGTTTTAATGTTTTTCCTTAACTTAATGCGATCCTGTGGTACTGTAATTGCATGCTGGTCAACAATACAAAAGAAACAATCATATTCATTTTGTAAGTTAACGAATTGTTTCATTGCTCCGATGTAATTTCCTAAAGTAACGGAACCGGATGGCTGAATGCCGGAGAAAATCCTTTTCAACTGCTAGTCACTCCTCTAAATGCGTTTATTGATAAATGGATATTCGCTCTTCATTATTGTAAGGATAAATAGAAAATGAATCCACTTTCTTTGAAAGAAATGTGCATATACCATTGATGGGAAATGCTCATTTAAATCTTGTGGAGGGCCGTTTTGTCCTGTATCGATGCCATTTTTGAGAATACGAAATGTCCACTATACTGTATTTTAGCATTTATTCATATTAAATGTATAATTGAAACGGCAAACAAGCCAATAGAACGGATTTTTCGCTTCTTTTTTTGAATATGGAAGAAATGAAGGGTTCAAGGAAAATCAATCCGTTTAACATATTTCCCAATGAGCAGACCATTTTAGGGAAGAATACTCACAAGGGAATACAGGTTTGTTAAACGTATTCTTATTTCTAAGTCAGTTTTTTTAATTATTTATAATATATAGGAGTAAAGTTAATTGTTTGTGGTATTAAAGAAAGGGGTTTATTATATTTGTTGAATATTGATGACTGATGGCGAATGAGGTGGAGAAAATGAAACCAATGTGTAAATGGTTGATGACAGGAATGTGTATATTCCTGATTCAACAGCCAGTTCATGCACAAGGCATGAACGAAACCAGGCAGGTAGCATTAGAAAATAAAGAATTGCCTGCGAGCGTACCGCGTTTTGTTTTTGATTCGGGGTTGAAATTCGACTATCCGGATGCTGTGCGCGGAATATATGTGACAGGGCCTGCAGCGGGCGGCAATAAATTGAATGAACTTATTAAATATGTAGATGAAACCGACTTGAATGCGATGGTCATTGACATTAAGGATGACAAGGGGAACGTAACGTTTAAAACCGAAGATCCGGATTCTCCATATGCTGGGATTGGTAAAGACTACATAAAAAATCCAAAGGCAATGCTGAAAAAATTGGAGAATAAACAAATTTACCCGATTGCAAGGGTAGTCGTCTTTAAAGACTCACTTTTGGCCAAAGAGAAGCCCGAATTATCATTTTTAGATGGCGAAAATGTATGGAAAAATGGTCGAGGGGAAGCCTTCGTTAACCCATTTTTAAAAGAGGTGTGGGATTATAATGTCGGTATTGCCATTGAAGCGGCAAAGATGGGTTTTAAGGAAATTCAATTTGACTATGTCCGTTTTCCCGAAGGATTCGAAAATAAAGAAGATGATTTGAAATATGACGTCGGTGAATATGATGAAGCGAAAGTGAGTCATACAGCCAAAAGGGTTCAGGCAGTGACAGATTTCGTAAGTTATGCGAGGAAACAGCTGGAGCCATATGATGTGGAAGTATCGGTGGATATTTTTGGATATGCAGCTACATTGCCTGAGGCTCCCGGAATAGGGCAAAACTTCACAAAAATCTCTGAGAATGTCGATGTCATTTCCTCGATGATCTATCCGAGTCACTGGACATCTTATTTTGGTATCGATAAACCTGATTTGGAGCCTTATAATCTCGTTAAGGAATATGCGAAATTGGAGAACGGGAAGCTGAAGGAATTAAAAACTCCACCTACTTCAAGACCTTGGCTACAAGATTTTACTGCCTCATATTTAGGTGAAGGGAATTACCAAAGGTATGGAAAGGAAGAAGTGGAAGCCCAAATAAAAGCATTGAATGATAATGGTATTGATGAATACTTATTATGGAATGCAGCAAATCGATATACAAAGGGAGTAGACTATACCCCATGAAAAAAAGGATGACCTTGGAAGAGCCTTCCGGTCATCCAATTTCTCTCTGAATTACCGCTTTTTATTCCCGCCAACTTTACTCCACCCTGACTGAATTCGTTTCGATTGATCGAAAATATGAGAGTGACGTTTCCCGCCAAACCATTTTTCGCCGATGCCATTCGTCACAACGCCATTCACAGCTGTAATGCCAATAACGCAAGCAGCGACTAATAAAAAGTCCAAAAAGTAACTGATCATCAAAACCCTCCTAATATTTTCAAGCTATTCAAGTTCCATTGTAGTGGATAAGAAAAAATCTGGAAAGTATAATCTAGCAAATGAGGAGATTAAATTATGAATTGGTACGATAAGTTGAACCAGTATTTCCCTATTGAAGAAATGAAGTCCAAAGAACATATAGAAGTTCTTTTAGAAGATAAGCAGGAAATATATAAAAAGGATGAAGGTCCCGACCATGTTTTATTGTATGTGGAGGGAGAAGAGTTTATATTCGTTGATTACCTTTTTGTATCAAAGAATTCAAGGGGGCAGGGACTAGGAAGGAAATTAATTCAAAAACTGCAAAAAAAGCAGAAAACGATCTTGCTGGAAGTAGAACCAGTACAAGAAAATGATGACGATTCATTTAAAAGGCTGAAATTTTATAAAAGGGAAGGATTCCAGCATGCCTCTTCAATTTCCTACAGCAGAAAATCCCTTGCCACTAAGGAGAATACGCCTATGGAAATCCTATATTGGCCAGCAAATCCATCAGTTGATGAAGAAGACGTATTTGACTTCATGAAAGAGATTTATTCTGAAATCCATACTTACAAAGATGATGACCTATATGGGAAATCTTATCAAGATGTAGAGGATGTACTAAGCTTGAATGCAAGTCAGGAAACGGATATTTTTAAAGAGATGGAAATTTAAGAAAAAAAGGGGCCCGGCGTTTAACCGGCCCTTTTTAGTTTGTCGAAAAAAGTACGGTGTAGGTCGAATAAAGTGTGGTGTAGGTCGGAAAAATTCGTGAACGGACGAATAAAGTGCGGTGTAGGTCGAATAAAGTAGGGTGTAGGTCGAATAAAGTGCGGTGTAGGTCGAATAAAGTGCGGTGCAGGTCGAATAAGGTACGGTGTAGGTCGAAAAAAGTGCGGTGGATCGAAAAAATTCGTGAACGGTCGAATAAAGTGCGGTGTAGGTCGAATAAAGTACGGTGTGGGTCGAATAAAGTGCGGTGTAGGTCGAATAAGGTACGTTGTGGGTCGAATAAAGTGCGGTATAGGAAGAAAAAACTGCGGGAAAGGCTGAAAAAATAGCTCCGTACGTCGAAAAAGTACAGTAAGGGCCGAAAAAAGTGTTCAAGAAATTTGTCCATAAAGGAGGTTTGGAATGTTCTCAGCCCAACCACGATATGTTATAAGTTCATGGCTTTTTACTGTTCTATGAAAAACCTCAATGGATTGAAGAAAAGTGCGACACTCCTGCAGAAAAACTGGCTAGTGGAGACCACGGAGGCAGCGTGTTTTTGATGGGGCTTGGCAAGGCAGTCGGCGGAAAGGGAGCGGGTTATTGAAAATAATTATCATGTTTTTCGACTCCAGGCAAACTGTATTTTTTTTCTTATTGTGCATTTATTGCGGGCAAATGAATATCTATAATTTCTTGGATGGTAGATTACTCACTTATCGCTGATTTTTTCGAATTACTTTTTTACTTTTGGAAATATATGTGCTAAAAGAATGGTTTTTCATGTGAAAGAAGGAATTTGCTTTTTATTAAAGAAAATATATTAACATGTTCTTGTTTATTGACAAAGATGGGGGGTAAATAAAAGTAAGAGTTAATAAAAAAATCATGAGGGCCGAATTGAGAGTTAACTGAGAATGGTAGGTAGGTATTTTCAATTAGAAAAAGCGGTTTTAATGTATTACATAAAAAACAGAAAAAGCTATAGTACAGGCTAAACTAGAAGTTTATAAGGATTTTTCCAAATATCAAAAAGGGTATTCATTTTAAATAATTTAGTGTATAATAAAGAAAATGAATTACTTATTTAAAATTATTTCAAATTAGAGTGGTACTTATGAATACTAATAGTAGATTTCCCCTCATAGATCACCGATTCTATATTTAGGGAGTGTGAGTAAACATGGTAACATTATATACATCACCTAGTTGTACTTCATGCAGGAAAGCAAAAGCATGGTTAGAGGAACATGAGATTGGTTATAAAGAAAGAAACATTTTTTCAGAACCGTTAACGATTGATGAGATTAAAGAAATTCTTCGAATGACTGAAGATGGAACCGATGAAATCATTTCAACACGGTCAAAAACTTTCCAAAAGTTAAACGTAAATTTAGAGAGCCTGCCTCTTCAAGAATTATATAAATTGATCAAGGAAAATCCAGGTCTGTTAAGACGTCCGATTATCCTTGACGAGAAACGGCTTCAAGTTGGTTATAACGAAGATGAGATAAGACGCTTTTTACCACGTAAAGTTCGTACCTTCCAGCTACGGGAAGCACAACGTATGGTCAACTAATAAGGTCTTTCAAGCTCTGCCAGGAAATGTGCAGGGCTTTTTCTTTATACATAATCGTTTTTTCGCTGATTTTTTTTACTTAATGACGGGTATCATAACAGGATTCATAGGCGACACCAAATTTTTCGGATTTGCAGCATGTCCCTTGAACCGGTCATCATTTAAAGAAAAAGTAAGAATGCACCTCATCATGCCGTGTATATAATAAGGCATTAATGGCAGTAAGTTTAAAATTGAAGAAAGCATTATGATAGTTGCATGCGGATGAATTTTTTTATAGAATGAATGGAATATTAGGCAAACAATTGTTTTTTAGATATGTAATGTTTTTTATTTCCCTTCTTCAAGGTTTTGTCATAAAATGATGTAAAATAGTCTGTTTTAATGACTATCATGATTTACAGTATTCACTTACGGGTAAAGAGCTTTTAAGAGCAATTTTCGCTTGGGGGTTATTATCCCTTCAAAATGAGAAAGGAAGGGAGAGGGGAATCATGGAAATCGAACGCATTAATGACGATACAGTTAAATTTTATATTTCCTATATAGATATTGAGGAAAGAGGCTTTGATCGCGAAGAAATTTGGTACAGCCGCGAGCGAAGTGAGGAACTTTTTTGGGAAATGATGGATGAAGTGCATCAAGAAGAAGAATTCATGATTGAAGGACCTTTATGGATTCAAGTTCAAGCCCTTGAAAAAGGCTTGGAAGTTTTGGTCACAAAAGCCCAGCTTGCCAAAGATGGTCAGAAGCTCGAGCTGCCTCTTTCAGATGATAAGTTAAGGGATTTGAATGTATCAGACAAGATGGATACGCTTCTTGATCAACATTTTCATGGGAAAGATGAAGAAAGCGGTATGACATTTGAAGATGGTATGATTGAATTCATCACGACTTTCGAGGATTTTGAAGATGTCATTTCATTAAGCAAGCGTCATGGCTTGGATGACTGGACGACAAAACTTTATGTTTATCAGAATAAATATTATCTTTATATCGAATTTTCCGAGGCTGAGATTGATGAGGAAGAAATCGATAATGTTCTAAGTCTTTTATTGGAATATAGTCAGGAGTCACCTATAACGGTGCACATGCTTGAAGAGTACGGGAAGATAGTTATCGAAAATGATGTATTCACAACGGTCGATAAATATTTCGCATAGACTGTTGAGGCCGATTTCAGTAGAAATCGGCCTTTTCGTCCAAGAATGAGTGCTTTACGGTTTATCATGTGCCTGTGTTTGTTAATTGGAGGTAGTCTAGGTGAAGAATATAGTTGGCATTGGTCTGCTTATTCTCTTGTTGGTCGGCTCTTGGTATTTTCTAATAAATGGCGTCGATGGCAGGGTGATTTTTTATTCCAGCCTTATATTGACCCTTTTCTTGGTGATAATTGGATTCAACATTTTCCTGGAAAACAGAGATCCGATTGAGACCATAACATGGCTGGTTATTTTTGGCGCTTTCCCATTCATCGGTTTCATTTTTTACTTTTTGTTTGGCCGTAATTTTCGGAAAGAAAGGATATTTCGCAAGAAGTACTTTTTGGATAAACAGAGTTTCGTGAAAATAAGCGGCGGGGCCGAGTATAATGACCGAATGATGGAAATGGGCGATACCCCTCAGCAGTTAATCACTCTTGCAAATAGGCTGGGGAATAGCCCTATTTCATTTACGACTGAAACCCGGGTTTTAAGGAATGGTGATGAGACATTTTCCAATATCATCGAAGAATTAAAAAAAGCCACACATCATATTCATTTAGAATATTATATTGTTAGGGATGACCGTATTGGCGGTTTGCTGAAGGACATCTTGATTCAAAAAGTAAAAGAAGGGGTAGAGGTCCGATTTCTCTTTGATGCGGTTGGTTCCTGGAAGTTAGCTCGTTCATATATCGATGAACTGAGGAGTGCGGGAGTTGAAATGGTTGCTTTTGGTCCGTTGCATCTCCCTTTATTAAATAATACATTCAACTTTCGCAACCATCGTAAAATAATTGTGATAGATGGCTCTGTCGGTTTCATAGGCGGCCTCAATATTGGGGATGAATATTTGGGACAAGATCAGAAATTCGGTTCTTGGCGGGATACGCATCTTATCATAAAGGGGGAAGCGGTCAGGACTTTACAGCTCATATTTCTGCAGGATTGGTATTATACCACCAATAATAGTTTTTTAAGTGATGAATATCTCATGGCTAGCCTGCCGAACCACCATGGACATGGCGGAGTTCAATTGATTGGCGGCGGGCCGGATAGTGAGTGGACGATCATTAAAAGTATTTTTTTTAAAATGATCGCTTCGGCAGAAAAGTCCGTCTGGATTGCATCTCCGTATTTCGTTCCTGATGACGATATCTTTCAAGCGTTGAAGGTAGCTGCTTTAAGTGGTTTGGATGTCAGGCTGCTCGTACCGAAGAACCCCGATAAACGTATCGTATTTCATGCTTCGAGAACTTATTTTCCCGAATTGCTCGCTTCCGGAGTTCGTATATTCCAATATAATGAGGGCTTCATGCATAGTAAAATCATCATCGTTGATGACCAACTGGCGTCGATTGGGACAACCAATATGGATATGAGAAGCTTTCACCTGAATTTCGAAGTCAATGCTTTCCTCTACAGGACGGAAAGTACTCGGCAGCTGGTGAATGATTTTTTGGAAGATATAAAGGTATCTCAAGAAGTGGAGATTGGTGCCTTTTCTAAACGAAATTTCGGTTTGAAAATATTGGAGTCCACATGTCGATTGCTATCACCCCTTCTTTAGATAGTAACTTTCCTTTATGCCGATCAGGCATTTTTTTTTTTTGCGATTAAAAGGAATCCTAAGTGAAGCAGGCGAATGTAGTGGATGAGGAGGAGATGTATGCTAACTGCGATAAAGAAAGATGGAACTTGGATTACCCTTCCTGAAAAGATACCGGCAAACGAGATTGATGAATGGAGAAAGTCAGCAGATTATTACTGTCCATGCTGCAAGATGGAAATGACCATCAAAGCGGGAAACGTCAGGATCCCTCATTTCGCACATAAAAATAGTTCTTCATGCCGTGCTACTTCAGAACCGGAATCCGCGTATCATTTAATGGGAAAAAGAAAATTGTTTCAGTGGTTATTGTCACATGGTTACCAAGTGGATTTAGAAGCCTACCTTCCTGAAATTAAGAAAAGGGCTGATATTTTAGCTGTGATAGGAGGCAATCGCTATGCAATAGAATTTCAATGCTCAGTTATCCCCGAGGTGGAATTCATGGAAAGGACAAGAGCCTACCAAAGCATAGGCATCAAGCCAATCTGGATCCTCGCTGCAAAACGCTTAAAAAGGAAAAGCTTGTATGAATTCAGTTTAACCCGCTTCCAATGGCTCTTCGTCACCGGCAGCTTCCATCATCCGTTTCTTTGGATGTATTGCCCGGAAACTGATCATTTATCAGTATTGAAGAACCTCACTCCGTTTACCTCTAGAACCGTCTTTGCCGAATTGACAACAGCTTCTTTAAAGCTCCTTCCCCCTAGTCGGGCATTGCCCCAAAATTGCTTTGGTTTCCCTTTTCTGCCTGCATGGAGATATAAACGAAATGGCTGGTCCCTGCATCGAGTGAAGACAGCACGCAGATGCGATCCTTTTTTCGAAGAGCTTTATTCACATCATATTACACCTGCGACACTTCCCATTGAAGTGGGTGTTCCCGTCAAAGGGATGCTGTTGATCGATACTGCCTCGATTGAATGGCAGGCATGGTTATACATGGATGTGTTTCAAGAGAAAAGAACAGGGGAAAAGATTTCTATGGCTGATATTATCTGCATTTTTAAAAAGCGCTTAAAAAAAGGGGAAATAAAGTTCAGACCGTTGCCATTGCTTCATGAAAAACCAATCGAATATCCTGTAGGTCAATATATCATGCTTTTGGAGCAATTGGGTTATCTATCAAAGCCTGAAAAAGGGGTGTATAAAGTTGAAAGGGAATTTACCCTTGCCTTCACCAGTGATCAAGCCCGAATTTTGGAAAAAAATTTCTATGATAAGCATAAATTGATGATGGAAAAGGGGAATATCCAGTATAATCAGTGATAACATCTCTATTTATCTTGAATTCAGATGAAATGGCAGGATTATTTTTGTTAATGGAGAAATAGTAATAAGAGCTGGGAATTATAAGCTTTAAAAGGAATGAACGCCGAATGAAGCATTGCGGCGTCTATCCGGTTTACGAGTTAGCCCAATGGCAAGTTTCTATAGAATGAGGAGGAATTTTTTTATGGCACAGGAAACAAAAACGAATACATTACCCTCAAGAAGTGAAATAGCTCCTGAAGATACTTGGAGACTGGAAGATATCTTCGCAACCGAGGAAGATTGGGAAGCTGCTTTCAAAGCGGTAAAGGAAGACCTCAAGAAAGCGGAGGCACATAAAGGGACGTTGGGTGAAAGCGCAGAAAAGTTATTCGCGGCGCTTCAACTCCAAGATGAAGTATTCGAGAAGCTAGGGAAAGTTTATTCTTATTCACATATGCGCAATGATCAAGATACAACCAATCCTTTTTATCAAGGGATGGAGGATCGGGCTAAAGCTTTATATGCCCAGGCAGCGGCTGCGTTTTCATATATGGTTCCTGAACTATTGAGCATTGACGAAAGTAAAGTGGAAGGGTTTTTGGAAGAAAAAGAAGAATTGAAATTATACAAGCATTCTTTAGAGGAAATTAATCTTCAGAGACCACATATCTTATCTGCAGAGCAGGAAGAATTATTGGCGCAGGCATCAGAAGTACTCGATGCATCGGGCAATACTTTCGGTATGCTTAACAATGCCGATTTGAAATTCCCGACCATCAAGGATGAAAAGGGAAATGAAGTGGAAATAACTCACGGAAGGTATATCAGTTTTCTTGAGAGTGAAGATCGCCGTGTACGTGAGGAGGCATTTAAGGGGGTATACAGCAAGTATGGGGAGTTCCGCAATACATTTGCTTCAACCCTGTCTGGTGAGGTGAAAAACCATAACTTCAATGCCACGGTTCGAAAATATGATTCAGCACGCCAAGCGGCGTTAAGTAATAACAACATTCCGGAGACTGTATACGATAATCTCGTTAAAACGGTCAATGACAACTTGCCATTACTTCACCGTTATCTTGATTTACGTAAAAAAGTACTGCAATTAGATGAACTTCATATGTATGATCTATTCACTCCTCTTGTTAAAGAAGTGAAGATGGAGGTTACATATGACGAGGCCAAGGATTATGTCCTTAAAGGACTTGCTCCGCTTGGAGAGGATTATTTGAACGTTTTGAAAGAGGGATTTGAAAACCGTTGGGTCGATGTGCATGAAAACAAAGGGAAACGAAGTGGTGCCTATTCTTCTGGTACATACGGGACGAATCCTTATATTTTAATGAACTGGCAAAATAACGTCAATAACTTATTCACGCTCGTTCATGAGTTTGGACATTCGGTCCATAGCTACTATACACGTAAATATCAGCCATATCCATACGGGAATTATTCAATATTTGTAGCGGAAGTTGCATCGACTTGTAATGAGAACCTGTTGAATGATTATTTATTGAATTCAATCGAAGATGAAAAGAAACGCATTTATTTATTGAATCATTACCTGGAAGGTTTCCGCGGCACATTGTTCCGGCAAACGATGTTTGCAGAGTTTGAACATACCATCCATTTGAAAGCTCAAAATGGGGAAGCGTTGACAGCGGATATGCTTACTAAGGAATATTATGAGCTGAACAAAAAATACTTTGGTGAGAATGTGACCATTGATGAAGAAATCGGTTTGGAATGGGCGCGTATTCCACACTTCTACTATAATTACTATGTTTATCAATATGCGACTGGAATCAGTGCAGCAACAGCATTGAGCAAGCAAATCCTTGAAGAAGGAGAGCCTGCTGTCAAAAGGTATCTGGAATTCTTGAAGTCAGGAAGTTCCGATTATCCGATAGAAGTACTCAAAAAGGCTGGTGTCGATATGACAAAAGCCGAGCCTGTACAAGAAGCCATGAATGTATTCGAAGAAAAATTAAATGAGTTGGAAGAGCTTTTGAATAAATAGGATGTGAAAAGGACCCGAGCACTGCCGGGTCCTTTTCATCATATATGGATGTCCGTCATAATCCTTTAAAACGATTTCTCTGATTTAAGCTATGAAGAATTATAAAGAAAACAAAAAATAAAATAGGGGAGGTAAAATACAGAGGAATGAGGTTCATGATACCGAGTAGCTGGACGAATAGCGACCCTATCAAGAGTATGAGCAGAATAAAGACTTTCAATTTGGTCACCTCCAACCTGGCAGCAGAAAAAGCTCATCTGCTCTTTATTAGATAGTATGTTTTAGATAAAGCAGTATTCTAAGAATATGACAATAATGTGAAGTTGCGCACAAAGTTCTTGCAATTAAGGTGTGTAATCTGCTATAGTACAGATATAGAAGTTATCACATCCCAAACATATACCCCTTTGTTTGTTCGTCGTGAAATTTCTCCCATCCCCTTATTCGTATAAATAGATGAAAACCCCAGCAAATTTAGCGGTTTGCCGGGGTTTTTCATTTGCATGAAAAGTAAAAAGAATTAAATGATCGGCTTTAAGTTAAAAAAAGGCTTAGGCAATTATAAAGATAATGTGATAAAGTTCACAAGTGAATGTATCTTCAATCTAGATAGATATTAAGCGGATATCAAAAACACTTATAGCTTTAAATAAAAAGGGCTCGTATATAGCTATATATCGGAAGGGATAATAAAAAAATGAAAAATATATATTGTGAACAATTTGTGAAAAGTTACACATATAGTTGAAACACAAATAGTTTATCTGTTATATTATTTATTGTGAAGTGAATCACAAACAAACTTATACCCCTTTGTTTGATCGTGAAAAATTTCTCCCATCCCCTTATTTTCTTATAAAGAGCCATGCAATCTTTTGGATTGCATGGTTTTTCCTTTAATATAACAAAGAAGCAGTCAAATTCATGACTGCTTCTTTGTATATCTCCAAAAAGTTCCGTATTTAGCTGGTATCTTCTCTGCCACCTGTTTTAAAACAAGCTTTTTCATTTCCAACTCGACGTTATTCTTATTCATATTATAAACGGTTTCAATTTCCTTCGTGGCCACTAGTTTGAAACAGCTTAAAAACTCCTCGAGAGTGGGGGGGGGTGCAGGGGCTGGAAGACCATTCAGCATATCTTCTAAAATTTGAACATATACCTCGTAAGAATAGACACCTGAAACTTTTATTCCCTCTTCTTCAATATTTTGATTGAAAAAGACAAGGGAAGGTATTTCAGTCACTTCCATTTCGCTCGTGATTTTCATGTCACATTGAAAGCCTTTGGCTGCACTGGAAGAATTGATGTCATAAAGGAATTCTTCCACATCCAATCCAACCATATTGGCACATTCGGTCAAGACTCCGATGTTGGATATATCCTTTTTTCCTATGAATACATATTCTTGAAGCTGCCTTAAAAAGCGAATGGCCAATTTACGGCCCTGTAATTCGGCTGCTTTTATTGCGATGGAAGCTGTATATGGAGAAGAGATTGGGTTTTCAGACCAAAGGCTTCCGTCGCAGGACATTCCCGAGCGGCTGGCTGTCTTTTCCCAAACTTGAGCAATGTTTTCATAATTTTTATTTTTCCCCATATTAAGAGAATCGATTTTACCGCTTAAAACATGGCGTAAACTGAACAATTGGCCATATTCTATCTGTAATTTCCTAATAATTGGTTCTAAGCCCCAGCATTCGGGACAAAGCGGATCAACAAAAACATAAATTTCAATTGGCTTTTTTCCTATATCATAGCAATGCTGCGTCTTGATCCAATCGGAAATATTGAAAACTGGTTTTTGTGCGCTCAACTGCCTTCTCCTTTCCCGTCAGTTCCGGATGTATTGATCATATGCTGTGCCGTCAAATAGAGGCGGTGATAGAAAAACTCCCTAATCTCACCCTCAAGGCCAACTTCGTCCATAGCTTGATACATGCATGAGAGCCATGCTTTCGCACGTTCTGGTGTAATTTCAAAAGGTATATGTCGAGCCCGCAACATAGGATGGCCATGCTCTTCTGTATACAAAGAGGGACCGCCTAAATATTGAGTCATAAATTGTTTTTGCTTACGGACCGTTTCAGTTAAATCGTCAGGGAATATTGGCTGCAGATCCGGGTGTTGACTAACGTTGGAGTAAAACACATCAATTAACTTGTGTAATTGCCCTTCTCCAATCAATTCATATGGTGTAGGGTTCCCTTGCATCATGTTGATTACTCCTTTTAAAGAAAGATGGTTGATATTTATTCATATTTTATCAATGACGTCCTGATATAACAAATATATAGCTTAAAGAAAATTTTACATCTGTAGTATGACACAGGGGAATGATCCGGAAATGACAGGTTTTTGGGTGCTTTACGATTTGTTAACAATTCATGGGAAAAGAATATATAGACATGAAAAAACTGACCCGCACAAATAATCAGGGTCAGCTTGCTTTAGCTTGAAAATGTGCCATAAACTTTCTGAACATAGTTCTGAGTTTCTCTAAAGGGGGGGATGCCGTTATATTTATCTACGTTTCCGGGCCCTGCATTATAAGCAGCAAGGGCCATCTGGATGTCCCCGTCATAACGTGCCATCATTTGACTTAAATATTTACTCCCGCCCATGATGTTTTGTTCCGGATCGGTTGCATCATCCACCCCAAGGCTTTTTGCAGTTGCGGGCATTAACTGCATAAGGCCAGCTGCACCCGCATAACTGGTGGCTTCAGGGTTAAAGTTCGATTCCTGTTTAATGACGGACTTAATCAGTTTTTCCGGGAGATTATATAAGCTGGCCGCCTGGCTGATGATATGATCATAGTTTGTTGCCGTTTCACTGCTCTGATTGTCAGCAGGGGCAGTGGATACCGGGTTGGTGTTCATGGATGTCAGGACGCCAGGTTGAAGGAAGGACTTCGTTTCGGCTTCCACGCGTGATAAAAGGGAACCCAATGTCTGCGAAGCGCCTTCAAGAGCATCACCCGAAACCAGTTCCGAGAGCATGTCCTGGAAAATGGATCGAGAGGAATTTGCATTTGTGTTGTTGCCATTTGTGAATTGCTGGATTGCCTGCAATTCCATGAACGTTTTGAAATCTTGGATTTTCAAACACTCCACCTCCGAATGGGTTCAAACAGGATTATTTTTGGAATTTGGCCCGATAAAACCTCTTCACTTTATTTTCGGTTTCCCTTACCGGAATTTGAAGGGTTTCAAGGAGGGTCAGGAAATTTTTTTTCCCGGCGTTTGCATCGGTCACTTCATATTCAAGCTCAAAGTCTTCCTGATTCAAATACGAACTATGATCTAAAACAAGTAAACCCTCTTTGTAAGGGAATTCAAAACGGTCCGTCTTTAATGTGCCAAAGCAGGTAAAGTCTTTCGGATCAATTCCGCATTCGAGGATAAGAAGTTGGATCTCGCCGTCAGGGAATGTGTTATGATTCAGAAACGCATATGCGGTTTCTTCTGAGATATCTTGATTCGTCTCCAATAATCCTTCTGTAGCGGGCTGTTTTAAAGTCAGCTCGTAACGCCCGTTTTTCTCACGGATCCTAAGGGCAGAGGCTTGATTTTTCAAAGTGAACCCGAGTGTATCGAAGTAATGATTTTTCTGTGTTTTAAAGTTCGATGCCCCGACATGAAAGTATTCGATCAGTTGATGAAATTCCTTTTCGCTTAAGAGGTTTTTAAATTCAATTTCAATATGCTGGTTCATGTGTTCCATCCCTTCTGGCTGATTCTTAGGTTAATCATATAAGAACCATTCCAGCTGTCAAATTGAATTCAATAATTTTTTGCTATTGTACTTGAATATTTAGGAATCAATTGCAGGATATGATAAAATATAAACGTTGAGCATGAGAAAGGGAATATAAGTATATAGAAATTTAATACATAACTTTTTGCTAGAAAAATTGAATAGGATCCAGCGGTGAATTGGCATAAAGTCATGTGACTGCTGGATTTAGGAGAGCGTTCTGCCCATACCAGAGTTGAACAGGCGCTTTTTAGATAGATATAGGTGGTGTGGCAATGGAGAGTTGGGACGATTTCTTGGCGCCTTATACTCAGGCTGTCGAAGAATTAAAGGTTAAGCTAAAAGGATTAAGGAAACAGTTTGAGAGAGAGAATATTCACTCACCGATCGAATTTGTAACAGGCAGGGTAAAGCCGATTGTCAGCATTTTGGATAAGGCGAGCCTGAAGGATATTCCCATTGATAAATTGGGAACGGAAATACAGGATATTGCAGGACTTCGGATGATGTGCCAGTTCGTGGATGATATCGAACAGGTAGTTGAACTATTACGAGGCCGCAATGACTTCGAGATAGTCGAGGAGAGAAACTATATTTCCCATAAAAAAGCAAGCGGCTACCGTTCTTATCATGTTGTAATCCGCTATCCGGTCCAGACGATCCATGGTGAAAAAAATATCCTTGCCGAAATTCAAATCAGGACTCTTGCGATGAACTTTTGGGCGACGATCGAACATTCTTTAAATTATAAATATAAAGGCATTTTCCCGGAAGATATTCAACTGCGACTCAAACGTGCAGCTGAAGCTGCCTTCCTGCTTGATGCAGAGATGTCGCAAATCCGTACAGAAATCCAGGAAGCACAGCGTCTTTTTTCCAGGAAAAAAGATTCTTGAACGCATAAATGGGTAAACGAGAAGAAATCTAAATTGAAGGTGGGATTACATGAAATTTGCGATTACGTCAAAAGGAGATGCGAAATCGAATACTTTAATGCAAAGGATGCGAACGTATCTTCAGGACTTTCATTTGGAATATGACGAAGATCAGCCGGATATTGTCATTTCTGTCGGTGGTGATGGTACTTTATTATATGCTTTTCATCGTTATAAGAATCGATTGGATAAAACCGCCTTTGTTGGTGTACATACAGGACATCTTGGTTTTTATGCAGATTGGACCCCTGATGAAATAGAAAAATTGGTGATTGCTTTAGCAAAAACACCATTTCAAATAGTGGAATATCCACTGCTCGAAACGATCGTCCGTTATCAGCATGGTGGACGGGAAGCCAGGTTTTTGGCTTTGAACGAATCGACAGTCAAAAGTGTTGAAGGGACGCTCGTCATGGACGTTGAAATTCGCGGACAGCATTTCGAGACGTTCCGTGGAGATGGTTTATGCATTGCTACGCCATCTGGAAGCACGGCGTATAATAAGGCGCTTGGCGGGGCCATCGTCCATCCATCAATCGATGCCATCCAGATTACCGAATTGGCATCCATTAATAACCGGGTGTTCAGGACGGTAGGATCGCCGCTTCTGCTGCCGGCACATCATACTTGTATGTTCAGGCCGGTCAATGCGGTCAATTTTCAAATTACCGTCGACCATTTGTCCTTGCTACAGGAAAATGTAAAGTCGATACAATGCCGGGTGGCAGATGAAAAGATCCGATTTGCCAGATTCCGCCCTTTTCCTTTCTGGAAAAGAGTGCATGATTCATTTATTGCTAATTAAGGAGATAGACTCACCTCATGTCAAATCAAAACTTTACTTTGACCTGGTCGGTTTTTGAAGAGGATTCTGGCTCTTTATTGCGAGAGTTTCTCAGCAAATGCGATATTTCAAAACGAGCTTTAACGGATATTAAGTTTAAAGGTGGATATATCCAGTTGAACGGCGAAGAAGTAACCGTAAGGGAACGGATAGAAACAGGCGACATCGTCACCATCATATTTCCGCCGGAGCAGGCAAGCGAAGGCCTTTTACCGGAACCCATCCCCCTTAATGTCAGGTATGAAGATGAGTTTGTATTGGTAGTGGCCAAGCCCCCTTCCATGAATACTATTCCTTCCCGCGAGCATCCCAACGGCAGTCTGGCGAATGGCTTGGCGGGTTATTATAGGAAGACGGGAATACAGGCAACGATCCATATAGTTACACGTCTTGACCGGGACACATCAGGTCTGGTCTTAATTGCCAAGCACCGGCATATCCATCACCTTTTAAGTGAACAGCAAAAATCAGGACAGGTTAAACGGAGATACCAAGCCATAGCTGAAGGAATCGTTGAAGGACCTGTTGGAAAGATAGTGGCGCCGATCGGACGAAAATCGACCAGTATCATTGAACGGGAAGTCAGGGAGGATGGCCGGTATGCCTGTACCCTATTCAAGGTATTGGCATACACAGCGTCCCATACATTCCTTAATCTGGAGCTCCAAACAGGGCGAACACATCAAATCAGGGTCCATCTGGCGCATATAGGTCACCCGCTGGCTGGTGATGATTTATATGGAGGGAAAAGGAACGGTATCCCTCGCCAAGCCCTTCATTGTTTTGAATTGAAATTTTTACATCCTTTCACCAAGAAGATGATGTTGTTTCAAGAGGAGTTACCAGAAGATATGAGCCGTTTGCTCGAGGGAAGTTGACTTTATAACCGGCGCATTAAAACGAATTCAAGCCTATGAAAAATCCATAGACGCAAAAAAACTCACCAAGATGGCGAGTTTTTTTGGTTAATCAAAAGATGTCCTGAATTTTTCCGCAATATATGGCATAGTTGAAGGCACCTCTTGAAGCTCCATTTCGGGATAACGGACAGCGGTCAGTTTTCCACCGAAGACGCAGCCTGTATCAATATTGTATGTATGATTGACTCGTCTAGCTTCAGGAACTGGTGTATGTCCATATACAATCCATGTTTCCCCTTTATAGGATTGGGCCCAGTCCTTCCTGACAGGAGACCCATCGGGATGTTTGGAGCCATTTATATCACCATAGAGGACAAAGGTTTTTACCTTACTGTTATATTGACCAATATAGTCACTGCGAATTCCTGCATGGGCAATGATCAAGCGCCCTTCATCAAGGAGTTGATAAAGTGGGGAACGTTCATACAAATCCATGAATTTTTTTCGGATCTTCTTCTGTTCCCGGTTGTTCAGTGATTCATATTCAGCTACAGTAGTCTCTAAACCGTGCGATATTTGAACTTTATTGCCTGAAAAATAACGATACAATTTATTGCAGTGGTTACCTGGGGCATACCTTGCAATATTTTGGTTAATGACTAATTCATGGACAACCTCTATTACTTGTAGGGAATTTGGGCCGCGATCGGTTAAATCCCCTACAAAGCCGAGAATCCTTCCAGAGGGATGTACAGGAAACCCAGTCTCCCATGTATAGCCCATTTTTTCGGTCAGCTGCCTGAATTCAGCGAAACATCCATGAATGTCCCCGATGATATCGATGTTCATTTGACACATCCTTTGTTTGTTTTGTCTATGTGTATGGTATTAGTATAGTATTATTTAAAAAAATAAAATATAAACGAGGAAATGAAAAAATATGTATTAGGAGGTGTATGGTCATGGAGGAGATGAAGGACCGGGAGCGGGAGAGCAGTCAAATGAATAATGAGCTTTTGCTTGAAGCGCTTAAAACGGAAAATCTGGATCAGTTTCGGACGGAGTTCCTTGAAATGCATCCATATGATCAGGCTCAATTTTATACAAGCCTGTCAGATGAATTCAGATCCGTCGTTTACACATATTTGTCACCGGAAGAAATGGCAGGCCTTTTTGAAAATATAGAAATAGATGAAGATGATTACGAAAGCCTGCTGGCAGAAATGAACCCTTCTTATGCAGCGGATATGCTTTCCAATATGTATGCGGATGATGCGGCTGACGTCCTGAATGAAATCAATGATGAGCAGGCGGTCAGCTATTTGACCATCATGGATGATGAAGCGGCAAGTGAAATCCAAGAGCTTCTGAACTATGAGGAATCTACGGCAGGAAGTATCATGACGACAGAGTTCATTGCCATTGAAGCAAACGAAACAGCTCGATCAGCCATGCAGATCTTAAAAAGGGAAGCTCCGGAAGCGGAAACGATATATTATGTGTTCGTTACCGATCAGGATAAGAAGCTGCTTGGTGTTTTATCGCTCAGGACATTGATCATAGCTGATGAAGATGCCTTGATCGGTGATTTAATGGATGACAGGGTAGTTTCCGTACCTGTATCGGAAGACCAGGAAGAGGTGGCACGAAAAATAAGGGACTATAACTTCCTTGCCGTGCCTGTCGTCGATTTCCAAAACCATTTGTTAGGGATTATTACGGTTGATGATATCATTGATGTCATGGATGAAGAGGCGTCTGATGATTATTCCAAATTGGCGGGTGTATCAAATTTGGACAATGTTGATAAGAGTCCCTTTTCTGCTGCCAAGAAACGGCTGCCATGGTTGATCATCCTTTTGTTTTTAGGCTTATTGACCGCCAGCCTGATTGGCCGTTTTGAGGAGACACTTAGCCAAAAAGCGATTCTTGCTGTTTTTATTCCATTGATTGGCGGAATGGCCGGTAACACAGGAACTCAAGCATTGGCTGTTGCAGTACGGGGAATTGCAACAGGGGACTTGGAGCAGGATAGCAAGTGGAAGCTAGTTTTGCGGGAGGCTGGGACAGGCCTCATCACCGGCCTGACATGTGGAATAGCCATCAGCTTAATCGTATATATTTGGCAAGGGGATTTAATGCTCGGTTTATTGGTCGGCATATCGATTTTCATTACATTGATAGTCGCCACACTCGCTGGATCGCTTGTACCGCTCCTCATGCATAAAATGAAGATCGACCCGGCGGTTGCTTCCGGACCATTCATCACGACCATCAATGACATTATCAGTATCCTAATTTATTTCGGATTAGCTACATTATTCATGGGTTATTTACTATAAGCTAAAGAAGGATTTTTTGAAGTGTTATTCCCAGGTGGCTTCAGAAAACGGTGTTTTTATGAGAGGAAATTTGATATACTGTCATTAGTAGCAGGTACTAATATCTTGTATTAAAAATAGGAGGTCATATACGATGACTTTTTCATTAGAAGGAAAAACGTTTGTCATAATGGGTGTTGCGAATAAAAGAAGTATAGCATGGGGAGTTGCCCGTTCCTTACATAAAGCAGGTGCAAAGCTTATCTTCACTTACGGAAAAGACCGTACGGAAAAAAGCGTTAAGGAACTATCTTCTACATTGGAAGGGGAGTCTTCCATTATTTTGCAATGTGATGTAACGAAGGATGAAAGCATTGAAAAATGTTTTGCGGCGATCAAGGAAGAAACAAATATCATTCATGGCGTGGTACACAGTGTGGCATTCGCTAACAAGGAAGAGCTGGACGGTGAGTTTGTCAACACGAGCCGTGAAGGGTTTTTGCTTGCCCATAATATCAGTTCATTTTCTTTAACGGCGGTGGCTAAAGCCGCGAAAGAAATCATGCCGGAAGGCGGCAGCATTGTCACAATGACGTATCTTGGCGGTGAACGTGTCATGCCTAATTATAATGTAATGGGAGTGGCTAAAGCTTCGCTTGAAGCCAATGTCCGTTACCTATCAAGTGATCTTGGCAAAGACAACATTCGAGTGAATGCTATTTCAGCAGGACCTATCCGTACCTTATCCGCTAAAGGTGTTCGTGACTTCAATACAATCTTAAAGAAGATTGAAGAAGAAGCACCGCTCCGTCGTACAACGACTCCTGAAGAAGTAGGGGATACGGCAGTATTTTTATTAAGTGACATGTCCCGGGGTATTACCGGGGAAAATATCCATGTGGATTCCGGTTACCATGTAATCGGATGACAATAAAAGAAGGGGGCCGATAGATATCGGTCCCCTTTTTTATTGGTTTTTCCAAACTTTGTCTCTCTGTCCTTCAAAGATAGGAGATAATTTTTGTTTACCGGTATCTTGAAGTTCTACCTCAACCCTAATTTGTCTGAGCGTATCATCTTCCAAGGGGATCATTCCTTCGTTCTCAATTCTTTTCCAAGTATCATTTTCATCCCGATAAAGTATTTTGGAGAGTTTGAAGAGGTCGATATCTCTTTTTTGCGTATATTGATATGTTTTTTTTATCTCTTTCATGATTGAGCGTTTTATTTCTGATTCATATTGTTTACGCGTTATATCATTTTTCATCAATTCAACACTTGCCCTTATTTTCAAGTCCACATCAAATCGGACTTTCCCATTTTTTCCGATGATAGGAGTGATCTTTGTCTTTTTATCGTAAAGAATGACAGATGTATCCTTTTCTGTTCCGGGGAAAAGGGTTACGCTATCACGAACGAAATCTTTATTGACTAATCGCCCACCATTCATGACATTCTTAGGAAGAAATTCCTTTATTTTATTATTGGAAATGATCGTTACACTTTCCATTAATAATGACTTCTTCTTTTTATCCTGACCGGTCCATTGCTCAGTTATTTTTAATTCTGGAATGGATACTTGATTGGCAGGTTCATCGAGTTGAATGATTATCTCTCTAAGATTGATGGGCGGGATGAATGAACTTTGATGATAGTTATCATCCGGATCACTCAGCTTTGAAAATGCCATGGAGATATTTTCAATGGGAGAAATGAGCATGGCATCTTTTATCGAATCTTTAGTCATGAAAAAGTATATCCGATAACGTGTTTCACGGTAACGGTCCAAAAAATCAACTGTGAATTTGAGCCCGCCCACATTTAGCGCTTCTTCAGAAAAAATCACAAATGAGAGGTGTCCCCAATAAATACGCCGATCGGCCGTATGATATAAATTGAATAATGCTTCCTCCAACGTATTTCCAGTAGCTGTTCCAACATCAGCTGCGTTAAGTGAACTTGGGTCACCGCCGGATTCCGATTTGGCTAATCCTTTCATATTAATTATTTGAAGGTGTACGATGACCTTTCCGTTTTTATAATCGATGCCTAAACCATTTGCATACACAAGGCGTTCAGGTTCATTGGAATCCCAGCAGCCAGTGAGAACGAGAACACATAATAAAAGAATGAAAGCGCTTTTCGTTTTCATTTATGTCCTTCCTCACCTTTCTTCGTAGGATCTTTTGAAGAAAAGATGGATGGGCGTCTTTTATCCAATGAGGGAGGAATGCGAAAAAGTGTTTTGACTATGTTGGACATACTCAAATTAGCGGAAACTTCCATATAAGGAACTCCTAATATCCGGATATTACTTACATATGCACATAAAAATAGGGCTAACAAAATAAATGCGAAAAGTCCCAAAAATGAAGCGGATATAATGGCCACGAGCCTTATTAAGCTGATGACGCCAATGATCGACTGATTGACGAGAGTGAAAGTGGCGACAGCTGAACCGGCGATGACTACAAGCATGGCCGGACTGGTTAAACCGGAGCGGATGGCGGCATCCCCTATGATCAAGGCTCCCAATACACTTAATGTAGGCCCTATTGTAGTGGGGAGACGCATCCCTGCTTCTTTGAAGATTTCAAAGACGATTACCATCGTAATTGCCTCCAGTGCTGTTGGAAGTGGCAGGCCCCTTCTGGACTCCACTACTGTGGCCAATAATATCAGCGGGAGCTGGTCTTGATGAAAGGTTGTTAAAGCGACCCAAAAACCTGGTAATAGAGCCGCAATAAAAATACCGAATAATCGAAGGGCCCTTTCAAATGAAGCATAAATGGACGTGTATTCATTATCTTCGGATGTTTTTAAGACAATGAAGAGGTTGATTGGTGTAATCATGGTGTAGGCAACACCATCAATTAAAATTAATAGCCTTCCTTTTAACAGGCATTGTACGGCAAAATCCGGCTTTCCCGAATAGTCATGTCTAGGGAAAAGAATCGATGGCTTTTCTTCAATCAATTCCATAAATTGATTACCGCCATATATCCCATCTACATCGATTGCTTCAATTTTACGAGATACTTCCTGAACCATATCAGGATTAGAAATGTCATCCATATATAAAACAGCGACTTTAGTCAAAGTTCGCCTGCCCACCTCGAAATATTTAACATTCAAGGAGTTTGTTCGCATTCGCTTACGGATTAAAGCGACATTAATGGATAAATCTTCTATGAAATTATCCCTGGGTCCTTTGATTGTGACTTCGGCAGATGTTTCCTCAGGGTTGCGCTGGGGACGCTTAGAAATATTAGCGGATAATAAATATTCGAATCCTTCAAAGTGAAGGATTAACTTCCCAGAATAGATATCTGCAAATAACTCTTCATTGGTGTTAATTTCCGTAAGTTGAGGAAGGTGAAGGGAGTCCTTTAAATCCTCGATAGCTAATTTGCCCTTTGGGTACTTTTGAAAAAATAAAGTTAACCTTTCAAAAACAAGATTATTTAACAAATCAGTATCGATAAGTCCTTCACATCCAATTAATGTTACTTTAAGGGGAAACTCATTACGATAAAGACTGCTTTGGAAAAAAACATCTCCTGAATTTTGAAATATTTTTCTTAAATCGGATTCCTCTTTTATATCAAGTTTTTCTATGTAATCCTTTTTATTTTTCGGATTGGACAGTTGCTTTTTGGTTTTCTTGAACATTGGATGTTGGCCTCCTTTTTCTACGATTGCTGAAGAAAACAAAAATACTTAAAAGGATGGAAACCGCTAAAAAGAACCAGAACGTAATCGGCATGACATACACTCCGATAATGTGATATAAAATTACATCACTGAAGCTGTAAGCGTTGGAGACGATAAGGATAATGGAATAGGCAATGAGTAATATCGTTTTGCTGCGCTTTTTTTTTATGGATAGCACCTCCAGTGATAAGAATAAGAAAAACGATACTCTTATGAAGGCTCCGGTTAACCATTGGTAAATCGAGAGAAAATCAAGATGCTCAATGAATCTACCTAAAGTCACCAATCCCCATTGTTCAAAAGCCGGATATTTTTGTCTGGAAGCCTCCATTGGACCGAACTCCGTAATGGAACCAATTAGGGGGCCAAGGATTAGCCAGGTAAGGATAATGGCATTTAAGGCAAAAACCCTGAATTTTAGATTTCCATGAAGTTTTTGCTGCATGAATAGTATGACAATCAATTCAATAAGCCCTGACAAAGGATAGATTATTCCAGAAATGACGGGAGACCATCCATTTTCCATGATTGGCTTTAATAGTGAAAAATCCTTAAATTGGATATTTGTGATCGCTACAAAAAAACCAAAAATGATTACCGCAGTCAGTACGAATGTGTTAGTGATAACAATCGTTTGGATGTTAGTGGAAGCAAGAAAAAAACATAATCCCGTAAAAAGGATGATGCCAAGGATTGGTGGCGTTATGGGTAAATAGGATACCTTTGTCCACACAATCATTTCTTTTAAGGACACCGCAGCTAATGAAGCGAAAAAGGTACTTATGACAATGGATAAAGTTTTGCCTGGTACCTTTCCGATATTCGTTTCCACCCATACAAATATGTTGGTCTGTCCGGTGGCTTTGTGAATGTAAAACAAAAGTAAACACCAAAGGAGTATCAACCCTAAAGCAAGCAGTACGGAAATCCAGCCATCCCGTTTAGCACTTGGCAGTAAATGAGGAAGGATCGTTACATGATTTTTTAAACCGACAGCCGTCATCACGATTAAAGATAGTTGTACGGTTGAAACCTTTCCATTTTTTTTCATCTTCGGAGCTCCTTTAACAACCATTATTTTTTTAGTTTTCTCCACTAATGCCCAGCATATCCAAGATTAGTTGATGTCCTTTTTTGGGGGAGTGGCACATCTCCAGCATAAAGAAGGGTGAATTTCATATAAATGATACATAGAGCGGATATTCATTGTTTGCGAGAATCGGCATAAACCTGCTTTCAACCCTATTCGTGAAAAAGAAGGAGGGGTATCATGGACGTGAAGAAAGTTGGTCTGCCTTGTGCTGATGGAAAACAAACCATACAAAGTACGCTGAAGAGACATATCAATTTGCATGAAAAAAATATCAGCACTTCATATACCGCCGAGGAATTGGTGGAGCTATTGTCCCGACTTCCAGCCTTTGCACCTAAGCCTGTATGTAAGTTCATCATCAATGACCGCACACTATTCGGAAAATTGGAACAAAAAAAAGAATCCAGTTTGTTCATAAGGCATAAATTCGGTAAAAAAGTTGTCCAATACCAAATGGAACAGCTGCAGTCCGTGGATATTCTGAAATATTAAGGAGGGTTTTCATGTCTGAGAAAAATGGCGATAAGGAATCCAAACCACTTTTATATGTCGATCAAGCGAAAATATCAGATCTGCGTGGAAATATGCAAAGTGATTTTCGAACGAAAAACGCTGAACCCCAAGACAGCGTTGAGCCGGAACTTCAGGATGAAGCCGAAAATAAAAACGAAAAAATCGAACAAATCAAACGCGAATTTGGTGTTTATGATGCCATGAAGGAAATTGAAGAGGAGATAACGGGAATAAGGAAAATCACCGAACAATATGTCCCTGAGCAAACTCCGGTTGAAGAAATGGAACATCCTGAACAAATAGAACAGAAAAGCGATAAGCCAGTTAAGAGAAAAAGGAAAAAGGTGGAGAAGAAAGATTCTTCTCGTGATATCATTTCCCGCCTATCCAATCATCAAGGTTTTCCAAAGCCACTATGTGAGGCTGTTATTAACGGAGAAACGCTTCAGTTTCATGTATTGGGAATGAAGGGGGAATCAGTGAAGATTAAAAGAGGGAACCATGTCCGTTTCGTGGGTCTGCCGGATATTATCGATGCCAAAATAATTGAAGAATCCAAGTGAAGGAGCAATATTAAATGTTTCCCCCACAAAATGAATTCACTTTATTTATCATATTAGGCTTGGCTTCCTTCAGGCTGACACGTTTGATCGTCTTCGATAAAATCATGGAGCCGTTGCGCCGCCCCTTTTTTAATGAGATAGAGGAAAAAAATGAAGAAGGAGTAGTGGAAATATATTTAATGCCCAAGGAAAAGGGCCTGCTTGGCTGGTTTGGTCAATTACTAAGCTGTTATTGGTGCGTGGGTGTCTGGGTCAGCCTTTTTCTGGTTTTTATTTATATCCAACATTGGTTTATAGGTGACGCACTGATATTAATCCTTGCCGTAGCAGCAGTAGGGGCGATTATTGAAGTCATAATCAGCAAAATTATGGACATTTGATTGGAAACAACTTGTCTCTTCGTTCATATAGTATGGTATAGATGTTAAAGGAGGAGTCATAAATTGAATCAGAAACAGAATCCATGGGCTTATGCCAAACCGATAAAAAAAGATCAACCGGTCAAAATCAAGAAGGACTGTGGCTGTAATAATAACAATAAAAATAAAGGCTATTGAGTAAAAAACCTTTCCATTTCGGAAAGGTTTTTTACATTTCCTAATCCTACCATTCATAAAAAATCAGTTAAACAAGAAAATAACAATAGAACGATAAATTGGGATGTGATTCTATGTTCAGACAAGGAAGGTATTTTAAGGCCAGCTTTCTGGTTTTTATAGTTTTTTTGTGTGTGCTTACTGCATGCAGCAATAAGAATGATGGAAAAACGGAGAATTTAGCAATGATTAAACGTACGAATCCTGAACCGATGGATATCATTAATGGGATGGATGAGAAGGATGAAAAGGGACTGATCTCAAAGGTCAAGGAAACAGTTGCTAATGAAGACACCATCTATGACGTGATCGTCGTGAAAAACGACAAAAAGATTATCGTCGCTTATAAGGTTAAGCACTTACAACGTTTTCATATGAAGAAAATTGAAAAGACTGTGACCAAAAATCTGGAAGACAAGTTTCCCAAAAATGATTTTATCGTATCTAGCGATTATAAAATCTTTTTGGAATCGGTAAGATTGAACGAGTTACTTAAGGAAAAAGATGTACCCGAGAAAAAGGCAAGGAAGAAGTTCAAGGAAATTGAAGAACTTCAAAAAGAATTAATTTAGAAGAGAGGTTCAGCAATATGAGCGGCAAGGAGAAAACGACCCCACAGCAGGATGCGTATCAGGAACTTCAAGGGAAGCATGAAATTAAAAGACCGATAGTGAAGAATTGTTTAAAGGCCTTTTTAGTAGGTGGCATTTTCTGCATAGTGGGACAAGCCATTTCCTACTTCTATATTTATTTTTTCAATTTTACGGAACAGACAGCCGGAGGCCCGACCACTGCTACGATGGTGTTCCTGGCTCTTTTGATGACCGGTTTCGGATTTTACGACCGCATTGGCCAGTTTGCTGGGGCAGGAAGTGCCGTCCCTGTCACTGGTTTCGGTAACGCAGTCATTTCAGCAGCCATTGAGCATCGGACGGAAGGTTTTGTACTTGGTGTTGGGTCCAATATGTTTAAATTGGCCGGCTCGGTCATTTTATTTGGGGTATTTTCAGCCTTTATCGTGGCGTTGATAAAAACGATTTACCTAATGATTGGGGGCTAAGCGGTGTTAAAGGGAAAACAAACATGGATGTTTACCAATAAACCGGTCATCTTGGAAACAGGGGTAACAGGCGGGCCATTTGAAGCTAATGGAGAAATCGCGGGTGATTTCGATATTCTATACGACGATTTGTGGATGGAGCAGGATTCATATGAGAAAGCTCATCGGCATTTGATGGAAAAAGCGGTTGAGCTTGCATTGGAAAAAGGCAAGATCGGCAAGGAGCAAGTGCAATTTTTCTTGGCGGGTGATTTAATCAATCAGGTTACACCTACAAGCTTTGCAGCAAGAACCAATGGTATTCCATATTTCGGCTTGTTTGGAGCCTGTTCCACATCGATGGAAGGGCTTGCTCTAGCTGCCTTCATCACTAATTATGGCGGTGCTAACTATGTGTTGACAGGTGCCTCGAGCCACAATGCAGCTGTTGAAAAACAATTTCGCTATCCAACAGAATATGGCGGGCAAAAACCACCTACAGCTCAATGGACGATAACGGGAGCAGGGGTGGCGCTTGTTGCTCCTGATGGAAGCAAGCAAGGGGAATTTCCCCATATTGTCTCCGCCACTATCGGAAAGGTCATTGACATGGGATTGAAAGATCCTTTCAATATGGGGGGAGCGATGGCCCCGGCGGCAGTCGATACGATACTTGCCCATTTCAAAGATACTGGTTTGACCCCGGATGATTATGATTTCATCATTACTGGTGATTTAGGTCAGATAGGAAGTGAGACAGCTCTTGACTTATTAAAGCAAAAGGGCTGTGATATCAATCAGGAAAAATTCAAGGATTGCGGATTGATGATTTTCAAAAAGGACCAGCCTGTTTTGGCTGGCGGGAGCGGCGCGGGATGTTCGGCAGTGGTATTATATGGTCATATATTGAATGAAATGATTTCCGGTAAATATAAAAAAATCCTGCTGGTCGCAACAGGAGCATTATTGTCACCACTTTCCGTCCAGCAAAAAGATACGATTCCGTGCATTGCCCATGCTGTAGCCATTGAATATGGGATGAATTCATGAAAAAGGAGAGATTTCGATGTTAGCAATGTTTTTTTGGGCCTTTGTCATCGGTGGCTTGATCTGTGTAGTCGGCCAGCTTCTTTTCGATGTTGCTAAGCTGACACCGGCACATACGTTAAGCTTGTTCGTCGTAATAGGAGCTGTCCTTGGCGGATTTGATTTATATGAGCCGCTTATTGACTTTGCTGGTGCCGGAGCAACCATACCGATCGTTTCGTTCGGGAACTCCCTGGTGAACGGGGCGATGATGGAATCGGAAAAACATGGTCTCGTCGGCGTACTGACAGGCATGTTTGAAATTACAAGTTCCGGTATCTCTGCAGCAATCGTCTTTGGGTTCATCGGAGCATTGGTTTTCAGACCAAAAGGATGAACAAGCGGAAATAGGCAGCCTGGACTAGGACATGGCCTATACATATTTGTCCAGACCTACATATGTTATCAGTAAGCTTTAGCGAGAGCGAGGTGATATGTATGTTTGGTTTTGGTGGCTACGGTTGTTGTGGCGGCAGCGGTTATGGATACGGCGGCGGTTATGGCGGAGGATACGGTGGCGGCGGTTCCACTTTCGCGATAATCGTTGTATTGTTTATCCTATTGATCATTGTAGGGGCTTCTTTCTGCTAAGGTAAAAGGAATAGGCAGAAGAAGCCTATTCCTTTTTTTTATTTGTATGGGCCTAGCACCATTTTTCTGATAATGCCATAGGATAGGTACAGAAAAGGGAGGGGCTTAGGTATGGATAATAACTTTTTTAAAAACATAGAAGGTAAAACCGGCGTAAATATGAAAGATGTATTAGAATTGGCAAACTCGCTCCAAGGAGCCAATTTCAAAGATGAAACGACTGTTAGAAATGTCATTAAGCGTGTTTCAAAAATCGCGAATAAACCGGTCAATAAAGAAACGGAAGATAAAATCGTTCATTCCATCGTAGCTGAAGGGAATAAACTCGATTTCGGGACGATATCCAATATGATAAATAAAAAGTGAAAAAAGGCCTGCTATCACGCAGGCCTTCAGACTGCAGACAAACTTGAAGAAAGCGGGTTTGTCCGCAGTTTTTTTTATAAAAAAGTTGCAGCTTGATTTCATTCCATAAAATTTCAAGTGATTCGGGATGAGACCATTCCGAACCTTTTTTTTCATCTTTTTTCATATATGGTTAGCATCAGCTTTTGGTCAAAGCTTCAAGAAACGTGATGGATGCGCGGTCCGTCCGCGTCTAGTTTGCGGGATCGAAAGGTAAAGATCCTTTTTGGCCCTGGTTGCCGCTACATAGAGCAATCGTCTTTCCTCTTCAAGAGGGGATAGTTCCCCTTTTCGGTAAGATTCAAGTGCGAAATCATGAGGGATGCTGCCATCAACAGCAGCAAGGACATAAACGGTTTGGTATTCAAGCCCTTTGGAACGGTGTATGGTGGTAAGCTGTATGGCATCCTTAAAATGTTTCGATAGCTGTTTAATCTCTTGGACCATCGCAGTCATATGATCGACATGTTCAAGGAAGGCGGCGACGGTGGGAAAACGATTTGCCGCCACCTTTAAGTCACGGATGTCATCGGACCCTTTTTCCAGGTTCGCATCATTTCCGCGCTTTTTTACATATTCCTGGTATCCTAAATCTTTTTCGATGATTTCCAAAGCTACGAGTGGCGACATTATTTTTAAAGAGCGTATCAGTCCTGGAATCGTTTTTAATCTTCTTTCCTGAAAAGCATGTCCTGTCTTAACAAAAGCAAATGCATCGATAAAATCACAATCCTGCAATATTGTCATTGCTTTTAATTCCTGTAATATACTTTGCTTTAGGAATAAGGAGGAAAGGACATCAGCTGCTGCCTTGCTGTCATGCGGGAACAAACTCAAACGCATAAAGGCAAGCATGCCGCGAATGACCTTGCGCTGATAAAACGAATCCGCATCCTTTTCAATGACGAATGGCAGGTTGGAAGCGGCCAGCCGTTCAAAAATGGCCCTGGACATCGTGTGTGTCCTGTACAATACTGCAAAATCCCCAGGGTTTGCTCCCTTGGATATTTTCTCTTGGATATCGGATACGATCATCGTTGCTTCCAATTCCTCATCATAAGGATAAAATAAAACAGGGGGATTTCCTGAATCATGCTGTGCCCTCATCTTTTTCTCCATCCGGTTCTGGTTGCGCTTGATCAATCGGTTCGCTGTAGCGACAATTTCATGGGAAGAGCGGTAATTCTCCGTCAGTTTCACAACTTGGGAACGAGGGAAATCATGATTGAAATTCAAAATATACTTCGGATCGCTTCCCCGGAATGAATAGATCGATTGATCATCATCTCCAACTGCACATACATTTTTTGATTCAGCAGAGAGGAGTTTTATCAATTCATATTGAACTTTATTGATATCCTGAAACTCATCCACCAAAAAATAATTAAACCTTTGCTGATATTTCTTTAAAAAATCCGGGTGATTTTTTAAAAATACATAACAGCCTACAAGCATATCATCAAAATCATACTTCCCTGTTTGCTGTTTATATTCTTCATATTTCTTATATAAAAATAAACACGATTTCTCCCAATCGTCCTTAGGTTGGATATCTTCTGGAAAAGCCAATGAGTTTTTCCAAAGCCCAATTTGTTGAAGGGCTTGATCATATGCAAATTCCTTATCATCAAGTTCCAATTCCCTGCCAGCCTGTTTTAATACCTTTTCTTTTTCCCACTCCCACTTCAATAGGAAATCACGCTGCCATTTGGCTGGTTCATGGAAAATCAGGATTTTATAAAAGATGCTATGAAAGGTCCCGCTAACGATTTGAGAAACAAGGGAAGGAGTCATATAAGGATAACCGAGCAGACGCTGCTGCATTTCCTTTGCGGATTTCGCCGTAAATGTTACAAGCATGATGCTTTTAGGATCAATCTTTTTCACTGTAAGCATGTAGGCTGTGCGTACCGTCAATACGCGGGTTTTCCCGCTGCCTGCTCCTGATAGGACGAGAATTGGTCCATCGATTGTCGTTACCGCCTTGAGTTGCTCTGCATCGAGAACAACCCCCGATGAGGATAATTCTTGAAAGTATGGTTCCTCTGATTGTGCCAGGCAGGATGGTTTATCTGAAAATTTCGGATTGCCGGTTATGGGCCGGCTTTTAAGGAAAGGTTCTGTAATGGTTTTCGTTTCCGTAATGGTTCGTGATGTAGGAATCCTAAATCCATTCTGTTCCATATACTCTAATGGCTTTTCCTCACTTATTGGTTCTGAAATTGGCATATCACAGGGTACCTGCGATGGATCACTATGATAAAAATAAGGCGTTTCATGGATTCCAATAAATAATTTCACTGGTTTATGACAAATGATACAAGAAAGCTGATCACGTTTTCCTTTTTCAAACAGTGTCTGCAGCTCACCAGCTGAAACGGTATGTAAATGTACGATTTCATTGCCAGATTTTGCTTGATTCATATAAATGGATACCTCTAATCTATTAAAAATATCGGCAATACTCATCATACCAGAAGATTAGGAAAAAAGAATGCGGAAATCGTGTTTAAATATTGTTTCGGTCGGGTAATTAAATGACAACAGAACTATGTATATATAAGGAGGGAAAACTATGGGTTACATAGCACCTGTCACACAATTTGATTATATTCAATATGCCAACCGGACGGCCGAAGCTGCCAAGAATGTAAGAATTGTTAAAG
This sequence comes from Peribacillus sp. Aquil_B1, assembly GCF_022603275.1. Taxonomy (NCBI): domain Bacteria; kingdom Bacillati; phylum Bacillota; class Bacilli; order Caryophanales; family Bacillaceae; genus Peribacillus; species Peribacillus sp. Aquil_B1. Next base: position 466,749 of record NZ_JAKXEE010000002.1, on the reverse strand, counting down.
GGACGACACCCATTCAACCTGTCCGTTTTGATCAGGTGCTGGAAAGGGAGAGGGGAAGCTTTGAAGGATTACATCAAATGAAAGATAATGATCGGGAAAGTACATATGGGGCAGGCACATATAAATATCAAATGGGCATGAGGGTCAGCGAAGATTTAACGGCTGAAATGACAGGAAAAGGCAGGTTTTTTAACGAAGTTGTCTAGTTCTGCCATAAAAAACAAAAGAGGACACGTGAAGTGTCCTTTTTGTGTTGATTCCTTAGAGAATGTCAATTTCTACGATTAGAGCTAACAATAGTTGAAGTAATAATTGGATGTTTAGAGCGATTTGTGCATCAGTCGTTGTAATGTCGATATCACGGCTGTTTTCAACGATTGTTTTTTGGCGCGTGATTTGTTTAACATTAGAAGATTGGATTAATTCTTGAGTGATCTTCTCAGCATTATCAGAATCTGCGATGGAAATGCTTACGATGACCGCAATTGCAGCTTGTAGAGCAGCTTGAAGAGAAAGGGCCGCTTTAACATCCGTTGAAGTGACATTTACATTACAAGAATCTTTAATGTAAATAAGTTCTTCAGAAAGCTGAACTTGATTATTATCCTGTATTGCCTCTTGGCTAATGCGTGTGTCATCGTCGTTACAGAACCCTGACAGTGGATGTCTGGAAGCGGAATCTAGAGCCGACCATGATCTTTCAGAGTCTTCATGTGTGTTACAGTTGCTACGATATACATTTTGGTTCATGTTGTTTTTTCCTCCTTAGGTTTTATTCCCTATTAAAATATGCTTTGATGGGTAATCGGGTTGGACGAATAAATCAGTTAATTCGTCTATTTTTTAATACTTAGAGAAAGTATTAGTGTGTGGGGATGAATAATAAAGAAGCTGGAGCTTTAGGAATGAAATGTAAGTGCTGCTATGTCTCGGTTTACTTATTTCTCGCCAGCAAGTAAGGTTTGATTAGGTGATATGGTGTGTCATTTATCTTTGGAATCCGTGAATTTGTTGTGAATGGAATTTGTAACTGGATTAACATCATGTTCCGTGATGTTCTTTTCTTGGTTTATGATTTTTAGTGATTGCTCTTGTAAATGGCGAATGGTTTCTTTAAGGTTGTTTTTCTCTCTTTCGGTTAGATCGACCTTTTCCTTTTTGAAACCATGTTTTCTCATAGTCCTCGAAACCAGCAGTTCCATCAGTCTTTTTTGAGACTCCTCCAGGTTAAAATCATTGTTACCCATAAAATTTTCCCTCCTTCTTGCTTTCTATATATAGACTATGTATTTTTGCGGAGATTGCCATTGAACGGAAATGGTTTTTTTTATAAAACGATAATTTAAGTTCATGAACAAACAAAAAAAGCTGTCCAATCAGAGAACTGAAAGGACAGCTTTTTTATATCATAAAATGGTTTTCTTCATCGTTTTATGAGGGATGCCAGCATCCATGAATTCGTCGGAAACGATCTCATACCCTAATTTCGAATAAAAAGGGATGGCATGGACCTGGGAATCAAGCTTCAATTGAGATACTTCCTGCTGGATGGCATATTCCTCAATAGCATTCATGATCATGGCACCGGCACCATTCTTACGGCCCGATGATAGTACACAAATGCGCTGGACTTTACCGATGTTGTCGATGACCCTGAAACGGCCGGCACCGATTGGCTGACGCTGATCATCATATAAAACGAAATGTGTAGACTGTTGTTCATATTCATCGATCTCTTCTTCAAGAGGGACGTTTTGTTCTTGGACGAACACTTTTTTTCGAATCATATAAGCATTTTCAAGCTCTTGGCTGTTCTCTGCGATTTTTACAAACACGAAATCATTCAGCTCCTAATCTAAATGTTTCATAAACGGTCCATGCCCCATCTTCAAGTTGATACAGCAAGTGAACTCGTTTCACCTCTTCTTCATGGCTGATGTCAAGCATGCTTAATTGGCCTAAAACATCAGAATGCTCATTATCGGATAAATCTTGGGCGATGGTAATATGCGGGACAAAAGCATGCTCACTTTCACTTTTAATGAAATCCTCATTGTTAAGTGCATCATGCAGCTCTTGAAGCCCTTCGGATAATTCCACTTTGAAATAAATAGTATTGCTTACAGGCTGGAAAGATTTCGTTTTCGTAACGTTCAACGTAAATGGCCTGCACTTACGAGCAATGTCTTTTAATTGATCCGCGATCGTTGAAATTTCCATATCCGTCGCTTCGAACGTTGGTTTAAGCGTCAGGTGCGGTGGTATGAAAGCATATTTCGTATCATACCGTTTGCGATAGGAGTTAGCTAAATCTTGAAGTTTTTTTGAAGGGAAAATTGCAACACCATATTTCATAAATAAAACCTCCTGATAATTTTTTATTGTTGTATTAAAGTTGGACATGTTTTTTCTTGAAACCATCTCAAAAAGAGAGGATTAGAACATTTCCAATAGTGCTCGTTTTAAATCTGCCTGCCAGTATTTCCAGGTATGATTACCTTCAAATTCTTCATAGAAGTAAGGAAATCCTTTTTGATTTATTAATTTATGCAATTCCCTGTTGGGTTCTATGAAGTTTGCCTTCTTGCCATCCGTCGTCGGAACATCTGTTTCCCCAGTCCCGATCACATGGTAAAGTTCAAGAAGATGCGGATCCTCAAAATTACGTACTGCATCCATTACTGCTTCATTGGCAAGTGGCGACTGCATGATGCATTTCCCGAATGTATGCGGATACTTTAGTGCGGCCAATAAAGAAACTGTACCGCCAAGAGAGTCACCTATCAAAGTTCGACCATGTCCCATTTGATAGGTTGGGAATTCATCATCTAAAAACGGGACAAGTTCATGGGCAAGAAAACGTATGTATGCAATGTGCTGTTCCCCGTCCGGATGATATTTGCGCCTGCGGTCAAATCGGTCTTTATAGGGAATGCCGACAATGATGATATTCTCAATCTCATCGTTCCCTAAGAGTTCATCTGCTACCCGACCAATTCGCCCCATTTGAAAATAATCACGGCCATCCTGAGCAATCACAAGCGAATATTTATACAGTGGCGAAAAATTAGCAGGCAAGTAAACAAGCAGTTCCAATTCTTCTGCTAAAGCTTCGCTTTTAAACATGTACTCTTTAATTGTGCCTTTGCGTAAACTCATTCTCCCGCACCTCAATGATCATTAATAATGAAAAACAACTTACTTGATTATTTTAGCATAGCCTTGTGACTTTTTCCCGTGACAAGATTTTAGAATAGAAAATTTTCATTGTATTTTCTAAAAATTTGAATAATAAGGTGCTATAATAAAAGGATATAGAAAAATAATACAATAAAAAAGGTGGCGAATAAAATGGCAGATGTACAGGTACACAGCAGGGAAGTAACGAAAGCGGCTAAACGAACATTATTAGAGCGTGGTGTCAGTGTGGAAGCAATTGCAAAAATCGTTTATGAATTGCAGTTCCCGTACAAAGCTGATCTTAAGCTGGAGGAATGCATCCACAGCGTTGAGCGTGTCCTGTTGAAAAGGGAAATTCAACATGCCATTTTAGTCGGTGTGGAGCTGGATAAACTGGCCGAGCAAAAAAAACTATCAGAACCACTGCAATCGATTGTTGAGTCTGATGAAGGGCTATTCGGAGTGGATGAAACGATTGCCTTTGGTGCAGTACTCGGTTACGGAAGCATTGCTGTCACGACCTTTGGGCATTTGGATAAAAATAAAATAGGCGTCATACACGAACTTGATAAGAAGCAAGAAGGAATCGTTCATACCTTCCTGGATGATATCGTTGCAAGCATTGCCGCGAGTGCCGCCTCAAGGTTAGCTCACCGTCTGAGAGATGAAGAAGAATCGTTAACCGAACAGGAAAAGGACATCCAGGAAGAAGAAGAGTTAATCGGTTGAACCTTGATTAACAATCTTTTAGCCAGACCTGTCAAACCTGGCCTTAATGAGGCGGGCAGAAAGGATGTTGGCCACTTTAAATGTCCGTTTTGTCTGCCTTAGAAAACAGAATGCGTGAATATGGCCTGGATAAATTTCAAGCACCTGAATTTTCCGCTGCGTGATCTTACCTTGTTCGGAGAGATAAATTATCTCCAATGGAGCATTTTCTTCCATATGTTTACGAAGTATATATTTCATTCCCTGTCACTCCTTTGCTGACTTGCTTGCTATCATTATATGCGAACATTTGTTTTATATGCAAGTGAAAAGGGAATGTTCGTTCGCGTTTTGCAGAGCGGGGAAATAAAATAAGAAAAAATTAAAACTTTTTTAATATAATGCGTTGACTTTTTAACAAAAAAACTTATAATAAATTATGTACTTAAGTAACCAGTCAGTCATTACATACGACTTGTTAGCTCAGTGGGAGAGCACTTCCTTGACAGGGAAGGGGTCGTGGGTTCGAATCCCTCACAGGTCATCAACTACCAAAGGCTCAAATTCTTGATACCAAGGATTTGGGTCTTTTTTTGTTTTTAAAGATATAGTTCATTATGTATGATTTACTCAATTGGTGGCGGATAGAGAAGGATTAAAACGTATTACAGGACAATTATTTGTAATAATTAATATTTCAAGGAACCGTGGGTAAAGCCTTTTGCTTATTCAGCTCTCGATGGAGGTTAAAATTTTTGGCTTTTCTTTAAAAGGTACATAATTATATTCTTTGGTAAAACCCACTTTACCATAATGTGTTCGGTTACCTTTACTACCGAATACCATGCACGGGAATACTTCTTGGAAGCTCTGAACATGACGCATGAAGACTATGCAAAATATCGGCAAACGATGAAAGACTCAGAGATAAATTTTCAGCTCACAGTGAGAGTGGTTACAAAGAACCTGTTCCCTTCTTTAATATTGCGCATAATGTAGCACTTCATTACGTTTCTTTGCTCGAAAAGTATAATGCAATGCCTTCATTGAAATGATGGTAGAACAATATCATCAAGAAGAATTACAACCAATGATAGAAAGTTTTAAAGTGAAATAAATAGAAGGAGGAAAGTATGGAAGAGTAATGAAAAGTAAAATTCCTTTCCAATTAGGGTTCTATTAGGGGATTAATCACACTTCTCGTATGATTTACCCTCTATATAGTAAATATTTCCTTAATTTTTAACTGTGTGATTTTAAGATCGCAACAGTTTATGATATTGATAAAGGAAGAATAACTTAATCTACTACTATAATGAAGTCAATCTTTAAAAGGGAAGTGATAGTTAAATGCTTTATATAAGCGATATCGAAAAGATAATTAATAACACATTAAATGAACACAATTTGGATATTATTTATGAATTTGACAATAATCTAAGTGCACCTATGAGTTATAACGTATCCACCAATACTATAAAATTCAATTACCTTCAAGTTAACGGTTATAAAGGGAAAATTAGAATTAAAGAGACAGAGGAAGACTTTGTTAAAATTATTCTTTATCGTATGATTGGTTATTATTTGGATTTTAAGAAAAACAAACATGATTTAAAGATTTTAATGTATGGTCACGAAGAAGAAAAAGAAAAGCTAAAATCTGAAATAGAAACGAATGCTTGGGATTATGGGAGAACATTAATACCTGAACAACTATTGGAGTCATATGATAAAGTTCGTGAATTAGATAAAATGCTAATAAATTAATGTACTCTAGGAAAATGGTGCCCCGACTTTAAACTAAAAGAGCTGTCATAGCGACTCTCTTATTGAGGTAAAGCACCTGTTAATTGAAGAAACCTCATCAGTATTATCAAAACTAAAACACCAAATATTACTGTTCCTAAAATCATATATACATAAGGCTCCTTACGTTTATGAGGTATCAAGTCATTGGGGAATTGAGATTTCAGAATATATGAACCCAAAAACGTGTGCCGAATCGAAAAAGAAGCTAATAGAATTATGTGAAATTATGGACAGTTACCTTGAAAAAGGTGATTTTTTTGAACTGTATAGTTGTTGGGTAGGAGAAGAAGCTGAAAAGCGAGATAGTGAGATAACCCTCCGGATCAATAACTTTGATATTGATGAGATTAAAATTCCCGAAAAAACGTTAGTTAGATTTGAAAAATGAAATTTTCTTCTTCAAACTAACGGGTGCATTGCTTCAATAATGAGGTTGCTGCGGCAACCTTTTTCTCAAGGTATTAACGGGGCAGGTTAGCTAAACAAGCGATGTAGACATCATCTGACTATGTAATGAAAAAGGGATTTTTGACGGTTATGTGAACAGGTAGGAATAGCAACTAGACATAGAGAATACCTATTTATCAAAAAGGGGGCTTCTTTAATGGGAAAAGAAAACTTACTACCTGTAAAATGTTCTTGGTGCAAAAAAGAATTGGGTGCAATAGACTTGGTCATAATCAATGAATCACTTCAGCTTAAGCATATTCAATGCCCGGATAAAGGAGAAAAAGCATCAATTATTGATGTAGGATATTTTAATGCTGTTTCCCGAAAATACCTGACCTGTACTCATGAAAAAGCCCTATTAAGTAGGGGCTTATAAGGGAAATTGTTGAAGTCACATGTAACCTCTCTCACTTGAAGCCCGAATCAATAAAAACAGACAGCAATCTGCTGTCCATTTTCCCTATAAATACAAGAAATTCGGGGAAGCAACAGCAAAAAACAACGTTTATTCCATTAACATTGCTAAACAAAAAGCAGGCACATCCATAGTGGTTTATATGGTTGATCCAGCAGGAAATAAAAGTGGAAGCAAATCAGTCAAAGTTATCGACAAAACAGCACCATCAGTTTCTACAGTCAATAATTGGGTTTAATATTCGGATAGTGTAGGAGCAACAGTTAATAGGATTAACATTCGAGAGTTAATACTTGTGTGAGTATTAACTCTTTTTTGTTCGGTTTTAACTAGAAATCTATTAATGCAACCCTGGTTGTGTCTTCAGTTTCTAGTCTTCATTCTATTTTTTAAATAACATTGGATAAACTATTAATAAAAACTAATTATGGTAAAATATAGCTAGATTGTTAACTAAGTAGAATGGAGAATGGAATAATGAAATCTATCTTTTTAAGGGCGGGATTATTAACATGTTTATTACTTGGTTTGGTCAATGAAGAAACCTCTGCCGCGTCAGAATGGTCTTCCAAATGCACAAAGTTTGGGGTAATTGAGCAAAATGATAATCCGGATTTTCAACATATTAACTGCTTACTGACGAATGCAGCTTTGGATGCAGAAATCCCTCCTGAAGTTGTAAAGGCTGTGGCCTGGAGAGAAAGTTATTGGGTGCAATTCATAACGCCGGGCAAACCTAACATCTCCTCTGATGGCGGAATTGGTATCATGCAGGTTACAGATATACCAGAGGGGTACGACGAGAATGAGAAATTAACGTACAAAGAGAAATTAAAATACGATATCGCCTTCAATATTGAGGAGGGAGTCAAAATCCTCAACGAAAAGTACAATTATCTCGATAAAAATATTCTTCCAAAAATACAAGGTGCAGGAAGACAGGAAATAGAAAATTGGTATTTCCCTATAATGGCGTACAATGGAACAAAATCTATTAACGGTCCTGTTTATCAGAGTAGTGGATTGAAAAATACAAACGCTTATCAAGAAAAAGTCTTTTCTTCTATTGAAAGAGATAGCTTCTTAACAGGAAATCAATTTTTAGCACAATTTCCTTTTAAGAAAGAGCACTTCTCTTACGACACTAACAACAATATTGTTTTTAGGGAAAAGACATATTTACTAAATGACCCATTGCATACTTCTGTTTACTTTGTAAAGGAAGGAGACGATGTAGTTGTAACAGGAGGAAATGGCAGTCTAAGAGACCGACCAGCTACTTCCAATGTCGTAAATAATCTAGCTCCCAAAAATGCTAGATTGACAGTCATAGGATTTACATATACGGATAAAACAGAGAAAGCAGCAAATGCAAATCAATATGTCTGGTTTCATGTTAAAACGAAAGATGGGAAGTCTACTGGTTATATTTCCTCTGCTAACATTAAAAAGCTAGATTCATCTTGGACACCACCTGTAGATAATGCAGCTCCAACAGTACCGAGTGTGAATGAAATAACGGATAGATCAACGAATGTTACAGGGAAAGCCGAAGCAGGGTCCACCCTTTCGGTCAAAGCAGGGACGAAAGGAATAGGAACAGCGAAAGCAAGTACCGCAGGCACATATACGGTTTCCATTCCCAAACAAAAAGCCGGAACAAAAATATCGGTAACAGCAACAGACGCTGCTGGAAATACAAGTCTTGCAAAAGAGATAACGGTTAAAGATGCTACAGCGCCGTCCACTCCAACCGTTAATGCCGTCTATGATCATGCTACTGTTATTGCAGGAAAAGCGGAAACGAATGCAAAAGTATATGCGATGGTGGGAAGCAAGAAAATCGGAGAAACAACAGCGAAAAACAGTGCTTTTTCTATTAAGATTGCTAAGCAAAAAGCCGGTACTACGATTCTTATTTATGCGGTTGATGTAGCTAGAAATAAGAGTGCAAATAAATCGGTTAAAGTAATCGATAAAACGGCTCCATCTACCCCAAGTGTTAGTCCAGTTTATGATAATGCGACGACTATTTCGGGTAAAGCGGAAACGAATGCAAAAGTATATGCGATGGTGGGAACCAAGAAAATAGGGGAAACCACATCAAAAAGCGGTTCGTATACCGTGAAGATTCCGAAGCAAAAAGCCGGAACATCCATTGCCGTTTATGCCAAAGATGCTTCCGGGAATAAAAGCTCCAACAGAATCGTTAAGGTAATCGATAAAACAGCTCCACCTGTCCCAGCCATAAACAAAATAACAAGCAAGACAGTAACCGTGACTGGGAAGAGTGAAAAAGGCGCATCCATATATATCTACAATGGAAGCAAGAAAATCGGACAAGGTGTAGTAGATAGCCGAGGAAATTATAAAGTGAAAATAAAGGCACAAAAGAAGGGATCTATTATAAAGGTATACGCTCAAGATAAATCAGGTAACAAGAGCAAAAGTAAAACAACGAAGGTAAGCTAATTTTAATCAAAGACACTATCAACAACGGTAATACTTCTCTAAGTATTACCGTTTCTTTTTTGTATATTCTATTAAACAATAATGTTGGTACACTAGCCTTAATAGAACTGCTTCAACTTTTAACACAAAAAGAAGATGCTGCTTACAATGCTAATCATTCTTCTGAGAGAGAACAACGTCTATTCCTCCATTTGGTAGACGACTAATTTTTATTATTTCCTTTGCCTAAAAAGCGGGTCCCATAGGTTGTGATCAAATCATATATCGCCATCGATTTACTTTTGAATTTCTTAACCGAATATCGTTTTTCTTGCAATGTTTACGTTAACATTAAATTACTTTCTCTAAACAATCTCCTATATGATTCTTGAAATCTGTACTTCCCACTTTTACTTACCTTTCCTGTTTTCATTGTAAAAACAATGGGCTAAAATTTATATGCCTAAAAAAGATTTCAAGACCATTTTAAAACAGATGGCTAGTCCTGATGAAGAAGGAACTATCACTTATAAAAGCATTGTATTAAAAGACTCTAAAACGATAGAAATGAAAGTGAACAACTCAGATGGTGGAAGCTTTGAGAACACCATGCAATCAGCTATTATGGATGCCTACATACGAGTACTATATAAACACTCTGAGCTCTACGATGATAGAAAAGAACCAACTATCCGTACCGTTGATTTGAGCAATACAGTTATTGCGGAAAACAAGAAACCCATTGAATTCGATGAAGAGAGTGAGGATTCCGAACAAAAACATAAAGAGCTTGGAACCTTCAAACTATGTGAAAAGGTAAATGTAGAAGGTCATATCATTACATTAACAAATGCACATTTACAAAGGAAAGAAACGAATTTGAAGAAACACAGCCCAAAGAAGTATTGGGATTTGATATTGAATACCAAAATGGGACAAAAGAAGAACAAGTAGGTAGCGCTGGAGATTTTGAAGTATATGACAGCAAAGGTGAAAAGATGGAGGTATATGCTCTCGATACATTAACCGAGAGTGTTCAAGCAGGTAAGCATGTTAACGGACCTGCTGCTTTCGGAGTAACTGGTAATGCACCTTATGAAATCTTCTACACAGATTATATTACGGGCAGCAAAGCAAAATGGATTATGGAAGTAAATTAATCGTTTTCCTGTTCATACTTTAAAGTGAAAATTTTAGGCAAAAAGGTACTCACAACAATGTGAGTACCTTTTTGTGTTTCAATCTTCTATATAAATATATCAATGCATTGTTCTACAGTTGTAGCAGTGGCTAATTTTTTCGCTTTTGTAGCCAATACATCTGCCGGTTCTGTATCGAGAATAACACCAAATAAGTTTTCTATTTCATCCAAGCTTTTTTCTAAACGGGTAGAGATGATTGAAATCGCTATTTCTTTGACAAGTCTGTGTTCAGCCATGTTAATACTCACTTGAATCACCCCTTCTAATAAACTTAAATACCTATATTCGCTTATCCAAGTGTTAATTCCTTTCAAGAAAAGAAATATGTCGAAAAATAAATCGACACCATTCGAAAATAATGTGTAAAAAAAAGAGAAGTCTTGTTCAACTAACGGGTGAGTTAGCTGAAGATCAGAGCTGTCTTAAGGCAGCTTTTTCTAATGCAACTATCGGGGCAGGATAGTTCAAGAAGGAAAGCTACAGACAAATATAGAAACTAGTATTTACTACTTATTGGGAGGATCTTATGCTAAAGAAGATTTACATTGTCAGACATTGCGAAGCTCAGGGGCAACCTTCGGAATCTCAATTAACAGAAAAAGGGTCAAAACAAGCGGAATATTTAGTTGATTTCTTCAGTAATACAAAAATTGACCGAATAATATCAAGTCCGTTTTTGCGTGCTATTCAATCAGTGGAACCATTAAGTGAGAAAACAAATATTAAAATAGGGATTGATGACCGCCTCTCAGAACGCAAACTAAGCGCAACGGACTTACCTGATTGGTATGAAAAACTAAAAGCAACATTTAATAATATGGAATTAAAATTTGAAGGAGGAGAGTCAAGTCAAGAAGCGATGAATCGAATTGTAAATGTTGTAGAAGAGGTCATTAAAAGTGGGACTGAAAACACAGTAATCGTCAGTCATGGAAATATAATATCCTTACTATTAAAGAATTATAATCGTAACTTTGATTTTGAGTGTTGGGAAAATCTTAGTAATCCTGACGTTTTTCAAATAAACTTTATTAATAATGAAGTGATCTTGGAACGTATATGGGATGAAGATACATTATTTTAATCAACTAACCTGTGCATTAGCTGAAGATCAGAGCTGTCTTTTAGGCGGTTTTTATGGAACTAACGGGCAGTTTAGATGAAGAAGAACTGAATAAAATAAAAACAGCCAGGTTCTGGCTGTTTTTTATAAAAAATTAAAATTCTTGAAATGAAAACCAAGATTCAATCAGATTTATGGGATGATTTTATTAATTCCAGTTTTTCTCTATAAATTTAACTGCAGGTTGTAAATTTGTTTTGTTAGCAATTGAAATGACAGCTGGAACCACAGAAGGGTCCGTTTTGGAGAAATTAGGGATCCGTGGATTTAACCGAAAAAAACGATTTCCTAGAAGTTGAGAACTGACCATGGATTCATAGTAACCGGATCCACTAGCGACAATCTGAAGAAATGGCAGTAAGGGCTCATTGGGCGATCGGTCCAAAAGAACTCCCCAATTTGGGGGAAGGTTCTTCATATTTTCGGGACGTATGTTTTCTGCACTTACCATCCCCCACCCCTTTGTATCTCTTCTTAATTGAGTCGGCTCTTCACCTGTTCCAATGGATAATACCGCAATTTGATCCAACGGCTGTTTGGCTTTCCCCACTGCAAACGCGATACTGGCGGTACTGGGGTTCGTTGCTACTGTATACCCATCCACGTAGTTCTGATAGGCTCGCTGCGTCGCGGGAGCACCACTGCTCCGTAGTATTACATCACTCGCTTTCTCATTTAAATAGGGAGAGCCAGGAAAGTTGTGGAATAACACAGGAGTCCAACGATTCAGCTCCGGTGAGTATAAATGAAATGCAGGGACAACAATTCGTCTTTTTAAGTCTTTGAGGAGAAGATTTGATGGGAAAAATGTTTGGACCGCTTTAATGAAACCAGAATATGGTAATTGTTGGTTAAAAACAGGTCCACCTGGTCGGGAAACACTGAAAGCCGGCAGGATTTTATCCTTAAAAAACTGGAGTGTCTCCTTCGGTGATCTTCCACTTGCTAACGCAAGGGCCGTGAATGAACCGATTGAATTTCCCGAAAAAACATTGGTTCGACTAATTAATTTAGGGTTTTGCTGAGCCAGTCTGTTCAAAAGCTGTAAACTTAAAGCACCTAAGGTGCCGCCTCCATCAAAGGTCATGATGCGATATTTTGTCAAAGCTGATTTCTCCTTTCTAATCTGGCCACAAGTATCATTCAGTATATGTTTATTTTTCAGGAGCTGGATTATGTAGCTAAACATCCATCGAGTATATAAAAATACTACGACGAGGATAGAGGAGACTACGTTTGAGCGGCAGTACGGGCAAGCCAAACGGGAATTTATTATGCACGTACTTGTTTGTAATGGTTGATGAGAAAGTAAGAAAGTACAACCCAAAAAAACTTGAAAGAAAATAAAAAAGCCATAGCGGTAGGCACGGCTGCCTGTTCCGTCCTCAAACAAGGATATTGTGCAACCTTGTGCACGAAAGGTTATTAAGTATCTTGCGATCCTTCAAGATGAGATCGCTTTTTCCAACAACAGGACTGTGAAGAATTACACGTAAACTAAAGGGTGCGTAGCTGAAGGTCAGGGCTTTCTTTAAGGCGGATTTTTCTTATGGAACGAACGGGGCAGGTTAGTTCAATAAGACGACTGGGATATGAAGTATAATTTAAATAGTCAAATTAAGAAATGAGTGATAATGAAGTGAATTTTAATAAATTGATGCAAGAGAAAGGATATATTTATTTGGAAAAAATAATAGAACCCAAAGAAAATTCATTACGATTGCTTATTAATAGAAGCACGTTCAACATCGATTTACCTATGGTGCAATTAGAATTTGAATCATATATTTCATATTCTGTTATCGATGAATGTTTTTCATATTCTATAGATAACTCTGAAATATCAAAGGGAGAACTATTTCGGGTATATACCAAGTCAAGGTATTTGGATTTTATAAAAATAGCCACGAATGAACGAGAAGATTGTCCCTCTGGAAATTACATCCATTATCAATTTCCCTGCTTAAATCACACGGTTGATGTTATTTCTTGTGAAGTACCAAAAGTAATCGTGGTAACAGGTTAAACTAACCTTTTTGAATCCTTTTCTTGTTGAACTACGGGTTCGTTAGCTGAAGATCGGAGCTGTCTTTAAGGCAGCTTTTTCTTTATGCAACTAACGGGGAAGATAAGTTGAAGAGTGACTTTAAGAGAATCGGATAAAAAGCATTTATAGCTGATAAAGGACTCGATTATAATAGCGATGGCAATGAAACTTAGAAATAATAAGGTGGTTAAAAAAATTGAAATGGGAAAATGTAGCGTGGGGTAGTTCAATTTTTATAGTACTAACTTTCCTTCCTCCGTATCTTGATAAAATTGGTATTTCTTTTTGGCTTGAAGCATTATGTGCAATTGCTGTACTTTTTAGTGTTATTTTTATTGCATCTAAAATCAAATTCCTTCAGAAATCGGTAACAAAAAAAGTAGGCTGGTTGAGTTTGATTTCAGTTTTTATCTTTGTAGTCATCTTGGATATTTTAATCTATTAATGAGGTGCGTTTAATATATTTATTTAAGGTCTATTTCCTATAAATTGGAAATCGTCTTTTTGGATATAGTGTCAAAAGTTATGGAGTGTTTCTTGTTCAACTATAGGGGCAGTTTAGTTGAATAAAGGGAAAAAATAATAGTGTTCATTTTACTTAAAAGCTGTAAGTTATTATAACTAAGCCTTTATATTACATAAATAATGACATGACTGTAGGCTATTTTTCATACAATATTTTTGGGGTGTAAAAATGGCAAGAGCAAATTACAGAAGTTCAGACGTTGACTTAATGGCAAGGATGATGAGAGCAGAAGCCGAAGGTGAAGGACGACTAGGAATGTTATTTGTTGGGAATGTAATTGTGAATCGTCTTGTAGCTAATTGTTTAGACTTTAAAGGTTTAAGAACAATTCCACAAGTCATTTATCAAGTACAAGGAGGAAATTATTCTTTTGAAGCTGTTCAAAAAGGGAATGTATTTTATCAAAGGGCGAGAGGTATTGAAAGAAGATTAGCAGAGCAGAATTTGAAGCACTGGAGACAGCATCCGGCTAGATATGCCCTTTGGTATTTCAATCCCTATGCGCCATGTCCTCCAACATGGTATGACCAACCTCATACTGGTCAATTTAAAGACCATTGTTTTTATGAACCAAAACCTGGAACATGTGATAGTGTTTATAGAGGTTAAGCTTACTCTTTGAGTAAGCTTTTTTACATATTTAAAATATTTATACAATATAAAACTTTTAGTAATAGTTTTTATCTAAAAAAGTAAGATTGTGAATTATTGTACTTAAGCAAACGGGTGCGTTAGCTGAAGAGCGGAGCTGTCTTTAAGGCAGCTTTTTTCTTATGCAACTATCGGGCAGGTTAGTTCAATAAGCGAATATGTAGAATAAAGTGTAAACTCACAATACCTTTGAGTTGCAGAATACACTCAACAAATTCAACACTACACTCGTTATGTTAATAAAATAAAACATTCTTCCTATATCTATTTCTTATTTCAATACTGGGGGCCTATGGAAGTGATTTAGTAATTATAGTAACATTTACTTATCTAAAATAGGGAATTGTTGTATTAAAATGGTATTTGAGAAATAAATAGAGAAAAAGTATGTTGATTCAATAATGAGGTGAAAAGATGAATTCGGATAAAGTCAGAGCATTAACAAAAGTTTTTCAGGAATCTTCTGAGGAGTTAAAATTAGATGAATCAAAATTAATGCAGAGTATACATACAAATACGGAGAAATGGTCTGGCGAAGCCCGGAAAAAATTTGATTCAATGCTAGATGAAGCAGCTGTCCTATTTCAAAGGCATTCAGACAATCTTTATCAAATAAGTAGAGAATTAGAAAGTGCAGCAAATGATGTTGACAGAGTGAGAGAAGAGATTGAAAGACAAAGAGAATTAGAGCGCCTTGCTTGTATGAAGGATGAGTAGAAACAAAATGAATGAAGGATATAAAGAGGTGTCATATGAAACCGAAGAATAGGGATCGTAAAAGTTTGGAAGAGGAAGGCTGGATCCTCCCGGATAAGAATAAGCAAAATAAAGATGGTAGTTTACTCCCCGGCTGCGGTGGTTTTTTTATTTTGTTCATTCAATTTGGTGTTTTGGTACATCAAATAATCACTCTTTTTTAAGTCTGCCTTTTATCCGCTAAAGTTTTGCAACTGTACTTGCCAAGATGATAATTGTTTTGAGAGGTTTAAAATGGCTCGTAATAAGTAAAGACAAGGGAAGTAAAAAGAAGATGACGGTAAGCAAGGAATGGATGAAAATTGGTAACGGGTTGTGTCGACCTATTTATCCTGCCTTTACAGATTATTCTATTAGGACATCACTTTTTTCATAGTATATAGATGAAATAGTTCATAAAGGAAAAGAAAAGAGGATGATACAGTGGGGAATAAAATTTCAGTAGACCCAGATCGTTTGGAAGATATAGCAGATGAGTTTGTCTCGCACTTGTCAAAAATTGAAGAAGAATACAAGAGTTTACATTTGGAACTAGTAAACCTAATTAGCAGTGCTCCAGCAGAGTATAGTCATTGTTTTTATCAAGTAGGAGATCCGTGGGGAACAGGAAATCAATTAGTTGACCTTCTGAGTGAAATGGAAATCGACCTTCGAATGACCGCCAATAAATTTTCCGATGCTGATAACTTAGTCGGTCAACTTTATAAACTGCATGAGAAATATGGTGCGCTCACTGCGATGGGTGCTTTAGTATCAAAGCAGCTGGCATTTTATGGCCTAGGTTTTACGCAATTTATCAAAAATAGTGAAGATGTCTATATGTATAAACATATGAATGCCTTAAATAAACTAACAGATGTAGTCGATAATTCCAAATTTCGTAATGTAGCAAGAGCGTATTTAAATCCAACCTTTTTATTGAAAAAATATAGTGATGTTCCATTTGCTGATTTAGTTCACAAAAAGGTTGCTAAATATCTTCCTGGTGATGTTGTTAAGTATACAGATAGTTCAAAGGCATTATTTGAAGGGATTAAGCATCGAGCGTTGGACTCTACAACGTTTAAATCATTTCTTCAGACGGGAGCGAAATTTGCCAAAACCAACGCTGTTAGTGCAGTACTAGTAACAGGAGTAATGGAAGCAGGCGGAATGGGACTGAAAATTTCCGAAAACTATGCGAAATATGGAAATAATCCAGAGGTCTTAAAGCGAGAAAATGCAAAAGCTGTAGGAAATGCAGTAAATAATACCGTAGCGATTTCTGGAGGTTCCATTGCGGGAGCAGTCGTAGGAGGTGCTCTAGGAAGTTTAGTAGGCCCAGTCGGTACGGTTGTAGGAGCCGCTGCAGGTTCATTTGTAGGAGGACTTGTTGGAGAGCAAGCGGCTAAACTTACGGCAGGTATAGCAGAGAAAGCAGCGATTGTCATGAAAGAACCTATACATGATGGGCTTGAACTGATTAAAGGTGGTTTGGAGAAAGCTGGGAAAGTTGTTGAAGGTGTTAATAAAGGTGCTGATTTCGTAAATGATCAAATTAAGGAAACTATTGCTGACCCAATAGGGAAAGTGGGGGAAATTGGTAAGGGGTTATCGAAAGCAAAAGAAACAGCGAGTTCCCTTGTCGATGGAGCAAAAGACTTTTTTGAGGATAAATTTTCATTTTTTTAAGGAGGATATATGAATACCATTCAGTTAAGTATTGAAGAGTTACTTTTTTCATTTTATAGTGAAGGTTTATTTGAACAAGGAATGTCGATTAAGGGAGCCTATTTTCAAACGCTTCAAGATGCTGAGTTGAAATTAATGCTAGAAATTGCCTCTCGCTCTTTGTTAGCAAAAGATATGTTAAAAGAAGTAGATAATCAATATAAGTTAAAAGATGAATTTGCTGCCTATATTCATACATTGAATAATGCAGAAAGTACCGTAAACGCTTCTAAACATCAGCCAGACTTAAATGGAGAAGATAGTATTTCCTTTCATTTTAAAAATGGAGAGGTTTATTTACATAAAGTATTGTACGATCATCAAGTTCACTCTATTTCTAAGCTGCCGAAAGAAGAAATCCTTTCAGTTATAAGCGGTTTTTTCCATTTTCATACGTTAGAAAAGCAAGGTGAAGTCATTCTTCAGTTAAAAAGTGAAGAATTTGAAGAACTTTTAGAAGATGTAAGTCAATCTCATTCTTTACCGGAGTCAATTGTTGAGAAATGGGTAAGTAAAAAGGGAGAGTCTACTAGTATCTTAGAGTTTTTAAATGATATTTCGAATAGAAACGGTAAAATGGATAGTTTAGTAAGCTTAACGTATGACTCAGAGAATAACCCTGACCTAAAAGATCTTTATTTTATGATTCCAGGAAAGAATGAATGTTGGCTAGCTACAAGGGACAACAACCTTGACCTGAGTATTCAGAGAGCTAATGAGGCATCTATTAATCAACTATTATTATCCAACAAGATTCTTCCAGCTTAAGGAGGTGCATTATTTGGTAAACGTTAAGAAAGAAAATAATGCCATTCAGATAAAAGGGTCAAAGTTCATGTACGGGTGGATGTTTCTTGCGACTGCAGGTTTTTTAATTGCTTGTTTTTTCTTAATCATATACGGTTTGAAATTTGATTCCAAGTATTCTTTATTTTACCTTGGTGGCGGTCTCATCTTTACTCCTTTTTACCTTTACCTAACGCTTTGGTCACTTCCAGGTTTTATTCCAGGAAAGGTCCTGTTAACGATTGTCCAAGGTGAAAATGGTACGATTAAGTCGAAGAAAGGGACAGTTTATATTAAGAATATCCGGAACATCGATTTAGTAAGAAATCCACTGAATTTAATCAATGATATAGTCATTGACACCCTTGATAACAAAACCATAAAAATTCGTACGTATAATTTACTTGATGACCTGGATTATCAGGTAGTCGTTGATCAATATCTTTATCCCTATATTCCAGAAAATGCAAAAAAAGTATGGGATCGTAAGGTGAATTTAGATAAATTGCAAAGAGTAGCCAAATACGAGCGGCAAGAGCAGAAAATGGATTAACGATCATTCAAATTAAAAGATCTCAGTCCCAAGCTGGTGATTCGCGTCCAATTGTCTTTTTCATTATCGATGATACATAGTGTAAAAAGGATTGTTCATATGCTAGTACTTTTATGTCAAAGAGTTTAAACAAAAATTGAGCGGTAAAAACAACTTCTACATCCATTTGTTTGCGGTCTCTACAAGTCATGTTCCAAAAAAGTTATTCGAGTGAAATTAGAATATTTAAAGGCATTGGAAGGTACCGAAATCATTTACTTCAGATAACGGTACTGTGAACAATAAATATTATTACATAAACGAAAATGGGGATAGAACTTCCATTAATGAACAATGTACACACGTTGTAGGGAATGGCAGAATTATTTTAGTAATCCTGAACAATGATAAATGGGGCAAACAAAAGGGACCTTCATAAATTGAGGTCCCTTTTTCATAATGTATTACGGTAATAAAGTTTTATATTGCTCCATTAAATCACCTGCATACAAGCTTGTTATCATTAAGAAGATGGCTAGCCCAATGTATAATGTGAACCAGATGATTTTTGTTTTGAGACTCGATGAATAATAGGATTTCTCTTTATCCCTAATTTCAGTTTGTTCTTGCACTTCCTTAAAGAATGTTGTCTTGATTCGTTCATACGCACCTATATTGTCAAAATCGGTCGGTACGTACTGGTATTCATTCGAATTAGCAGCATCCATTAAGGAACTATAAATATTTAATTTTACCTCGGTCAGCTGTTTTTCTTTTAGCTTATTATCATCAAATAGCGGGATATGCCAACTCTTCATGTTGTTAAACTTTTCATGTAGTTGGCTAAATTCCATATTCCAAATATTAACCAGGCGAATTTTCTCTTCATCTGTTGCACCAGCAAAATGTTCTAGTTGCCTTAAACCGAATTGATTCAATTCAATGATGTTGTCTCTTTGATTTCTGGTTGTCTCGCTACGGAATTCTTTCCACCACTTAGAAATACCCAATAATAAGAAAAGAATTAAAAATGGATTTGGATGAAGAAACAAATATACAACCATCCCGATAATCCCTAATACCCAAAGCTTTGTGGAGATGACTCCCACTATACGTCCTCCATCAAGAGGATGCACAGGCATTAGATTAAATAGGTTAATCATGGCTCCAAGTGTAATAACTAAAAGCCAAAATGGATTTTCCGTCATCATAAATAGGGGGATGGCTGGTAGAAATGCTAATGTACCTAATAAAGGACCTCCGAAGGCAAGATAAGCTTCTTGGTTAGCATTCTTGGGTTCTTCTTTAAGGGCAATTAACGCTCCGACAAAGGGGATGAAAATGGCATTGGATGTTTTGATGCCTTTTCTCTTAGCAGCTAGTAAATGTCCCATTTCATGGATGTAAATTAGATAGACTAGGGCTACGGCAAATTTCCAACCGTAAACCAAGGCATACGCTCCTAAAGAAACGAAAATAGAAATCAGAGAACCTACTTTTGCTATTTTCAATAGCGCAAACAACCATTTCATTTTTCCTAGGAAAAATAATCCGATTGCCCCCAAACTTAACCATCCTTTATTCAATTTAGATTCTTTCAAAATGTACCTCCTAGAGTAAATGGGAAAACAGATGACCCCAGTGACACTATGTCTATCTGAGCTCCTTCTTGATTTATCAACGTATTAATATCCTTATTATATCGTATTTTTTCTTTCTTTTTAGGAAAAATTTTCTAGTATATAACTTTCAAGTATTACATTTTTTTGCTAACATTTTGCTTACATGAATTCTGAACAGCATTATGAAAAATCTTACTAGGTCAATCCAACCTTAGGTATTTGAGGCGCAAACAATAGTTGTGAGTCCGATTATTTCTCAAGAGATAAGTGAGTTAGTTCCTGATGGAACCTATATGGAAATTAGGGTTCAGGTCACTACCCACATTTAACTTATACGGAGGATTTTGATAAAAGTGCATTACCATTTATTGTGAAAAACAAGAGAATATTGTTTTAGTATAACTATTTACCTAACCTATTTTAGTAAAATAGGTTGGATTGCTTATTAAATCAACTACCAATGGTTTCATGATAGGATAAATTATAGGAGAATGTTGATTGTGAATTTAATTTTCAGGGAGGAAGAGTAGTAGAAAATGAGTAAGGAAAAACATGATGAACGTCCTAATCTAGATAAAAAGATCTCAGTAGAGGATTTCCTGGAATTTTATTGGTTAAAGGAAGAATTACAAAACTTCTGTAGAGAAGAAGCAATGAGTGCTTCTGGTTCAAAAATAGAGATTACAGAACGGATTGCATATTATCTAAAAACAGGTCATCGTCTAAGGGTTAGCAGACCATCATCCAATCCTAAAAGATCACCCTATTATCCAACTAAAAGTGCCAGTACAATGTCTTTAAATACTGTTATTGAACCAGGGTTTAAGTGTACTCAGGAACATAGGGAATTCTTTAAAAGTGTAATTGGCACTAAATTTCACTTCTCCGTTGAATTACAAAACTTTATTAAAGCAAACGCAGGTAAAACATACAATGATGTAGTGGACCATTATTATAAAATACAAGAAGATAAGAAGAATGGAAGACGTACTACTATTTCAAGACAGTTTGAATACAACACATTTATTCGTGATTATTATGATGATCCAGCTAATAATGGTAAATCACTTAAAGAGGCGATAAGCGCTTGGAAAGAAGTGCGCAGTCAACGTGGGGATAATGTTTATAGACCCAAAAAATAGAGTGGGTGAAAGTAATGAGCACTCGTAAAATCATACATATAGATATGGATGCATTTTATTCGTCAATAGAAGGATAATCCCATAAAGAAGATTTCAAGAAAAGTGTTATGAAATGTAAAAGAGGCAGTCGATGATATCAAATAGTACAACCTGTTCTGACAAGGGATGTACCTTACTCTATTATTGGTCACAGTATGGGAAGCCTGCTACCATTCGAACTCTGCCATTTATTATTCCTGTGTGATTCTACATTGCACGGAACTGAATATGTGATGCCGGCTCGTTCGTTGCATGACGTTGGCCACTTTGGTACACTATGCAGAAGTGCTTTTTTAGTTTGATTGCTGGGATTTACTATCGAATTGCATGGATGAGCTGCAGGAACTTTACATAAATCATGTACCATGAGGATGTGGGGGTGTTTCCTAAACGAACCCTTAAAATGGAAATCCTTTTACTGTAGACTTGTGGGGCGGTTACAAAACTCATTAACAACTTAACAATTTAAGTGTTTTTCTGAGAAAGGACCATCTATTCCCTCATACAGCAGGAGTTGTATGGGGGCTTGTATTTTATCAAGAATTTTCTGTTTAGATGACTTTTACCGGAATAAAATAAGGAGGAAGCAATGAACAATTATAAATTGACCATTCAATATGATGGCGGGCGCTATAAAGGCTGGCAGCGACTAGGTAATAGTGATGATACGATTCAAGGGAAAATAGAAAATGTATTAACGGAAATGGCAGGGGAAAAAATTGAAATCATCGGTTGCAGCAGAACGGATGCCGGTGTACATGCTTTTGCTCAAGTCGCCAATTTTAAGCTTGGTGAAAATCTGACTGAAGCTGAAATCATGAATTATTTGAATAGATATTTACCCCGAGATATCAGCGTTGTCGAGGTTAGGCTAGTTCCTGAACGATTTCATGCCCGTTATAATGCTAAGGATAAAACCTATTTGTATAAGATCTGGAACGAGCCATATACAAATCCTTTCATGCGAAAGTACAGTATGCATGTAGAGAAAAAGCTGGATATCACAAGAATGAAAAAAGCATGTCAATTTTTTATAGGTGAACATGATTTCACTGCTTTTTCAAATGCAAAGTCTAAGAAAAAATCCATGGTGCGTGAGATATATTCCATTGATATAGAAGAAAATGCCGGCTTCATCCAAATTACGGTGCGAGGCGATGGATTTCTTTATAATATGGTTAGGAAGATTGTCGGGACGTTGATAGAAGTAGGGTTAAATGAAATAGATGCTGAAAATATACCAAGTATTTTAGAGTCAAAAGAAAGAATCCAGACGGGCCGTATGGCGGAGGCAGCTGGGTTGTACTTGGTAAAGGTTGATTTTTAGGTCAAATATTGATGTTCGGTTAATGCATGTAAAGTGTACAGGCAGTAGAAAAAGGGAAGTATGGTAAAGGGCAATAGAACGAAAGAAGGAGAGGATTTCATGAGATTAACAGGAAAGAAAATAATCAGTCTTGTGCACCATGATTTTGAAGATTTAGAGCTCTGGTATCCGATTTTACGTTTAAAAGAAGAAGGAGCGATTGTTCACCTCGCAGGAGAAAATGCGAATGAAACATACATTGGAAAATATGGTGTACCAGCCATATCTGATTATGAGTATGGCAGTATTAAAGCTGAAGAATATGATGCCATTCTTGTACCGGGCGGTTGGGCACCTGACAAAATTCGCCGGTTTCCTGAAGTGATATCCCTTATCCAAAGCATGGAAGAAAGGAAAAAACCGATCGGGCAAATTTGTCACGCTGGTTGGGTATTGATCTCCGCTAAAATTTTACAGGGGAAGAATGTTACGAGTACACCGGGCATTAAAGATGATATGGAAAATGCGGGGGCAACTTGGATAGATAAGCCCGTCGTAGTAGATGGAAACCTTGTATCAAGCAGGCGTCCGCCTGATCTACCGGATTATTTAAGGGAATTGATAAACGTGATTGAAAAGAGTTAAATATAATAGGCTGAAAAAGTGGTTTTTCCTTCTGGAAAAACCACTTTTTATTTAAAGGGAATGGCCAGTCAGATCATGATATGGGTCGGATTATTGTTAAGATATTTGATGCTTACTGAAAACCAAAAGATTATTCCCTTGATTGATCCTTAATCAAATCAATATACAAATTTCCTTTTGTTCCTACAACAGCATACGAGATATCAAGTACAGCAAGGTTTCTTTTTTTGAGTTCAGCGATTAACGATTCGTAATCGTAGGGGTGTTTGGATAAGTTTTCATATAGAATCTTTCCATCATGGACCAGTTCTATCGGTATAGTTGCTGCTGGGGAAAGTATAGGTATATCCTGCTTGGCGGCATTTTGGTATTGTTCTTTTTTTAATACAGAGAGGGAGCCATTTGTCTCTAAAATGGCGCATTCCACTTCTTCAATGTTGAAAATATCTTTTCCTCGCAAAGCCTGTTTAAGTGAATCCAATGAATACCCCATTCGTTCCATTGACTCTTCGAGAATTTGACCTTTTTGAATTAAGGTAGCAGGTTCTCCAGCGATCCATTTCCCGAAGCGCGGATTTCGAACCGATAGAAGATTCAGCATATAAACGACGGTACCCATAATAATAATTGCAATGATAAAATACAGGAATTTAATTTTTATATTGAATGCTAGATTCCCTGCAATTGTCCCCATCGTAATAGAAGCGATATAAAGGTGATAGGTCCTCTGGGCAATCGTCTGTTTACCGAGGAGATGGACAAATACCCATAATAAAATAAAAGAGGTCAAGGTTCGAAAGATGATTTCAACAGATTCTGACATGACTATTTCTCCCTTGTAAAACTCCCGACAGTTCGTTTGTGATAGTATGTTCTTACACCTTGCCGTTTATGTAACTAAAAAAGGAAAAAGACAAGGAAACGTCCTTGAATTGGGAGCCCATCTTACATAAATTGATAGCTTTATTTTTTAAACCAAGCATTCAAGATTCGTGAAATCTAAGGAAGCAAGTAGTTCGTTACTTGTTTCTTCTTTTATTTAGTCTAAAAAAATCGATGGATATGTTTACTTGTATCGTTAAAGAAATTTCTTCGAATAATAGTATCAAAATACTTTTGCACGGGGGTATGTTTTGAGAAATATTCAGGAAATATTCATTGACGATTTAAAAAGCATTTATAAAAATTTCTTTGTTTGTATCGTAGTTGTTTTTCTCATGTTCATCCCTTCCATTTATGCATGGTTTAATATTGTTGCATCTTGGGACCCGTATGCAAATACGGAAGGAATCCTTGTCGGTGTTGCCAATAATGATAAAGGTGCGGAGTTAAATGGCGAAGCCGTGAACATAGGCAAGGAAGTAATGGAAGGGTTAAAAGAAAATAAGGATCTGGGCTGGAGATTCACATCGGAAAAAGAAGCGATAGAAAAGGTGGAAAAGGGTGATTATTATGCATCCATCATCATTCCGGAGAACTTTTCCGAACATATTGCGACGATCATGACCGATGAACCTAAGAAAGCGGAAATTGATTACTATGTTAATGAAAAGATCAATTCCATTGCTCCTAAAATAACGGCAGCGGGTGCCAATAGCATTGTGGACAATGTGAGCAAAACCTTTATTAAATCAGCCAGTGGCAGTATCCTTGCAATCTTTAATGAACTCGGAATCACCTTGCAAAACGAGTTGCCGACGATTCAAAAAATGAAGAACATGGTGTATTTATTAGAGGGTGAACTGCCTGAGCTTGAGCAAAATATCAAAACCGTTCAAACGCATGTCAAACAGGCTGAAGATATCATTAAGAAGGTTAATGGTGGCCTGGATTCAATAGAAGGAATAACATCGCAGAAGGACAAATTGGTATCGGACGTTTCTAGTTATGTAGATTCAACAAGGCAGGCATTCACAGAAATCAATCCCCTTTTGAAAAATGATATTGTGAACATCAGGAGCGATAATGAATCCGTTATAGTGCTGGCGAACCGGTTAACGGGTCAGGGTTTGCCTGGCAATGAGTATGATCAGCTGGTGGAACAAGGGATAACGAGGATAAACAAAGAGCTGTACCTTTTGGACAGTATGTATAATTTATTGGTGAGGGTCAATCAATTTAATGAGCAAAACTTGCTTCAGCCAGAAATACAGCTGGTTGATGAACTAAGGGATAATGCTTCGAACCAACTTCAAGCGCTGAATAACCGAGCCTTCGGCAACCTTATCGAACTTGCTGGGACCAATGATCAAGTCTTGGCAAGATTCCAGGAGAACTATTCAAAGGAAACGGGGCCAAAATTCACTGAAATCTGGAATGAAACGGATGCAATATTGAATAATGTCCAGCTTACGATGGAGGAGGGCGCCAAGGTTCTTCCTGAGGTGAGAACGCTGTTGAATGAGACCAATCGAACATTGGAAACACGTACAGGGGATATCGATAAGTTACAGAATAAGTTTCCGGAAATCGAAACGAAAATAAAGGCTCTAGCTTCTAAAATGCGGGAAATTGATAAGTCTTATAATATGGAAGAAGTGATCGATTTCCTAAGGAATGATATTGAAGAAGAAAGTGAATTTTTTTCAGAACCAGTGCTGCTCAATAAACACAGTCTCTTTCCGATTCCGAACTATGGATCCGCCATGTCTCCTTTTTTTACGGCACTATCCCTTTGGGTCGGCGGCACAATTTTGATTTCCATGCTTAGCGTGGGTGTTTCTCAAAAAGTCTACAGCCCGTATCAAATTTATATCGGGCGGTATCTTATATTTTTCATCATTGGGGTCATGCAGGCTCTTAGTGTTTCCATTGGGAATATCGTCCTTATCGGTGTTTATGTAGCGGATAAATTTGAGTACATCCTGTTTTCCGTTCTGATAAGTACAGTATTTACACTCATTGTCTACACCTTCGTTTCCGTTCTTGGAAATGTTGGAAAAGGGATTAGCGTCGTCTTGATGGTCCTTCAAATATCAAGTTCAGGAGGCACCTTCCCGATTCAGGTCACACCGCCCTTTTTTCAGCATATTAACCCGTTCTTGCCGTTCACCTATGCTGTGGGTTTACTTCGTGAATCTGTTGGAGGAATAACTTGGAGCGTAGCGGGCAAGGACATTTTTATCTTGATACTCTTTTTAATAATCACACTCATCTTGGGTATCATTTTGAAAAAGCCTCTGCATGCAAGGACACAAAAGATGAAGGATAAATTGTATGGAAGCAGGATTTTTTAAGGTCAACGAAAGAATAGAGGTGACTTAGGTTAACTAAACTTTAAAAAATGGATAATAAATCTTAGCCTGAACCCTTACAAAGGGCTCAGGCTTTTTTGTTTGTGATTTGTTCATATGTATTTTTGTGTAAGTCTGGAATATTTATCAATACATTGACAGTTAAATAGAAAGTTACCGATAAATTAGAATTTTTGCATTTTTATAGTTGACAAAAACCATTGGATTAATCATTATTAAGAAATAATGTTTAGTAAATTGATGCGATATAAAAGTGGGGTGACTTTATGTATTTAACAATAGATGGAATTGAAAAAAGTTTTAAGAATGAAAAGAAAGAAAGCATAAAGGTGCTCGATAAGATTAATATAGAGGTCGAGAAAGGAAGTTTCGTTTCGATTGTCGGTCCTTCTGGATGTGGTAAATCTACGCTCCTTTATCTGATTGCCGGCCTTGATAAGGCAGATACAGGTGAAATACGTGTAGCTGGGAAAAAAGTGGTGAAGCCAGGTCCGGAACGGGTTGTAGTGTTTCAAGAGGCGGGATTATTCCCTTGGTTGACGGTACTTGAAAATGTTACATACGGATTGAAGTTAAAGAAAATTCCCAATGAAGAGGCTAAAGCCAAGGCATTGGACATTTTAAAGATGGTTCACCTCAGCAAATATGTTGACTCCTATCCACATCAACTCTCAGGGGGCATGAAACAGAGGGTAGCCATCGCAAGAGCGTTGGTGATGGAACCGGATATCCTATTGATGGATGAGCCATTCTCCGCGCTTGATGAGCAAACGAGGATGGTCTTGCATAAAGAGCTGCTTGAAATCTGGAGAAAAACTAAAGTGACGATCTTTTTCGTTACCCATAATATTCGTGAGGCTGTTCAGCTCTCCGAAAAAATTATCGTCTTTGCTACCCGTCCCGGGAAGATCAAAGAGACGATTTCCGTCCCTTCCATGAAAGATGGAGTTATGCCGGATAGTGTAACTTTGCATACAGAACAAAGGGTTCTATCGATTTTGCAGGAGGAAATTGAAAAAGTGCTGAAGGAGGAAATGGGGAATGATTACAGCTTTAAGACGAATCATATTCATCGCGATGATAGCGGGGATATGGGAAGTCACATCTAGACTTTCCAGTCTTCCGGATTTCATGTTCCCAAGCCTGACTCAGGTTTTGGAAACTCTGTTTAATGGACTGATGAGCGGACAAATAACCGAAGCCATCGGAAAAAGCCTTGGCCGTATCCTGATCGGCTTTATGATTGCCATTATAGTAGGTCTGATATTAGGATATTTCATTTGGCGCTTTAAATTGGTCGAAGACACTTTAGGGTTCGTCGTGACGGCATTACAGTCCATCCCGAGTATCGTGTGGTTCCCTTTAGCGATCATTTGGTTCGGATTGAATGATTTTTCGATCCTCTTCATCGTCACCATCGGCGCAACTTGGACGATGACGGTTAATGCAACGAGTGGCTTCCGAAATGTGCCACAGTTATATCAGCGGGTTGCAAAAACATATGGATCGACCGGGTTTCATTTTCTTCGCACCGTGATTTTACCAGCATCCGTCCCGCAAATAATATCCGGTCTCCGAATCGCATGGGCCTTTTCCTGGCGTGCATTGATGGCCGGTGAATTACTCGGCGGGGGAGGCGGTCTTGGACAATTGCTGGAAATGGGCAGATCACTGGGACAAATGGATTTGGTCATCTCCGTGATGATCATCATCGCTATCATCGGAACAATCGTGGATAATGTCGTCTTCTCCCGTCTTGAACGTAATGTTCAACTGAAATGGGGAGTGAAGTAACGGTAGTTTAATAAAATAATAGTAAAAAAGGAGAGAGAAATATGCTAAAAAAATCATTTTTTGCCCTTATACTGTCTGTATTGTTAATCGGAATAGTAAGCGGATGCACTCAATCCAGCAGTAATGATGAAGAAGGAGAAGGGTCCGGGGGGAAATCCGTGAAAATTGGGTATTTTCCTAACTTAACCCACAGTGCAACGATCATTGCGCTTGAAAAAGGCTTTTTCGAAGTAGAGTTTGGTAAAGATGTTAAGATTGAAACCAAAACAGTGGCCAATGGCGGATTATTCATGGAAGCCATGGCTACAAACGCCATTGATGTCGGAACGGTCGGTCCTGGTCCATTGCTTAACTTTTACGTAAAAAACCCTGAATACCACTTGATCTCCGGGGCTGTTAATGGAGGTGCCGTACTTGTTGCCAGCGAGGGCAGCAAGGTTACGGATTTAAAAGATTTGGGCGGTAAAAAGGTAGCGATTCCCGTCATTGGAAGCACACAGGATGTCATGCTTAGGAAGGCCCTTCAAGATGTTGACTTAAAACCGACTACAAATGGGGGTACAGTTGAACTGTATGCGGCAGCACCTGCAGACACAACCGCCCTTTTTGTCCAAAAATCAGTTGATGCAGCAGCAACCCAGGAACCATGGGGATATGTTTTGGAAAACCAGGCAAAAGGAAAGTTACTGCTTGACTGGGATCAATTTGCATGGGGGAAAGATTCACCTAACACGGTAGTGGCTGCAAGCCAGAAGTTCTTGGATAAAAAGGGGCTCGCTGCTTCCTATCTGAAAGCGCATGAAAAAGCGGTGAAGTTTATACAAGACAACCCTGAAGAAAGCCAAGAACTGGTCATTAAGCATTTGAAGGAACTGACTGGAAAAGAATTAAGTAAAGAAGAAGTGGCTTCAGCATTTTCACGCCTTGAAGTGACAACCGAAGTTAATGAGCAAGTCATTCAGGAAATGGCCGACATAAGCAAAGAAGCTGGTTATATCCCTAGCAATGATATAAAAGGCATGATCGATTTATCAATTCTTCAAGAAGTGTCCAAATAACTTGAAACAAGCAAGCGCCTCAGCCATCCTGGCTTTGGCGCTTCAGTTTGTCGACAAAGGGGAGTTCGGATTGGTATCACCCCAAACGATTGAAGAAATTTGCGACACTCCTGCCGAATAACTGGCTAGCCGAGACCCCGCAGCCGCTTGCTTTGATGCGGCTTGGCAGGCAGTCAGCGGAAAGGGAGCGGATTTCTGAAATCAACTTGTCTACGGTCTGAAGCTCCTCAGCTATCCTGGGTTTGGTGCTTAGTTCTCTAATCCGGCATAGATCGAATTAATCCGTTTAAATGGACAGGGAAATAGAATCATACATATAAACACCGCAGGTCATGAACTCCCTATTATGGACAGACTTGATCCAATGCTTGGATAACATGATCAACCTCTTCCCAGGAATGGATGGTAGCTCCTGAAGCCAGTGAATGTCCTCCTCCATTGAATTGACGTGCAACTGAAGCGATGGGAATATTCCGTGAACGTATCCTGACACGGATTTCAGAAGGATATTCGATGAAGAAAGCCCAGATTTTATTGCCCCTGGCACTTAGCGTATTGACTAGATTCGAAGCTTCGATTCGATCCACACCATACATATTTAAAAGTTCCTCCGTAATAATGAAGTAAGCTACACCTTTATCGGTTACCTTGAAGCTCAAGAGAATGTCTTTTTGAAGTCTTGAAGCGTTTTTTTTCTTTACATTAAGACTGTTATGGATTCTTTCTGGCTGAATATTATAAGTTCTTAAGTGTGAAACCATTTTTAATGTCCTCGGTGAGGTATTCCCATTCATGAAATTCCCTGTATCACTAAGTATTCCTGCATAAAATGATTTAGCCGCATCTTTATTCATGATAAATCCCACTGGAAATTCCAAGAATAAATCAACAAGCATTTCACTTGCAGAGCTATAAGAGGGGTCGACCCAAGAAAGATCACCGAATTGTTCATATTCAGGGTGGTGGTCAATTTTGACGAGCATGTCCCCTTGATCATAGCGGGAATCACTGATCCGTGAAATGTTGGCCGTATCACAAACAATCACTAAGGCACCTTTGTATTTGTTATCGGAAATGACATCCATATCACCAATGAATAGAAGCTTATCCACTTCTTCGCCTACCGTATAGACTTCTTTAGAAGGGTAGGAATGCTTCAATAGCTTCTTTAAACCGATTTGTGATCCCAATGCATCCGGATCCGGATTAACATGGCGATGAATGATGATTGTGTGGTATTTCTTGATCGCTTCGATTATTTCCGTTTTTTTATTGTCCATATCGCCATCTCCCTTTTAATTTTTCCTTGTCTGTCGAGCTATAATTGATAGTATGTATAATTCATATATTGACAGTTATGCATATTCAATCATCACATGCCTCACGAATAAAGGCAATTCCGATTACTACTGGAAGTATTTTTATAGTAACGGGAGGTATACTGCAGAGTAATTCAGTGAAAGTAATAAAAACATCCAAACAAAATTATTGCAAAATTCAAAAAATGGAATTATACTTAATTCACCAAACCGATGACAACAAGTTACCTTGTTGCATGGCCGGCTTGTTATAAAACTGGAATCCATAAAAATTGACTTGGTTCACTTGATCTTCCTTTGCAGGAAGACAGTTCGTGGATAAGGGTCAGTGAAACATTCAATGTAATGACATTGTTGGTTTTACTGGCTCTTTTTTGTGTATCCCGACAGTTTGAAAGGGGTGATGATATGAATGGAGCTTTGGAGAAAGTTAGGATTATCGATGTATCCCGTGTTTTGGCGGGGCCTTTTTGTTCAATGATTCTCGGTGATTTGGGTGCCGATGTTATTAAAATCGAGCATCATGAATCAGGGGATGAAACGAGAGGATGGGGTCCGCCATTCGTCCAAGGAGAAAGCGCTTACTATTTATGCGCCAATCGAAATAAGCAAAGCATGACCTTGAATTTAAAGTCGGAACAAGGGAAAGAGATCTTCCGGAAGTTGGTGTCTTCAGGCGATATCGTGATTCAAAATTTCAAGACGGGCACATTGGAAAAAATGGGGCTGGGTTATGAGGATTTAAAGGAATTCAATCCCAAGCTGATCATGGCCTCGATTACGGGATTTGGTTTAACCGGACCTTATAAGGATTTGCCTGGCTATGATTATATCATTCAAGCGATGAGTGGTTTGATGAGCATCACAGGAGCAAAAGATGGGAGTCCCGTGAAGGTCGGGGTGGCCATAGCTGACATATTGACTGGCCTCTATACATGCATTGGCATTTTATCCGCTTTACATCATAGGGATAAAGCGGGGGAAGGTCAGGAAATTGATATTTCGTTAATGGATTGTCAGGTTTCTTCATTGGTGAATGTCGCCAGCAACTATTTATTCAGTGGCTTGACCCCTGAAAGAATGGGAAACCAGCATCCCAATATCGTTCCATACCAGACATTCCGGACAAGCGATGGGGAGCTTGTCGTGGCAGTAGGAAATGATGATCAGTTCAGGAGATTTTCAACCGTTATAGGCAGACCTGATTTAGCCCAGCAGGAACAGTTTAAGCATAATGAAAAACGTTTGCAAAACAAGGAAGTATTAATTCCGATAATAGTTGATTTGTTAAAAGGAAAGACAAAGAAGGAATGGAAAAGGTTGTTTGATGATGCAGGGATACCCAATGGTCCGATCAATGATATAGCAGAGATGTTCGAGGATCCGCAAATCATCGCAAGAGGCATGTTGGTGAGCATGGAGCATCCCACTATCGAAGATCTCAGAGTGACGGGATCGCCCCTGAACCTTTCAAAAACGCCGGTTGCGATGAGAAAGCATCCGCCGCTCTATGGTGAGCACACGGATTCCATTTTGGCTGATATTGGATATAGTCCAGATCAAATAAGCAAATTCAAGGAAAATAAAATTATTTAGGAGGAATTTTAATGATGAATTTCGAATTAACAGAAGAGCAGCAAAGTGTGAAGAAAGTGGTAAGGAAATTTGTCGATAAGGAAATTATCCCTTACATTCAAGAGTGGGATAGGCAGGGTCAATTCCAGCCACATATTTTAAAAAGATTAGCGGAATTGCAGTTGATGGGCGTTTGTATACCAGAAGAGTATGGCGGAGTAGGAATGGATTATAATACCCTGGCCATCGTTTGTGAAGAGCTGGAGCGAGGCGATACGGCTTACCGAACTGCAGTTTCGGTACATACAGGGTTGAATAGCATGACCCTGCTGCAATGGGGGACGGAAGAGCAAAAACAGAAATATTTAGTACCGCAGGCAAAAGGGATCAAGATTGGCGCTTTTGGGTTGACTGAACCGAATGCGGGGTCTGATGTTGCGGCAATGAAATCAACGGCAAAACGTGTTGGGGACCATTATATCTTGAACGGGTCAAAAACATGGATCTCGCTCTGTGATTATGCAGATCATTTCCTCATTTTCGCCA
The DNA here is from genome assembly GCF_022603275.1 of Peribacillus sp. Aquil_B1. Taxonomy (NCBI): domain Bacteria; kingdom Bacillati; phylum Bacillota; class Bacilli; order Caryophanales; family Bacillaceae; genus Peribacillus; species Peribacillus sp. Aquil_B1. The sequence goes on along the minus strand of NZ_JAKXEE010000002.1, from coordinate 434,103 downwards.
AGACGGATCATGATGCCGGTTCAAGGGGAATCACTGCTTTTATTGTGGAACGGACTTTCGATGGAGTGGAGTCGAAAGCCATTAAAGGGAAATTGGGAATTCGTGCCGGGAATACAGGCGAAATCTTTTTAACGGATGTAAAAGTTCCAGTGGAGAATAGGCTTGGTGAAGAAGGTGAGGGCTTTAAGATTTCCATGTCGGCATTGGACAGCGGTCGGTTTACAGTGGCCGCAGGTGCTGTAGGGTTAATTGAAGCAAGCCTGGAAGCAAGCTTGAAGTATTGCCATGAAAGAAGCACATTCGGAAAAGAGATTGGCAGGCATCAGCTCGTTCAACAGATGATTGCCAAGATGACCGCAAATTTAGAGATTTCCAGATTGCTCGTCTTTAAAGCGGGTACGTTAAAAAATCAAGGAAAAAGGAATACGAAGGAAACATCGCTTGCCAAGTGGATATCATGTAATGCTGCAAACGAAGCTGCCAATGATGCTGTTCAAATTCATGGTGCCTATGGCTACTCGGATGAATATCCAGTGGAACGTTTTCTGCGGAATTCAAAAGCACCGGTCATTTACGAAGGAACCCGTGAGATTCATACTGTAATGCAGGGGGAATACGCACTTGGCTACAGACAAGATAAAGAGCTTCGTAAGCAATTGCCTGCATGGCCCTTCGAGCAGGTTTCCGTACATTAACTATAGATTGAGGAGATCAGATGATGAACACATATTTTATTGCAGGGCATGCAAAACTTCCACAAGGGATGGCAGCGAGAAATCTATATGATTCCATCACCATCACGGTAGAGCTTGACTTTAAATATGGTGTAATAGTCGAAGCTTCCTGCACACTTGCCACAGAACATGGCAGGGAATTCATTCGGCAGCTGCTCCGGGGCTATTGCCTGAAGGATGGTATCGAAGAATTGATTGATCGTGTGCAAATGCATTATCGTGGGAAGGCTAGTCAAGCCATTCAAGCAGGGCTGAAGGATGTGTACGCACAGTTCGAATTGGTCTCCGTTAAATAATAAGTGAAACTGGAAGGATCCTATCGTATGTAAAAGGGTAGGATCTTTTTTTTTGGATTTTAAATAAGAATCATTCATTTTTGTTGTAACGATTTAGGGATATAAAAAAGAGGTGTTGAAGAATACACCTCTTTGCCCTTCAATATATTTTTGTACAAATACATTAAAAGGGTTCATGAACCTAGAAGCCCCAAATCCAATTCCTACGGAAGTTTCTGTTGCAGCCGCGGCATCTGCAGTTGTGAGAAGAACACCGATTTCTGCACGTGCGCCTTCGGGTGCTGCAAGTGGACCTCCTCCTGCTCGTGCGCCTTTGGGTGCTGCAAGTGGACCTCCTCCTGCTCGTGCGCCTTTGGGTGCTGCAAGTGGATCTCCTCCTGCTCGTGCGCCTTTGGGTGCTGCAAGTGGATCTCCTCCTGCTCGTGCGCCTTTGGGTGCTGCAAGTGGATCTCCTCCTGCTCGTGCGCCTTTGGGTGCTGCAAGTGGACCTCCTCCTGCTCGTGCGCCTTTGGGTGCTGCAAGTGGACCTCCTCCTGCTCGTGCGCCTTTGAGTGCCGCATGTAGATCTCCGTTTCCAGCAAGAGTGCCTTTGCGTGCCGGAAGTGGACCTCCTCCTGCTCGTGCAACGTTTAGTGTTTCTGCGGGAAGTTCGCCTGTTATTGTTGTTTTTACGTGAAGAACGGCCTCTTGAACATGGGTCATTATGCATGAAATCGCTTAACCCGAAGGAATTGGCTCTATCCACCGCATTTTGTATATTTCGAATGATGTCTGACATATTTATATATCTCCTTTCTATACGTTAAACTATTCGCTTGTACGTAATATGCCAGAGATAATCGCACATTTTTATTAAAAATTTTTTTTGGGTGACACCCTTCGCTTTTTTTCCATAATTTAATAGGAAAGTGAAAGGGAAGGGAAGGGTTATATGAATTCTGATAAGAAGCTGCCCGTGTACCAGCTTTTTATTCCGCCAGTTAATTTAATGGAACTTCGCAGAGATATATGGTGTAATGATCCTTTACCGGCAAAGTTAACACTTAACAGAAAAAAACTTGATATTGATATTGTTTACCGTGGCTCCCATATTCGCGGTTTTCGCAAAAAATCCTATAATGTCGTCTTTTATAAACCTAAAACTTTTAAGAATGCCAAGGAAGTTCATTTAAATGCCGAATTTAAAGATAAATCTTTACTAAGAAATAAATTATCTTTAGACTTTTTTGCGGATATAGGCACATTATCACCGAACTCCCAGTTCGTTTTCCTGAATCTGAACGGAAAGGACGAAGGGGTATACCTGGAATTGGAATCGGTGGATGAATATTATTTGAAGACAAGGGGGCTGCCCAAGGGTGCCATTTACTATGCAGTGGATGGTGATGCCAATTTCTCATTGATGAGCGATTTGGATAAAGGAATCAAAAAATCATTGGAGATGGGCTATCATAAAAAATGCGGGACAGCAAAGGATGAATTATATTTACAAGAACTGATTCTTCAAATCAATACAATTTCAAGAGTGGATTTTGAAAAGGAAATCGTAAAATATGTCGATGTCGAAAAATACCTGCGCTGGCTGGCCGGTGTCATATTTACGCAAAACTATGATGGGTTCGTTCATAACTATGCCTTGTATCGAAATGGAGATACTGGACTCTTTGAAATGATTCCATGGGATTATGATGCGACATGGGGCAGGGATGTTAACGGGAAAGTGATGGAAGAGGATTATGTGGGAATCGAGGGATTCAATACATTGACTGCCAGAATCCTTGATGTAAGGGGATTTCGTGTCCGGTACCAAGAACTTCTTAAGGAAATTTTGATCAATCATTTTAATGTAGGCTATATGAAACCTATCATTCAGGAAATGCATGATCAAATAAGACCTTATGTTTCAAAAGATCCATATATTAAGGAAAATATTGAGAAATTTGATAATGAGCCCGAATTCATCCTGAAATTCATTGAGGCCCGTGCAAAGTTTATTAATAGCCGTCTGCATAAATTGGATTAATAATTCCTACCCTTTAGTGATGGGACCATGAAAAATATAAAAGCAGGAGTGTTGAAAGAAAAGCACTCCTGCTTTTTTCTGCACGATTCCATTTGCTTTTCTCAACTATTACAGCTATGTTTGATAGAAAGATATAATCTAAAGTAATGAAGGATGGGAATGGATTGACTAATCATAGCCGCAAACCGGCATATATATATACGTTTACGTGCACCCCTGACGAACGCTCATTATCTAAAATGGAGATGCGCTCGTTCTTTGGCTTTGAGACTTCAGGGGATATTTTGAAAAGTGATATCGCAATTGAACCGAGCAGGAGCCCTTTCATAAAAGGGCGGGTCGACGTCATGTTTGAAGGGGAAAGCATATCCGAAATCGTTGAGCAAGTGAAGGATATTCATTTGCCAGATTCGACGTTCAAAGTATTATTCGTGAAAATTAACGACTTAAATAAAGAAGCAAAAATAGATTATGATGGACAGCGTGAAATTGAACGGGAGATTGGCTGGCACATTCAGGGAAATGCCGATGTGCGTAATCCTGATCAGGTCTTTGGAATCGTGACCCTTGGAGGACGTTGGTTTTTTGGGAAGTATGTCAAACCTGAAGCGGTTTGGTTAAAACATATGAAAAAGCCCCGTGAATATTCAACAGCGCTTAGCACAAGAGTGGCGAGGGCCATTGCCAATATAGCCGTTCCGCATCCGCATGGGGTGAAGGCAATTGATCCATGCTGCGGAATTGGAACGGTATTGGTAGAAGCACTGTCGATGGGAATCAATATTGTCGGCAGGGATATCAACCCGCTTGTTACCGACGGTTCCAGGGAGAACATTGCTTATTTCGGACTCGAAGGTGATGTAACTACAGGTCCGATTTCGGAGGTCACCAGTAAATATGATGTAGCGATTATTGATATGCCCTACAATTTATATACACATGCGACACCGGAAGATCAGCTATCGATCCTTAAACATGCCAGGAGCTTTGCTGACAAGGTCGTCGTCGTAACGATCGACACGATGGATCATATGATTGAAGAAGCAGGATTTGAAATCTCCGATCGCTGTGTAGCCAGGAAAGGCATTTTTTCCAGGGAGATTGTAGTATGTGTGTGAGTTTCTTCAGCAAGAAAAGGCTGAAATCTTTAATGGATATGGACTTACCCTGTCAAGTTGACAACTAAAAAAGGCTTGTCCGCCATCTGGCCCGATATTAAAATCCGTGCCGGATGGCGGACAAGCCCCCTTTACAATTACGTTTCAAACTTATCTAGATTCCCGGTGTAGATGAACTTTCCGGAATATTTTCATAGTCTGATGGATTAAGATTATGAACCGATCCATCTGTTACTCCATCGATAATACCCATTAGCCCCGTTTCAACCGTTTTTACGAGCTGGCCATTCTCTTTTTGCCCAAAGTTTTGTGTTTGACCACTAACTTCAAATAGAACCGTCCCACTTCCGTTTAAAGCAAACGTCCCTAAAGCAGTTCCTGGCAGGTCGATAGATTGATCGTATAATGAAATATCTGTAAACACGGAATTTCCTCTTGCTTGCAGTGAGTTATACGCAGCAAGTGTCAACTGACGGGAGAAATCATATTTAAAATTATCTGCATACTCTGCATATTTAGCCCCTTCGGGAGTGCTTGGGTTAGGAACGAATTTTCCTGAAATTGACATAGTTGCACGCTCATCAGTTCCTTCGATATATGGGAACCCTTGATGATGAAGGTCGATAAAAACATCCACTTTCCCGAATTTCGACTTTAACTCTTTATATGTGTCACGTACCGTTTGCGCTTCAGGCGTAATAAACCAGCCCGGCTTTTCAGATGCCCCCGGGAAGTCTTGGGGCTTCGGTACATAGTTTAGATTAGGATTAAAGTCACGATTAACATCAAATCCGGGTTTGCTAGCATAGTCGTCTCCTGATCTCGGAGTAGTGTAATAGTTCCAAGTAGGTTTCACATTAGAAAGCTGGGGGAATTTCCCTACAACCTCAGACCATGTCATCTCATTTCCACGACGATCAAGCTCTGAGCCGTCCACGTTCATCATTGGGATAGCAACAATTGTTAGTTCATCAAGGACCTTCTTTACCTCAGGCGAGTTACTTTGACCAAGGTTTTTAAGAATGTTCAATAACGCAACAGTTCCTGTTTTTTCATTTCCATGAATTTCGCTTTGAATAAGAATGACTTTGTCACCATGACCGACAGTCACTTTTTGAATGGAACGGCCCTGATTCGTTTTCCCGGCCACTTCTACATTTACTTTCCCTGCACTCACTTGCTCAAGTTGGTTTAATTTTTTTACAAGTTCGTCATAATTAAGGAATGCTTCGGTGGAAAGATTCGTTCCGCCTGTCGTATTTGGTCCTCGTTCAGCTAAGCTGACATTTGGGCCAAGTAATGCTGCGGCTACTACTGTTGAACTTAAAACCTTTAAAAATTTTCTTTTCACATTCATTCTCCTGTTCTGAAAATATTTAATATTCAGATAATGAATTCTTCACTTGCTAATCGTTTTCCTGTTAGATTAATTAATACACCCAAAAAGGCCCATGTATTTCAGTCTCAATTATTTTGTATATTTCTCCATGAAAAGTAAAGCCCCCACTAAGTGGGGACGATTTTAATTTCAGCCTTTTTTGATGTCATTTAGCTTGATAATGAACTACATGTTCAACGAGTTTTTTCGTGACCTTCCCCTGATATTCTAAATAATCCAAATGGCCGATAATTTCTGACATGACGAGCGGGAATTCCGTTATATATTTTTGTTTGTAAAACTCCTTTGCCAGTTCATTGCCTGTAGAAATTCCAGATTCTATCAAGGCCAGTATTTTTTGTGATTTTCTCTCTATGCTGTTGAGTCTTTTTTCAATCGTATGACCAGGTTGTTCAATGATGTTACCATGACCAGGAAATAGGAGATTCACCCGTAATGCTAAACATCTTTTTAATGAATCAATATGATCTACAAGAGTCAACATTCTATTACCGTTTTCATCAGGTTCGATCAAGGCATTGCTTGATATATGTTCAATCAATAAATCACCGGCAAGAAGCCGTTTTCCTTCTTGTTCAAGGAATGCAATTTGATCAGGGGCATGCCCTGGAAATTCGATCACTTCAAAATTCAGCCATTGCTTGTCCGTGATTGCGATGATGTCGCCATTCAGTTTTTGATCTTTATTATTATCGACCGCGTTGAATAGGTAAGCCACTTGTTTATCTCCAAGTTCACCACAGCCCATCTCATGGTAAAGCTGCTTATAAAATTCAATTCTCATACTTAAGAAGTCAGGGTCCCTTTTTAAACGGGGAATGGATTTAGAATGGGCATAAACGGGAATCGGATGATGTTCGGTAATCCGGTTGACCAAACCAACATGGTCTCCATGGTGATGGGTTAATAAAATTTCCGTTATATCTCCAAGGGTAAATCCATTTTCGTTTAATGTTTGCTGGAGTAAATTCCAGCAGACGTCATCATTCATACCTGCATCGACTAATGTTAAAGATTCATCCTGTTTAACTAAATAAAAGTTTATACTTTTTAAAGATAAAGCGCTTGGAGCTATAATTGGATAAATTTTAAATGTTGTATTCGTTTTCATGAACGTCCCATATCCTCCTAAATCGAGATAAACTTCATCTGGAAATTACTAATGACCGAATAGATTTAAAGGGTTATTATTCTATGATTAGTTGAATGAACTGAAACTGTCAAGCGGAAGCTTCCAGGCAATCGAGAAATTTAATAGTAAGATTTATTGGAAATGAATGGTCTATTTATCTAGTTTATTTTAAAATTGAATAAACAAGCCAGTAATTTAGCCAATATTCTTTTAATTTTTTTATGTAATGAAAAACTGAAGGCGACAAAAGGTGCAAAAATGCTTTTCATGGAACGAAACGGTATAGGAGGTTTATGGGTTGAAGCAAAAAATATATATTACAAGGAAATTGCCAGAACAAATCATCGAAGGTCTTAGTCAAAATTATGATGTCAGGATGTGGGATCAAGAGGATATACCGGTCCCTAGAGAAGTCCTTGAAGAAGAAATAAAAGAAGCCGAGGGGCTGCTTTGCTTATTGACGGAACAAATCGATGAGTCACTGATTGAACAGGCGCCTAATCTGAAAATCATCGCGAATATGGCAGTGGGCCATAATAATATCGATGTTCAAACTGCAACAAAAAGGGGCATCATGGTAACGAACACACCAGGGGTTCTAACGGAAACGACAGCGGATTTAACCTTTGGCTTACTGCTTGCAACGGCGAGAAGGATGATGGAGGCTGAAGATTATTTAAGGAGTGGAAAGTGGGAAACTTGGTCGCCGATGCAGCTGACCGGACAAGATGTATACGGTGCAACGCTGGGTATCATCGGGTTAGGCAGGATTGGGGAAGCCCTTGCCAAAAGAGCTAAGGGATTCGATATGAATATAGTTTATTTTAATCGAAGCCGTAAATATGAACAGGAAAAAGAATTAGGAATCGAATATCAGCCTCTTGAAAAATTGCTCCAAATCTCGGATTTCGTTTGTGTCATGCTTCCGCTCACACCGGAAACCAATTACATGATTGGCAAGGAGCAGCTTGAATTAATGAAAGGGACGGCTGTGCTCATAAATACCGCAAGAGGCGGGATTATCGATGAAAAAGCGTTGTACCAGGCGCTGGAAAGTCGAGGGATTTGGGCGGCTGGATTGGATGTATTCGAAGAAGAGCCCGTCCCTGTGGACCACCCGCTGCTAACATTGCCCAATGTGGTTACATTGCCGCATATCGGCAGTGCCAGCATTGCCACAAGATTGAAAATGGCAGCTTTGGCTGTACAAAACTTGATGGAGGGGTTATCTGGTGATACTCCCCGTAATTTAGTATTTTTGAATAAATTAAAATGATCCTAAAATGGGATTCGGAATGGTTTCATTCCGAATTCCTTTCACGATTTTAAAACGAGACTTGGTTATATTCCGGGAGTTTTTACTGTTTTATATAAAAATACGTGAACGGCCGAGAAAAAGCTCCGGATAACAAAAAACGTCCGGTATAAGGGGTGAAAAGTGCTCCTGCTGAAATCGACTGCAACGTTTTTTAAATAAAAAACGGCAGGCAAGCTGACTTTACTTCGAGTTTGTCTACAGTATATAGTGACTCCAAAATGGGGTCATTTTTTATTGGCTTTTTTAGCCGAAGCTGAAAATGTTGCTCAAAGGGAGTCGCATCCGAAGGTGGGAATCGTGTTAACCTTTGAAAGTTTTCCTTTATCCTCACATTAATGCTTAATTGAGTGCTGAAAGGAAGTAACGAATTCAAGTGAAGCATACTTATCGTAAATTATGCCGATCTTTTGTAAAATAAAGAAAGTCGAGTTTATTTAGGAGAAACAATTAGTTGAAAGGGATAGGGTAATAATGATTGAAATGAAGGAAACGATATCATCAGGCAACGAAATGACTAAATCCAAAAGGCTGTTGATGGCTCTTATGCTGGGATCTTTTGCAGCGATTGGACCACTGTCACTTGATATGTATTTACCTGGCCTCCCTACACTGGCAGAGGATCTGAATAGCAGTACGTCTTTAGCGCAGCTGAGCTTGACGGCCTGCTTATTAGGATTGGCTTTGGGCCAAATTTATTTAGGGCCTCTAAGTGATGCAAAAGGAAGGCGGACACCGTTAATCATATCTTTATCCATTTATTGCATTTCATCTCTGTTATGCGCTTTTGCACCAACCATTGAATTGCTTTTATTATTACGTTTTATCCAAGGTATTGCGGGAGCGGGAGGCATTGTCATTTCAAGGGCCATAGTTCGTGACCTTTTTTCAGGAACGGATTTGACCAAGTTCTTCTCCATGTTAATGCTGGTGAATGGGGCGGCTCCGATATTGGCACCGGTTTTTGGCGGTCAGCTTTTGCAGTTCACTTCTTGGCGGGGAGTTTTCATTGTCATTTCAGTATTAGGTATCATTATGGTTGCGGCTGCATTTTTTGGGATAAAGGAAACTTTATCGCCTAATCTCAGGAGTGCCGGTGGGGTAAATGATACAATCAGGACATTTGGGAACTTATTGAGAGATCGTGTGTTTATGGGCTATGCTTTTTCACAAGGATTCATAAGTGCCGCTATGTTCGCTTATATTTCCGGATCACCTTTTGTTCTCCAGAACATTTATGGGGTTTCCCCACAGACCTTTAGCCTGATTTTTGCAATAAACGGAATTGGGATCATCATCGCTTCACAAGTTGCCGGGAAGCTGGCAGGGAAGGTCAAAGAAGAAAAACTGCTTCAAATGGGATTATGTCTAGCTTTGTTTGGGGGAATATTACTTCTTGCCTCAGTCCTTCTTGAAATGGGGTTGGCAGGAATTTTGGTCGCTTTATTCCTCTCCGTCTCCAGCGTAGGTATTGTCGGTACAACGAGTTTTTCTTTAGCGATGCAGAATCAGAAAAAAACTGCAGGCAGTGCTTCGGCTTTAATTGGCCTGCTTCCATTCATTTTAGGATCACTAATGGCTCCACTGGTGGGATTAGGTTCAGGTGAGTCCCCCTTGCCGATGGGAATTGTGATGGTAAGTTGTCATGTCATCGCCATGTTCGCTTATTTACTCCTTGCCCGTCGCGGATTAAGGCGAGTTGCTTAAAAAGGAAAAAAGCTGAAATCCTGATGTGGATTTCAGCTTTTTCTTTTAAGGGGGTAAGTATGAATCATAATAGTGATTCTGCTCCATCGATATAAACTTCCGTGCCCGTAACATGGGAGGACATGTCTGATGCTAGGAACAATACGAGATCACCAGCTTGTTCGGTAGTCCCTGCTTTCCTCGCGAGGGGCTGGGAGCCTTGCGGATATTCAATGGGAATCGTGATTTTTTTTAAGTTTTCATCTTCCGGGAATGTGTTATCGTGAATGTTCGTATCAATCGAGCCAGGACAAATGGTATTTACCCTGATTTTATATCTTGCCAATTCGAGTGCAGCCATTTTACCGAAAGCGACTTGACCTGCCTTGGATGAACTATAAGCGGAAAAACCAAAATTCTTGAAATATCGGTTTCCATTGATGGAGCTGTTGATTACGATGCTGCCACCCGTTTCCTTCATGTAAGGAATGGCGTATTTGATGGTGAGAAAGGTGCCTTTGAGGTTAATTGTATGTGTCTGATCCCAATCTTCGGGCTTTATGTCTTCTATAGGGGCAATCACTCCGTTGATGCCTGCATTTGCAAATACAAAATCAATTTTCCCAAAATGTTCATAGGCCGTCTTGTAGGCATGTTCAACTTGCTCGGCCTTGGATACATCCGTTTTAATGATTAAAGCCTCTTGACCAAGGTTCTCCACTTCTTCCTTCACTTTTTCGGCATTTTCGACTGTACGGTCAAAAAAGATGATGTTCGCGCCGTTTTCAGCTAGTTTCAGTGCAGCGCCCCGGCCAATTCCCGATCCTCCACCGGTAATGATGGCAACTTTGTTTTTCATTAATTCTGTCATAAACTTCACACGCTCCTTTTAAGTCTTCTATTCCCAATTTGGGAGTATGTAGAAACATCATGGCAGTGGTAATATAGAAAAATTATAAACGAATATTGCCTAAAAAATCCAATTTAAACAATTGCGAGTGTTCATTATACTTTGTTTTTCAGTGAAATGTCTGTATATTGAGGACATAATTAAGTTAGCTTGAAAGGGGATAGGATATTGATAAGATTAGGGGTAATAGGTACAAACTGGATCACGGAACGATTTTTGGAGGCTGCGAAGCATGTAGAGGAGTTATCTTTAACTGCCGTGTATTCACGTACAGAAGAGAAAGCCAAGGAATTTGCCAATAAATACAAAGTACATACGACTTTTACGAATTTAGAAGAAATGGCTGCCAGCGATGAAATCGACGCTGTATATATAGCAAGCCCTAACTCTCATCATTGCAGGCAAGCCGTGTTGTTTTTACAAAATAAAAAACATGTATTATGTGAAAAACCAATGGCCTCGAATGCGGCAGAAGTAAGGGAAATGATTGAGGCAGCAAAACAAAATGATGTGCTATTGATGGAAGCGATGAAATCGACCATCATGCCGAATTTCGAAAGTATAAAAGGGAATCTGGATAAAATCGGGAAGATTAGGCGTTTCTCGGGAAGCTTTTGCCAATATTCATCACGCTATGATTCATATAAACAAGGAACTGTGCTGAATGCATTCAATCCGGAATTCTCCAGTGGCTCTTTAATGGATCTAGGCATTTACGTCCTCTATCCACTTGTTATACTGTTCGGTAAACCGAATAAGGTGCAGGCATCAGGAACGTTGCTTGAATCAGGAGTTGATGGGCAGGGGACGATTCTGCTTTCTTATGATGAAATGGAGGCAGTCGTCATGTTTTCCAAGATTACTGAATCCAATTTGCCATCGGAAATTCAAGGTGAACTTGGAACCATCATCATTCAGAAAATTTCTGGACCGCAAGCGGTGGATATACAGTATCGGGATGGAACCACTGAAAATATTTCTGTTAAACAGGATATGCCTTCCATGTATTATGAAGCGAAAGAATTTGTAGATTTGATACAGCAGGGGAAAATGGAATCCGATATAAATTCATATTCGAATTCACTGTTGACTATGGAAATCATGGATGAAGCAAGAAAGCAAATTGGGATCGTTTTTCCTTCAGACCGAGGTCATGGCCAATCATGAAGGGGGAAAATGGATGTTACTCATAACCCTTAATTGGGTAGAATTCAGTACAGGGATAATTTTATTGTTGGAGGAATGGACATGAATTGCAAAATAAATCGCAATGCAGCGAAAGTCTTACAAAAAATGCTGAGCACTGAAGAAGCCGAAGGGAAAATGATTCGTGTATATATCACCCATATGCATGGCGACCATGCCCATTATGACATGAAGCTGGATACACCGGCAGAGCATGATGAAATCGTCAAAACAGATAAAGAAATCGATATTTTACTTGATTCACGTGAAGAATTTCTTGATGGTGTCTGGATTAAATATTTTTATGTACCTGAAGAAGGCTTTGAAATCACAAATCCTTCTAAGGAACCTCACGGACATCATCACCACTAAGAGTAAAGGGGGAGGATTGGCATGAATCAAAAATACGAAAAGATTTTTCAACCATATATATTTCCATCAGGTGTCGAAGTGAAAAATCGTATCATGATGGCTCCTATGACCACTTATTCTTCGGATGATCAAGGCGTTGTAACCGATGATGAACTGGCCTATTACGCTGAAAGATCGGCTGGTGTAGGTGCGGTGGTCACAGCATGTGCCTATGTATCTGCTGGAGGCAAGGGATTCCCAGGCCAACTTAGTGCAGATGACGATTTCTTTATCCCATCCTTGAAAAAACTAGCCGAAACGATTCAGTCCAACGGCTCAAAAGCGATCCTGCAAATATATCATGGAGGCCGACAAAGTCCGCCGGAATTATTGCCTGATAACCAACCTGTTTCTGCAAGTGCCATTGCTTCCAGCGAGGAAGCACCTGTACCGCGGGAAATGATTGAAGATGAAATTCAAGACATTATTAAAGCATTTGGAGAAGCAACAAGAAGGGCAATTGAAGCAGGATTCGATGGTGTGGAGATCCATGGCGCCAATACGTACTTGCTGCAGCAATTCTTTTCGCCACACTCGAACCGTCGTACGGATAACTGGGGTGGAACACTGGGAAAACGATTGATTTTCCCGCTTACCATTGTGAATGAAGTTGAGAAAACGGTTGCTGAGCATGCGAAAAAGCCGTTTATCATCGGCTACCGCCTTTCTCCTGAAGAAGGCAGCAATCCTGGAATCACATTAGATGATACGATTCAATTCGTTGATAGATTAGCGAATCAAAACCTGGATTATCTACATATATCGGTAGGCCACTTCTGGAATGGCTCATTCCGCGAGAGTGATAGGACAAAGTCGCGCATCGTTAAAATTTACGATAAAGTAGGTAATCGTATCCCTGTTGTCGGTGTAGGATCACTGCATACACCCGATGAAGTTGCAGAAGCTATGGAAACGGGTGTCCCTTTTATCGCCCTTGGCCGCGAACTTCTTATGGAACCGCATTGGATTGAAAAAATCAGGTCTGGAAAAGAAGCGGAAATACGTACCACCCTTTCAAAAAAAGATCAGGATGAACTGGTCATTCCAGATCCGCTTTGGGAAAAGTTGATTGGGATAAAAGGTTGGCTCCCGGTTGTAGAGTAATTAGTAACATCTTGAATAGATGGTAACCCGTCCTCCTTAGGTGGACGGGTTTTTGTATATGTTCTTGAATCTGGATTTAATCATTCCCTGATAGTAGATAATATCATAAGGCTTATGTTTTACTTGAATAAAATTAATATTTGTGCCAATGAATAAAATATATTATTATAAATTTTATAAGAGGGTATGAAATGGAGGGTTATAATTGAAGTTTCCACACGATTTTTTATTCGGAGCAGCTTCCGCTTCTTTTCAAATAGAAGGAGCATGGGATGAAGATGGTAAAGGTATAACGAATTGGGATGTCTTCTCAAAGATACCGGGGAAAACATATGAAGGTACAAACGGGGATGTAGCGATAGACCATTATCATCGTTACAAAGAAGATATTAAATTAATGGCAGAGATGGGACTTGAATCATATCGGTTTTCCATTTCATGGGCACGTATTTTGCCAACCGGGGACGGGGAAATCAATGAAAAAGGTTTGGAATTTTATAATAATGTTATAAATGAATGCTTAAAATATGGGATTGTTCCATTTGTTACGCTGTATCATTGGGATTTGCCTTTAACGCTTGAGCAGGATGGGGGATGGACGAATAAGCGAACAGCTGAAGCATTCGTCAAGTATGCGGAGATTTGTTTTCGCGCATTCGGAGATCGCGTCAAACATTGGATCACGTTTAATGAAACGGTTATGTTTTGCGGTTTGGGGTATCTAAAAGGAGCGCACCCGCCTGGAATCCAAAACGATGAAAATAAATACTTCCAAGCGACACATTACGTTTTTTATGCACATGCCAAAGCGGTAGAGGTATACAAGGGACTGAATCATTACGGTGAAATTGGGATTACCCATGTATTCCTGCCTGCTTATAGTATCGATGACAAACATGAGAATGTATTAGCTGCTCGGCATGCCAATGAATATGAAACTTTTTGGTATTATGACCCCATTTTAAAAGGTGAATATCCAGCTTATGTGGTTGAGCAATTAAAGGAAAAAGGCTGGACACCAAGTTGGACTGAAGAAGAACTGGATACGCTAAAAAGAAATGCAGGGAAAAATGATTTTATTGGACTCAATTATTACCAGCCCATTCGCGTGGAAAAAAACCAGGGAGCGATTTCAAACATGGAGCATTCAAGAGAAACATCTACTCTAGCTCCCGGAAACCCTTCTTTTGATGGCTTTTATCGGACCGTAAAAATGGAAGATAAAACATATACAAAATGGGGCTGGGAAATCTCACCTCAAGGATTTTTAGATGGGCTGCATATGTTAAAAGAGCGTTATGGTGATATTAAAATGTATGTTACAGAAAACGGACTTGGTGATGAGGATCCGATTATCGGTGGTGAAATAGTGGATGTTCCCCGTATTAAATATATTGAGGAGCACTTAAAAGTGATTAAGCGGGCAATCAAAGAAGGCATCCATTTAAAAGGATATTACGCATGGTCTGTCATTGATCTATTAAGTTGGTTAAACGGGTATAAGAAGCAATACGGATTTATTTACGTAGATCATCATGATCAATTAAACCGGAAAAAGAAGCTGTCGTTTCATTGGTATAAGCATATAATCGAGACGAGAGGAGAAGAGCTGTAAACTGAAAGAGCCTTGAGTTTTTATAGAGCATGTTTTGAGCGATCTTTCTCAAAACATGCTTTTTCTATTGGGCATTAATCAAGTTTTCTGATATGGGGAATTAGTCCAAAGTTCAAACCTCCTGATTCGTAGTCTGAATCTCCGGCCTCAAATTAACTAGACTGGAAGTATGGTCCCGGATTGTAATGTAAATGTAAAAATATGAAAGAAATTGTAAACAAATGTTAACGTTACTAACAATGTACAGTTTTACGTTTTACTGTATAATGTTGAAGCGTGGTCGAGTCCATGTCAAATAACTTAACATAAGGAGATTACATATGACGATTATTTCTTAGCTTTGAAAAGTCCCCCCGCATGGTTTGTCCCGTTGAAAAAACCTACAATAGTTAGATTCATTTCGATCAAGCAACTCCCTCTAAAATGAAAGAATGCCATTTTTCCTGATGATGGTAGATCCAAACTAAAAAAACGGCTAAGGATGTGAGTTTTAAAAAGATGATAAAAGATTCCAGATTTCAAGGATATAATATGAAGGGTTTTCAAAAGGACGTAACGGCAGGATTGGTCGTAGGTGTTGTAGCCATCCCTTTAGGATTGGCTTTTGCAATTGCTTCAGGCGTCGAACCGATATACGGGTTATATACGACCATCATCGCAGGAATCCTCATCTCGATTTTGGGTGGCTCCAAGTATCAAATTGGAGGGCCAACCGGGGCGTTCGTTCCTTTATTATTTGGAATCGTTATGCAATATGGGTATGAAAGCCTGCTTATTGCCGGGTTTTTAGCGGGGATTATGTTAGTCCTGATGGGTCTGCTTAAGTTAGGCAATTTGATGAAGTTCATTCCCCGTCCCGTCATCATTGGATTTACAACAGGAATTGCGATAATAATCTTTTCAGGACAAATTGCCAACTTCTTTGGTATGAAAGTGGAAAAACATGAAGCGTTCATGGATAACATGAAGGAACTGGTGATTAAAGCAGACACGATCAATCTATATAGTGTGATTGTTGCGATTATATGTTTTGTCGTCATACTGCTCGCACCTAGACTTTTGCCACGAGTGCCAGGACCGCTTCTGGGTCTGCTGATTTCCACAATTGCAGCTTACTTTTTATTTCCCGATAAGGTGGCTACGATTGGTTCCACGTATGGAGCGATTCCGAAAGGTTTTCCGGAATTCCAAGTGCCGGAGCTATCAGTGGAAGTCATCATCACACTCCTTCCCGTTGCTTTTACGATTGCCTTGTTAGGCGGTGTCGAGTCATTGTTATCCGCTACCGTGGCCGATAACATGGGGGGAACCAAGCATGATAGTAATAAGGAATTGGTTGGGCAAGGAATCGCGAACATCGCGACCCCATTCTTCGGCGGGATACCTGCAACAGGTGCCATTGCCAGGACAGCTACCAATATAAAAAGCGGGGCAGTCTCCCCGATGTCCGGAGTCATTCACGGAGTTGTCGTTTTACTGGTTTTGCTGGTGCTTTCTCCATATGCAGCGCATATACCTTTGGCTAGCATGGCGCCCATATTGATGTTTGTTGCCTGGAATATGAGTGAAAGAAAGGAATTTGCTCATGTATTGAAAACGAAGACGGCGGATTCTGCGGTTTTGCTAGTCACCTTCCTCGTCACAGTCTTCACTGATTTAATTATGGGAGTGGGAATCGGTTTATTGATTGCCTTCATCACCTTCATTGCAAAAATGAGCCACACGTTAAAAGTCAGGGAAAGAAGTCATGAGATTACCGAGATTGTTCCAATTGATAATTCGGACTCAAAAATCAATGTGTATAACTTGGAAGGTCCCCTCTTCTTTGGTTCGATAGACGTCCTTGAGTCATCGATATTGGAGAACTTGGATAATAAGACGAAAGTGTTGGTATTAAGCATGCGCCGAGTAACATATATGGACACTTCAGCAGAGGCAGCACTATTGGCGATTGTTAATCGCATCGGAAAATATAAGGGGAAATTAATCATTTCCGGAATTCAGCAGCAACCAAAGGAATTGTTACTCAGCACTGGGTTGTATCATAAAATAGATAAACAGCACTTTTTTAAATCGAAGGAAGATGCGCTGTATTTTGCCAAGAAGCAGTTGAAGGGCAATTCGGATAAAGTAGTCTAATAGTTTCATCCTCGAAGTCACCTTTTTGGTTAGTTATGTTATAGTATCGTTAACAGTAGATTTTTAAAAGAAGGTGACTATCTGGGTGAATGTATATCGGATTGGCCAGCTTGCTGAACTTGCGAATGTTTCGAGAAGAACCATTGACTATTACACACAATTAGGAATGCTGAACTATGAAAAAACTGGGTCAAGATATCGGTATTACACAGAAGATGCTTTAAATCGTCTTCAAATGATTAATCGGTATAAAGAACAGAATATGCCTTTGACTGAAATCAAGGAACGGTTACAAGTCTGGTCGGAAACCACTGTTGATTCCGAGCAAGTGCTCTTGATGGTGGACAAGCTATCTACAGACCTTAAAGGACTGGAGAATGAATTGCTAGAATTAAAGCCTTTATTGGAACAGCTCGATGAACAGCAATTAACATATGCTGCACAACAGCTTTCCGTTCGGGGCAGCTCTTTATTGAGTATCCTTGCCATGCTCGCCTAAGTTACCAAGTTCAACAAAAAAAAGACCTGATTGGGTCTTTTTTTGTTAACTGGTCATTTAATGAAAACTTCAAACTCATGAGGATAACCTGACTTTATATACGATAGCGGTACTTTATTTGAACGGAGTCTATAGATCTTTTTTCAATAAAGATGAAGGATATAAGTGAATGGAAAAAGAAGAACTTAAGTATCTACTACTATATGAAGAGGTGAAGGGGAATGATTGGGTCGATAGTTACGACGGTAAAAGGGCATCTTCAAGGTGCTATGGAAAACGATATATGCGTTTGGCGTGGAGTCAGGTATGCGAAAGCGCCGGTTGAGGGCCTGCGTTTCCTCTCACCGGAGCCAGTTGATAAGTGGAGCGGTGTCCTGGATGCAGTGGACTTTGGTCCGATTCCCCCGCAGCCGATGGATCGGGCGGTAAGGACAGGAATGGCCGGAAATGAAAAAATGGATGAGGATTGCTTGTTCCTGAATATTTGGTCGCCTAGAGCTGATGATAAAAAACGCCCGGTCATGGTGTGGATTCCTGGAGGGGCATATATAACGGGAGCTGGATCCCTTGAGATGTACAATGGACATTTACTGGCTAAGAATGGAGATGTAGTCGTAGTAAGCATCAACTATAGGCTGGGGGCACTGGGATATCTGGATTTTTCCGAGTTGGCAGGTGATGGGGAAATATTTGAAACCAATTTAGGTTTACGTGATCAGGTTGCGTCTCTGAAATGGGTAAAAGAAAATATAGAAGCGTTTGGGGGCGACCCTGATAATGTTACGATATTTGGTGAATCAGCTGGTGGCAATGCGGTGACGACTTTACTTACTGTTCCTTCAGCAAGAGGTCTTTTTAAACAGGCCATTGCGGAAAGTCCCGCTCCGACATCTGTTTACGGAAAAGGATTTGCGCGCCAATTCAGTGAAAGGTTTCTTGAAATATTGGGCATTGGAAAGGATGATATCCACCTCTTAAAGACACTTCCTGTTCAAGAGATTGTCACTGCCTCCTACCAACTCTTGCAGGAAAATTCACAGGCCATGCCGGGCTCACTATCATTTGGACCTGTCGTAGATGGTGACTTCCTGCCAGATTATCCACTAGATTCGATTCGATCCGGAATAGCGAAGGGAATACCCTTGCTTATAGGAACAAATAGGGACGAAGCGACGTTATTCGACCAGATGGATTCCCCATTAATTCCAATTAATGCGACGATGATTCAGAAAATGTTCGAAAATACTGATCCAGAGGCGAAAGAGCGAATTACGAATGCTTATATAAACTACCCAGAAAAGGAAGCTGCACTTGGCATTGGCCGTGATGCGACTTTCCATATTCCCTCGGTTTGGTATGCGGAGGCATACAGCCGCTTTGAAAAAACATGGATGTACCGTTTTGATTATAAAACGGCGGCAATGCGCATAAGTAAATTAGGGGCGACACATGGTATGGAAATTCCTTTTGCCTTCCAGACTTTCGACTCGGCATTTGGGAAACGGATTACTTCATATGGTTCAAGGTCAGCTGCCCTAAAGGTTTCCCATAGAATGCAGGGCCATTGGGTCAACTTTGCGAAACATGGAAACCCCAATCCCCCGGAAGGCGAAATCTGGCCGAAATATGATGAAAGAAATCACTACACAATGATTTTTGATAAAAAGGATTATATTGAAAAAGATCCTGACGGAATGATAAGGTTGGCATGGGAAGGGGTAGGGATTTACAAGTGAAAAATAGCGGCTTGGAAGATGAGAACTATGAAAATAAAAGGGGAATCATTGCCTAGAATGGGAGCAACATATGGAGAAAAATAAACTGCATCGTGAATTATCATCGAATCAAATCACAATGATAGCCATGGGATGTGCAATTGGCACCGGGTTATTTTTAGGCAGCGGCCTTGCGATTTCAACGGCAGGTCCAAGTGTACTTATCAGCTATGCAATAGGTGCATTCATTGTCCTTCTGCTGATGGGTTGTTTGGCGGAAATGACTGTAGCCTATCCAACATCGGGATCCTTTGGAACCATTGCTGAAAAATATATAAGTCCATTTGCGGGTTTTGTTGTGAGGTATTCATATTGGATAGCGAATGTTCTTGCCATCGGTGTCGAAGTGAGTGCCATCGCTGTTTATATGAAATATTGGTTCCCTGCTGTACCTGGAAGTGTTTGGATTTTTCTTTTTGCTGCACTGCTAATCTATGTAAATGCGACAAGTGTCAATACATTCGGGAATTTTGAGTATGTATTTTCAATGATCAAGATAAGCGCCATTGTCATATTCATTCTACTGGGTGCCTATGTAGTGATTGGTGCCGGACCTTCAAGCGGGATAGGTGTAGAGAACTATGCCAATGATGGAGGTTTTATGCCTTTTGGATTTTGGGGGCTTTGGGTCGCCATATTCATTTCGCTCTTCAGCTTTTTAGGAACTGAGTTGATTGCGGTGACGGCGGGAGAAGCAAAGGACCCGGATATAGCCGTCCCTAAAGCTTTGAAGGCAACTGTCTTCAGGCTTGCCACTTTTTATGTACTGACTATCGGGATCATGTTAATGATTGTTCCCTGGCAATCTGCCGGTATTGATAAAAGCCCATTTGTTAAGGTAATGGAAATCCTGAATGTTCCCGGGGCATCGGGGATCATGAATTTCATTATTTTAACCGCTGCTTTATCCGCTATGAATAGTCAATTATATGCCTCCACCAGAATGATATTTTCGTTATCCGAGCAAAAGCAGGCTCCAGCCCTATTTCAAAAAGTGAGCAGGAAAGGTGTCCCGGTAAGGGCCCTTCTCATATCCACTTTAGGAATATTTCTTGCTGCAGGAGTAAAGGTCCTGCTTCCGGATACTTCCTATGCATTCATGATGGGGATATCGATGTTCGGAGCCATTTTAACCTGGTTTATGGTGTTCATTTCCCATTTATATTTCAGGAAGAGATGGGAGAAATCAGGGGGCCGCAAATTACCGGTTAAAATGTATGGATTTCCATATTTAACGATTCTTGGTGCATTTCTTTTGTTTGCTTTGACGGTATCTACCTGGTTCACTGGCCCATTTAAAATTGTGCTCCAGTTCGGGGTTCCTTGGCTGATCTTTCTTTGCATCGTTTATTTATTGATGTCGAAATTCAAAAGAAAGTAAAGGGAAAGAGGGATAGTATGGATAAGGGCCCAAGAGATGAACATCGCTTGGAAGAAAGTATGGTAACTGATTTTGAAAAAGATATGTCCTATGCGGACTATCTGCATTTAAATCAAATTTTATCAAGTCAGCATCGACTTTCCGGCCATCACGATGAAATGCTGTTCATCATCATTCACCAAACAAGTGAATTGTGGATGAAATTGATCATCCATGAATTGACTGCGGCAACTGATCATATAGAGGCTGGACATTTGGAGCCTTCCTTTAAGATGCTATCCAGAGTGGCCAGGATTCAACAGCAACTAGTTCAATCTTGGAATGTGCTTTCGACCTTGACTCCATCCGATTATATGGAATTCCGGGAGAAATTAGGAAACTCTTCAGGGTTTCAATCATTTCAAAACAGGTTGATAGAATTTGCGATGGGTCAAAAGAATTCGCAAATATTGGCCGTTTTCCGTCATCAGCCCGAACTTTATGAGTCGATGATGGCAGCCTTGAATAAACCAAGTATTTATGATGCGGCTATAGGGGCTTTGGCTGCAAGAGGGCTTCCCATTGATCAATCGGTCCTGAAGCGGGATTGGTCTTTAATTTATCAGGAAAATGCAAGTGTTGAACAAGCATGGCTGACCGTTTACCGTGATGTGCATAACTACTGGGATTTGTATGAGCTGGCCGAAAAACTCGTTGATATTGGAAGTCAACAACAATTCTGGAGATTCAATCATATGAGCACTGTAGAACGGATCATCGGTAATAAAAAGGGAACGGGCGGATCATCCGGTGTAAGTTATCTGAAGAAAGTGGTTGAACAGCCATTTTTTCCTGAGCTTTGGACATTAAGGACCAAACTGTAAGCTTTGAATGGGGGGAATATCATGAACCAATGGTTAGATATTTCCCAACGCCTTAATGAAAATACGCCATATTGGCTAGGGGATAGCAACATTCATATCTGTAGAATCCATCCCAATAAAGGGGACTGTCTCGGCAGCAAAGAATTGCCTGCCCGCAATAAACTGTCAGGCTGTGGGATTCATACCCACGAAGGGCTGGTCCTGGAGTCTTGACTGCATTGACGCTTGCATTAGAAGCCGGCCGGTCAGGGCCGTGGTTAAAAAGAAAGGCTGATAAGGGGGATATAAGGATGGGCAAAATTGGAGTTTATGGATCTTCTTTCGATCCGGTCACGAATGTGCATTTATGGACAGCATCCACCATTGCTCACCGTGCTAAGCTTGACAAGGTGATTTTTTTACCTTGCTCAAATGGCCGTATCGATAAACAGATGAAAACAAGCAATGAACACCGTTGGGAAATGCTCAAGCTGGCAAT
This sequence comes from Peribacillus sp. Aquil_B1, assembly GCF_022603275.1. Lineage (NCBI taxonomy): Bacteria > Bacillati > Bacillota > Bacilli > Caryophanales > Bacillaceae > Peribacillus > Peribacillus sp. Aquil_B1. The sequence goes on along the minus strand of NZ_JAKXEE010000002.1, from coordinate 412,040 downwards.
AGGGGGCAACCCGTTATTCGAAGTCAGTGATTATGAAATTAATGAACGTGCCGGAACGAGTAAACAATATACTTGGTATACGATGGAATATTTTAAATCACGATTTCCAAAGGACGAAGTTTACTTCATAATGGGTGCAGATTTACTTGAAGATATTGATAATCAGGAGTTGCCGGTACACTTACGATGGAAATTCAGGGAAAAACTGATTGCAAATCATAAATTCATCGTCATGGCACGGGATGGGATCGATATGCTGAAAATCATATCCAAAAGTCCATTGCTAAGGAATTATGATGATGGCAATACATTTCACCTTATTGATAAAGGTCTTTCCATGGAAATCAGTTCTACATATATAAGGGATGAGTTCGCGATGGGCGGGGAACCAAGATATTTACTGCCTGATCAGTGTTATCAATATATCGTGGACAATAAGCTGTATCAAAAAGCATCAAATTCATAATAGGTATTAAAAAGGGCTCGATCTCCCCGTTGGATCGAGCCCTTTTCGTTTGGTGGAATTTTTAACCTTGCAAAACGTGAATGAATTTAAATAAAAGGACACAAAAAACCTAGTTGACAACTGGGTTAACTTTGCTTTATGGTAATGATATACAAGAAAATACTTGCTGATCAGAGAACTGAAGGCATACTATCTCCTGAATAATCGAAAGGGAAATAGCATGCTTTTTTTGTTGTAAAAAAAGGGGGAAGCTCATGAAAAAGGTAATGTTATTGATAAGTTTGATTTTAGCATTCGGTGTACTTGCGGGATGCAACTCGGAAAAAACGGAAGGCGGCGGGACATCAAAGTCAGTCGAGCTTTTGAATGTGTCATATGATCCGACAAGGGAATTGTACCAGGAATTCAATGAAGCGTTCGTGAAGCACTGGAAAGAAGAATCCGGTCAAGATGTAACGATTCAGCAATCACATGGCGGATCTGGTAAACAGGGCAGGGCAGTTATTGATGGATTGGAGGCTGATGTCGTTACATTGGCATTGGCTTATGATATTGATGCCATTTATGAAGCTAGTAATTTGTTAGCGAAGGATTGGCAAAAACGTTTACCGGAGAACTCGACGCCATACACATCGACCATTGTGTTTTTGGTGAAAAAAGATAACCCTAAAGGCATTAAAGATTGGGATGATCTGATTAAAAAGGATGTATCCGTCATTACCCCAAATCCAAAGACAAGCGGAGGGGCCAGGTGGAACTACTTGGCTGCTTGGGCTTATGCGGAGAAAAATTTCGTTAATGACGAAACAAAAGTGAAGGATTTCATGAAAAAACTTTATCAGAATGTTGAAGTCCTGGATTCAGGGGCCCGCGGTGCAACGACCACTTTTGTGGAAAGGGGAATTGGTGACGTGCTAATCGCTTGGGAGAATGAAGCCTATTTAACACTGGAAGAATTCGGAGATGACAAATTTGAAATCGTCAATCCTTCAATCAGTATATTAGCAGAGCCACCGGTAGCTGTTGTCGATGAAGTGGTCGAGAAAAAAGGAACAAAGGAAGTGGCTGAAGCCTACCTGGAATACCTCTATACGGATGCCGGTCAGGAAATTGCCGCGAAAAACTTCTATCGTCCAAGGGATGAGAAGGTTCTTGCTGAATATGAAGACCAATTTGCCAATATCGATATGGTGACTGTTGATGATACGTTTGGCGGCTGGAAAAAAGCCCAGGAAACGCATTTTAATGATGGTGGCACATTTGACGAGATTTATCAACAGCAATAAGCATGAAGGAGAAGATGGCTTTACCATCTTCTCCTTCATAAATCAGAAAAGGGTTGAGGCGAAGCGATGAATATAGTGACTGAAGGTAAACAGACGAAAAAGAGGACCATACCCGGTTTTGGATTGACGATGGGGTTTACGCTGCTGTATCTCTCCATCATCGTTTTGATCCCGTTATCGATGGTTTTTCTAAACACATTTTCAATGGGGTTCCAGGATTTTTGGGCGACCATAACTGAACCAAGGGTTCTCGCTTCTTATAAATTGAGTTTCATGACAGCGTTAACTGCGGCCTTTGTGAACGCAGTTTTTGGTGTGTTAATTGCCTGGGTGCTTACTCGTTATGAGTTTCCCGGCAAACGGATCATCGATGGACTGGTTGATTTGCCTTTTGCCCTCCCGACTGCCGTGGCAGGAATTACGTTGACCACCTTGTATTCACCGAACGGATGGATCGGGCAATTTTTCAGCTTTAAAGTCGCTTTCACTCCCGCAGGGATCATCATCGCCCTTATATTTATCGGTCTGCCATTCGTGGTGCGGATGGTTCAACCGGTGCTTGAAAATATCGAAAAAGGGATGGAAGAAGCATCTGCCTCTTTAGGGGCGAATCGAATGCAGACATTCATTAAAATTATCTTCCCGGAATTGATTCCAGCGATATTGACGGGTTTTGCACTTTCTTTTGCGCGGGCACTTGGAGAGTATGGATCAGTTGTCTTCATTGCCGGAAATATGCCGTTTAAAACGGAGATTTCCCCTCTGATCATCATGACAAAGCTTGAACAGTATGATTATGAAGGTGCTACAGCAGTTGCAGCTGTCATGCTCATTATTACATTTATAATCTTATTCACCATCAATATCTTACAATGGTGGACCGGCAAAAGATATTCAGGGAAGTAGGAGGGATATGATGGAACATGATAATTCCGTTGTTGCACATGCGAATCACCCAGTCATGATTACGAGAAACGCAACTAAAGAGCCTAGATCCATTCAGTGGATCCTTATTTCCATTGTATTGCTATTTCTCACTTTGTTTTTAGTTGTCCCATTAATCGCGATCTTTGTAAAAGCCTTTGAAAAAGGTGCCGAAGCATATTTTGCGGCCATTGTGCATCCTGATGCCGTTGCTGCGATTAAGTTAACATTGATCGTTGTCCTTATCACCTTGCCACTCAATGCCATATTTGGAGTGGTTGCCGCATGGACCATAACAAAATACGATTTCAAGGGAAAAAACTTTTTAATAACATTAATAGATTTGCCTTTTTCCGTTTCACCCGTCATTGCCGGGTTGATTTTTGTCCTTTTGTTCGGCTTGCATGGAACACTTGGTCCGCTGCTCCAATCTCTGGACATTAAAGTGATCTTTTCAATACCAGGGATTGTCATCGCCTCCATTTTCATCACCTTTCCATTCATTGCGCGCGAATTGATCCCGCTCATGCAAAGCCAGGGGACGTCTGAAGAAGAGGCCTCACTCACGCTCGGTGCGGGAGGGTTTAAGACATTCTGGTATGTGACGCTCCCCAATATAAAATGGGGACTTCTATATGGAGTCATCCTTTGCAATGCAAGGATAATCGGGGAGTTTGGAGCTGTATCGGTCGTATCGGGCCATATACGGGGCATGACAAATACGATGCCGCTTCATATTGAAATCTTATACAATGAATATCAATTTTCGGCCGCTTTTGCCGTTGCATCCCTGATGTCCATCTTTGCAATCATAACCTTGATCATTAAAAGCTTCATAGAGTGGAAAACTGACTTTAAATCAACCAAAGCGAGATAGGAGGAATGAAATGAGTATCATCATTGAAAATGTTACAAAATATTACGGGTCCTATCAAGCACTCCGGAACATCGATTTGGAAATAAAGAGCGGTGAACTTGTAGCCCTGCTTGGCCCTTCAGGATCAGGAAAAACGTCATTACTGCGTATCATCGCGGGTCTTGAACAGGCTGAGAACGGAAAGATCCTTTTTAATGAAGAGAATTACACGCATAAACATGTAAAAGATCGAAATGTGGGTTTCGTCTTTCAGCATTATGCCCTTTTTCGCAATATGACGATTTTTGATAATATTGCCTATGGATTAAAGGTACGCCCTAGAAAAATAAGGCCCAGAAAAGAAGTTATTGCACAAAAGGTTACCGAATTGCTTCAACTCGTCAAGCTGGAAGGATATAAAGATCGTTATCCATCGCAATTATCAGGCGGCCAGCGCCAGCGTGTCGCATTGGCAAGGGCACTTGCCGTTGAACCGAATATCCTTTTGCTTGATGAACCATTCGGGGCATTGGATGCCAAGGTTCGCAAAGAACTTCGGCGTTGGCTTAGAAGACTTCACGATGAATTCAATGTTACAAGTGTATTCGTGACGCATGATCAGGAAGAGGCGATGGATGTTGCTGATCGGGTCGTTATCATGAATGAAGGGAAAATTGAACAGATTGGAACTCCGGAAGAAGTATATGATCACCCGGAAAATCCATTCGTTTATGATTTTCTTGGCAGTGTCAATCTTTTCAAGGGCAACGTTCACCAAGGGAAATTGGTAACCGGGAATGTGGAAATGAATGCACCGGGCAGTGAAGATGGAGCGGGAACTGGTTATGTAAGGGCTCATAACTTTATCATAGAAAGAGAACCAACAGAAAAGGATTCGATCGCATCCATTATTGACCACATCCATACAATTGGCCCGATTGTCCGGATAGAAGTCATTCGTCAGGATACAAACGAACCGCTTGAAATCGAACTGATGAAAGAACAATATTTGAAACTGGGAATAAGCAAAGGGGAAAAGGTATTCGTCCGACCAAAAGAATTGAAAGTTTTTGTCGACTTTATGGCTGGAATTTAAGGATGGGTCGAATATTGACGAAAAAACCGCTGATGAGCGGTTTTTTTTATGGGTATGCCAGCGGACCTACCAATACGAAAGGTAAAGGAGCTGTAATCTGTTACAAAAGGGCTTCCAAGCATTCGCAAGTAGTTAGTTTTGCCTGCCAATAGTCTATGGTCCCTTGGTTCCAAACACTAGATAGAAAGTCTTGCGTCTAATTAAGAGGTTAGTTATGTAAGATATTGGATGTTTTATCACGTGAAAAAGTCGAATTTTTATGTTTAATGTTAAAATTGAAATATAATTGTAATATTGTTATTACGCATTTGACAAAATGTGATGATATACTACGACTTAGATGAAAACATAGTAGAATTTAAGAAATGTATTTAATATTATCTCAACCATAGAAGATTACATAATGAGTAAAAAAAATAGAGAAGAGTTCCCAGCAATTTGTTTTGACTAAGTATTTTTCATAGAGAAAAAGAAGTGGGTCGATGGAAATGCAAGGGGAGGAAAGCAGGGGAAATGAGTTTGAAGAAAAAACTTATCGTATTGAACACGACAATTATGCTTGGATTAGGAAGCGCTTTTGCCATACCGTCTGTAAAAGCTGAATCTATCACGGACATTCAATCGCAACGTACGGGAATACAATCAGATATTTCAGAGGCGGAACAAGTTATTCAGCAATTGAAAAAAGAACAATCGAAAATGAATGCCCAAATTGCCCAGATCGAATCGGCCATGAAAGAAAACGATCAAAAAATCAAAGATACTAAACAAGAAATTAAAGACACCGAAAAAGATATAGAATCTTTAAAGAAAGAAATTAAAGCGTTGGAAGAAAGAATCGCAAAACGCGAGGAAGTCTTGAAAGAGCGCGCGCTTTCATTCCAAGAGAGCGGCGGGGACGTTGAGTACCTAGAAGTTGTGTTAGGTTCTAAAAGCTTTGGTGAATTCGTTAATCGTGTTGGAGCGGTAGCCACTATCGTTGAAGCAGACCAACAGATTCTTAGCGAGCAGGAAGCGGATAAAGCTGACTTAGAGAAAAAGCAAGCGACCGTTGAGAAAAAATTGCAAAGCCTTAAGGATATGGAAGTAGAGCTTAAAGGCATGCAATCTCAAATTAAAGATCAAAAGGCTGAAACTGTCGACATGAAGGCTAAGATTGAAAAGAAAGAATCGGAAACAGAAGCGCTAAAACAATCTTTAGAGAATAAAGATGCCGGTTTAGAAGCACAAATAGCATCCATCCGTGAAAATATCAAAAAAGAGGAAGAACGTAAAGCAGCAGAGAAAGCTGATCTTGACCGCGCTGCTGAAGAAGTGAATTCTTCAAATTCTTCCAGTGAAGAATCATCAAGCTCTTCTAACGAAGAATCATCAAGTTCTTCTAACGAAAAATCATCAAGCTCGTCCAAAGGCGAAGCTTCGGCAAAAGCTTCTTCTAAAGTTGAATCATCTTCAAATTCAGCTAAAAACAGTTCTGCTGCCAAACCTGCAGCAAACAAAACTGAAGCATCAAGCAAGCCAAGCAGTGCGAATACTGGATCTGCCATTACAGCAGGTTATAAATATATCGGTAACTCCACATATAAATTTGGTGGCGGAAGAACGGCATCCGATATCGCTAACGGTTTATTCGATTGCTCAGGATTCGTTGCATGGGCTTATAAACAAGCAGGTGTGAACCTTCCAGCCAGTACGGATGCATTGAAAAGTGCAGGACGTCAAGTATCTAGCAGTCAAAAACAACCTGGAGATTTAGTATTTTTCAATACGTATAAAACTGATGGGCATGTTGGTATTTATGTCGGTGGCGGCAAATTTATCGGTTCCCAAAGTTCAACAGGTGTTGCAATCGCCAATATGTCTAGCGGATATTGGGCAGGTAAATTCAACGGCCGTGTCGTTCGTGTAAACTAATCGTTCAAAAATAAGCAGGGGGAAAATCCTCCTGCTTATTTTTTTTGAAAAAAATCAAAAAAAATGAAACTTATTTTGAATTTCAACGTAAATACTATAAGATAAAACAAGGATAGGTGATGTGGACTTTCAGTAAATCTGGGAAAACATATAAGAAACAACATTTCATACTATTAAACGGAGGAATAAAAACATGATGAAAAAACTTATGGCTGCATTACTTACAATTACACTAGCATTCTCGCCTGTCGGCACTTATGTATTCCAGGATCATGCGGAGTCTGTCGATGCGAGGGGCTACAAGTCCGGTAAAAGAAGCTTTAACAGCAACAACAATAATAATTCGAATTTCCAAAATAAAGAAACGAAGAAATCCGATGCTACTACTGCCAATAAAGCTAAGACTGGAAACACATTTGCAAAAGGCGGTTTAATGAAAGGACTTATGTTAGGTGGACTGGCAGGTTTACTTTTTGGCAGCCTATTCGCCAATATGGGAATGCTTGGTTCTATACTTGGTCTATTAATCAACGTGTTGGCGGTTGTGGTATTAATCGTTGTAATCCGTAAAATATTCACATATTTCAAAGATAAGAAGAAGAAAGAGGATGCAAATCCATGGAGAGGCTAAAGATTTCCGAACAAGATATCATCAATGCGGTTTGTGTTTACATTTCCCGTAAAAAGCAGGTACAACCCAATGAGGTAGAAGTGGAGTTAATGTATGATGATGATTATGGCTTTTCGGCGGAAGCGTTTGTGGAAGGCCGGAAACAAGTGTTAATTACCATCAACTTGATAGAAGCGCTGCGTTTATGGCTGGATGAATACATGAATAAAGATCCATACTCGGGCATTGAACTTGTTTTGGATGATGAAGAAGGCATAGTGGCTTTAGTAAGTGAAAGTAATAGATAAGTAAAAAAGGGTGCCGTAACGGCATCCTTTTTTTTATTTAATAAGGTATAAGTCGATCGGTACGAATGCTAGATTGCCAACATAAATATAAGATAATGAATTATATTTTCCATTTGTTGCAAAAAATGGTCGGTGGAAGTAGGATTAATATATGTTCAAGTCAAAGGAGGAGAATAAGTGACAGGTTACATAGAAGATATCACTTTTTTAAATGAAAAGGCCCTAAAATTCGGCAATGAAAAAGTGGAAGCGATACTTGCGCCGTCTTTAGGAAGCAATCTGCTTTCGTTTAAGTACAAGCAAAAGGATATTGAGGTGCTGCGAACTCCTGTTAGTCTGGAAGAGTATAAAAAGGCTCCCATTTTATACGGAATGCCTATCCTGTTTCCTCCTAATCGAATTGAAGATGGTCAATTTACATATAAGGGCACTGAGTATAGGTTTCCGGTAAATGAAAGGGAAAAATTCAATCATATACATGGTTTTTTACATGACAAGCCTTGGCAAGTCTGCAAAAGGGAAGTGAGCGGGAAAGAAATCATCATTAATACTGAATTTTCAAGCAGTGAATTTGATCTAAAAGATAGCTTTCCACAAGATATCACTGTGAATATGTCTTTATCTTTAAGGGCTGAAACATTGGATATAAAATTGGAAATCACCAACAAGGGCATTGAACCCTTTCCGTGGGGGGCTGGTTATCATACTGTATTCAATTTTCCATTTGGAACAGGGGGGAGATTGGAGCATTGCAGAATATCTCTTCCCATCAATAAACATTGGGAGTTGAATGAAAGGTCATTGCCCACTGGTGCAATTCATGAAACGGCCGATACACTTGAAATCCAAAACGGCTTTAGCTTGGAGGGCCGGCTGTTTGATGACCTATTTGGCTATGATGAGGAAAGAGCCCTCGAAAACGAGTGCATTCTCACTGACCAAAAGGCTGGCATACAGGTCATCTATCATGCTGATCAACAGTTTAAGTTTTGGGTATTATTCAACCAGGAGGGGTACGTCTGTCCTGAACCATATACATGGGTAACGAATGCTCCTAATTTGGATTTGTCAGCAAAATTGACTGGATTGAGGGAGTTAGGATCAGGTGAAACGGTTCAGCTGAGAACTTTATTGTCAATAAAGGATATATAAAAAAACACCTTGGCACTTATTGATGCCAAGGTGTTTAAGGTTATGCCTTTTTTCTCATCCAGAGTGGGTATAGGACGATTCCGAATACATATAAGGCAATGCCAAGTATGAATGTATTCATATCGGCTGTACCTGTCTTGATGACCCAGATCGAGTAGATTAACGCCAGGATGGTGATGATTCCATCACGTACCCTTGAACCTTTCATGATGTCATAGGTTTCCCCAGTCATGACCAGTTTCAATTGATACAGAACGGATGCAAGATACGGGATCAAGTAAGCGAGTGTAGCGACGATCATCGAAAATTTATAAGCCTCCAAAATCGTACCCGAAATAGTGGAGAATAAGAATATTTGTGTCATGATATTTGTTATTGTCATAGAACGGACGGGTGTGCCATTTTTGTTCGCTTTCGCAAAATAGGCCGGAAACAGATCCGATTTCGCTGCCTGATATGGAACCTCAGATGCAACGACAATCCATCCGATTGTCGATCCCAATAAGGAAATGACGGCAAGTGCAGCCATTAAATACGTGCCGCTTGAACCAACAACTGCTTGTAGTGCGTCAACAAGCGGTTTTTGTGATATTTTCAAATCGTCTTGTGATATGGCACCCATCGTCAATAAAGTAATGCCGATATAAATGGCAACAGCGATAAGTAAACCAAGAATCGTCGCTTTCTTTACATCATTTTGTGACTTGGCACGGTTTGAAAGCATGACGGCAGCTTCAATACCGATGAAGGCCCATAATGTTGAAATCGCAGCAGCATTCACTTGATCACCTAAAGAGATGGCTGAACCAGCCTTATCATAAAATTCAGCTCCGTTTCCTAGATTGGAAGTATCGAAGATGAATATCGTGATAATGATGAAGAATAAGAATCCAAGCACTTTGGTAACTGTAGCAAAAAGATTCATTTTCCCGGCACTGTTAAAACTTCTTACCAAGATTGCCTGAATCCCCCAAAGGGCAATGGAACATACCGCAAACGTTAATGCTTTACCTAGTTCAAGTTGAAACGAACCCGCTGTATAAATCACTTTCGTACTATGCATCACCGGGAAAAACGTTGATAGGTAACCAGCAAATGAGATGATGACAGAAGCTGTCGCAGCCCAATTCGCAGCCCAATAGCCCCAAGCCATGCTATACCCTGAAACCCTTCCTTTAGCAGGAGACTTAAATAATGATTGAGCATAACTTTGCGGTCCAGCCTTCAAATCCGGTTTCCGGATTGCCAGGTTACCAAACACCAAGGCTATTAGAAAAACTCCCAGTCCAGTAACAATCCATGCCAATGTGGCCCCTAATGGACTGGATACCTGTGCTAATTGAGCAGGGAGCATGAAAATTCCGCCGCCGACCATATTTCCAATTACGAAAGTGGTCAAAATCAATAAACCCCATTTTTTATTTACCATTTATATCGAACCTTTCTTAAATACAAAGTGTGTGTTTATACCGACAACTTATACTAAAATAGTATATCTCAAATAGTTTAGTTTGGTAAAGTGGTAAATAAGTAAAATGTAAAACGCAGACTAATCAGAAAATTTAAACGCATGATTGACAATAGGAGAAAAATGGATTATATTAGTAAATACCAAGTTAATTGGTAAGAATAATATGGTTTGTTGCTTGGATCGTATTTTTCTATAACATAAGCATCCCGAATATTGCCGATTAGTCAACTAAAGGCACCCTTACATCTAATCTAATTAGATGGCGGGTGCCTTTTATTTATAGTGAGGGGGGGAATATGGAGTTCCTATTAACTGGTTATTCTTATTAGGATAGTAAAGTGATGAGGATATGATAGGTAAACCAAGTTCTCAAGAAAACATTGAAAGTGGGAAGCACCTGCGCTTTTCATGTGATCACTTTTAACATTAGGCATGAAACGAAGCTTTATTACCAGTAGTGAAGGGGAGAGATATTATGGAAAAGAAAGAAGAATTGAAAATCAGGCATATCATTTCAAGCTTGGAAGATCTGCAATATGGATCAGTTTTAATAACCGTACATGACGGTAAAATCACACAGGTGGATACAACCGAGAAGAAACGATTTCCATTAGCGAAGAGCCGGACAGTTAATGCCAGATGAATATCTGTTATTAAGGGAGCTTTCGATAGGAAGGCTCTCAGACTGTACCAAACTCGATGAAAATCGAGTTTTTCTATTTTTATGGCTTGTACAATTTGGACGTTGATTTCCACTCTAGGCACTCGCTTTCCGCGGGCTGTCGGGGAGCCTCCTCGGCTTTCGCCTGCGGGGTCTCCCCTAGACGCGCTTTTCCCGCAGGAGTCTCGTACCTTCCGTTCCAATCAACTATGTTTAAAATTTTTCTTTGCGTACGATTTTCTTTTCAAATTTGTGCTTATTCGCACACGAGCATATCAAGGACGTCTTCAAGATGAAATCAATCAAGGTCGTGAAAACCATGGAAAGAAGCCTTTTTCACCAGATAAATGTGATAAGGAAGAAACCAGAGCAATTATAGAAAGTACAACGGATCCTGAGAGAGGCTACTATGTGAAAGATGAACCAACAAAACAGTTTGCCTATTCATTCCACGCGACCGCAGACCGCAACGGTTTTGTATTGGGAACGATTGTAACACCTGGTAATACACATGACAGTCATATTTCGGGGCCACTTGTTGAGCAAGTGATTGAGAAAGGTGGAAAACCAGAAGCAGTTGCCGCTGATGCAGCTTACAAAACACCAGCGATTACAAGCTACCTATTTAACAAAGAAATCACACCGGCTTTACCCTATGCACGTCCTCGAAAAAAAGAAGGATTCTTTTGCAACCATGAATATGTTTAAGATGACTCTTTGATTGTTATCTTTGCCCTTTGGAGAAACTTTAAACTACTCAACAACAAATAAAGAGGGCTATCGCGAGTATAAATCGCCAAAACAAATTTGTGCAACATGCTCATATTTATCACGGTGTACAGAAAGCAAAGACCATCAAAAAGTAGTGACACGGCATATCTGGCAAGCATATGTGGGAGAAGCAGATCATCTGCGTCATCATCAAGATGTAATACCTATATATGTGAAACGCAAAGAAACGATTGAGCGTGTATTCGTAGATGCAAAAGAAAAGCATGGTATGCGTTGGATTACTTTAAGGGGACTTAAAAAATTGTCGATGCAAGCGATGCTTACTTTCGCTGTCATTAATTTAAGGAAGATGGCCACGTGGACATGGCAAGGTCCTAACCTACAAACTGGCTACCCTTCAATAGGAAGGCTCTTTTTTTACACAAAAATTTATTCAATTTGAATGTATAAGAAGATTGTACTGCTTTTAACATGGTAGAATAAGTTAGGGTATAAGGGATTTTTATATTGTGATTAAAGATATATAAGGGAGGAACAGGGGATAGATGACCTTACAGACTATAGAACATGATATCTTGGCATTAGTTGAAACATTTAATGGGAGAATCGCATATAAAATTGAGAATGGACTTGGGGACACGATTGGATATCACGAGCATGAATCCTTTCAATCAGCGAGTTTGATCAAAATACCAATGATCATTGAAGGCTATCGTCAAAGTGAACAAAAGAAAATCTATTTGAACCAACCAGTGACAATCCCGCCTAATGAAGTGACAGGGGGATCAGGGGTCCTGCATGTCTTATCGAACAAGGTATTTTTAACCGTAGAGGATTTATTGACATTGATGATAACCGTTTCCGACAATACATCCACGAATATGATGATGAACCTGCTGGGCTTTGAGGAAATCAATCAATGCATCAAGGAACTTGGTTTGAAAAATACTGTCCTTGAACGAAAAATGCAGGATTTTAAGGCACTAAAAGAAGGGCGCGACAATACCATATCGGCGGAAGATACGATTACCTGCTTAAAAGCCATACATACAGGCAACTTTTTAACGAAAGAAAGCCAGGAAAGAATTTTGCGTGTATTTGACAACCAGCAATTAAGGGATAAACTTCCATCACTGATGGGCAGAGGGGTCAAGGTCGCAAGCAAAACGGGCGGAATTCGGGGTGTTGCCCATGATTGCGCAATCATTCGGTCAGAAACACAAACTGTTTATGCTGCAGTTCTTACCGAAGATATGAAATCAGAGGAAGAAAGCCGTCAAGTAATCAGTAAAATTGGAAAACTGATATATGATGATATGGTTGCAGAATAAACTGTTGAATTCAAGATTTTTGGAAGAGCGGGAAGTCCTTCATGATTTCCCGCTCTTCGATCTTAGTTATGAGGGAGTCAGTGGGAAAGCATGTTATATAAGAAAGGAAAAAGAAACGGGGAAAAACTTTAAAGAAATTTTGTGTAATTAGTGTCATTGCAGTACTGGGGTATTTTGGTTTTTTGCACATGAAAATTCAAGAAACCATTCACCAGCAAATTCCGGAAATATGCCGATTATCTCATCATTCTTGGAGCAAGGGTCAAAGGCTCGGTGCCATCATTATCCTTACAATACAGGATTGATAAAGCTGCAGAATATTTATCGGCTAATAATCATACAGTGGCCATTGTATCTGGCGGCAAAGGACCGGGAGAAGACATATCGGAAGCAAAAGCAATGCAACAGGGGCTAATCGCCCAAGGAATTGAAGAAGCACGCATCATGATGGAAGACAAATCTACAACAACCCACGAAAATATTGTTTTCATATCTACCGGGCAGTCGAAATAGCAAAAATAGAAGGCTTGGACATGAAAGGAATGCCGGCAAAGACACCAAAAGTGTCACTATTGAAATCATACACCCGTGAATATCTGGCCATTACCAAATACTATTTGACCGAGTTGGTTGGGAGGTCAATTTGAATGATTTTAAAGATGTGGGGTGCTTTCATTCGACTTCAACGACAACATTAGGAACTTCCCAAAAATCTTTCTCTTGATAAATCTCCTTAAGTGTTTTATAAACGGGATACCCAGTATAAGAAATCTCGACCCGTTCATCAGCATCCACTTCTTCCACATCTATATCATCAACAAAACCAAGTTGATCATCGATTTCCATTAAATAATATCCGAGTGCCTCATACCCGCTATAGGCTACAATAACCTTACTGTCAAAACCGCTATTAGAAACTTTGTAATATTTCATTAAGTGACCTCCTTGTTGATAATTCTTTAAGTGAAAATCGTACGGTTTCTTATTACTCTGATATACCCATTAATTACTATGTGAATCATTAAATTGGATAAATAAAGAAAATAAGAAGGCAAAAAGAATGTGAAGCCAACTTAAAATATCACTGGATAATTTGCTATCTGCATCAATTCATGTTAATCTAATAAAGAATTGTTTTTGGTTGTGGAAGAGGATACTCGTTATTTTCCAAATGATTAAAAATAGTAATACAATGTGTGTTATGCACTAGGAGGCAACAACAATGGAACAAGGTACAGTTAAATGGTTTAATGCAGAAAAAGGTTTTGGATTTATCGAACGCGAAAACGGAGACGATGTATTCGTACATTTCTCAGCTATCCAAAGCGAAGGCTTCAAATCTTTAGACGAAGGTCAAAAAGTAACTTTCGAAGTTGAGCAAGGTGCACGTGGAGCTCAAGCTGCTAACGTTCAAAAAGCTTAATTTTAAAATTAAATCGTAACCTATATGAACAGACTTCCTCGATGGGAGTCTGTTTTTTATTGTGCTAAAAAATGAAAGCAAAAAAAAATCCCACTCTGACTGAGTAGGTTTTTAGTGACTTGTCATTAAGCTTTTTTTAATTCTTCTTCAAAGAAAAAAGTAGTCGGATGTTCTTTAACAGTATAAGAATATCTCTTCATGTTTTTTACATATGCCCATTTATTAATGGTTACTGATTCATTAGTATCCTGAATAGTTACTGTTTCACCAGTATTATACTTATTGCTTTTCAATTTAGCCACCCTCTTTAATAATAGTATAACATATTTGGCAATGAAAGATGTGTTCAAGATATTCCAATGATATATGAGGTGTGTAAAATCATCAGGCTTTCATTATTTTGAATGATATAAAGAGGAAGTTAAAGTGTGATGTTTTAGCGATTGCAGAAGGAGAAGGGCGGATTGCGTTTTTTTTTTTGCTTGAACAAGGAATGGATGTCACAGTTTGGATTATGGGGAGTCAGTTTTCGGAAGTATATTTCATTTATCAATTACTGTAGAAAAGCGAAGGCTTTTTTGTATGACCCGGAAGAGTTTTTAGCGACTTTTGAGGGATTGGCGAAGCGAATGAGTCATATTCTCTTTATGGGTGAGGCTGTCCGAAACAAGAGGAATCTTCATAAAGGGGGGGATGACATGTCATTCAGTTTGCTGGACAAAAGCTCAAGCCTGTTGGTGATTAAGAAAAGGGAAAATATGTGTGAAATCGTCTGAATAAAAGGAGCAATTGGGCAGGTTTTTACATAGAGAGATTGATTAGAACTAACAATTTTTTTAGGCGTATTTTTATGCTTCATTAAAATGAGGTTTAATATACTCTTAACGCTTTGTAATTTTTAAATGCGGAGGGTCAGAAGCTATGACAACTATAAAGGTATACTACAGATAAGACAAGAATACCAGATTGGCATCCATATCAAGATAAGAATTTTAATAAGGAAAATTTCAGGGAACTACAAATTGATAGAGATTTTATATAATTCAGTGGGGTAAAAAAAAGTTTAATCTTTCTTCAATTTTTTATCTATGGTATAGTTAAAAGAATTGGGAATTTTTACAATAGTTTTCTTAAAATGTTTTCTTTTAACAGTAGACTTTCCTCCAATATATATTTTAAGTTGATCAGTACATTTAGAGTATTATATAAATATAATAGGTTAGTCAATTTTAAAGGGTTAGAAAGACAGTACACTTAAGTAAAAAGAAAATAATAAAGAGGTGATAGATCTTGTCTTTATTTTATTATTATGGGCTGTTAAAGGTGAAGGAAGAGCAACTTCAAAGGCTAAACAAATCCCATACCCAACTTCAAGGTATCAAACAGGAATTTTCGAGTTATAGAATGTCACTTAAAAGTCCTGAATTTTCGGCATTTACTTGGCAAGGTTCACTTGCAACAAAATTTGAATACATACGAAATGAAGGAATGTTTCATTATTACCAAGATATAGAGTCTCAGTTGATCAATATTTTTTCTACAATAGGTAGTAAAATGCTACATTTAGAAAGCGAAATTACTTCAATTAAACAATCTATTGCCTTATTAGAGTTACAATTAGCAGAGGAAAAAGCTCTAAAGAAATATAACTAAATTTTGATAATAAAATTTATTTTTTTAACTAAATTAGATGAGAATATAAACTCCATTAGAATGTCATTACAATTGTTCAATAACCCTTGCTAATATTCGAGATTGAATCTATAAGGAATAAATTAAAGAGTAGCAAACATTTACTGTTAAAACTGTAAATTCCTTTTTTAAAAACAATAGTAAAGTAGTGGTGAAAATGGCAGAAATAAAAATTGAATATAACAATATCGAAAATGTATTAAAGATGATGGAGTCAGCGTCTGATTCTTTTGAGCCGCATTTGCCTAAGAATTTAGTGCAAAATAGCCGATTGGACATATTACAAGAAATCGATGGAATTAACACACTATTAGAGAAAATAATGGAAGACTATAAAAATCTTTTAACTAATAATGAATTAATGGTCCAAAAATCTGTGGAGTATATGAAAGAAAGCGATGAATTCTTGAAAACCATTATGTCGGTTAATGCTATTGCAGAGGTAAGAAAATGAAAGTATTAGATGTTTCAAGTTTACTTGTTTCCCTTAATCAAACTGTTAATTCAATTGAAAAGAAAATTGAAGGTATAGAGGTCATCGAAAAGTCCATACAAGAGTTGGTAAAGCTTGATGATTCTTTTAAAGGAAAGGGCGCAGAATCTATTAAGTTTTTCTATAAATCATGCCATCTGCCATTTACGTTAAAATTAAAACAAGTATTTACATCCTACAAAGCTAAACTATTGGCATGCAAAGAAGCAACAAAATCGTTTGAACCAAATGAAGAAGGGTTTATTCATCAAGAATTTCTTCAAGGTGAACTAATTACTAGTATTATTCAATCTCAAAATTTTACTAGTGATGTTACATTGGACGCTAATAGAGTAATATCAAGTGTATCTGATATTGTTGAATTAAACTCTTTAGATGATACAGAATTTAATAATCAAGTCTTAAAAGCAAAAAGTTCTGTTCTTCAGACAGTTAATCAATTAGAAGAGTTCGATCAACAAAATAGTTCATCTTTAAGTGAAGTAATGAGTGATCTACAACTATTAGCCAACTATGTAAATGAAATAGATTCTAAAATAGGCAGTAGTCATGGAAGTTTGGAGAATTTTAGTCCTCTACAACTTTTAGCAAGTTCGTCTCATTCATTATTAATTTCAAGTATAAAAACTTCACCCTTACAATCTTTTGAAAATACTAACACCCCTTATAATGAGTCTTTACAATCTATATTTATTTTAGATCCATATGGACAATACCAGTATAGTTGGTTAGGCCTTAACTTTTATCCAAATAAGGGGACTACTGAGCTTAATAAGAAGATAAATAATTCTAATAAAATGGAATCTAATTATATGGTTGGAGAAAAGACCAATAATGGTAATTTTACATTTGAAGCTTCGGTAGGTAAAACAGAGAATGATTGGTCTGGGTTTGAAGGTGTGAAAAACGGTAGTGATCAAATTGGTGGAAGCAGCTCATTAACGGGAATCCATGTTAGCGTAGAACATGACACAAGCATAATTGATAGCAGTTTTAACCAAGATATTGGAATGGCGGAGGCTCAAGCCAGTGTAGGCGGTAAAAGTATTCTTCCTGTTGTAAAAGCTGGTGGAGCCGTTTATAATGCAAAAGTGAAATCGCAGCTTGATAAGGAAATTGATTACGTAGGCAGTACCGGGGTAGAAGCTAAAGGGGAAATTCTTAAAGCGAATGCTTACGCTGGAATAGATAATAGTTCTATCGGGTTTGGGGCAAAAGCGGCAGTAGCTGAAGGTGAAGTTTCAGGAATCTTTCCACTTCCTTTTACAGACTATACAATAAAGGGAACAGCTGGTGCTTCAGCATTCGGAGCAGGTGGCGAGGCTAAGATTGGGAAAGAAATTGTACTTGACCTTCGATTATTGATAGGAATTAAGCTTGGATTAAGTTTTGAAAAAGAATAAAAATAATTAGTTTGAAAGGAGTTATTTATTAATGACAAAAGAGGTTAATTCTTTAATTATTGATAAAGGAAATGAATTGTTACCAATAGGGACAATAGTTTTGCTTGATATATTTCCACAACCATTAATGGTTTATGGAAGAATGCAACAACAAGCTGAAAAAGATAGTGTATGGGAGTATGTAGCTTGCCCCTATCCTCAAGGCCACATTTCTGATGAAAGTAACGTTTTTTTTAATCATGGACAAATAAAACAAGTGATTTTTAAGGGATTCGAATCTGAGGGTGAAAAGCTAATGAAAGAAAAGCTAAAGTCACTAGATTTAAGGAAACATTCAGATGAAAAAAATCATTAATTGGTTCATAGAACCATACCAAATAGTAAAATTAGAGTTTCAGTATTTAGCGCAATTAAAAAAGAACGAAACAACCTCAAAAAAGGAAATTAATAGAATATACCAATTGCAAGTTTTTAACGCAATGATGTTCTTAGTGTATTCTTTATTTTTTATAGCCTTTTTTGTATATATAGTTTTGCTTTTTATTGTGAAATGGTATGCACTTTCGGGAATCTTCGTTGGACTTTTAATGATGAGCATCATAAAATTGATCCAAAAGAAGGGATACTTAAAACGTCGGGACGCATTTATAAAAAACGATCCAGCTTTAATAAAATCTTAGAACTAAGAGAGGACAGGTACTTTTGAAAAAATTCATATTAATCATATTTACAATTTCTTTGTTACTTGTAGGTTGTAGTGAAAACTCTTCATTGGAAAATCCATCCGAAAAAGAAAAGACTAAAACTGAAGCCACATCAAATGGAAACAAGCAATCATTTGAGGATAAACAACAAGAAATTGTTAATTTTATAAACAAGGATATACAAGAAATAGTAAGTTATGAAACAGAAGCAAATCAAGTATTATCAACTGTATCGGGTGATAATTATCATAATGATGAAGAATTATATGAGGTACTTGCAAACAAGGTTATACCGACCTACCAAAAAGCAGTAAATAAAGCAAAAACACTAGTTGTAGAAGTTGAAGAATTAAAACCTTTAAAAGCTAAAATTGAAGAAGCTACAGGTATATATTATGATGCTTTAGTGCTTGAAAAAGAGGGCTTGGAAAAAAAGGATACGGAACTAATAAATCAATCAAATGCCAAAGGGCAAGAATATAAAAAAGTGATAACTGAGTACCATGTAGAGATGAAGAATCTTGCCAAAGAGTACAATATCGATTATGAACAAGAATCGGCTAAGTAACTTTAATTTGATTCAAGCTGTGTAAAAAATGATTATTTACCTAGAAACATTAAACCCTAGTCTTTTTTAAAAGATAGAATTAGTAAGCCAAGACTTGTCGATTGTTGAATCTCTATTTCATTAAAGAATTCAAATAGAGATTGTTTTGCTATTTAAATACATAAGATTGAACCTATAATAAGTAAATGTGGTTCTTAAAGACCTTGTCATAGAGAATGCTGACAAGGTCTTTTAATATTGAGTAAATTCTATTAGGCAAGGTAAAAATAATGAAAAAGAGGAAATACTCGGCGGTACAATCTCCCTAACAAAATTCAGGATCAGAGTTTTTAGGTTAAATGATGATGTTGAAAACTTAGCAATAAAGCTAGGGTTACCTACAATTCGTTTTCATGATTTAAGGCATAAACATGTTACGATGTTAATCAAACAAAATGTGAATGTAAAGGTCATTTCAGAGCGAGTTGGACATACATCCATTCAGATTACGCTAGACAAGTATAGCCACGTGCTTCCTAGTATGCAGAAACACGTGGCTGATGAACTTGATAATTTGTTTAAAATTAAAGAAATGTGACCATTTTTGTGACCATTCAAGGTTTTAGACCTTCAAAACCCCTCTATAACAACACTTTAATTAAAACGCCCAATCCCCATTACGGAAGACAGGTTCCGAAGATCAAAAGGATAAAAATGGAAAAGATAAGAAAAACTACTTTTTTGTGATCACATGTGACCACTGTGTTACCAGAGATAGTGCAGTTATAATAAGCCTAAACAGTTAATAAAGTTCCCTTAGAATAAGCCACTTCCAATCTTAGAGAGAGGCTTATTTGTATTCCTTTATCCAAAGCCATTGTATAATTAGAAGCAATTGGAAAAGAAATAATCTGGTGAGAATCCTCCATAGGGTGAGCGGATTGGAGAGCAGAAAGGGGTAGAGCAATTGTATAAAGAAAATGGATCAAGCTTTCGCTACACTTGATAATTACTTCCAGATTATATGGCAAACTGGCTACAAAAAAACGGAAGCTATTTAATAGGTTATACGAACTGATTACTATCAAAATATTGGCTTATTCAAACGACCTTAACATTCATATAAAAAAGAAGTTCCATTTATTTTTGGAACTTCTTTTTGTATTAAAATGAATGGAAACCCTAAATCACGAACTTTCAGACCGATTTTTTAGTATTATTTATTTCGTTACAGGAGCGGTCACACCTTTGGTCACTAACTGGTCACAACTCCTTTAATAACGCATGTTTTTGGGTTTCAAAAGTGGTCACTAAGTTAGTCGAAAACGTCTTGATAACGTCACATTCTCATTCCCAACCCCAAATAACCTAAACCTTCTTACTAATCCGCTCCACAATCTCCATTAAATCATCAGGGCTATGAAATTCAATTGGCGAAAACCTTTATCAAAATGAATTGTATCAGTTTCTATCATCAATAGATACTTCCTGTTAATTTCCTTGAATGGAAGCTATCTCTGAAATCGGTTAAGATTCCTTTGATAGATGTACTGCCAAGTTTCATTCGCAGCTCGGTTTCAGATGTATTGCTCAACAATCCGGGCAGTGGCTTCGACGACTTGGTGGATTTCAAAGTGTTCCTGGATTTCCCTATTGGCGCTCGTTTCCTTTTGAATAAGTTGCTAGAATTTTTCTTGAATAATTAGATAATCAATTTGCCTTTTTTGTGTGTAGCGTGACAAAAGAATGAACCATGCTGTCTGAAATTGCATTAAATATATTAACAATGAAAAGAGGTGAATTATATGTCTGGTTCTGGTTCTAGATCTATTGATGTAGTTACGATTCTTTGGGAAAGAGCTACGTTAATACCTTTAGCTCAGCGTACAATTGTACAAGCTGAAACAATTGGAAGTGCTGCTCCTTGTGATGACAAATTAGAGACTGGTGATTCCTACAGAGCTGCTGTACGTTGTTTACTTGGAAATAGATTTGTACAAGTATTGAACCTTGACTTCGGGCGAACCGGAGTTGCCGTGTTCATCCGCTTATTCTAGGATATTAATGGGGGCAAAGTATTTTTTATAAATACTTTGTCTTTTTTATAAATACACAAGGCACTATGTAAGGTTGATTGGAGCGGAAGTGCGGACTCCTGCGGGAGCACCGGCCGCTCCGCGGAAAGCGAGCATTTGGAGGGGAAATCAACCAACCGCATTACGTAGGAAGCGAAACATTATCTTAATGAATTTCTAGCGAGTGTTGATCCGATTAAATTACCATTTGATCAATTTATTCAAGACTTGTTGATTTGTAGCGGCAGTACATATCAAAACTATTAACCCTAGACTTGGTAGTGTAGAATATTTTTATTTTCAAAGCGGGTTGGTTATACAACTGTTCAAAATTACGTTATATAAATAGCCACGTGCTTCCAAGTATGCAGAAACACGTGGCTGATGAATAGTGACCATTTCTGGGTACACTCAAGGTTTTAGACCTTCAACCCTTCTATATCAACACTTTAATTAAAACGCCCAGTCCCCATTACGGAAGACAGGTTCTGAAGTGCCGTCCTGTTTGATGCCGTCGATGTTCATTTTCTCCGATCCAATCATGAAATCCACATGTGTAAGGCTTTCATTCAGACCATTTTCTGCAAGCTCTTCTGGACTCATGTTTTTTCCGCCTTCAATACAGAAAGCATAGGAGCTGCCGATAGCGAGATGGTTTGATGCATTTTCATCGAATAATGTATTGAAGAATAAAACATTCGATTGGGAAATCGGTGAGTTGAATGGAACAAGTGCGACTTCACCAAGATAGTGTGAACCTTCATCCGTTTCAACCAATTGCTTTAGGATTTCTTCCCCTTCTTCAGCTTTTACTTCAATGATCCGTCCTTCCTTAAAGGTCACGGAAAAATTATTGATGATGTTTCCGCCGTAACTAAGTGGTTTCGTACTGGAAACCGTACCGTTAACGCCTGTTTTCAATGGAACTGTAAACACTTCTTCGGTTGGCATGTTAGCCATGAATTCATGACCCTGTACGTTAACGCTTCCTGCTCCGACCCAAAGATGTTTGTCGGGTAACTCAATTGTCAAGTCGGTTCCAGGAGCCGTGTAATGCAATTTTTGGTAATGCTTATCATTTAAATAATCCACCTTTTCATGCAGGGTATCATCGTGTTTTTTCCAGGCCTCTACAGGGTCCTTCACATCAACACGAACTGCTTTGAAAATGGCTTCCCATAGGAGGTCAACTCGTTTACCTTCTGCTTCCTCAGGGAATACTTTATCAGCCCAAGCCTTTGAAGGGACGGCAACTATGGACCAACTCACTTTATCGGATTGCATATACTGACGCCACTTCTTCAGTGCAGTTCCGGATGCTTTTTGGAAATTGGCAATCCTTTCAGGCTTTACACCTTTTAATAAGTCCGGGCTGGAGGAGATGACGGATAGATAGGCAGCACCGTTTTCTGCAAGTTCGATCGTTTCTTCTGCACGCCATTTTGGATACTCGTGGAACACCTCGTCCGGAGCCAGTTCATATTTGGTACGTGAAACGATATCGTCATTCCAATTAACGATGACATTGCGCGCACCGTTCTCATATGCCTTTTTTACAATGAGACGCACAAGTTCAGCGCCCTCTAATGTTGTGTTTACGACCAAGGTTTGGTCTTGCTGGATGTTAACGCCGACTTTTACGGCAAGTTCTGCATATTTTTCTAAATTCGTTTGAAAATCACTCATCATTTTAAAACTCCTTTTCCATTTTCTACATTTATAATTGTACTTATTGTGATATAAAAAAGAAACTTTTTACACGGATGTGAAAATTAATAGTATACGAAGGAGTTCATTTGCAACATAAGTTCGCTCAGGCTCCAGCAGCTATTTTGTCTATCTTGCATTTTACCAAAACTAAAGTAGGAAAGACTATTGAAAAGGTTGGAATAGTTGAATAATTCATGATTCTGTATAGTGAATCAATGGACTGAAAGAAAGAGGGCCTCTTTGAGACCCTCTTTCTTATAGTCAAAAAATCACTTGCCCAAATTAATCCAAACGCTTTTCACTTCAGAATAGTTGTCCAGTGCATAAGATCCCATTTCACGTCCGATTCCGGATTGTTTGTAGCCGCCGAAAGGGGAAGCTGCGTCGAACGCGTTATAACAATTCACCCATACTGTACCGGCACGAAGTTTTCCTGCAACATAATGGGCATTGGCTATATCGCTTGTCCATAAGCCGGCAGCCAATCCATATTCACTGGCATTTGCACGGTTAATGACATCATCTAAATCATCGAATGGCATTGCCGCTATGACCGGTCCGAAAATCTCTTCTTTGGCAATCGTCATATCCTCTTCAACACCAGCGAATATAGTAGGAGAAACAAAGTAGCCTTGTTCACCCGGTTTATTTCCGCCGACAAGTACTTCCGCACCCTCGTTTTTCCCTTTTTCAATATAACCCATTACCCGATTTTGCTGCTCCTCGGAAACAAGCGGTCCAATTTGTGTACTTGGATCCAGACCTATCCCTTGTTTGATGTTTTTTGCATGGCTGGCCATATCGGCAACCACATTATCATAATGTTTCTTTTGAATATAAACCCTTGAACCGGCACAGCATACCTGACCTTGGTTAAACATGACCCCATTCAAAGCTCCAGGGATGGCTTTTGAGAAATCAGCATCAGGCAGGATGATGTTTGGCGATTTCCCTCCAAGTTCCAATGTGACCCGTTTCAAGGAGTATGAAGCGGAGCGCATGATCAATTTTCCAACTTCGGTCGAACCGGTAAATGCAATTTTATTTACTTGCGGATGATCGACAAGTGCTTGTCCGGCAGTTTCACCAAAACCGGGAACGATATTGACGACCCCATCAGGGAAACCGGCTTCAGCTAATAATTCAGCCAGGTAAAGAGCGGAAAGCGGTGTTTGCTCAGCAGGCTTTAATATGACCGTACAACCTGTAGCAAGTGCCGCTCCCAGTTTCCACATCGCCATAAGAAGCGGAAAGTTCCATGGGATGATTTGGCCAACAACACCAACAGCCTCGTGTTTTGTGTAGTTAAAGTAATTTCCGCTTACCGGGATGGTCTGTCCAACAATCTTGGTGGACCAGCCAGCAAAATATCTCATATGTTCTATTGCTAAAGGAATGTCGGCATTGGTCGTTTCACTGATTGGTTTCCCATTATCCAACGTTTCCAATTGAGCAAGTTCAGTTTTATTTTCTTCCATTAAATCGGCTAGTTTATACATAAGTCTACTGCGTGCAGCTGCGCTCATTCTTGACCAAGGACCTTCATCGAATGCTTTGCGTGCAGCTTTGACGGCTAAGTCGATATCTTCTTTATCCGCTTCATAAACATCGGCAAGCTTTTGTCCTGTGGCAGGATTGGGAGTGGAGAAGGTTTTTTTTGAAGCACTTTCTACAAACTGACCATTAATATAGAGCTTTTTTGGTCCTGTTAAAAATTTTTGCAGCTTTCCACTTACTTCTAACGTTAGATTTGTCATTAATTACCCTCCTGAATAAAATGATTATCTTGGGCTAAACATGATGACTTATTGTTAACGCTATGATTGCCAATTTTTATGATAAATGAAAAAAAGGGAATATTCAATCTATAACATTCGACAGAATATCCAAGATTTCTTCATCAATAAAATATTTTTTGTCATGACATGTGTATTTACTATAGCGAAAATGAAAGTTAATAGTTAAAATGAATAAGGATAAAATAACAAGAAGGTCTAAAGTTCTTCAGGAGGAATATATGGGAAATGATGCGAAAATGATATCGCAGCGTAAGTTACTTGGTGTTGCGGGTCTTGGATGGATGTTCGATGCACTTGATGTCGGTATGCTTTCTTTCATTATAGTTGCTTTAAGACAGGACTGGAACTTAACCAGTGAGCAGGTTGGCTGGATTGGGAGCATAAACTCCATAGGAATGGCTGTTGGAGCTGTATTCTTTGGTGCGATGGCCGACAGGGTCGGACGGAAGAATGTTTTTATCATTACACTATTATTGTTTTCAATCGCAAGTGGCCTGTCTGCAGCAGTCAGTACACTCAGCTTGTTCTTGATCTTGCGATTTTTGATTGGAATGGGACTTGGAGGAGAACTTCCGGTTGCCTCGACATTGGTCTCTGAAAGTGTTGAAGCGAGTAAAAGGGGAAGGGTCGTCGTCCTTCTTGAAAGCTTTTGGGCGGTTGGCTGGATTTTGGCAGCACTCATATCCTATTTCATCATACCGGCTTATGGTTGGCGGGTTGCTTTGTTATTGAGCGCTGTACCCGCTTTATATGCGCTGTATCTGCGCTTGAAACTGCCGGATTCACCGAAGTATACGGAACTTGAAAAAAAGCAGAGACCATCTGTATTAAGCAATATGAAAAGTGTCTGGAAAAAGGAATACTCCCGTCAGACTCTTGTGTTGTGGGTTTTATGGTTTTGCGTCGTCTTTTCTTATTATGGGATGTTTTTATGGCTTCCAAGTGTGA
Source organism: Peribacillus sp. Aquil_B1 (assembly GCF_022603275.1). Classification (NCBI taxonomy): domain Bacteria; kingdom Bacillati; phylum Bacillota; class Bacilli; order Caryophanales; family Bacillaceae; genus Peribacillus; species Peribacillus sp. Aquil_B1. The sequence goes on along the minus strand of NZ_JAKXEE010000002.1, from coordinate 386,439 downwards.
TGGTCCTAAAAGGGTTCAGCATGATTCAAAGCTTTGAATATGTATTGATCATGACGCTTGCACAGCTTCCGGGCTATTTTTCAGCTGCATGGCTGATAGAGAAGTTGGGCCGTAAATTCGTTTTGATCACATACTTAATTGGAACGGCCGTCAGTGCCTTTTTCTTTGGATCGGCAGAGGGGCTGGCACTGCTGATAGTTTCCGGAATGTTCCTATCTTTCTTCAACCTAGGGGCATGGGGTGCACTTTATGCGTATACTCCTGAGCAGTATCCAACAGCAGTTCGTGGTACAGGTGCTGGTTTAGCCGCAGGAATCGGCAGGATCGGCGGTGTCCTGGGACCGTTGCTTGTAGGCTATTTAGTTGCTGCCGGCACCCCGATTTCATCGATTTTCACCATTTTTACAATTGCTATTTTAGTGGGGGCAGTTGCCGTAGCTTTTGGGAAGGAAACAAAGAATACCGTTTTGACATAAACAAAAGGATGGGGACTGTATTCAGTCCCCATCCTTTTGTTATTTAAAGTTTTTTATGATTTTTAAAAGGGATTCGGAGGCATTCTTTGGACTTTCTGCATTCATGATGGCCGATACGACTGCGGTACCAGACAGCCCGCTAGCAGAAAGCTCGGAAATGTTATCGGCCGTGATACCCCCGATGGCTACGGCGGGAATGGATACGCTGCGGCAAATCTCTTCCAGATCCCCAATGGCCATTAAGGTTGCATCTTGTTTGGTCTTTGTAGGGAAAACGGAACCGACTCCGATATAATCTGCTCCATTTCGTTCGGCTTCTAGAGCCTCTTCAAGAGTGGAGACAGATACACCGACAATCATATCTTCGGGAACCATTTTTTTGACGACAGGCAGTGGAAGGTCATCTTGCCCAATATGAATTCCATCCGCTGCAACAGCAAGGGCTATATCAACCCGGTCATTGATGATAAGGGGAATGGACAGCTCGTTCAATAACTGTTTTAATGCAGAAGCTTTATTATAAAAGGAGAGGGAGGAATTGTTTTTCTCTCTAAGCTGTACGATCGAGACTCCTCCTGAAACCGATTCTGCAATGATTTTGGTCAATTCTTCTATTGCCAGGGACTCTTCTGTAACTAAATACAGGCTTAAATCAATTTGGGACTTCTTCATTTATTTTCACCTCATGCATCCAGATTTCCTTATCCATTCTTGATATTGCATCGATTAATCGCACATGAAACGTTCCTGTTCCTTCATCCTTTTGAAGGTTTTTGGCAGCTAGTTCCCCTGAAATGCTCATGGTTGAGATACCGGCAATCGCCGCAGAATAGAAATCATCGGTGACTCCGGAAAAAGTGCCGATAAGAGCTGTGGACATGCAGCCGGTACCTGTAACATTAGTTAAAAGCAGGTTCCCGTTATCGATGATGGACGTATGTGTTCCATCGCTGACCGCATCCTTCGCTCCGCTGACCACGACGATGCAATTAAATTTTTTTGCCGCTTGAGCGGCCAGCTCTGCATTGCTGACCGCAAGCTCCTCCGAATCCACCCCGCGAGTAACGGTATCCCCACCCATCAATGAAAGAATCTCACTTGCATTTCCACGAATGATTTGGAAAGTGACCTTCCTTAGAAGCTCTTTCACTTGCTCTGTACGATAGGCGGTGGCACCAACTCCCACCGGGTCCAAAATGACCGGGATATCCAGGTCATTTGCAGTCGAACCGGCAATCTCCATTGCTTCCAAGGCTTTATCATCGATCGTACCGAAATTCAGGACCAATGCATCCGCCAATTTGACCATATCCGCCACTTCTCTTGGGCTCGATGTCATCACTGGTGAACCACCGATGGCAAGGGTGGCATTTGCGCAGTCGTTGACCGTAACAAAGTTGGTGATTTGATGAACGAGTGGTTTTCTTTCTCTTACCTTCACGAATAAATCGGCTGCGGAAACCTTCATATTAAGTCACTCCGTTCTTTTTTTGAATATGAATGAAAATGATGGACAGGTCCATGACCTTTACCGATTGAAAAACTATTGCGTATCGCTTCAGAAATATAAGTCTTGGCCTGTTCGATCGACTCTTGCAATGGCAGTCCATTTGCCAGGTTTGATGTAATGGCGGATGATAAGGTACAGCCCGTACCATGAGTGTTTTTTGTATGAATGCGCTCTCCCTTGATCCAGTGGAAGTCAGTCCCATCATAAAAAAGATCATTTGGATTTCCCGCTGCATGGCCGCCTTTAAGTAAAACGGCTTTGGGACCCATTTCTTGTATTGAATTGCATGCTCTATAGAAATCTTGTTTCGTCCGAATCGACAAGCCAGTAAGTACTTCCGCTTCCGGTACATTTGGTGTTACAAGTGTTGCAAGCGGAAGCAAATCCATTTTTAAGGCGGAGACAGCCTTTTCGTCGAGCAAATGGTGGCCGCTTTTGGAAATCATGACAGGGTCAAGGATAACGATGGCAGGCATGTAGGTTTTAAGGGACGCTGCGACTGTTTCCACGATTTCTTTTGATCCGAGCATGCCTATTTTTACTGCATCGACAGGAATATCTTCAAATATAGCTGCAATTTGGTCCGATATGATAGCTGTTTCTATTGGCTGTACAGAACGGACTTCCATTGTATTTTGTGCGGTTACGGCTGTGATGGCAGACATTCCAAAGACCCCATGTGCAGAAAATGTTTTTAAATCCGCTTGTATTCCAGCACCGCCCCCAGAATCAGAGCCGGCGATGGTTAATGCTGTTTTCATAAAAAAACCCCTTCATATAATTATTTTTTAGAAGTATTTTAAGTAATATGAAAGCTAAAATCGAACCTGCGAATGAACTGAGCATAAAAGCCGGTAAAAAACCAAAAAGAGCAGCTTTTTCTCCCAATAGGAGGATGGCAAGTGGATAACAGGCCAGGGAACCGAGAATGCCGGTCCCGATCACTTCACCTAAACAAGCGAATTTTAAGCTTTGTGTTTTTCGATAAAGGATGGCAGCCAAAAGTGCACCGATCATGCTGCCGGGAAAGGCGAATATTGAACCGGTACCAGACATGTTTCTAATGATGGAAACTAAGAAAGCTTGTGTCACAGCATAAGCAGGCCCCAATAGAACGGCCGTGAGGACATTTGCCAGATGCTGAATAGGAAAGATCTTTGCAAATCCTGCAGGGATGAAAATAAATGAACTGGTCAGCGTCGTTATAGCCGTGATCATGGCAGTCAACGTCAGTTTCTTGATAGGATTCATCATGCCTGCGACCTACAGCGGCCAATCCTGCTCATTTTGAACCATATCCCAGAATAAATATTCATATCGGGAAGTAACCAAAAAGTGCTTTTCTAATCTAAGAAGTTCCTTTTCTGGCATGCCCTCCGTCAATTCTTCCAACAATGCGATCAGCCACTTGTGTGCTTCCCCGAATTCAGGCGATGAATAGGACCTTATCCAATCTGCGTAGCGATTGTTTTCCAATGCTGCTCCATTTTGTTCTTTTAATAGCAAACCGATTTCATAATAATCCCAAGCGCAGGGCAGGAGACAGGCGATCAAGTCTGCCAAAGTCCCATGCTGTGCTGCATTTAGCATGTAACCTGTATAGGCTAGAGTGGTGGGAGTAGGTTCTGTATCTTCCAATTCTTTGGAACTGATTCCGAATTCGGAAGCATAATGCCGATGGATATCCATTTCCACTTGAAGGGTTTCATTTAAAATACTCGCAAACTTTGCCATGGTTTCGATGTTATGAGCTTTGATGACACCTAAAGCAAAGAGCTTGGAATAATCCATGAGATAGATATAGTCCTGCTTCAGGTAATAGGCAAATTTCTTTTCAGGAAGCGTGCCGTTTCCAATTGCCTGAACAAAGGGATGTGAATGGTTCCTTTTCCAAATCTCTTTTGCCCGTGCGTGAAGTCTATCACTGAATGTTTCTGTTTTAATCTTCTCCATTGTTCATCCTCCTTTAGAATGGTTCTCCTTGATAATGAAAAACCCCGTTCCTGAATACGGAACGGGGTAGATGGATATAGTCTGTAAATGGACGATATCATCCACTTCCCTCCGCCGGTATGAGCCGGTTCAGGTTCAAAGGGTCCGGAATTAATTCCATCTCAGTCTAAAAAAAAGACTCCCCTAGTGGTGTGAATTGTATGTAATTACTGACATCATATCAGAAAGACAAGAAATTGCAACCCGTATTTAAAAGAGGGATAAACAATGTCAAGGAAAAAAGGGAGAACCAGGTAATTGACTTTTGATGATTATTAGGATAGAATCATTTCTACAACAATTATATATCGAATTCTTATCCAGAGAGGTGGAGGGACTTGGCCCTAAGAAACCTCGGCAGCGGAACCGTTTTGGGAACTGTGCTAAATCCAACAAGCATATGCTTGGAAGATAAGAAGAGCCGTACGGACACTGTCAGCCTCTTCTTGAATTAGAAGGGGCTTTTATTTTTGGGAAATAACGTTTAGTGACATAATAGAAAAGGTATATATAATTTGGTGAAAATCAAATATGTTGATAAAGTTAGCTAACTAGAAGCAGGCTCTAGGATGACTAGGAAAGGAGCCATTTACATGGCAGAACTATTTAAGAGGATTGAACAGAGGAAGGCAAAGCTCATTGAAGAGCTATTGGCCAATGGAGTATACAAAACTTCTGATGAAAGGCACCTTTATGATGCCCCATTAAAAGTGCTTGAAGATGAATATAAGATTGTTATAAATAGACCTAATAACGAGTCACCTTCTGAATGGATGACATAGTAAGCGATGGACTATATTTTGGGTTCTAGGATAAGGGATATGATGTAAGCATTCACAGTCGACACCAGTGGGTGCTTTTTTGCGTTTAATAGGAAATGACATAAAATATACATAATTAAAGAATGAAGTAGGTGTTTTGTCACATTTAACCTATAAAATAACACATTTTATTTCTGAAAAATAGTTGATTTTAACTAGTAGTTTCATTATGATGAAAGTGTAAAAAAATTGAATAAATGGGAGGTGACATATAATGCCTTGCCGTAAGGTAACGATAGAAAAAGTAGAAGAAAAGAGACAGGAAATGATCAAATTGGCAGCAAGTTACGGCTTAACAAGTCTGCTAACTGTTCAAGCCAGTCAAGAATTGGATTCGCTTTTAAATGCGTTAGCAAGTAAAAGAGAGTCAGAATATTTTTCTCTCCAAAAAGCATATAGGTATTTTTAAATTAGCCAATTTGAACTGTATTAATTTGAAAAAGCTACTGCTCAAGGCAATAGCTCTAAAGAATTATCTTAAATATCGACACGTTTACCAAGAATGACCAAATCGCGCTCAATGCCATCCAGCTCGGCAACTTGAGGTAAATGCGCCCATTCTTCAAACCCGAATTTGGAAAAAAGCTTAAGGCTCGGTATATTGTGGGCGAAAATGAAACCCAATAAAGTCTTAATACCTAATTTTGGACTCAATTCAATTGCCTTTTGAATCGAAATTTGTCCGATTCCTTTTCCCCGGAAATAATCATCCATATAAATGCTGATTTCGGCAGTGGAGTTATACGCCGGTCGGCCATAGAAGGATTGAAAGCTCATCCAGCCAGCAGTTTTCCCTTCTATAGCAATGATATATAGCGGTCTACTTTCTGAATGATGTTCCTCAAACCATTTAACCCTCGATTGGACGGATACAGGCTCCGTATCCGCCGTGACCATTCTTGAAGCAATTGTCGAATTATATATTTCAACAATTTTGGGTAGATCAGATAGTTCTGCCTCTCTAAACTCTATGTGCTCTTCCATGATTTAAACTCCTAACTATCATTTATTCAATCTCCAGAATGAAGGGTAATCCCGTTTTTTGTTTAAGGGACGGTGAATGACACCCAATCCATTGAAAGTTTTTATTATCATACACTCTTTACTCTTTATCTGACAATTCTTTTTTATGTTACGTCTGCAGATTTTTGGGGTATGTAAAGGATTAAATACTACTAGTAAAAAGACAGAGGAGAACCAAATGAAAAAGTTGGCAGTTTTTTTGATTATAGTACTGGTTATATGTTTTGCTGCATATGAATTTCAGGCCTCGGAGTCGGAAGATGTGCAAAGGGTGATGGCTTTTGGAGATTCGTTAACCTATGGAAAAGGGGATAAGGACGGGGAAGGATATATAGAAGGCCTGGAGGATGAATTGAATAACCCAGAATCTGAACAAAAGGTGAGTTTTTGGAATTACGGTATAAAAGGCCAGGAAACGGATGGGGTGATGAAACAGCTTGATGATTACCGCATTAAAACGAAACTTGATGAAGCCGATACTTTCATCGTTTATATCGGAACGAATGACTTGATCAATAGTAACGGCGGGGACTTGGAGAAAATCAGTGATCGAAAAATCAATGAGGGTAAACGGGAGTATATCAGCCATCTGCAAAAGATTACGTCAACACTGATAAAGGCAAACGATAAAGCGGATATTCTGATAGTAGGACTATATAATCCAAATAAAGGAAATCATAAACTTGAAAAGCACATTCGCGATTATAACCAGTCAATAAAGGGAATAGCGGATAAAGACAATAGGATGTTATTCATTCCTACGAATGATCTTTTTGAAGGTAAAAAGAAAACAGAGTATTTCAGTGATAAGTTACATCCGAATGAAAAAGGGTACCAGCTCATTGCGAATCGGGTTTTGGAAAGTTATGATTTCAAATGAAAGCAAAAATGCACAGAAAGGCATTCTGTGCATTTTTGCTTGCTAGGAATTTAAAATGGCTTTTAGTTGAGGGAACTGCAAGTCATGGAGCTGCTTGTATCTGCCGTTGTTTTGCAATAACTGTTCATGTGTTCCTTTTTCATGAACCTGCCCTTTTTCCAGAACGATTATTTGATCGGCATCATGAATGGTCGATAAACGATGTGCAATGACGATTGAAGTCCGGTTTATCAATAAACGTGACAAAGCTTCCTGTATCAAATGTTCGGATTCTGTATCCAAGGCAGCCGTTGCTTCATCGAGAATGATGATTTGCGGGTTTTTCAAAAGTGCCCTGGCAATGGCAATGCGTTGTTTTTGTCCGCCTGAAAGCTTGACTCCGCGCTCTCCAATTTGAGAATCATACCCATCAGGAAAGGCACTGATAAAGTCATGCGCATTTGCCGCTTTGGCGGATTCGATGATTTCCTCATCTGTAGCATCAAGTTTGCCATACACAATGTTATCACGGATGGAACCGTTGAATAAAATGATATCCTGGGAGACAACACCCATTTGTCCCCTTAATGATTTCAGTGATACATTTTTGATATCATGGCCATCCATTTTAATTGTTCCAACTTGCGGATCATAAAATCGAATCAAAAGGCTCGTGATGGTCGATTTTCCTGCACCAGAGGAGCCGACCAGTGCGGTTACTTGACCAGCTTTCATGGTCAGGTTTAAATTGCTGAGCACAGGAACACTCTCATCATAAGAAAAATCAACACACTGAAATTCAATTTGCTTTTTTATGGAAGGGAGTTCAATGGCATTTCCCTTGTCACATATTTCAGGTTGTGTTTCCAATACTTCAGTTATCCGCTCAAAGGCGGCGGCTGATTGCTGGACAATGCTGATGACACGGCTAAAATTGCGAACGGGACTCTGCAGCAACCTCAAATAGGCGAGGAAGGCCACGATTAATCCTATTGTGAATTCACCTTCCATCACTTGCCAAGCACCGAACACAATAACTGCTACAAGACCGATATTATTCAATAAATCAATAATCGGACCGAACATGGAACGTAGCCGAACGGACTTAACGTTTGCAGCCATATTTTCCTGATTACGCTCGGCAAACCGCCTTGATTCGAATTCTTCATTTGTAAAAGATTGAATGAGCCGCATTCCTGAAATGGAATCCTGTAACTGATTGCTGACATCTCCTGCGGAACTTTGCACAGACCTAAATGACATCCTGATGCGTTTCCCGAACACCCTTGTGATATAGAACATGAAAGGGAATGTAAAAAGAAGGACAATGGTCAGCTTCCAGTTAATGAAAAGCATATATACCGCCACCGCAATGAAAGTCACCGTGTCTGTCAAGACTTGGAGCATGCTCGAAGAGATGAGCTGCTGCAGTAAGTTGACATCATTGGTCAACCGGGACATTAAGTCACCAGTACGATTTTTGTCAAAAAATTTCATATCCAGTGTTTGAATGTGGTCATACATGCTATTCCGTATATCCATAATAGCCTTTTGACCGACATTGGAAACGATATAGCTGTTAAAGTAGTTCAGTAAAGCCAATAAGATGCTAGCACAAAGAATTCCTGTGCCAATCCAGAGTAACAAATCATACCTTTTTTCGGGAATGACTTTATCAATCGTAATCTGCGTCAACTGGGGAATGGAGAACTCAAGCAATGAAATGAGGAGCATGATACATACTATCAAAGCACAAAACTTCCATTTGGATGGTACCCGATTGAACATTTGTTTGAGCATCAACCAGATGCTTCCTTTTGAGGGTGTTGCATGCATGGCACTGCGGCCTTTGTGGCTGAATGGAATATGTCCTCCACTCATAGCGATCACTCCTATTTAGACTATCCATGATGCTTTTTGAGAAAGTCATTTGAAATTTACCTTAATGACTATCATAGAGCTTTTCAAAAAATAGACAACTTTTAATCGGTTCGTTTCTGTCAAAAAGCATTATTATTTTACACTTTCCTATAGGACATGGAATAATTAAAGGAGATTAGCGATGCTTATTAGAGGAGATGCTAAAAATGGATGAAAATGAAAAAATCAGAGAAGAGCTTTTAAATGCGGTCAATGGACTATCGGATGAACAGCTGAACGCCCACCCTGAAACAGGACGATGGAGCATCATCCAGGTATTGGATCATTTATATTTAATGGAGAGGGCCATAACAAAGAGCATATCCGATAAATTGAAAAGCGACGATGGCGTTCCTGCTGCGGATAAACCGATCGAGCTTACCTTAAATCGTGAAGTGAAGGTCCAGGCCCCGCCATTTGTCACTCCGTCAGAATCATACCAAACTTTGAGTGAGGTTAAGGAAAAGTTGTCCAATTCCCGAAAAGCTTTTATACAGGTCGTTGACCATGCAGAGGAAATTGATCTCGAACAAAAGTCTTTACCACATCCTTTATTTAAAGATTTAAGCTTGAAGCAATGGATCCCGTTTGTGGGACTACATGAAAAACGGCATTTATTGCAAATTGAAGAATTGAAAGCAAAGTTATAATAGAAGAAACTCATCCGTCTTTGGTTGAGTTTTTCACTTTCAGACAGTTATTCGTAAAGGAAGGATTATTCAGTGAAAGCCACTTGGGTAAGGACATGTTTAGTGTTGGGCTTTTTTGGATTGTTACTGGGGCTCTTGTTCAAGTATATGCTTCCTCCTGATCTAGATGAAATCGAACTGACTGACGAGCTGAACCCGATCGTCGCCGAAAAAAAAGAAGAGCTCATTCAACTGGCTAATGACAAAGGCATCCCGGTTATCATTACGGCGGGGTTCCGGTCTTTAGCCGAGCAAAATGAACTCTATGAAAAGGGCAGATCAGACTCGGGCAACATCGTAACGAATGCAAGAGGTGGCGAGTCGCTGCATAATTTCGGTTTGGCGATAGATTTTGCCCTCCTTAACAAACAAGGGGAGGCCATTTGGGACATGAGTTATGACGGAAACGATAATGGAAAGTCGGATTGGATGGAAGTCGTAACTATCGCTAAAGGGTTAGGTTTTGATTGGGGAGGGGATTGGTCAGGATTCAAGGATTATCCGCATTTACAAATGACATTTGGCTTGAGCATGCGTGAGCTGCAGCAAGGCAAGCAGCCAAAAGGGCAATGAAAGTGTTTGGCTTCGTCATAAACCGCATAATTTTGACTAAAAGCAGGAAAATAAGCATGTGAATTGCTTTACAGGTAAGAATTCGATAAAGTGGACTAGTGAGAAATCAGACATAAAGGAGTGCAGTCACCATGGAAGAAACAAAAAATTGCCGGGACTCTTTGGTCATAAAAACAAGCCTTGTCCTCCCGCCGGATACAAATAATATTGGTACGATGTTCGGAGGCAAATTAATGGCATACATTGATGATGTAGCGGCTATATCAGCCATGCGTCATGCGCGAAGCAACGTCGTTACTGCATCAACTGATTCTGTCGATTTCCTGCATCCTATTCACGAAGGAAATGCAGTTTGCCTTGAAAGCTTCGTGACGTATACAGGCAGAACATCAATGGAAATCATCGTAAAGGTGATTGCAGAGGATTTAGTTACAGGAGCCCGGAATTTATGTGTTATTTCATTCTTGACATTTGTTGCCATTAATGAAGAAGGTAAACCAATTCCGGTTCCGCGTTTGGTTCCTGAAACAGAGATGGAAATGAATTTAAATGAATCAGCAAAACAACGGGCCCAAATAAGGAAAAAACGAAGGGAAGATACACAGTTCATTGCTAGCACTTTCGGAGTGAAACTGCCATGGACCGATCAATCAAATCCAGGATTATATAAATAAGATATGCACCCCTTCTGCTGTTTTAATTAATGATTGAGACCAAATTCATTGTGATTTGGTCTTTTATTCATCGCCAGGGGTTTGGGGAAAATCAGTACTCACATCTTACTGCTTATCCGTATGGGAAAGAAATGTGAAAAGACGCTTGGGTAAGTCCAAGCGTCTTTCTTATGTTATCTTGTTAGGTTTGATAGTAGTAGCACTTTAGTCATCGCTTGCCAAAATACCAAAAAAACGCAAGATGTTAATGAATAGGTTAATGAAATCAAGATATAGATTCAAGGCCATGAGCGGTACTTCTTCAGCTGTTACCCCGTAATGCTTCATTCGATTGAAATCATATAAAATATAACCACTGAAAACTAAAATCCCGATAAAGGAAAAGACCAGCATGGCTGTAGAGCTTAATGGAGAGAAAATGTTGAAAATGCTAATGACCACTAAAGCTAGCAAGGCTGCAAATAACATTCCTCCCAAGAAAGAAAGGTCCCTTTTGGTGGTTGTAGCATAAACCGCCAGTCCTCCAAATACGACTGTAGTCGTAACTCCTGCCAGGATCACCACATTTGCCCCTGCAGCAGCTAGGTAGTGTGCGATGATCGGGTAGGTCGTAATTCCAGAAATCAACGTGAAACTATACAAAAAAGTGTAGCCGATGGCTTTTTTCCTCCGCAATATGAATGCTCCAATCAACATGGCGATCTCAAGTATCGCCAAGGGAAGAAACAACGATGGCGGTACAAGAGTGCCGAGAGCCATCCCTAAAACGGAAACGGCAAGTGATAAAGCGAACGTCCGCATGACGGACGGCATATATGTTTGTACAGTTTGTGAATACATTCAATCACCTCATCATTTATTTTCTAACGTTTTCTACGAATCTGTTTTAAAAAGGTTTCATTGCATTTAATGAAAATAAAGTGTTTTTTTTAAAAGTATTGAAATATATATGAAATAATTACCTGTTTTATGATATTCTTACAAATGTACTAACTTTTCTGAAATATCAAAAAAATTCAATCAGAACCATTCTGCTGTACGTAAAAGGACAAGGTCAATAAATAGTTATGAACTGTAAAATAGTTATCTTGGAATAATAAAATTTAAATTATTGCTTCTTTACATTTAATCGGACTTCAAAACTTTACTGTATAACCGTTATAAAGGAAACGATTTTTTATTGCAGAAAATTATTCCTAAAGTTATAAAATATGAAAAAAATGTGATTATTTTCTAAAAAAACTATTGTATAATTGTAAAAAATTGATTAAAATCTTAACTAATTATCAGAAGATTAATTATTTTCCCGATAAAATAGTTTAGGGGGAGCAAGGATGAAGAAAGCTATTTTACAAATAGAGAACCTAACTACCTCATTTCGCATCGGTAGCAAATATCATGCAGCGGTGGATGATGTTTCGTTTACGGTGAATGAAAATGAAATTGTAGCAGTTGTTGGAGAATCAGGTTGTGGAAAGAGTGCCTTGGCCTTATCTATCATGCAATTACATAATAAGCAGAGAACGAAATCCGAAGGAAATATCAATTATAAAGGACAAAATCTCCTAAAGTTGAATGATGTGCAAATGAATAAAGTCCGTGGTAAGGAATTAGGTATGATATTCCAGGAACCATTAACGGCTTTGAACCCGCTCATGACCATAGGAAAACAGATCGAGGAGAATCTTGATTACCATACTGAACTCTCCGGTGCTGAAAAAAAGAACAGGACGATCGAACTTTTGACACAAGTGGGAATTCCATATCCTGAACGGACGTACAAGCAATATCCGCATGAGCTCTCGGGCGGAATGCGGCAAAGGGCAATGATATCGATTGCCATTGCTTGCAACCCTGCACTGGTCATTGCCGATGAACCCACGACGGCACTGGATGTTACGATTCAAGCACAAATACTTGATCTGCTGAAGGATATCCAAAGCAGGACAAAAATGGGGATCATCTTAATTACACATGATCTGAGCGTCGTTGCAGAGGTCGCTGACAGGATCGTTGTCATGTATGCAGGTCAGGTAGTGGAAACGGGAAGTGTTAAAGAGATATTCAACAATCCGCTACATCCATATACAAGGTCGTTATTAAATTCGATCCCTTCGGCTGCAAACGAGAAAAAACGTTTGCACGTTATCGAGGGAATCGTTCCATCGATCGCGAAAATGGATCGGATAGGATGTCGCTTCCAAGATAGGATTCCTTGGATACCTAAGCATGCGCATGAAGAGACACCCCGGCTTCACGAAGTGGGCAACGATCATTTTGTGCGCTGTACGTGCTATAAAGAATTTTATTTTCAAGCTGAAGGAGATGCATCGGCCCATGACATTACTCAAATTAGATAATCTGAAAGTGCATTTTCCAATAAGGGGCGGTTTTTTCAGAAGGGTGGTTGATCACGTAAAGGCCGTGGACGGTGTTTCCTTTGAGTTGCAGCAAGGGGAAACATATGGTTTGGTCGGGGAATCCGGAAGCGGCAAGTCCACGACAGGCAAGGCAGTGGTCAAGCTGAATGATGTCACATCCGGACAAATCCTGTTTGAAGGCAGGGATTTAGCATCTTTAAGTAGAAAAGAAATTAAACCATTTAGAAAAGATATCCAAATGATTTTCCAAGACCCGTATTCATCATTGAATCCCAAGAAGAGGGTACTGGACATCATTGCCGAACCGCTGAGGAACTTTGAACGGTTATCACCTTCAGAGGAAAAGAAAATCGTCCAGGACTTCTTGGACAAAGTCGGACTCAGTCCGGAATCGATTCACAAGTATCCTCATGAATTTTCAGGAGGGCAGCGCCAGCGGATTGGGATTGCCAGGTCTTTGACATTGAAACCTAAACTGATCATTGCGGATGAACCGGTGTCAGCACTGGATGTTTCCGTTCAGGCACAGGTATTGAATTTCCTTCAAGATCTCCAACAGGAGTTCAATTTGACTTATTTATTTGTGGGTCATGACTTAGGTGTAATCCGGCATATGTGTGATCGGATGGGCGTTATGTATCGCGGTAGATTGGTAGAGGAAGGCAAAAGCGAGGAAATCTATGAAAATCCGCAACATATATACACGAAGCGCCTGATTGCCGCCATTCCGGATTTAGAGCCGGAAGTCCGCGAAGATAAAGTGCAGCTTAGAAAAAAACTCACCTCGGAATATGAGTCTACCTACTCAAAATATTTCGATGAGGATGGACGTGCCTACGATTTGAAGCCAATCTCATCGACACATAGAGTCGCATTACAATAAGGAGGTGTAAGGAATATGTGGAAGTTTATCCTAAGGCGTTTATTAGTTATGATCCCGCAGCTCTTTTTATTGAGCATCATCGTTTTCATGATGGCAAAAGCAATGCCGGGAGATGCACTGTCAGGTCAGGAAATCAATCCTAGGGCCAACCCGGCCGAGCTTGATAGGATCAGGGAAGAACTGGGTTTGAATGACCCTTGGTACCAACAATATTTAAGGTGGGCATCCAATGCAGTACAGGGGGATTTCGGTATTTCCTATACACATAAGACGCCCGTCATGGATGTTATCGAAGACAGGCTTTGGAACACGGTGTTCCTGGCGTTGGTCACGCTTATCTTTACATATATGCTTGCGATTCCATTAGGCATACTTAGCGGAAGGTATAACGATACCTGGGTGGATAAAACCGTTACGGGTTATAGCTATGTAGGATTTGGCACGCCGATTTTCATTTTTGCTTTAATCATGTTATTCGTTTTCGGATTTGCCCTGGATTGGTTCCCGTCTGGCGGCAGTGTCGATTCAAAGGTGGATGAAGGAACATTCGCCTATGTTGTAAGCAAGATCAATCATTTGATTTTACCAGCATTAAGTACAGCTTTAATTGCAACAACAAGTACGATCCAATATTTGCGAAACGAAATCATCGATAATAAAATCAAGGATTTCGTTAGGACAGCGCGTTCGAAGGGAGTGCCTGAATCAAAAGTATATTCACGGCATATCCTGAGAAATTCCTTTTTACCGATAGCGGCATTCCTAGGCTATGAAATTACTGGATTGATCGGCGGTGCGGTCATAATCGAGACCATTTTCAGTTATCCGGGACTTGGGCAGCTTTTCCTTAGTTCAGTCAGTCTGAGGGATTTCAGTGTTGTCACGGCCATCGTCATGATGACGGGATTTGCCACTCTGCTTGGCACTCTTCTTTCGGACATCATACTTAGTGCGGTCGATCCGCGCATACGGATAGAATAGGAGCGGGGTGAGTCTTATGGAAATGAAAGTAGAAACCGGAAAGAACATACAAGTGAAAGATGTGAGCCCTTCAGGAATCAAAATCATCTGGCAGGAAATCAAAAAGGATAAGCTTGCCATGGGCTCATTGATTATATTAGCAGCCATATTGATATTTGTTTACGGTGCGTCGCTCTTCATGGACGCCAAGGAAATAGCCAAGGTCGATTTTCTCTCCATTTATATGGAACCATCTTCAGACTATTGGCTTGGAACCGATTATGGCGGCCGGGATGTATTTGCACAATTGATAGTGGGTACGAGAAATTCATTCACGATCAGTTTATTCATAACATTATTCACCGCTATCATCGGTTTATCATTAGGGCTTCTGGCTGGCTACTTCGGCGGGGCAACCGATAATGTGATCATGCGTATTATCGACTTCGTGATTGCCCTGCCGCAATTGATGTTCATCATCGTGGTAGTCGTGATTGTACCGATCTTCAATGTATATGTTTTCATTTTAATCATGACGATGTTTTTATGGACAGGCAAGGCCCGGCTGATTCGTTCAAAGGCTTTGTCAGAGCGTGAGCTGGATTATATCCACGCCTCACAGACACTCGGGACGCCACATTGGAAAATCATCCTGTTTCAGCTTCTGCCCAATGTCAGTTCACTGATCATCGTTAACTTCATTTTGAACCTTGCTGGCAATATTGGCCTAGAATCCAGTTTGACTTTCTTAGGATTCGGTCTCCCGGAGAGCACACCGAGTTTAGGGACGCTCATCAGTTATGCTCGAAATCCAGATGTTCTGGAAAACAAGTGGTGGATATGGGTACCCGCATCACTCATGATTTTAGTGTTGATGCTGAGTATAAATTTCGTTGGTCAAGCGTTAAAACGCGCAGCCGATGCAAGACAAAGAAGAGGATAAAAAAGGGGAGTGTATGATATGAAAATCAAAAGCTACAGTAAGGTATTAAGTGCATTGGCCATTTCGTCTCTACTGCTTGCTGCATGTTCGGATGATACGGAGAAATCATCAACGAAAGAGAAAAAAGGGAAAGATGTCGAACAGGTCGATACCTCTAAATTCCCGACAAAGACGACGAATCAAGGAGAGCCTGATAACCAAGTTATCACATTCTTTGATGAAGATTTATTGGATACAGACGAAAACTATGTTTTCACGAATGAAGGTGCCGCTTCCTATGAGATTTCGGATGATCATAAAACGGTTACGCTGACGATTAAGGATAATGTGAATTGGCATGATGGAAAGCCGGTGACAGGCGATGATTTAGAATATGCATACCTTGTCATGGGAAGCAAAGATTACAAAGGTGTACGCTATGATGAACAAATGGCTTTAATCGAGGGTATGGAGGAGTATCATGAAGGGAAAGCGGATAAGATTTCAGGCATTAAAGTCGACGGCAAGAAAATCACTTTCACGTTCAAAAAAGCGAATCCTTCCGTCACGACTGGATTATGGACATACCCGCTTCATAAAGAATACTTAAAAGATGTTCCGATTGCAGATTTGGAATCTTCGGATAAAATCCGTAAAAATCCGATTGGTTTTGGACCATTCAAAGTGAAGAAAATCGTTCAAGGGGAAGCGGTCGAATTCGAAGCGAATAAAGATTATTACCGCGGTGAACCTAAATTGGACAGTGTCACATTAAAAGTCGTAAATCCGGCCGTTGTCGTCAAGTCACTTGAAAATGGTGATCTCGATGTAGCGGAGGTCCTGGCTGAGCAATATGATCAGGCCAAGGAATTGGATAACATCGAATTATTGGGGAAAGTGGAATTGGCTTATTCCTATATTGGTTTCAACTTCGGTCATTATGATAAGGAAAAAGAAGAAAACGTTATGGATGAGAACCCGAAATTCGGTGATAAACGCCTTCGTCAGGCAATGGCATATGCCATCAATAATGAAGAAGTTGGCGAAAAGATGTTCAAGGGCCTTCGCTTCCCTGCCAACTCTGTCATTACACCGAACTTTAAATATAACAATAAAGATTTAAAAGCATATGAATATAATCCTGAAAAAGCTAAAAAACTTTTGGATGAAGCAGGGTTTGTAGATACGAATAACGATGGCATTCGTGAAGATGCAGACGGAAAAGAGTTCAAGATCAATTTTGCTTCCATGAGCGGTTCTGATGTTTCTGAGCCACTAGCAAAGTATTATATCCAGCAATGGGAACAAGTAGGTTTGGACGTCGAATTGCAGGATGGAAGGCTGCATGAGTTCAATTCATTCTATGACCTGCTGAAAAAGGATAATGACGAAGTTGATGTATATTCCGCTGCATGGGGTGTCGCTTCCGATCCTGATCCATCAGGAATATGGTCCAGATCTGCAGAATTTAACTATACCCGCTGGGTGAATGAAAAAAATGATGAGCTTCTTGCTAAAGGGATTTCAGAGGAAGCCTTCGATGATCAATATCGAATCGATACGTATAATGAGTGGCAGGAATTGATCCATGAAGAGGTCCCGGTCATTCCGACGTTATTCCGTTATCAATTGGCTGGAGTGAATGAACGCGTTACAGGTTATGATTATCTCGCAGGCCGCCAATATCAGTGGCATAATGTCGGTGTAACGAAATAATTTAATTGATCACAATCGGCTGCCTTTATAGGCGGTCGATTTTTTTGAGTTTCAATGTAGAGGATAAAGGTTATATAGATAATAGTAAGTAATTGGAAGGGTGATATGGATGGAAGTGAGAAATCCTAATGATACAAAGAGAGAGTTAGAAATATTGTTTACTGAATCGGTTGGCCGTTTACTGAAACCTCTCGAAGAGGAAATCATCGCAGACATTGTAGCCTATCCAGACGAAAAGAGAATTGCCTTCTTAGAATATATGAAGGAAATGTCCAACAAACAAAGACAGTTGAAGTAAGTTGAACTTTCATCATGAAGGAGGTTTTTTTATGAGGAACGAAGATATGGACAGATACAAAGTATGGCGCGATAAGTGGAAAAGGAAAGTGAATATGGAGAATTTAGCGTTATATGGAATTTCAACATTAGTTATGGCCATGTTGCCTGTCCTGGCTTTTATGAGTTAAATCGATTAAAGGACCGCCTTTTGGCGGTCTTTTAATATGTTAAAAGTTGCCATGAAAAGATATAATGAACAAAGAGGAAAGGAGAGATATGCGTGAGTGTAATCGAAGAAAAAGAAATCGTATCTTACATAAAAGAATTGGTGTCCATACCCAGCCCCTCCGGCTATACTGAGCAAGCCATTAAATATGCCGCCAATTTCATGGAGCAGAGGAAGGTTCCTTACAACATCACGAATAAAGGGGCATTGGTTGCTACATTAAAAGGCGTAGATGATGACAAACATCGCTTGCTGACTGCCCATGTCGATACTCTGGGAGCCATGGTAAAGGAAATAAAAGCGAATGGCCGCCTCAAATTGACGATGATCGGCGGTTTCCGCTGGAACTCAGTGGAAGGGGAGTATTGTAAAATCCATACAGCTGACGGAGCTATTATCACCGGGACCATTTTAATCAATCAGACCTCTGTCCACGTATATAAAAATGCAGGCGATGCCAAGCGTGATGATGAGACAATAGAGGTCCGGATAGATGCTGTCGTAAAAAATAAAGCGGAAACCGAGGCCATTGGCATTTCTGTTGGAGATTTTGTCTCCTTTGAACCGAGAGTGGAAGTGACGGATACAGGCTTTTTGAAATCAAGGCATTTGGATGATAAAGCTAGCGTTGGCATCCTCCTTCATATCATTGACCTCATATCCGCAGGAAAGATAAAACTGGCATATACGACCCATTTCTTGATTTCCAACAACGAAGAAATCGGTTATGGCGGAAATTCCAATATCCCTGAGAAAACAGTCGAATATCTAGCTGTCGATATGGGCGCGATCGGTGATGGACAAACGACGGATGAATTCAGCGTTTCCATTTGCGCAAAAGACTCCTCAGGTCCATATCATTATAAACTGCGTCAGCATTTAGTTTCACTTGCCCAAGCAAATGCCGTCGACTACCGCGTCGATATTTATCCATATTATGGATCGGACGCTTCCGCTGCAATCCGGGCAGGCTATGATGTCGTACATGGTCTGATCGGACCGGGTATCGATGCTTCACATGCCTTCGAGCGGACACATGTTTCTTCTTTAAAGCATACAGCCAATCTGATTTTGCACTATATTCAATCAGAGCTAGTATAATCGTGAAAAAAGCCCGCATTCATATGCGGGCTTTTAACTGTTTTTTAGCGATATTTTTATTATAGTACTGTGTTTTAGTGGTAATACACGTGAATTTCGGTCATTTACTCGTGAATTGGCGTAAGTACAAAAAATAAAGATTTATAATGATAATTCTTGTGGAGGTTCACCGTTGTTGTTCATCAACCGGATGCTTTCCGGCTTAATTTGCAGGATTAAATAATTCGGATCTTTCGGACCTTCAAACCAATCTTCAAAGGATTCATTCCATAATTTATCCTTCAGCTCCTGAGAATCGTTTATTTTCGAGGTACCTGAGATTTCCAGGTAAGAATCGCCCAATCCTTTATTATCATAGCCGATCAGGATATGAACATTAGGATTCTTTTCAATTTCATCAATTTTTTCCGTCTTTCCACTCGTTGGTGTGTATAAAGTTAACTCATCGTTAAAAAATGTCATATAACGTGAATGTGGTTTGTTGTTTTCAACTGAAGATAAAACTCCTATTTTATGATCACGGATGATGTTCAATACTTTTTCTTTTATTTGGTTTTGGCTCATTTTTGCACACTCCTTTTATTTTTTTTACTCTATTACTTTTCCTCTCTTTTCATTAAGTTAAACAAAATTCTGCAGTTTGCCATTTTTATGAATGAAGATTGATAGAAGTTGCCATACTAGTCATTATGTGTTCTATTTTGAGCAATTTCATGATGTTAATCCATTTGTAAAGGTGAGTATGATGAATGAATTGTGGTGAATTACTTATCATTGGCGGGGCAGAGGATAAGTGCCTTGAAGGTGAAGTATTAAATAAATTTGTCGAGCTTGCAACCCGTAATAGGAATGGCGGAATAGGAATATTGCCTACAGCGAGTGAAATTCCTGAGGAAGTGAGTACAGAGTATATCAAGATTTTCAGGGATTTAGGCGTGGACAGGGTGGAAGTGATCAAGCTGGATTCAAGGCAGGATGCAGATGACCCGGCAATTTGTGAACAGCTGAAATCTTTTTCCGCCATCTTCATTTCAGGGGGAAACCAAAGCCGATTGTTTGAGCTGATTGGAAAAACCAAATTCCACGATGCCCTTTCTAAAGCCTGGCATAAAGGAACGGTGATAGCAGGGACAAGTGCTGGCGCTTCCATTTTAGGTAAGCATATGATCATTGCTGCTGACACGATGCTGAATGACAATAAGTTAAAGGTTGAGATTGGGCTAGGTTTCGGCTTCCTTGACGGTTTGATAATCGATCAACATTTTTCTCAGCGTGGCCGCTTTGACCGCCTGTTAAGTGCGATAGCAGGGAACAAGGAAATTATGGGTATTGGCATTGATGAAAATACAGCAATTTTAGTTAAAGACGGTCATTTTGAAGTAGTTGGCCAACATCAAGTATTGGTTCTTGATGGCAGCACCAGTGATTATATCAATATCACATCTTCTGATAATGGCAGTGAAGAGTTGACGCTTTCAGGATTTAACCTTCATGCACTAACCAGGGGATACCGTTTTGACCTGCTTAAAAGGAAATTGTTGATGAAAAAGGGGATCCAACAATGATAATCAATCGAGTCCGTTATTTAAAAGGACCTAATTATTTTGCTTATACACCGACGATTTGCATTGAATTGGATATAGGGGAACTGGAACAGAAACCATCTGATTCAATACCTGGATTCAATGAAAAATTGTTAAAGTTGCTCCCGAATCTGGGAAGCCATACATGTTCAAAAGGGTATCGAGGCGGTTTTGCCGAGAGGCTGAGAAAAGGAACATGGATGGGACATATATTGGAGCATATGACGATTGAGCTTCAAAACTTGGCCGGAATCGAAGCCATTCGTGGAAAAACGATAATGATGGAAAAGAAGGGTTTTTATTATGTGACCTTTGACTATCAAGAGCCTCACTCAGGTCTTCAAGCTTTTTTAGCAGCAAAAGATATAGCGGAAGCCATCCTGAATGGTAAAAAGCTTATAAATGTACAATCTTATGTAAAACAAATAGAGCAGCTATATTATAAGAATAAACTGGGGCCAAGTACTGAAGCCATTTTTAAGGCAGCACAAGCAAAAGGTATCCCTGTCGAGCGGATGGGTGATGAAAGCTTATTGCGTTTAGGAACCGGTACAAGGCAGAAGTATGTCCAGGCGACAATTTCCAGCCAGACTTCCAATATTGCCGTTGAGAATTCATGTGACAAATCATTGACCAAATCGATTTTAAGAGGGTGTGGCCTCCCTGTACCTGAAGGGGAAGTTGCCCATTCCATCGAAGATATCTTTGCCTCGGCGGACAGGCTGGGTTTTCCGCTGGTCATTAAACCGTATAATGGGAGGCAGGGGCAGGGTGTCATCACCCATATCAAAAATAAGGATGAACTATTCAATGTAATCAATTGTTTGGAGTCGCATGTGGAGAAGTACATAGTCGAACGGCATATTGAAGGACATGATTATCGGTTACTGATAGTCAACGGTGAACTTATAGCCGCTAGTTTGAGGCTTCCTCCCTATGTTATTGGCAACGGTAAGGAATCGATACGTAAATTGATAGAAAAGGAAAATTGTAATGATTTGCGGGGAGAAGGACATGAGAAGCCGATGTCAAAAATCCCACTTACACATACCGTGACCTGTTACTTGGAAAAATCGAATCGGACGCTCGATACCATTCCGGATCAAGGGGAATTGGTTCAAGTTGTCGGCAATGCAAATCTTTCAACGGGTGGAAAGGCAATCGATGTAACGGATCAGGTTCATCCAACCATTAAGAATATGGCGGTTGCTGCCGCGAAAGCGATCGGTTTGGATATAGCTGGAATCGATTTTATCTGTGAGGATATATCAAAACCAATCGAACATTCACGGACTGCGATTATTGAAGTGAATGCTGCTCCGGGAATTCGAATGCATCATTATCCGAGCGAAGGGAAAAAAAGGAATGTAGGCAAGGCCATTGTCGATTATTTATTTCCGACTCGGGAAGAGGCAGCTATACCGATCATCGCAGTGACCGGAACAAATGGAAAGACGACAACGACCCGATTGGTTCATTATTTTCTTTCTAATGAAAATACAAAAGTGGGTATGACGAATTCTGATGGAGTATATATCGGCGATGAGGTTTTGGATCAAGGTGACTGCAGTGGTCCGGTCAGTGCAAGAATGGTATTGGCCCATCCTGAAGTTGATGTAGCCGTATTGGAAACGGCCCGGGGAGGGATTCTTCGTGAAGGTCTTGCTTTTCGTAAATGTGATGTGGGGATCATTACCAATGTAAGTGAGGATCACCTCGGCCGTGATGGAATCGATACTTTGGATGATCTCATTAAATTAAAGAGGCTTGTGGCCGAAGTCGTAATGAAAACAGGCTATTGTGTGCTGAATGCAGATGATCCGAATGTAGCCGCCATGAACGCCCATACAGATGGAGAGGTCATTTACACCTCTACTGATGCCACCCAGCCTCACGTGAAGGCTGCGATAAATGGGGGATGTAAAGTTTGGTACGTCAATGAACAAGGTGTAATCTGTCATTCATCTGATAATGTCATCCATCAATTTATGGATTGCACCAAGATTCCAATCACGATTTCCGGCATGGCACGACATAATATCGCCAATTTACTTCAGGCGTTAGCCGCAGCCGAAACTCAAGGCATTTCCATGGAAGAACTACGAAGGAAGGCTGCCACATTTATGCCGGATACGAATTTGTCCAAAGGCCGTTTTAATTTAAAGAAGTTGAAAGAGCGCACGATCATCATCGACTATGCCCATAATGAAGCAGGATTGAAGGCCATATTCGAAACGGTCAGTGCTTATAACAAAAATCGTCTTATCACGGTTTTGGCAGGACCGGGTGACCGTATTGATGAAGAGCTTATCAGGCTCTCCAAGGCGGCGGCCATGAATTCTGATCTGTTCATCATTAAAGAAGACGATGATTTGCGGGGCAGGGAGCCGTTAGAAGTAGCCAGGCTGCTTCAGGAAGCGGCGTTAGAAGCGGGGTTACAAAAAGATCGGACCATAATCGAACCTAATGAATTGGACGCATTCGTAAAGGCCTGGGAAGCATCACAACCGGGTGACCTATTATTGTTCTTTTACACGGATTTCGAATATGTAGAGAAGTTTTTCGAAAAGGTTTCAACAAATCCATTGCCGAAGAAATAAAGGAAGTGGATGTCGCACTGAAAATCCACTTTCCATCAAGGCTAGCAATTACTCGCGAAAATTTCACTGTATGAAAAAAAAGCTAATCCAAGTGGATTAGCTTTTTTTCATAACCGTTTCATTTGCAGCCGGAACAACGGCATGGTCTTTTTTATATATTCGCTGAAGCACGATGGACTGAACAATCATGAATATACCTCCGATTGACCAATATAACGGCAAAGCAGCAGGAGCAGAGAAAGAAATGAATAAAATCATTGCTGGTGAGAGCAGGCTCATCATCTTCATTTGTTTCTGCTGTTCCTCCGGCATTTGTCTCATGGAAATGACCGATTGGAAGTAATAAATGACACCAGCAATAATCGCCATGGCAATATTCGGCTGACCAAGGCTGTACCAAAGGAAACTATGGGTCGCAATTTCATGGGAGCCCTGGATCGCATAATAAAAGCCCATTAGAATCGGCATTTGAATTAAGAGCGGCAAACAGCCCATGTTTAAAGGATTGACTCCATGCTTTTGGTAAAGCTGCATCATTTCCTGTTGAAGGGCCTTTTGTTTAGCTGGATCTTTCGTCTCTTTGATTTTCTGCTGGATTGCAGTCATTTCCGGTTTCAGCCCATTCATCTTCGTTTTCATGCTAAGCTGTGTTTTATATTGCTTGGCAGTCAGTGGAAGCAAGACAAGGCGAATCAAAAATGTCATCATGATGATGCTTAAACCATAGTTGCCATGAAATAAATCAGCATTGAATTCTAGCATTTTTGTCATCGGGTTAACCAAAGCGGTATGAAATGGACCGCTCGTTGCTGCTGAACAACCCGTCAAAAGGGTCGTTGCCAGAAATAGGACGGCAATTAGTAACATGTTTTTCTTCTTCAATATAATTTCCTCCTCGAATTGTTAATGTTTAAACAACGAGAAGGAGGCTTGGCTCATCGGAATCATCTGGTGAATCCTTTTGCCGGATAAATGTGAAAAAGCGCTGTGCACCGCGCCAGTCAAAAGTGCTGCCTTTCTGAACAGGGGATTTACTTTTATCTGAATGAACGGAAGCTTGATATTTGTCGTTCAAGAGTGATTGCTTTTTATTTAAGAAGTAAAACGCAGCCAGTGGAAAGACAAAGGTAAGTAAGTAACCTGCCCATACCGCATGGCGAACGGTCTGATAATCGAATTCTAATAATAATTCCCACATAGGAATCCCTCGTTTTTTCTAAGATAAGAAAATTTAGTTCGGTTGGTCCCCAAAAACGATTTAGGGACTGGAATAAGTTTAAATCATTAAGAACACTATATCAAATTCTAGTACAAGAAAGCCAAAAAATATAGGGATTTTTTCAAAAAATAAACAGGGAATATTTTCTGGTGCATAAATTTCCGATTAAAGATTCTGTAGAACCCCAGAGTCGAGACAAGTAATTCGGAATGAAGATGCACATATGGTCGTTCGTCTACATACGGATAAAGGAAGTTCAATTATGAGGTGAAAAAGTATGAAACCATACAATTCATTCAATCAACAGAACCACCATAACGGTACCGAAAATATATATCAGAATGCACATCTCCGAAACAAGGATAATGATTTCTTGGCAGCTCCATATCCATTTGAAAATCAGATAATGGATGTAAGGACTCCTCCTGGCCCTCCTGGCCCGTCCTACGGGAAGCAGCCGCCGCCACGGCCGCCGCACGGAGGAGGCCCGCCTCATATAGCTCCGCCAATATTCACTCCACAACTTCACGATGGAATGTCTAAGGCAATGGACACTGGTTCAATGAAAGGGTGTTTATACAAACATACGTATGTTTGGCTTAAAAATGGCCGCTCATTTTGGTTTTACCCCACATATGTTGGCTACAATGCCGTGGCAGGTTATCGATGGCGACGAAGTCAACAGCGATGGGCCTATTATGGAACGGACGCGCATGAGATACAATTCTTTCATTGTTATTAAAATTCGCATTAGCGAATTGTTCAGTTATGGACAAAAGGGGCGAAAAATTACGGTGTAGTTGAACTAATTGAGTGTGGGTCAAATAAAGAGCGGTGTGGGTCGAATAGAATGCGTGAACGGTCGAATAAAGAGCGGTGTGGGTCGAATAGAATGCGTGAACGGTCGAATAAAACGGAGAACGGTCGAATAAAATGCGTGAGCGGTCGAATAAAGAGCGGTGTGGGTCGAATAGAATGCGTGAACGGTGGAATAAAGTGTGGTGTGGGTCGAATAGAATGCGTGAACGGTCGAATAAAGTGTGGTGTGGGTCGAATAGGATGCGTGAGCGGTCGAAAAAAGTGGTGAACGTTCGAATAAAGTGCGATGTGGGTCGAATAAAACGGAGAGCGGTCGAATAAAGAGCAGTGTGGGTCGAATAAAACGGAGAACGGCCCCAAAAAAGAACTCTGGCTGAAAGCAACGTGGAAGTTTTTTAAGGAGGAGGTTCGGAATGGTCACCCCGAACCATGATTATAAAACGAGACTAGATTATCCTTAATGTTTTTTAACTGTAACCCTTATTAGATTGAGGAAATTTACGAGACTCCTGCTGAATAGCTGGCTAACCGAGACCCCCACAGCCGCTAGCTTTGATGCGGCTTGGCAGTCAGTCGGCGGAAAGGGAGCGGATTTCTGAAATCAAGTGTAACGTTATTAAAGAAGGCAAATTCCTTCAAAGATTAATCAAAAAAATAATCAGGAAAATCAGAAATGATCCCATCTAACTGCATCTTTTTGAACATGCGGATTTGTTTTTTATTGTTGACGGTCCATGTATATACTTTCATCCCGTGCTTTTGGATTCGCATTTGCAGCTTCGTACTCAAAATCGTTTGCTTTGGATTCAAAAATGATGCAAACTCGGAAATCTCCTTTAATTTTTGGTCAGTAATTCGCCGTTTTATCAAAACGCCCACTTGTATGCCCGGCATTAATTGATGAAACCTTTTCATGGATTCCATATCGAACGAATGAACCATTATCTTATTTTCACTTGTTGAATATTCCTGGAATTTTCCTAATTCCTCTGCAAGTTTCTGTTCAATGCCGGGATAAGCAGATGGATGTTTTAATTCGATTAAGATTCCGACTTTAGACCCGAAATTCTCCAATACCTCACTTAGTAAAGGAATCCTTTCGTTTTTATAACGGGAATGATACCAGCTTCCTGCATCCAGTTCCTTTAATTCGGCAGCCGTGTAATCACGGATGTTCCCTTTGCCGTTCGTGGTTCGATCCAGAGTTGGGTCATGATGAACCACAAGTACATCATCTTTACTGAGATGGATATCCACTTCCAGGAAATCAGCTCCCAATTCAATCGCTTTATTATAAGATGCCATTGTATTCTCGGGGCAATATCCAGATGCACCGCGATGTCCAATTTTAAGAGGGGAATGCTGCATTTTGAAGTCCTCAGGGAAAACACCCTTTGTTCGATTAGCATAGATGGCGAACAGGACAAGTATGGTTACCAAGATAATAAGAAAGTATTCAATCATCATTCACACTCCTATTAGGCACATTAATTAAAATTCTTAAATATTTTTAAAAAGAATATAAAGAAGTTCTCAGGATAGCCTCCTTTCACAATTTTACATGTTTGCCAGGGAAAAATCATGTTTTACACAATGTTATAATCCCGACTTAAAGGATTTATTGGAAAGGTATGGAATACATATAATTTAAGTATCAATAAGGGGGGAAAGCAGATGGAATTGCAGGTGAAACCGAAGTCTAAAAAATGGAGGGGGAATTTTGGTTTATATTTTTCCCTGCCCATTCTCTCTTGGGCTTTTTACGATTTTGCCAATACGATTTTTTCTTCTAATATCAATACGATTTTCTTTCCATTCTTCCTTCAGGAACAGATTGGGGAAAATGCCGTACTTGATCAGATTGCCAGTACCTTCATCTCCTACGCAAATGCGATTGCCAGTTTGTTTCTGGTTTTGTTTTCCCCGCTGTTCGGAGTCATGATCGATCGAACGGGAAAAATGAAAAAATACATTATGATTTTCACACTCATTTCTGTTGTATGTACATTTTTAATGGGGGTATTTGGAGGGGCGAAGTTCGATGGGAAGCTGCTAGGCATTCCAATTTCCTTAGCAATCGTCATTCTTTTATTTGTGATAGCAAAGTTTTTCTATCATTCGAGTCTTGTTTTCTATGATACGATGATGAGTGATTTAGGCACGAAACAGCAATTGCCGCTTATATCAGGGTTTGGTGTGGCGGTAGGCTACCTTGGAACGTTAGTGGGCCTGTCAATCTATCCATTCATAAGTAAAGGGAGTTCACATGAAGCCTTTATTCCCACGGCCATTTTATTTTTGGTTTTTTCCCTTCCATTGTTCTTTTTTTTAAAAGAGTCTCCAAAACAGCAAAAAGCGAAACAACCTTTTTTATCCGGTTATAAGGAAATTAAATCCACTTTTAAAGAGATGCAATCCTATCGATCGGTTTTTACATTCATGATTGCTTATTTCTTTTTAAATGATGCGATTGCGACCACTATCGGCATGATGGCCGTATATGCCAAGACTGTTGTTGGATTTTCCTCAAGCGGATTCATTTTGCTTTACTTGGTTTCGACAGTATCGAGTATTGCCGGATCGTTTCTGTTTGGATACATCACGCAGTCGAAGGGGCCGCGGCTAGCTGTGACATATGTGGGAGTTCTGCTTTTGGTTGCTTTATTTATAGCGGTCTTTGCACAAACCGCTCTATGGTTCTGGGTTGCAGGGAGTATGTTCGGCATTTCGCTAGGTTCGATGTGGGTGACATCACGGACATATATCATTGAATTGACCCCGGATGAGAAGAGGGGGCAATTTTTTGGACTATTTGCCTTCTCAGGAAAAGTTTCTTCCATAATCGGTCCGCTTTTATATGGAACGATAACGTTGGTATTCCATGACCTCGGTACATTGGCGAGCAGGATGGCATTGGGATCATTGATTATCATGGCGGTAATAGGTCTGGGGTTTCTTTTAAAAATGAAGGGATTGGAAGAAGTGAACTAAGAAAAAAAGGAATGGAGCCGGCCTTAATGCCGTATCCATTCCCTTGTATAATCTTATACCAAAATCAAGGTGACATCGACGTTCCCGCGAGTAGCTTTTGAATAGGGGCAGGTCATATGTGCTTTTTTGGTGAAGTCTTCAGCTTCTTCCCTGCTTAGGTCGGGAATGGAAACATCCAATCTTACAGCCAATTTAAAGCCGCCGTCTTCCTCATCTTTACCGATCGTGACATTTGCCGTCACGGAAGTATCGACTTTTTTCTTTTCTTTTTGCAGAACAAGATTCAAGGCACTGTCAAAGCAAGCCGCGTAACCGGCTGCGAATAATTGTTCAGGGTTTGTGGCG
The DNA here is from genome assembly GCF_022603275.1 of Peribacillus sp. Aquil_B1. NCBI lineage: Bacteria > Bacillati > Bacillota > Bacilli > Caryophanales > Bacillaceae > Peribacillus > Peribacillus sp. Aquil_B1. The sequence goes on along the minus strand of NZ_JAKXEE010000002.1, from coordinate 357,877 downwards.
CGCTCACCGGAACCTCCTAATTCCTTAGGTGATCTCACATCGAAGTCCAGAATCCCGTCCTCTGATTTAACATGTCCCTCACGACCGCCATGTACGGTAACTGCAGCTGTATATAATGGTTTCAATGAAAACAACTCCTTTGTTTATTCTTACTATCATTAGTTCCCTCCTGTATGCCTTGTTAAACAAAATGAAAGCGAGTTTATGGAGAGTAATGTGTGAAAATGGATTTAAATTGGTTTTAAATTGGAAGATATTGTTTTATAATGTACTGTATTAGGAGATGTAATACACCCATTTGCAAGGAGGGTTTATGATGTTTGAGTTGGATGTTCAAAATGGAAAGCCGATCTATGAGCAATTGATGGATAAGTTAAAGGAACTAATGATCAATGAAGTTTTACAGGAACATAATCAGCTCCCATCAATACGAATATTGGCTCAGGAATTGACCATCAATCCAAATACGATCCAGAAAGCGTACAAGCAGCTTGAATCTGACGGGTTTATATATACATTACCAGGCAAAGGGAATTTCGTGGCTCCTCCTAAATCCTTGAAAAATTCATTAAAAGAAGAAAAGATCAGAAACGAGCTTTCAAGGGTACTTGCTGAAGCTCTTTATATCGGAATCGATAAACATGAAATTTATAGATTGATAAAGGAAATCGGTCCATTGGCAAAGGGGGGAGATTCATGATTGAAATAAAACAGGTGAGTAAATTATATGAAGGAAAAGAAGCGATCAAAAACGTCACCTTGGTCATACAAAAAGGCTCCATATTCGGGTTATTAGGTTCAAATGGAGCGGGGAAAACGACTTTATTAAAAATGCTTTCAGGCAATCTGATTCAGGATGCAGGAGAAGTTCTTATTGATCGATCATATGTGTTTGAAAACCGTGAAGTGAAAAATCGTTGTTTCTTCCTTCCTGATACGCCTTATTTCCTGGCTAACTATACGATCATGCAAATGGCAGGTTTTTATAGCCATATTTATAGTGAATGGAATCAAGAACGTTTCTATCAATTACAGGAAGTATTTCCGATACCCGTCCAAAATAAAATACATAAACTATCGAAGGGGATGCAAAGACAGGTTGCTTTTTGGCTTGCACTCTCGACGATGCCGGAAGTTCTCATCCTGGATGAACCGTTTGATGGGTTAGATCCGGTCATGCGTAAAAATGTGAGGCAGTTGTTGATTCAGGATGTATCGGAAAGGGATATGACGATTTTGCTTTCGTCCCATAATCTCCGGGAAATTGAAGATTTAGCCGATCATGTAGGGATTTTACATGGAGGTGAGCTTGTGATCCAAAAGGATTTGAATGACTTAAAAGCGGATGTACACAAAGTGCAAATCGCCTTTAAACATAAAATTCCCCACGGTTTATACCGCGGAATTCAAATTCTAAACAAGGAAAGACGCGGCAGCGTGATCGTTTGCATCGTTAAAGGTAAAGAATCCATGATTAAATCGCACTTTAATCAGTTTCAGCCAGAAATATTAGATATTCTCCCCCTTACTCTAGAGGAGATATTCATTTATGAAATGGGGGATATCGGTTATGTCATCCAGAATAACCTGGTTTAATAGGGAATTGATTATCTATATTTTCAGAAGCACTGGCTGGATTGGTTTCCTGTATCTCGTCGGCCTCATATTTGCGCTGCCTTTGGAAATGTTAGCGATTATCTTGAATGAGAATAATGAATATGTGGAATTCGAAAACCTTTTTTCCTGTCAGCAGATGATACAGTTTGTCTTGGTCATCGTTATTCCGGTATTACTTGCCATCTTCCTTTTTCGGTTTTTACAAATGAAACAAGCCTCTGACTTTATTCATAGTTTACCGATTACTAGACGCAGTATCTACATTCATATGATTGGGACGGGAATTGGCTTTTTGGGTTTGCCGATATTATTTACGGGTTTAATTTTGATATTATTCCACTCGGCCATTGATATAGAAACGCTATATACCATGCCTGATATATGGTCTTGGATGGGGAATACCTTTATTTTGGAAGCTTTGATCTTTTCTGTTGCCGTTTTAATTGGAATGGTGACGGGATTATCAGCCTTTCAAGGACTGCTGACCTATATTTTTCTTGCTTTACCGGTGGGGCTGTTTGTATTGTTTGCAGCCAATGTGAAGTTTTTGATCGCAGGATTTTCTGCAGATTATTATCTAAGCTCCAATATGAAGGGCATCTCCCCCTTATTAGCAGCAACGGAGATGGAAAAAATAGATTTTTTCTCTATTAATACTTTAATTTATAGTATATTAACCTTACTTTTTTTGATTTGTTCTCTTTTTCTCTATGAGAGGAGAAAGCTTGAGCATGTATCGCAGGCATTTGTTTATCCAAAGATTAAGCCATTATTTAAATTCGGCCTGACATTATGCATGATGCTGTTTACAGGGCTGTATTTTAGCGAAACGACAGGCCAACCTGGGTGGATTTTCTTCGGGTATACCGTCGGTTCTTTGCTTGGATACTATTTAGGGGAAATGGTCCTGCAAAAGACTTGGCGAATACGGGTCAACCTGAAAGGTTATGCAGCATTTATAGTGGCTATCGTTGTGCTGGCACTCATTATAAAAATAGATCCCCTTCAGTATAAGGCCAAAATTCCTGATGAAAAGATGATTAGCCAAATTTATATTGGCAATTCTCCTTTATTTAATGAAGATGGCGACACATCGGATAACGCTTCCAATTATCTTAAAGAGAAGGAAAATATAGAAGCTATACGGTTATTGCATCAGGAAATTATCGATAAGGGTAAAAAGGTTTCCATAGGTGAATTGAATGATGGACAATCCGTATTCCTGATGTATGAACTCAAGAATGGAAACCGGTTGGCAAGGGAGTATCATTTGCAAAACTACGACTCATACAAGCCGCTATTGGCGAAAATTTATGAGTCGAATGAATATAAAAAAATGGTTCATGAGTTATTGAATGTTTCTGCTGAAGACGTAACTAAAATCAAGATAACGGCGAGCGGACAAGTGGACAAATCAATAACAATCACGGACGGTCAACAGCTGGAAGCAGCCGTAAAGGCATTGTCGGAGGATCTGAATAATCAATCGTTCGACCAAATGACATCTTCTTTTGGTGATTATGCCTCCATCGACATTCTCTTGCATAATGACAAAACCATTTATATGAATTGGGACTCTTCATCTACTCAGTTTTCAAAATGGATGGAAAGTACCGGACAATCGGAAAAAGCAAGGTTAATGGCTGATGATGTCTCTTATATCCTGGTTGCGAAGACCGATTCGAAAGTTTATCATTCGTATTCAGAAAGTGAAATCGCACAGCAGATTGAACAACAGCCAAACCGCTTGAAAATTAAGACCGCTTCGGAAATCGAGACCGCGATTGATAATGCCCAAATCGATTGGGGCGGGGAGTATTCAGCTGCCTTTTATTATAAAGAAAGCAGAGATGTAGACATCAAGAGTTTTTCTGGCGAACATGTTCCCGGCTTCATTTTAGATCATTTTAATGAAAGATAGCGTGAATATGCCGCTTGTAGATATAAAGGAAAGGATGCCGCCCAATCTGGGCGGCATCCTTTTTTCCATTGCCTATCAATATGTTTGTGTATCTATGCTTTAGAGTTTTACGACGTTTTTAGCTTGAGGTCCGCGGTTTCCTTCTTCGATTTCAAATTCAACCTCTTGACCTTCATCAAGGCTCTTGAAACCTTCTCCTTGAATGGCGGAAAAATGTACGAAAACATCGTCTTCGTTTGGTACTTCGATAAATCCAAATCCTTTGTCACTATTGAACCATTTCACTTTACCTGTTACTGTCATTCGATGAATCCTCCTAAAAAGTTAAAAAATATTAATGGTGATGATTTTCCCGTAATGGAAAATCAATTTCACACATTATCCAGCACCCTCATTCAAGTTAAAATTATCATACGAAGATGCTTGATAATATGTGAAAGCCTTCAGGGGAAATTAACCCGCTAACCTTTTGGGGCAATTTCCAGTTTTTTAGTATATACCCACCTTTATAAAGGATAAAACAAATGGAATTAATTTATACATTCCCATTTTGGGGAAATAATATTAGACAGGTTTTACACGGGGAAGCATAACTGTATTGTCTTACACGGAGTCTCCTTGATTGAAATTTGAAGGGGCCAATAGGAAAAGCCTTTATGGTTGAGATTAGGAAAACAATTTGGCATTAAAGTTTTTCACGAAAATAATCGGGTATAGGAAAAGAAAGAAAGGACTGATGAAAAATGAAGAAATTATTAAAAAGGGCCCTCATTTTTGCTGCTCCAATCATATTCAAGGAAGTAAAAAAACGCTGGAAGAACAAGCGGAATCAAAAAGCGATTAAACCTGCAAGGTAAATAAGTTAAATCATGAATAAATGAACGGTAACCATATGGATTAAGATAAGGGGCGCTGATTAAGCGTCTTTTGTTTTGCCATCTGAACAAATCCCCTAATGGTGATTCATTCACCTCTACATCTTTCCTTCATATCGTGTTAAAATAGAAAGGTTGATTGAAATGAATGCAGAGTAGCCAAGGTTTAAGCCTTATGATATATTTCTTCTTACATATATTGTGTATGATCAGGATTTTTGCATACAAAGAAAGGTTGCCATTCCAATGTGAAAAATACAAATGAACCCCCAATAAATTTTTTTAGTGATGACTCCAATAATGAAAGGAACATTTTATGACTACATTAAAAGACGAGGTTCAATCCCGACGGACCTTCGCAATCATCTCTCACCCGGATGCCGGGAAAACGACTTTGACAGAAAAATTATTGCTGTTTGGCGGCGCGATTCGTGATGCCGGAACAGTTAAAGCCAGAAAAACAGGGAAGTATGCAACAAGTGACTGGATGGAGATTGAAAAGCAACGGGGAATTTCCGTTACATCTTCAGTCATGCAATTCGATTATGATGATTTCCGTGTCAATATTCTCGATACACCAGGCCACCAAGATTTCAGTGAAGACACATATCGTACACTGATGGCTGTTGATAGCGCCGTGATGATCATCGACTCGGCAAAAGGTATCGAGGATCAGACGGTTAAATTATTCAAAGTATGCCGGATGAGGGGTATCCCGATTTTCACTTTTATCAATAAAATGGACCGACAAGGTAAAACGCCGCTAGAATTGCTTGCCGAACTCGAAGAGGTTTTAGGTATAGAAACATATCCAATGAACTGGCCGATTGGGATGGGAAAAGACTTCGTGGGCATTTACGACAGGTTCAATAATCGGATTGAACAGTTCAAAACGGAAGGGGAAGAGCGTTTCCTTCCATTGAATGACGAAGGTGAACTCGAAGTGGATCATAAACTTAAGGATTCCCAGTTATATGAGCAAACTTTGGAAGAAATCATGCTGTTGACAGAAGCGGGTAACCAATTCTCTGAAGAAAACATTGCGAATGGAAAACTTAGTCCCGTATTTTTCGGGAGTGCTTTAACTACGTTCGGTGTACAGACGTTTTTGGATGCTTATCTGCAATTTGCACCAGCTCCACAAGCGCGGATGACAACGTCAGGTGAAATGGACCCTGTCAGTAATGATTTTTCTGGTTTCATTTTCAAGATCCAAGCGAATATGAACCCAAAACACCGTGACCGGATCGCTTTCCTTCGAATTTGCTCCGGGAAATTCGAACGTGGGATGAGCGTCAACCTGAGCAGGACAGGAAAACCAATCAACCTTTCTTCTTCTACTCAATTCATGGCTGATGATCGGAACACCGTAAATGAAGCGGTAAGCGGAGATATCATCGGTTTATATGATACCGGTAACTACCAAATTGGCGATACGATTACAACAAGCAAAGACATGTTTCAGTATGAAAGGCTGCCTCAGTTTACACCGGAACTATTCATGAGGGTAACAGCGAAAAACGTCATGAAACAGAAACATTTCCATAAAGGAATTAACCAACTTGTACAAGAAGGGGCAATTCAGCTCTTCAAAACGGTTCGGATGGAAGAATATCTGCTTGGTGCGGTTGGGCAACTTCAATTCGAAGTATTCGAGCATCGAATGAGGAACGAGTACAATGTTGAAGTCGTGATGGAGCGCATGGGCAGCAAGATTACACGCTGGGCTGAAGATGAAAAGCTTGATGAAAATCTTCATAGCTCAAGAAGCATCCTTGTTAAAGACCGGTTTGATAAATATGCATTCTTATTTGAAAATGAGTTTGCACTTCGTTGGTTCCAAGATAAAAATCCAGATGTGGAATTATATAATCCAATGGATTTGAAATAATAGAGGAACCCATGTTATATACGGGCTTTAGACTGTAGACAAACTCGATGAAAATCAAGTTTGTCTACAGTTTTTTTTGTGTGCAAAAACTCGAACATTGATTTCCACTACAGGCACTCGCTTTCCGCGGGCGGTCCGGGAGCCTCCTCGACGCTTTGCGTCTGTGGGGTCTCCCTTGGACGCGTTTTTCCCGCAGGAGTCTCGCACCTTCCGTTCCAATCAGCTTTAGTCTTAATTTTTAGAAAGAACCCCTTTTGTCTACAGTTTTTTTTGGTGTGCAAAAACTCGAACATTGATTTCCACTACAGGCACTCGCTTTCCGCGGGCGGTCCGGGAGCCTCCTCGACGCTTTGCGCCTGTGGGGTCTCCCTTGGACGCGTTTTTCCCGCAGGAGTCTCGCACCTTCCGTTCCAATCAGCTTAGTCTTAAATTTTAGAAAGAACCCCTTTTGTCTACAGTTTTTTTTGGTGTGCAAAAACTCGAACATTGATATCTACTACAGGCACTCGCTTTCCGCGGGCGGTCCGGGAGCCTCCTCGACGCTTTGCGTCTGTTGGGTCTCCCTTGGACGCGTTTTCCCCGCAGGAGTCTCGCACCTTCCGTTCCAATCAGCTTAGTCTTAAATTTAGAAAGAACCCTTTTTGTCTACAGTTTTTTGGTGTGCAAAAACTCGAACATTGATTTCCACTACAGGCACTCGCTTTCCGCGGGCGGTCCGGGAGCCTCCTCGACGCTTTTGCATCTGTAGGGTCTCCCTTGGACGCGTTTTCCCCGCAGGAGTCTCGCACCTTCCGTTCCAATCAGCTTAGTCTTAAATTTAGAAAGAACCCCTTTTGTCTACAGTTTTTTTTGGTGTGCAAAAACTCGAACATTGATTTCCACTACAGGCACTCGCTTTCCGCGGGCGGTCCGGGAGCCTCCTCGACGCTATTGCGTCTGTGGGGTCTCCCTTGGACGCGTTTTTCTCGCAGGAGCCTCGCACCTTCCGTTCCAATCAGCTTAGTTTTAAATTTTAGTTTGTCTAAAAAATGAAGCCGGTGTATAAAACACGGGCTTTTTTTGTCTGGAGAATTTTTTTAACCATAATTTAATAGGGCTATAACTATCGCTTACCTTTCGGGTGTCCATACATACAGGGAATGGGAGGTAATTTCTTCAGTCATAGAAAAAGCTCTGCCCTTTTTCCGAAAAACTGGCTACATAGTCCTGATCGATTCTTATGAGAAAAACTGTTTCATTATTTGGTAAAGATCAATGAGACAACCAAGGCATTGCAATTAGCTCAATAATTATCGAATCACATAAACGTCATTTTGATGGAATGAATTGAACATATATCTATCGGAAGGAGCCAGGTAAAGGTTTGCGTTGTATCAGTGGAGAGAAGTATCACTGATAAAATCGTAGTATACTAAAATATTCCTTTGACAATCTCCTGAAACTCCTATATATTTAGCTAGTACTTTAGTGCTTAAAAGCGTTTCAGTAATTGTGAGGGGTGAAAGGTCCTAGCCTTACCTCAGAGAATATACAACATTGAAAGCGGGGAAAAACATCATGCGTCTTGAAGATGCAAAGCTAAAACTCTCCTTACTTGAAGCAATTGGGGTTTTGGCCATTCTATTCTTAATCATTGCAACTGGTATCATACATTATGGACTTGCCCCCCATATTCCAATAATAGCGGCAATCCTTTTCTTATTTGTTTATGGGAAGATCAAGAAGCTGCCATTTTCAATTATGGAGGCGGCTATAGTCAAAGGTGCAGGTACTGGTATGGGAGCCATTTATATTTTCTTTTTCATAGGAATGCTGATTTCCATCTGGATGGCAAGCGGGACGATCCCTACCATCATGTACTATGGGTTTGATTGGATTTCTGGTGAATATTTCTATGCGATCACATTTCTGGTGTGTTCGCTAATTGGGCTCTGTATCGGGAGTTCACTTACAACATCAGCCACAATAGGCGTTGCTTTAATAGGTATGGCGGCGGCGATGGATTTATCGTTGGCAATTACAGCCGGTGCAATCATTTCCGGTGCATTTCTTGGGGATAAAATGTCTCCATTATCCGACTCGACCAACCTTGCATCGGGAACGGTTGGAGCACCATTATTTGAACATATAAATAATATGCTTTGGACTACGATTCCAGGTTTTTTAATATCACTTATCCTCTTTTACTTCCTTTCACCGAATGTCAAAGTGGCTCGTGTTGAGGAAATCGAAGCGATGACCAAAGCCCTGGAAATGGAAACGAATATAAGCATATGGAGTTTGATTCCGTTTGTCATCGTTCTAATCATGGCTTTGAAAAAGGTGTCAGCCATACCGACATTGTCGGCAGGAATCATTTCGGCAGCCATCATCGCTTTCATTCAAACGCCTAATTTGACGGTTGCAAAACTGGCAGATATTTTATACGGCGGATTTGTACTTAAGAGCGGAATGGATCAACTTGACTCAATCTTATCACGGGGCGGCATTGAAAGTATGATGTTCTCCGTTTCGATGGTGTTGTTGGCATTGGCCATGGGCGGACTATTGTTCGAATTGGGAGTCATCCCTTCTATTTTAAAAGCGGTCCAGGATTCATTGACGAGTGTAGCAAAAGTGATTTCCGCTACTGTATTTGCAGGAATCAGCGTGAATTTCCTGGTGGGTGAACAGTATTTGTCAGTTATACTGCCTGGGAAAGCCTTTCAGCAGAAATATGAAGATTTAGGCTTGCAGCCCAAAACGCTTGCGAGGGTACTGGAAGATGCGGGAACAGTTGTGAATCCTTTGGTTCCTTGGGGTGTCTGCGGTGTATTCCTGACACAGGTTTTGGGTGTATCAACCCTTGAATATGCCCCATTTGCATTCTTTTGCCTGCTTTGTCCTTTGCTTAGTCTGATTTCTGGCTTTACGAAAATCGGTATCCATTATAAATGAAAAAAACAGGCGGTCGGGTCTCGACTGCCTGTTTTTTTATGGGAACTTCTATAACCTTACAGAGAAGGGAATCCAGTGACATGAACAGAAATGTCACTGGGCATTGCTTGATTATTTTGAAGACGCAATCTCATCTTTTGGGATCGACACGACCTTTTCTTTCTGTTCAAGCAAGTTCATACGCATAACGACATTTTGGTATATGCCCATTGAAAGCATGAGCAGCAGTAAGGAAGATCCTCCATAACTGATGAATGGAAGGGTGATTCCTGTAATAGGGATAAGTCCAGTCACTCCGCCAACGTTGATGCAGACTTGAATGCCGATCATGGATGAGATGCCGATCAATAAAAGGCTTCCAAACGGATCCTTGCATTTTGCTGAAAGTACATATCCCCTCAAAACGATAAAACCTAGTGTCAATAGAACGAACCCCACTCCGAATATCCCGAGCTCTTCTGCAATGACAGACATGATGAAATCAGTATGTGATTCAGGCAGGTACCCGTATTTTTGTACACTGTCACCAAGACCCACTCCAGTAAGGCCGCCGGATCCTATCGCGAATAATGAATTTACGAGTTGATATCCGCTTTCTCCTGCCGTACCGAAGGGGTCTGCGAACCCAGTAAAACGAGACATCTTATTTTCAGAAAGAACGGATGAGAAATTTCCTGTCACGATTACTCCTAGTGCAAATATGGCAACGAAAATCGCAGTAATCAAAGAGAGTTTGAATATACTCTTAAAAGACATCCCGGATGAAATGATCATGGTACTTGAAATCAGGAAAATGACCGCTGCCGTTCCATAGTCAGGCTGTATTCCAATTAAAAAGCAGATGAATACGAGAAAGAAAATCGGCGGGATGACGGCTTTATCAATACTATTGATTCGATCCTGCCTTTTTCCGTAAATGGCTGCCAGATAAATGATCATGGCTAACTTGGAAAATTCAGCGGGTTGGATTGATTTTGTCCCTAATTTGAACCAGCTTGTGGCATTTCCTGCTGTATGGCCAAAGATGAATAGCAACAAAAGGATACCGGCCATTCCAAACATCATAGACATCAAGAACATTTTGTTTTTGTACATCTTATAAGGAAGAATCATCGTGACGATCATTGCCACGAATGAAATGAGAAAGGCCGTTTTTTGTTTCTCAAAGAAGAAATCCATAGGCCAGCCGTATCGAGCGACAGCAGTAATCATGCTCGAACTGTAAATCATGACTAAACCAAACAAACAGAGTAATACGACAGCGATGAAAATAGGGAAGTCGTATGCTTTAATTATTCTTTTCACTTGTGCGCTCACCTCAAATATGTATGCGCGAAAAAATCGCCTTCTTATATAGTAACGGAAAATCGGTTATATAGATAATAATTTTTATTCGATAATATGAATTTATCCTCCATAAACCAATATTAAACACTAAATCCGAGAAACTTGTCGGCCGGATTTCCGTTTTGCTTATAGCCGAATTCGAATTCCTATACATTACCTTCGATAGCAAACGTGAATACTCCTTTTAATAACGGAAAAAAATTTACTATATATTCCATTTGGTGGTACTGTTATGTCTGGAAGATTACTATTTAAGGTTATGTGTGGCAAAACTTGATGTGATGCAGTGGATACTGTAAACGAATTTGTTAGAGTAACTCATCTTAAGAGGTATACTTATTTTAGCACCGGTTATGTGGCACAGAATCGGGCAGGGATTTTATGAAGAGTGGAATCCGGTTGTGAACTTGGTTCCAATCGATTATATTATACAGGCTGTTGCGTCTCTGGCATTATATAAAGAGGGTTGACGCGAAAAACCTCGTACGTTTAGTGAATTTGGAAAGGCATTTATTAAAAGCATACAAATGATAGGAAGTACCAATAAAAATAAGGTAAAGCTAGGGGAGTAATTATGGAAGAAATACATGATAAGCTGGAAGTGTTTTCTCCGGCAACAGGTGAGAAGATTGCGGAAATTGTCCCAACGCCATTGAAGTCGATTCCTCATATATATAAGAAATCAAGACATGCGTTCCAAGCATGGTCGAATACTCCCATCAAAGAACGGCTGCACTATTTAAAACGGCTTCGTTTATTGATGGTTGATAAAATGGATGAAATAGCGGAAGTCATTTCAAAAGATACAGGAAAAGTGAAAATTGAAGCACTGGTTGCCGATATCATGCCAACCATTGATGCAATCAAGCATATCGAGAAACATGCAGTGAAAACTCTTTCCGGACAAAAGGTCACCACTCCGCTCATGTTAATTGGAAAAAAATCTTATATCCAGTTTATGCCCCGTGGAACGATTCTCGTCATTTCACCATGGAATTATCCGCTGCAGCTTTCCATGGTACCCATTCTTAATGCTCTAGCAGCGGGAAATACAGTCATCGCCAAGCCCTCAGAGGTAACTCCTTTAGTTGGGGTGTGCATCGAAAAGCTGTTTCTTGAAGCTGGTTTCCCGGACGGAGCTATACAGTTTGCCCATGGAGGAAAAGAATTGGGAGCGGCATTAACTGAGCAAAAGCCAGATTATATATTTTTTACTGGATCTGTAAGGACCGGGAAAATGATTGGTGAGGTCGCAGCTAGACAACTGATCCCAACTACTTTGGAGCTTGGCGGGAAGGATCCAATGATCGTTCTGCGTGATGCCAACCTGGAACGGGCTGTGAACGGGGCCCTTTGGGGGGCTTTCACAAACAGCGGGCAGGTGTGCATGAGTGTTGAAAGGGTTTATGTGGAACGTCCTGTTTATAAGGAATTCCTCATGCTTCTTAAAGAAAAAACGAAGTCCATGAGGCAGGGGGTGCATTCGCAGGATGATATCGGTTCAATGACTTTCCCGGCACAAGTTGATATTGTGGCTGGACAACTGGAGGATGCACTGAATAAGGGGGCCGTACTTGAAGCAGGAATACCTCCGAAAGAGTGGAAAACGGGACAGACCCATTTCATTCCGCCGACGATTCTGTCCAATGTCGATCATTCCATGAAAATCATGAAAGAAGAAACGTTCGGACCAGTATTGCCTGTTGTGCCTTTTGATACGGAGGAAGAAGTAATCGCCCTGGCAAATGAAAGTGAATATGGACTCAATTCCAGCGTTTGGACGATGGATAGGGAAAAAGCAAGCAAAATTGCGTCTCGGTTAGTAACAGGAGCGGTGACGATCAATGATGTGCTGATAACAGTTGCTAATCATCACTTACCATTTGGCGGTGCCAAACAAAGCGGGGTTGGCCGCTATCATGGCGAGCATGGATTGAAGATTTTCTGCCATGAAAAAGCGATCATGGTCGATAAAGGTAAAAACAATACAGAAATACAATGGTATCCATATGAAGGGAAATACACGAGTTTTTTATCGCTGTTCCAGAATTACTTTTCTGCCAAACCGAACTGGATTCGTTTCGGCAAAGAATATTTGCGATTGATAAAATTATCCAAAGGGACCAGAAAATGAGATCCGTTTAAAAAAAGATTGTTATTTTCATAACGAGCGCGTATACTATTAATATACTTAATAACTGATTTTCCTTTTCAAAGGGGAGTAGCGTTAGGGTTCGCCCTAAAACAAAGTCGTCATTACGTGAATGTTAAACATTCATCGGCTTTGTTGACATGATTTCATGTTCAGCAAGACCTTTGCCTATATGGCAGAGGTCTTTTTATTTTGCCAATGCCAGTAGGAAGGAAATACTAACTATTGGAGGTTGAATGCATGGAAGCATCAATATTATTGGAATATGGCTGGGTCCTTCTTATCTTGGTTGGGTTAGAAGGGATACTTGCTGCGGATAATGCAGTCGTCATGGCTGTCATGGTTAAGCATTTGCCAAAAGAACAACAGCGAAAAGCCTTGTTTTATGGTCTGATGGGAGCTTTTGTTTTCCGATTTGCAAGTTTATTCCTTATTTCCTTTCTTGTCGAGGTTTGGCAAGTTCAAGCAATCGGTGCGATTTACTTACTTTTCATTGCTTTTCAGCACATTTACAAAAAATACGCTGGTAAAGGTGAGAAGGAAATCACGAAACCTAAAAAGCAATCAGGCTTCTGGATGACCGTGGTAAAGGTTGAAGCGGCTGATATAGCTTTCGCAATCGATTCAATGTTGGCAGCCGTCGCACTGGCTGTTACACTTCCTGAAACAGGCTGGATGAAAGTCGGCGGTATTGACGGAGGGCAATTCGCGGTAATGTTCCTCGGCGGCATGATTGGATTGATCATTATGCGATTTGCTGCAAATGCGTTCGTGAAGTTGCTTCATCAGCGTCCTTCCCTAGAAATGGCTGCATTTTTGATAGTGGGTTGGGTCGGAGTGAAGTTGGCGGTACACACACTCGCACACCCTTCACTGGCTGTCATCGATCATCATTTTCCTGAATCAACTCTTTGGAAATCGATTTTCTGGGTTGTATTGATTGGAATTGCAGCAGGTGCATGGATCATTTCAAGCAAAAAAGAAAAAAAAGAAAAAGAAGAGAAAAAAATACAGGAAGCTTAAAAAAACAGGCGTGCTGGTCACGCCTATTTTTTTTGCTTTTTCATGTATTTATGAGATGACCCTCAAAAGCGCAGGGGTGTTTACGAATGATATGTTAAAAGATGTGAATATTAAATTCCGGTTATAAAAATGACAATTGTCCCATTGTATTGGACGAATATCAGGAAAAAGATAACTTACTGTAATTGCACTGTAATAAACGAGAAAAAACTAAGTATTTTATCATGTTGATATATTGTGTGATTTCATTTTTAATGCAAAAATAGTTCTTTTGGTACTGTCTTTTAGACTCCCTCCGCTTAAGATAAGTATGTTGATGCGTATTTTACGTTCAACAGGAGCGAGGTGAGTAAATGCTTGGATTGTTGTTTACAGCATTCAAAAAAAAGCGTTCTTTAGAAGAAACCGTATTGAAAATTCAACAAGGCGATATTAGCCTTCGCAATGATACCATAGAGTCATTCAAACCTTTTATTGCGAAAACAGTGTCATCGGTTTGTAAACGTTACATATACGAATCAGATGATGAATTCAGTATTGGACTGATTGCTTTTAACGAGGCAATCGATAAATATTCCCCGGAAAAAGGCCGTTCTTTATTGGCATTTGCCGAAACCCTCGTTAAACGAAGGGTTATAGATTATATAAGAAGCCAGTCCAAACAAAAAGAAGTCCTATTGGATTTATCACTGAATGATGATAATGAGCAAAGCCATATATATATCGATAATGAAAATTCCATCAATGAATACGAGAAGCAGAAGGAATCGGAAAGACGTAAAGAAGAAATTCTGCTTTATATAAGCCATCTAGAGGATTTTGGTCTGTCATTTGAGGATTTAGTTGAAAACTCTCCCAAACATGCAGATGCCAGGAAGGGAGCTATTATGATCGCTAAATTGTTAATGGAAGATGACGAACTGAAAGAAATCCTGTTTGCAAAAAAGCGGCTGCCCGTAAAACAGCTTGAGGGAAAAGTGGAAGTAAGCAGAAAAACGATTGAACGGAACAGAAAGTACATCATTGCAGTGGCAATCATAATAAACGGAGATTTTTTGTATTTGAATGATTATATAAAAGGGGCTATCGATGGATGAAAAAAGGAGTTATTCTTACAGTTAATAAGCGATTTGTAACCCTATTGACCCCCGAGGGTGAATTTCTGAAAACCAAAAGGCAGGAAAGGGAGTATGAAGTGGGTGAGGAAATCACTTTTTCACCTGCTAAACAAACGTTCACTTTAGCCTTTTCCAATTTTCATTCATCTTTCAAAAAAACGGCCGTGCTAAGCATTGCCTCCACCTTCTTGATTCTGTTTTCGATTCTTCCTTCTTATTTCTCCGGTCCTGTGTCGGCATATATGACGATAGATGTGAATCCAAGCATTGAATTGGAGCTTGACGATGATTTAGAAGTTCTCAAACTTACCGGTTTAAATGAAGACGGCAAGCTTGTGATTGGTCAGCTGAAGGACTGGAAAGGCAAGGATATAAAGACTGTTACAAACCGGATCGTTGAAACGACGAAGCAACTTGGTTATTTGAAAGGAAATAAACAAATTGTCGTTTCCACAACGTTATTGGAAAAAGATAAAGAACTGGATAAAAATTTAAAAGAAGAGATAAAAGAAATTTCTGAGCAGGATAATGTTTCTAACACAAAAATGAAAGTGATCCAGGCAACAAAAAGTGATCGGAAGCAAGCAAGGGAACAAGGCATATCCACGGGTAAGTATCTCGAAAAGAAGTTGAATGAAGATAAAGATAAGATAAAAGTCAATAAGAGGGAGCCAGCTCCAGCACCAGATAAAAAAGTCGAGGAAAAGGTTGTTATTCCGAAAGAGAAGAGCGTAACACTGAGTACGGAAAACAAATCGGGTGGAGAAAAGAAAAAAGAGAATAATGAAATGGAAAAAAAACAAAAGCCGGCCAATGAAGCTGAACGGAAAAACGCGGGTATGGAAGTTACCAAAATTAAGGAGCAAACTGAACGGGAAGATACAAATGGAAAACGGAATGCAAAAAATGGAGACAAGGAAAAAAGCAATGAGTCAAAAGGAAAACCCGATAGCGACCACAGCAACCAATCAAAGTACAAGCAGAAAAATGAAAAACATGATAAAAAGTTCGATGTAAAAAAAGTTTCATCAGCCAAAGAAAACAATAATAATGATCACTTGGAGCACGAAAATAAAAGGAAACAAGCTAACCAAGTGAAGCAGGCTAAACGGGATAAGCAGCAAGCAAAACAGAATAAGCAATATAAACAAAATAAGCAAAATAAACAAGATAAGCAAGATTGGGATAAGTCGAAAAGGGGTAAAGGCAATAATGGAAACGAAAATGGACATAATCATTAAAAAGAGTCCAGCATGCAGCTGGACTCTTAGCCATGGATATTTAATTGTGTTAGGAATTATTGACCTTTAAGCTGAGATTGTGCTTGTTGTACAAGACGTTTCGTGATTTCTCCGCCAACTGAACCATTGGCACGTGCTGAAGTATCAGAACCTAATTGTACACCGAATTCAGATGCTATTTCATATTTGATTTGTTCTAATGCTTGTTCGATTCCAGGAACAAGAAGATTGTTACTGCTGTTAGCCATTTTTGAATCTCCCCTTTACTTTTTCAACGGCTTTTGCCGCTGTAATGATAGTATAAGTAGAATGGCGAGTTTTACTTATATGAGCAGCATCAAACTTATTGGTAATCCTGCCTTTTTGTTGTAAGTAAGTCAGTTTTAAAAGAGAATGGAAAAAAGAATGAAAAAAGGGTAAACTAGATTTTTAATGGTTATGTGATTCACATAACTATATAGGAGTAAGAAAGGAAACTCTTTATGTTTGCTATCAAAAAAATATTATCAAAGTTAACACCAGCTCAGCTTATTGTCGGTTATTATTTTTTGGCCGTCACTATCTCGACCATACTGTTGAGTTTGCCGGTTGCTCTGAAGCCAGGCGTGGAATTTAAATTCATGGATGCTTTATTCACAGCCGTAAGTGCAGTTAGTGTGACAGGTCTGACAGTTGTTAGTTTGCCCGAAGTGTATAATGAGGTAGGCTATTTCATTCTAATGTTCGTTCTCCAATTTGGCGGTATTGGCATCATGACACTCGGAACCTTTTTCTGGCTTATAGTGGGTAAGAAAATCGGCTTGAAGGAAAGGCAATTGATCATGACTGATCAAAACCAATCGAATCTTTCTGGCCTTGTTAAATTGTTGATCCAAATCATTCAGATATTTGTCGTAATTGAAATGATTGGAGCTCTCGTTTTAGGCATTTACTTTCTGAATTTTTTTCCAGACTGGAAAGAGGCCTTTTTAAATGGCTTATTTTTAGCCGTAAGTGCCACCACGAATGCTGGTTTTGATATTACTGGTATATCGATGATTCCATTTAAAGACGATTATTTTGTACAGTTCATTACGATTATCCTGCTTACCCTTGGCGCCATTGGTTTTCCTGTTTTAATTGAGCTGAAAGAGTTTTTGTCCAATAGGGCCCGTACTTATAAGTTTCATTTTTCTTTATTCACGAAGTTGACCTCAGTCACTTTCTTTTCCCTTATCATAGGGGGAACGATCCTGATTTATTTATTGGAAATAAATGGATTTTTTAAAAATAAGAGCTGGCATGAATCGTTCTTCTACTCTTTATTTATGTCCTCCAATACGCGAAGCGGCGGGTTAGCAACCATGAATGTGAGTGACTTTTCGGAACCGACCCTTTTATTAATGAGCATTTTGATGTTCATTGGCGCATCCCCAAGTTCAGTCGGGGGCGGAATCCGGACAACTACACTGGCCATCATGATTTTATTTTTATGGAATTTCATGAGAGGAAGGCGTT
The DNA here is from genome assembly GCF_022603275.1 of Peribacillus sp. Aquil_B1. Lineage (NCBI taxonomy): Bacteria > Bacillati > Bacillota > Bacilli > Caryophanales > Bacillaceae > Peribacillus > Peribacillus sp. Aquil_B1. Next base: position 340,258 of record NZ_JAKXEE010000002.1, on the reverse strand, counting down.
CCATTAAAGTGTTCAAACGGGAGATTCACCCTGATGATATCCGCAAAGCGACAGCAGTTATGATCATGGGATCCCTTCTTTGCATAATGGCGGTCTTCATTTTATCAATTACCGAAAATTTCACTTTGATGCAAATCATTTTTGAGGTATGTTCGGCTTTCGGCTCAGTCGGCCTTTCGATGGGAATCACGCCTGACCTCAGTTATACCGGTAAAATTGTCATTATGATCATTATGTTCATTGGCCGTGTCGGGATAACCTCCCTCCTGTATATCATAGGCCATAAAGAAGTAACGGAAAATTTCCATTATCCAAAAGAACGTGTCATCATTGGATAAATGATTTTAGTTTAACATTGACCTTTCCACACGTGGAAAGGTTTTTTGTGTTGTTTGCAGGAATCTTTGATAAAATGTTGAAATTTACCTATAAGTGAGTTTTCCACCATTTCTATTTAAAAGATATGCTAATTTGGCCCCTTACTTGGAATTTGATCGGATGAAGTATAAATCATTTGGTAAGGAGGTGGAAGAAGTGAAGAAATATACAGGAAGAATCTTTGTCCCTGCCCTTTTCTTTATAATGATACTGACCTATATAGGGTGGATCGGTCATGAAGAACGCAGGTTTTCCGCCTTTGCAGGAATATATTTAATTGTAATATTAACCATAGCCTGGTGTTTGGGTGCCTTCTTTGATCATCAACGTAAAACGATTGCTTTATTGCAGGATAGCGAAGGGCGTTATCGCATTATCTCAAATTACTCCAAAGAACTGGTCAATAGCTTCAATGAGGTTATTTTCCAAACGGATGATAAAGGAAATTGGCTGTACTTAAACCCAGCATGGAAATCGATGAGTGGTGCAACCGTGAATGAATCCCTAGGGCTTCACTTTTCTAAACATATGGATAACAATTCTTATCAAGACGTTTTAAAGGCCTTTGCAGACACCTTTCATCGAGGGAATAAATATTTTCGTGCGGACATAAAACTAAATGCGAAAAAGGGAACAAGTTGGGTTGAAGCATTCGTTAAACTAATTTATGATGACGCTGGGAAATTCATCGGGACGGCGGGCATATTATCGGAAATCAATGAACGTAAACATGCGGAGGAAAAGCTTGTGAGCCTAAACGAACATTTGGCGATCACATCAAGCAAATTATCAACGGCTGCCCAACTTGCGGCAGGGATTGCACATGAGGTCAGAAACCCGATGACAGCCATAATGGGATTCGTGAAGTTGATTAAAGATGGCGGTGCCGAAAAACAGGAGTACTATGATATTATTTTTTCGGAAATAAATCGAATTGAGCAAGTGCTGAATGAACTCTTGCTGCTATCGAAGCCTGCTGAGGCGGTTTTTCTTGAGAAGGATTTAAAGGAAAGCTGTAACCACGTCGTGACGTTATTGGAGACTAACGCCGTACTGAACGATATTCAAATTCATAAAAATTATGATTTAGAACCTATTTTTATGTACTTTGATGAAAACCAAATCAAGCAAGTACTAATAAACATGATAAAAAATTCCATAGAATCGATGCCGAATGGCGGAAATATTTTTGTGAGCATAAATGGGAAAAATGGGGAAGTTTTTTTGAGCATTTTGGACGAAGGGGAGGGTATTCCGGAAAACTCCCTGCAAAAAGTAGGAGAACCATTTTTTACTACAAAAGCATCAGGAACGGGATTGGGACTTTCCGTTTGTTTTAGAATCATCGAAAATCATGGCGGAAAAGTTTTCATCACAAGTGAATTGAAAAAAGGTACGAAAATCGTTTGTATATTTCCCACCGTCCAGAAAAAGGAATATAGTGGGGACCAAAAGATCCATGTTCAGGGCTTTGAATGATAAGAAATTAAATGGTTTAATTGTTGAAAAAATCTGAATGTTGTGTATATAATTTAAAAGTAATAACATACTGACCGGTTAGTAAGTTTAAAAGGAGGAATCAATTTGAACTTTGAACATACTCAAAAGGTGAAAAACTTGGAAAAGAAGTTAACGGAATTCATGGAAAAGCACGTCTACCCAAATGAATCAATATACAAAAAGCAGCTCGAAGCACAGAAGAGCCGCTGGAGTGAAATACCCCCGATATTAGCTGAATTGACGGCAAAAGCAAAGGAAGAAGGATTATGGAATTTATTTTTACCTGATAGCGGTTATGGCGCGGGTTTAACAAATCTAGAATATGCCCCGCTTTGTGAAATCATGGGTAGGTCGACGATAGGACCTGAAATCTTCAACTGTAATGCGCCGGACACTGGTAATATGGAAGTGTTGGTGAGGTACGGCTCTGATGAACATAAAGAACGCTGGCTGAAGCCCTTGCTTGCTGGGGAAATCCGCTCATGCTTCTCGATGACGGAACCGGAAGTGGCGTCTTCCGATGCGACCAATATCGAATGTCGGATAGAAAAGACGGGTAATGAGTATGTCATAAACGGCCGAAAATGGTGGTCTTCGGGAGCAGGCGATCCTCGATGCAAAATTGCCATCGTCATGGGGAAGACAGACCCTGAGGCGTCCAAGCATGAACAACAGTCAATGATTCTTGTACCGCTGGATACACCGGGTGTCAAAATCGAGAGAATGCTCCCTGTGTTTGGCTATGATCATGCCCCGCATGGCCATGCTGAAATCACTTTTGAAAATGTGAGGGTCCCGGCAACGAATATTCTATGGGGGGAAGGCAAAGGATTTGCAATTGCCCAAGGACGACTCGGACCTGGAAGGATACATCATTGCATGAGGCTGATCGGCGCTGCTGAAAGAGCACTTGAAGAATTATGTAAGCGCATTCAAAGCCGTGTCGCTTTTGGTAAAACATTGGCGAGACAAGGTGTGATCATGGAGTGGGTTGCCGATTCACGGATTGAAATCGAACAAGCGAGACTTCTGACCCTAAAAGCCGCTTATATGATGGATACAGTCGGGAACAAGGAAGCGAAGGCGGAGATTGCCATGATAAAAGTGGTGGCACCAAATATGGCATTGAAAGTGCTGGACAGGGCCATACAAGGCTTTGGAGCTGCAGGGATTTCCGATGATTTCCCTTTTGCTGCACATTGGGCAAATGCACGGACGTTAAGGCTTGCTGATGGGCCCGATGAAGTTCACCGCTCACAAGTTGCTAAATTAGAACTTCGAAAATACCAACAAAAGCATGAGGTGAAAATATGAAAGTGACCGACTTATTCGATTTGACTGGAAAGACGGCGATCATAACCGGCGGAGGGAGAGGATTGGGAGCTCAAATAGCGACGGGCTTTGCCGAAGCTGGGGCAAATGTCGTTCTTTGTTCAAGGAAGAAGGAGGCATGCGACGAAGTTGCTTCGCAAATCGAAAAGCTAGGAGTCAAGGCGCTTTCCTTCAAGTGTGATATCACCAATCCGTCAGATGTACAGGAAGTGGTTAACGAAACGTACCGTGAATTCGGTGCCATCGACATTTTAGTAAACAATAGCGGGGCATCTTGGGGGGCACCGGCCATTGACATGCCCCTTGAAGCGTGGCAGAAGGTGATGAATGTCAATGTAACCGGAACCTTTATCATGAGCCAGACAGCAGGCAGGGTCATGATTGAGCAGGGACATGGGAAAATCATAAACATCGCTTCCGTCGCCGGATTAGGGGGGACCGACCCCAGGGTGCTCGATACGGTCGGATATAATACGAGTAAAGGGGCGGTCATTACTTTAACAAAGGATTTAGCTGTTAAATGGGGTCAGCATAATATCAATGTAAATGCGATCGCTCCTGGATTCTTTCCGACAAAAATGACGAAAGGGGTTCTTGAGCAAGGGAAGAATCCAATCTTGGATTCCACCCCGCTAAAAAGATTAGGGAGTGATGATGATTTAAAAGGGGCAGCGGTTTTCCTGGCCTCGAGGGCATCTGATTTTGTGACTGGAAATATCCTGATTGTGGATGGAGGTTCACATGCAAAGTAATGAAAGGTAAGTAAATATAGCTGGAGGGTATGAAATGATGAATGAAAAAAAATGGCTGTCCGTTTATCCAGATTCAATTTCAAAGGAAATAAAAGTCCCGGAGTTTCCGATGCAAAGAATCCTTCAAAATGCATGTCAGTCTTATCCAAACAATACAGCTATTACTTTTTATGACCGAAAGATATCTTATCAGGAACTTTTTCATGCGTCGCAAGCCTTTGCTTCAGCCCTGCAAAAAAAAGGTGTTCAAAAAGGCGACCGTGTCGCCATCATGCTGCCTAACTGTCCGCAATACGTCATTGCGTATTATGGTTCGTTGACAACAGGAGCCATTATCACCCAAATCAACCCAATGCTGGTTGAAAGGGAGTTGCAGCATATTTTACAGGACTCCGGTGCAGAAACGATCGTGGTATTGGACGGATTATACCCGAAAGTGAAAAGTGTTCAGCAACATGCAAATCTGAAAAATATTATCGCCGTAAGCCTTCAGCCTTCGGATGCAGATTTCCAGCCTGATGCTTCTTTTGACCAATTCATGAAGACAGGTGATGGGAAAGTCAATCCAGTATCAATCGATCCGGAAAATGATATAGCCGTTCTTCAGTACACAGGTGGGACGACTGGCCGTTCAAAAGGGGCGATGCTGACTCACAGCAATATTCTGGCCAATGTCGTTCAATCGTACGAATTCTTCAAGCATGAATTAAAAATGGGCTCTGAAAGAACGCTGTCGGTCATCCCGCTTTTTCATGTTTTTGGAATGACGTCCGCAATGAATTTATCCGTGTATATTGCGGGTGACTCGATCATGCTGCCGCGATTTGAAATAGAAGAAGTGCTGGAAACGATAAAGCGTGAACAGCCGACCACTTTTCCTGGTGTACCTACCATGTATGTAGCGTTGACGAATCACCCGAAGGCAGAAGAATATGGAATGGGCTCCATTCAGGTCTGTAACAGCGGAAGTGCTCCGATGCCCGTGGAACTGCTCCGTGAGTTCGAACGAAAATCAGGTGCAAAGATATTGGAAGGCTACGGTCTTACGGAAGCTTCGCCAACAACACATTGTAACCCGGTATTTGCAAAAAGGAAGCCGGGGAGCGTCGGGATCGGTATCCCTTCGACTGAATATAAAGTGATGGACCTGGGAGACGGAACTAAAGAAGTGGCCACTGGCGAAATGGGGGAATTGGTCGTCAAAGGCCCCCAAGTGATGAAAGGGTACTGGAATATGCCGGAGGAAACGGCGTTAACCCTTAGGGATGGTTGGCTTTATACGGGTGATATCGCCAAAGTTGATGAAGACGGGTATCTCTATATTGTCGATAGGAAAAAAGATTTGATCATCGCAAGTGGTTATAATATATATCCGCGAGATGTGGAGGAAGTGCTTTATGAACATCCTGCTGTCCAGGAAGCGGTTGTCATCGGCGTTCCGGATGCGTACCGAGGGGAGTCGGTAAAAGCGGTGCTTGTACTTAAAAATAATAAAACGGCAAATGATCGGGAAATCATCGATTACTGCCGTGCCAACCTATCGGCCTATAAAGTTCCGCATTTCGTTGAATTTCGTGAAGAGTTACCGAAAACAAATGTCGGAAAGATTTTAAGGCGGGCTTTAAGAGAAGAACTTTCCAGGAAATAAGAGGGCTTTGATAGTACGAAAGCGTATGATATCAATTCAGCTGAAATTTTAACAGATTGCGAGGGTACTTACATGAAAGAAAAAATGACAGAACATAGCATACGCTTATTTGAAAAGAAGGGCTTTAGTGAAACGTCGATTTCCGATATCGTCGAATCGGTCGGGGTGACGAAGGGAACGTTTTATTATTACTTTACGAGCAAAGAGCAATTGCTTATGGATATTCATCTCGCATATATAGACGAGTTGCTTAGTGAGCAGGAAATGATCATTTCGGAACCAGGGAAAAGCTGTAAGGATAAGCTTTTCGATATGGTATATATGCTTTTAAAAAGCATCAAAACCAAAAAATCGAGCGCAACGGTCTTTTTCCGTGAAATGAAAAATCTAAGTGACGAAAAACTTGCACAAATCCTTCCTAAGCGGGATGAGTTCCGTAATAAAATCGAGCAAGTGCTGATTAGCGGCATCGAGAGCGGAGAACTGCGTTCCAATCTCGATGCATCCATCATCTCTTTTGCTATTTTGGGTGTAGCCAATTGGAGCTATCATTGGTTCGACCCAGAAGGTGAAAAAACCGAACAGGAAGTTGCCTCCATTTTTATGGGAATGATCCTGCAGGGAATTGAAGCGTGACCAGGTCACATACTAACCAGTTAGTTGAAGGGAGATAGAAGGCATGGCCAACAAGCAAATTCAATCGATAACCGTAATTGGGGCCGGTCAGATGGGGCATCAAATTGCGATGCTTGCTGCACTTGGAGGATACGAAACGATTCTTCAGGATGTTCAGGAAAACGCGTTGAATACAGCCAAAGAAAAATTGGACGTCATTTTGACTAAATGGGTTCAAAAAGGAAAATTGTCTGAAGATCGTAAATTGGCTGCTTTTAGCCGTCTTCAATATACTACCGATCTTGAGAAAGCTGCGAGTGGAGCCGATCTGATCATTGAAGCGGTAGTTGAAAAACTTGATGTGAAACAGGAGGTCTTCGCTAAACTTGAAGAAATTGCCCCCGCGGAAACCATTTTTGCAACGAATAGTTCAACGATCGTCAATAGCCTGCTTGCGAGTGTAACGAATCGTCCGGATAAGTTTATTAATATGCATTTCTTTTTTCCGCCTCTAGTCATGGATTGCGTTGAGGTTGTCATGAGTGAACAAACATCGGAGGAAACAGCCAAGCTTGCGATGGAAGTGACAGAGAAAATGAATAGGACAGGAGTTTTGTTGAGGAAAGAGATATCGGGATTCGTAGCCAATCGAATATTGGGAGCGTTGCAGCGTGAGGCCTTATATTTGTATGAAGAAGGAATTGTGGATTATAAGGATATCGATTTAATTTGCAGGAAAGCTTTAGGCCATCCCATCGGCCCTTTTGAACTGATGGATCTATCAGGTATTGATGTAGGGTATTTTGTCATGCAGCAGCGTTTCAATGAAACTGGAAATCCAGAAGACAAGCCAAATGCTTGTATAGAAGAAAAGGTGAATAAAGGACATTTAGGCAGGAAAACAGGAAAAGGCTGGTATGATTATCCAAACCAAGGAGTGAAGAATTGATGACAAAATTAATTAAAGTGGTTAAGGAAAATAAGCTTGCGGTCATCACCATCGATAATCCTCCATTAAATGTAATCAGCAAACAAGTATTCAGAGAATTGGGAGAAACTTTCGATGAACTTTCAAAAGATACTGAAACTGTTGCGGTACTCATAACCGGTGCAGGCAATATCGCATTTGCGGCCGGGGCTGATATAAAAGAATTCCCTAGCATGATGGGGAACCCGAATATGAAAGAAATGGTAAAGGAAAGTCATGCCGTCCTAACTAAAATCGAACAGTTTCCTAAACCCACGATGGCTGTATTAAATGGCCTGACCTTGGGCGGCGGATGCGAACTGGCACTGGCCTGTGATTTGCGAGTGGCTGAAACACAGGTTCAAATTGGTCTGCCGGAAGTGAAATTAGGCTTATTCCCTGGAGGTGGCGGTACACAGCGTTTGTCAAGACTTGTAGGTAATGCAAAGGCAAAAGAGATTATATTTACCGGTGATCCGCTTGGTGCCGCGGAAGCGGAAAAGATCGGGCTTATCAATAAAGTCGTTGAGCAAGGCAGCGGCTTATCGGAAGCGAAAATCTTGGCCTCACGAATGACAAGGCACTCACTTCAGGCACTTTCGAGAATCAAGAAGGCGATTAATGAAGGAAGTGAGGCAACACTTGAACAAGGTCTAGAGATTGAAGCGAATCTTTTTGAAGAAATCTTCCAAACTGAAGATGTTAAAGAAGGGGTTTCCGCTTTCTTGGATAAACGTAAACCTGCTTTCGTACATCGTTAATCAAGGAGGGGTCTTATGCATGAATTGGAAGTCAACGTCCGTTTTTCCGAAACGGATGCTTTGGGCCATATCAATAACACAAGCTATTTCATTTACCTTGAAGAAGCGCGCATGAAATTTTTTGAAGCTTTGGGCCTAGCGACGAATGTTGAATCTTGGAATTTTTTGTTAGCCTCCACTAAATGCGACTTTATTGCTCAGGGATATTTCAATCAACTCTTGACGATTCGTACATCTTTGACAAAGGTAGGTACGAAAAGCTGTGATATGGTACATGATATTCTCTGTTCACAAACTGGGGAAGTGATTGCTAAAGGAAGCGCAGTTTTAGTCTGTTTTAATTTTTTGAAACAAAAAAGTGAACCTATTCCTGAATTTATTAAGGAAAAGCTCATTTCACATCTTGTTCATAATTAGAATGACAAAGTCTAAAGGAGTGGAAGAACATGGTTGACGATACGATTCCTGTTCGGCCCGGCGAGGAATTGAATATTGGTGCATTAGAAGGTTTCCTAAGAAAAAATGTATTGGATCTTCCAAATGAACCGTTGGAATTACAACAATTTTCTACGGGCTATTCCAATTTGACCTATCAGCTGAAAGTTGGTGAGTGGGAGGCTGTTCTCAGAAGGCCGCCGCTTGGCCCTGTTGCTCCAAAGGCACATGATATGAAGCGTGAACATCATATCCTTTCCTCAATCAACCCATATTTTCAAGCAGCTCCCGAGCCTATTCTGTTCTCGGATGATGAATCGGTTGCGGGGGCCTCTTTTTTCCTAATGGAAAGGAAACATGGAATTGTAATAGATACTGAATTTCCCAAGGGAATCGAGCCTACTGTTGAAAAGTGCCGACAGCTTTCTCATATCATGGTCAATCGGCTTGCTGACCTTCACTCGATTCCCTATGAGAAAACGGGTTTGGTCGAAATATCTAAACCTGAAGGGTTCATTGAAAGACAGGTACACGGATGGATTTCCCGCTATGAGAGAGCAAGAACTGATGAAATCAAGGAAATTCGTCCGCTTATTAATTATTTTCAAAAAAATATCCCGAAGTATAGCCAGAATTCAATAATCCATTATGACTATAAGATCAATAATGCCATGTTCAATCAGGACCTTACAGAGATGGTTGGTTTATTTGATTGGGAAATGTCCACCGTTGGTGATCCGCTAGCTGATCTAGGAGTGGCATTAAGCTACTGGACGGAAAGCGGTGACCCGGAACTTATCAAAATCGGTGTGGGTCAAGCGTCCGTCACGACTTTAACTGGTTTCCTGACTCGAAGGGAATTTATCGAGACGTATGCAGCAAGAAGTGGCAGGGATGTTACCAACGTCGATTTTTATTTAACCTTTGGTTATTTTAAGTTGGCTGTCATCCTTCAGCAAATCTATTATCGATATAAAAAAGGCCAGACTGATGATCCCCGTTTTTCCAATCTTGGTAAAACGGTTAAAAGCTTACTCACTCATGCTGCAAATGTAGCTGCGAAGGAAGTTCAATAAAATGGAATATATTCAAAACATTCATTTACTACTAAAAAAAGAAGAGATAGATGTGGAAAAGCTTCAAGAAGGGGAGAAAGTTGCGGTCATCCTGGATGTGTTATTAGCGACCACAACGATTATTTCAGCACTTCATGAGGGAGCACGCCAGGTGATACCCGTCATGGATCCACTGGATGCCTTGGTGAAAAGCCAGGAATTGGACCATGGGGATTTTGTAATGGCAGGGGAACTAAAAGCAAAGCCGGTTGATGATTTAATGTATCCAAGTCCAACGCTATTGAGTAAGTTGGTACGCGGCAAAACTTTAATATTGTCCACTACTAATGGAACGGTTGCGTTGAGAAATTCAGCCGCTGCCAAAAGGGTTTATATTGCTTCTTTGTTGAATAATCCGTCTGTTGCGGAAAAAATAAAAAAATATCATAAAACAGAAACGATTCTCATCGTTTGTTCGGGAAATTCAGGTGAATTCAGTCTGGAAGATTTTTACGGTGCAGGCCATTTGATAGATTGCCTGATTGCTGGATCGCAAGGCTCGTTCATACTCAACGATGCAGCCAAGGCTGCCAATGCGCTTTATCGCACGAATAGCGAAAATGCCTTTGATATCCTGAAATCATCGTATGTAGGACAGCTGTTTGACAAACATAGTTTGATCGCCGATTTGGAATTGGCAGCGCAAAAAGGTTCGTTCGATCTTGTCCCGGAGTTGGTGGATGGAAGGATTGAAGCTGAATTGAAAAGGCAGGAAACGTAGTTCAATATTCAGATAAGGAGTGAAGGGGATGAGGTTTTCACAATCAATAGCGGTGGTGACGGGTGCAGGCTCCGGTATTGGGAAAGCTACAGCGATGCGCCTATCGGACGAAGGGGCAAAAGTGTTGTTGGTAGGGCGGACGAAAGGAAAGCTTGAGGAAGCAGCTGCAGAAATCAATGCCAGGCATACGATTCCCGTGGCCGACATTTTCCCTGCAGATGTTACCGTCGAGGAGGATGTAATAGAGCTGGCCATGTATGTAAAGGAACAATATCGTGACCTTCACATTTTAATCAATAACGCAGGTGGATCAAAGTCCTCGAAGCTTTTAGATACATCTGCAGCTGATTGGGATATGATTCAGCATGTCAATTTGAAAAGTGTCTTCCTTGTTTCCAAGTACTTGGGGAAAGTGATGGAAGAAGGAGCGGGCAGTGGTAATGAGGGCGCCGCCAATCGGGCAATCGTGAATGTGGCTTCACTGTCAGGGCATCAGGCAGGGGCAGTCATCCCGCATTACAGCTCCGCTAAAGCAGGTGTCATCAGTTTAACTAAATCATTGGCATTGGAACTCGCTGCAGTAGGCATTCGGGTCAATTCCGTATCACCTGGATTCATTGAAACTCCATTAACGGAGAATGGATTGCAAAATGAAAAATTCGTAAAGTCCATTCAACGGAACACAGCACTGGAAAGAGTGGGGAAAGCGGAAGAAATAAGTAATGTCATTACCTTCGCTGCTTCCCCAGAGGCTTCCTATATGACTGGGACGGATTTATTGGTGGATGGCGGCTGGTTGATCAAATAGAAAAAGGGGATGGGTACATGTTAAAAGAACACTTATTGACAGAAGTAATCGATAATGTAATGATCCTGACTTTGAATCGTCCTGAAAGCTTGAATGCGTTTAGTCCTGATATGATTGCAAGCTTAACGAAAGCGATTAAGGATGTAAAACATACACCACATATAAGGGCCGTCATCATCAAAGGGGCGGGAAGGTCATTCACTGCAGGAGGAGACGTAAAGTCGATGGGGAAGGCCTCGGCAGGTCAATTGTATGATCATGTCGGCAGAATGAACGAATGCATAATGGCTTTGGATGCATCTGAGGTTCCCGTAATCGCTGCCGTCCATGGATTTGCGGCAGGGGCAGGATTCAATCTGGCACTCGCTTGTGATTTGATCGTGGCTTCCGATGATAGTCAATTTGCCATGAGTTTTTCACAGGTAGGCCTGATTTCTGATGGGGGGGGTTCTTATTTTTTACCTAAATTAGTAGGGCCCCACCTTGCAAAGCAGCTCTTCTTTTCTGCCGAACCGATTTCTGCGGAGCGCTTATACCAGTTAGGTGTCATTAATTATATATACCCACTCAATCAACTTGAAGAAGAATCATTGAAACTTGCGGAAAAGCTGGCAAATGGACCGACAAAAGCTTATGGAATGATGAAAAGGCTCGTTAGTCATTCATTTACGGCTACACTTGATGAAATACTCGAACAGGAGCGCATCACGCAAACCTTGATGGCTTCAACAGAAGATCATCTGGAGGGAGTTGCAGCATTCAAAGAAAAGAGAAAACCGGAATTTACAGGGAATTAATAAGGGAGGGATAAAGATGAGAGCCATTCATTTTGAAGAATACGGCGGACCGGAAGTACTGAAATTGACTGAAATGGAAAGACCAGTGCCAACTGGGCATGAAGTTCTGATTGAAATCGATTGTGTCGGCGTCAATTATGCAGATACAGCCAGAAGGGAAGGGCAATATGTAGTACCTACTCCGCTTCCGTTCATTCCAGGTGCGGAAGTGGCTGGCGTTGTGGTGGAAGTTGGCGGAAAGGTGACTAAAATCAAACCTGGTACAAGGGTCGTGAGTTTAATTGAATCAGGGGGATATTCAGAGTACGCCCTATCTGATGAATTTTCGGCCATTCCGCTTCCTGATGCCATTCAGTTCCATGAAGCTGTTGCCCTGCCCCTTCAAGGTCTGAGCGCCTATCATATTTTAAAGACAATGGGACGCATGCAACAGGGGGATACGGTATTGGTTCATGCTGCTGCAGGTGGAGTGGGAACGATTGCTGTCCAGCTAGCTAAAATCTTCGGGGCTGGAAAAGTAATTGCCACAGCCAGCACAGTGGAAAAGTTGGAACTGGCTAAAGAGATGGGGGCAGATGAACTCATCGATTACACGAAAGAAGGATGGGAAATGCAAGTCCGTGAGGTCACGTCCGGCAAGGGAGTGGACGTGGCGCTGGAAATGGCTGGAGGGGATATTTTCAATAAAACATTGAAATGTCTGGCACCATTTGGACGTCTAGTTGTTTTTGGTAATGCCAGCCGTAAGCCTTATACGATGAACCCGCAGCAATTAATGAGGCGCAATCAATCCGTCGTAGGGTTTTTCCTGCCACAGATCATGAAACACCCAGATTTACTGTTGCCCAGCATTCAAGAACTTTTTGCATATGTCGCGTCTGGGAAACTTAAGCTAACCATCGGCGGCATCTATCCAATTGAAAAGGCAGCAGCCGTCCATGAGGAAATGAACGCCCGTCAAACAAAAGGGAAGTTGATTTTGCAGGTTAAATGAGAAGAAGGGGTGTGATGCACCCCTCGTATGATAATGGGATTTTTGCCCTTCTGGAACGACTCAATCCGTATCGGTGCTGACATCTTTATCGGGATGCATGAAAGGCGGCTGCGGCGCTCTTTTAGACTCTAACAATTCACGGTTTTCGGTTGAATTCCAGCCTATATCATTGGTGGGGTGTATCCATTCGTCTCCAGCCATGATTTCCGGATCTGTATCTTCACTCCAATTTTCGAGTGGTGAGTTTTCGGAGGCATATTTACTGTCGCCGATGACGACTCCATAATCATTAACGAATGGAGCCTGTGGTTTTATGCCGGTTCCTTTAAAGCTTGGTGCGTTAATTTGGTGTGGTTGAGTATCGTCGATAATGGGTGAATCCAATTTTTTTTTCATATAGTGTCTCCCTTTCCGTTTTACGGTTATTTTTCTCGTCTGTCCCTATATTATCCCTGAATAATTTCCGGCATTTTTACCCCATTCTAAAGATGTAAACTATATTAAAAAGGGTGGATGAAAATGAAACGGAAAGCCAATGTGGATGGTGCTGTCAAAGCAAGTAAAACACCAAAAAGAAACCAAGCTGAAAATGAATTTTCCAATGAGTTCGCAATGGAGGAAAACGCAATGAAAGGTGCCAACCGCAATTCAAAGCAAGGCAGAAAAGGAAGAAGTTAATGGATAAAGAAAAACGGGACAGCGAAGAAAAGTTGGGAGAACATGTACGAACGGAATTTGGAATCGAATTCAGCGGCGATATGAACGCAACAAAAATTTATGAAATTTTGGCAAAAGAAAATAAAAAACGTGAAACTGATAAGTAAATAAGGACGGACCCAAATCTTGGGTCCGTCCTTATTCTTAAAGCATGATGCTGCCAGAGTTTGAGAGAGGGAATATCGTTGATCCCTTACCACTCGGATCAAAATAGGCAAGCATGAACGATGGTTTATCGACGATTGTTCCCTCAGCTAAATACGTTTCCAAATCAAAGGGAAGTGCCTCGAGCAATGTGTGTTTGTGTATTTCCTTTTCATTAAGGGCCAAAGCTGTGAAAGAGGAACCAAGCTGTTCAGGTTTATTCAGAATATCTTCATATATCTCTTTGCGCCCATTTTTATCTAATGAAGCTTCCCACCAAGGTTTACGTGGTTTGTATTTTTGATTCATGAAATAATCCAATTTCATGAGTCCGATGATATTTTTCAGTTCGGCAGATTCCCGGGAAGCCAAAAACTGCTGTAAACGTCTGAACAAGTCTTCAAGCTGATGTCCGATTCGTGACCACCCTTGTTCATCCCAATACGTACCGAAATCTTGAAAGAAGTCGAACGGTGATTGAAATACCGTTTGGACAAGATATTCCGTTGTATGGTCCATTCTATGATCGTTCCAGTATTTTTCAAGGACATCTTCAACTTGTTTAATGCGGACAATGTCATCGAAGGATAAAACATTATTCCCCAGGATTTCATAGGGAGCATGTTCGCTGTATATATATTGGTGTTCATCGGCACGTATCCGTAAGCCAGTGCCTCGAAGCATCTTTAAGAAACCAAGCTGCATCTCTTCGGGTCTGAGTTCGAAAACATCATTGAAGGTCTTTCTGAAAGAATGATAATCTTCTTCTGGTAAACCGGCAATTAGGTCTAAATGCTGATCAATTTTCTGACCTTCTTTTACCATGGTTACGGTTCTTGTCAGCTTTTCGAAATTCTGCCTTCTCATAACTAGATCATTCGTATGATCATTCGTCGATTGTACGCCTATTTCAAAGCGGAACAGACCTGCAGGGGCATTATCGTTCAAGAACTGGATAACTTCCGGACGCATGATGTCCGCCGTGATCTCGAATTGGAAAACCACACCGGGAAGATGTTCATCGATTAAGAATTGAAACATTTCCATGGCATAGCTTCGGCTGATATTGAAGGTTCGGTCAACGAACTTAATGGTCTTTGCACCATTAGACATTAGGTACCTGATATCTTCTTTAATCTTTTCACGATCAAAATACCTGACACCCACTTCAATCGATGAAAGGCAAAATTGGCAGCTAAAAGGGCAACCTCGGCTAGTTTCGATATAGGTGACACGTTTAGATAGGTCGCCACGGTCTTCCTCCAAACGATATGGAGTAGGGAGGGATTTCAAATCTACCTTGCCGTTCTGAGGCTGGATGATTTTTTTCCCATCCTGCCGATACGCAATGCCGCCGACCTTCCTATAGTCATTCGAACCTTCTATTTCAGATAAAAGGGCCTTAAAGGTGACTTCACCTTCACCAATTACGATGAAATCAGCCCCGGGAATCTGATCAAGCCATTCCCCAACATCATAGGTGACTTCAGGTCCGCCCAGGATGATAACCAATCTTGGATTGATCTTCTTCAGCATGGCTACGACCTTCATTGTTTCCTCGATGTTCCAAATATAGCAGCTGAACCCGATTACGTCAGGTTTTTTGGAATGAAGGTCACCAACTATGTTCATAATCGGATCTTTTATTGTATATTCTGCCAGCTGTACATCATAATCTGGCTGGGCATAAGCTTTTAAATATCGGATGGATAGCGATGTATGGATATATTTTGCATTAAGAGTACTGATTATTATATTCATGTTTAAAGGGCGTAAAATAAACGCCTGACTCCTTTCGTGTACATGTCTTTTTAAGCCAACAAGCACTAACGAGTAATTTTACCATAGCGTGCTTCATTTGAAAAATGAGTTATTGTGTTGAAGGGTTATTAATCTTTTCACCTTGAAGGTCGATATGAAATAAAAACGGATAAAGCAGAAAATGCTTCATCCGTTTTATTTAAAAAGCTTGTTTAATATATTCTTTTGTTTTAGTCATGAAACGTTTTGTTTTGGTCGCCTTCAATTCGATGATCGGCTGTGCCATCGTAGCGATCATTTCACTTGATAATAGCACCGTAATCAAGAAAGAGAGGCCGGCGAGCATGATGAAGCTCTCTGTATTGCTGAAGTATTCCTGTATAGTGCTTTCACGGAAAAACCGAATGAAGAAACCATGCAGCAGATAGACATAAAGGGTTTGTTTACCCCAATTTGTAAAGAAATATTGTCCGCGTGGGATGAATGAAAGGAAGCTGAACACTGAAATGATGCTCAATCCATAAAATCCTAGGCGTTTGAACATGGACACGATTGTCGCATCTTCGAGTTCGGCATATGGTTTCGAACCGAGCAGCCATTTATAATTGATATCGGTATTTAAATAAAAACCGATAAAAATCACTAACATGACACTAAGTGATGCCAAACGAACTTTGGGAGTGAATAGTTTTTTTAAATGGTCCTTGCTTAAATGGTATCCGATCAAGAACATCGGGAAAAAAACGAATGTCCTGGAAAGACTAAGGTAATTGGAGATATTGTCAATATATCCAATCACTAATGCGATTAAAATAGATAAACCTATGCCTACTGATGGCTTTAGCTTTGAAAAACCAAGCAGCATGATGTTCCAGCAGAATAAACTGATCAAGAACCATAGCGACCATTGAGGGTCGAGCAGGTCAACGGTGATGGCAGAGCGTTCATATAAGAAATAATAGTAAACGGTATATATCAATTGGAAAATGATGTAGGGTAAAATCAGTTTTTTAGTAATTTTAGCTAAATACCCTTTTTGATAAAAACCTTTCGCAAAGAAGCCTGAAACCAGGATGAAGGCAGGCATGTGAAAGGAATAAATGGTTTTATATAATGCATAAATCGTTTCACTGTCATGTATATACGTATTCAGCAAATGTCCAAAGACGACAAAAGCCATGAGAATGAACTTGGCGTTATCGAAGAAAAAATCACGTTGTTTCATTATTGCCTCCATTTAATAAATTTTTAAGGTAGCTAGAAAGAAAGCATTGTTATTTTTTATACCCTAAATACCTTGTACGAAATCAATATTTATTAAATTTATTATAAAAATCTTAAATTAAGCTTAACGCTAAGTTTTATAGTATTCAATATACTATAATTTGATATATAGGGTGATTTTGGAATTTTTCCGATTTTCGAAAATACCGAGGAAAATCAAGATGGATGTCGAATAAAGTTGGTAAGTAGGGGTCTTGATGAGGGGGGTTAATATGAATATCGGTTATGAGAATGAAACGGGATATAAACAGGAAATTATAAAATTGAATAAACAAATCGAAGGGTATTTGAATATTTTCAATTCAATGTCAGAGCCTTATATTAGGGTTGATGAGGAACTGCGTATCACTTTTGCCAATGATGCCTCATGTGCCCTGCTGGAATCATCGAAAGATCAGCTGGAGTCCATGAAGATAACTGATTTTCTCGATGTCATCCCTTTAAATAATCAGGAAGTGTCAAGTTCCCTAAAAACCTCGAATGAATCTGAAAGGCAAATTATCCAGCTTCATACCGGAGCCCTTAAGCAAATAGAGTTTGTGCGTATAGGCGATCTTTCCGAAGGACAGCAGTTCTATCGTTTGGGAGATGTGACATTGGATGTTTCTTCGTCAAGGGAAACAAGGATGTCAAGGCAGATGTTTTTGGACATTTTTGATACAGCCATAGAAAGTATCGTTCTATTCGACAGTTCAGGAATAATCATGGAAGTGAACCATGCCTTTATCCATGTCATGGGCATACCGAAAAAAGAGATTGTCGGTAAGAATATGAGGGACCTCATATCCCCTGATTATCGGGGATATTGGGATGAGAGCATACAAAAAGCCTTTTATGAGTCGAACTTCAAAGGAGAGGTAGAGATTAAGGTTGGGGATGAGCTGTATCACTTTACTTTTTCCATAAGTTCAACGGTAGGAAATGAATTATATATGTCGGTGCTTCGAAGAATCACAGATTCTAATATAATAGAAAAAAAGTTAGAGACGAGTGAACGGATTTTTGCGGAATTATTCGACCAGTCCATGGATGCGATCATATTCTGGAATGATGATGGAATCATTTTTCGGGTCAATCATTCAGCATGTAAAATATTCGAATCCAGCAGAGAGGATTTAATAGGCAGTTATATCTGGAAATACGTGTACAGCAATAATCACCATTTTGGTCAGATGATGGAAACGTTTACAAGAGACACCCAAGTTCGGGGTGAGCTGATTTATAAAATGCCTAATAACCAAATTAAATTGCTTGAATTGACTGCCAAAAAGCACGAAGGTGACGGGTATAACGTAACGATATTTCGAAATGTCAGTGAGCGCTGGTTGATTGAGAAGGAATTAAGGGATAGTGAGAAGAAGTTCAGGAAGATTTTTGAGGGAACATTAGACGGCTTGATTCTCTGGAATCATGAAGGGTTCACGGATATTAATGAAGCGGGTCAAAAAATATTGGAGATTTCAAAGCGTAAACTGCTTTCTTTATCTGTTAAGGGATTCATCGAAAAAATCCCTGAAAATGCTCCTGTCTTGAACGCTCACATTGAAAATGTTTATAAGCATGAGGTCTACTCATCCATCATTCCAATAACATTCGAAGATGGAAGAGTAAAGCATATTGAATTTTTGACAAGGAAAAATTTATATTCGAACCTGAATTTAAGCATTTTCCGAGATGTGAGTAAAAATCTCGAAATGCAGGAACAGATCAGGAAATCGGATACTTTGAATGTCGTTGGTGAACTTGCGGCCGGAATTGCTCACGAAATCAGGAATCCAATGACAGCCTTAAAAGGTTTTATCCAATTGCTTGAGGATGGTGTCAAGGGGGAATTTTCCACATACTTTCATGTAATTACTTCCGAAATTAAGCGAATCGAAACCATTATCACGGAATTTTTGGTACTGGCAAAACCGCAGGCGCTAAAAATTTTCAAACAGGATGTTCATACCATTTTGAGAGAGACACTGGAATTACTGGCCGCTCAGGCACTGTTGGAAAATATTCAATTCGAGACTGACTTTGAAGAAGAGGAATGTAACGTTTTATGTGAAGCGAACCAGTTAAAGCAAGTGTTCATTAACATCATTAAAAATGCATTGGAAGTCATGCCGGATGGGGGATCTGTTTCCATTAAAACAAGCCGATTTTCAGAGAAATACGTTTGCATTTCAATTACTGACAAAGGCATGGGGATTTCAGCGGAAATGCTAAAAAAATTGGGTGAACCTTTTTATACGACGAAGGATAGGGGAACGGGGCTCGGGCTCATGGTCAGCTATAAAATCATTGAAGAGCACAATGGCTATATAGAAGTGGAAAGCGAAGTAGGAAAAGGGACATGCTTTCATATTTATTTGCCTTTCGAGTAGTAGATTTTTTCGATATACTGCCGAATTACGGGCTAGCCGGGACACCGCTAGTTAGACTTGGCAGGCAGTCGGGGGAAAGGGAGCGGATTTCTGAAAATAACTAACGTTTTTCGTAAAGAAAGGTTCTATCTAATTTATAAAACAAACTAAAAAACTGCAGTCAAACTGGCTTTTTCTTCGAATTTTCTACAGTCTGGGGAATCCTTATTGGATTCCTTTTTTTGTTCCATCATTATTATTTTGGAAGCACAATTGAGATTATTAAAAATGTTGTGCTTTCATTAATGGGAAGCTGCTGAATTAATGAAGAGGAAACTAAGAATCCCCTCAAATTGGGGAACTTTCGAATCATCTTTGGGAGCTGACTTCATATGATTTCTTTCTGATCATTAGAAGGGTTTATGGTTAGAAATTTCCGTCATATCCTGTCTGCTAGTGGGTAAAGCTTTATCACAATTTAAGAAGTTTTGTCTTTTTTTGCGAATCTATTTACATATAAGGCATATTTTGTAATACTTCTTTATTATAATGTAACTTTAAAAGGGCAGGAGTAGTGAATGTAGTTATGAATTCTAGGTGTGCAATGGAAATTTGTTCTGAGATTCGAATGAAGCGTTGGGAAATGATGGAGTTGGCCAAAATGTATGGACTAGGTCATGAGTATACCCTTCGCCAAAGCGAGCAACTTGATAAACTAATAAATGAATATTTGATCCTTCAACATCATTCATCGGAAGTGAGGAATAAGCGGGAAGAAATGGTTGTTATAGTGCAGCAGCCCTTTAATGATGACATAACCTTTTAGAGGGAACTGAATGCATGCATGACTTTTTAAACTGGCAGGCAGGGAGATTCTCGCCTTTTTGCGATTTCCCATGAAGGAACCTTTATGAACAAATCATTTAAAACAATTAAAGAAAGACTCATATATACAAGAAATATCTTTGTGATTTTCATGGGCTTGAGGTATATAACGCGGGAGACCACCAGAAGGTGTCCTTCATGCATAGGGATTCGTTTAGAGGCCTTACTTTTTCTGAATGGATTAAAATAAAAAGTAAGGGCTGACTCACTTGATGGAGCCAGCCATGGCAGGTGGGGGAAATTACAAAACTTCCAATAATATTACCATGAACAAAAGGCCGATAATGAAGGAATAGGTAGATGTGCGTTCATTACCATCCCCATGGCTTTCAGGAATCAATTCTTTATAAACGATGAAAAGCATGGCCCCGGCTGCGAAAGCTAGGCCGTATGGAACCAGGAACCCAATGTATGAGGTTAAATAATAACCTAATAAGCCCGTAATTATTTCGATGGTACCGGTTAAGGTTGCTATCAGAAACGCTGTGAGTTTACCGATTTTTTGATTAATTAAAAACAAGGCTACCAGTAAGCCTTCCGGAGCATTTTGCAGGCCGATGGCAAAAGCGATCAAGTTACCTGTATCAGCTGTATCAGAGGCATAACTGACCCCGACGGAAAGACCCTCAGGAATATTATGAAGTGTAATGGCAGTGATGATGAGCAAAGCCTTTTCATCGAACTGAATACCACTTTTCGTATGGCTGAGATCAATATGAGGAATGTTTTTTTCCATGATCGTTAATGTCAATACCCCGAGAAACACTCCAATGACTAGCTGAATATACCCTCCGGTGGCCAGAGACTCCGGGATCAGGCTCAATAACGAAGCAGCCATCATGATTCCAGCGGTGAATGCCAGAAGCGTGTCTCTGAATCGATGTGTGATTGAACCTTGAATGAACAAGATCGGTAACGCACCAAACCCTGTAGACATAGCAGATAGGATGCTGCCTAATAAAACTCCACTCATAAATTTCTCCTTTGTATGGTACTTATCGTTACTTATTTGTAAACTTTTGGGTGAAACAATAATTTATTGTATTTAGACGCGAAAAATATGTTCCAGGAATTAACAATTTTGCAGTTACTCTTCTGCATACCATTTTTTCAATGTTTGATCAGTCGGCAGCGACATGCTGATGATCCCCAGCAATGGCAGGAATCCCACTAGCTTAATCATGGATTCGATTCCAATTATATCCGCAATGGCTCCCAATGAAACGGATCCAATGGCACCCATTCCAAAGGCCAACCCAACAGTCAAGCCAGCCATCGTCCCGACTTTTCCCGGGACCAATTCCTGTGCGTATATAACAGTGACGGAAAAACTGCTCATGATAATGAATCCCGCCATCAATAATAAGATAAAAGCGGCTGTAGGAGGTACGAATGGTAAAAGTGCGGTCATTGGCATGCTGGCAGCGAAAGAAAAGAAAATGACATTTTTACGACCGAATCTATCAGCAAGCGGACCTCCAAAAAACGTACCTACAGCACCAGCGGCTAAAAAGGCAAATAGGAAATATTGTGCGGATTTTATCGTGAATGAATACTGCTCGATTAAATAAAAGCTGTAAAAGTTCGTCATGCAAGATACATACCAGGAACGTGCAAAAATAATGAATAAAATCAGTACCAGGGCTTTTGCCACTTTATGGGACCGCTCTTTATTGATTACTTTTGCAGCACGCTTTTTAGGCTGGAAGTGAATTGATTTTTGGGAATACCACTTGGCAATATACAGCAATAGGATAACGGCCATTAAGGCAACCAGGGCAAACCAGAGAGCGCCTTTTTGCCCAAAAGGAACAAGTACGATGGCTGTGATGAGCGGGGCAAGTGCCTGCCCGCTATTCCCTCCGACTTGATAAATTGATTGTGCCAGGCCTCTCTTTGATCCGCCTGCCATGTAGGCAACCCTGGACCCTTCCGGATGGAATATGGCTGACCCTAAGCCCATCAAGATGACTGCACCAAGGATAATGGTATAGTTTGGGGCAAGTGCAAGAATGATGACCCCGATTAAAGTACTGGTCAACCCAATGGGCAATGCATATGGAAATGGCTTTTTATCCGTATAGAACCCAACTGCCGGCTGCAGAAGCGATGAGACGATATTCAGGCAGAATGCGATCATCCCCAGCTGTGTATACGTTAACGACATTGATTTTTCGAGGATTGGGAACATGGCCGGTACGACGGCCTGTAGAGAATCATTCATTAAATGGCATATGCCTATGATGATCATGATTTTAAGAGTCATATCCTGTTTTTGCGGTTTTGTTTTAATGGCAGCCATACTTCCCATCTGTTTATTTCCTTCTTCCTGATTGAGATTTTTACCTATTCAATAAATAGATTCAAGAGGCATGCACCGTATGCATGACATCTTAAAATAAATCGGAATCGTTACTAGTCTTCATAAAAAATGAAACCCTTCAAAGTATTGCTATGAATGTTTTATCAGCGGTAAGCTGATTGTAACGGTTGTACCGTTTTGAGGTTTACTTGAAAACTCGATGATACCGTTAAAAGATTCAATAATTCGTTTACACACAAATAGCCCTAATCCGGTTCCTTCCTTTTTCGATGTATAGAAGGGATCGAACACTTTATCTATATCTTTTTCATTCAGTCCTTGCCCGGTGTCGATGATCATGATTTTAGCCCATTCATTTTCATGGTGAATTTGAATCCTTAACTTTTTCCCGACTTCCATGGCCTCGAAACCGTTTTTAGCAATGTTGAGAATGACTTGTTTGAGTTGGTCCTTTGTACAATGAACCCGGACCGGCTCCTTTATGATATTCCATTCCACTTCAATATTGAATTGACGTGCTTCTGATTCTATTATTGGTCTCAATTCAGCAATGATACTGCGAATATCATATAAGGATAAAGTCTGGGCCATTGGCTTCCCTAAAATCAAAAATTCGCTGACGATGCTATTGATCCGTTCAATTTCCTTCATGATGACAGAGTAATAGAACTGATCTTGTTCTTCAGGGTGTTTTTCAACCAATAATTGCACTAGCCCCTTTATGCCAGTAAGTGGGTTTTTTATTTCATGAGCAGTACTGGCAGCTAATGTACCGACAAAATCTATTTTTTGGCTTTCGTTTAGTAACTTTTGGTTTTTAATATTCCTGCGAACGATCAGTTCCTCCACGATGATATAGATCATGTGGGTAATAAAGAAGGTGAAAAAGACAAGCATTAAAAAAACATTCATATTATTTGAGTTAATCTTGTCGGGGACTTTGACCGACAGTGTCCAATCGACTTCGGTCAAAGGGACATCCACCCATGTTGAATGTCCAGAGAATCCTTCGGCATTTATATCTAAAATTCGGGTTTTGTCCTTTGTTTCCAATGTAAAGGTATGACCGGGGCTAAGGATCTTTAATCTTCTTTCCAAATGATCCAGCCTGATATGTGCCAATAAAAACCCTTGGACTTTTCTTTCTTGATCCAGAATGGGAGCAAAAATGGAAAAATGATTAAAATTACGGTTATGTAGCTCTTCTGTTCCTGCAACAAACGCTTTTTGAGTTTTTACGGCACGCTCAATATCATTCTGTTCAATGAAATCGTAATGATCGAAATCCTTATTCGTACCTGAAATGGATACACCGTCGCGATTTAGCCAATACACTCCTGCATACCTGGAATCTGTATCTTTGATCCATTTCAAAAGAAGTTCGGTTTTTTTATCATCCTTATCAAGCACGGAGCTGCTAAGGCTAAGCAGCTCAAGGCTTTCCTTCGTTTCACTGATAACTTGGTCTATGTATTCTTGATAAAACGTTCCCGCCCATTTAGCTTGTTCCTGACTTTCTTTTTGAATGGAACGTTCTAAATGCATCCAATAAATGATAGAGAGAAATATTAATGGTAAAATAACAATAAGTAGATATGTGGTGAATTTATGCCTTTTTTTCATGTTTGTCACTACTTTAGTTTTTTTTTCAAGTATATCAAAATGATTGATTAAACAATAGTGCATACTAACAGGGCAGATTGACAAAAAAGTCTTTATGTCATATAATAACTTTTAATTCAAGATATTTTAATTAAAAATTTTTAAGGTTGTGAAGTTATGGAGAATAATAACATCCAACAGTCTTTGAAACTGTTCATTGTGATGTCTAGAGCTCATCGATCCATTAATGATTTGGTAAATAAACATATAGCTGAAGAAGGTTTGAATCCAACAGAGTTTGCCGTACTGGAATTACTTTATCATAAAGGGGATCAGCCTCTTCAGCAAATAGGCGGAAAAATTTTGCTAGCTAGCGGCAGCATTACCTATGTCGTGGATAAACTTGAACAAAAGGAATATCTGCAGCGAATAGCATGTAAAGAGGATCGCCGTGTAACCTTTGCGAAAATAACAGATAAAGGAAAGGCCTTCATTGAAGGAGTATTTCCTGAGCATGAAAAAAGAATCGATGATATCATGAGTGTACTTACGCAAGATGAAAAGGCAACCGTGATCGAATTGCTTAAAAAAATTGGGTATTCCGCTCAAAATTAGCTAAAGAACCAGCACCCGGACTTATCCGCAGGTGCTGGTTTTTTATGTCTGTTAAAACCTGAATTTGTTTCTAGGACATAGAGGTTTTTAATAACGCTGCGGCGAATTAATTATATTACGATAACCGCGATAATGATGAATGTGACCTGGATTGGAAAATGTTACTCTGGATTATACAGGAAAAAATTTTTATATATCGTGAAAAGGAGCGTACATATGAAATTTAATGAGTATGAATATAAACGTCCTGAAATGGATGAAATTAAAACACGGTTCATGAAAGCTTTGGAAAAATTTACTGACGCTGATAATGCCGATGCACAAATAAAAGCCATGATAGAAATAAATGAAATTCGAAATTATGTAGGTACGATGTTTAATTTGGTCTATATACGGCATTCCATTGATACCAATGATGATTTTTATAAAGCGGAGAATGATTATTTAGATGACTTCTCCCCTGAAATGGAAGAGTTAACCTCCAAATTTTACAATGAACTCGTTGGCTCGAAATATCGCAAGGAGCTTGAGTTGAAATGGGGAACTCAACTATTTGACCTGGCAGAAGCCCAACTCAAAACTTTTTCGCCCGAAATCATACCACAGCTGCAAAAAGAAAATAAATTATCAAGTGAATATTCACAATTGATTGCCTCAGCAAAAATTCCCTTTGATGGCAAAGAATTAACACTAGCGCAGCTTCAGCCTTTTATGGAGTCCCCGGACCGTGAATTAAGAAAAAATGCAAGTGAGGCATATTACGGTTTCTTTGAAGAAAAGCAGGAGGAATTGGATCGTATATTCGACGAACTTGTCAAGGTGAGGCATGGAATTTCGACAGCGCTCGGTTATGGGAATTTCGTGGAACTTGGGTATTATCGAATGACAAGGACTGATTATGATGCTGAAATGGTTGCTGCATTCCGCAAGCAGGTGAAAGAGGAAGTGGTACCGCTTGTCACCCGGCTGAAGGGACGACAGCGCGAACGTCTGGGATTAGAGAACCTGAACTATTATGATGAGAATTTTCATTTCAGAACGGGTAATGCCACTCCAAAAGGCGATGCCGAGTGGATCATCGAAAACGGGAAAAAGATGTACCAGGAGCTTTCGCCTGAAACGAATCAGTTTTTCAACTATATGATAGATAATGACCTGATGGACCTTGTGGCGAAGAAGGGAAAAGAGAGCGGAGGCTATTGTACTTTTATAGAAGACTATAAGGCTCCATTCATCTTTTCCAATTTCAACGGTACTTCCGGGGATATAGATGTTTTGACACATGAGGCAGGCCATGCATTCCAAGTGTATCGCAGCCGTGATCTTGACATTCCTGAGTATTATTGGCCCACATATGAAGCATGTGAAATCCATTCGATGAGCATGGAATTTTTAACATGGCCATGGATGGAGCTATTTTTCAAGGAAGATACGGAAAAGTATAAGTTTTCCCATTTAAGCGGTGCCCTCATATTCCTTCCGTATGGCGTGGCTGTTGATGAATTTCAGCATTTTGTCTATGAAAATCCTGATGCCACCCCAGTTGAAAGAAGGCGGGCTTGGCGTAAGATCGAGAAGGAATATTTGCCGCATCGCGATTATGAAGAAAATGAATTCTTGGAGAATGGCGGGTATTGGCAGCGGCAAAGCCACATTTATCAATCACCTTTTTATTATATCGACTATACATTGGCCCAGATTTGTGCTTTCCAATTCTGGAAAAGGTCGACTGAAAAAGATGAAACGGCTTGGGAGGATTATTTGAATCTGTGCCAACTGGGAGGCAGCAAGTCTTTCCTTGATCTCGTTGAATCTGCTAATCTGAAATCCCCGTTTGTTGACGGGACTGTAGAGTCCGTTGTGAAGGTGATAGACGAATGGCTCTCCACTGTAGATGATAAGGCATTATGAAATAGTAGGCTGTATACTAGAAAGAACGCTTGGAGATCATTTCAAGCGTTTTTTTAAATCTTCTATTCGTTTGAAATGTTGGGCATGAAAAATGCTGTATAAGCCTTAAGAAGAAATGCATATGGGGGTTCAGTTAACATTAATGTGAGAATGTTAGCACAGTAAAAAAACACCCGACGAAAGGAATATTGCTCGGCTTGTCTTAAATGTCTCTTCCTTACATATAAATGTAGGGAGGAGGGGAGAGTATGCTGTCAAGGTGGTCAGGAAGTTTTCAGATTGCAGCGGTTTATGTAGGCACGGTCGTCGGGGCAGGGTTTGCAACTGGAAAAGAGATTGTCGAGTTTTTTACCCGTTATGGCTTTTATGGCTTTATCGGGATTTTAATAGCAGGCTATATTTTCATTTTCACTGGAACGAAAATCATGCTCATTTCCACAAGGATCAGAGCATCTTCTTATGAGGAGTTTAATCAATTTCTTTTTGGCAGGAAAATAGCAGGAATCATCAACATCTTCTTCCTTATCATGCTGTTAGGGGTGACGGCTGTCATGATTTCGGGTTCAGGAGCCGTTTTCGAAGAACAACTTGGCGTGCCTAAAAGTATAGGAAGTTGGTCTACGATCATTCTGGCATCCTTGGTCCTGATGATGGGCATGCGAGGTGTTTTCACTGTGAACTCGTTTGTAGTACCAATCATGATCTGTTTTAGTTTAATCCTTTTTTTCTCTACCCTGGGTAATGGGGATTTCTTTAAGACCCTTACAAAGGTTCCAGATGATGTGATCACCGTGAAAATGATTTTGTCACCATTTGCCTATACAGCCTTTAACCTTGCTTTGGCTCAGGCTGTGCTGGTTCCGGTTGCGTATGAAGTTCGAGATGAGAAGGTCATTAAACAAGGTGCAATCCTTGGTGGGATATTCCTAACGATCATTTTATTGACGGGGCATTTTTCACTTATGACTCTTCCTGACGTGAATGGTTATGAAATTCCTTCAGCAGTTATTATGAGAACGGCAGCCAGTCAGTTATATTGGATGTTCATTTTGGTGATTTACGGGGAGATTTTCACTTCGGTCATCGGAAACATATATGGATTACAGAGGCAAATCAGCAGTTATATTAAATTGCCAAGCATGCTGATCATAGCGGTCATTTTTTTAATTGCTTTGATCATTAGTGAATTCGGATATGGAAGGTTACTAGGATATATTTATCCGGTTTTTGGATACATAAGCCTCCTTTTTTTAATGCTGGTCTGGAAAAGCAAAGCGGGGAAGGAGTGATGAAGAACGGGGGGCCTGAACTTCTTAGCCCTCCGTTACAGGGAATCAATGTTCATCCTTTCATCAGCGTCTTAGCCATCTCTAAAAAAGCATCCCGGTAATCTCGATCTTTTTTTGTGAACATAGTTAAGCGGACGGGCGCTTTTTCATCCTTGAGCAATATGGAAGTGATTACATCATTCCCACTTTCCACTTCAAATCCCGTGCCGCCCTCGATATCAAGTGAAGGATCCCTAATCGTTTCTGAAATGCTTTCCAGCTGGGATTGAACATTTTTTTCCACCTCATCCCAATTGACATCCGTCTTCAATAATTCTATTCTCATAAAAATGGAGTCATCTTCAGTCAGGAAAACAATATCCTTTCCAGGTTCTTCGGCACTTAATCTGAATTGTTGTAAAACATAAAGGCTGAACGGTTGATTATCACTTTTTTTTAAGAACGCTGTTTTTTCCTTTGCTTCCCCGTTAATTGAATATTGCAGGTTTTGCTCCATCAGTCTTACTTTGTTATTGCGATTTTCTCCTTGAGAAGTATTGCCTTCGTTCCCCTCTTTTACTGAACCTTCTTGTGGCTCACCTGCATTTTCGTCTGTGGTCGTACCGCAGCCAGTGAGCAGAAAAGCGGCGAATGTGACACAGCCAATAAAACGTGTCCAACGAGTCATTTGTTTCCCTCATCTTTCTGATGGAAATTCCAATCTGAATTTTAATATTTTGCATCACATACAAGTGTATTGCCCTTTAATGAATTAGACGGAGTAAAATGGAAATGGTTACAAAAAACTGGAGAATCAATTCGTGCGCTTGCTAAAAAGTGAAAAACGGAATGGTATTGAGAAACCATCCCGTTTTTGAATTAACCTATGATTTTATAATTTTTATGGTTGACGACGGTTTTCTGTTCAAGTTCCAAATCACGATAATTTTCCATATACGTGACGTCCACGATTACTGAGTTCTCGTTCACTTTCTCGACGATTCCTTTTAAGCCTTCTCTAAATTCAATGATATTTCCAACTTCCGCTTTCTTCATGGTAATCATCCTTTCCCATTTTGTTTCCAATGATCAAAAAGTAACTATGGAGTAATTGGATTATTCGAACATCTTGCCGTTTAGATTTTGACGTGGGAAGTGCTAGTAAGAGAATTAGTTATCTCTTATGTCGGTACAGTAAGCTAAACTTTTAAAGAGATGCGATTTTTGAAATGGAGCAGTTGTAATAAAGTGGCATAATTTGGTATATCTTGAAAACGCAGTTATACGTACCAGTATGTAATTCTATGTACAAAATATGCCAATCATTTTACAATATGATATTTTACTATACAGTTTGCACTATTTTAAAGCATACGTAAAGAATAATGTAGCAAGAGGGCCTCAAAAAATTCTGATTTATATTTAGTGGCATGCTTATGTTAAAATGAAAACGGAATTTCTCCTGACTAAATATGATGGAACATTTGATAATTAAGGAGGATAATATGATGAATGCAGATGAAGCAAAAGATGTACTCGATAAACTGGCAAATCGGGAAATGGATGAATTCAGGATAACAAAAGAAGAATTTTTAGCTTTTCGAGAGGTTCTAGTTAAAAGGGAAGACTTTAAACATTTTCGGGGAAATGCCCAACATGACGGTGTGATAATTTATACGTATTTAGAAGAAGCGAGAAGTTAATCGATGTAAATGATTAGGGGTGGCTCATGTTTGAGCCACCCCTAATCATTTACAATGGAAAAATCACTTGTTTCCTTAATTTATTTAAAGCGGACTTTCTCCATGATTTGACGGCTGCTGCAGTGACTTGATAGACATCAGCTATTTCGGATACCGTTTTATTTTCGAGGTATGTCTGTAAAAGCCAGCGTTGCTGATTCAGTGTCAATCCTTCGGTGTAGGTTAGGATATTATCGATGGCAAAGGCCTCTTCATGCATCGCAAAAGGATCCTTAATCTCTAATATGAAGGAATCAAAGGGTTCGGTACGAATCTCATATTTATGATGATGCTTTAATTCGTTCAGAATTTTGCCTTTGATTACCGTATAGGCATAGTTGGAGAATTTTCCGTATTCCTCATTGAAATTCCCCAATGACTCCCATAAAGCAATCAAGCCTACTTGAAAATATTCTTCCTTATTTTTATAGATGGAAAGTGAGCGGATAATATGATGGATCATCGGGGTGAATTCCTTCGTCAGTGCTGAGAAATCTTCCATTAAGCAAGTCACCTTTAGAAAGTGCACTTTCCTGTATTCCCGGGTGCTTCTACCATAAATAAATCGATCATATATAGCCAAAATGCGTAACGGAAAAATGGAGGGGGGAAAAAGTGGGTTTTCAAGGGAGCTAAAAAGAACCTTATTGAAGGGAAAACGTAGATTCAGATAATCTTGAAAAAGTTGACCAAATGAAAAAAGCACATCCTGATATTGGATGTGCCGAAACATTTCACTGCGTCTTCTTTTAATTTTTCCTCTTCATTCAATGTAAAGCCAAACACATGAATGCTCCGTTTGTCGACAAAAGGAGTTTAGAAAGGTAAATCATCATTTAGTTTTTATAAATACGGAAGCGGGCATATTGATATACCGTTGAATTTGTTAACTTTGCGATTTTCGGAAACCGGCATCCTGTGCGTCCTGTTCAGTACAAAACATTTCTTCTGGTTTAGTTATTTCGTAATATTGGCCCGAAGGAATGTGATATATTTTATTGCCTTTAGAGTTTATATTCCCTTTAATTTGCGGGTTACTGCAAGAGCCAGTCGGCTTTTCCACCGATACTTCCTTTGACCGGGACTCATCAAACCCATTTGAAGTTGCATAGTTTTCAATAGACCAAATACCGATTTCGTCTCTTTGGGCTTGTTTCTGAATATCTTCCAATTCATCAAGATATTTCGTGTTCGGTGCATATACATAAGCTACCCTTGCCAGTCCTTTTTCCAGCAGGAGTTTATTCACCATTTTACCATCAACATAAAAATAGGCCAGCAGCCGGCCGTATTTATCCCTTTCACCTATGCCGGTTTCTACTTCCACTTCAGAGCCTGCAGGCATGAGTTCCTTGGCGAACTTGCTTGCTTCAGGTCCAAAAGGCTGAACGGGCTTGGATGGGTGCACGGTTTCTGGAGTATCTACCAATAGGAGCCTGACCGTTTCTTCATTTCCATTAGCCATTTTGATTTTTACTGTATCTCCGTCAACAACTTTGATGATCTCGGCTGTGAATGTCTTGCCTTTTACTTCATTTGAAATTGAATCTTCCTGCTTGGATTGATTAACCTGGTTATCTGATGCTGCCTGGCAGCCAGACAACGTGATCAGGCAAAGTGCAGTCAGGAGAAAAACATTCAGATAAGAATGTAACAAGGAATTTCCGTTCATGATAGTCCCTCCATTTATTAAGGTGTTTTCCACGTCCGTCATGGATATATTCGGCAGGACTAATACTAACCCATAAAAAAGCGAAAGAAAATGAAAATTTTAACATGCATCGCTACCCCATATCATGATAGTTTCTTATAATGATATGGTGGAGTAAGGGAGGCAGGCGTGCAAATTGATATTTAGGCTTGAAAATATTACGTATAAAGGGATTTTGAAAATTGATGATTTGAAAATACCAGCTTGTATGGTTACTTGCTTGACTGGGGAAAGCGGTGCAGGAAAAACCTCACTGCTCCGATTATTGAACAGGATGGATGACCCGGATAGCGGTTCGATCTATTATCAGGATCAGCTGCTGGATACATTCAACCCGATTGAGCTCCGGCGTAAAGTCACAATGCTTTCCCAGGCACCGTTCACTTTACCGGGTACGATTGAAGAAAACCTTCAGATTGGCCTGGAATTGACAGAACAGGAAAAAAAGGATAAAGCCGAATTGGTAAAAGCACTTGAAACCGTCCAGTTGCAGAAGTCTTTAGACGAGGGGGCTGAGAATCTTTCTGGCGGGGAAAAACAGAGGCTGGCACTGGCGAGGTTACTTTTATTGAAACCTGAGGTGTATTTACTGGATGAGCCCACTTCAGCTCTTGATGAGGAAGCTGAGCTGGCGGTCATGAGCCGGTTTTTAGAAGAAGTAAAGCGGGAAAAAGGAACAGTCATCATGATTACCCATTCAAAACAGCTTGCGGACACCTGTTCTGAAAAAAGGATCGTTCTGAAAAAGGCGAAAGAGGGTGATTATTAATGGAGGCGAATGGGATAATAGATATTGAGTTCTGGCGTCTTTGTGCGGCCTACGTGTTTGTAGTAATCCTGCTCATAATCGTGAAGTGGCGCGGAATTTCACGGGAAAAGCAAATCATGCTCGCTACGGTGCGAATGACGGTCCAGCTCATTCTCGCCGGATATGTTTTGACATATATCTTTGAAAATCCCCACCCTTTACTTTCTTTAGGATTTTTATGTGCGATGACCCTTTTTTCCATCCATAATATTTTTAAGCAAGTGTCCCATACACTTAATAAGAAAATCAAAAGGATGGTTATCCTAAGTATGTTGTCAGGTCCCATGGCTGCCTTGTTTTATTTTAATGTGGTCGTGATCCATTTCACTCCATGGTATGAGCCAAGGTATTTCATTCCAATTGCAGGGATGATCGTGGGAAATGCGATGACAGGAGTGACTTTGGCGCTTAAAAACCTCCATGATGGGATTAGCAGTAATCGTGAAAAGGTAGAAGCAATGTTGATGCTTGGAGCGACTCCAGCGAGGGCTGTGAAGAAATATGTGGATGCTGCATTCGACTCGGCAGTTCTCCCGACTTTGAACAATATGCTCGGGATGGGGATTATCTTCCTTCCAGGAATGATGACAGGGCAAATTCTGTCGGGGATAAACCCGCTAATCGCTATTGAATACCAGATTGCGATACTAATCGGGATTCTCGGAAGTGTTTCTTTAACGGTGGTCCTTTTCATTATGCTGAGTTTCAGGGCTTTTTTTACCAAAAATGCACAGCTGTCCATTTAATCATTGAAGAATCTGAAAAGTAATAGTTGCAGTTCTTTCTATATTTTTGTACTATTTTGTAGGTACCAATAGTTTTGGTTTGTTTGTTGGGAATGATAATGCTATCCTGATAAGGAAAAGGGCATTTCTTTTTTTCGTTTCTTTCCTGATTGGATGGAGAAAACCCCTTACATAACCTATTTTTGTTAATTTATCTTAAAGGAGATTGATTTATATGGTAGAAAAAACATTTACAGTAACTGCAGAAACAGGAATTCACGCTCGTCCGGCTACATTGCTTGTACAAGCTGCAGGAAAATTCGATTCAGAAATAAACCTTGCTTATAAAGAGAAAAAAGTGAACCTTAAGTCCATTATGGGTGTAATGTCTCTAGGTATTGGCAAAGGGGCGGAAATTACGATTTCTGCTGAAGGAAGCGATGAAAATGATGCACTGAACACACTTGCTGAAACGTTGAATAGAGAAGGATTAGCAGAATAATGTCCACTTTGATTAGTGGAATAGCAGCTTCAAACGGAATAGCCATCGCTAAAGCCTATCGACTGACTGAGCCTGATTTATCGATCGAAAAAAGAAGCATAGAAGATGTCGGGGCTGAAATATCCCGTTTTAAGGAAGCTATTCAAAAGTCAACGAATGAATTGGAGATAATCAGGGATAAAGCCGAAAAGGATTTAGGGGCGGATAAGGCCGCTATCTTTGACGCACACCTGCTTGTTTTGGCTGATCCGGAACTTATCACTCCAATTCAGGATAAAATTCAATCAGAAGGCGTCAACGCTGAGTTTTCCTTAAATGAAACCGCAAGCATGTTCATTACGATGTTTGAACAAATGGATAATGAATACATGAAGGAACGTGCAGCGGATATCCGTGACGTCACGAAACGGGTGCTGTCGCATCTTTTAGGTGTTCATATTCCAAATCCGAGCATGATTGCTGAAGAAGTGATCATCATTGCGGAGGATTTGACTCCATCCGATACAGCGCAGTTGAATCCGGCATATGTTAAAGGATTTACGACCGATATCGGTGGACGTACATCCCATTCAGCCATAATGGCACGTTCATTGGAAATTCCAGCAGTCGTTGGAGCGAAGTCAGTGACCTCTTCCATTGATAATGGTGACTTGGTCATAATTGACGGATTAAAGGGTGAAGTTCACATCAATCCTACTCCTGAACTCGTGAAACGCTACGAAGAGGAGCAGGAAGCTTATGCTAGGCAAAAGGCTGAGTGGGCGAAGCTGGTTAATGAAAAAACCGTTACAAATGATGGCCATCATGTGGAATTGGCAGCCAATATTGGTACGCCGAAAGACCTGGAGGGCGTACATCAAAATGGCGGTGAAGGCATCGGGTTATATCGTACGGAATTTCTTTATATGGGCAGAAACGACTTTCCAAGTGAAGAAGAACAGTTCGAGGCATACAAAGCGGTGCTGGAAGGAATGTCAGGTAAGCCTGTAGTCGTCAGAACGCTTGACATAGGCGGAGACAAGGAGTTGCCTTACTTAGAGCTTCCTAAGGAAATGAATCCTTTCCTTGGATACCGTGCGATTCGCCTTTGCTTAAATGAACAGGAGATTTTCCGGACCCAGCTCCGTGCCCTGCTTCGTGCAAGCATTTACGGAGATTTGAAAATCATGTTCCCGATGATTGCCACGCTTGCTGAATTCCGTGAAGCTAAAGCCGTCTTGGCTGAAGTTAGGCAGGAATTGCTTGACAATGGTATTCAGGTTGCCGAAAAAATTGAAGTCGGAATCATGGTTGAAATCCCTTCAACTGCAGTGATGGCGGATATATTTGCTAAGGAAGTCGATTTCTTCAGCATAGGCACTAATGACTTGATTCAGTATACGATGGCCGCTGACCGAATGAATGAGAGAGTATCCTATTTATATCAACCATATAACCCAGCGATTCTACGCCTGGTTAAAATGGTCATAGATGCAGCTCATAAAGAAGGGAAATGGGCCGGGATGTGCGGGGAAATGGCTGGAGATGAAATTGCCATACCGATTTTGATCGGATTGGGTCTTGATGAATTCTCAATGAGTGCCACTTCGATTTTAAAAGCACGTGCTTTAATTAGCCAACTTTCGCTTGAAGAGATGAAAAAACTATCTCAGGAAGTTTTAGGGCTGGATACGAATGATAATGTGAAAGAAGCGGTAATTAACGCTTTGAAGAAATAAAAAAAATGAGGAAAAATGGCACCCCATCCACAGAATCTTCGGATGGGGTGCTTTCCTGTAATTTTTTCTTGAACATTTAAGAAAAAATGTTTATTGCACTAAAATCGGGGTAAATAAAAAGCAAGCACAGTTGTTTGGCTCTATTAGGGCAGCTGACATTCTCATTTCCCCCTTTGACGCCGGTTGGGTTATCCAACCGGCTATTTTTTTGTAAATAAAAATCACAATAATGATTATTCAGATTTTTCACTTTACGGTAATGGCGATATAATGGAATTATGATTTTAAGAAAATGGAGGTTAAATATAATATGGAATTACATTTGAAAAAGAAAAATGCCTTGATTTTAGCTTCAAGTCAAGGTTTGGGGAAGGCTATGGCAGCTGAATTGGTTAAGGAAGGGGCAAATGTCATGCTGGCAAGCCGTGATGGAGAAAAGCTTGCCGCAGTACAAAGGGAGTTATCCGAGCTTGGGACGGGTAAAGTTTCTTATATGGTAACGGATATAACAAAAGCTGAAGATATTAAAAGCCTGGTTGGGCAAACTGCTGAGGAATTCGGCGGTATCGATATCCTTATTAATAACGCCGGAGGTCCTCCAGGGGGTTCGTTTACAGATTTCAATGATGAAGAATGGCAACAGTCCTTCGAACTTAATTTACTAAGTTTCATAAGGACGATCCGTGAAAGCTTGCCACATTTAAAAAAACAGGGCGGGAAAATTGTTAATATTGCTTCTTCATCTATTAAGGAACCGATTCCAGGTTTGATATTATCGAATACATTCCGGACGGCAATCGTTGGATTGTCAAAGACGTTAGCTTCAGAATTAGCACCGGACCGGATTTTGATCAATACAGTCGGTCCAGGAAGAATCGCAACAGACCGGGTTCAGCACCTTGATGAAATGAATGCGGAGAAACTAGGCATCACTCCTGAGAAGGTGACTGAACAATCGATTAACAAAATCCCTCTTGGCCGTTATGGGGAACCCGAGGAATTTGCAAAATTCGTTACTTTCCTTGTTTCAGGCGCCAATACATATTTAACGGGCCAGTCGTATCTAGTTGACGGAGGAATGATAAAGTCCATTTAAGGATTTTTGAAACAAAATGATTGGGAGGAATCTGCAATATGCAATCGAACAAAGTGATCGGCTTCATAGGTTTAGGAGTGATGGGAAAAAGCATGGCCGCAAATCTTCTTAAGGCGGGATTTGAGGTGTTTGTTTATACAAGGACGAAAGATAAGGCAAGTGAACTGCTCTCAAAGGGTGCGAAGTGGGCATCTGAACCAAGGGAAATTGCGCAGAAAGCTAATGTGATCATTTCCATGGTAGGATACCCTAGTGATGTGGAAGAAATCTATCTTGGGGAAAATGGGCTTATTGAGAACGGGAAACAAGGAACCCATTTAATCGATATGACGACCTCCACTCCATCTTTGGCAGTGAAAATAGCAGAGGAAGCCAAGAAAAAAGGCATGGAATCATTGGATGCACCGGTTTCCGGAGGAGATATTGGTGCTCGTGATGCGAAGCTTACGATCATGGTCGGCGGTTCTAGTGAGGCATTTGAAGCTGTCCTGCCCATTTTTGATATCATTGGCAGCAATGTAGTCCATCAAGGCCCGGCTGGCTCAGGACAGCATACGAAAATGTGCAATCAAATCGCCATTGCTTCCAATATGATCGGAGTGACTGAAGCGATTTCCTATGCCAAAAAGGCGGGGTTGGATCCGGACCGGGTTTTAAGGAGCATATCATCGGGCTCTGCCGGAAGCTGGTCACTGTCCAATCTTGTACCGCGAATGGTTGAAGGGGATTTTGAGCCGGGTTTTTATATCAAGCATTTTATCAAGGATATGAAGATTGCACTTGATGAAGCGGAAAGAATGGGAATGGACGCTCCTGGATTAAGCCTGAGCAAATCCCTATATGAGGGGCTGGCAGAAGCTGGTGAGGAAAATAGCGGTACACAGGCATTATATAAACATTATAATAAGTGCTAGCATTTCTATATCATGAATAAGCTGATAGCGACAGCCTTTACAAAAAGGAGTGATAGCTATGGGCGAATTCGATGATATCAATATGAAATTCCAGGAATTAGAAGATGGTCGATATATTGTAAGGATTGAAGGTTTTAAGCGAGAAAAAACCATTCATCAAACAAAGCCCATTCGTTGGGATCTGAAATTAATGAATGAAAGTCCGCTGATACTGCCGGTGAAATTCAGTCATATCGAAACGAATGCCGGTTTTCAGATCCTGATGCGCGAATTGAAGAGTTTAGGTTTTTCAAAGCCGCGCTCTGCAAAGGAATTTGAAGAAGTGATGGCGGATTTACTTGGGTCAATCGTTGAAGTGAGTCTTACCACGACAAATAAGGAAGAGGGATATCGGGAAATTCGTTTCTTACGGAGGCTGTATTAGTTGACTGACTTGGTGAAACCTTCGGTAGGGATGACATCTTTGAAAATAGGAAAATGGCCTTCAATTGTTCATTCAATTGAAGGCCACTTTTTTTCGGTTACTTTATGGCTAAAAAAGCCTCAATACGATCCAAAGCCTTTTCCAGGGTTTCCATGGAGTATGCATAAGATATCCTGAAGTACCCTTCACCAAGGGGAGAAAATGCATCTCCAGGGACCACTGCCACTTTTTCCTGTTGAACAAGCTTTAGGCAAAAATCAAGCGAAGTGGCATAGCCTTCAGGCAGCTTTATAAAGAAGTAAAAGGCCCCGTTTGGTTTGACTGTTTCCAGGTTCATCGCTTGTAAGCGGCTGAATACGTAATCCCGTCTCCGAGCATACT
The DNA here is from genome assembly GCF_022603275.1 of Peribacillus sp. Aquil_B1. Classification (NCBI taxonomy): domain Bacteria; kingdom Bacillati; phylum Bacillota; class Bacilli; order Caryophanales; family Bacillaceae; genus Peribacillus; species Peribacillus sp. Aquil_B1. The sequence continues at coordinate 302,553 of NZ_JAKXEE010000002.1, read as the reverse complement.
CAGTCTTCATGGGAATGGCATCATCTCTGCCTGCCGTCAATGCTGCCAAGGCAGCTCTCTGCGATATCGAGGCGGCACAGGTCACATTGTATTGGTGAACCTTTAAAAGATGCTGAGAGATGGCTGCAGGCGCAAACAGAAGGCCGATCCTCCACCCGGTCATGGAATGGGACTTGGAAAGTCCGTTCAGGACGATGGTTTGTTCTTTTAAGAAAGTGGCAATCGAAACATGCTCCTGATCGAATACCAGTTCACTGTATATCTCATCAGCCAATATGAAGATGTCCTTGCCCCTAACAAGTTCGGCAATGTCCAATAATTCTTCGGCAGATAATGTAACCCCGGTCGGATTCGATGGATAGGGCAGAACGATGCACCGAGTATGTTCCGTTATGTATTTTTCAAGTATATCTGCAGTCAAACGAAATCCATTTTTTGTTGTATCGGCATAAACAGGTGTTGCCCCGCACATCTTAATGATGGGTTCGTATCCCGGATATACCGGACCCGGTAATATGACTTCGTTCCCTGGGATGAGGATCGTCCGAAAGGTAATGTCTATGCCTTCGCTGGCACCAGAGGTCACTATCACTTCATTCGCCGGATCGTAGTTAAGCTTGTATTTATCCTTTACATAATTTGAAGCGGCTTCCCGTAATTCCAAATAGCCCGCATTGTGAGTATAAACGGTATAATCATTATCGATGGCTTGTTTTGCAGCTTCTTTAATATGCATCGGAGTTGGAAAGTCAGGCTGTCCTATCGTTAAGGAAATGGTGCCTTCGATATCAGCTACCATATTGTAGAATTTACGGATTCCTGATATTTTAACGTCTTTTACTAGAGGGTTTATTAAATGTTCCATCTATGAATGTCCTCCCTTTTCTAACTTCATGAATTATGTACTATGTTTGACTCATTCATTCTATTTTATCATTTAGTTTTGAGGGGGAGAAAACTTTTTGAGATTAATGAATTAAAGGTATAATGTTTGATAAGAAAATTTTGAGGGTTGATACATATGATAAGGACTTGCGCAATAACTTCTAATCATGAAGTCAGTTTTGGTTTACCGCTAACCGAAATGAATAATCCGGATATCGAGTGGTTCTGGGTGGATTTTTCCAACCCCACAAACAAGGAAATCGAACTTTTAACCAATCATTTTCACTTTCATCCACTGGCAATCGAAGACTGCCTGGATGATTTTAACCAACGTCCCAAAATGGATTTTTATGAGGGCTACCAATTTCTTGTAATACATGCTCTAAGGGAGAAGGTATTTAAAGCAGTGGAATTGGATATGTTTGTTGGTGAAAAATGGATAGTCAGTTTTCATAAGGAAGATATGCTTGAACTGGAAAAAGTATGGGAAGAAATTGCTGGTAACAAAATGTTGAAGCAAAGTCCATTTTTCTTGATGCATAGGATAATTGACAGGATCGTCGATGAATTTTTCCCGCCTGTTTATAAAATTGAAAGTGAATTGGGCAGCATTGAGGAAAATACTGAAAATGACACGATTAACGAATTGATGGATCAGCTATTCGATTTACGTACAGATATGTCCAGGCTCCGTCGGACCATATTGCCGATGCGTGACTTATTGTACAGAATGATTTCATCTGAGCGTCTGAATTACTTGAAAGATCAGCACCTTTATTTTAATGATGTATACGATCACCTTCTTAAATTGACTGAAATGCTTGAATCGTATCGAGATTTTTCGTCCGATATCCGAGATAGCTATTTGTCTGTGAACTCTAATAATATGAATTCAACGATGATGACATTGACTGTCATCACTACCATTTTCATGCCGCTGACCTTCATAGTGGGCGTATATGGAATGAATTTTGAATATATGCCGGAATTAAATTGGCATTATGGCTATTTCCTCATTCTCGGAATGATGGGCGGAATTGCCTTGATGATGTTTTTATTCTTTGTAAAAAAAGGTTGGCTCAATCCAAAGAAAAGGTCTCGAAGGAAGTGAAAAGACCCAACTGACCTCCTATTTTAAGTGGATTTGGAAGGGCCGCAAGGCGTTATATGCTGATCACTTTTATCGAAGAGACAGCCTTACGATCGATAGGATGGCAGGAATGGCAGCGGTGGAAAATGAGAATGGAAAAAGGGGACCCTGATGGGTCCCTTTTTAGTTTGGTATTAATAAATAATCACTTCTTGATTCTTTTTTTAGCTGTCCTCTAAACAAAAGAAATATTTAACCGAATTATTAGGTATGAGTTCATTGATGAAACCATGATATTTTTCCTGGCGGTTAAATGATTTATGGATGATGAAATGAAAAAGTAGAAGGGCGAGATGAAACAATGGAAGCAAATAAAGGAATATTACTTGAAAGTGGAACGAATGAGCTTGAGATCGTGGAATTCGGTCTCGGAAAGAATAAATTCGGCATTAACGTAATTAAGGTGAAGGAAATCATCAATCCTGTCCCCATCACGCTTGTCCCGCATTCGCATCCAAATGTGGAGGGGATCATTGAGCTTCGCGGAGAAGTCCTGCCAGTTGTGAATGTGGCGGATGCTTTAGGATTTCCGCCATCTGAAACTCCTGAGCAGGATAAATTCATAGTGGCTGAATTCAATCAGCAAAAAGTGGTTTTCCATGTCCATACCGTAACACAGATCCATCGTATTTCCTGGTCACAAATCGAAAAGCCTTCGGATATGTATCAAGGCCTTGAAAGTCAGATTATCGGAGTAATAAAATTAAATAGTGAAATGTTACTGTTACTCGATTTTGAAAAAATAGTGGTCGAAATCAATCCAGAATCAGGAATAAACATCCAACAGGTTAAAAAGCTTGGTATCCGGCAAAATTCAGACAAGAGAATCCTGATTGCAGAGGATTCTCCATTACTGAGAAAGCTGCTGTTTGAAACATTGTCAGAAGCTGGATTCAAGTACTTGGAGTTTTATGAAAATGGACTTGATGCATTTAATTATCTGGAGAATTTAATCGAATCAGGAAAATTGGTTGAAGAAGAAGTGCAACTGGTGATTACCGATATTGAGATGCCTCAAATGGATGGGCATCATTTGACTAGAAGAATAAAGGAAAACGGGGAACTCGCTGGATTGCCGGTGATTATTTTCTCTTCTTTGATTACGGATAGCCTGCGTCATAAAGGTCAGGTCGTAGGGGCTGACGCACAAATCAGCAAGCCTGAAATTGCAGAGCTAATAAAGTTGATAGACAGATTGGTATTATGAATGGGAAACGGGCCTGTGAGGCATTACCTCACGGCCCGTTTGGTTTATCAATGATCAATACTTGGAACCTTTTCCTAAAAAGGAGGATGGGAATGGATTGTGGAAAGGTTGCTTGACCGACCCACGCCCGTGAGCCCTTTTCTCGGTGTTGGCAGGATTCGGTTGTTTTTCACCTGCTTGTCCAACGTAAGATTGCAGAATCTGTTTTGCCTTGGATAATGACAATGCGGCTTTAGGGTTCCGTATGGAGGCTGCCCGGCTGCCGAGGTGGGGTAGTTTTTTCAAATCTTCCTTAGTGGGAGGTAAATGAAAAACATATGATCCGCATTCGACAATGACGTCGGATTGTTGTGCTGCAAAGCGAGGGTTATCAGAGAAATGAAGTCCAATCTTCTTCGCTTTTCCTTCTTGCATAAGCTTGCTTAATGCGAGCCGTTTTAAATTATATAAATTTTTGGGCTCCAATGCGGTCTTTGCATGTTTATTGACAATAAACACGGCTTGGGCAATGGAGTTAATCGAAAACTCATCCCTTTCAGAATGTCCTTTCGTTTGGTTCATCATGGAAACTCCTTTTCTTAATAAGGTTAGAAGGACGCTACAAACAGACGTCCTTCAATCAAAACCTGTTCTTATATATTGGTTGAAATAGAGACGTATATGCAACCAGGCAGAAACAGTGAAAAAACAATGCATGTACATCTCTAGGGTATGACCATCATTTCCTAACACTTTACCATCTATTCATTTTCATATTATACCACTTCAAAATATATAGGGAAGTAAAATTCAATCTGACGGCTTTTGGTCCAAGAAAAAGAAGGCGTTCAATGTCGCCTTCTGTGCAATCTTTATTGAGTGTATATATTGATATTTTCGGATACTCCAGCCTGTGCGCCGAATTGTTGTTGCTGGTAACCCTGAAAGCCTTGATAAGCAGGATAAGCTGGATAAGCAGGGTAAGGAGGGTAAGCGGGCGGGTATGGAGGAGGATATGGAGGATAGACAGGTGGACGGTTATTGAATAGCAATGGTCCAATTGCCAATCCTGCAACAAAAGCTACAGGCGCCAATAGAGGAAAGAAAGGAAAGAAGCGCTCGTCATTCCAATTTTCAGGTCCATATTCATTCCCATATACATTTCTGTATTCGTTCTGTAGCATCATGGTCTGTGGATAGTGGTAGTAAGGAAAATACTGTGTTTGCATAATTAGCCTCCTTTTCTCAAATTCTTTACATAGTATGGTTTTTTTTAAGAAAAGAGCCTGTTTCATCTTAATCTGTTATAATGAGTCTACTTATGAGAAAAATTCGGGGGGACCTTAATGGATCGATTAAAAAGCATTTTTGCAGTCGGTTTTGGAGGAGCGGCAGGAGCGATATTGCGATATTGTGTAATCTTGATTGCTGGCCATTCCTTCTTCCCGTTTGGAACCCTATTGATAAATATAGTAGGCAGCTTTTTGCTTGGAATGATCAATGGCTATTTCGCCGCGAAAAAGAAGTCGCTTGTTTTTTTAGCGATGGGCAGCGGGTTTTGCGGCGGCTTCACCACAATGTCCACATTTTCCCAAGAAGTGGTGAATCTACTGCAGACTTCTCTGGCATTGGCGGGACTCTATCTTGGAGCTACGCTTTTATTTGGTTTGGTCGCTGGTTTCCTCGGACTGGGCCTTTTTAATAGTCAAAGAGGTGACGCCCTTTGATTGAGGTTCTTTCAGTTTTTATAGGTGGCTTTTTTGGGGCGGCCTCTAGATATGTCTTGCAGCTTATTTTTAATAGGCTATTGCCAGCGGTCTCTATACCCATTAGCATTTTACTGATTAACCTTATAGGTTCCTTTGGGCTGGGGTTGGTGATTCCGCAAAAAGAGAGCTGGGCTTTATCTTTGCAGGTTTTTCTGACGATAGGTTTTCTGGGAGCCTTTACGACCTTTTCGACATTCAGTATGGAAACGCTTGAACTTATTAGAAAACACCGTTATATAGATAGCCTTATCTATATAACGGTGTCTGTTTTAGGGTGCATCGGCACTTTCCTCTGTGGCTATTTAAGTGTGGTATAACCTTTATGGCATTGCCGTTGATGCTGGTAAAAAAAACCTGGTTTTCTCGGATATACTTCTAATGCTATAATTCATAGGAGTCCATTACAAATGATACATGGCAACTAGTTGTTTTATCCGCACAGGTTTTGTTAATAAGTCTGGCGGTTTTCCCCTGTGTTCTTTTTCTTTCATTTTTCGGCTTGTAATTCGTAAACAGTCAACTCCGGACGTGAAAGAAAACGATAGGGGAGACGGGTAGTGCCAAGCCCTCTATTAACATGTAACGTTAATGAATCGATTTCATATGTGCCTTCCCGATACTTTTCAGCATATGGAGGAGTTACAAGTGCACCGGCAAACGGAATTTGTACTTGGCCTCCATGACTGTGGCCGCTTATTTGATATTGGATGTCGTAAGTCCTTGATATGTCGGCAAGGTCAGGGGCATGTGAAAGCATAATGGTGAACACTTCTTCCGGGATGCCGGAAAGGGCTTTTTCAAAATCCGGCTTTCCTAGCATGGCATCATCAACCCCGGCAATGATTATTTCTTCAGCCGTTAATAAGGTTATCTTAGCTGAGGTATTCTGCAACATGGTAAAATGGGATTTTTCCATGATATCGCTGTAAATTTCTGAGCCATATCCCCCATGATCATGGTTCCCGTAGATGCTGAACTTTCCAAGCGGCGCTTTGAGCTGATTCAAAACGAGAGGGATTTTCTGATGAGCCTTGTATTTATTAGGCTGGTCCATTAAATCTCCGGTAAATAAAATAACATCAGGGTCCAGTTGATTTATCTTATTGACAATTGCTTGTAAATCTTTAAGCTGAAATTGAAAGCCTAAATGCGTATCACTGAATTGGACCATTTTCATTCCATGAAAACCTTTTGGGATAAGCGGGTGGCTGATGATTTTATGCTTGGTTTCTAACCATTTCGGCTCCAAATTATGGGCATAATAGTTTCCGCCAATACCTAAACCGGTTATGGTAGCCAAGGTACCAAGACTTTTCTTTAAGAATGTTCTTCTTGATATGGGTTTATTCAAATTAATCAACCTATCTAATATAAAAATGTTACTTCCTCATACTAACAAACAATATACATAAATTGAAGAAAATATCTTCTATGAGCCTATGAAAAACATGTAAACTGGGGTTTGATGAAACCGTATCCGGTTTGAAATTGAACATCTATACGGAGGTAACATGATGACCGAACCAATGTTTATTACACTGATTATACTTCTATGCGCGATTGCGCTTTTTATACAAGGAAAATTTCGAGCTGATTTAATTGCACTTAGTGCACTATCCATACTGGGTTTATTGGGGATTCTTACCCTGGATGAACTGGTGGCCGGGTTTGCGAATCAAGTGGTCATCATGCTGGCTGGGCTATTCATTGTCGGTGCCGGCCTGTTAAATACAGGGATCGTGGAAAAAACAGGGAATAAGTTGTTGCGGTTATGTGGGGGCAGTGAATGGAAATCGCTGCTTATCGTCATGCTGACTGCAGGAATATTAAGTGCATTTTTAAGCGGAACAGGAATTGTTTCCATACTGCTTCCGCTCGTTATGAGCATGGCCTTACAACAAAAAACAAGTCCGACAAGGTATTTATTGCCCCTTGCCTATGCAAGCAGTATTGGGGGGCTATTAACACTTACCGGTACTCCCTCAAATATGATCGTTGCAGATGTATTACGGCAAAACGGAATAGGCACTTTAGAATTTTTTGACTTTACACCTGTTGGCTTAATCGCCTTTGCAGCTGGGTTATTCTTCATGTTGACACTCGGGCGCCTGTTGCTTCCCGAGAAAACGATTGCCGCAAACAACAGTGTCAAGGGACTGTCGGCAGGGGAGCTTGCCGGCATGTACAAAGTATATGACCGATTGCATTATCTGCATATACCCGCTACTTCCGATATTGTTGGAGAAAGGCTGTCAGACCTCCAGCTTCCTATTCAGTATGAATTGACTTTGATTGAAATCCAGCGAAAGCCAAAGGATAAGCAATTGCCGCTGCTGCAAAGACAGTTGACGATTTCAGCCAGGGCGGATGAAGTTCTTCATCCTGAAGATGTCATTTTGGTGTTTGGAGAAGAGGAAGCAGTTGAGAGATTGGCACTTAACTATGAACTGGAGTTTAAACATTTCAATACCGAACAAATAAAGAAACATTTTCTTAGCAGTAGATTTGGATTGACAGAAATATTGATCGTCCCGAATTCGGATTATGAAAATCAAACCTTGATAGATGTGCATTTTCGTGAGAAATACCAATGTAATGTGCTGGCAATCAATCGGAATGGCGAATATATTCAAGCGGACGTCGGAACGGAACGCTTGAAACCGGGGGATGCAATCCTGATACATGGGGAATGGGAGAACATTGAGAGGATTTCCTCGGATTTACAGGATGTCATCGTTATTGGAAGTACCTCGGATGATGGCTCTCCGGTCCACTCCAGGGGTAAAGCATGGATCGCCTTGGGAATCACTGCATTGATGGTCATTCTTTTATCGATGGAGTCCGTCCCTGCTGTACTATCGGTATTGACGGCAGCCTTGTTGATGGTGATCACTGGCTGTGTCCGTTCGATGGAGGATGCTTACCAAAAGATTAACTGGGAACCTGTTCTCTTGATTGCTGCCATGTTCGGAATAACGGCTGCTTTGGATAATACGGGTGGTGTGAGAATGATAAGTGATTGGCTGGCCGTTTTATTCAGTAATATCGGGGCACACGGCATATTGGCGGTCTTTTACCTCCTGACACTGATACTGAGCCAATTCATCCCGTATGGAGCCGCGACGGTAATCATGACGCCCATTGCCCTGACAGCTGCGGTGAATCAAGGAATCGATCCGCTTCCTGTGTTTCTATGCCTGGCCGTTGCTGGCAGTTTGGCGTTATCCACTCCAAGGGTGGCCACTACCAACGCGCTTGTCATGACGGCAGGTGATTACAAGCATAAAGATTTTATCATGATCGGGATATCCATACAGATCTTCATTGGTGTTATCATGGTGATCACCATTCCGTGGTTCTTCCCATTTTGATCAGACTTAAGGCATTGTTTCCATTTATGGACAATGCCTTTTCCATATATTTTTTTAAAAATCGATAAGATGAACGGGGATTTTAATGCTCTGAAAAAAGAGTTGTTCAGTAGGAATTAAAATTATTTATTATCAATGCCAGAAACTAATGGTATAATTTTGGCATATTGGTGTTTTCGTAATTAGGGGGAAGATGCATCATGGATACAGAAAAGATATTAAAGAATTTAGACAAGGTGACACCATTCTTTCAACCGATTTTCAGTGCAGATCAACATCAGGTAATCGGGTATGAAATTCTAGGGCGCTATGAGGAACAAGCGGAATATAAAAGCCTTGGCCCTTTTTTTCACGATTCTGCAGTGCCGGAAGAGTATAGGGTGGAAGTGGATAATTACGTACTTGAAATTGCCTTGGAGAGAATAAAAGACTATGGTGAAGATTTTCTTATCTTTATCAACAGAGATCCTAATTTGCTTATGTTGGATCATGGCGAAGAATTCATGGAGATTTTACATCGTCATTTTCAACCGGAGGAAATGCACCGGATCGTGCTGGAATTATCAGATACGATCAGTCCGGAAAACTTAGATCCTTTGCAGCATGTGCTTGCTTACTTTAAAACATATGGGATTAAGATAGCTTTAGATCATTTAGGGGAAGATACGCAATTGGACCGAATCGCCCAGATTTCTCCGAATATTTTAAAAGTTAACCTGGACCAGCTTCGCATTTCAGGTGGAGATGCCTATCAGGTCATTTTGTTTTCTCTAAGCATGCTTGCACGAAAAATCGGCGCCAATTTACTATTTGAAAACATTGAGTCCGAATACCAGCTTCGCTTCGCATGGAAGAATGGGGGACGATATTATCAAGGGTATTTTCTGGCGAAACCGGAAGGCGAGTTCATTAATAAAGATTTACTTCGTGAAAAATTCCATCAAGAATGTCAATCTTTCATTTCTTTAGAGACCAAGAAGCTTGAAGCAGTTTATCAAAAGACTTTGCAATTCAACGAGAATATGCAAAACTTCTTAAAACAGCATAAGCGGGCCGGCTCCCATGAAGAGTTTCTCGGAGTTTTGGCGAAAAAGTTGGATTCCGTATGTTTCCGGCTTTATATTTGTGATGAAGAGGGGTACCAAAAATCCCCCAATATCCTCCATAAGGACGGGCAATGGTTAGTCCAACCGAGCTATATGAATAAAAATTGGAGCTGGAGACCTTATTTTCTCGAAAATATCGTAAAGATGCGTAATCGGAAAACAGGAATACTATCCGATTTATACAGTGATATCGAAACGGGAGAAACCATTCGGACCTTTTCATATCCCCTGAATAATAAGGAATACATTTTCTGTGATCTTTCTTATAGTTATTTATATGAAAATGAAGCACTATTATAAAAAACGAAACATGAATATAATCGCTTTAAATGTGTAACGATAAGCAGAAATGATGCGCTTGGAGGAGACATATTTTGAGCACGTACATCTGGATTCTAATCATAATCGTTACAGTCATGGCGTTATATCTGCTCTTTTATACTTATTCTGTGGCAAGGGCACAGAAAGTGAAAGCCAAATATGATTCAACTATCGATGATTCAGTTAAAGAACATCCTTATTTAAAGAACCCGATATTCGTTTCTCTTTTAGTTGGGACGATTTTGGTTGCCGGTTTTATTTTTTACTATGCTTTTCGATAGCTGTAAGAAGAAGATTTCAATATAATGGAATCTTCTTTTTTTATTGTAAAGGATGGGCAATACGGAGAATGTGATTTTGTAGTTTGGCTTTGATCTGGACGGGTATTGAAAGATATGGGCAAATCCGAATCATTAGAAGAAATTCTATAACGAGGAGATGATTGTAATGAGTAAATATTTAGTTGCATGTCTTGCCAGTATCCTTCTATTTTTAAGTGGAGGGTTCACTGCTTCAGCGGAGGGCTTACATAGAGAGGAAGTACTGTCCTTAGTACAGGATGCCATGGAGAATCAAGGCTCGATCAGTGAGGAAGTGCGTACTAAGGAAGCGATTGAAGGGAAGTTGGATAAACATTTCACAGATGATTTCATCGAGAAGTTCGTCCAAGCGAATGTAGTGAAAGTTGATGGCGGTTATACCGCATTTGGATCAGATTTCGCTCCATATTATATCCCATTTTTCAGTTACGACAAAAATACGGAAATTATATATGGCAAAAACGGTGATTTCATTTATGTACAGGAGGAATTCCAGGACACAGGGGACGGACCTGTATCGATGGAAAAACATGTTGAATCAGTTACTTTGAAAAAGGAAAATGGAACTTGGAAAATAACGGAAGTTGAGTATGGAAGCGAAAAAATGAAATAAGTGATTTAGAGGAAAGTCCTTCAAAGCTGAAAAGTATGGAGGCTAAAAAGAAAAAGTCCAGGGAAGGCTACAGCCTTCCCTGGACTTTTTGTTATATATTCAGTTCTTTCTTTATTTCGTCCAATTCAAAACCAATAATGGCTTTCCCATCGATGACGACCGTCGGTGTGGAATACGCGCCATATTTATTCATTAGTTCATTTCGTGCGTGTCCATCCGCTTTAATATCTTTTTCTTTGTATACGACGTTATTATCATCAAAGAACATTTTCATGATTTTGCAGGGAGGGCAATCAGGTTGGGTATAGAGCGTAACGTCTTTCATTTCATTCCTCCATATATGCTTTAGGTAAGGTTTACTTTTTCATTATAGAGAATGCCAAGACATTTGAATAGGAAAAAACCTTAAGGAACATTCTACCGATCTTTTTCCTGTTTTATCAGGTAGTCTATCAATCCCATAGAACAAACGTTAAGGTCCATGGCAATGATATCAAAAACAGGATGATCACCGGTGATTCCTTTTTCACCTAAATGAACAGCGACCTCCGTGAAAATATTTTTACTGGTAGCTGCCACTTGTTCCTCGAAGCTAGCATATTCCCTATATGCCGATTTGGCAGTCTCAACGAATTTAGGCAGCCAGTAATGAAGTTGTTTATAGACTTCATTAGGATTTTCCGATACCCCGTAATGACCAAAATATATACGTTCGACGCCGATGCTTTCATACAAATCCGCTGCAGCAAGCATCGCATCGGGATTAAATTGGTTTGGCGATGTGGAAGGTAAGTAAAATTCCAAACCTTCTTCATCAAGTTCACGATAATAGATGCCTACGGTGTCACCTGAAAACATCCCTTTAGAAACTGAATCGAAAATGCTTAAATGATGGTTTGCGTGTCCTGGCGTGTCATAAAAGGTCAACTTGGAATTTTCACTTGTTTTTAGCGTTTCCCTATCATGTTTAGTCAGGATTCTATCTAATGGAATAGGTAATATCGGATCGAAAAGCTTGTTGAATTCTTCACCATAGACTGCTTTAGCCCCAGCGATCAAACGTGTTGGGTCTTCTAGATGCCGTGCACCTTTTGGGTGGACGATCACTTTCGCATTCGGACAATGCTGTAAAAAAAGTCCAGCTCCGCCTGCATGGTCCAAATGAATATGGGTAAGAATGATATATGTAATATCTTCGAGGGCGATTCCCAAATGTTCGAGCCCCTTCATTAAGCGGGGGATGGAAGGGCTGGCAGAAGTTTCGACTAAGGTGATGTCTTCATCGGCAATTACATATGTTCCTGTACGATTTCTTCTATCCAAATCAAAACCATCAATCAATGAAATGCGATATCCAAGCTCACTAATGTTTTGCAACAGAATCTACCCCCAGAAATTTTTTCATGTACAAAATCCATTCCTTATTTTATTCTGTTAATAGTGCCATGTAAAGAATGAAGTTTTAAATTATTCTGAATTTATTTCAGCGTGGCTACTGGATAGAAAAGTATGGTATAGTGGAACCTATCGAAAAGGTTTTATTCAGAAAGGAGAGGGAGTATGTCTCAATTACAGGGCATCCTTACCAGATTGAAAAGTCTTCAAGAGCAAGCGAAGGAATCTGAATCTGCTCAACGTTTTTTTGAAATAGATGGTGTGAAAAAGTGCCAGGTTACATATTTCAGCAAAACAGAAATGTTCGAGCTTGAAGTATACAGTGATAAAGGGAAATCATCTAAATATCAATTCGATAATATTGATATGATTACCATTGAAATCTTTGATCTTCTTCAATCTTAAAAAAATCACAAAAAGCCGCCTTCCATTGGAAGCGGCTTTTTTATTGTGAACCGGTCAATATTTACTTGAATGAAGTAGTGATTTTTACGACATCTTATTAATTGGAGGGATGTAAATGAAAAATCCAATGGTAATATGTCCGGAATGCGGTGAGGAAAGGGAAATGGAAAATGTATTAACGGCACAATCCAATCAAAATGTGATTTACCAATGCCCGGAATGCGGTTTTAAACAGGTTAACATCCAAACAAGTAAGGGCTAAGGGTCTATTGCGGAAATCCCGTCGTTTGGGATTTTATTGGTCTAGGAAGGAGCCTTTTCCGCTTACATATGTTAAACTATAGAAAGAGCTGTATATAAAAACATATGGTAAGGGGTTTTAACATGATCGGTACTCATGATGGGGATTTATTGGAATCCAGCGTTAAAGACTTAATGATTTCTTCTGAACGCGTGGCCCACGTGCAGGTAACCAATAATTTAGAACATGCACTATTGGTATTAACAAAGAGCGGTTATACGGCCATTCCTGTGTTAGATCCGATGTATAAACTGCATGGTTTAATTAGCACACCAGTCATTCTTGATTCAATCTTGGGACTGGAACGAATTGAATTTGATAATCTTGAGAATAAAAAAGTTTCCGAAATAATGAATATAGAAATACCTCGCCTTCATATTGAAGATACATTGACAAAAGGTGTGGAATTGTTGATTGATCATCCGTTTGTCTGTGTAGAAAATGACGAACATGTATTTGAAGGTATCTTAACGAGAAGGGCAATCTTGAAAAAGGTATTTAAACAAAATACACCTGATAAATAAGCAAGGCATAAAATGATGGTTAACCTCGAGACTCGCCAGTTGGCGAGTTTTCTTGTTTTTTACATATTCGATCCAGCTAGTGGTAAAGTCTATAAACAGGTAGGGTCTATGGGGAGGATGCTGAAATTGGGCCAAGAAGTGAATAGTGCTAAGGTGCAGAATAAAAAGTTGAAACGTCCCTTCATATTAGCTGCCATCATGTTGGCTATGTTTATGAATGCTATTGAAGGAACGATCGTTTCGACGGCAATGCCAGCCATTGTAAGTGATTTAGGTGGTTTTTCACTTTACAGCTGGGTGTTTTCAAGTTATTTGCTAATGAACGCCGTAACAGTCTTGATTTATGGTAAGCTATCGGATATTCTCGGGAGAAAACCTGTCCTATTATTTGGAATCGTTGTCTTTTTAATTGGCTCCATTCTTTGCGGCTTTGCAGATTCTATGACGGAACTCATCATTTATCGCTTTGTACAAGGTTTCGGGGCTGGGGCTGTAGCTCCTGTAGCGTCGACGATTGTTGGTGATATCTATAAAAATGAAGAGAGGGCCCGCGTTCAAGGGTATCTATCGAGCGTTTGGGGCATTTCAGCGGTAATGGGACCCGCTTTGGGCGGCGTGCTCGTTGAATCCCTGACGTGGAAGCTTGTCTTCTGGGTTAATGTTCCTTTAGGCTTGTTATCTTTTATTGGGATTTGGTTTTTCCTTCATGAAAAAATCGAAAAGAAAAAACGTGATATCGATTACCTAGGTGCAGCGCTATTGACGTTATCCATATCCACTCTTATGGTGATACTCGTAGAAGGAGGAGTGAAATGGTCATGGGCTTCAGCTCCGGTCATATCCTTGGCGTTAGTGGCCATCATCACCTTTATCTTATTCATCCTTCAGGAAAAGAAAGCGGCCGAACCGATGATGCCATTTGAAATTTGGCAGGAGCGTTCGATTCTGATTGCGAACCTTGTATCCCTGACGACAGGGGTGATGATGATTGGATTATCAAGTTTCCTCCCGACATTCGTTCAGGGCGTGATGGAGCGCTCGCCCACGGTGGCTGGTTTTACATTGACAGCCATGTCGATTGGCTGGCCGATCGCATCAATGGTCTCAGGCAGGTTATTGATGAAAATAGGATTCAAATCAACCTCGCTCCTTGGAGGCTGCTCATTGATACTTGGGAGTTTGATCCTAGTATGGATGAAGCCGGAGGCTGGGCCCCTGATTGCTGCCATGGGATCATTCTTTGTCGGTGTAGGCATGGGGTTGACTTCTACCTCATTCATTGTCGTCATTCAAAAAACAGTCAGCTGGGAACGCAGGGGTATTGCGACAGCTTCCAATATGTTCATGCGTAATTTAGGTAATACGGTAGGTGCCGCATTACTTGGAGGAATCATGAATATGAGACTTCAAGCCTATTTGAACGAGCATGCGCCCGAGGGCTCGGGAGTGACGATAGATACGGCTAACAAACTGTTGAACAGTGAAGAACGCATGTCGCTTCCTGAAAATGTTGTGAAGGTTTTGCAGGAAGGACTTACATTGTCACTGCAGACCATTTATCTTATCGTTCTAATCTTCTCTATAATCAGCTTCCTGTTACTTACGAGACTAAGAAAGAATAAGAAGGCATAGGAAAAAAAGGCAGACTCTTTAAATGGAGTTTGCCTTTTTTAAGGAGACGCGACTCTGATGATCAATTGAATCAATAAGGCGATCGTGACCGAATGTAAAATGAATTTCAATTGTCGAGTGGAGATTTTTTGAGCCACAAGCAGGGCCAGCTGTGAGCCGATCAGGGAACCGATCGTGTAATAAATGGCGATCTCCCAAGCAATGTTACCGGCAAGGAAAAAGGTGATGAATGCAGCAGTGCAGCTAATGAAAGTTTGGAGTCTAGTAAAAGCCAAGGATTGAAGGTAGGTGGCACCATTTCTTAAAAAGGTATACATGAGCATGGTTGCCTGTCCCGGTCCGAACATTCCGTCATAGACACTGATTCCGAATAGGGATGGATAAACTTTTTTTGGGAGATGCCAATCCGTTTCATCGGAAGGTTTCGGTTTTTTTATGAAATTCATGATCAAAGCGATAGTCAAAAGACAGATGGCCAATAGATTCATCGCCTTTTCAGAGAATGAATTAGCAAGCAGCCCGCCACAAAAGCCACCGAAAAGGGCAAATGGGATTAACTGGAGGGCATCCTTCAATTTTAACTGTTTCTTCTTGAGTAATATATAAAAACTGGAAAAGGAAGAAAACATATTGGAAAACTTGACTGAACCAATAACCTGGTGTATGGGTAAACCTAACAACAGAAGGGATGGCATGCCGATAAGACCGCCGCTCCCGGCCAATGTACCGACAAAGGATGCTGCAAAACTGATGGCAAGCAATAAAATGATCGTCAAAGGATAACCACTCCGTTTCTTTTCTCTTGTATTATAAGCCGACTTTGTTGATAATAAAATTTAAATAAATTAATTCATCATGATAAGATTTGATTATCAAGAGGTTGGTGTGTATGTCATTTTCAGAATTTCATTTATTATCCGTGCTTGCTCAGGAAATGAATATGAGAAAAGCTGCTGAGCGGCTGTTCGTTTCCCAGCCGGCTTTATCTCAGCGTTTACAATCAATAGAAAAGGATTGGGGCTCGAAACTGTTTTTGCGTTCACAAAAAGGGCTGTCACTGACGCCAGCAGGCGAAGCGGTAATTCGTCTGGCCAATGAAGTTATAGAAAAAGAAGAAAAGGTCAGGGAAAGCATCCAAGCTATGGACCATGAAGTATATGGCACTTTGAAAATAGCCTGCGCCTCGATTGTCGGTCAAAATTGGCTGCCGCAAGTATTGAAAAAGTTCGTCCAAAAATACCCGTATGCCAAAATTTCCTTGATCACTGGCTGGAGCAGTGAGATTTTAAAGTCTTTGTATGAAGGGCAAGTACATATTGGCATCATAAGAGGGGCCCCGGATTGGAAAGGGGTAAAACAGCACTTATTCACGGATATGCTTTATTTGGTGGATACTGAAATGAAGGAACTGAATCAAGTGTTCGAAACGGACCGGCCATTCATTCAGTTTAAAAGCGATTCGAATTATTACCAGGAAATCCAGGACTGGTGGCATCGGCAATTTAAAACGACACCAAAAAACACCATAGTCGTGGACCAAATCGAAACATGCAAACAAATGGTGTTTAATGGTATAGGATATGCGATTCTGCCAGCCATCACTTTACATGATAAAGATACGAATGTATTTAAAATCCCTCTACTGGATGGGCATAACCACTCAATCGAACGTGATACATGGCTTTGCGGCTATGAATCTGCCTTTCAGTTAAAGCAAGTCCAGGCATTCACGGAAGTGGTGAAAGAGCATATTCGCGACCAAGGAATGTTATAGGTCCGCCTACAAAAATGTCAATAGGGCAGAATAATATATAAGAGTGACATTCAACTTGTCTTGCCGGCTGTTGTCTGGTAAATTTAAAACGAGTAATGATACATATTTAGGAGGTTTACCCGGAATGAATAAAATGGATGCAAACGAAATTATTTCTTTTATCTCAAATAGTAAAAAATCTACACCTGTAAAGGTATATGTCAAAGGTGATTTAGAAGGCATGGATTTTGGTCCAACTTCTAAAACTTTCATTACAGGAAATACAGGGGTTGTATTCGGTGAGTGGTCTGAAGTCGAAGAAGCAATCAAGGCAGCAGGAACAAAAATCGAGGATTATGTAGTTGAAAATGATCGTCGTAACTCCGCCATTCCTTTATTGGACCTAAAAGGCATCAAAGCCCGTATCGAGCCTGGCGCAATAATTCGGGACCAAGTATCCATTGGAGACAACGCAGTCATCATGATGGGTGCATCAATCAATATTGGTTCTGTTATCGGTGAAGGTACAATGATCGACATGAACGCAATACTGGGCGGGCGTGCAACAGTGGGCAAAAACTGTCACGTAGGTGCAGGTGCCGTTTTAGCAGGTGTCATCGAGCCTCCTTCCGCACAACCGGTCATTTTGGAAGATGATGTGTTAATCGGAGCCAATGCGGTCGTACTAGAAGGTGTCAAAATCGGTGAAGGTTCCGTTGTGGCTGCTGGTGCAGTTGTAACGAAAGACGTTCCTCCATACTCCGTGGCTGCTGGTATCCCGGCAAGGGTCATTAAACAAATTGACGAAAAAACAAAATCAAAAACAGAAATCATGCAAGAACTTCGTCAACTTTAATTTCTTTAGTGAATATTGCCTGAAGCGTGGATAAATATATCCACGCTTTCTGTATAGGGAGGGAATAATGTGAAAATAAATCCTTTTGCCGAAATCCGGCGTGATTTGCATCAAATACCGGAGATAGGATTCAAGGAATTCAAGACGCAGCAATACCTACTGAATTACATAACGAATCTAGCCCAGGAGCGAATGGAAATCGAAACTTGGCGGACTGGGATATTCGTGAAAGTGAAGGGAAGGAATCCGCGAAAAACGATTGGCTACCGGGCTGATATTGACGGTCTGCCGATAAAAGAGGAAACCGGATTGCCGTTTGCATCCAACCACGAGGAATATATGCATGCCTGCGGTCATGATTTTCATATGAGCATAGGTTTGGGGTTATTGACATATTTCACTGAAAATCCGATTGATGATGACTTGCTATTCATCTTCCAGCCTGCAGAAGAGGGGCCTGGAGGGGCTGAACCTATGCTTAAATCGGAAACCATGAAAAAATGGAAGCCGGATATGATCCTTGCCTTACATATTGCCCCAGAGTATCCAGTTGGTACGATTGCCGTTAAAGAAGGGCTTCTATTTGCCAATACATCTGAATTATTCATCGATTTGAGGGGGAAAGGAGGGCATGCAGCCTATCCGCATGAAACAAATGATATGGTCATTGCGGCCTGCTCGCTAGTAGGGCAGCTGCAAACAGTCGTTTCAAGGAATGTCAATCCACTTGATTCAGCTGTCATTACAGTTGGGAAGATTACTGGAGGCACCGTTCAAAACATTATTGCAGAGACAGCGCGGTTAGAAGGCACAATACGCACCCTTAACCCCGAATCGATGGTAAAGGTCAAGTCAAGAATAAAAGCGCTTGTGGATGGTATACAAGTGGGATATGAGTGCTTGGCTGATATCGACTATGGAGCGATGTATCACCAGGTGTATAATGAAGAGCGGTTGACCCGGGAATTCATGGAATTTACAGAGAAGTCAAATGCTGTTCATTTGCATTGTTGTACGGAAGCGATGACTGGTGAAGATTTTGGTTATATGTTAAAGGAGATTCCAGGATTCATGTTCTGGCTGGGGGTTTCATCGGAATACGGATTGCACCACGCCAAGTTAAGTCCTGATGAAAAAGCGATTGAACTCGCGATCAATCACTTAACGGAATATATAACGTTTAAAGGAAGCGAAGCGTAAAAATGCTTTTCAGTACAGAACATGCTCTAAAGAGAGAACGAATCACGTTGGAGGGCTTATTGTGAAAAAAGAATTTGCGGTGATTGGACTTGGCCGTTTTGGCGGCAGCATAGTCAGGACATTAGCTGAAGAAGGATTAGGGGTTCTGGCCATCGATGCTGACGAGGATCGAGTGAATGAATTTGCCAGGATAGCTTCACATGCCGTAGTTGGGGATACGACGGATGAAAATGTGCTGAGAAACATAGGTATTCGTAATTTTGATCACGTCATTGTAGCGATTGGCGAGAATATTCAAGCTAGTATATTGACGACCCTCATGCTTAAGGAATTGGGTGTCGGAAATGTAACGGTTAAAGCGCAAAATGATTATCATGAGAAGGTTCTCCGGAAAATCGGGGCCGACTTTGTCGTGCACCCCGAACGAGATATGGGAAGAAGGATTGCCCATAATATAGTCTCCAATAATATCCTCGATTATTTGGAGCTTTCAGATGAACACTCCATCGTCGAAATTGTCGCCAGCCAAAAGATGAATGGAAACTCGATATTTGACCTTGATATCCGTGCTCACTATGGGCTGAATATCGTCGCGATCAAAAGAGGGAACGAAATAAATGTCTCCCCACAGGCGAGCGATTTAATTCATAAAGGTGATATTTTAATCGTCATTGGAGCAGATTCCGACATCAATCGTTTCGAAAAAAAGATTGTAGAATAAGTAATTGTCCTGCTAAAATCGAGCAGCGCTCACTTTAAGGAAAATAAAAAGCCCAGCTATATGATGGCTGGGCTTTTCAGACTGTATACGAACTCGATAATTGAGTTTGTCTACAGTTTTTTTGATTGTAAGATTCGAATGGTGATTTCCACTCCAGGCACTCGCTTTCCGCGGGGTCTCCCTTGGACGCGTATTCCCGCAGGAGTCTCGTACCCTCGGTTTCAATCAACTTTGTTTTATCATTTAGTACGTTCGGGAAAAACAATGAGCTTTTCAATCATGTATTCGCAGATGAAAAAGAAAAGCATGGTATGCGTTGTTTGACTTTATGGGGACTTGAAAGATTATGAGGCAGGCTATTCTCCATAACTGGTTCAAATCCAATATAAAATCAAAAAGGTTCCGGAATGAGACCATTCCGGAACCTTTTTATTATTGAACTTCCATGATGATCGGCAGGATCATTGGACGGCGTTTAGTTTTTTCATATAGGAATGGAGAAAGTGTGTCTGTAATTTCATTTTTGATTTCAGACCATTGTGTAGTTTTGCGATCCATCACCTTATTTAAATGCTTGGTGATCAAGGATTGAGCATCGCTGATCAGGTCTCCTGATTCTCTCATATAAACAAATCCGCGTGAAATGATGTCAGGACCGGATGCAATTTTGAATTCCTTCATATTGATGCTGACAACGACGACGACAAGACCTTCCTCGGAAAGAATCCGACGATCTCGGAGAACGATATTACCGATATCCCCGATGCCGCTTCCATCGATATAAACCGAACCTGAAGGGATTTTACCAGCAATTTGTGCTGTGTTTTCACTTAAGGAAAGAACTTCACCATTATCCATGATAAAGCAATTTTCTTCCGGAACTCCGCAATCGACTGCATGGCGGGCATGAAGTTTTTGCATACGGTATTCACCATGGATTGGCATGAAGAATTTTGGTTTTATCAAACGAAGCATTAGCTTTTGTTCCTGCTGTCCGCCGTGCCCTGATGTATGAATGTCATTCAGAGGACCTGAAATGACGTCTGCTCCTGCACGATATAATTGATTGATCGTTCTGGAAACACTGATTGTGTTACCTGGGATAGGTGAAGAAGAAAATACGACAGTATCACCAGGGATGATTTGAATTTGACGGTGAGTGCCATTCGCTATCCGCGACAGGGCTGCCATTGGTTCACCTTGGCTGCCTGTACAAAGGATGGTTACTTTATTCGCAGGCATGCGATTCAATTGCTGTACATCAATAAATGTATCTTTAGGCGCTACGATATAACCAAGATCTTGTCCAATCGATATGGCTGAATCCATGCTCCGGCCAAAAACGGCTATTTTGCGTCCGTTAGCCACGGCTGCTTCCACAACTTGCTGAAGGCGATGAATGTTCGATGCAAACGTTGCAAAAATGATCCGGCCGTCAACCTTACGGAAAATGTCTTGAATGGTATCGCCGACACGGCTTTCGGACATAGTAAAGTTCTGCACTTCACTATTTGTGCTATCCGAGAGTAAGCACAATACGCCTTCTTTACCGATTTCCGCCATTTTGGTAAGGTTTGCAGGCTCGCCCACTGGTGTGAAGTCGAATTTGAAATCACCAGTATGGACAATTTGTCCAGGTGGCGTTTTAACGACGATCCCATAAGAATCAGGGATACTGTGAGTGGTGCGGAAGAAAGAAACGGACGTCTTCCGGAACTTGATCACTTCATCTTCACTGATTTCAATCATGGTTGTCTGACGTAAAAGGCCGTGTTCTTCCAATTTATTACGAAGCAGTCCAAGTGCCAGCTTCCCGCCGTATACAGGGACATTCACTTTTCTAAGTAAATAAGGAATCCCGCCAATATGGTCTTCATGGCCATGGGTAATGAAAACGCCTTTAATTTTATCTACATTTTTCTCTAAATAGCTGTAATCTGGAATCACATAGTCAATACCGAGAAGTTCATCTTCAGGAAATTTAATTCCAGCATCAATGATGATGATTTCATCTTGAAACTGAACAGCATATGTGTTCTTACCGATTTCGCCTAAACCGCCCAGGGCGAATACAGCTGTTTGATCGTTTTTTACAAATTTCATAAATTATAGCTCCAATACTTTGTAATCTTCATTTTGTTTTTCATATTCTAAATATGCTCCGGTTACGGGTAGTACGATTTCTACGTTATAAGGTTCTTTTTTTAATTTTAGACGGACGTCACGAACGGATTCACCTTCGACAAACATTGTTTTAGTATTCTCCCTGATGGGAACCTCTGATATGGTTACTTGATAGTATACCTTAAAAACCATTTTAATCTCTCCTCACTTGTATGCATTGCTTTTTTCATTATATATAAAAACAACAATTTTTTCATGTTTTTCAACATCATGTAAAAATAAACCCAGCTCCGCCATAAAAACGGAAGGGGTTTGAGAATTAAATATACCAATGTCTAAAAGTATATAAAAAAATAGATGGCAGATTCTGGTATCAACCCGATTGTAGCTTCCTCTATCTTATATCCTATCCGTTTTTGCCATGTGTAAAACTTAAATCATGGGATCTTTTTTTTCGTAAACGATTTCTTTCTAAATTAATATAGTATCACTGTGTACAGCGTTTCATGAAAAGACAACGACTCATATTTTGATTGAAATATGTATTCACCTGACCATATAAAAGCCAAGAAAGAAAGAATGCTTAACAAGAACTTTACAACAAGGAAGAAGCCCTCCGCAAGTTTTTGAAGGGCTGTCCGAAAAAAATTCGCATATGGATGACGGCCAAGGCAGTAATGAGTGGCAAATCATGCGATAGATTTTTTTCTTAAAAGATCATTCCACTGTTTAACAAGCTTTTTACGAAGCTTTTTTAACATGGCGATCACGCTCCCTTAGTTATTATTGTATAGGATTATTCAATAATGTAAATACGTCTTTACAGGTACTTGGCCCATTTTTGAAAAAAAAGGCTCATCCAGACAAGCAACGGGGATTTTAGAGGCAAGAAGGGTGGGAGAAGTGTAGTCTGGAAAGCCTTAGCTGGTTTCTAATTAAGAATAGTATATGCCCATTCCTGAATAAAAAACGTAACTTTGAGTTGGATACGGTAGAGTTACTTGACTTATCTTGATGACAATTATTAAATGGGTACATATTAAAAAAGGAAAAAATGAATGAATTGGAAGTGAATCGTTAGTGAAAATCGTATTCTTTGATATTGACGGAACATTGCTTGATCATGAAAAAAAGTTACCTGCTTCAACAAAAAAAGCCATTAAGCAATTGCAGGATAGCGGGGTTTTTGTAGCGATTGCCACAGGAAGGGCTCCGTTCATGTTTGAGTCGTTAAGGGAAGAGCTTGGCATCGATACATTCGTAAGCTTCAATGGACAATACGTTGTTTTTGAGGGGAAAGTCGTTTATAAAAACCCTTTGAGCATACCTGAGATAAAACGGCTCCACGAACATGCTGAAAATAATGAAATCCCGATCGTTTTCATGAATGAGGAGACAATGAAATCGAGTGTTCCTCATCATAGTCGAATTGAAGAGGCATTAAGCAGCCTGAAGTTTCCCCATCCTGAACATGTGGCAGATTTTTATGAGGACCATGATATATACCAAGCCTTGTTATTCTGCTCGGAAGATGAAGAAGGGAACTTTGTTGGGAATTATGATGACTTTCACTTCATTAGATGGCATGAGTATTCGACGGATGTACTTCCATTCGGGGGTTCAAAGGCTGAAGGCATTAAAATATTAATGGAAAAAGTAGGATTTGCTCTGGAGGATGTTTACGCCTTTGGAGATGGCTTAAATGATATAGAAATGTTAAAAGTAGCGGGATATGGCGTGGCAATGGGGAATGCCGGTCAACTTGTGAAGCAAGAGGCCGACTTTGTAACGAAGGATGTCGATGATGATGGCATACTTTTTGGTTTGAAGGAACTTGAATTGATATAAAAAAAACAAAACCCCCGTCAACCAACAGGCGGGGGTTTTGCTTATAACGTTACCTTTCCACCGCAATAGAATTTTCCGGAATGGCATAAGGGTCTTCCGGATTGATATGATCATAGAACATGATTCCGTTAAGGTGGTCGATTTCATGTTGAAAGCAAATGGCTGCGATGCCTTTCAGGCGGAGTTGAACCGATTTTCCTTCCAGGTCCGTACCCACGACCGTTATTCGAGCATAACGGGGCACATAGCCGGAAACGGGACGATTTACGGAAAGGCAGCCTTCTCCGGATGTCAAGTATGCTTTTTCCACTGAATGGCTAATGAGTTTAGGGTTGAAAAGTGCATAGCTATACAATTGATCATCTTTTTCTTTCAAATGAACCGCAATCATCCTTTTTGAAACATTCACTTGAGGTGCAGCCAAGCCAATTCCTGCCCTTAACCCATATATAGCGGCAATATCGGGCTTCTGGCTGTTTTGGACAAATTCCATCAGGCTGGCTAAAAGTTGTTTATCTTCATATGATGCCGGAAGCGGAACCTCTATCGCGACTTGCCTTAAGATTGGATCGTCTTCATTAACAAAATCATCCATGGTTAGCATAATCTTTCACCCCATAAAAATTTAATAATATGTATAGGGTTATTTTAACAAAAAAAATGCTGAAAGTTAATGGATGGTCTAATGAAAGAAAAATGGAAGGGATGGAATCAAATCGATTAATTCCTATCCCCACCATTATTTTATTGGCCTGTTGAGGTCTATTTAAAAAAATAAATCATTTTTTGTGAATCAGGGTAAATAGTTAACATTTTCGGGTAAAGGTAATAGTAATTACCTGCTTAGCATAAGCACGCGCCGACAATGATTAGCAGAATGAACAGGACAATGATTATGGCGAAGCCGCTTCCAAAGCCGCAGCCTCCACCATCACCATAACCATAGCTGGGTGCAACGGAAACCGGATAACAACATTCCTGGTTGGAACCTCCATACATAATTTCATACCTCCGTTTTTGTATTATTAAATGCTGACCACTCTGATTTGAAACGGTCCCTACAGCCTATGCAGTATGGTTTAAAGGGTGTAGGCTAGCGCCCAGTAATGAAAAAAACCTGTTCGGAATATTATTGTAACAAGTGTCAGCGGCTTATAAGGGGATTTAGAGAAATATGAATCTTCGAAGAATTATCAGAAGGAGCTGTCTATTTTGAACCGTATTGCCCCATATGTTATTTTACTTCTTTCTTTAGTGGTCTTGACTGGTTGTTTCAATGGTTCACCGGAAGAAAGAATCCACAAAATCTTAGAGAAAACTGCAGAAAAGGAAAGTGATTTCACCGAGAATCAAGAGCCACTTAATGATTTGGAGAAAAAAGAAAAAGAAAAATATGAGAAAATCATTAAACTTGGATTGGATGATTATGAACAGATCGTCGAGCTTTCAGATGAAGCAACCAAGAATATCGACCAAAGGGAAGAAATAATTGAAAAGGAACAAAGCAGTATGCAATCCTCAAAAGAACAATTCAATCAGATTGACGAACAAATCGGGAAAATTGAGGATGAAAAGATAAAAAAAGAAGCGACTGAAATGAAAAAGGTCATGAGTGAGCGCTATAGCACCTACGATGATTTATATGATGCCTATCAACAAAGTCTGGCTTATGATCGTGAATTATATGAACTGTTTAAAAAAGAGGATTTGAAAATGGATGAATTACAAATGCAAATCGAGAAAATCAATACTTCTTATACAAAAGTTTTGAAAGCGAATGAGGAATTTAATGCATTAACGGAAAAATCAAATCAAAAAAAAGAAAGTTTTTATGATAGTTCCGGCATAGAAATGGCTGATTCAACAAAATAATATAAATAATGATGGGCTGTGATCCTCAATCACAGCCCATATTTTATTCCATCCTGTCCGATTATGGACTGAAAATTTCTAAAATGATCTTTTTTGTGTAAGCAGATTGATGAAGATTTTTATACCTGTACTAAAAAAAATCGATAATTAAAAATCTAACAGCAGCGTTACATGAAAGCGTTTGAACATTTTTTTGGAATATTATTCCTGAGTCTCAAATGCCTTTAGTTAAAGCGGTTTTGGAATCGATGGGATATGCGGGGGAATTGAAATGTTATCCTTCGCCAACCTTAAATCGATAAAGACGTGAATTTTAATAGTACAGTTGTAAAGTGGAAACTAATACAGAGAAGAAGTATGTGTTCTGGAAATTCTATTAAATCAAAATTATAAGGAACTCCAAGTGATTGACTTGATGTTAATTCATCTTGTAAACTTAATCTATAAAAATTCTTGTATCATTTTCCTTGATTTTTTTTATGGTACAGAATAAGATTGAGACATATTAAGCATATCCACGTTTGAGGGATTGGTCTTAAGGGAAAAATAAAAGAATGAATTATTGAAGAAACTAAAAAGCAAACTTTTTTTGCTTTATAGAATAATAATAGCAAACCTTTTTAATGAAAGGATGAGGTGCCAAATGGCTCAAAAAACTAAGCAAGCTAAAATTAATGTTCAAGATCAGCTTAAGAAAGTAGAAGAACAATTTGAAACTTTTCAAATTTTAAATGAAGAGGGAGAAGTCGTTAATGAAGCGGCTATGCCTGATTTAAGTGATGAACAATTGCAAGAATTAATGCGTCGTATGGTTTATACACGTATCTTGGATCAACGTTCCATATCACTGAACCGCCAAGGCAGATTAGGTTTCTATGCACCGACTGCCGGTCAAGAAGCTTCTCAAATCGCTTCCCAGTATGCTTTGGAAAAAGAAGATTTCATTCTGCCTGGTTACCGTGATGTACCGCAAATCGTTTGGCATGGTCTGCCGCTTTGGCAAGCATTCTTATTCTCCCGGGGACACTTTAAAGGAAATCAAATTCCTGAAGACGTCAATGTCATTTCCCCTCAAATCATTATCGGTGCTCAATATATCCAAGCTGCCGGAGTGGCTCTTGGGTTGAAGAAACGCGGAAAAAAAGCTGTTGCCATTACATATACGGGGGACGGCGGAACCTCACAAGGTGACTTCTATGAGGGAATTAACTTTGCAGGTGCATTTAAAGCGCCAGCTATCTTCATCGTGCAAAATAACCGTTTCGCAATCTCGACACCGGTTGATTTGCAATCAGCAGCTAAAACATTGGCCCAAAAAGGTGTGGCTGCAGGTATTCCTGGAATCCAGGTTGATGGTATGGATGCGTTGGCCGTTTATACAGCCGTTAAAGAAGCGCGTGAACGTGCAATCAATGGTGAAGGCCCTACATTGATTGAAACATTAACTTACCGTTATGGTCCGCATACGATGGCTGGGGATGACCCGACACGTTACCGTACTTCCGAAATGGATAACGAGTGGGAACTGAAAGATCCATTGGTTCGTTTCCGCAAGTTCTTGGAAAACAAAAAACTTTGGAATGAAGAATTAGAAAACGAAACGATAGAAAAAGCAAAAGACGATATTAAAGAAGCAATCAAATTGGCTGATGCAGAACCTAAACAAAAGGTTACAGACTTAATTGAAATCATGTATGAAGAAATGCCTTATAACTTAAAAGAACAATATGAAATTTATAAAGAGAAGGAGTCGAAGTAAGCCATGGCTCAATTGACGATGATTCAAGCAATTACAGAAGCATTACGCACAGAACTTAAAAATGACGAGAATGTACTCGTTTTTGGGGAAGATGTAGGTCTTAATGGAGGAGTTTTCCGTGCAACGGAAAATCTTCAAAAAGAATTCGGTGAAGATCGTGTATTCGATACACCTCTTGCTGAATCTGGAATCGGTGGATTAGCGGTCGGTCTTTCTTTACAAGGTTTCCGTCCTGTTCCTGAAATTCAATTCTTCGGATTTGTATATGAAGTAATGGATTCCGTAAGCGGTCAGCTTGCTCGTATGCGCTACCGTTCAGGCGGACGTTACAGTGCACCGGTTACAATTCGTTCACCTTTTGGAGGCGGAGTGCATACACCGGAAATGCATGCTGATAGCTTAGAAGGTTTAATGGCTCAGCAACCAGGGTTAAAAGTAGTTATCCCTTCCACTCCTTATGATGCAAAAGGCTTATTGATTTCTGCGATTCGTGATAATGACCCTGTCATTTTCCTTGAGCACATGAAATTGTACCGGTCTTTCCGTCAGGAAGTTCCTGAAGAAGAATATACCATTCCATTAGGAAAAGCGGATGTGAAAAGAGAAGGAACGGATTTATCCATTATTACGTATGGTGCGATGGTGCAGGAATCCATCAAGGCAGCTGAGGAATTGGCTAAGGATGGTCATTCCGTCGAAGTGGTCGACTTACGGACTGTATCTCCATTGGATATCGATACAATCATTGCTTCTGTAGAAAAAACAGGACGCGCTATCGTTGTTCAAGAGGCACAAAAGCAAGCTGGTATAGCAGCGAATGTTGTAGCGGAAATTAACGAACGTGCCATTTTGAGCTTGGATGCTCCAGTACTTCGAGTGGCGGCTGCTGATACGGTATTCCCGTTTTCACAAGCTGAAACAGTATGGCTCCCTAATTATAAAGACATTATTGAAACGGCGACTAAAGTCTTGAAGTTTTAACAATCTTAAGTAATGGAATGAATGTCCTGCTTGGGAAAGTGGTTTTGCATTAACGGTAATGCAAGATAAAGGACTTTATTCAAAGCACTAAGTATGATTTAATATAGGAGGTTGAACTCAGTGGCATTCCAATTTAGACTCCCTGATATCGGAGAAGGTATACACGAAGGTGAAATAGTGAAATGGTTTGTAAAACCAGGAGATAAGATTCAAGAGGATGACGTGCTTTGCGAGGTTCAAAACGATAAGGCCGTTGTTGAAATCCCATCACCGGTGGAAGGTACCGTTGAAGAAATCCTTGTTCAAGAAGGAACGGTTGCCGTTGTTGGTGATGTGCTTGTAACATTCGATGCTCCAGGTTATGAAAATCTTCAGTTTAAAGGGGATCATGGAGAAGAAGCGAAGGCAGAAGGCGAGAAGAATACGGAGGCCCAGGTTCAAGCAACTGCTGAAGCTGGACAGGAAGTCAAGAAAGAGGCTGCTCCGGTTCAAGAAAATAGCGGAGTAACGGGCGCGGGAGCACAACCACAGGTTGAGGCAGATCCTTCACGACGTATTATCGCCATGCCTTCTGTCCGGAAATATGCACGCGAACAAGGGGTAAACATTCGTGAGATCTCTGGTTCTGGGGATAACGGCCGCATCATGAAAGAAGACATAGATGCTTTCAAAAACGGCAAAACCGCTCCACAGCAACCAGCAGCTCAAAGTGAAGCTTCACAACAAAATGATACGGAAACAACCGAAAAACAAAAAGTTTCAATTCCTGAAGGGCAATATCCTGAAACTCGCGAGAAAATGAGCGGTATGAGAAAAGCGATCGCAAAAGCCATGGTTAAATCCAAGCAGACGGCTCCGCATGTAACATTAATGGATGAAGTCGATGTGACGCTATTGGTTGCTCATCGTAAGAAATTCAAGGAAATTGCTGCAGAAAAAGGAATCAAGCTTACATTCCTACCTTATGTTGTTAAAGCGTTAACAAGTGCATTACGTGAATTCCCTATGCTTAACACATCATTTGATGATGAAGCTAGTGAGATTATCCATAAACACTATTACAATATCGGAATTGCGGCAGACACAGACAAAGGACTGCTCGTTCCAGTTGTAAAAGATGCAGATCGTAAATCAACTTTTGCTATTTCACAAGAAATTAACGAATTAGCGACGAAAGCCCGTGACGGCAAATTGGCTCCTAACGAAATGAAAGGTGCTTCTTGCTCCATTACGAATATCGGTTCCGCAGGCGGTCAATGGTTCACACCTGTAATCAATCATCCAGAAGTTGCCATTCTAGGGATTGGACGCATTGCCGAAAAAGCA
The DNA here is from genome assembly GCF_022603275.1 of Peribacillus sp. Aquil_B1. NCBI lineage: Bacteria > Bacillati > Bacillota > Bacilli > Caryophanales > Bacillaceae > Peribacillus > Peribacillus sp. Aquil_B1. The sequence goes on along the minus strand of NZ_JAKXEE010000002.1, from coordinate 273,135 downwards.
ATTGTACGCGACGGGGAAATTATCGCCGCTCCAGTTCTGGCATTATCACTGAGCTTTGATCACCGCATGATTGATGGAGCAACAGCTCAACATGCATTGAATCATATCAAAAAGTTATTGAACGACCCAGAATTATTGTTAATGGAGGCGTAAACAATGGTAGTAGGAGATTTTCCAATCGAAACAGATACTTTAGTAATCGGTTCAGGCCCAGGGGGATATGTTGCCGCGATTCGTGCAGCACAGCTTGGACAGAAAGTAACGGTCGTTGAAAAAGGAACAATCGGCGGAGTTTGTTTGAATGTAGGCTGTATTCCATCGAAAGCTTTAATTTCGGCTGGACACCGTTTCCATGAAGCTCAGCATTCAGAAGATATGGGTATCTTTGCAGAAAAGGTTACTGTTGATTTTTCTAAAGTACAAGCTTGGAAAGGTTCTGTTGTAAAAAAATTAACAGGCGGTGTAAGCAGCCTGTTAAAAGGTAATAATGTTGATGTTGTAACTGGCGAAGCTTATTTCGTTGATGAAAACAGCATCCGTGTTATGAATGAAGACTCAGCCCAAACATATACATTTAAAAACGCAATCATCGCGACTGGTTCATCGCCAATCGAGATTCCGTCATTTAAATATACGAAACGTGTACTTAATTCAACTGGCGCTCTTGCTTTGGAAGAAGTTCCAAGTTCGATCGTGGTAATCGGCGGAGGTTACATTGGAACGGAGCTTGGTGGAGCATTCGCAAGCTTTGGCACTAAAGTGACCATCCTTGAAGGTACGGAAGAAATCCTTTCTGCAGGCTTTGAAAAACAAATGGCAGCACTTGTTAAGCGTAACCTTAAAAACAAAGGTGCTGAAATTGTTACTAAAGCTAATGCTAAAGGCGTGGAAGAAACTGAAACAGGCGTAACCGTTACTTATGAAGTAAAAGGCGAAGAGAAAAAAGTTGAAGCCGATTACGTTTTAGTAACAGTTGGACGTCGTCCAAATACTGCTGAAATCGGCCTGGAGCAAGTCGGAATCAAAATGACTGACCGTGGTTTGATCGAAACGGATAAACAATGCCGTACTAGCGTGAAAAACATTTACGCAATCGGTGATATCGTTTCTGGACCTCAGTTGGCTCATAAAGCATCTTATGAAGGTAAAATTGCAGCTGAAGCCATTGCAGGACATTCATCTGAAATCGACTATCTTGCTATTCCGGCTGTTGTATTCTCTGAACCGGAACTTGCTTCTGTCGGTTACAATGAAAAAGAAGCGAAGGAAGCTGGAATCGAAGCGCTTGCTTCTAAATTCCCATTCGCTGCAAATGGACGTGCTCTTTCCTTAAATAATACGGACGGATTTGTGAAGCTTATCACTCGCAAAGAAGACGGATTGGTTATTGGAGCACAAATTGCAGGACCAAACGCTTCTGATATGATTGCAGAACTTGGTTTGGCTATCGAAGCAGGAATGACTGCCGAAGATATTGCAATGACAATCCATGCACATCCAACTTTAGGGGAAATCACAATGGAAGCTGCTGAAGTTGCCCTTGGAACTCCTATTCACATCATTAAATAATTGAGTTTTATTAAAGCGTACTGCTAATGCAGTACGCTTTTTTTGTATTGACTTTATAGGCAAAAATGAAGGATGACTGCCCATTCATGATTTTCTTCACACTAGTTAAATGAAAAGGACAAAAAGGGCATAAGCTATAAAAAGGACTTCTTACTTTTTTCCTTAAAGGGGTTTGAAAAAGATAATAGAGGATAAAAAATAAGATGAGCGATGTGCTATACGAATATTTTTTGCCAATAAAAAGATCATGGCTGATATATTCATATTAAAATGAGGTGGATCACTTGAAAAACTATCTGGTAATCCTCTTTCAACTAATCGTTTGGAGCGGGTATACATTAGTTGAATGGCTGTCTGTTAACGATCGATTCGTTTTCAAAGTATTCATGTTTCTGGTCTTTTCTTATTTAGCCATCTACATTGGAAAGATGATTTTAAAATCCAATAGACGAACCATGCTTGTTACCGTGATAAGTCTATTATGTTATGGGATTTTGCAAATCCTTTTGGAAACGCTGGTACCCGTTTATTGAATTTTTAAGTAAGCCGCAATGACACAATCAACCACGGAGGAATCATGATTAACAAAGCAGTAGCATTATTTACATTTGTATCATTTTTATTGATGGCTTGTAATGATCCGAGTTCAGGTCAAACTGAAAATGAGAATCAAAAAAGTGTTGAAACGACAACAACGATCCAGGATGAAAGCCATCAAGAGAAAAATTTGAAAAAAGAAACGTCTAAAACAATTGGCGAAAGGAATGTAAAGGCAGAATATCGGGTGGATAAAGAGAATTGGTCATTTAAACCCATTGGGGATGCAAATCCGAAAGTTGTGTTGTTAACATTCGATGATGCACCTGATAAATATTCCCTGGAAATCGCCCAAACCTTGAAGCGGCTTGAAGTACCTGCAATATTTTTCGTGAACGGTCACTTTCTTGAAAATGATAAAAATAAAGAGATGCTAAAAGAAATTCACGAAATGGGTTTTTCCATCGGCAATCATACTTATTCCCATGTGAATTTAAAAGAGTTGACCGAAAAGGAACAGGAGCGGGAAATCGTAAAATTGAACAATTTGGTTGAGGGCATTACAGGGGTACGCCCTAAGTACTTCAGGGCGCCATTTGGATCGAATACCGAGCATTCAAAAAAAGTCGCTGAGAAAGAAAAAATGTTGGTCATGAACTGGACATACGGATATGACTGGGAAAAAGAGTATCAGGATAAAAAAGCTTTAACGGAAATCATGTTGAACAGCCCTTATTTAGGAAATGGTGCGAACTTACTGATGCATGACCGGAAATGGACGAGTGAAGCGATAGAGGATATCGTGAAAGGTTTTCAAAAGAAAGGTTATGAGATCCTTGATCCAAAATTAATTGAAACGCCTGTATGAGCCAATTTCGGCATCTGCAGGTTTTTTTATTTCCTTGGATAATAATACATCACCCGTTTATTAAAGAGGTGAAGCTGTGCCCGTAACTTTTTTGCAAGGAACTTACACAATTCATTTGCTTTTCCCTTATCACCGAAAGTGGCTGTTTCAGGGAGGGTGAATTGGATATAGGATTGAATCCGCTCAGATCCATCTTCATCCTTAACGACCTCTTGGTCGACGCCTATCAATATCATGTGATATCGATCTTCTTTGGATTGGAGGTATATGGCCTTATCTTTCATTCTTTCCGGTTCCTTCATTTCATAAGGAAATGCCTTCTTATCATAGTCCCAATCCAGCTGCTTTCCGGTTTTCGCTGTGATCATTCGATAATAGTTCAGCAATTCTTTCACGTCTTCGATGGTTACAGTCCCTTTCGCGGACTCAGGAACAAGTTTGATATAGGCATTTTCAGTCATGTGGATCCCCCTTAATAGAATGTAAGAATATATTAACATTTTATGGATGTATTATATACATATCTATATGTAAATGAAAAGTCGAAATTCCTTTTTCACGTAGCTATGCTGAAGCAAGTTGTGTGATGAAACTTAAAAGCAGCCTATAGGGGGGCCTTCGTTAATAAAAAAATCCCGTGTATTAATAAGGCTCTTTTCGTAAAGATTGTTGTTTTTTAAACGAAACGATGTAAGGTTGATTGGAGCGTAAGTGCGAGACTCCTGCGGGAGCAGCGGTACAGGTGAGACCCCACCACAGGCGTTTACGCCGAGGAGGCTCACCGACCGCCCCGCGGAAAGCGAGCATCTGGAGGGGAAATCAACCACACCGCTTTACTTGGTAAATAGCAACATAGTATGCGAAAACAGCCATTAATAAAAAGAATATGTCTAACGAACGATTGAAATCAATTTAATCCAACATGAGATTTCATTAAATGGGAAAAAGTATATATGTTATACTTTTTAGCTTGAAATAATAAATGTGTTATATTATAATTCATGTAAAGCGGTTACATTACGTTATTGATGCATACAATATAGAGGAAGGGGTTGTAAAAATGGGAACTATCGTATGTCAAACTTGCAATAGCACGATTGAACATTTTGAAGATGAAAAAGTAAGTGTACTATATACACACAATCACAACTGCCAAAGCTGTGATACAGCTGCCTCTGAAAAATAAATCGAAAAAGGATTTCAAGATTAATAGAATTTAAGGGTGTTTCAGGATTGTAACCTGGAGCACCCTTTTTATAGAAGCCGGTGCTTAATAATAAAAGGTTCAAAAAACCAGAGCAGCAGACTGCTCTGGTTTGATGGAATCGATCAATTCTTAATAATGCGTAAATATTTTATTTCTGGGTCCTCAGGGCCTTGTACAGGTAGGCCGGCCTCGATGTTTTTCCGGATGTAATTGATATTATCTTCAGTAATCAATTCACCTGGAATGAAGATCGGGATACCAGGCGGGTAAACCATGATGAATTCAGCGCTGATTTTGCCGACCGATTCCTCAATGGGAACCACTTCGGTTTCTGCATAAAATGCCTCCCTGGGTGATAAAGCCAGTGGTGGTGTATCAGGAAGCAGGACTTCGATTTTTTCATGTTCGGCAGCCATTTTCTTAAACTCTTCCGATAAGTCTCTAAGGGCAGCGATCAGCAGATCCGCTTCTGTTTTTGAGTCTCCAGGTGTTATCAGGCAAAGTATATTGTACAAGTCAGAAAGTTCCACTTCGATATTATGCTTTTCACGAAGCCATTTCTCAACGTCGTATCCGGTAATATTCAATTCCTTAATGGATATGATCAATTTAGTTGGATCATAACTATACGCTGCCTTGCTCTCGAGAATTTCGCTGCCGACACAGTATAGATAAGGAATCTCATTAACGGCCTCACGGATATACCCTGCAAGGTTGATCGCTTCATCGACCATTTCCCTGCCTACCGTCGCAAGTTGTCTTCTAGCCGTATCCAGGGAAGCCAGAAGGATATAGGAGGTTGAGGTGGTTGTAAGCATGCTCAATATCGCTTGAACACGATTTGCGGAAACCAATCCAGTTTTAACATTTAATATGGAACTTCCGGTTAGTGAACCGCCCAGTTTATGAACACTCGTTGCAGCCATATCTGCTCCAGCTTGCATGGCTGACATCGGCAAGTCTTCGTGGAAGTGAATATGGACACCATGTGCTTCATCTACGAGTACTGGGATTTGGTGGGAATGAGCCACTTCCACAATTTTCTGCAAATCAGCCGAAATGCCAAAATAAGTGGGATTGATGACAAGCAATCCTTTTGCATCGCTATGTTCGCTTAACGTTTTTTCAACGGCCTCGACGGTGATGCCGTGTGAGATGCCCAAATCTTTGTCTATTTCAGGATTGATGAAAATGGGAACAGCTCCAGAAAATACAATGGCAGACATTACGGATTTATGTACATTCCTTGGAACGATGATTTTGTCCCCAGGCCCGCATACTGTCATGACCATCGTCATGATTGCTCCACTTGTTCCTTGAACGGAAAAGAATGTGTGATCTGCCCCAAAAGCTTCAGCGGCAAGATCCTGAGCTTGTTTAATGATCCCTTTTGGCTGATGGAGATCATCGAGTGGAGCGATATTGATTAAATCTATGGATAATGCATTTTCTCCAATGAAATTACGGAAATCAGCGTCCATTCCTTTTCCTTTTTTATGACCTGGAATATGAAATTGAACGGGATTTCTTTTTGCATGCTGCAATAAGGCAGTGTATAAGGGTGTTTCATTCTGTGACAATTCTTTGTGGCCCCTTTTCAATAAAATAGGTACGAAATATTTAGGAGCATATACTCCCTTTCTATTACGATCGTATGTTTCTCCGATTCCATTCAAATGGTTTGTAAGCTTGTGGATAGACATAAAACATATGAATTATAGCACGTCTTATAATAAATGCCTAGAGTGACTTTAATGTACGGACTTAAACAATTTATATATGTCTTTGTTGTTAAGGGGCTCAATAAAATTATCTGCAGTTTATAAATGTCCATTTTCCTAGTATTTACTGGATTTACTCAAGAATTCTTCTTTTATTAATATTGTATGTGTGTGTTTGAAAATTGAACAGGTAAACAATATTTGCCATAATGAAGTTAATGATCAGCTAAATATACAAACGACCAAAATGAAAAGGGAGATGAGGAGTTTGAAGTGGAAAACGCGTGTGACCGATTTATTAGGCATTCAATACCCAATCGTACAAGGGGGATTGGCCCATTTAGCATATGCAGACCTGGCTGCGGCAGTTTCGAATGCAGGGGGGCTAGGGCAGGTAACGGCCATGTCCTTGGACAACCCGGAGCAACTGGTGGATGAAATTAGAAAAACGAAATCATTGACGGATAAACCGTTTGGTGTGAACTTTGCAATCGGTCAGCATGGAAGGCCTTATGAACATATGCTGGAAGCAGCCTTGAAAGAGGATATTGCAGCTGTTTCCGTAACCGGCGGCAACCCTGGCCCATTTCTTGATTATGTCAAAGGCACCCAGGTAAAAAAACTCGTGCTTGTTGCTGCAAGAAGGCAGGCAATGAAGGCTGAACAGCTTGGGGCAGATGCAGTGATGGTGGTTGGTCAGGAGGGAGGGGGACATTTAGGCCGTGATGATATTGGAACTTCTGTGTTAATTCCTCAAGTTGTGGACTCCGTTAAAATTCCAGTCATCGCCTCGGGCGGATTTGGCGATGGACGCGGTTTGATGGCAGCAATGGCACTAGGTGCTGAAGGAATCGAGATGGGGACAAGATTCATAGCAGTCAAGGAGTGTGTTCATGCACATGAATTATATAAAAATGCCTTGGTTTCCGGCACGGAAAATGATACCGTTATCATCAAGCGGTCCATTGGTGCACCAGCCAGGGTAATTGCTAACAGCTGGACCGAAAAGATCCTGGATATAGAAAAAGAAAACGGCGGATATGAACAATTGAAGGATTACATAAGTGGAAAAGCGAACCAGCGTTATATTCATGACGGTATTGAAGCTGAAGGCTTTGCTTGGGCTGGACAAGTGATGGGGCTGATTCATGATGTACCATCGACTGCTGAGCTATTCAGTCGGATTATCGACCAGGCGGAAGCAATTCGTTCAAAATGGGCAGACTGATATAAATGGTTTGCCGGACAACATGAAAAACTATCTAGAAGGAGCGTGTTTAGAATATGGATTATCAATATCCAATGGATCTTGATTGGTCTACCGACGAAATCGTAGATGTGATTAAATTCTTTGAAGCGGTAGAAAAGGCTTATGAAAATAAAATACAAAAGGAAGAATTCATGAAGGCTTACCGAAGATTCAAGGAAATAGTCCCCGGTAAGGCGGATGAAAAAAAGTATACGGATGAGTTCGAGTCAGTCAGCACCTATTCAGCCTATCTTGTTATAAAGAAGGCAAAAGGAATTGATGACGGAGAATGGATAAAAATGAAAAATTAAAAATATAATTTTTAGAAAACTCCATTGACTTACTGAAGAGATTGTTTTAACATAATAAACAAGAAAAAGATAAAGGCAGTGACGAAGAAGAGTACCTTAATGATGTTCTGCAGAGAGCCAGTGGTTGCTGAAAACTGGTGAACGAATTTAAGCGAATGGACTTCCGAGCCCCAAACCGAAACGGATGAACGGAGTAGGCTTTGGCGATTATCTCATCGTTAACGGAGATAGGCATGTTAATGCCGTAAAGTGAGCTAATTTAGCTAATTAAGGTGGTACCACGGGTTCCTCGTCCTTTGGATGAGGGCCCTTTTTGCGTTTTTATGGAAATGATAATTAAATCTATGAATGAGAGTAGTAATCTTTTTGGATGCGTCACAGAGAGCCGGAAAAGGTGGAAACCGGTACGATATAAGAAGATGAATGGACTTATGAGTGGTTTCTTGAAATAAGTAGGGAAACTCGGCTGCCACCGTTAAAGGGTAATCGCAAGAATTTTTCATTCTTGCTTGAGAGGGAAAAATGATGCGTTTTTCCAACTTGAGGTGGCACCGCGGTATACCGTCCTCTGCAGACACATATTTGTGTTTGCAGGGGATTTTTTTATTGGAGTTTCAATATATATACCTTTTAGAGAAGCATCAAAAAATATCCAGAGGAATTGAAAACTCCGGCACTTGGCCAAAAGGGTTTTCCTTTCGGAGGTTTATAAAAAACGTATAAGAATTGGGAGTGAAATGAGATGAATGATTTGGATGAAAAAAAAATACTCCGTTTTAAAATGGACACGATTGAAGGGGATATCCACACTCCCATTGCCATATTTCAGAAATTGGATGGTGACCAGAAGTTTTTATTGGAAAGTTCAAATTCGCATCATGACAACGGCCGCTACTCTTATCTAGGTTCAAAACCGTACCTGGAGGTGACATCACTTGCTGACCAAGTTCGTGTGAAAGACACTGAAAAAGGTGACCAAATCGTAAAGAACATGAATATCATCGAGTTTCTAAAAAACGAATTATTAGTGGAAATAGGAGAGGCTCCCATACATCTTCCTCCTTTTAACGGTGGCGCAATTGGATATATGGGCTATGATATCATTCGTCTATATGAAAATATAGGTTCGGTTCCTCCCGATTCTCTGCAAATGCCTGATGCTCATTTTCTTTTTTATAAAGAATTGTATATATTCGATCATGTTCTGCAGAAGATCCATCTTTTGACTGCGGAAGAAGATAGTGAAAAAAGTTTATTGGAGATGAAGGGAAAAATCAATCAGGCAAGCAAGCCGTCAAAGGAAATATCGTCGGAATATTTGGAATTCGATTCGAATTTCAGTCAGGATGAATTCGAGAAAATGGTCCTTGAAGTCAAAGCGGCGATTGTAGCCGGTGAAGTGTTCCAAGTCGTTTTATCACAAAGGTTTAAAGCGGACTTCGATGGGGAGCCTTTCGATGCTTACCGACGTTTGCGATTAGCCAACCCGTCCCCTTATATGTTTTATATAGAATTTGGCGATTATACAATCATTGGGTCTTCTCCAGAAAGTTTAATCAGTGTTTCATCAGGAATGGTTCATGTTAATCCCATCGCCGGCACACGGCCGAGAGGGAAAACGGATGAAGAAGATATGGGCTTCGAAAAAAGCCTGCTGATGGATGAAAAGGAACTTGCCGAGCATAAGATGCTTGTTGATTTAGGTAGAAATGATCTTGGCAGGGTTTGCGAAATCGGTTCAATCCACCTCACTGAGGAAATGGAAATTCAAAGATATCAGCATGTCATGCATATTGCTTCGAAGGTTAGCGGAAAGCTTAGGGAAGGGTACACGAGTTTAGATGCCCTTACGGTCTGCCTCCCCGCCGGAACAGTTTCGGGTGCTCCTAAAATCAGGGCAATGGAGCTGATCAATGAACTGGAAAATTGTAAACGGGGGATGTATTCGGGCTCGATAGGCTACATAGGTTTTGGAGGGGATCTTGATATGGCTTTAGCCATTCGGACGATGATCATTAAAGATGGCAAGGCCTATGTACAGGCAGGGGCTGGAATTGTCTATGATTCAGATCCAAAAACGGAATATGAAGAAACACAAAATAAAGCACGCGCTTTAATGGAGGTTCACACTAAATGATTTTATTAATTGATAACTATGACTCGTTCACTTACAACCTTTATCAATATTTAGGGGAAGTGGAAAAAGAAATCGTAGTAAAAAGAAATGACGAAATCACCCTTGCGGAAATTGAGGATCTGAATCCAATGGCAATCGTCATTTCCCCGGGACCCGGCAGGCCGGAAGATGCAGGTATCAGTATGGAGATCATCCGCAATTTTTATGAGAAAGTTCCGCTTTTAGGCATTTGTCTGGGGCATCAGGCCATTGGTGCAGTTTTTGGTGCGAATGTGGTTGGAGCGAAACAAATCATGCATGGGAAAACATCGGTAATCGAACATGATGGAACAGGTGTATTTGCCAAACAGGACTCACAATTCCCGGTAATGCGTTACCATTCCCTTGTAGTTGAAAGGGCGAGTTTGCCAGAAGAACTTACTGTGACGGCAGTAGCACTGGATGACGGGGAAATCATGGCCCTGAAACATCAGGAATTCCCGCTCTACGGTTTACAATTCCACCCTGAATCAATAGGGACGAAAATCGGCAAGGAATTATTACATCAATTTTATGAGATTGCCGGAACCTTTCAATCAGAGAAGCAACAATCCATTTTATAAAACAAAAAACGACTGGGGGAGTTAGCGGTGAAGGAATATTTAGCGAAGTTAGCAGAGCGTCAAACATTGACGGAAGAAGAGATGAGCAGAGCAGCCCAATCGTTATTTTCTAAAGATATCACCGAAAGCGAAATGGCAGCATTCATCATTGCCCTAAAATCCAAAGGGGAAACGGCAGGTGAAATTGCGAGCCTTGTCAGGGTCATGAGAAAAGAAGCAAGAAGTGTACAAACAAGCTCCCTTAATGTAATGGATAATTGCGGAACAGGGGGGGATGGGTCACAAAGCTTCAATATAAGTACAGCATCGGCTTTCGTGCTGGCTGGTGCCGGTGTCAAGGTTGCCAAACATGGAAACCGTAGCATTTCAAGCAAAACGGGCAGTGCGGATGTATTGGAAGAGCTAGGTGTTAATTTGTACTTGGAGCCTGAAATGTTAAAAGAACTGTTGGAGGTAAATGGGATCGCATTCTTATTTGCCCCATCGGTCCACCCTAATATTGCACGGATAATGAAAGTGAGAAAAGAACTGAAAATCCCGACGATATTTAATCTCATCGGACCTTTGACAAATCCAGTCCAACTAGATACGCAATTAATGGGAATCAATCGACGCGATATGCTCGAGCTTTTTGCGGAAGTCCTGCATAAATTAGGCAGGAAACGCGCGGTCGTCATAAATGGTGCCGGATTCATGGATGAAGCGAGTCTACAGGGGGAAAATTCACTCGTGCTCTTGGAGCAGGGAGATATTATCCCATTTACGCTGCATCCTGAAGAAGTGGATCTGCCGGTTTACGGAAATGATGCCATCCGCGGCGGTGATGCCAAACAAAATGCCGATATCATGCTTAGGCTTCTCAAGGGGGAAAAAGGGGCCTATCGTGATACCGTTTTATTGAATGCTGGATTGGGATTATACGCACATGGAACGGCAGCAACAATCAAAAAAGGAATCTCCATGGCCAAGGAAAGCCTTGATAGCGGATCGGCTCTTGCAAAGTTAGAAAATCTGATTGCTTATGGCAATAGAAATAAGGTGGTCATGTAATGGAAAATATTTTAACGAAAATCATCGAACAGAAAAAGGTGGAAGTCGCAAAATTAAAAGAAAGGGGCTTAGGTGATTCGGTCATGGTCAACATAGTCAGACCATCTTTGGTGGATAATTTGAAAACGGCGAAATCGATGGCTGTTATCGCGGAAATAAAACGGGCTTCACCTTCAAAAGGGGACATTAAAATCAATGTTAATCCGATCGAGCAGGCCCTTTCATATGAAAGCGGCGGAGCGGCAGCGATATCCGTATTGACGGATGAGGCTTTCTTTAAAGGATCAATTGCAGATTTGAGAAACGTAAGCGAGGCTATACGGATTCCCAGGCTGTGCAAAGATTTCATCATCGATGAAATCCAAATCGATCGCGCCCATCAAGCTGGTGCAACTATCATTCTATTGATTGTGGCAGCACTTTCTAAAGAACGACTTCATGAATTATATCAATATGCAAAAAAGAAAGGGCTTGAAGTATTGACGGAAGTCCATGATGAAGCTGAACTAAAACAGGCTCTCGAGCTGAATGCTGAGCTCATAGGGATTAACAATCGGAATTTAAAGACCTTCAAAGTGGATTTGGCTGTAACGGAACGATTGGCGAAGTTACTTGATCCGGCACGTCATATCATTATCAGTGAAAGTGGCATCAAGACAAAAGAAGACGTGATGCGTGTGAAGGAAGCTGGTGCAAAAGCGATTTTAGTCGGGGAGACGCTGATGACTGCATCAAATCTTCCGCACACGATGGCCGAACTGCAAATGAGTATATAAGGAGATTAATATGTTAGTGAAAATCTGTGGGATAAAGACATTGGCTGCCGCTCAGACTGCTGTTGAATCAGGGGCAGACTTCATTGGTTTCATCTTTGCCGAGAGCAGCAGAAAGGTTGAGCCAGAGAGAGTGGGAGAATTCGGGGCCAATCTAGCTGGACATGTTAAAAAAGTCGGAGTTTTTGCTAATCAAACTGAACAAGAAGTGATAAAAAGTGCTGAAATTGCAGGATTGGATTATATTCAGCTTCATGGTAACGAGTCTGCCAGCTTCGCCCTCAGAATGCCCTTACCGGTGATCAAGGCCTTTGCGGTCAATTCAGAACAAGACCTTGAAAACCTTCATGAATACCCAGCAGATTTTCTGTTGGTTGATCTTCCTAAGAGTTCATCTGGAAAGGGATTGACTTTGGATTGGGATATGATCCGAAAAGCGGATCTGCCACTGGGAAAGGTGATTCTAGCGGGTGGGCTGACTCCGGAAAATGTCGGAAAAGCGATTGATGCCGTTTCACCGTTCGCAGTTGACGTAGCCAGTGGTGTTGAAACAAACGGATTAAAAGATGGAGCAAAAATAAAAGCATTTATTAATGAGGCAAAATATACAGCCGGAAAAGAGGAATGAATAGATGAACACTTATACACAGCCTGATAAAACTGGACATTTTGGAGCATATGGAGGCCGTTTCGTTCCAGAAACTTTAATGGCGGCGATTACGGAGCTTGAAGAAGTATATGAACAATCTAAAAATGATCCTGAATTCCAAAGTCAGCTAAGCTATTACCTGAAACAATATATCGGTCGGGAAACACCACTTTATTTTGCGGAGAACTTAACGAGACTGGCTGGTGGTGCAAATATTTACCTGAAGCGCGAAGACTTGAATCATACCGGGGCCCACAAAATAAATAATACGATTGGTCAAGCTTTGCTGACTCAGAAAATGGGCAAGAAAAAGGTGATTGCCGAAACGGGTGCAGGACAGCATGGTGTAGCAACGGCGACTGTGTGTGCATTGCTGAAGTTGGAATGCATCATCTTTATGGGAGAAGAAGATATCAGGAGACAGAAATTAAATGTATTCAGGATGGAGCTCTTGGGAGCCAAGGTCATATCTGTATCACAAGGAAGCGGGACACTGAAGGATGCAGTGAATGAGGCGTTACGATATTGGGTGGCGAATGTGGATGACACCCATTATATAATGGGATCGGTTCTTGGACCGCATCCATTCCCCGTTATCGTTCGTGATTTTCAAAGTGTGATAGGGAATGAAACAAAGCGTCAATATTCGGAGGCGGCTCATTCCCTACCGGATGCAGTAGTCGCTTGCATAGGCGGAGGAAGTAATGCAATGGGAATGTTTTATCCCTTCATTGAGGATGAAGCGGTAAAATTATACGGAGTGGAAGCGGCAGGGCATGGACTTGAAACGCCATTGCATGCTTCAAGTTTGACGAAGGGGAAACCTGGGGTGCTCCACGGGGCATTCATGTACGTATTGCAGAACGAGGACGGTCAGATCCAAGAGGCACATTCAATTTCAGCAGGTCTGGATTATCCAGGGGTAGGGCCTGAACATAGTTACTTAAAAGATACAAATCGGGTGGAATATACTTCAGTAACCGATGCTGAAGCCTTAGAAGCTCTAACATTGCTTTCAAGGGAGGAAGGGATCATCCCTGCTTTAGAAAGTTCACATGCGATTTCCTACGGTTTAAAGCTTGCTAAAGAAATGGAGAAAGGAACAGGATTGGTAATTTGCCTGTCCGGCCGTGGTGATAAGGATGTTGAAACGGTTCAATCGTTGATAGGGGGTAGTAAACATGAATAAATTAACAAACGCGCTTCAAGAATGTAAAACAAAACAGGAAAAAGCATTCATCCCATATATTATGGCAGGCGATGGAGGTCTTGAGCGGTTAAAGAGCCAGCTTCTTTTCCTTGAAAACAGCGGGGCGACTGCCGTTGAACTAGGTATCCCATTCTCTGACCCTGTCGCAGATGGACCGGTTATCCAACAAGCTGGCATCCGTTCTTTGGAAAATGGAACAACTTTAAAAGATGTCCTGAAAAAAGTAATGGAAATCAAAAATGATCTGACCATCCCAATTATTTTGATGGGATATACGAATTCAATCCTGGCGTATGGACTTAAAGAGTTTACGAATGACTGTCTACAAGCAGGGATTTCGGGGTGCATCATCCCCGATTTACCGATTGAAGAAGAAACCATCTTTTCATCAATCAAAACTGCAGGAATCGTCCTTATCCGACTTGTGACGCTCACGTCATCGAAAGAGCGTATCACTGAGATTACCGCAGGGGCTGAGGGCTTTATCTACGCAGTTACAGTTAAAGGCATTACAGGTGCCCGTGACGCCTTTGGAGAAGAACTTGGAGGCTATTTAAAGAAGGTAAAAGAGATAAGTCCGGTTCCCGTTCTTGCTGGGTTCGGCATATCGACGCCAGATCATGTCCGTGATGCAATACAATACTGCGATGGAGTAATAGTCGGCAGCAAGATCATCGATTGCTTCGAGACAGGTAAGGAAGATCAAATTAGTGACTTGATACAAGCAAGTAAAGGGGTAGTGCAAAAATAGGAATGGAGAGACTCCCAGGCAGCCCTCAGTTTGTAGGCAAAGGAGTTCTATCCTAAAATAAAGTGGATTGGTGCAGGTGTTCTGAGTCTCCTCTTAGAAAAGCGTGTCCAAGGGAGACCTTGCAGGCGCAAGACCGTTAAAAACCTAAAAAAACTGTAGACAAACTCTATAATGATCGAGTTTGTCTAACAGTCTAAGGAGAGCCTTATGGCTCTCCTTTTATCTTAACCAGTTTTTTGTTGGATCCGAATACCAATCAAATGTGTTTAATTTAATTGGTATAAGGGTAAAAGATGTTCAAACGCATCTTGAATGGTTTGAATGAAATCATCATCTTTTAACTTAATGGCGTCATCACGGGAAATTTTTATTCCGCATAGAATTTCGGCTTTCTTTACCGTTTGCAAACGAGTGAACATTGAATTCAAATCATCTACTCCAAGATCTTCATGAGGGATGACATCAGGTTTTGTATGGTCCATTGACCAAACATAATGGGAGGGAATGCTATTCACCAATCGGTCTGCCTGCTGCTCCAGATGCTTTCCGATTTCCGTTTTATTAGGGGATTCATAAATGACGGCATACCAGATGAACATATGCGTTTCCCATAAACCGATTTGGAAATGCGGCATCATTTTATAACCTCTGCTGTTGGCAGCGAAAGCAACCCATGTATCATTAGGAGGATTCACTGTCCGTCTAGCATGCCTTGCGACGTGAGGGTACATTTCATCGCCGGTCATAACTGACAGTTTTTGAGAAAAGTGCTCTCCTAGGGCTAGTAATTTGGGCTGGATCCGTTCTTTTAAAGCATCCATGCGGGGTTCCAATCCATCAATTTTAAAAACATCAAAATCACTTGCTGTAAAACTTGCTATTTTCATTTTTCATCTCTCCTACCGTAATATCTGCACATATTGTAGCATAAGTAAAAGTAAAATTTAAAAAATACGATTTGAGTTGGCGATGTAAAATTACTTATAGGTTAAAGCACAAATTAGTTGCTATTTGTTGTAGGAAATCATATGATAATATAAATTCAGAAAATTACGTTAATTGATGAAGGGAGAATGTTAATTATGAAACAAGTCATGAACCAAGCATTAAAAGCTAAAGAAGTTGAAAGACATAGAGCTGCAGTGTTGAGAATGGAAATGGACTATGAATTAGCAACCCTTTTTGAAGCAATTGGTGAAGAGAATGACCAAAAGAGGTCACAATGCAAGCAAAGGCTTGAACGCATCCGCTTGGAATTGTTAAAACTGAAAGCCTTGTAATGATTGGCTGCAGAGATCTTGAAGGAGAATGAATAAAGGAAATGAATCAATTTCAATACAAGGAATTTTATTATAGATGAACGGACACTTTATTTTATTAAAAAATAATGTGTCCGTTTTTCATTAAATGTCCAATATAAATAAGGTGGTATTTTATTTTGGTTGGGTACCCTTTAATAAGGAAGGGAAAGGTTCAGTCAAAGTGGTCTGAAAAGTATTTGTGCGGGCTACTCATGATTGCGAAACCGATTAATGGATGATCAAGGAACCTTCTTTCTTCATATATGTTTTAAAAAATGGAAAATTTAAGATGTTAAAAACTTGAAGGCAAGCTATATTTGCTTTAATCTTTAGAAGTGGATCATTTTAATGTAGTTTCTGATCATAAAGGACGGGGATATTATAATGGCATCGGTCAAGGAAATGGATACATATGCGAAGTTATGGATGAAAGAAGCGGGTACTAGGCTAAGGGCGTCCTTTAAAACCAAGTTGAATATTGAAATGAAAACGAATCCGAATGATTTGGTCACTAATATGGATAAGGGGATAGAAAAGTTTTTTTGCGAAAAAATCGGCGAAGTCTTTCCTGAACACCGCATTTTTGGCGAAGAGGGAATGGGCCATGATATTAAAGACTTAAAAGGTACGGTGTGGATAATCGATCCAATTGATGGAACGCTGAATTTCATTCATCAACAGAGGAATTTTGCAATTTCTCTTGGGGTTTTTGTGGATGGCGTTGGAAAGATTGGCATGGTTTATGATGTCTTCAGTGATGAATTATATCATGCGGTCAAGGGGCAGGGAGCATTTCTGAATGATCAAAGGCTTCCATCGCTTGAAGAGGCATCAGTAAGCAAAGCGATCATTTCTATTAATGCTAGCTGGGTAACGGAAAACCGGAGGATTGACCCGAGTCTTCTGGCACCGCTGGTTCGGGATGCAAGAGGGACACGTTCTTATGGCTCGGCAGCATTGGAGCTGGCATTCGTGGCAGCTGGAAGGATTGATGCATACATAACCATGAGACTCATGCCTTGGGATTTTGCCGGGGGAGTTTTACTGGTTGAGGAAGTGGGCGGGGAAGTAAGTAATATTAAAGGTGACAGATTGAATTATTTGGAAGGAGACTCACTTTTCGTATCTAAACCTGGGCTTCACAAAGAAGTATTCGATAAATACTTATCAGGAAAATCCAGCAATTAGCATCAGGGGCTTTTTGCATGCAGGATAAATATCTTGCATGGATGGAATCAAATCCTCATTTTGAAATAATTAACAAAAAAAACTCGCTGTCCGTCAGCGAGTTTTTTATATTATAACTTCCCGGCTTCGCGTAATTTCTTCTTCTGAGTGAAACCGAAACCCATGACTCCGCAAAGAATAACGATTGCAGCCAATATTCCAATCAAGCTTTTTTCAGCAATGAAGATGCCAATGGAGCCAATGCTGGATGTTGCCAATACCGCTAATATTAAGAAATTCCATTTAATGTTCATTAATATCACCCCTAATATATCTATTGTACATAATTTCTGTATTTGTTTCTAGTATGTTTGTGATATAATATGTAAGTTAATACTAGTGATACGTTATACACAAACTTTTTTAGGAGTGAATTTTTTGAAATTAAGAGAAAATATTCGTAATATAGCCATCATTGCCCACGTTGACCATGGTAAAACAACGTTAGTGGATCAGTTGCTTAAGCAATCTGGTACTTTCCGTGAAAATGAACATGTGGAAGAACGTGCGATGGATTCTAATGCGATTGAAAAAGAACGCGGAATTACGATTCTTGCGAAAAATACAGCAGTTCAATACCAAGATACAAGGATCAATATTTTGGATACACCTGGTCATGCCGACTTTGGTGGTGAAGTGGAACGAATCATGAAAATGGTTGATGGCGTTCTTCTTGTTGTTGATGCATATGAAGGCTGTATGCCGCAAACTCGCTTCGTGTTGAAAAAAGCATTGGAACAAAAGATCACGCCAATCGTTGTCGTGAACAAAATCGATAAAGATTCTGCACGTCCAAATGAAGTGGTCGATGAAGTAATTGACTTATTCATCGAACTAGGAGCCGAAGAAGAACAATTAGACTTCCCAGTTGTCTTCACTTCAGGTATTGCCGGTACTGCAAGCTTGGATTCAGATCCTTCTAAACAAGAAGAAGATATGACCCCACTTTTCGAAACAATCGTTGAAACGATCCCTGCACCAATTGATAACTCAGATGAACCGCTTCAATTCCAAGTGGCTTTACTTGACTATAACGATTATGTAGGACGTATTGGCGTTGGCCGTGTATTCCGCGGTAAAATGCATGTAGGTCAACAGGTTTCATTAATGAAACTTGATGGGAAGGTTAAACAATTCCGTGTAACGAAAATCTTTGGTTATATCGGCTTGAAGAAAGTTGAAATCCAAGAAGCCGTTGCCGGTGATTTAATTGCCGTTTCTGGTATGGAGGATATTAACGTAGGGGAAACAGTTTGTCCGACTGAACATCCTGAAGCTCTACCTATCCTGCGTATTGACGAACCAACATTACAGATGACTTTCCTTGTAAATAACAGCCCATTCGCAGGCCGTGAAGGTAAATTCGTAACAGCTCGTAAAATCGAAGAGCGTTTGAGAAACCAATTGCAGACTGATGTCAGCTTAAGAGTCGAAAATACTGATTCTCCGGATGTCTGGATTGTTTCAGGTCGTGGGGAGCTTCACCTTTCCATCCTGATCGAAAACATGAGACGTGAAGGTTATGAACTGCAAGTTTCTAAACCCGAAGTTATCGTTCGTTTGATTGATGGTGTTCGTTGTGAGCCGGTTGAACGTGTACAAATCGACGTACCTGAGGAGCATACTGGTTCGATCATGGAATCAATGGGAGCCCGTAAAGGTGAATTATTGGATATGATCAACAGCGGAAGCGGTCAAGTTCGTTTACTGTTCACGATTCCAGCTCGCGGACTTATTGGCTATTCAACGGAGTTCTTAACGATTACACGCGGATATGGTATCATGAACCATTCATTTGACAGCTACCAACCAATGGCACAAGGTCAAGTCGGCGGAAGACGTCAAGGTGTACTTGTATCCATGGAATCAGGAAAAACTACACAATATGGTATTATGCAAGTAGAAGACCGCGGTGTTATTTTTGTTGAGCCAGGTACGGATATTTACGAAGGCATGATCGTCGGGGAACATAACCGTGATAGCGATTTGACTGTTAATATCGTTAAAGCGAAACAAATGACAAATATGCGTTCAGCAAATAAAGACCAAACTTCTTCCATGAAAAAACCAAGAATCATGTCCCTTGAAGAAGCCCTGGAATATTTGAACGATGACGAGTACTGTGAAGTAACTCCGGATTCAATCCGTCTTCGTAAAAAAATTCTAGATAAAAACGAGCGTGAAAGAGCAGCTAAAAGAAAAAAAGTTGCTGTTGAAGAAAAATAAATAGCAAGAGGAGGAGAAAAGATTGGATATCCAAGAGCGATTATCATTTTTTGCAGCATTGTACAGAGTGGATGAAAATCCTGAAGCAGGAATGTGGTATTTATATTTGACGGTCTTTGGATTATGCATCCTTGTCTATCAGTTAGGTTTTGCCAAAAAGTTACCATTGCTGAAAAATGTGGTCATTTATGTGGTAATGGCACTTGGATGTACCCTTCTTTCTTTCTTTGCGGTGTTTCTTCCTATGGGGGAAGCATTAGTCATCGCTTCGCTTGTTCTGGGGATTTATAGGATCCGTCTTCATAATTCGAGAAAAGAAGAACAGGCTTAAGAGGATGAAATCATTACAGGATGCTTTATACAATTGGTTGACGATCAAAGTTGTCTGTGATGCAAGGCCTGATGATACTGCTGCACGCGAAACAGAAATGTTTTTCATGCAGATGCTGAAAGACGATCATCAGGTGATAATCGATTCGGTTACAAAAACAGAACCATTTTATTTCGTCGAGTACCTTATGGGAGACGAAATGAAAAAGCAAAGGTATCCGATTGAATTGATTGATATCATGTTAGACCAAATTCAGTTAGAGCCAGAAAAGTATAAAAATATCGAGTAATGATAAAAAGAACCGTGCGATTTACGCACGGTTCTTTTTTTATATTGCTTTAGGGAGGAAAAGCCCGTAAAAAAGATGTAAGATTGTCCACAAAAAGAAAGCTGTCAAATCAGAAGGAAGGACAACCTCTGTTTTCGACAGCGCCGATAGTGGGAAGTAAAGCATGATGGCGGGAATGATCGTGATAAAAGCAAGTGCGTATTTGTTCCATTTCCTGAAAATTTTCAAAGGATGAAGAATATAAGCGTAACTAAACGTTATGGCAAGTGAAAAAAGGAGATGGAAAAAGAACAATGATGCCTCACTCCAGGAAACAGATCCAATTAGAGGAAGGAAATCCACATTCAATAAAAGCTTATACACTTGCTTGCCGGAAAACATTTCTACCCACTTCATTATCAATCCAAGCAAGACTCCATTGATGAGACCAATCAGGCAAACTTTATAAAATATCCTACCATTCATCTTCATTTTTGATCGTCCGGTACAGGCGGAAGTTTCCGGTTGCAATCCGTTCGTTCGTACGCTCTTCTATGCGTTGGTTGCATGTATTGCACATATAGGTATGGATAGGGCGGTTACGAAGTTTCTTTGCTTCCGGGCTATCATCAGGTATAGATTCAATTTGATCGCATATTACACATTTAACCTTCATATTAGTTGAACCTCACTTCAATTTGAATATGCTTTTAAGTATACCAATATTTTTATGGTAAAACGAGGATAAAGTGAAACTAACATATGAACGTTAACGTTACTTGATTCATGGCGGATAAAGACAAAAACCCGAAGATTGACTTCGGGTTAGGAGATTCATTCTTTAAAGTGATTGGATTGATCATTTTGCTCTTTATCGAGTTCTTTTCTTTCCGTTTCATCATCAAGTTTATTTTTTTCCTTTTCAATGTTCTTGGACGGCGTTGGGGTTAAAATATCACCAGGAACCTCAGGAATGACCCGACTTGTGATGTCAGCCAGTTCATTTAGTATCCCGGTTACTGGTTTGCCGTCTTTAATGTCTCTGGCCACCTCCCTGATCCGCTCATTTATATCCGGATCAGCGACGATGAGGGCATTTGCACCATCAGGATCATGTTTTAAAGTTTCTCCTACGGAGTACTTTATCGTTCCTACCTGTGAGCGCTCAATATCTTGGTCAATATCTATTCCGACGATGGCATATTTGCCAAGTACGACTGCGGTGGCATCGTTCACCTCCGGAATGGATTTAGCCAAACCGGTGAGTCTTTCCGCTGTTTGCTGACCAGTATTTCTGTCTGCTTCCTTAATGGTCGTATTATTGACTTTCGTTAAATTGTTTTTCGCATTATTTTCAGACACTTCATTTTTATTATCCATTGTGCAACCTGACATCAACAGAACCGCAGCGAGCGACAATATGATTTTTTGCAATGTGAAACCTCCTTAATGCTCTTTTTATGTTCCAGCCTGTCCATCACTACCAAGTCTGATGCATATAAGTATAAAATGCCGTAAAACATGGTGTAATCAATGTTGGGGATTGCATTCTTTGCTGGAAGTTTTCTTTATAGTCTGTAAATGTTCTTCTATCTTTATGCAAAGGAACATATATTTTATCAACAGTCTCGTCCGCTACATAAATGCTGAGTGTAGTAAATGGTAAGGCATATCCTATAGAGCAGGCAGGAGGCGTCATATTGGGGAAAAAAATCTATGTTTTAGATACGAATGTCCTGTTGCAGGATCCGTATTCGATTTATTCATTCGAAGATAATGAAGTGGTCATTCCAGCAGTCGTATTAGAAGAATTGGATTCGAAAAAAAGGTATATGGATGAAATCGGTAGGAATGCCAGGCAAGTATCGAAATTGATCGATGGCTTTCGGGAAAAAGGGAAGCTGCATCAGAGCATTCCGCTTCATAATGGAGGCAGCATAAGGATTGAACTCAACCACCGTTCATTTCATAAACTTCAGGAAATTTTTGTAGAGAAAACGAATGATAACAGGATATTGGCAGTCGCAAAAAATTTATCTTTGGAAGAAGAGACGAAGGAAGCTGGAAAAACGGTCATTTTGGTTAGTAAAGATACTCTCGTCAGGGTTAAGGCTGATGCGATCGGTCTTGAGGCAGAGGACTTTTTAAATGACCGTGTCGTAGAACTGGACCATATTTACGCTGGGCATAAAGAAGTGTTTGTATCGATTGATAATCTGAATAAGTTTTATGAAAAAAGTTTTCTAGCACTGGAAGAACTGACAAAAGATTCATATTATCCAAATCAATTCCTGTTGATGAAGGACACGCTGGGCAGTTCAGCTTCTGCGATAGGGATTGTGGATGAGAATTGCAGGGTCGTTAAGAAATTGATGTATGAAGGGGAACATATTTGGGGAATTAAACCGAGAAATGTCCAGCAGACGATGGCCCTGGATTTGTTGCTTCGTTCGGATATCAAGCTTGTGACGCTCATTGGTAAGGCTGGGACAGGTAAGACTTTATTGGCATTGGCAACAGGATTGATGCAAACTGAAGATTTGTCACAATATAAGAAACTTTTGGTTGCCAGACCGATTGTTCCGGTTGGTAAAGATATTGGTTATCTGCCAGGGGAAAAAGAAGAAAAATTAAGACCATGGATGCAGCCTATTTTTGATAATCTCGAATTTTTGTTCAATACGAAAAAACCTGGGGAATTGGATGCCATTTTAGCAGGCATGAGTTCGATCGAAGTGGAAGCCCTCACCTATATTAGGGGAAGGAGCATCCCGGATCAGTTCATCATCATTGATGAAGCACAGAACTTAACGAAACATGAGGTCAAGACCATTTTGACGAGGGTCGGGGAGCGAAGCAAAATTGTATTGATGGGAGATCCCGAGCAAATAGATCATCCGTATTTAGACGAGTATAATAATGGTTTGACATATGTGGTGGAAAAATTCAAGACTGAGCGTATTGCGGGCCATGTTAAATTGATAAAAGGGGAAAGATCTGGATTGGCCCAGCTGGCAGCTACGCTTTTATAATGCAATCGGCAAGGGATATCCCTTGCCGATTGCTCTAAAGTTTTTGGTGAGAATGGACTAAGTCTTATTTAACAGTGAAAGACCGTACATTTTTTATCGGATCATTGATGTTGGAAGCGTCTCCGAAATAAATTTCCAAAGGACCGCCCTCGGATATTTTAAGCGGCTTCCCTTCCTTGGAAAAGCCCAGGAAAAATCCAAGTGCCGTTTCCAACGGGAATGTAAGCTCCTCATCATCAGTTGTAACGATGACTTCAGTTACCCCATTTTCAGGTTCGGCATTTTTTAAAAAAGGTTCAAAAGGGATGCCGAAGGTCCCTTCAAGCAATCTTTGCTTCTCGAACTTTCGTTCCGTTTTTAATGTGGGTGGCATTATTGCGCCTTCCTGAATTTCTTTTTGCCAATGTTTGGAGGCGGCAATCGTATATTCTTCTAATTCATTGACTTGGACTCTTTCAGCGTGGAAATATGTATTTATCTCAACTTTACGGTCATCAAAAATCCATACTCCGGGATCTAGCGTAATTGGATATTTCACTTTTCCATTTATAAATACGATGGGTTCCAAATATCTCATTCCTTTCTGTTGCTCTTTAATGATTATAATCAATTATAATTGAAATGTCACATCTTCACGATGGTGAATAATTTTCATGGCTGGGTATATTCATTTGAGAGGTGATCGTGACATCTCAATGGCAAATTGTTTGTCAATGTCCTTGCTTTTTCACAAAACTAAAGGTAGAATTTAGAGATAAGATTTAATCGCTCTGAGCGGGGGGATTTAACATGGCATCTGATATGCTTGTCAATCATCGAGAAAAAGCTTATGCTTTATTAAAAGCAGATGCTGACAAGATTTTAAAACTGATAAAAGTTCAAATGGAAAATCTTACTATGCCTCAATGTCCTTTATATGAAGAGGTCCTTGATACACAAATGTTCGGTCTATCAAGAGAAATTGATTTTGCCGTACGCTTAGGTTTGGTAGAGGAAACCGAGGGTAAATCCCTTTTGGAAACCCTTGAACAGGAATTGTCAGTTTTGCATGAAGCATCATTAAAAAAATAATAGATAAAACATACTAACTCAAACAAATCTCGATGATTGTTTGAGTTTTTTATTTATGTACATAATTAATTAATAGTGTTATACTTTATTCAATAGTGACATACTAATTGATTTCACGGAAGCTCAATCTGAGTTTTTTCATTATTTTGAATTTTTTCTTTGCCATTAGGAACTTATGGTCTTGTTCCTGTGATTGGGCATTGGAGTCTTGGTGGGAAATCAGATTTAATTCCTTGTTTTTTTATACGAATATATGTAATTTTTTATTTTTTTATTGTATTCAGTTAATTTTAGTATTATTGTTATATTAATTGAATGTTAAATCAAATTGATAATATATTATTATAGCTAAATTTTATTTAGCTAATGGTGTTGAGCTTTTTTTAGTCTTTATAGGATGTAAAAAACAAAAATATAAAATATATCGAAATAATTACATCAGCGATAAAATGAGCTTAATCAGATTGGACTCCTTATTTGGGAAATCAATTCATGAATAAAAAGTGGTGGAAATCTTTCACGCTTTTTTTCTATATATTCAATAAAAATACATATTGATTAGGGTGGTAGCAATGGCGAAACGTATAGAAAAAGTACTTGCGGCAAATCGTGGGGAAATAGCGATAAGGATTTTTCGTGCATGTACGGAATTAGACATTCACACAGTTGCAATCTATTCAAAGGAAGATTATGGTTCTTATCACAGATATAAAGCGGATGAGGCATATTTGGTCGGGGAAGGCAAAAAGCCGATTGATGCATACCTGGATATTGAAGGCATAATTGCGATTGCCAAAATGAGCGGAGTCGATGCGATTCATCCCGGTTATGGTTTCCTTTCAGAAAATATTGAGTTTGCGAAACGTTGTGAGGAAGAGGGCATAATTTTCATCGGACCAGAATCAAGACACCTAGATATGTTTGGTGACAAAGTGAAAGCCAGAACACAAGCTGAACTGGCTGATATTCCGGTTATCCCTGGTAGCGATGGACCGGTGACCAGTGTTGAAGAAGTTAAGGAATTTGGTGAACAATATGGTTTTCCAATTATTATAAAAGCCTCTTTAGGCGGCGGCGGACGCGGAATGCGGATTGTCGAAAAAATCGAAGAAGTTGAAGAGGCTTATGATCGCGCAAAATCAGAAGCTAAAGCGGCTTTTGGCAATGATGAAGTCTATGTAGAGAGATTCATACAAAATCCGAAGCATATCGAAGTTCAGATTTTGGCTGATACTCATGGGAATATCGTCCATTTATATGAACGTGACTGTTCCGTTCAGAGACGGCATCAAAAAGTTGTGGAAGTGGCACCTTCCGTTTCCCTTTCCGAAGATTTAAGGGAAAGGATTTGTGAGGCAGCCGTCAAGTTGGCGAAAAATATTGATTATGTAAACGCTGGTACGGTCGAGTTCCTTGTCGCAAATGGCGAATTCTACTTTATTGAAGTCAATCCACGGGTACAGGTTGAGCATACCATTACTGAAATGATTACGGGCATTGATATCGTCCAATCTCAAATCATGGTAGCTGAAGGGCATGAACTCCATGGCAAAAAGATCGGGATTCCCGAACAAGCAGGAATTAAAACTCATGGATATGCGATTCAATCAAGGGTGACGACTGAGGACCCATTGAATAATTTCATGCCCGATACCGGGAAAATGATGGTTTACCGTTCCGGTGGGGGATTCGGTGTTCGTCTGGACGCAGGGAATGGGTTCCAAGGTGCGGTCATCACACCATATTATGATTCCCTTCTCGTTAAACTTTCGACTCATGCGCTTTCATTTGAGCAGGCAGCTTCCAAAATGGTTCGTAACCTTAAGGAATTCAGGATTCGTGGAATTAAAACTAATATCCCCTTCCTTGAAAATGTTGTTAAACATGAAAAATTCATAAATGGGGAATATGATACATCATTCATTGATACAACACCGGAATTATTTAGCTTCCCAATCAGAAAAGACCGTGGGACAAAAATGCTTTCATATATCGGAAATGTGACCGTGAATGGATTCCCCGGAGTCGAGAAAAAGAAAAAGCCTGTTTTTGATCCAGCTCCAATTCCGAATGTTGGTGGTCTGCCGCTTATCTCTGGTACAAAAAATATACTTGAAGAGCAAGGTGCAGAGGGTCTGGTCAAATGGATTAAAGAACAGAAAGAGGTATTGATCACCGATACGACTTTCCGTGATGCACATCAATCTTTACTGGCGACGAGAATCAGGTCGAAAGATATCCTTGATATCGCTGAGCCTACAGCAAAACTCCTTCCTGATTTATTTTCAATGGAAATGTGGGGAGGGGCAACTTTCGATGTCGCATATCGCTTCTTGAAAGAAGATCCATGGGACAGGCTGTTAAGTTTCAGGAAAAAAGCTCCGAATGTCCTTTTGCAAATGCTTTTAAGGGCTTCAAATGCAGTTGGTTACAAAAATTACCCTGATAATGTCATTCGTGAATTCGTGGAGAAATCAGCGGATGCAGGCATTGACGTTTTCCGTATCTTCGATAGTTTAAACTGGGTTAAAGGAATGGAATTGGCAATTGATGCAGTCCGTCAATCCGGCAAAATTGCGGAAGCTGCCATTTGTTATACAGGGGATTTGAATGATCCATCACGCAGCAAGTATAATATCGAATACTATAAAAATATGGCGGTGGAATTAGAACAAGCCGGAGCCCATATTTTAGCGATCAAGGATATGGCCGGCCTCTTGAAACCTGAAGCTGCTTACCGCCTTGTATCGGAACTGAAAGAATCGACATCCCTTCCGATCCATCTGCATACCCATGATACAAGCGGAAATGGAATTTACATGTATTCTAAAGCGATCGAAGCTGGTGTGGATATCGTTGATACGGCGATAGGTTCTTTAGCTGGACTGACTTCGCAGCCAAGTGTACAAACACTTCATTATGCATTGGAGGGGTCAAGCAGACAGCCTAAATTGGAAGTCGATTCACTAGAGCGTTTAGGAGAATACTGGGGAGAGGTCAGGAAATTTTATCATGACTTCGAAAGCGGCATGAATGCACCTCATACCGAGGTTTACAAACACGAAATGCCGGGCGGTCAGTATAGTAATCTGCAGCAGCAAGCCAAAGCAGTGGGGCTGGGAGACCGCTGGCATGAAGTGAAAGAGATGTATCAGCGCGTCAATGTAATGTTCGGCGATATCGTTAAAGTAACTCCTTCATCCAAAGTTGTTGGGGATATGGCGTTATTCATGGTCCAAAATAACCTGTCTGAAGAAGCTGTTCTGACAAAAGGAAAATCCATCGATTTCCCTGATTCAGTCATAGAGTTATTCGAAGGCTATCTAGGTCAGCCAGTTGGGGGATTCCCTAAAGAGCTTCAGGAAGTTATCCTGAAAGGGAAGAAACCTATAACAGTAAGACCGGGTGAATTATTGGAAGAAGTGGACTTTGCAGCACTTAAAGAAGAATTATTCAAGGAATTGGGACGGGCAGTCACTGATTTCGATGTTCTTGCATATGCCCTATATCCAAAAGTATTCCTGGACTACAATAAAACGATTGAGCTGTTTGGAGATGTTTCCAACCTCGATACCGCTACTTTCTTATATGGCATGAGGCTAGGGGAAGAAATCGAAGTTGAAATTGAAAAGGGTAAAACACTCATTGTAAAATTGGTTTCAATCGGTCAGCCATTGGCTGATGGAACAAGGGTCGTTTATTTTGAGTTGAATGGTCAATCACGTGAAGTGATCATCAAGGATGAAAACATTAAATCTTCCGTTGTATCAAAAATGAAAGCAGACCCAAAAAATAAAGAACAACTCGGTGCGACAATGCCAGGTACGGTTATTCGTGTAGTGGTCGAGAAAGGCGATCAGGTCAAGCAGGGGGATCACCTAATCATTACGGAAGCGATGAAAATGGAAACTACCGTTCAAGCACCATTCTCCGGGACCATTAAAGATATTTATGTAAAAGATGGAGAAGCGATCAGTACTGGAGACTTATTGATTGAAATATCTAAGTAATCTAGCTGACTGTGACCTTGTGAATGATTTGGGGTATATGGGGTATGCTTGAGGTTTCAAGCTGCTCTGTACCCTCTTTTTAGGCAATGTACAGTCATCTTGAGACAAAACAAAACCACCATTCCCGGGAATGGTGGTTTTGTTTTAACCTTTTATTTTATTGATTGAACAATCAGACATTAACGGGCGGGTACCGTTGGTGATATATCCTGTTCATCCTGTCCTTTGACTGTGTGCGTGGAATTCCCTTTTTGGATGGCTAGGGCATTTTTTTTACTTCGTGATGTCAATAGCATCAAATAGCTCATTACACCAAAAAAGCAGGCAATGAACAATGCATGTGTCAATGCGATATATAAGTTTTGCCTTGAGAAAATGATAAAGGCTCCAGCGACAACCTGTAAAAATACGAGAATGAATGCAGCAATCCAACCGCCATATAAAACTTTTTGATTTTTGTAATGTTTTTGGGCGATATAAGCCACATATGTTACCCAAATGAAAATAGCGCCTGCCATTGCACGGTGCCCCATCTGAATCCATTCATAAATGTTGGAAGGGAGTGCAGCGCTGTCATTTACACATAAAGGCCAATCCTTACAGATAAGACTGGATTCTGTATGCCTAACAAGAGCACCCGTATATACGACTGCCAGACAAAAAATCAAAACGCCAATAATATGGAATTTCATTCGTTTGTCAACGATAAGTTTTTCGGCTTCGAACTTCTTGTCTACTTCAAAAATCAACAGTGTCAGTAAAAAGACGGAAGCAAAGGAAATGAGCGATATTCCAAAATGTAGGGCAAGGACGAAGTCGGATTGTGACCAAATGACGGCAGCGGCTCCAATCAACCCTTGCAGTAACAGAAATCCGAAAGAAAGGACGGATAAGAAACGCGCTTCACGGATATGGCCGATTTTTTTCCAAGACAAATACGATAAAATTAAAACCAAGAATCCTCCAGCACCTGAAACGAGCCGATGGGAAAGCTCAATGACCAATTCAATCGTGATTTTGTCCGGGATCAATTGGCCGTTGCACAATGGCCAGGATCTGCCGCAACCCATGCCGGAATCCGTCTTCGTGACTAAAGCTCCACCAAGTAAGATGAAAAGCATTACAATCGTTGTTAAAACAGCAAACCATTTAAGAGACGATTTCACTAGTAGTCCCACCTTTTTCTCTGTAGCAAATAGGATTGTTCTTAAAATTAATAATAGCATAAGTTTTTTCATAATATTTGTCGAACTTCCTCGATATTACACAAAATAGAATGATTTTACAAGTTCAGTTTATATTATAGCTATTAATTAAAATGCCTGAAATAGTTGAAAGTTACAAAAGACTTTGATAGAAATAAAGGGAGTGTAAACCTTCAAGTAGGAGCAAAATAGGGAATAAGCCTAGGGGATGATGATAACAGCATACTATTCATGTTCTTGATGAACATCTTATAACAGCAGTAAATTATTGAGACACAAATTGGTCAAAAATTATCCGAAAAATTTTCACAAAAGCTTCCAAAAATGTGTTTTAATATATTGAAGAAATGATTTTACTAAATTTTACTGTTATTAAGCATGATATTAAGAATGATAGCTCTCGATGGATTCCATTGACAACGGTCATTGGTAAATAATTTACTTTTTGTTTACGCTTCCTTGGTTACAAATATCAAAAAGTATGAAATAATGTTCTATAGCATATGTAAGTATTTTTTTGCATTTGCGTCTGTGCTGAATGATTTAAAGGAGGAAAACAAATGTCAGAAACAAGGGGTTTGTCAGAAGCTGTCATGGAGGACAGTAAAGCCGCCCTTCAATCGGATATACCTGAAACAACAGCTTGGAAGGATTTTCTCGCACTTATAAAAGTGGGGATTGTCAATTCAAATATAATTACAGCTTTTACCGGCGTATGGTTGGCTCTTCATTTTTCGGGGCTTAGCTTCTTAAGCAATCTAGATGTAGTGTTTTATACACTTGCAGGTTCGGCGCTCATTATGGCGGGATCTTGCAGTTTCAATAATTATTATGACCGTGATATCGATCATTTAATGGAAAGAACGAAAAACCGTCCAACGGTAACTGGGAAAGTACAGCCTTCAAAGGTATTGGCGTTAAGTTTCGGCTTAATTATTGCAGGGCTGATTTTACTTGCATTGACTAATATGACAACTGCCATACTAGGTGCATTCGGCGTCTTCGCCTATGTTGTTTTATATACCATGGTTTTCAAACGTAGATTTGTCTCGAATACGATTATAGGCAGTATATCCGGAGCGGTGCCTCCACTTATAGGGTGGGCTGCAGTCGACCCGGGCCTTGATAAGATCGCCTGGGTCCTGTTCGCGATCATGTTCTTGTGGCAGCCGCCTCATTTTTATGCACTAGCAATGAGGCGTGTCGAAGAATATCGTGCAGCCGGGGTACCCATGCTTCCGGTCGTAAAAGGGTTCAAGGCCGCTAAAAGGTCAATTATGCTATGGATCGTCTGTTTAATGTTGGTGCCTTTCTTTTTAACTCCATTAGGAACTCCGCTAGTTATTCTTGCTGCATTATTGAGCACGGGGTGGCTTATTTTGGGAATTAAGGGGTATAAAAAGAAAGACGATGTTAAATGGGCAACATCCATGTTTGTATATTCTTTAAATTATATGACCATTTTATTTGTAGCGATGGTTATTGTCACTCTCATCTAGTTTTGGTTAAAATAAGCTGGCGGCCTGTTCTTTGACAGGCTCCAGCTTACTGATATATATTGCACTGACCGCCACTCATACATATTAACGGAACCAACGAGGTCATACATAAGAGCGGTTACATGGATCATCATAATAATTCCTTAGTTTAGGGATTCTTTCTTTTTAGAAATTGACATAGAGAGAATATTCGCAATTGCGCCCATTTTTATTTTTGTGAGAAAATTTTGACGAAAGAGGGGTTTCTGAAGCTATGAAAAAAAGGCTGCACAAATGGCGCCTAATTGCTCTGCTGGGTATTGTAGGACTTGTCCTTTCGGGCTGCGGCGAACCATTTCTATCCGCGCTGAAGCCAGCTGGCGATGTTGCGCAATCTCAGTATGACTTACTGATATTGAGTACACTAATCATGGTACTGGTTATTATTGTTGTGATTATTTTGTTCGTTGTAGTTTTACTACGCTTCCGTCGGAAGGAAGGCGACGAAACAATACCGAAACAAATTGAAGGAAGTCATAAACTCGAAATTATCTGGACTGTTATTCCTATCCTTCTTTTAATTGTTCTGGCTGTTCCAACCGTCGTCACAACTTTCGACTTAGCCGACACAAAGGCAATGGATAAGAAAGATAAGGATGGAAAAACGAAGGATGCACTTGTCGTGAATGTCAGGGCGAACCTTTATTGGTGGGAGTTTGAATATCCGGACCTTGGTGTTGTAACAAGTCAGGATTTGGTTGTGCCGACTGATCAAAAAGTGTACTTCAATCTAACTGCTTCAGATGTGAAGCATTCATTCTGGGTACCGTCTGTCGGAGGAAAGATGGATACCAATACAGAAGGGGTCAATCAGTTTTTCTTAGAATTCGACAGTGAAAAGGCTGAAGATTCAAACAACTTGTTTTACGGAAAATGTGCTGAACTTTGCGGTCCTTCACATGCTTTGATGGACTTTAAGGTCGTAACGAAGTCCAAAAGCGATTTTGATGCCTGGACTAAAGATATGAAAGCCGCGAAGGAACCTGTCGTTGAAGGCGATCTAGCCAAACAGGGTGAAGATGTTTTCAATCAAAGTTGTATAGGCTGCCATGCGGTGACACCAAATGACAGCAGGCCTGAAGCTGCTCGTCAGGCTCCGAATCTCGCTACATTCGGTGAACGTCAAAAAGTGGCTGGCGTATTGGATCATACTGAAGAAAATGTGAAAAAATGGATCAAGGATCCTGAGAAGTATAAACCGGGCAACACGATGACCGGTACTTACGGCGAACTTTCGGATTCAGATATTAATGCACTGGCAGCTTATCTATTAGAGCTTAAGGTGGAAGACAAATAGAACATTGATTAAGGAGGTTAAATCGTGAGTACGTACGCTAATAAAAAAGGATTTGGCGCTACGCTTTGGGATTATCTGACGACGGTGGACCATAAGAAAATCGCCATTTTATATCTTATCTCTGGCGGATTATTCTTTGTAATCGGCGGTTTGGAAGCGATGTTTATCCGTATCCAGCTAGCAATCCCAAATAATGACTTCGTAAGTGCCGGATTTTATAATGAAATATTGACCATGCACGGTACAACTATGATATTTCTGGCAGCCATGCCGTTGGTGTTTGCTGTAATGAATGCGGTTGTACCCTTACAGATAGGGGCACGTGATGTCGCGTTCCCATTTTTGAACTCGTTAGGTTTTTGGTTGTTTTTCTTTGGAGGAGTCTTTCTGAATCTTTCATGGTTTTTAGGGGGGGCTCCTGATGCAGGCTGGACATCATATGCATCACTTTCCCTGCATTCCGAAGGCCATGGTATTGATTTTTACGTCCTGGGATTACAGATATCAGGATTGGGAACATTAATTGCGGGGATCAATTTCCTTGTAACCATTATTAATATGCGTACGCCAGGTATGACATATATGCGTATGCCGCTATTCACATGGTCAACTTTCGTTGTTTCCGCATTGATATTATTCGCTTTTCCTCCGCTTACCGTAGGATTGGTGTTAATGATGTTCGACAGGATGTTCGGCTCGAATTTCTTTGATGTAGCGGCCGGCGGGAATACGATTATTTGGGAGCATTTATTCTGGATATTCGGTCACCCGGAAGTGTATATCTTAATACTTCCAGCTTTCGGTATTTTTTCCGAAATTTTCGCTACATTCTCAAGGAAAAGATTATTCGGATATTCATCAATGGTATTTGCAACCGTTTTAATCGGTTTCTTAGGTTTCATGGTTTGGGCGCATCATATGTTTACGACTGGTTTGGGACCGATCGCGAATGCAATCTTTGCTGTTGCTACCATGGCTATCGCAGTACCGACAGGTATTAAGATATTCAACTGGATTTTTACGATGTGGGGCGGAAGCGTCAAGTTCACGGTGCCGATGCTTTATGCAGTTGCCTTTATCCCTACATTTACCATGGGCGGTGTGACAGGTATCATGCTCGCATCAGCACCAGCTGATTATCAATATCATGATAGTTATTTCGTTGTTGCCCATTTCCACTATGTAATCGTTGGTGGGGTTGTATTGGGCTTACTGGCTGGAATCAATTTTTATTGGCCGAAAATGTTTGGAACGATGTTAAGTGAAAAATTGGGACAAATCACATTTTGGACGTTCTTGATCGGTTTCCATTTAACATTCTTCATTCAACATTTCTTAGGTTTGATGGGGATGCCTCGTCGCGTATTTACATTCTTGGACGATCAAGGTCTCAATACAGGTAATATGATTAGTACAGTCGGAGCCTTCTTAATGGCATTTGGGGTCTTGGTTATGGTCATCAATATAATCATTACATCTGTGAAGAATGAGAAAGTCGGCAATGATCCATGGGGAGACGGCCGTACGCTTGAATGGGCCATACCATCACCGCCGCCGTTTTATAATTTCAAACAACTTCCGCTTGTCCGCGGATTAGATCCTTACTGGGTTGAAAAAATGGAAGGGAAAAAGGAAATGACTCCTGCAGAACCACTGGGGGATATCCATATGCCGAATTCATCTATACTTCCTTTAACGATTGCCTTGGGTTTATTTGTTGCCGCATTCGGTGCTTTATATAATATGGATGATAAGACATGGACCCTGCCTATAATGATTGTTGGACTTTTGATCACATTCGGTTCAATGTTTATCCGTTCCGTTAAAGACGATCATGGATACCACATTCATAAAGAAGACCTTATGGACAATAAAGATAAGGGAGGTAAGGCATAATGCAAGCAGATGAAAGATTCACGGATGCTACTTGGCCTGCTTCTCCCGAGAAAGCGACTTTAGAAGGTAAAAATAAGTATTTGGGATTCTGGTTGTTTCTTGGTGGAGAGACGGTACTATTCGCCTCACTTTTTGCAACTTACCTTGCATTGAAGGATAAAGTTCCAAATGGTGATGCAGCCCTAGCTAAAGACTTATTCGAATTACCGCTGACTTTTGTAGCAACCATGCTTTTATTGACCAGTTCATTAACCAGTGTATATGCGATGTACCATATGAAAAATAACCATTTTAAACAAATGCAAGCATGGCTTGTGATTACAGTTGCACTTGGTTTTGCTTTTCTAGGTCTCGAGATTTATGAATTTAATCACTATGTTCATGAATTCCATCATACATTTACAAGCAGTGCCTTCGGCTCCGCGTTTTATACGTTAGTTGGTTTTCATGGAGGACACGTTGCTTTCGGTCTGGTTTGGATCATATCTCTTATGGTTCGTAATGCAAGAAGGGGCTTGAATTTATATAACGCCCCTAAATTCTATGTTGCGAGTCTTTATTGGCATTTCATTGACGTAGTCTGGGTGTTTATCTTTACTGTCGTATACTTAATGGGAATGGTGGGATAACTGATGGCGAATGAACAATCAAATTCAGCGAACCCGAATGTCGATTTAAAATATCGCCGTAAGAAAAATGCTGAAGAAATGAAACACCAAGTGATATCATTTACACTTATGATTTTCTTTACATTACTTGCTTTTGCTGCTGTAGGAATCGAGGGTTTTTCCCATTGGTTCATTAAACCAGTCATTTTGCTGCTGGCAGTTGTACAAGTGATTTTCCAATTGTATTACTTCATGCATATGAAGCATAAAGGGCATGGGACCATTGCATTGTTCTTATTTTCCGGCCTAGCAGTCGGCTTGATAACTGTCCTTGTGTTCACAACGATCGTTTGGTTATAAACCATAAAGGAAATCGGCTATTGAATGATAGCCGGTTTTCTTTATGTGTTGATTAGCTAGAAAAAGAATCCAAGTTTATCTATATTTGTTACCATGTTTCATTTTAGGTATAATGAAAGTAAGAAAAAGTTTATGAACGAGGTGATTTTTTTGTCTATTGATATTTTCGGATTTCGCGCTTTGTGGAGTCCTTATTATTTTGCCGTCCTCGTACTTATAACCATTGGTTATTTTTGGCTGGTGACAAAAAAAAGGGAGAAGTTTTCGGGCAGTTCATCGCTTTCCGTTAAACAGGCAACTTATTTTTTGATAGCCATGTTCCTTCTATATGCAGTAAAAGGGTCACCACTGGATTTATTGAGCCATATCATGTTCAGTGCTCACATGTTTCAAATGGCACTGCTCTATCTTGTGATTCCGCCTTTATTTATCATAGCGATTCCAGATTGGCTTATGAGAACTTTCATAAACTCAAGGGGAGTGAAGCCGTTATTTCAATTTTTCACGAGACCTCTTGTCGCCCTTTTACTATTTAATGTTCTTTTCTCGTTGTACCATATCCCGTTAGTGTTCGACTTTATCAAAACGGGGATGTGGTTTCATGCCGGATACACGGTCCTTTTATTTACGACTGCTGTTTTGATGTGGTTCCCGCTTGTCAATCAGCTTCCGGAACGTGAAAGTCTGTCAGGTGTGAAAAAAGTAGCTTATATTTTCGGCAGCGGCATTCTAATGACCCCTGCTTGCGCTTTGATCATTTTTGCTAATGATCCGATGTATGATACATTCACCAATGCGGAATCTTGGGCCAGTGCCATGGAGCTTTGCGTTCCTGCTTCAGCACTGTCTGGCTTAACGCTCAGTGGCCCGGAAATGTTCAATGGACTGCCATTGCTTGAGGATCAACAGCTTGGTGGGGTTCTGATGAAGGTGATCCAAGAAATCGTTTTAGGTTATGTATTAGGTGTCATTTTCTTTGCTTGGTTCAAAAAGGAGAATGGCGGCAAAAATGATATCGACCCGATACCTTCGGATTTTCAGACTGTAGAATAATTGTACGGTAAAAGACTTGTCTTGGGGCGGACAAGTCTTTTATCTGCCTTTGCCTAATTCTCGATGTAAAGAAAATAGCCAATGATTCGACTTGGCTATTCTATAAAAGTGAGCATTCTGTTAATAATCCTTGATTTTATTGAATTTTAGGATTGCCTCTTATAAAATGGTAGTTGATTAATAAATATAGAGAGGACTACAATACATATGTCTTTACCAATCCTTCCAACGATAAGTACAGCTTTCATTGTATTAAGTGCCATCACTGTTGCAATAGGCTGGTATCAAATTAAACAACGCAAAATCGAGACCCATAAAAAAACCATGATGGCAGCTGCGGTTTTTGCGGTGATCTTTTTCACTATATATCTTTCCCGGACGGTATTCATTGGCAGTACGTCATTTGGCGGACCCGATGACATTAAAATTTATTATACGATTTTTTTGATCTTCCATATAACGCTTGCGACAACTGGAGCAGTTTTAGGGATCATCATGCTTACCACTGGTTTTAAAGGTAAATTCGCCATTCATAAGAAAATTGGCCCTGCTACCAGCATCATAT
The DNA here is from genome assembly GCF_022603275.1 of Peribacillus sp. Aquil_B1. Taxonomy (NCBI): domain Bacteria; kingdom Bacillati; phylum Bacillota; class Bacilli; order Caryophanales; family Bacillaceae; genus Peribacillus; species Peribacillus sp. Aquil_B1. The sequence continues at coordinate 236,513 of NZ_JAKXEE010000002.1, read as the reverse complement.
GGTTTTTCACTGGGATTACAGGAGTCGCTGTTTACATCCTGCTTTATGTCATTTATCATGGCGGCGAAACTACATCTTTAATAAAGGCGATCCTAGGATTTTAAAATAACGAAAAAGCCTGGTGCAAAAAAAGCATCAGGCTTTTGTAATGGATAAGAAAAAAGAGAGCATCACACATGATCCTCTCTCTTTGTACCTCATTTTTAACTTACGGCATTTACAGGCCGTTGAATTGTGTAAGTTCTTCTTTGATTTGAGAGAGAATTTTTTCACTTTGTTTAACTAGTGATGCAGGGAAATCCTCTCCTTCGCCATATTCAACTCCGTGTGGATAATAGTGTTTTCCTAATAGAGGGACCATAAGTTTAATGACGGCCCTGTGAGAGCCTACATCGCCCTCTGTAGCATAGCCAAGTATTCTCAGGTAAAACGTGCCTTCTTTTAATTCGAACTTACGATCGTAACTGACTCTTTCGTAATCCCATTGTTCTGCACGTATTAAACCATATTGCGGCATTAGGTCATCTAATCGGTTTAAGTCGGCTGTGATGTTTTCGATTCCAAAGCTTTCAAATTTCACGAGTAGTACCTCCTATGTTTACTATTGGGAATTAAAATGACATACCGGGAAAATATTATGTACATGAATATATTAAAAATCTCCAAGTATGTTTATAATATACCATTTTATCCTATATTTTATAATAGTACGAAATGGTGGAAGTTGCAATGAACTCAACCATGGTATTTCAATCATTCACAAAAGTTCCATTTTTAAAATAAATTTAATGTAGGGGCTGTCTATCGTAAATTAGAAAATTATGATTGAACAGTGATATAATCAGGAAAGAAAGGTTTTTTGCATTGGATACATAAATTAGATAGAGAGAGGGAGTGTTCCTCTGCGCAATTTAGGTAAGGTGTTGGTGTTAATCGTTATTTTTTTCGTAATCGGTATTTATCTTAATATCGGCGATGAAGATGAAGGGAACCCTCTTATTGATGGTAACAAAGGTGTTAACCCCAATGGACATATAAATGAAAAAAGCACTTCCTCTGAAAAGGAAGGGGTTACTGCAGTGACAGAAGGTCTTGCAGTAACAATCGGGAAAAATGCAAAAGAGATAGAAAAGGAATACGGTAAGCCAGATCGAATTGATATGTCCGCCTATGGATATGACTGGTGGGTTTATAAAAAGAATTATAATAATTATTTCCAATTAGCCGTTGAAAATGAAAAAGTGGTATCTGCTTATGGAATCGGTGATGAGGTCAATGTCGCTCCTTTTAAAATTGGACAATCGATTGATGCCATCTATTCCAGTTTATATGTGGAGCCTACTGTTGATATTGAAGTTGGCGACAGTTCATACCGTTTTGAATTGTCGGAGGAAGATATGAACATGAGACCGTTGATTGATTTAGGGAATATTAATGTTCAGCTTTATTTGGATAAATTCACCGGAACTGTTTCAAGCATCCGATTTTTGAATGATTCCGCCCTATTGAAACAACAGCCGTATGAGTTGACCTATCATGGTGAACTTGTGACAGTTAAGGATCTTTCTGAGGAAGACATGGCGAAAGTGGAAGATGGCAATGAGCAGCAAATATTCGATATTACGAATATAATGCGCAGCCGGTTTGATTTGGAGCCTTTAGAATGGGATGCTCCAACAGCAAGGGTTGCCTACCTTCATAGCCGGGAAATGACGGACGCACCTGAAGGAACCCATGTTTCTGAAACAAATGGGGATTTGGAAAAGCGTCTCGATGCAGGTCATGTAAAATACAGGTCAGCAGGTGAAAATATAGCGGCGAATTATGTGGACGCAGCTGCAGTCATGGAAGGCTGGCTAAATAGCAAAGGTCATCGGGATACGATGCTGAATGAGGAATTTACAGGTCTGGGCGTCGGGGTATATAAAAAGTATTATACTCAGAATTTCATAAAGAAATAAAAAAACGGATCCGATTTGGGTCCGTTTTCTTGTTCTGGATATAGCGCAAAGTGCCCCACCCATCATCACGGGTGGACCTTCCCTCGATGATGATCGTTTGCCTCTGTATTAACTTGCATGGCACGTACAGCCAATTGAGGGTTTTACGGAACGAACTTGGATTTCCGCTGCAACGGCAGCGTACCCGTTTGGAACTGAGCTTGCAAGGTCGAATCTATCAAGGTAGCCATCATGCCTTGATGAGATGTTCAATCAAGAGGGGGGGCAGACATGGTCATCGTAAGTGTGTCCCCTGTTTGCTTACATCCTTATTAAATTGCAGCAGGATTGAAAAATAAGAGCGGTTCCCTTACTCTCTTTTGGCTTAACCCTGAAACAATTCCCGATAAATCGGATCATTCTGTTTCATTTGAAGATCCAGTGATTCATCCAGTTTATGGAATCTGTTGGTTAAATCACATTCATGCGACATGACAATACCTCCTTATTTCTTTGGAAAATCCAATTGGATTTATAATGGAATGTGATGCACTTTTTATTTACCTTTAGCATATGGTGCAATAGGCGATGTCTAAGTGTGAGGTGAGAGTAATGGCAAAAAGAAAACGGCCCTCCGTGGATCGATTTCGGGAGTTTGTAAAGGAGCATCCTCATTTAGTGAATGAAGTGAGAAGCAAACAAGCAACATGGCAGGAACTTTTTGAAGAGTGGTATTTACTCGGAGATGATCATCCACGCTGGCAGGCTGACGGCAGTGTGGGAGAATCCAAAGTGAATACAGAATCCCCTTCACCGCCGGTTGAAAAGGGAGACCAAAGCACTGAGTTGATCGGTTCGTTAATGAGTGCAGTTAAAAATATGGATATGGGGCAGATTCAACAATATATTACGAATGCCAATCAGGCCATCGGTGCAATCCAAGGAGTGCTATCTGCTTTCCAAGGGAATAAATCAGGTGATACAAGTCCTCCCCCAAAAGAAAAAGAGCAGAGAGCCAACCCTTTTTTATTCACCAAAGATTAAGGAGGGTTTTTCATGCGTCAGAATATATATGAATTCATCCAAACAAACGAAGATATGCGAAATTACTTGAGGGTTCAGCCTGGATGGTACAGAAGGTTAATGCGTAATCCCCATGAAGTGGATGTGTTTGAAACCGAGGCGAAATATTATTTTGAAAAGTCGATTCCCCATCGGGTCTCTAAATTTTCGGAAAGCGTTCAGGTCGCTTCCATGATGCTTCATATGTTTCAAGCGATGAATGTTTCAGGTGAATGAAGAAAAAAAGAGTAAATTATCCCTTTTGGCGAACACTAAAGGCAAAAGGGGGCGATGGAATGAGAAAGTTCATATTGGCTCTAACAGTGTTGATGGCAGCGTCGGGTTGTGGGAAAAAAATACCGGAACCTGAAAATTCAGGATTAGCCATGCAGAGTGTTTCTGCACTTAAAGCTGCCACCACTGTATCGAGCATCCGAAATTCAGATGAGGATTTTCGGGTAAAAACTTTTGTAAAAGGCAACTCTGTCTATGTAGAGTGCTACTTGAAAAACTATGGTTTTTCCGAATCAAATCCAGAACAGTTGGCAACTGTGTCCGTATTTATTGATAATCAAAAGAAAGTCGATATGAAAACGGCAGCATTTATCTTAAAGGAAGTCCCAAATGGCAAGCATAAAATTAAGCTGGAGATTTTGAATGGTTCAGGTGAAAAAACTGGTCTGCAAAAAGAGATTGAGGTACATATCACTTCCTCGATTTAATCAAACCATTAGCATCTATAAGGGAGAAATGGTAAAATGGTTGTGGAGGTGAGCTTGTTAATGCTTGCTACTATGGAAATCATCGACATTTTACAACAGGCTGATGGATTAGCTGAAATGATCCTTCATTCTGAAATAGGGGAAGAATACCTCCTTAGTTTATATAAATTACAAAGCGACAAAGAGGCCCAGCGGAAAATTTCCAAGTTTACTTCGCTAAAGGATCTATTTGAAGATGTTCAAAGGTTCGGTAAATATCATCCGGATTATAAACGCATCAATTTAGAAACCAGGCAAGCTAAACGAGACATGGATATGCATCCTGCCGTTGCTGAGTTTAAGCGGGCTGAGACCGAATTGCAATCCGTCCTAGATGAAATAAGCGGAAGGATTGGCCGAGCGGTTTCTGAACAGGTCAAAACTCCAGCGGGGAATCCATTTTTTGTTTCATCCGGTGGATGTTCATCGGGAAGCTGCGGAACCGGCGGAAGCTGTGGATGCTCAGCTTAAGGTAATGGCCAGATTGTAAACATTAGGCCGGTATATTAAATGCAGCCATCGAAATTCGGCATTACTACGGAGTTCGGTGGCTGTGTCATGTAAGGAACCTTCGTCGAGATATTGTTCAATGAACCGATGCATGTAAAAAGAATTTCTTGTTATTATCTTTTATATTCCCGGATACGTGACAAAGCGATTAACTTCGATATAAAATACAATCCGGACATAGGTTGCCGCAGCAAAACATCTTTTGCTGCGGCACATAAAAACGATGCCGGAATACATATAAATGTTCTTCCTGACGTACGAAAATGGTTTCACAATGAAGCTGCTTGCCACGCATTGAAAGGCTAGCGGCTTTTTTTATTAAAAAAGAAAGCTTACTATTGTCATTTTGAGCCGGATGATAATGGATATATAGAAAAGGTATACCTGTGAACTTTTTTATCGAAGCTTGGATAATTTCATCATTATCTAATAGATGATCAATAAATTGATGCCAAATTTGGTTTAAATCCATCGTTTGTTAGGCTCCTTTCACAGTGTATATATTCATAATAGTAAGAGAATTTCGTATATAATCTTTTTTCTTGGTTGAAAGTAAAGATTCTGCTATGCTACACTTAGTTAAAACCTTTATAAAAGGGAGTTATTGATATGCTAGGAGCGAGACAGGGAATCATCGTCTATTTACATACATTAAAACAAGCCAAAATGCTTAGGAAATTTGGAAATATCCATTATGTTTCAAAAAAGTTGAAATATGTGGTGCTTTATACGAATATGGATGAAGTGGAACCGCTAGTGGAAAAGCTGAATAATTATTCGTTCGTTAAAAAAGTGGACCTTTCTTACAAGCCTTTTTTGAAGGTGGAGTTCGAAAACTCCAAACCGGATAAAGCGAAAGAATATGATTATAAAATGGGAATTTGAAAAAAGCTGACTCATGCGGAGTCAGCTTTTTTCAATTCAGGGGATCAATCAACCTAATGGGGGCAGATACCTATTCATTCGCAAAATGCCGATTAAGTGTTGGTAGTACAACTCGATTTCTGCGAAGAGCACCGAAGGTTTCACGTCGATTTCAATAATCGGTCTATCCAGTTCCTCCGCCAAGTTCTCAAAAAGCTCAAAGCGTTTGTTTTTGGTGGCATGAGGGTTCGGTATACCTTCACGGCAAATGTAAAGCGGCTGGAATTTGCCGGGATCTGTGGGCTGCATGACGATCACCAATGACGTTACCTTTTTATCATTTATAGTAGTATGCATGGCCAAAAGCCTTGCAACTCGATGTTTCTGATTGCGTCCTACTTCCAGCAACTCATATATATCGGAATATCCTTGTCCAATTTCAATAAAACGTTGAATCAATTAAACCTCTCCTAACTAACTTATTAATCATTACTTTATCATTATCCCTGATAAAAGAGAAGGACAACTTCATTGACGAAGCATGACAAAGACACTTGGATATCAGAGGTTTTACAATAAAAAAAGCCCTGCAAAAATATGCAGGGTCCTTCTATGTCTAACTAAGGACCAGAAGGCAAAGGGAGAGGAGAAACCGGAGGAAGAACTTATGGGGAAACGTAAGCCTTCTCCGCGGTTGGCAACAACACCTAAAAAGGAATGTTGTTATTCACATTATTGCCAAAAACCACTTTATTATTCAAAATGTAAAAGATTTATAAAAAGAATCCATGGTCCGAATTGATACGTTGATTTTCATCTTGGAAATGAAGCCAATTGGGTTTAAATATTGGCTAGCTTTTTCTAATATGTTAGGATAGGAAAGTAACAGAAATTTGTCATAAAATGTGGTGAGGATGATGAGGGTCGTTTCCGGAACTTGCAAAGGAAGACCACTTAAGGCTGTACCGGGTACAGGAACCCGGCCGACTACTGATAAAGTCAAGGAATCCATTTTCAATATGATTGGTCCTTATTTCGAAGGAGGGCTGGTCCTCGACTTATTTGCCGGGAGCGGTGGACTGGGAATTGAAGCGTTAAGCAGAGGCATGGATAAAGCCATATTCGTCGACCGGGATTTTAAAGCAAATCAAACGGTTAAGGCCAATTTGGAACTATGCAAGTTTTCAGACCGTGCAGAAGTTTATAAAAATGATTCAGAGCGTGCACTGAAGGCTTTGGTGAAAAGGGAAATGATTTTTGAATTGATTTTTCTTGATCCACCTTATAAGAAACAAAAGCTAGTCGAGATTCTTGAGGAAATACATAAATACCGATTGCTGAACGATATGGGATACATTGTTTGTGAGCATGGCCATGATGTTACATTGCCAGAAAAAGTTGGTGACTTTACCGTTAAGAGAAAAGAAGTTTATGGCGTCATTGCCGTTACGATTTATCAATGGGGAAACGTACACGAACAGGGGGAACTATGAATGTCCAAAATAGCGATTTGTCCGGGGAGTTTTGATCCAATAACATTTGGTCATCTTGATATCATTCAAAGGGGAGCGAATGTTTTTGATGAGGTATATGTGGTCATCGTGAACAATTCAGCGAAAAATTCACTTTTTACAGTGGAGGAGAGACTGGAATTGATTACGGAGGCGACGGCCCATATGCCGAATGTTAAAGTGGATTTCTATCAGGGATTGACGGTCGACTATGCTGAAAGCGTTTCCGCGAATGCCATTATCAGGGGATTGAGGGCGACTTCCGACTTTGAATATGAAATGCAGGGAACTTCGATGAACCGATTCCTAAACAATAAAATAGAGTCATTCTTTATCATGACGAAAAATCAATATTCTTTCTTGAGTTCAAGTATCGTGAAAGAGGTAGCGAAGTATGGCGGGGATATTTCCGAACTAGTGCCAAGCGTCGTCCAGAATGCCCTGGCCAAAAAGTACAAGGAACTGAAAGGATAGAAAAAAGAGCATTGCCGACGCGCAATGCTCTTTTTTTCGGTTTAAGAAAGGCTTTTGAATAGCCTTTTGGTAAATATGATGATGTATAGGACCAAAAACAAGAGTGTTAGAATGGGGCCGAAATCAAGCATGTTCTGATAAAGGGAATTCACGTGTTCACCGGATCCGCTGACTGGGAATGCGTTTAACGGGCTGCCGCTGTACATATTGCCTTTATACAATGGTTCCCAAAGCAAGATGGTAATAATGGATGCCAAAAGGCCATGTGCTATCCTAGCCAGAAAAAAGGGAGTGAAACGAATGTCTGTTGCGGCAATGATGCTGGCAACTTGCGCTTGAATGCTGAAACCGTTGAAAGCTAAGATGAAACTTGTCATCACAGTTTGCTGAAAGAGTGTCGCATCTTCGACCGTACTGGTTAATTTTGAACCAAGAGTCATTTCAAACATGCCTGATATGAAGGGGAGGCTTAAGGAATCCGGGAAATGAACAATATGTAAAATTCCTCCGACCCACGATGCGAGCAATCCGGTAATGTTCATATGAAATAAAAGCTTGTTCACCACCGAAAAAAGAATGATGAATCCCCCGATCATTAATAGGGTTTGGATGGACGAGAGTACCGCATCTCCAAGTAGACTGCCAAATGGTCTTGTTTCTTTTATTCTGGTTCGATGCATTTGGCTAAAAGCTTGTCTTATGGAGGGGAGCTTGGTCATTACTTTGGTATGGGATTTTTCTTCTTTCCAACGGTAAAAACGCATGATGATGCCTACACAAATATTTCCTAGGTAGTGGGAAAGTGCAAGGATGATCCCTAAATGAGGATTGTGGAAAAACCCGACGGCAACGGCAACGAACAGGAACAATGGATTAGATGAATTAGTAAAACAAACGAGTCTTTCAGCTTCAATGCGGGTCAATTGTTCTTCCTGACGCAGCCTCACAGTGAATTTCGCTCCAGCTGGAAATCCTGATGCAAGTCCCATCGCCCAAACGAAACCGCCCACTCCTGGTACACGGAATAAGGGGCGCATGAATGGTTCGAGCATGACGCCAATGAACCTGACAACTCCAAAACTGATTAATAACTCCGAGAAAATCAAGAAAGGTAGAAGCGAAGGGAACACAATTGTCCACCAAATATTGAGTCCGCCTTTGGAAGCTTCAAAGGATTCTTGGGGGAAGATGATCAAGCCAACTGCCATCATCGTGACGGAGGTAGCTAACAGTACTGTTTTAGATTTTGATTTTAGCAAAATTCAGCCTCCTCTTGAAGGTTACTAAATAAGGGCAGTTCGTTTCGTATATAATAAAATATGAACTTCCTTTTCTCGAAAAGTAAGCGCATGATGAAATGTGGATTGTTCCTGCATGTATAAATGAGGATGATCCCTCACGATGGAGTTTCAATGAAACCCAGTACTTTATTGGCTGGCATAGTTTATATCTGCCCTGCTTGTTTCACTGTCAATATAAATAATATGCTTCTATAAATCCGTTTAAGACCATAACTTTGAATGAGTGTTATTTCAATATTTTGAACTAGTTATAGCGGGAGGGATATCTTTGTCGAAACCAAAGGTCGGGCTTGCACTTGGGTCAGGAGGAGCTAGGGGGTTTGCACATATTGGCGTGATAAAGGTATTACAGCAAGAAGGCATTCCGATAGATATGATTGCTGGAAGCAGCATGGGAGCTATGGTTGCAGCCTTTTATGGAGCGGGTTCGGATATCGAGAGGCTGTATAAGTTGTCCCGTGCATTTAAGCGAAAGTATTATTTAGACTTCACCATACCTAAAATGGGCTTCATTTCGGGTAAACGGACAAAGGATTTAATCAGGGTATTTACATATGGCAAGAAATTTGAAGAACTTGATATTCCTGTGGCGGTGGTCGCCACTGATATAAAAACGGGGGAAAAAGTCATTTTTCAGGAAGGTCCCATTGCACCGGCTGTAAGGGCAAGCATTTCCATTCCCGGCATTTTCATTCCCGAAAAAATCGGAAACAGACTGCTTGTTGATGGCGGCGTTGTTGACAGGGTTCCTGTTTCAGTCGTGAAGGATATGGGAGCAGACATCATAATTGGTGTGGATGTTGCCCACGTGAAACAGGATATGGAGATAAACTCCATTTATGATGTCATCATGCAAAGCCTCGATATCCTGCAAATGGAACTGGTTAAAAGCAGGGAGTTTGCTTCAGACGTCATGATACGCCCCAGGGTCGAGAAATACAGCTCTAAATCATTTACAAACGTTCAGGAAATAATTAGTATTGGAGAAGAAGCTGCAAGAGGAAAGATAGATCAAATTAAGCAGAGCATTGTTACTTGGAAGGAGTCCTTTGAAGATGAGCCGTAAAATGTATGTACGCACTTTCCTGGTGGTGGCTATACTTCTCATAGCATCAGCCCTTTATTCCCTACCTTTTTATGTATCAAAACCAGGAATGGCTAAAGAATTGGAGCCAATCATTGAGGTATCGGGAGGAGATGAAGCAAAAGGAAGCTTTATGTTAACCACTGTAAGGATGGGACGGGCGAATATATATTCCTACATGCTGGCGAAATGGAGCAAATATCAGGAGCTTTATCCGGAAACCTCCATTCGAAGCGAAGATGAAACAGATGAAGAATATAATATTAGACAGCTGCACTTAATGGATGGTTCTAAAAATAATGCCATTCAGATCGCATATGAAAAAGCAGGGAAAGAAGTCGATTACGAGTACCTGGGTGTATATGTTTTAGACGTGCTAAAAGGAATGCCGGCAGCTAAAGAGCTGAAAGCGGGCGATCAAATCATTCAAGTCGATGACGTTAAATTCAAGTCTGCACAGGAATTCATGGACTACATTAACGGAAAAAAGGCTGGAGATGAAGTGAAAATAGTGTATAAGCGGGAAGAGACGGAGAAAAAGGCCGTTCTTTCATTGCAGCCTTTTAAAAATGACCCAAATAGGGTCGGAATAGGCATTTCGCTGGATGACAATCGAAAAGTGACCACAAAACCGGCGATTGCCATAGATTCAGAACAAATAGGCGGTCCTTCGGCTGGTTTAATGTTTTCATTGGAGATTTATAATCAATTAACAAAAGGCGATCTTACAAGTGGCTATGACATAGCGGGTACAGGAACGATGTCTGATGATGGGACAGTCGGTCCAATTGGCGGAATTCAACAGAAGATAGTTGCAGCCGATAAATCTGGAGCGGAAATATTCTTTGCCCCAAATGAGAACGGAGCAGCAGGTTCGAATTATGAAGATGCACTCATTGCGGCAAAGGATATCGACACGGACATGAAAATCGTACCGGTTGACAACTTTGATGATGCAATAGCCTATTTAAAGAAGCTGAAAGGAAAAGAAAAATGAAAAAAAAGCGCAGGCAGTCATCTACTGTTTGCGCTTTTTTGATGAGGATTTTACTCTTAAAGGCGGACGGGCCAAGCTTAAACCATTCTTCATTTGAAAATGATGGGGGATTCATATTCCCGTTTCATCAAGGCAGCCTGATACGGTTCGGACAAGCCAAGTGCATATACCTGTGCCGCTCGCAAGTCCGTGTCGATGTCCTGCCTTTGATAGGACGAAAGCTTAGAGATGAGCGGAAGGGGTAAGCCTTTTTTTACAGTGCGAAGATAATCTTGTCCCCGGCCATTCATGCCAAGAAGTCTGATATAGCCTGGTTGATCAATGTGAATCATCTGTTCCTTTAATGTATGGGTCAATATGTGGACGCACATCCGCTGTAGTCGTGTCCATGTGTAGCGTTTTGTCTTCAAATCCGCCATGAATCCAGAAAAGCTCGAAGATTGTTTGGCCAGCTCCTTTATTCGGTGTTCTATGCCTTCCTCGATTTCGTAAATCCCTGCCAATTCGATTAAAGAGGAAGAAAGGATTCGGTATTTCAACAGGGGCCAATACATTTCCCAGTCATGCAAGGCATGGTAGCGCGTTAAATATTGCTCAAGACCATTCATTGTCGGCTGAGGAATATAACTGGAAACAGAATTTAATTCCCTGTGTTCATGGATGGCTTTACGTATCCCAGTTGCGCTGGCAATAGGGTCTGTGGACAGCTTTGTTTCATGGTAGCCGGCAGCGACCCTTTGAATCGTATAAGGGCGAATGGAGTAGCCATTTGATAGGGCAGCACTTACATATTCCTTTCCAAGAATATTATTTGGCTTCGTCAAATCCAATGCCGCATCATCATTGATGATCGATCGATAAGCCTGGGCAGCACTGGCCGGATAACTATTACCGGCATCCATAGCCGATTTAATGGCAGCATCGAATGCAGCGGAATTATCCGAAAGAATTCTGTGGGCGGTGATGAATGGTTCAATTCGGCCATCCTCGCTTCCGAAGCAAAAGGAGTCACAGCCAAGGGATTCCAAAAGGGAAATGGATCCTTTTGCAAATATCTCCGCCTTCTGTGTCGCGAAAGCATAGGGGAGCTCAATGACGAGATCTATGCCGCCATTCAAGGCCATTTCGGCTCGGGTCCACTTGCTGACGATAGCGGGCTCGCCACGCTGTAAAAAGGGCCCGCTCATGACAGCGACCACAACATCTGCCCCTGTTTTTTCTCTACTTTCTCTTGCATGTAAAACATGTCCATTATGAAAAGGGTTATATTCGACTACTAAACCGCAAGCTTTCATTCGTTCACCTCAGAGAAAAACTTTGTATTTTATCAACTTAGTGCTAAAATAGTATTTCAAGTAAAATTACTATAAGTAATCGTCCGGATTTTTTTGTTTGTAATGATTCTTAAACCTAGACAATCAGTTAGGATGACTACATTATAGTGTAAAGAAAAAATATTGACAAACTTATAATTGAAAGCTATAATTATTTTTGTTGCCTTGAGGTGATTTCAATTGAAATGGACGATTAGTCAACTTCAAAAAATTCGGGACAAAGATTTACGGTTTGATGAACTGGTGGATGTCTTGGACATTAGAGAAAGAGACCCGCAAATTCGCGATGTTTCTCCGATCAGAGTAGCAGGAAGAGCTGATATCAGCTCGACCGAGATTACTTTTCACTTGCATCTTTCAGGTGAATTAACATTACCTTGCTCCCGTACACTGGTAGACGTTAAATATCCGATTGATATTGATACAAAGGAAACCTTTCTTTTAAAGGCAGATGGCGCCGATTTCTACGGAGACGATGTCACTGTTGTGGAAGGTGACGTTGTAGACTTAATACCGGTAATTAAAGAAAATTTATTGCTAGAAATTCCGATGCAGGTTTTTTGTGAGGATGTCGATTCGAATGAAGCTGCTCCTCAATCCGGGAAAGACTGGGCTGTTATTTCTGAAGAGGAAAATGAGCATAAGGTTGATCCGAGATTTGCAAAGCTTGCCGACTTTTTTGACAACAATAAAGAATCTTGATTGGAACGAAAAATCGTTAATCCGATTTTTCCAGCTTTTTTATATTTTTTAAGGAGGTGGGAATAATGGCTGTACCTTTTAGAAGAACGTCGAAAACTGTAAAAAGAAAACGTCGTACACACTTCAAGCTTCAAGTACCTGGTATGGTAGAATGCCCGAGCTGTGGTGGAATGACTCTTTCACATCACGTTTGTAAAGAATGTGGAACATATAAAGGAAAAGAAGTTGTCGCAAAATAATTTCTTGACCTACTTGAGAGCTTTGCTTTCTTGATGCAACACGCTAATCAAAGCGCAGGGATTTTTCTCTGTGCTTTTTTTACAAATATATTTGGCAGAATATTTTGAATCATCTATGTTGCCGATGGTTTCGGAGAAGGTGTTTACGTGGATCGGGAAATTATTGTTGAAAAGGATGAACGCGGTTTCATGAAGCTCCTGTTTAATAGACCGGAGAAAAGGAATGCCGTGAATTATCAATTGATGGACGAACTCGAGTCGATATTGTCAGAAGCTGCATGTGATGATGAAGTTAAGATGCTGGTCCTGACAGGGGCGGGCTCTGAGGCATTCTGTTCAGGCGGGGATCTAAAGGAATTTCAGGATTTGCGTACAGAAGTAGAAGCCTTTGCTATGTTATCGAAAATGGGTGAAATTCTGTATAAACTAGCAGTTTTCCCAAAACCAACAATAGCGCTCATCAATGGAAGTGCTTTCGGCGGTGGATGCGAAATTGCGACAGCTTGTGATTTCAGATTGGCAAAGAGGGGAGTTAAGCTGGGGTTTGTACAAGGTACTCTGGGAATAACGACAGGCTGGGGAGGAGCTTCACTTTTACTGGAAAAAATATCAGGGCAAAAAGCGCTAAAGCTATTATTGGATGCAAAAATACATAATGCTGAGGAAGCAAAGGAATTGGGTTTCGTAGATGAGATAGTCGGTGAAGGTGCGGATGGATGGGAAAGGTTCGCAGAAGATTTTCTTCGCCATGAGGCAGGGGTTTTGATGGCCTATAAGCGATTGCTGGTCCATAAATGGCAGGGTAGCGGGCTTAAAGGGAGAATGGATGCGGAAATCAGGGAATGCTCTAAACTGTGGGCGAGTGATGAGCATCATGCTGCAGTCGATCGTTTTTTAAATAAGAAAAAATAAATATTACACGCTCTATATATCTTCTATCTTTCCTAGCAGGTGCATATTATGAATTAAAACTTGCTAAGGAGGTAGAGAGATGACGATTGCGAGACAAGATGCATGGACTCATGATGAGGATCTGTTGTTGGCTGAAGTGGTGCTAAGGCATATACGAGAAGGCAGTACACAATTAAAGGCGTTTGAAGAAGTGGGGAAACAGCTATCGAGGACATCTGCTGCTTGTGGGTTCCGTTGGAATTCATTTGTAAGGAAGCAATATAAATCAGGGATAGAGCTGGCGAAAAAACAAAGGAAAGAACAGGTGGTCAATAACCCTGAAATGGAAAGGGATTCGGTTGCGGCAGTGGAAAATGTCACGATTGAAGAAAAGCCCCCCCGGCATGAAAATAAAGAATCTATTACCCTTCAGGAAGTTATATTATATTTAACCAAAATGGATGAATTCTTTCAGCTTGATAATAAGGAAAAAGAACGGATTTCTGAGCGGTCCCTATTTCTTGAACAGGAAAATGTCCGATTGCTGGAAGAGAATGCTTTGCTTAAAGAAAACCTGAAAGCTGTTGAGGAAGATTATCGTGCGTTAATGCAGATCATGGAGCGCGCAAGAAAGCTTAGTGTACAAGAGGACGAAAAGACGAATCCGAAGGTGAGTTTCCAAATGGATAAGAATGGTAATTTGGAAAGGGTCAATAAATGAAAAATGCGGGTGGGAAAATCCGCCCGCATTTTCTTGGTATCCTTATTCTTGCGTATCTATTTCTTTTTTATCTTGTATGTCAAATGGGCTCCAAATCAACGGGTTTTCTCCAAGGTCCCTGTCCAAATCATAGGAAACAGCAGAAAAACCCATCTTTTTCCAAAAGTCTTGTGAGTGAACTCTCGGGTTGGTTTTGATAGGCATGTTCAGGCTTTTGGCGAATTCGACCAAAGCTCTTCCATATCCTTTTTTCTGATAGTTAGGCAGGACTTCAAGTTTCCAAAGAACAAGGAAGTCCCTAGAATTGTCAAAATACCGGTCAAATTTAGCGCTTCTTTTATACAGGCTCATGCGGGCTACAAGTTTGTCGCCATAAAAGATTCCGTAAAAAGGTGATTGGCTGTCATTTTCAATGATGTTAGCCTCTAAATCATCGAGCATGGACAGTTCCTGTATCCCGTATTCTTTGAATTTTTTGAATTCCTCAAGCGTTTTAAAATTTACAAGTAATCGTTCAACCTTGTATTCCATAAAAAAGCTCCCCCTTAATTCTGATAAACCTCTTCCGATAGTACCCTTTGAAAGTCATCCCACTGATGCTTACCATGTGGAATTCCAGCTTAGATTATATCTAGTATGACATCATCGATTTATCCTAGCTGATTAAATGCTTATAGCCTTTTATCCCCCGCCCTTTTCCCTTCAATATTTCGTGGGTAGAGATTGGAGTTATCTTTTGTTCCTATAAAGTCTTTAAAATGGCTAAGCTTTTCGTATCTAATATACCATTAAATTAACGCTTAAAGAAGAGAATATATCTTCAATGGCGTATTAATAATTCTTTCCATTGATATTTTATGACGAGCCTTGTTGATGGCAGGTAAACTTCATGCAATCAGGATGACGGCGTTTCCAAAGTTATTGATGTGAAATTGATGCAGGATAAAAAAGATAATGTGATAAAATAGTAAATATATTTCAAAAAGTAAGGAAGGGTATTATGAGAATTGGAATCATTGGGGGAGGGGCCATCGGGCTGCTTTTTGCGTCTTATTTAAGTGAAAAACATAGTGTGACTCTTTATACCCATACTGCGGATCAGGCGTCCATCATCCAACGTGATGGAATCCGTCTTATTGCGGGTGGTGAGAGCCGGCTGCTGACAGGCATCATTTCTATGGGGTTGGATGAAGGGATAGCGGATGTAGATCTTCTTATATTGGCCGTCAAGCAATATCACCTGCCGCAAATACTGCCTAGAATCAAAGGTATCCAGGTTCCAATGCTATTCTTGCAGAATGGCTATGGGCATATTTCTTATTTAAAGCAGCTTCAATCCCCGAACATATATGTGGGGGTAGTGGAGCATGGGGCATTGAAACATGACGGCAATACCGTCGAGCATACAGGGCTCGGCATTACAAGGATCGCTTCCTTTAAAGGGGAACTTGAGCAACTATCGTTAGTGGATGAAGGGCTCGATCATTTTCCATTTACGAAGAGTGAGGATTTTCACTCGATGCTGATGGACAAGCTTGTCGTCAATTCAGTGATAAATCCATTAACAGCAATACTTGGCGTGGAAAATGGCTGTTTGATTACGAATCCCTTTTATTACCGATTGTTCCGGGAGCTTTTTGAAGAAGTCTCGGGTATTTTGGAAGTTCAAAATAAGGATGAGTCATTCGAAAATGTGAGGTCCGTTTGTATGGCAACGGCGGAAAATCGATCATCGATGCTAAAAGATTTAGAAAATGGCCGTGAAACGGAAATTGATGCTATTTTGGGTCATATCCTCTCGGAGGCAAAGAGCAAAGGGAAAAGTTATTGCCTGACGTCTTCTTTATATAAGATGGTCAAAGGAAAAGAGTCTCAGGGGGGATGAGGATGTGCCGTACGTAGTTTCAAACCTTGCCGCGATATTTATTACCTTGCCTTTCGCAGGGTATATACTTTTTTTTATTAGTGCCAAACAATTTACTGGGAACCATAGGCGCTCCGTTCAATTTGCAATGGACATGAGTACGCTGCTGTTCGTATTATCCGTCCATTATTTGATCATTACGATTTGGGATAAGCAAATTCTTTGGTTGATCATGCTCATCATGATTCTTAACGCATTCTTGGTGGTCCTTGTCCATTATAAGGTAAAAGAAGAAATCATTTTCCATAAGGTATTAAAGGGTTTTTGGAGAGTGAACTTCGCCTTCTTTTTCGTGGCTTACCTTCTATTATTTTCCATTGGTATAATTACAAGTATTACGAGGATATTGACTACATAACATAGAACATCGCATCAATTTTCTGCTGCTGGGCAACTTCTTTTGTTTTCTTAAACCGGAATGTTATACTCTAAAAAGAATTGTAGTTGCAGAGAAAGGGAGAACAGAAATGGAGATGAAAGATCTCGCGTTACCATCTTTAAACCGTTTTGCATCGGACTATTTACAAAACCGTCTTGAAACGGAGGAATATTTTCACTATGACTTAGCAAAGCCTGACATTTATCTCAATAGATATAGTGAATTGATGAACCGCTCTTTTTCACGTGATGAATTGTCGGATTACATACAACAATACATGTCTCGTTTTTCATTCAGTGAGGCAGTTAAGGGGAATATTGAAAGGTTGCGCAGGGATGATTCCGTGGTTGTGATCGGAGGACAGCAGGCTGGGTTATTATCAGGGCCGCTGTATACCATTCATAAAGTGATTTCAATCATTAAGCTTGCGGAAGAACAGGAAAAAGAATTGGGGCAGCCGGTCATTCCAGTTTTTTGGATAGCTGGAGAAGATCATGATTTAGCTGAAGTCAATCATGTTTATGTCATGAAAAACGGTAAACCCGATAAAAAAACCTATCCTTCCTATCAACCGTATAAAACAATGGTTTCTGACGTGGAACTGGAAACGGAAAAGGCAGAGAAGTGGCTTGAGGAAATCATTGAAACATATGGAGAAACGGCCTTTACGAATAAACTCCTGATAGATATGAAGGAAACCATTAAACAATCCGATACCTTCGTCGACTTCTTCGCCAGGCTTATTCATGAATGGTTCAAAGAATATGGCCTTTTACTAGTCGATGCGGGAGATCCGGAATTAAGGCGAATTGAGAAGGTATACTTCGAATCGATGGTCAATGAAAGTGGACGGATTGCTGAAGTGGTAGAGGAACAGCAATCATTCATGCATGCGAAAGGGTATGCAAAAATGATTGAAATGGATAAACAGGCCGCTAATTTATTTTATTATGATCCAGAAAAAAAAGATCGATGTTTACTCGAACGTGTAGAAGGCGGTTTCAGCGGGAAAAACGGTGAGGTATCATTTACCGAGCTGGAACTCTTGCAGATAGCCAAAGACCATCCAGAACGATTAAGCAATAATGTCATTACACGCCCGCTTATGCAGGAAATGCTTTTCCCTGTATTGGCTTTCATTTCAGGGCCAGGGGAAATAGCTTATTGGGCGGAATTAAAAAAGGTATTTGAGTTGTTTTCCATGAAGATGCCGCCAATCATTCCTAGGTTAAACATTACGCTGGTAGAGCGCAGTATCCAAAGCGATCTTGAAGAAATGGAACTCAGTTTGGAAACTGTTCTGACTGAAGGAACCGCTAATGCTGTGAAAAGTTACCTTGATTCCGTGAAGGATGAAACGATTGACAATCTGTTTGGGACGCTGAAATCACAGCTTGAAGAGAATCATGAAAAGCTATTTGTCCACGCTGTCTCTTTAGATAGAGGACTTGAGCCGATGTTGAACAAAAACATCGAATTCATCCAAAAGCAATTGAATTTCATGTATGGCAAAATCGATGACCGTACAAAGGAACGGCATTCGGTCATATTGAAGAAATATGAACGGATAGCAAATTCACTGTACCCTCTTGAATCACCTCAGGAGCGGATTTGGAACGTGTTTTATTACTTGAATCAATATGGGCCGGAGTTCGTACGGGATATGATGAAGCTGGAATATCGGTTCAATAATCAGCATAAATTGATTTTCATTTAGAAAACCATCCGTTTTGGGGAAAAGTGGCGGACTAATCATTTTTTTATGAAGTTCCCACTTACCATTCCTGACGGAGGGAATAAAAAATAAAAAGAAGACAGGTGCTAAAGCCTGTCTTTTTTTCTGTTTCCCGGGCACTTGTTCGGTAGTGCTTCGACAGTAATAGTGGGACTGTGTCTTAGTCTGAGTCCATTCGAGGGAAATGCACGTTTCTTTGAATAATTTGGCTAAATAAACTTAAGAAGAAAAGAAGGGAATTTTTACTTGGAAGGAGAAAGTAAAAACAAGTGGAGAAAGGTGGGGGAATGTGGTACATTGAGATTAGAATGTGGGGGTAGTGGGTATGTTCATGGGAGAGTACCATCATAACATCGATATAAAGGGCCGCTTGATAGTCCCGGTGAAATTCAGGGAAAATCTCGGGGAGCAATTTGTTCTTACCCGCGGACTCGATCAATGTTTATTTGGTTATCCTATGGAAGAGTGGAAGCTGCTTGAAGAAAAGCTGAAAGCCCTGCCCTTAACAAAAAAAGATGCCCGAGCCTTTACCCGTTTTTTCTTTTCTGCAGCTACAGAATGCGAAATTGATAAACAAGGGCGAATTAATATCCCCACGCCGCTTACTTCATATGGCCAATTGGAAAAAGAATGTGTAATTCTTGGTGTTACCAATCGTATTGAGATTTGGAGCAAATCCCTTTGGGAAAACTATTTTTCAGCTTCGGAGGATTCTTTCGCTGAGATAGCAGAAAATATGATTGGCTTTGATATTTAAGGCTGCCCTCAGAAATAGAGTCACTCAATAACCGATTGGAAGGATGTCTAGCATGTTTCAACATACAACAGTGTTATTAAAAGAGACGGTTGATGGATTGAACATCAAACCTGATGGAATTTATGTGGATTGTACTTTAGGAGGAGCCGGTCACAGCGAATACTTGCTTTCACAGCTCTCTGACAAAGGCAGGCTTTATGCTTTTGATCAGGACGAAACGGCAATTCGGAATGCTAAGGAAAAATTGGAAAGCTATGGCGAACGTATTGTTCTTGTTCCTAATAATTTTAAATACTTAAAAGAAGAGTTGAATGCCCGGGGAATCGAGAAAGTGGACGGGATCCTTTATGATTTAGGCGTGTCATCCCCACAATTGGATACACCTGAGCGTGGTTTCAGCTATAACCATGATGCACCTTTGGATATGAGGATGGACCAAAGTGCTGCCATTTCTGCCTATGATGTCGTGAATACTTGGTCATTCCATGATTTGCTGAGAATTTTCTTCCAATATGGAGAAGAAAAGTTTTCGAAACAAATTGCCAGGAAAATTGAAGCGGCACGAGAAATAAAGCCGATTGAAACGACGTTCGAGCTTGTGGAGTTAATAAAGGATGGGATACCGGCCCCGGCAAGACGTAAAGGCGGACACCCTGCGAAACGAGTGTTCCAAGCAATAAGAATCGCTGTGAATGACGAACTTGGTGTCTTTGAAGATTCCCTGGAGCAAGCTATATCGCTTTTGGATAAAGAGGGAAGAATATCTGTCATTACATTCCATTCGCTTGAAGATAGAATTTGTAAAACGGTATTTAAAAAGGCCAGTAGCATGCCGGACCTTCCGCCTGGACTTCCAGTTATCCCGGATGAATTCAAGCCAACCATGAAAATAATTACGAGAAAACCGATTTTACCTTCGGAAGAAGAATTGGAAGGGAATAATCGTTCCCGGTCGGCTAAGCTAAGAATTGCCGAGAAGCAATAATTACAGAAAAAAACAGTAAGGGGGAACATGAATGAGTTCCATAGCCAAAAAAATACAAGAACAGCAATATGAAGACCAACAGCAGCAACAGACACATCAAACGGTGGTCATCCGTAAAGCGAAGATATCCATTGGTGAAGTTTTCTTACTATGTGCCCTTGCTATCATGGTTACCTTCATGGGAGTGAAAATAGTCTCAAATCAAGCGGCCATCTATGAAACGAATAAAGAGATTCAGCTAGTGGAAACGTCGATTGAAGAACAGGGTAAAGTGAATGATGATTTGAAAGTGCAGGTTGCTGAACTTAGTACATACGAAAGAATTTGGAAAAAAGCTGCAGCGCTAGGGTTCAAGTTAAATGAGAATAATGTGAAGGGTGTGCAGTGATAATGCAGAAACAAAAAAATATGAAGCATGGGGCAGCCGGATTATTCTTTTTATTCGGCCTGCTCTTTTTTGTATTAGTCTGCCGCTTTTTGTATATTCAGGTGACAGGAACAGCGGGCGGGGAGGTACTGGCTTCGAAAATCGACAAGAAATATGAACAAAAACAGGTCATAGAAGCTAAAAGGGGAAGCATACTCGATACAAAGGGTGAAGTCATCGCCGAGGATACCTCCTCCTATATCTTAAGGGCTGTACTCAGTGAAAAGGAGCCCGAGCATGTCAAGGATCCGGAGATGACCGCTAGTAAGCTTGCAAAATATATCGACATGGATGAACAGGACATATATGAGAGACTTACGAAAAAAGGGGCATACCAGGTGGAATTTGGCAGTGCCGGCAAGGATTTGACTCAGGTCGTCAAGCAGAAAATAGAAAAATTGGAACTGCCGGGAATTACATTCGGAAGAACCAATAAACGTTTCTATCCTAATGGGATTTTCGCCTCCCACCTGATTGGCTATGTAGAAAAGGATGAAGAAACGGGAGAAATGGCTGGTAAATTCGGCATTGAAAGGTACCTCAATAAAGAATTGCAGGAAACCGATGGGAAGCTGACATATGACAGTGATAGATGGGGCTTCCTTTTACCAGATAAGAAGGAAAAGGTGGTTGCCCCGGATAATGGCAATGATGTCATGCTGACCATCGATAAGAAAA
This sequence comes from Peribacillus sp. Aquil_B1, assembly GCF_022603275.1. NCBI lineage: Bacteria > Bacillati > Bacillota > Bacilli > Caryophanales > Bacillaceae > Peribacillus > Peribacillus sp. Aquil_B1. Next base: position 215,237 of record NZ_JAKXEE010000002.1, on the reverse strand, counting down.
TACAAACGTTCTTGGAAGATTCGATGAGCAAAGTGCAGGAAAAATACGATCCCGAACAAATCATAGCGATTGTCTCCAATCCAAAAACGGGGGAGATTGTGGCGATGGGGCAAAGGCCTACCTTCCATCCGACAACGAAAGTCGGGCTAACGGATACATGGCGTAACCTGGCTATTGAAGAAACCTTCGAACCGGGTTCAACCATGAAAACTTTCACCCTTGCCGCTGCTGTTGAAGAAGGGGTATTTAATCCGAATGAAAGCTTTGTGGCAGGAACCTACAAAGCCGGATCGGGTAAAATCGGAGATCATAGCGGAATCGAAAGAGGGAAGAGCATGACCTTTCTTGAAGGGGTTCAGCGTTCCTCCAACGTCGCTTTCGCAACACTTGCAATGGATAAGATAGGAGCGGATACTTTTCGTGAGTATTTGACTAAGTTCGGATTTGATAAAAAAACGGGAATTGACCTGCCGAACGAGATAACCGGTAAAATTCAATACAAGTATAAGCTTGAAAAAGTGACTACTGCCTTTGGACAGGGTTCGACCGTTACACCGATTCAACAAATCCAAGCTGCATCCGCAATAGCCAATGATGGAAAAATGATGCGGCCATACGTGATAAAAAGCATTTCCGACCAGGATACCGGAAAAATTTTGAAAACGACAAAGCCGAAAGTGACAGGGCAACCGATTTCGGAAGAAACTGCAAAACAGGTACGTGATTATTTGGAAACGGTAATTACCGCGAAAAAAGGAACTGGGAAAAAATATGCCATTGATGGATATGAAGTAGCGGGAAAAACCGGTACCGCACAAATTCCAGGTCCGACAGGTAGATATTTAGAAGGGAAAAATAACTATGTATTCTCCTTTTTAGGCATGGCGCCAAAAGATGATCCGCAGTTGGTCATATATGTGGCGGTCAAGCAGCCGAAGTTAGGTGCATCTTATGTTGGGGCTGATCCATTGTCAGAGATATTTAATCCTGTCATGCAAAATAGCCTGCAATATTTAAACATCAAACCTTCTGATGTTAAAAAACAAAAAGCAAATAAAATCATAGATTATACGAATCAAACCGAGAGTTCAGCTGTCAAAGAACTGAAGGAACTTGGCTATGATGTTAGTACGATCGGAAGTGGGCGTAAAGTGCTCGATCAATCCCCAAAAGCCGGGAGTAAACTCTTACAGGGTGAAAAGATAATCCTCAGGACAGAAGGCGAAATGAAAGTTCCTGACATGAAGGGATGGTCCCTGCGCGATGTTATGAAATTGGCTAAGGTTGCAAAACTGGATCTGAAAACCGAAGGTGCTGGATACGTGAGTAAACAGAGTCTTGAGGCCGGGAAAAAAGTAAAGGAAGGGGAGACCATCAATATTGTATTATCCCAGCCTGAAGGGGCTGGTGTAGATTTACCGACTAAAGAGAAAACAGAGTGAAGATAAAGAGGGGATCCTAAATGGATTCCCTCTTTATTTCTTTCAAGGTTTCTAGTCTAGCATCAAGTAGACAAGCATATATTGAAGCATGTATGAAATGGAGGTGCCTGTTTTTGCGTGTTTCGAATGTTACTGTCCGAAAACGGCTGGCAATCGCATTGGCAATCGGTATCGTTGTTTTTTTTATCATTGATATCCGATTGGGAATTGTACAGTTTTATCTTGGGGATAAGTTGACGGGGCTGGCTAAAGATTCCTGGAGCAGGAATATTCCTTTTGAAGCCAAACGAGGAGAAATTCTCGATCGGAATGGTGTCGAGCTGGCAACGAATATATCTGCGCCAACGGTCTATGTGATCCCAAGGCAGATTGAGAATCCAGGGGAGACGGCGGAACAGCTTGCTTCAATATTGGATATGTCAAAGGAAAAGGCTTATCAATGGTTAACTAAACAGGCGATGAGCGTCAGGATTCCCGAAGGCAGAAAGATATCTCATGAAAAGGCGAAGGAAATTAAAGCATTAGGGATAAAGGGTGTTTATATCGCTGAAGATTCAAAGCGGCATTACCCATTTGGTGAATACCTTTCGCATGTTCTTGGCTTTACAGGCTCTGATAATCAAGGGCTGATGGGTATTGAGTTATCTTATGATAAGGAACTAAGCGGGGAAAAAGGATTCGTTAAATTTTACTCAGATGCAAAAGGGAAAAGGCTCGAGAATATGGCCGATGACTATAAGCCCCCTGTTGATGGTGATAACTTGAAGCTGACCATCGATAGCAAAATTCAGACAATTGTGGAGAGGGAGCTCGATAATGCGGAGGCGACATATGATCCCGATGGTATAATTGCCATTGCAATGGACCCGAACACTGGCGAAATACTGGCAATGTCCAGCAGGCCAACCTTCGATCCGGCCAATTTTCAAAATGTACCCTCAGAAGTGTATAATCGTAATTTACCAGTTTGGAGTATATATGAACCAGGTTCGACTTTTAAGATCATCACGCTTGCTGCGGCGCTTGAGGAAGGGAAGGTCGACTTACAAAAGGAACATTTTTATGATTCCGGACATGTGGAGGTGTCAGGGTCTACGCTGCATTGCTGGAAAAGCGGAGGGCATGGGGACCAAACCTTTCTAGAAGTAGTCGAGAACTCATGTAACCCTGGTTTTGTAGAATTGGGGAACCGGCTTGGTAAGGACAAGCTGTTTAAATATATAAATGATTTCGGGTTTGGGCAAAAGACGGGAATTGATTTAACCGGAGAAGGAAAAGGAATCATGTTCAACATGGATCAAGTGGGTCCGGTTGAGCAGGCAACGACTGCGTTTGGTCAAGGTGTAGCCGTAACGCCCATTCAGCAGGTGACAGCGGTTTCGGCGGCCGTGAATGGCGGGACTTTGTATACACCTTATATCGCGAAGGAACTCGTGAATCCAAAAAATGGGGAAGTGCTGATGCGAAAGACCCCTCAAGCGAAGAAAAAGGTGATTTCTGAAGCAACCTCGAAAAAAGTCCGTGAAGCACTTGAATCGGTTGTCGCCCAAGGGAGCGGTAAAGGGGCATTCGTGGAGTCGTACCGAGTCGGCGGGAAAACGGGTACAGCCCAAAAAGCTGAAAATGGCAGATACCTTGACAATAATTATATTCTCTCTTTCATTGGTGTCGCTCCAGCGGATGATCCGCAAATCGTCGTTTATATAGCTGTGGATAATCCGAAAGGAACGGTACAATTCGGCGGGGTCGTTGCCGCACCGATCGTTGGGAATATCATGGAGGATTCACTTAGGGCCATGGGCGTCAAGCCTAGGAAAAACCAGATTGAGAAGGAAACGGTCTGGACGGATCCCGTCATGGTCGAGGTACCTGATGTTGTGGGTCTCAGCAAAAAAGAGTTGCAAACTCAGCTCATCGACCTTAAGTTGGATATTGCCGGAAATGGGGATAAAGTCATAAATCAAGCCCCGGATCCGGGAGTTAAAGTAAAACAAGGCTCTACAATAAGAATTTATCTTGGCGAAAATACAGAATAAGTATAATATAATATATGAATAGTTAAAGCGGCTGAAGAATCATCAGCCGCTTTGTTTACGGAGTCGGGATAACCCCGTATAATTGAAATTGGTTTCTCGACAAGCCGAGGCTAATCACATATAATGAATCCTCAAATTAAGTTGAGAGGGATGGAAAAATGAAGCTTCACAAATTACTATCTTATTTACACTCCTTATTTCCGTATGAAGGAGAAAATCCTGAAATCACCTCCATTGAAAATGATAACCGTAAAGTCATAGACGGAAGTTTATTTGTTTGTATAAAAGGTTATACAGTCGATGGTCATGATTTTGCCCAACTTGCTGTAGAACATGGAGCTGCAGCAATCATTGCCGAAAGACCGCTTGACCTCGATGTTCCCGTGATCGTAGTCAGGGATTCGAGCAGGGCGATGGCGGTGCTAGCCGATGCATTTTATGGCCATCCAACTCAAAAGATGCGCTTGATCGGAATTACAGGTACGAATGGAAAGACGACGACCAGTCACTTATTGGAAAAGATTTTCGAGGATCGACAAGAAAAAACAGGCTTGATTGGCACGATGTATACAAAAATTGCCGATACGGTATATGAAACCAAGAATACGACGCCAGATAGCGTTACGCTGCAGAAGGCTTTTCATGAAATGGCCGAAGCATCTGTTACCACGGCTATTATGGAAGTTTCATCTCATGCACTTGAGCTTGGACGCGTCCATGGCTGTGATTATGATATTGCCGTCTTTACGAATCTTACACAGGATCATTTGGATTTTCATAAAACCATGGACAGATACAGGCAAGCAAAATCCTTGTTTTTCTCACAGCTCGGCAATGCTTACATAGAAAATCGTCCTAAATATGCTGTGCTTAATGCGGATGATGAGGCAACAGCTGATTTCATTAAAGCGACTGCTGCGACAGTGGTTACTTACGGCATAGACAAAGAAGCGGATATCAGGGCCACGGATATAAAAATTGATGCAAATGGCACATCTTTCACCTTGACAGTAGGTAAAGAAGAGCGATACATTCAGCTGAAGCTGATTGGTAAATTCAGTGTTTATAATGTACTCTCTGCCATTTCTGCCGCTCTGTGCGCCGGTAACGATCTGGATGAGACCATTAAATCCATCGAGGAAATAAAAGGTGTTGCAGGCCGTTTTGAGCTCATTACAGCGAATCAGGACTTCCCGGTCATTGTTGATTACGCCCATACTCCGGACAGCTTAGAAAATGTTCTCAAGACTGTTGGCGAGTTTGCTAGAAAGAAAATCTTTGTGATAGTGGGCTGCGGCGGGGACCGAGACAAGACAAAGCGTCCCATCATGGCTGAAATTGCTTGCAGCTTGGCGACTGACCCGATTTTCACTTCGGATAATCCGCGCAGTGAGGATGCTGCCCAGATCCTCCGTGATATGGAAGCTGGTGTCGCAGGCAAAGAATATACAGTTATCGAAGACCGCAGGCAGGCTATAGCTTATGCTGTTTCCAAGGCGGCAGAGGGCGACGTTATATTAATAGCTGGAAAAGGTCATGAAACCTATCAATTGGTCGGTGACGAAGTGCTTCACTTCGATGACCGTGAAGAAGCGGAAAAGGCAATTCAAAATCGTTTGGGTTCAGTTTGAACCGACGCTAAATTGCCCTGGAGCAAATAAGAAAAGACATCAAGCAGAATTTTATATTTGAATTGTGTTAGGAATGAGGGAGTAAGGAATGTTGGAACAAGTGATTTTTTATACGATTTTGGTGGCGTTTTTAGTAACCGTTCTTCTTTCGCCGATTTTCATCCCGTTTTTAAGAAGATTGAAATTCGGGCAAAGTATTAGGGAAGAAGGCCCACAATCGCATCTGAAGAAAACGGGAACACCCACCATGGGCGGTTTGGTCATATTATTATCTGTTACCATCGCTACACTGATCATGACTTTGAAATTTTCGGCACCTTCAACCGAAACGTATTTATTACTATTCGTTACCTTAGGTTTTGGTTTATTAGGTTTCCTGGATGATTTCATTAAAGTGGTCATGAAGCGAAACCTGGGACTGACCTCCAAGCAAAAACTGCTTGGACAAATTGTGATTTCGGTCATCTTTTACTTCGTCTTTAAGCAGACAGACCGTTTTAATCCTGAATTGACGATTCCAGGCACTGACTTTGCTTTTGATTTTGGCTGGTTTTATCTGTTTATCGTTATTTTCTGGCTTGTAGGTTTTTCGAATGCCGTCAATTTGACGGATGGGCTTGATGGACTTGTCTCAGGAACATCAGCCATTGCCTTTGGTGCTTTTGCCATTTTGGCCTGGAGTCAGTCTCAATATGATGTCGCTATTTTTTCGGTGGCGGTTGTCGGTGCAGTACTTGGGTTTTTGGTATTCAATGCACATCCAGCAAAGGTTTTCATGGGGGATACGGGTTCCTTGGCCCTTGGAGGAGCGATCGCAACCATCGCTTTGTTAACGAAGCTTGAAATCCTCCTGGTAATCATTGGCGGAGTCTTCGTAATAGAGACGCTCTCGGTCATCCTGCAGGTAGGATCTTTTAAAACGACTGGTAAACGTATTTTTAAAATGAGTCCGCTTCACCACCATTATGAGCTTTCCGGTTGGTCGGAATGGCGCGTCGTCGTGACTTTCTGGACAGTGGGGCTGCTGTGTGCGGTACTCGGAATCTATTTAGAGGTGTGGATATAATTGAAAGAGACTGCGAAGTATTCAGAGAAAAAGATATTAGTATTGGGTTTGGCAAAAAGCGGAGTGATGGCAGCTTCGCTTTTACATAAATTAGGTGCATTCGTAACAGTTAATGACATGAAGCCTTTATCGGAAAATCCTGAGGCTCAAGGACTTCTTGAACAGGGAATCAAAGTCATCTGCGGCAGTCATCCGATTGAGCTCCTTGATGAAGGTTTCGAGCTGATCGTGAAAAACCCGGGAATCCCCTATCGGAACCCTATTATCAAAGGGGCATTGGAAAAAGGGATTCCGGTAATAACGGAAGTTGAACTGGCCTATCAAATAAGCGAGGCACCTTTCATAGGAATCACTGGTACAAATGGGAAAACGACCACGACAACATTGATATACGAAATGTTGAAGACCGGTGAAAAATCCCCGCTGATTGCCGGTAATATCGGGACAGTGGCTTCTGGTGTTGCCCAAAAAGCAAAACCCGATGACTCGATCGTCATTGAATTGTCGTCGTTTCAGTTAATGGGAATAGACGAATTTCGTCCTGAAATCTCAATCGTGACAAATTTGTATGATGCACATTTGGATTATCACAGCTCCAAACAGGAATATGTCGAAGCAAAAGCTGCCATTACGAAAAATCAAATAGCCTCAGATTTCATGATTTATAATGCAGATCAAGATCTTGTTTTATCCATGGCGAAAAAGACCAAGGCTGAACTTGTCCCTTTTTCAGCTGAAGTGAAACATGAAAATGGAGCCTATGTGGAAAATGGTGCCGCCTGTTTCCGAGGAGAAAAAATCATTGAAGTTTCAGAGATAGCCCTACCTGGTAAGCATAATTTGGAAAATGTGCTCGCGGCCATCTCCGCGGCAAAACTGAAGGGTGTAGCTAACGAAGCCATTCAGACTGTACTGAAAACATTTTATGGTGTGGAGCACCGTCTGCAGTTTGTCGCAACGATCGATAACCGTAAATTTTATAATGATTCGAAAGCGACGAACATTCTTGCTGCTTCCAAAGCATTAACATCCTTTACGGAACCCGTCGTCTTATTGGCAGGCGGTTTGGATCGCGGAAATGAATTCGATGAGTTGAAACCGGCGATGAAAAATGTCAAAGCTGTGATAACTTTTGGTGAAACGGCAGAAAAAATTGAACGGGTAGCCAAAGAAATAGGAATAGCGAATATAAAACGTGTCGATAATGTAGAAAAGGCCGTACCGGCTGCATTTGAATTATCAAATGAAGGCGACTGCATTCTTCTCTCCCCGGCTTGTGCAAGCTGGGATCAATATAAAACTTTTGAGCAAAGAGGAGACATGTTTATGGAGGCCGTGCATAAACTTAAGTAAGAGCTTTCGCAAAAGAGAAGTGAACTTGCTTCTACGTTGACACCTTGGAAAAAAGCGATAATGAGCCGTTATCGCTTTTTTTTTGACTAAAGTGCTGACAAGCAATCAGCATTGATGTTTATATTCGCAGGCTCGAAAAACTTCCTAGAGGTGGATGTCCGTGCCATTAAAAAAATCGAATCCTGATCTCATTCTCATTATCGTCACCTTAAGTCTTTTGACTGTTGGATTAATCATGGTTTACAGCGCGAGTGCCATATGGGCAACATATAAATTTGATGATTCGTTTTATTTTGCTAAAAGACAGTTGCTGTTTGCCTGCGTTGGTGTCATTGCCATGTTTTTCATCATGAATGTGGATTACTGGACGTGGAGGACATGGGCCAAGATCCTTATCATCATTTGTTTCATTATGTTACTGGCTGTACTTGTACCGGGTATAGGGATGGCGAGAAATGGTTCGAGGAGCTGGATAGGTGTAGGTGCCTTTTCGGTCCAACCCTCTGAGTTCATGAAGCTGGCAATGATCGCTTTTTTAGCTAAGTTTTTATCTGAACGGCAAAAGCTGATCACCTCCTTTAAAAAAGGGATGCTTCCATCCTTGGGTTTAGTGTTTTTGGCATTTGGATTGATCATGTTACAGCCGGACCTTGGAACGGGAACGGTCATGGTTGGAACGTGCATCGTCATGATTTTTATTTCCGGGGCAAAGATCAGTCATTTTGTCGGCTTGGGGCTAATCGGGGTAGCAGGTTTTATCGGTTTGATTTTGTCGGCGCCTTACCGGATAAAAAGGATCACGTCTTTTCTGGATCCTTGGGAAGACCCTTTGGGCAGCGGATTTCAAATGATTCAATCGTTTTATGCAATCGGGCCCGGTGGATTGTTCGGCCTGGGACTCGGGCAAAGTCGCCAAAAGTTTTTCTATTTACCAGAACCTCAGACTGATTTCATTTTTGCCATCCTTTCAGAGGAACTTGGCTTCATCGGGGGCTCTCTCGTCATTTTATTATTTGCGCTCATGCTTTGGCGGGGAATTCGGATCGCACTAGGTGCCCCTGATTTATATGGGAGCCTTGTAGCGGTGGGAATCATCGCGATGGTCGCCATTCAAGTGATGATCAATATAGGGGTGGTGACGGGACTGATGCCAGTTACGGGGATCACCTTGCCCCTCTTAAGTTATGGCGGTTCATCACTGACGCTCATGTTGATGGCGATTGGGGTGCTCCTGAATATTAGCCGTTATTCAAGGTTCTGAAATAAGTAAAATATATGGTTTGCCAAAAGGGAGGTCCTGTAAAACGCAGGGCATCCCTTTTTTATGTTAAAAACCCTTGCAGGAAAACAATTTTGGAGGATACCTTGCCGAAATTTAGAAATAAATGAAATGCCGCTTAAATATTACCATGTATGAATGTTGGGGAATCCACAATAAATATTGGCAATACGGCTTTGTTTAGACTATAGTATAAGAGGGTTAGGCCGTACTGGGGCTTGCTTCTGTTCATTTTTCTGCTAAAAGGCGTTATTAATCTTGTAATATAAGGGACCTCATGGAAGAGGAAATGAAAATTTATAACTTGGAATTTTTGGAACAACAAGGAGGTTTATCATGGATAATGTGATAAAGCAATTAACTGAAATGAAAATCGGCAAAGTTCTTGAACAGGAACCGCTTGCGAATCATACAACTATGAAAATTGGGGGGCCGGCGGATTTATTCATCGTGCCGTCATCCATTGAAAATATAGAAAAAACGATGCAGGTCATTAAAGAACATGGGATGCCATGGAGGGTGATCGGCAGGGGCTCGAACCTACTTGTCAGTGACGGCGGAATTGAAGGTGCCGTTCTTAAATTGGGTAAAGGACTTGATCATCTCGAGATAAATGGGACGGAGATAAAAGCAGGAGCTGGGGTATCACTTGTCAGCCTATCCGTGCAAATCAGTAAAAAAGGGTATGCAGGATTGGAATTTGCCAGTGGGATTCCTGGTTCCGTCGGCGGAGCTGTCTATATGAACGCTGGTGCACACGGTTCCGATATGAGTGAAATTCTCAAGGAGGCACATGTTCTTTTCGAAGATGGAACTTTAGCTTGGCTTTCGAAGGAAGAAATGGAGTTTTCTTATCGAACTTCTCTGCTTCAGAAGAAAAAACCGGGTATCGTACTGGAAGCAATTTTTCAATTGACAGAGGGCGATAAAACCGAAATCGTAGAAAGAATGCAGAATAACAAGAATTACCGTAAAGATACCCAGCCGTATAATCTTCCATGTGCCGGGAGCATATTTAGGAATCCACTTCCACATCATGCGGGTAAATTGGTCGAGAATGCAGGCCTGAAGGGACATTCCATTGGCGGAGCTCAGATTTCACCGATGCACGGGAACTTTATCGTTAACACAGGTAATGGAAGTGCAGCGGATGTTCAAGCCTTGATACAGCATGTGAAGGATACTGTGTATGATAAATTTGAAATTGAAATGGAAACAGAAGTGGAAATTATCGGCAGAAAATAATGGATTCATTATATCCAAATATTGTGATATAATGTGTTACCTTTTAAAGTTTGTAAAAAACCAAATATTGAGTTTGTCTTGATTTCACACTTTCAAGAACCATCCATTTTTTCAGGAAGAGGTGAAGGGGATGGAAAAGGGGAAAATCGTTTCCATTGAGGACCGCATCCCGAAATTAAAACAATTAAGAAAAAGCAAAGCAAACAGACGGCTTGTTCTTTTGCTTTCCCTTTTCTTCATTCTGGTTGCTTGTGTGCTATATTTCTTATCCCCGTTGAGCTATGTGAAATCCGTGCAGGTAGAGGGGAATCGTTATATTACTTCCAAACAGATCATTAAATTGAGTAAGGTGAAGAAGGATCGAAGCATCTGGAAGGTTGATACAGGGGCAGCAGCAGCCAATATCAAAAAAAATCAAGAAATAAAAAGCGTTAAGGTGACTCCGGTATTTCCCAATTCCATTAAAATTACGGTTTCGGAAAATAACAGGATGGCATATCTGTCCAATAACGGGAAGTTTGCACCCATTTTGGAAAACGGGTCCGTTTTAGAGGAGCTAGCAACAGGCGAAATTCCAGTATTTGCCCCTGTTTTAATTGGTTTCAAAGAGGGTAAAGCATTAAAGTTGCTTTTAGAAGAACTGGACAAGCTTCCTGCCGAGATTCAGAATGCCATTTCAGAAATTCATTACGCTCCAACCAAAACCGATGACTACCATATCGTCATGTTTATGAACGATGGGTTTGAAGTAAGTGCGACAAGCCGTACTTTATACGAGAAAATGATTCACTACCCATCGATAGTCAGCCAGTTGGATCCAGAGGTAAAGGGAGTCATCGATCTGGAAGTGGGTTCTTATTTTAAAGCATATGAAGACGCTGAACAAAAGGAAGACACCAATGAGGAAAATTAATGGCAAACGGGTGGTTTTACCCCTGGTTTGCGTGGTTCTCGGATTCATGATTGCCTTCTCTTACAATCTGACCAAAGATGGTGAAGGTGCAGGGAAGGACAAAGCCTGGGACCAGGAATTTGAGCTCAGGCAGAAGCTGATCGAACAAGAGAAACAAAACCGGGAACTTCAGAAGGAACTCCTTCAGAAGCAGGAAAATGTATCCCAAATAGAAAAGGACCTAGCGCAGGAAAAACAGCTTTTTTTCAATTTGGCAAGAGATACGGAAAAATACCGGATGTTTCTCGGAAAAGTGAAGGTGAAAGGCTCAGGCCTTCAGGTGACGCTTGAAGATGGTACAGATATGGAGTCGGAAGCCAATGTTAATAACTACCTCGTTCATGAACAGCATGTCTTCAAGGTCGTCAATGAACTATACATATCAGGTGCAGAGGCTGTTGCGATTAACGGTCAAAGGTTAAATCATGATTCATACATAATCTGTAATGGTCCTGTAATTACAATCGATGGCCATCAGCATCCTGCTCCCTTCATCATTTCTGCGATTGGGGATCCGGATGTCCTGGCTGCTTCACTAGACCTGCCCGGTGGCATCAAGGAACAGCTGGTTAATGAGAATATTATCTTTACAGTGGAAAAGCAAAAGAAAATCATTTTTGATCCAATTATTGGAGGGTGATCAGACCGCCGGATTCGATGAAAGATTGGTGAGAAACTGGAAATGAATAAAAAGCTTTCTTTTAGTTTGGTTACGTTGATTGCTGGCTTCATGCTCGCTATTCAATTCAATTTGGTGAATCAGCCTGTCGTATCCGATACAAGGGATATGTGGGAGCTGAAAAATGATTTATTGAAAGAACAGCAGACCCAGGCGGAGTTAATAGAGGGTATCAGTAAGCTTGAGGGAAAAATAGCATCCTATGAAACAAAGAAAAATGAGAGTAAAGAAGCAGTATTGCGTGACACCCTGACCGAATTAAAGACTGACGCAGGTTTGACTGAAATAAAAGGTAATGGGGTCATCGTTTCCATACAGCCTATCAAAGCGGATATCCTTCTTGGTGAGAAGGTCGAGTATATTTCACCTGTATTGATCATTCGGCTCATTAATGAAATGTATAGGTATGGCGCTGACGAAATTTCCATTTCAGGACAAAGGTATATATCAACATCGGTTATTCGTGATATTAATGGGCAGCCGAAAATGGACGGATATCCTCTTGTTCATTACCCGGTCGAACTGCAGGCAATAACCGTTAATCCAAAGAAACTGAAGCAGCGCATAGAAGGTTCCGAACTTATGGATGATTTCTATATTGATAATTTTGAAGTGCAGATTAAGGTGCCTTCCGGTGAGTTGACATTGCCGGCCTACCAAAATGCTATTGATGTAAAACACATGGAACCCATTATGGATGGGGGGGAATCGTAATGTGGCTTCCGGTTTTCGGACTATTGATTGGAATCACGCTTGGTTTTTTGGTGGATTTTGATATTCCCCACGAATATTCAAATTATCTCTCCATTGCCGTGCTTGCGGCTTTTGATACCTTATTTGGAGGCATACGGGCTCATCTGCAAAACCTTTATGATGAAGTAGTATTTGTAACAGGATTCTTCTTTAATATTGTTTTAGCCGCAGGTTTGGCTTTTCTAGGTGTACATCTTGGTGTAGACTTATATTTAGCCGCAATCTTTGTTTTCGGCGTAAGGCTGTTTCAAAATATAGCCCTGATTAGAAGGATCCTAATTGAAAAATGGTCTATTTCCCGGAAAAAGCAGAAAAAAAATCGATAATTTTAAAGGGAATTAAGTCATAATTGACGAATAGTTTATGGCAGTATCTAGTTTATTTAGGATATCAGTCTCGTTAAAGAAGCGAACGATAAGCACCATAAAGAGAGAAATCTACGAGTTTTGTTCGGGAAATACAAATTAAACCGTTTATTATGAAAAAATTCGCGAGTTGTTGCAATCAGTTCTGTTATTCTATAATGTATAAGTCTTCGATATAAAAATGTTATTCTACTAATACATGTATAAAACTGAAGGAGGTGCCATGGAATGAACAGCAACGAAATATACGTAAGTCTTGACATCGGTACATCCAGTGTAAAAGTTATCATTGGGGAAATGGTCAATGACACATTAAATATAATCGGCGTGGGAAATGTTAAATCAGAGGGGCTCAAAAAGGGTTCGATCGTCGGCATAGATGAAACCGTCCAATCCATTCAAAAGGCTATAGAGCAAGCAGAACGGATGATAGGGATGGAGATAAAAAAGGTAATCGTCGGCATAAGCGGAAATCATGTGACGCTTCAGCCGTGTCATGGGGTAGTAGCGGTATCCAGTGACAATAAAGAGATTACCGAGCATGACGTTTTCCGTGTCAGGGAAGCAGCGGAGTTAATAACGATACCATCCGACAGGGAAATCATCGACGTGGTGCCAATCCATTACAAAGTTGATGAACTTGATGAAATCAGTGATCCAAGGGGCATGATAGGTGTCCGGTTGGAAATGAGAGGGATATTAATCACAGGTCTTCGGACAATTTTACATAATACGCTGCGCTGTGTGGAACGGGCAGGGTTAGAAATAACCGATATCGCCCTTCAGCCCTTAGCCGCAGGTTCCCTTGTATTATCCAAGGATGAAAAAGAACTTGGTGTGGCACTTGTCGATATTGGCGGAGGTTCCACGACTCTGGCAATTTTCGAACAAGGCTTTCTACAATATACGTCTGTGATACCTATAGGCGGGGAAACACTTACGAAGGATCTTTCCATCGTTCTAAGGACAACGATGGAAGAAGCTGAGAAAATAAAAGTGAAGCATGGACATGCCTTTTATGATGACGCGTCTGAAGATGAAGTATTCCAAATACCGATCATCGGCAGCGATCAGCAGCAAACCTGCAACCAGTTAATGCTTTCGGATATCATTGAAGCGCGGGTGACCGAAATATTCGAGTTGATTCAAGATGATTTGAGGAGACTTGGCTTCCAGGATATACCGGGTGGTTTCGTGTTGACCGGGGGCGTCGTCAAGATGCCGGGAGTCCTGGAGCTTGCTCAATATGTGTTCCAAAACCGCGTAAGGACAGCTGAACCGAATTACATCGGTGTCAGGGAACCTCAATACACGACAGCTGTTGGTTTGATTAAACACGCATGCAAGAAAGAGAGAATGCAAAAAAACACCGCTAATAAAACTCCTGTAGCAGCTGGACAAGCACAAGAAGATAACGACCAGCGCAGCCAGAAGGTTTCTCAGAAAAACAAAGAGAACACGGCTAAAAAACAAGGTGAAAAAGGTGAATCTAAATTCAAAAAAATCCTAGGTTACTTTTTTGAATAACAATCATTAAGAATCGGGAATTTCGTCAAAATAGGAGGATTGTCATGTTGGAGTTTGATTCTAATCTAGAACAATTAGCAACGATAAAAGTAATAGGTGTTGGCGGCGGCGGAAACAATGCGGTAAACAGAATGATCGAGCATGGTGTACAGGGTGTTGAGTTTATTTCGGTCAATACGGATGCACAGGCTCTTAATCTATCAAAAGCAGAAATCAAAATGCAAATCGGTGGAAAGCTTACACGCGGTTTGGGTGCAGGTGCCAATCCCGAGGTAGGAAAAAAAGCTGCAGAAGAAAGCAAAGAGCAGATCGAAGAAGCGCTTAAAGGTGCCGATATGGTATTCGTAACGGCTGGAATGGGCGGCGGTACGGGAACTGGGGCTGCTCCTGTCATAGCTGGCATTGCTAAAGATCTAGGAGCACTTACAGTGGGTGTAGTTACGCGTCCATTTACCTTCGAAGGCCGAAAACGTGCAACACAGGCACAAGGCGGCATTTCATCCATGAAGGAATCGGTTGACACACTGATCGTCATTCCGAACGACCGCCTCCTTGAAATCGTCGATAAAAGCACGCCAATGCTTGAAGCATTCCGTGAAGCCGATAATGTGCTTCGTCAAGGTGTACAAGGGATTTCAGATCTAATTGCTGTTCCAGGACTAATTAACTTGGACTTTGCCGATGTGAAGACCATCATGTCCAACAAAGGTTCCGCACTTATGGGAATCGGGATCTCCTCAGGGGAAAACCGTGCGGCGGAAGCGGCGAAAAAAGCCATTTCCAGTCCGTTGCTTGAAACATCGATTGATGGTGCCCAAGGCGTACTGATGAATATTACCGGTGGTACGAACTTAAGTCTTTTTGAAGTCCAGGAAGCGGCCGATATCGTGGCTACTGCATCCGATCAAGACGTAAACATGATTTTTGGTTCGGTTATCAATGAAAACTTAAAAGATGAAATCGTCGTTACGGTAATTGCAACAGGCTTTAACGAGGTTGAAGCCTCAATACGGCCTACTGGACGTCCAACACTCGGACAACAGCAGCAATCAAGACCTCAGACACAACAGACGCCACAGCCAAACGTGAAGCGGGAAGTGAAGAGGGAAGAAGTCAATGAACAGCCTGCACGTAATGCCAATCAAGGTGATGAGGCCTTGGATATTCCAACATTCCTCCGTAACCGTAATAGACGCCGTTAATATCGACGTCACATGCCGTCCCCATTTGGGGACGGTTTTTTGCCGTTAATAAGTGAATTCCTTAAAAGCAGTAGTGTCCAATCATAATGGGGCCTTCTTCAGCTTCATCACTCTGACCGAAGTGCAGAATGAAATCTGCATAATAGTATCTTTGTTCTTGCCTGCATGTCCCTCAGCGGTATCTGACGGAACGCCTTGGCAGAAGGAATTCAATAAGATGAGTGCAATAAATTAGTAAACTTTTATAACATAAATCGACAGAAGTAAAAGGGAGCAGGATAGTCTCTAAGACAGTATTGAAAATATCAATAGCTGTTTTTCTACAAAAAGGGTAAAAATGACTGAAAAACTCTTAAGTTTTCAGTACAAAAAGTGACACACTTTCTAAGGGCAGGTACGCTATACTTTTTGCTAGTGGAAGGTTAGTTCATAAAAAGGAGGGGAGGGTGTTTGACTTTATATTTAGATGTGATCTGGTTGTTGAATTGGTTATTTGACTGCCTCCTTTTATATTGGACCGCAATCATTCTCAAACGAAGGGTAGCTCTTTGGCGGGTATGTATCGGCGGGCTGATTGGTTCCTTCATTATCGTATTGGCATTCACTCCTTTTTATGCAATTGCCGACCGAGTGTACATGAAGATTTTAGTATCCCTGGTCATGGTGCTGGCAACCTTTGGGTTTAATAGGTTAAAACTTTTCATTAAATCGGTGGCCACTTTATATTTCGTGACGTTTTTATCGGGAGGAATTCTTCTGGGACTACATTACCTTTTTGAATTCCAAATCGTGTCCAAGGACCCTGGTCAATATGCAGGAATCAACCGTTTTGGGGACCCTGTCAGCTGGATATTCGTAATGATCGGGTTCCCGCTCGCATGGCAATTTTCCAAGCGAACACTTGAAGGAATGGAGATGACAAAACTTACACATGAACAAATGGTTTCGGTTTCGGTTAAAATTTCTGACTTCGAAGGAAAATTTCATGGATTGGTGGATAGCGGCAATCAACTATATGACCCGATTACACGTTCCCCAGTAATGATCATCTCTCTTTCAGGCGGGGAAGCAGGAATTCCGGACGATATGCTGGAGCTTTTTAAAAACCCTGATAACCTGATCAGTCAGGCAGAGCAGCCCGAATATTCATGGACAGGAAGAATGCGTGTCATCCCTTATAAAGTCGTGGGTCATGAACATCAGCTGTTAACCGCAATCAAACCTGATTACATCAAAATCGTACAAGGAGAAAAAGAATTCCACGTCAAGCAGGGTCTCGTTTCGTTTACCTTTCAGCAACTCTCTCCCGACAATAGCTATCAATCTATCGTTCACCCGAAAATGTTAACCGGGATACCGGTGCAAAATGCCTCCTGAACCATCGATTCACTCTTAAATTTGACCCATAATCCGTTTATTAGAAGGGAGAATTATTTTGAAGAAATTCATTCTTCGGCTCACTTATTTTTGGTACAAACTATTGTTCAAGCTCGGATTGAAAACGGACGAAATATTTTATATAGGAGGGAGTGAGGCACTGCCGCCACCCCTTTCAAAGGAAGAAGAGGCAATACTGATCAATAAATTACCCAATGGCGATGAAGCTGCACGCTCGATCTTGATTGAACGTAATTTAAGGCTGGTGGTTTATATTGCCAGGAAATTCGAAAATACCGGCATCAATATTGAAGATTTAATCAGCATTGGTACCATAGGTTTAATCAAAGCAGTGAATACATTCAATCCTGAGAAGAAAATAAAACTGGCTACATATGCTTCGAGATGCATCGAGAATGAAATATTAATGTATTTACGCAGAAATAACAAAATCCGTTCTGAGGTTTCTTTTGATGAACCTCTGAATATTGATTGGGATGGAAATGAACTTCTTTTATCCGATGTACTTGGAACGGACGATGACATTATCACGAAAGATCTTGAAGCAAACGTTGACCGTAAGCTGCTGACAAAAGCACTTACACAGTTATCCGAACGTGAAAAACAGATAATGGAACTCCGTTTTGGACTTGCAGGCGGAGAAGAAAAAACCCAAAAGGACGTTGCCGACATGCTGGGGATTTCCCAATCTTATATTTCGCGTTTAGAAAAAAGGATTATTAAGAGGCTTCGTAAAGAATTTAATAAAATGGTGTAAAAAAATAATGTGCTTAAATGTCAATCAAATCAATACTTTGGTAGCTATATTGAAAAATAATGGGGAATTTCTGTTCTAGCCATGTGCATATTTTTTCCTCCCGCGGAGATACTGTTTTTTGTACAGCGCTCCTGTGAGGAGGGAATAATTTTGTCTCGTAATAAGGTTGAAATCTGCGGTGTGGATACATCAAAATTACCGGTTTTAAAGAATGAAGAAATGAGAAAACTCTTTAAAGAACTGCAAGATGGCGATATTTCAGCAAGAGAAAAACTGGTAAACGGGAATCTTCGACTCGTTCTAAGCGTCATTCAACGCTTCAACAATCGGGGAGAGTATGTAGATGATCTATTTCAGGTAGGCTGTATAGGGTTGATGAAGTCGATAGATAACTTTGACCTAGGTCAAAATGTTAAATTTTCAACGTATGCTGTACCGATGATTATTGGAGAAATCAGAAGATATCTTCGTGACAATAATCCAATTCGGGTATCCCGTTCTTTAAGAGACATCGCTTACAAAGCTTTGCAGGTAAAAGAGAAGCTCATAAGCCAGACCCTTCGTGAGCCGACAGCTGAAGAAATCGCCAAGGTGTTGGAAGTACCTCATGAAGAAATTGTTTTTGCACTAGATGCTATACAAGATCCAGTTTCACTTTTTGAACCGATTTATAATGATGGCGGGGATCCGATTTATGTACTCGACCAACTGAGTGATGAAAAAAATAAAGATAGTACCTGGATTGATGAAATAGCTATAAATGAAGGCATGAGACGGTTAAATGACCGTGAAAAAATGATCCTTCGGAAACGGTTTTTCCAAGGGAAGACGCAAATGGAGGTAGCCGAGGAAATCGGCATTTCACAAGCACAGGTCTCCCGATTGGAAAAGGCCGCAATCAAGCAAATGAATAAAAATATCCAACAGTAGAAGCTGAGCATGAGAAGTAGTTAGCTGAAGCGGGTAGGGCAAAAATGTCGATATCCGCTTAGCAGCTACTTATCCCATAGCGGCTTTTTTATTTTGTAGAAAAGCCTTCCGGGAACTGAATGGACGTTTATTTATCGTATTCTTCATCCTTGAGCGCATCTTGTCATATACATAGGAATAGGACCTTCATCTATGATGAAATTTTGAGGAGCTGAGTGATGTGACCAGGATTTCCGAATTTCAAATTAAGGATATCGTCAATATAGCGGATGGTAAGAAATTAGGTAATATGTCAGATCTTGAAATCAATACGGCCACGGGGAAAATAGAGGCCATCGTCGTATCGAATGGAACCAGGTTAATGGGTTTTTTTGGCAGGGAACAGGATATTGTGATTCCGTGGCGCAAAATAAAAAAAATCGGTGCAGATGTCATACTTGTTGAACATCAGACGGTATTTCAAGCAGAACTGAAAGATGAACGGTTTTAAGGTGCAATGGCGTAAATATATGATACACTAGACTAAAAATAAAGAGGTTTTTAGCATGAAAGAGCCATTTGTTTTAATAAAAGACCAATATATGCTCATTGACAGCTGGAGACAAACAAATCTCCAGCTCGTAGCGGGCTTCACCACAAAAAATGGGGGAGTCAGTACAGGTGATTTTCAAACATTGAATACAGGTTTTCATGTCGGTGATAAACTTGAAGATGTCCAGGGAAACCGCAGGATTATAGCCGATAAGCTGATGTTTCCGCTTAATGAATGGATAGGCGCCGAGCAGACACATGAAACGAAAATCCATCAAGTTACCAGCCATGATGGCGGGAGAGGTGCTACGGATTATGATTCGGCCTTTAAAGCAACTGACGGATTCTATACGAAGGACCAAAACGCTCTATTGACCCTTTGCTATGCAGACTGCGTGCCCTTATACTTTCTTGCTCCGGCACATGGCATGATTGGGGTGGCACATGCTGGATGGAAGGGTACCGTTAATGGAATTGCACGAAAAATGGTTGAGGCTTGGCTGAGTGAGGGTATAAAAGCAAGTGAGATATTTGCTGTTATTGGACCGTCGATTTGTTCGAAGTGCTATGTTGTTGATGATTATGTCATGGATTTAGTGCAGAATTTGCTGGTAGATATTGACGAAAAGCCCTATAATTTAATCAGTGAAGGACAATATCAGTTGGACCTTAAGCAACTTAATGCATTGATTCTTCAAAAATCAGGAATTCCAAAAAGTCAGATCGACGTTACATCATACTGTACAAGCTGTGATCATGAATTGTTTTTTTCACATCGCCGTGATAACGGGAAGACAGGCAGATTGATGAGCTTTATCGGTTGGAAGGAGGATTTAGAGTAATAGTGAAAGTAGTGGACAATTTAAAAAACATCGAAGAAAAAATAAATAGAGCATGTGAAAATAGTGGTAGGGATCGTGAAGCGATAAAGTTGATCGCAGTAACGAAATATGTTTCGGTCGAGAGAGCGAATGAAGCTTTGGAAGCGGGAATACTCGATTTGGGTGAAAACCGTGACGAAGGGCTTTTGACTAAATATGAAGTGCTCAAGGACAAGCCCACCTGGCATTATATTGGTTCCATGCAAACACGCAAAGTAAAGAATGTCATCGATAAAATTTCATATATCCATTCATTGGATCGAATTTCTTTGGCAGAAGAAATTCAAAAGCGCGCAAAAGAGCCGATAAACTGTTTAGTGCAGGTGAATGTATCTGGCGAGGAGTCAAAACATGGTCTGGATCCTGACGCGACAATGGATTTCATAAAAGGGTTATCCGATTTTGATAAGGTGAATGTTGCAGGATTGATGACGATGGCACCATTGACCGATGATGAACAGGTTTTGCGGGAATGCTTCCGGAAACTGAAGGGCATCCAGGTTGAAATACAAAATTCAGGGTTGAAGCATGCCCCCTGCACTGAATTGTCCATGGGTATGTCCAATGATTTCATGATTGCCATTGAGGAAGGCGCTACAATGATCAGGATTGGTACAGCACTTGTAGGCGAATAATTTTAAGGAGGTACGCTATAGATGTCGTTCGTATCAAAATTTAAATCTTATTTCGCGCTGGATGATGAGTATGAGTACAGGGATGAAGTGATGGAGGAAGAGGAGGCTGAACCAAAAGTCGTGAAGTCAGCTAAACAGCAGCAGTCAGCTTCTGCAGGGAATAATACAAATCAGAATATCGTAAGTTTGCAAAGCGTACAGAAATCTTCTAAAGTAGTATTATTGGAGCCTCGTGCTTATGCAGAAGCCCAGGAGGTAGCTGACCATTTAAAAAACAGGCGCGCTGTAGTCGTGAACCTTCAACGAATCCAGCATGACCAAGGAAAGCGAATCATCGATTTTCTAAGTGGGACTGTCTATGCAATCAGCGGGGATATCCAAAAAATTGGAACAGATATATTCTTATGTACCCCGGACAACGTCGATGTTTCCGGTAATATTACCGGCTTCGCCGCCGAAGAGGAGTACGAAGAAGCGAGGTGGTAATGGTTAATGGGTTTAGTGCTTCAGGGTTTATATTATTTAATTGAAATTTATTCAATGGCATTAATCGTTTACATATTGATGTCATGGTTCCCCAATGCAAGGGAGACATCGATTGGTCAATTTCTGGAAAAGATTTGCGAACCGTATTTAGAACCGTTCAGAAAGTTCATTCCGCCGCTTGGCATGATCGATCTTTCACCTCTTGTGGCCTTGCTGGTTCTTAATTTTGCCAGCGGTTACGGAATCTATTACTTACAGACTTTGGTAGGATGATCAACAATTAACCTACATGCATCTTACTACACAGTCGGAAGATTCTCCGCTGTGTAGTAGCAACGCAGAATGAGTTTAATTCATTATTTATGATCGACCATTCATTTGATAACTAAGGAGCATTTATTCAATCATGAGTATTTATCAGCATTTCAGGCCGGAGGAAAAAGATTTTATTGACCAGGCTATGAATTGGATTGATCAGGTTAAAAATTCCTACGCTCCGAAACTATCGGATTTTCTTGATCCGCGTCAGCAGGAAATCCTTACTTCCTTAATTGGGAATGATCCGGATGCGAAACTGCGATTTAATGGCGGGAGCGATTTCGTAGAGCGAAAACGTGTGCTCATCTACCCTGATTATTACTCTCCTGAACCATCGGATTTCAACATCTCCTTATACGATATCTCCTATCCAAAAAAGTTTGTTACGCTTGAACATAGGCAAATACTTGGAACCTTGATGTCACTGGGGGTAAAACGTGAAAAATTCGGTGATATAATAGTGACGGAGGAGCAAATTCAATTTATCGCTGCCGAAGAGATGGATTCATATCTCACAGGGAATCTGGAGAAAATAGGTAACGCTTCCGTTTCCATCAAACGGCTTCCGATCGAGAATATCGTCCAAGTTAAGGAAAAATGGGAAGAGCAAGTAACCACAGTCAGTTCCCTTAGGCTTGACAGTGTGCTATCGTCCGTCCTGAATATGTCCCGTCAAAAAACGCAGGCCTTGATAACGTCAGGAAAAGTAAAGGTGAATTTCAAGCAAACGGAAAATGTCTCGGAAGAATGCCGTGAAGGTGATACACTTTCCATCAGAGGTTTTGGCAGATGTAAAATAGCTTCAATCGATGGGAAAACCAAGAAGGATAAGTGGAGAATCTCGTTAGGCAGACAAAAATAATTCAATAAAAAGCAGGATTTATAAATTTATTGTCGAATATAGAGTTTTAACATACTAGAGTAGAAACCGTTCTGGAGGTGCCGTAATGCCCTTAACCCCGATAGATATACATAACAAGGAATTTAACAAAGTATTTCGAGGGTATGATGAAGATGAAGTAAATGAATTTCTCGACCAGGTCATTAAAGATTATGAACTGATTTTGAGGGAGAAGAAAGAACTTGAAGATAAACTGAACGAGACTTTTGATCGTTTGGGACATTTTACGACAATTGAGGGTACACTTAACAAGTCGATTATTGTCGCTCAGGAAGCAGCCGAAGAATTAAGGCGCAATGCCCAAAAAGAAGCGAAACTGATCATAAAGGAAGCAGAGAAAAATGCTGACAGGATCGTCAATGAGTCACTTGTGAAAGCAAGGAAAATAGCAATGGACATTGAGGATTTGAAAAAGCAATCCAAAGTATTCCGGACGCGTTTCAAAATGCTTGTCGGTGCACAGCTGGATTTGCTGGACAATGATGATTGGGATCATCTTCTGGATTATGAAGTGGATGCGACTGAAATAGAACTGAATGAGAGAGTGGAAGAGGAAATTTAAACGATTCCTTGACTTTGAACACTTTTTTCGCATATAATTTTTTAACAATACTATTCATTATGAAATTAGACGATGACAGGGAAAGTAAATTCTTCACACACTTATTTTTAGCGAACCGGGGATGGTGAAAGCCCGGAATAAGCGAAGATATTGAAGATCACCCTTGAGTTCTGAGTTGAACCTGCTTATGCAGTAAGTAAATGAGGCGTTTCATTCACGTTACGAATGCTCGAGAGGTTGGATTCACTATGTGGATCCTTCTAGCCAGGGTGGTACCGCGGGAAGCAAAGCTTTCTCGTCCCTTTTTTAGGGATGAGAGGGCTTTTTATTTTGGCCGGATATCAAGTCATCGGTTCGAATGAATTTTTTAAAAAGACGGATGGAGGATTTTATGATGGAATACAAAGATACCTTATTGATGCCTAAAACTGAATTTCCAATGCGGGGGAATTTACCGAAACGTGAACCGGAAATCCAAGAAAAATGGAAAGAAATGAACATCTATAAAAAAGTGCAAGAACAAACGGAAGGACGTCCTTTATTCATTTTGCATGATGGACCTCCATATGCCAACGGCGATATCCATATGGGCCATGCAATGAATAAGGTTTTAAAGGATTTCATTGTCCGATTTAAATCGATGAGCGGTTTTCAAGCACCGTATGTACCTGGCTGGGATACACATGGGCTTCCAATCGAAACGGCATTGACGAAAAAAGGCGTGAAAAGGAAAGAAATGAGCGTTGCTGAATTCAGAAAGCTTTGTGAAGAGTATGCTTATGGTCAGATTGACAATCAACGTGAGCAGTTTAAGAGAATAGGGGTCCGTGGTGATTGGGAAAATCCTTATATCACTTTAAAGCCTGAATATGAAGCACAGCAAATTAAAGTATTCGGTGAAATGGCGAAAAAAGGCTACATTTATAAAGGCAAAAAACCTGTTTACTGGTCCCCATCAAGTGAATCAGCGCTAGCCGAGGCTGAAATTGAATATCAAGACAAACGCTCTGCGTCGATCTATGTTGCTTTTGAAGTCACAGATGGCAAAGGCGTAATCGATGAAGGCGTCAAAATCATCATCTGGACGACAACTCCATGGACGATTCCTGCCAATCTTGGTATCTCATTGCATCCGCAATTAAATTACGTAGTAGTGGCTGTCGAAAATGAAAAATTCTTACTTGCTGAGGCACTGCTTGAATCGGTAACGGAAACATTAGGCTGGGAAAACCCGTCTATCGAAAAAACGGTGAAAGGTAGTGAGTTGGACCGTGCTGTTGCCAAACATCCTCTATATGACCGCGAATCTTTAGTGATGTTAGGTGAGCACGTAACGACTGAAGCTGGAACGGGCTGTGTTCATACGGCACCTGGCCATGGTGAAGATGACTTTATCATTGGGCAAAAATATGGCTTGGACGTACTTTGTCCTGTAGATGAAAAAGGAGTCATGACGGAAGAGGCAGGGGAATTTGCCGGATTATTTTATGATCAAGCGAATAAACCTATTACCGAAAAATTAACTGAAGTAGGCGCGTTATTGAACTTGACGTTCATTACGCACTCTTACCCACATGACTGGCGGACGAAGAAGCCGACGATCTTCCGTGCAACCGCACAATGGTTCGCGTCAATCAAAGACTTCCGCAGTGAGCTTCTGGAAGCGATTGAAGAAACCAAATGGGTACCGGCTTGGGGCGAAACGCGCCTATTCAATATGGTCCGTGACCGCGGGGATTGGTGTATTTCCCGCCAACGCGCTTGGGGCGTGCCAATTCCTGTGTTTTATGCAGAAAATGGCGAGCCGATCATTACGGATGAAACAATCGACCATATTTCAAACCTATTCCGCGAACACGGTTCAAACATCTGGTTTGAGCGTGAAGCGAAGGATCTTTTGCCTGAAGGCTATACACATGAAGGCAGCCCGAATGGGATATTCACGAAAGAAACGGATATCATGGACGTATGGTTCGATTCCGGTTCTTCCCATCAAGCGGTACTTGAAGAAAGAGATGACTTGCAGCGTCCTGCTGACCTTTATTTAGAAGGTTCCGATCAATATCGCGGCTGGTTTAACTCATCACTTTCAACAAGTGTTGCGGTTACAGGCAAAGCGCCATATAAAGGTGTACTTAGCCACGGGTTCGCATTGGATGGCGAAGGCCGTAAAATGAGTAAGTCGATTGGGAACGTTGTGTTGCCATCCAAGGTCATGAACCAACTTGGAGCGGATATCTTGCGACTTTGGGTAGCTTCGGTGGATTACCAATCGGATGTCAGGGTTTCCGATCCTATTTTAAAACAAGTTTCGGAAGTTTACCGTAAGATCCGTAATACCTTCCGCTTCCTGTTAGGGAACTTGGATGGATTCAATCCAAAAACCGATAAAGTGGCAGTTCAAGAATTGCCTGAAGTCGATCGATACATGCTGGTTAAATTGAATAAACTGATCAAACAGTCGAAGTTAAGTTATGAAAATTATGAGTTTGCTACTATTTATAATATGGTCAATAATTTCTGTACACAGGATTTAAGTTCGTTCTACCTCGATTATGCAAAGGACATTCTTTATTGTGAAGCACCAAATGGTAAAGAGCGTTTGGCCATTCAAACGGTCCTTTACGAATCATTGGTCAGCTTAACGAAATTGGTGTCACCGATCCTTTCTCATACAGCTGATGAAGTATGGGCGTTCATTCCGGGTGTAACGGAAGAAAGTGTACAGTTGACATTGATGCCTGAAGAAATTTCCATTGATGATGCTGAAGTCATTGAGGAAAAATGGACGGCGTTCATGGATGTCCGTGATAATGTACTTAAAGCATTAGAAGAAGCCCGTAACCAAAAGGTCATCGGAAAATCACTGAACGCTAAAGTGATGGTCTATGTTAATGAAGAAACGAAAAACCTGCTTGATGGCATCAAGGAAAGCTTTGAACAGCTATTCATCGTATCCGAATTCGAAATCGCTGGTGATGTGGCAAGTGCCCCGGCAGAGGCGGTTAAGCTTGAGGATATAGCGATCCTTGTTACAAAAGCAGAAGGTGAAACGTGTGAACGTTGCTGGAATGTTTCGAAGGAAGTAGGTCAAGTGGAAGAACATTCGACACTTTGCCCGCGTTGCGCTACAGTCGTGAAAGAGCATTACGTGAATCAATAATTCAAAAAAGGAAAGCCGGTCCCTTTATGAAGGGCCGGCTTTTTTGTGTAAAACCTCCATAGGGAATTGTCTTTATCCAATATCCCCTATATTCTTCAGGTACCGACAGCAGATTCTGCTTTTCGGATTAGTCATTATTTCTAGTTTATGCTACAATTCAAAAGTGAAGATTTGATTAGTTTGGGGGAAAAAATGTGTTTTATTATTTGATTGCCCTTTTGGTCATAGCTCTCGATCAGCTGACAAAATGGATGATTGTGAAAAAAATGGAGTACGGAGAAAGCATTGAAATTATTGAAAACCTTCTATATATCACCTCGCATCGTAATCGTGGGGCAGCATGGGGAATTCTGCAAGGTCAAATGTGGTTTTTCTACATCATCACCATCGCTGTCATTATTGGACTTGTCTATTATATTCAGAAAATGGCGAAGGAAAGCGTTTTGCTTGGAGCTGCACTTGCTCTCATGCTAGGCGGTGCGATTGGTAATTTCATCGATCGTGTTGTTCGTCAGGAAGTGGTGGATTTCGTTCATACCTATATTTTCAGCTACAGTTTCCCGGTATTTAATGTTGCTGATGCTGCGCTATCAATTGGTGTCGGACTGCTCGTGATTCATATGTTTTTAGAAGAAAAAAACGCTAAGGAGAAAGATAATGGATAAAAGGTTATACAGCATCGATGAAACACTAAAAGGAGTTAGGATTGATAAGGCTCTTTCCACTTTGAATGAGGAATGGTCACGTACTCAGGTCCAGCAATGGATTAAGGATGATCATGTTTTGGTAAATGGCACGGCGATAAAGACGAATTACAAAGCTGTTCCTGGCGATACAATCGAAGTGACGATTCCTGATCTTGAGGAATTGGATGCGGTAGCAGAGGAAATGGATTTGGATATCTATTATGAAGATGCAGATGTACTTGTGGTTAATAAACCGAGCGGAATGGTCGTCCATCCGGCACCTGGACATGTATCTGGCACGCTTGTAAATGGATTGATGGCTCACTGCAAGGACCTTTCTGGAATTAACGGTGTCATGCGGCCTGGAATCGTCCATCGAATCGATAAAGATACATCAGGTCTATTGATGGTTGCCAAAAATGATATGGCACATGAAAAACTGGTACAGCAGCTTGTTGACAAAACGGTTACCCGTAAGTATCAAGCTGTAGTTCATGGTGTGATCCCTCATGACTTCGGAACGGTCGATGCACCGATCGGCCGCGATAAAAAAGATCGCCAAAGCATGACTGTCACAGATTCGAATGCCAAAAATGCTGTCACGCATTTCCGGGTCATCGAACGCTTCAAGGATTTCACTTTAGTCGAATGCCAGCTTGAAACAGGAAGGACACATCAAATCCGTGTTCACATGAAATACATTGGCTTCCCGCTAGCAGGTGATCCGAAATATGGTCCGAAAAAAACCCTGAAATTAGATGGACAAGCATTGCACGCAGGTCTTTTGGGTTTCATTCATCCTCGTACAAATGAGTATATGGAATTCGAAGCTCCGATTCCGGAAGAGTTTGAAAATCTAATTAATCAATTACGTAGAAGTAAGGATTGACAAATTCGTTTTTCTGATATATTATAAGAACAACTTAATAAGAACCTTTAACACAGTTCAGAGAGACTGAGAAGGAAACGGATACGCAAAATGGGATAATTATGCCCATGGCGATAAAATCCTCATGCCTTCTTGGCATGAGGATTTTTTGTTGAAATTGACCTATCAGAAAAATGGAATCGGGGTGGCCGACGTGTTGAATGAGAAAGCCATAGTACTTGATGAGAAGGCCATTAGCAGAGCCTTGACGAGAATAGCCCATGAAATTATTGAGAAAAATAAGGGTATAGAAGATTGCGTCTTAATCGGGATACGTACACGCGGGATTTTCCTCGCTGACCGACTTGCAAAGCGCATCAATCAAATAGAAGGCAAGGAAATAGAACTGGGTGAACTGGATATTACACTTTATCGCGATGACCTTTCGAAAAAGACTAATGATGGGGAACCCATCGTAAAAGGTTCAGACATTCCGGTCAATATCACCGACAAGAAAGTGATTTTAGTGGATGATGTTCTTTTCACAGGCAGAACCGTTAGAGCGGCAATGGATGCTCTGGTGGATTTGGGAAGACCTTCGCAAATCCAGCTTGCCGTATTAGTGGATAGGGGACATAGGGAATTGCCTATTCGCGCGGATTTCGTCGGCAAAAACGTTCCGACTTCCCAATCTGAAAAAATTACAGTCACGTTAACAGAAGTAGATGAAGTAGATCAAGTTACTATATTAGAAAACTAAACAACATGAAAATTTCATATTACCCTTTTAAAGACAGTCCAGAGAGGCTGGCAAAGGGGAGTCAATCGGGAGAGCTATGCCTATGCATAGGCATTCGCCTTCTGAGAAACCCTCTTTGTAAAATGCAAAGAGGGTTTTTGCCGTTTTGATGGAATTTTCATGAGGGGGATACGGAAATGGAAGAAACAAAAAGGGACATCGTATTGGATGTTGAGGACGTTCCAAAGGCTGGCCAGTGGATAACGTTAAGCATCCAGCATTTGTTCGCCATGTTCGGTGCAACGGTGCTGGTGCCGTTCTTGGTAGGGTTAAGCCCGGCGGTAGCACTGGTTTCAAGCGGATTGGGCACACTTTCATACTTATTGATAACCAAAGGTCAGATACCAGCTTATCTCGGGTCATCCTTCGCTTTCATTACGCCAATCATCGCGGCAAAGGCACTAGGCGGTCCGGAGGCAGCCATGATCGGCTGTTTTGCAGCAGGGTTCATATATGGGATAGTAGCATTGATTATCCAAAAAGTCGGATTGCGCTGGTTAATGAATATACTTCCACCGGTTGTGGTGGGCCCGGTCATCATCGTAATCGGATTAAGCCTTGCCGGAACGGCCGTGGACATGGCAATGTATGATCCACAAGATAAATACAGCGTCACATATATAGTTATAGCGCTGATCACCTTAGCGGTAACCATCATCTGTAACGTATTCTTTAAAGGATTCATTAACTTGATCCCGATTTTAATGGGAATCATCGTGGGTTACGCCTGTTCGGCTGTTGCAGGAATAATAGATTATGAACCGATCAAGTCAGCACAATGGTGGGAAATGCCTGACTTCATGTTGCCATATGTAACCTATACACCGACCTTCTCATGGGAGGTCATTGCCATCATGGTACCCGTCGCCATCGTAACTTTATCAGAACATATTGGTCACCAAATGGTACTGAGCAAAGTAGTTGGCAGAAACTTTTTGGAAAAGCCCGGTTTGCATCGCTCGATTTTAGGAGATGGAGCAGGAATCATGATTGGTTCCTTCATCGGCGGTCCTCCGCTGACATCATATGGTGAAAATATCGGGGTCCTGACGATGACAAAAGCGTATAGTGTGTATATCATCGGCGGGGCAGCATTAACTGCAATCATCTTCGGCTTTAACGGTAAGATTTCAGCAGTGATCAGCTCGATACCCAGCGCGGTGATGGGCGGCATTTCCATCTTGCTCTTCGGTATCATCGCATCAAGCGGATTAAGGATGCTGATTGATAACAAGGTTGATTTTGACAAGAAAAGAAACCTGATGATAGCTTCAGTCATCCTCGTGTTAGGAATCGGAGGAGCGTTCGTACAGCTATCGGAAACGGTTTCGCTTTCCGGAATGGCACTTTCAGCCATCGTCGGAATCCTTCTTAACTTGATTCTTCCGGACCGGGAAAAAGTATCCGGAGATATATTTGAAAAATAAGATACTGCATCAAAAAAATAAATCACCTTTTAAAAGAAGTCCAGAGAGGCTTAAAAGGGTGTTGCTGTAAAGGTGAATGAGAACGGGATGAAGTGTAAACCATTCCGTGTCCTCACAATCTTTATGACCTACACCCTGTCCTTAATGGCGGGGTGTTTTTTATGCCCCGCATCACAAATGTGAAAGGAGCAGGATCGATGAAAAAATTATTGACCATGAAAGAATTGACTTTGACTGATATTGAAAGAATTTTACATGAGGCAGAGGGTTTTGCCAATGGATCCAGCTGGAATCCAAAGCAACAGACTACAGTTGCCAATCTCTTCTTTGAACCAAGCACACGTACAAAATCAAGCTTTGAAATGGCTGAAAGAAAACTGGGACTCGAGGTCATTCCTTTTGATGCGGGTACATCATCCGTGTTAAAAGGCGAAACTTTATATGACACTGTTAAAACGTTAGAAGCAATAGGTGTAAATGCCTTGATCATCCGTCATGAACAGGATAATTATTTTGACGAATTGAATGAGAAGATCGGGATTCCAATAATCAATGCAGGGGATGGCTGCGGAAATCACCCAACCCAATCATTACTGGACTTATTGACGATAAAACAAGAGTTTAAAAGTTTCAAAGGTCTGAAGATTGCGATAATCGGTGATGTGATGCATAGTCGGGTTGCAAAATCGAATGCAGAAGCATTAACCCGTTTAGGAGCGAATGTCGTATTTTCGGGTCCGCCTGAATGGTTTGACACAACAAACAGTTTAGGAAGGTATGAAGACATCGATCATGCGGTAGCAACAGCGGATGTGGTGATGCTGCTCAGAATACAGCATGAAAGGCATGTTGAAAAATACGATCAGGCAAATGGAGATTATCTGGAAAGTTTTGGCCTGACCAAACAACGTGAAAAAAATATGAAACCGGATGCAATCATCATGCATCCTGCACCAATAAACCGCGGTGTTGAAATAGACAGTGATCTAGTCGAATGCAGCCGCTCAAGAATTTTCAAACAAATGGAGAATGGCGTGTTCATTAGAATGGCCGTATTAAAAAATGTGCTTGAACAATTTGAAGGGGGAAACATTCATGAAAACAGTAATCAAAAATGGAGTATTGCTAGATAATCAAAACTCATTCAAAAAAGCGGACATTGAAATGGAAGGCAAGGTCATTACAAAAATCGGCGAGAACTTGGCAACGGAAAATTGTAAGGTAGTTGACGCTGAAGGGTTACTTATTACATCAGGATTTGTTGACCTGCATGTCCATCTACGTGAACCGGGCGGTGAACATAAAGAAACAATCGCAAGCGGGACGCTTGCAGCGGCAAGAGGCGGTTTCACTACGGTGGCGGCGATGCCGAATACAAGGCCAGTTCCTGATACAGTGGAGAACCTTGAGGCGCTTAACAGGAAAATTGAAGAAACGGCTCATGTCAGGGTACTCCCATATGCATCCATTACGATTAGGGAAGCAGGCAAGGAGCTGACCGACTTTTCTTCATTAAAACAAACGGGTGCTTTCGCCTTTACGGACGATGGCGTAGGAATTCAAGAAGCCGGAATGATGCTGGAAGCGATGAAACGGGCAGCCGCTCAAGATATGGCCATAGTTGCTCATTGTGAAGACAATAGCTTAATCAATAAAGGCTCCGTCCATGAAGGAAGATTCTCAAAAGAACAGGGGATCAATGGAATTCCGTCCGTATGTGAAGCTGTACATATTGCCCGGGATATCCTTCTTGCAGAAGCGGCGGACTGCCATTATCACGTGTGCCATATATCAACGAAGGAATCGGTAAGGACGGTAAGGGATGCAAAACGAGCAGGTATCCGAGTTACTGCCGAAGTTACACCGCATCACTTATTATTGTGTGAAGATGATATACCGGGACTTGATACGAATTATAAAATGAACCCGCCATTAAGGGGCCGTGAAGATCGCGACGCGTTGATTGAAGGACTGCTTGACGGAACCATCGATTTTATAGCTACAGACCATGCCCCGCATGCGGCAGAAGAAAAGGCGCAGGGGATGCAGCTGGCTCCTTTCGGAATAGTAGGATTGGAAACGGCCTTTCCGCTGCTTTACACCGAATTGGTTAAAAAGGGCATCATAACATTAAAGCAATTGATCGATTTCATGACAATCAAACCATCTGAAAGTTTCTCCCTTCCTTATGGAGAGCTAAAGGAAGGCGCTATTGCGGATATCGTGCTCATCGATTTGGAAACGGAAAAAGAAATCAATGCTGAAGAGTTTGCTTCAAAAGGGAAAAATACACCTTTTAATGAAAAGAAATGTTATGGCTGGCCAGTCATGACGATTGCAGAAGGTAAAATAGCTTGGGAAAAAGGACGTGTTCAAGGATGAAAAGACAGCTAATTTTAGAAGACGGGACAGTATTCCTTGGGGAAGCATTCGGAGGGGACGTAGAAAAAATAGGTGAGGTCGTTTTTAACACAGGAATGACGGGGTACCAAGAGATTCTATCGGATCCATCTTATTGCGGTCAAATCGTTACACTTACGTATCCATTAATCGGGAACTACGGGATAAACCGGGATGACTTTGAATCCATAAATCCAGCCATATCAGGATTCGTCGTTAAGGAAACAGCAGAACTTCCTTCCAACTGGCGAAACCAATTATCACTAGATGAATATCTGAAAATGAAGAACATACCTGGAATAAGCGGTATCGATACGAGAAAGCTGACAAGAATCATCAGGAAATCGGGTGCACTTAAAGGGGCGCTTTGCAATATCAATAAAGATGCAAGTGAAGTGGTTTCCCAATTGAAAGCAACGGTGATTCCTTCTAATCAGGTAAAACAGGTTTCAACAAAAGCACCTTATTCCAGCCCGGGCAGAGGACCGCGGGTAGTCCTTGTAGACTACGGCATGAAGCATGGGATTTTACGTGAGTTGACGAAGCGCGGCTGTGATGTCGTGGTTGTGCCTTATAACGTCACGGCCGAAGAAGTGATGCAATATCATCCGGATGGCGTGATGCTTTCGAATGGTCCTGGAGATCCGAAAAGTGTTCATGAGACGCTCGAAATGATCCGTACAATCCAAACGCAAGTGCCGTTATTCGGAATCTGTTTAGGACATCAATTATTCGCACTTGCAAACGGGGCGGATACGGCAAAATTAAAATTCGGCCATCGAGGTTCGAATCATCCGGTTAGGGACCTTCGTACCGGAAAGGTATCCATCACATCTCAAAATCATGGATATACAGTTGAAGAGCTTTCCATAGAAAGTACAGATCTTATTGTGACACATACAGCATTGAATGACGATACGATTGAAGGTCTGCGCCATAAAAAGTATCCGGCTTTCACCGTACAATATCACCCGGAAGCATCACCAGGTCCGGAAGATGCCAACTACTTATTCAATGAATTCTTACAAATGATTGAAGCTGCAACCAACAAGGGGGAAAAAACATGCCAAAACGCACTGATATAAAAAGCATCCTAGTAATTGGTTCCGGTCCGATCGTCATCGGACAGGCCGCCGAGTTCGATTATGCAGGAACCCAAGCGTGTATAGCCTTAAAAGAAGAAGGTTATCGAGTGATCCTGATTAACTCTAACCCTGCTACAATCATGACAGACACTGAAATGGCTGACGCGGTTTATATCGAACCGATCACATTGGAATTTGTCAGCAAAATCATTCGTAAAGAGCGCCCGGATGCACTGTTACCTACCTTGGGCGGACAGACTGGCTTGAACATGGCCGTTGAGCTTGCCGAATCAGGAATCCTGGAAGAATGCAATGTCCAGATTCTTGGGACCAAACTTTCTGCAATCCAACAAGCGGAGGACCGTGACCTTTTCCGTACGCTAATGAACGATCTTGGGGAACCAGTGCCTGACAGCGACATTATTCATAACTTGGAAGAAGCTTATACATTCGTTGAACGAGTCGGCTATCCGGTCATTGTTCGTCCAGCCTTCACGCTTGGCGGAACAGGCGGTGGGATTTGTGAAAACGAAGAGCAGCTTATCGAGATCGTTGAGGGTGGCCTGAAAAGCAGTCCGGTTCACCAATGTCTGCTTGAGAAGAGCATTGCCGGTTTCAAAGAAGTGGAATATGAAGTGATGCGTGATTCCAATGATAATGCAATAGTCGTTTGTAATATGGAAAACTTCGATCCTGTCGGTGTCCATACAGGTGATTCAATAGTTGCGGCACCAAGCCAAACATTAAGTGACAGAGAGTATCAAATGCTTCGAAATACGTCTTTGAAGATTATCCGCGCCTTGAAAATTGAAGGTGGATGTAATGTTCAGCTTGCGCTAGATCCAAACAGCTATCAATATTATGTCATTGAAGTGAACCCAAGGG
Source organism: Peribacillus sp. Aquil_B1 (assembly GCF_022603275.1). Taxonomy (NCBI): domain Bacteria; kingdom Bacillati; phylum Bacillota; class Bacilli; order Caryophanales; family Bacillaceae; genus Peribacillus; species Peribacillus sp. Aquil_B1. The sequence goes on along the minus strand of NZ_JAKXEE010000002.1, from coordinate 180,995 downwards.
TCAGCCGTTCTTCGGCACTTGCTTCAAAAGCAACTGGGTATCCAATTGCAAAACTGGCAGCAAAGATAGCCGTTGGTTTGACGCTTGATGAAATGATGAACCCTGTCACTGGCAAAACCTATGCCAGCTTTGAACCGGCACTGGACTATGTCGTTACGAAAATTCCGCGCTGGCCTTTCGATAAGTTCGAAAGCGCCAACCGTAGACTCGGGACCCAAATGAAAGCGACCGGAGAAGTCATGGCAATCGGCCGTACATTCGAGGAATCCATCTTAAAAGCTGTCCGTTCCCTTGAAGCGGGTATATACCATCTTAACTTGAATGACGAGTTTGAGGATGGAAAAATAGAGAAACGGATCCGAAAAGCCGGAGATGAACGGTTATTCTATATCGGTGAAGCTTTAAGAAGGGGCAAAACGATCGAAACCATCCACGAATGGAGCCAGATCGATTTATTCTTCTTGCATAAATTGAAAAAGATAATCGACTTTGAAAAGCAGCTTAAAGAACATTCATTTGATTGTGAAGTATTGCAAAAGGCTAAAGAACTAGGGTTTTCTGACAAAACGATCGCAGAAATATGGGAAGTACCCGAAATTGACGTTTATGAGTACCGGAAACAGCAAGGAATCATCCCTGTTTACAAAATGGTTGATACATGTGCTGCCGAATTCGAATCGGAAACACCGTATTTTTATGGGACATATGAAGATGAGAATGAATCCATCGTGACCGACAAGAAAAGTGTCATTGTTCTGGGATCAGGTCCAATTCGGATCGGGCAAGGAGTAGAGTTTGATTATGCAACCGTACATTCGGTATGGGCCATAAAAGAAGCGGGATATGAAGCGATCATCATCAACAACAATCCCGAAACAGTTTCGACGGATTTCAGTATCTCCGACAAACTCTATTTCGAACCATTGACTATTGAAGATGTCATGCATGTCATCGATTTGGAAAAACCGGAAGGGGTCATCGTCCAGTTTGGCGGACAGACAGCAATCAACCTTGCAGATGGTCTTGTTGAAAGAGGAGTGAAAATCCTTGGTACTTCACTTGAAGACCTGGATAGGGCGGAAAATCGCAATAAATTTGAAAAAGCACTTAAGGATTTAGGCATTCCGCAGCCAAAGGGTAAAACCGCAACATCGGTTGATGAAGCGATCGTCATCGCTGAAGATATTGGTTACCCTGTTTTAGTAAGGCCATCGTATGTTCTCGGAGGAAGAGCGATGGAAATCGTCTATAAACAAGAAGAATTGCTGCATTACATGAAAAATGCCGTGAAAATAAATCCAGATCATCCTGTCCTGATAGACCGCTACTTAACGGGTAAGGAAATCGAAGTCGATGGCATTTCCGATGGTGAAACGGTCGTTATCCCTGGAATCATGGAGCATATCGAACGTGCCGGTGTCCATTCAGGTGATTCGATTGCAGTTTATCCGCCGCAAAATTTAACGGAAAAACAAAAAGAAGTAATCATCGACTATACGACCCGATTGGCAAAAGGCTTGAATATAATTGGTCTCTTGAACATTCAATATGTCATCAGCAATGAAGAAGTTTATGTAATTGAAGTAAATCCGCGTTCGAGCCGGACCGTTCCATTCTTAAGTAAAATTACGAATGTGCCGATGGCTAACTTAGCCACGAAGGTCATCTTGGGACATACACTAGAAAGCCAAGGCTACAACTCTGGGCTAGTGCCAGAACAAACTGGGGTCTTTGTGAAAGTGCCGGTCTTCTCTTTTGCAAAATTAAGGGGCGTGGATATTTCTCTCGGACCTGAAATGAAATCGACTGGTGAAGTGATGGGGAAAGACAGCACCCTTGAAAAGGCTTTATATAAAGGGTTGGTCGCTTCCGGCTTCAAAATTAAGGGGCATGGTTCGGTGTTATTGACGATATCGGATAAAGATAAGCAAGAAGCGCTGCTTTTAGCAAGACGTTTCCATAATATCGGTTTCAAGCTGATAGCCACTAGCGGAACTGCGGCCCTATTGCAGCAATCGGGCATCCCGACTGCGATTGTCGGTAAAATTGGCGAAGAAGGTACAAACCTGCTGGATGTTATCCGGAACGGGGAGGCGCAATTTGTCATAAATACTTTGACAAAAGGCAAGCAGCCTGCCCGGGATGGTTTCAGAATCCGACGTGAATCGGTTGAAAATGGAGTGACATGCTTAACATCACTTGATACGGCAGAAGCTATTTTAAGAGTGATAGAATCCATGACCTTCTCAGCAGAAGCAATGGGAAAAACGGAAAAAAGTCGTGAGGTGAGCTATATATGATCAAGAAGGAAAGAATGAAGGTGTTAAATCACAAGGAGCTGGCCCCATCCATCTTTGAACTTACTTTGCAAGGTGAATTGGTTTCAGAGATGAATCAACCAGGCCAGTTTGTCCAGGTCAAGACAACAGAAGGCACTGAGCCATTGTTAAGACGCCCGATTTCAATTTCTTCTTACAACAGCAGTGAAAAACAGTTCACGATGATATACCGGGCTGAAGGAAAAGGAACGACGCTGTTATCACAGCGTAAAGAGGCGGAAGCGGTTGATATTCTTGGACCCCTTGGCAACGGATTTCCCGTTCATGAGGCCAAAAAGGGAGAAACGGCATTATTGGTTGGCGGCGGGATTGGTGTCCCGCCCCTGTACCAACTATCACAGATGCTGGTTGCGCAAGGTGTTAAGGTAATCCATGTATTGGGCTTCCAGACCAAGTCAGCCATCTTTTACGAAAAAGAATTCAGTGAATTAGGTGATACTCATATAGCCACGGTGGATGGTTCATATGGGACAAAAGGATTTGTTACGACTGTAATAGACAACCTGGAGCAAGAGTTTGCAACGATCTTTTCCTGCGGGCCTACACCAATGTTAAGAGCGTTGGAAGCGGGCTATCGTGAGAAAAAGCTTTATCTGTCCCTCGAGGAAAGGATGGGCTGCGGCATCGGTGCATGCTTTGCCTGCGTGTGTCATACAGGGGATGATCCAACTGGATTCAGTTATAAAAAGGTATGCAGCGATGGACCCGTATTCCGGGCAGGAGAGGTGGTACTATGAGCAGGCTTTCAGTTGAATTACCAGGATTACATTTGAAAAACCCAGTCATGCCAGCATCTGGATGCTTTGGATTCGGCCGTGAATACAGTCAATTCTTCGACTTGGATATTCTTGGGGCGATCATGATCAAAGCGACCACTCCTGAGCCGAGGTTCGGTAACCCAACTCCGCGTGTTGCGGAAACCTCTTCGGGAATGCTGAACGCCATCGGTCTGCAGAATCCAGGTTTAGAAAAGGTCATCAATGAAGAACTGGCCTGGCTAGGTGGGTATGATGTTCCCATCATCGCCAACGTTGCAGGTTCGCAAATAGCTGACTATGTAAAGGTTGCCAGTGAAATAAGCAAGGTTGGGAATGTAAAAGCACTTGAATTGAATATCTCTTGTCCGAATGTAAAAGAAGGAGGCATAGCTTTCGGTACGGTACCTGAAGTTGCCAAAGAGGTAACCAAGGCGGTCAAGGAAGTATCTTCCGTTCCTGTATATGTGAAACTATCACCGAATGTCAGTGATATTGTGGAAATGGCCAAAGCTGTAGAAGAAGGCGGGGCCGACGGGCTGACAATGATAAATACATTAGTCGGCATGAGGTTGGATTTAAAGACTGGTAAACCGATCCTTTCGAACAGAACAGGCGGCTTATCTGGTCCTGCAATAAAACCTGTTGCGCTCCGGATGATTTATGAGGTAAGCCAGCAAGTGTCGATTCCAATAATCGGAATGGGCGGCATCGCTACAGCGGAAGACGTCATTGAATTTTTCTATGCGGGTGCCAGTGCTGTAGCGGTGGGAACCGCGAACTTCGTGGATCCCTTTGTTTGCCCGACCATCATTGAAGAATTACCGAAATTGTTGGATGAGCTGGGATTTGACCATATTTCAGAATGTACCGGAAGGAGCTGGAAGCAGAATGAAACAGTCACTAATTATCGCTCTTGATTTCCCTGACTTCATTCAAACGGAGAAATTCCTAAAACAGTTCAACTCGGAAAAACTGGCTGTAAAAGTGGGAATGGAATTATTTTATCAGAATGGACCATCCATCATCTCTTTCGTAAAAGAGCAAGGCCACGATGTGTTTTTGGACTTGAAGCTTCATGATATTCCGAATACGGTCAAAATGGCCATGACAGGATTGGCAACTTTAGGTGCCGACATGGTCAATGTACATGCGGCGGGTGGCCAAATGATGATGGAAGCAGCCATCGAAGGCCTTGATAAGGGAACGTCCGCTGGTAAAAAGCGTCCATTATGCATAGGGGTTACCCAACTGACGAGCACGTCACAAGAACAAATGAATGTTGAGCAAAACATTGCCGGATCTCTGGAGGATTCGGTCCTCCATTATGCAAAACTTACTAAACAGGCAGGATTGGATGGCGTCGTCTGTTCCACCCATGAAGTAAAGAACATACATGAACGCATTGGTCATGAATTTTTAACGGTCACACCTGGTATCCGAAATGCAGGAGGACAGACGCATGATCAAAAGAGAATTGCCACGCCTGAACAGGCTAGGGAATTTGGAGCGGATGCCATCGTTGTAGGAAGAGCGATAACGGGGGCGGAGGATCCATTAAGGGCTTATTTGGATATGAAAGCAGCTTGGGAGGGAATATCATGTTAAATAATACGATCGCACAACATCTATTGAAAATAAAAGCAGTGTACCTACAGCCGAATGACCCATTTACTTGGGCATCTGGAATTCAATCACCCATTTATTGTGACAACCGCTTAACCCTTTCATACCCGGAGGTTCGCAATGAAATAGCGGAAGGATTGAAAGGATTGATTGAACAGCACTTCCCTGAGGCTGAACTGATTGCAGGAACAGCAACTGCCGGCATTCCGCATGCAGCTTGGGTGAGTGAAAAATTAAATGCACCGATGTGCTATGTTCGATCCAAAGCCAAGGAGCACGGTAAGGGCAATCAAATCGAAGGCCGCGCCGTTCCAGGACAAAAAGTGGTGGTTGTGGAAGACTTGATTTCAACCGGCGGAAGTGTAATTACTGCTGTTAACGCGCTGAAGGAAGCAGGCTGTGATGTTCTAGGGGTCGTTTCGATCTTTACTTATGAATTGGAAAAGGGAAAAGAAAAATTCGATGCTGAGGGCATTATTAACCATTCATTGAGTGACTACTCGACTTTGATAAAAGTCGCTAATGAAAAAGGGTACATCACGGCAGATGAATTGGAAAAGCTAAAAAAATGGCGGGAGAATCCTGCTGATACAGCTTGGATTTCAGCATGAAAATAGAGTTGGCCCAATCACGGAGTATTGGGCCAACTCTATTTTTTTACTCCTTTACCGCTTCCTTTAAGCGTATGACGGTATCGGCATCCGGTGTAATATATACGGTCTGCTGCTGCTCATAGATCACGAACCCGGGCTTGGAACCATTCGGTTTCTTAACATGGCGAACTTGTGTGAAGTCAACGGGCACTGAGCTCGATTGCTTAGCTTTACTGTAGAAAGCTGCTAATACGGCTGCCTCTTTTATCGTTTCTTCACTTGGCGATTCATTTCGAATCACAACATGTGAGCCAGGTATATCTTTAGTATGAAGCCATATTTCATCACGGCGTGCAAACTTGTTGGTTAGGTAATCATTTTGTTTATTATTCTTTCCGACAAAAATGAGATCACCATCTGTAGCATAATATGTTTCAAGCTGCGGTTTTGCATTTGCAGGCTTTTTCATGCCTTTTTTCTTTTTTTGCCGAATGTATCCTTCCTCCTGAAGTTCTTCGCGAATCTCCTCTATATCTCTTGGTGACGCTGATTGAAGCTGCTGATGCAAGGCTTCAAAGTAGGCCAATTCCAATTTTGTTTTTTGGATTTGTTCCTGGACGACTCCGACTGCATTTTTGGACTTTTGGTATCTAGAGAAGTACTTTTGTGCATTATCCGATGGATTTTTTAAAGGGTCAAGCGGGATGGTGACCATACTTTGATTTTCATCATAATAATTGACGACTTCAATTTCCTTCATGCCTTTTTTCATTTGATATAGATTAGCTGTAAGCAGCTCGCCGAACAACTGATACTGTTCCCCGCGTTCCGTATCTTTTAATGTACGTTCGAGCTTCCCGATTTTTTTTGAGTTCTTTTCGATTTCATTCGTAATGAAACGTTCTACATCCTGGCTCTTTTGCTTAACCCGATCTCTTTCTGCCTTTCCGAAGTAAAAGCGGTCGAGCATCTCGCTCAATGAAGAAAACGTTCGTTGAGTGCCAGTCAGATGCTCTAGTGAAAGCATATAAAAAACTTCTTTATTTCCATCTTGTTTGATCGAAGGTGCATACTGCTGCTCCGAGATTTCCTGAATAATACTTAAAAATGCTGAAGGAAGGGTCGTGCTGTTGGCAAGTCCAGCCCGGTAGACGGCTTCCTTTGCAACTAATGGTGAAACTCCGGAAAAATGGGCAACAAGCTGTCGATCCAGCTTTCCTGCATTGAAGTCGATATTCTTCCTGATATCGTCCTCGGAAGCCTCGAAGGGATTCTTCTTTTCTTGTGCGGGTGGGGCCAGATATTCCTGGCCAGGCAATATCGCGCGATAGCTGTTTACTGCATGTGAAACATGCTTAATGCTGTCCAAAATCATATTCCGTTCTTTATCGACTAGAACAATGTTGCTGTGACGCCCCATGATTTCGATGATTAACTGCTTTTGGGAGACATCACCAAGCTCATTGCGGCCCTTCACTTCAAAAATGATCATCCTATCAAGTTCATATTGATAAATATTTTCTATCGTGTAGCCTTCGAGGTGCTTCCTAAGAAGCATGCAGAACATGGGTGCTTCTTTGGGATTTTCATAGCTTTCTTCGGTCATTTGCACCCTCGAATAACTTGGGTGGGCTGACAATAAGAGCTTATGGTTCTTACCTCCAGCACGAACAACCAGTATTACTTCATTTTTATAAGGCTGATGTACCTTATTGATTCGTCCACCTTTTAATATAGAAGCGATTTCTTCCGTCATCGCTTTCGTAAATAATCCATCAAATGACATTCTATTTTTACTTCCTTTACATAAGATTTTCTAAGATACTCATTTTGCTAAGCGTTATCAGTGCATCAGGACTCCACATTTTAGCTAATCACAAATTTAAGCGAACTGGGTGAAAAGCTGAAGCTGCTGTTCGGGAATATTGAATGGATGCTATTTTTATAGGTTCCTGAGATTGATCCTAAATTTGATCATCCATCATGATTAGCTCTCGTTCATTCATTATATTATCCGCATCGTTCTTCTTTCCGCAATTCTGTTTAATTATAGCATTATTTTGGACGAGTCTGAATAATCATGGAAGAAGAGCAGGTTGTTTTATGTATCGGTAAGCAGGCAGGTGTTGGATGGGTATAGCAAAAAGCGCCTGTTGAGATGTATACAGGAGCCTAATTCATTCTATTCAAAGGGATGTGTGATACTTGATGGAGTTCAAGGAAATGAATAATCAAGAAATGGAGAAAGCGCTTCAAACAAACGTTACACACGGTTTGGACGATGATGAAGTAAAGGACAGGCTGCGAAAGCATGGCTTTAACGAATTGAAGGAAGGAGAAAAACAGTCTGCCATTCTTTTATTCTTCGCCCAATTCAAAGATTTCATGGTCATCGTTTTACTTGCCGCGACATTGGTCTCCGGGATATTGGGTGAATATATCGATGCGATTGCCATCATGGCGATTGTTTTTTTGAATGGATTACTTGGTTTTTTTCAAGAACGGAAGGCAGAAAAATCCTTGGATGCCCTAAAGGAAATGGCTGCGCCGCAAGTTAACGTGCTTCGTGGTGGACAGTGGTTGAAAATCCAATCGAAAGAAGTCGTTGTGGGGGATATCCTGAAGTTTTCGAGCGGTGACCGAATTGGTGCCGATTTACGGATCGTCGACCATTCAAGCCTTGAAATAGAAGAGTCTGCACTTACCGGCGAGTCACTCCCGGCCGTTAAATGTTCCGATCCATTGATGAATGAAGTTGAAGGTATCGGTGATCAGGAAAATATGGCTTTTATGGGAACGATGGTGACAAGAGGAAATGGAGTCGGAATCGTAACCGCTACAGGTATGAATACGGCGATGGGCAAGATTGCGGATCTCCTGCAGACTGCAGAAACAAAAGAAACACCGCTTCAGCGGAGGTTGGAGCAGCTAGGCAAAATTTTGATCGTCACGGCTTTAATATTAACTGTAATTGTGGTCCTGACTGGTGTCATTCAAGGGCATGACCTCTATACGATGTTTTTGGCCGGGGTATCATTGGCTGTTGCGGCGATTCCCGAAGGCTTGCCAGCCATTGTGACCGTAGCCTTGTCTTTAGGCGTTCAGCGTATGATCAAACAAAAAGCGATTGTCCGCAAACTTCCTGCCGTAGAAACGCTGGGCTGCGCAACGGTGATTTGCTCGGATAAGACAGGAACACTGACCCAAAACAAAATGACGGTGACAAAGGTTTGGAGTGGAGGGAAAACTTGGGATGTCGGCGGTACTGGTTATAAACCTGTCGGAGAGTTTTCTTTAGAGGGAGTTTCGGTTGCCCCCAGAAACCATAATGCATTGCTGCAAATAATTACATTTGGCATGCTCTGTAACAAAGCTGAGTTAAAGGAGAATGGTAAACGATATATTTTAGACGGTGATCCGACAGAAGGGGCGATGTTGGTCGCGGCAATGAAAGCAGGGTTGACGAGGGAGCATCTGTCCAAGAGGTTTACGATAGTCAAGGAGTTTCCATTTGACTCGAGCCGCAAAATGATGAGTGTCATAGTGAAGGATGATAAAGATAATCATTTTGTCATCGCAAAAGGGGCCCCTGACGTATTGATCGCCCAGTCCGATACGATCCTTTGGGAAGGAAGGTCGGAAATATTAAATCGGGAGAGTAAGGAAAGGGTACAGCAGGACATGAATGAGCTTGCCTCGCAGGCACTTCGAATGATTGCTGTTGGTTATAAACCCCTTTCAAAAGGAACGATTTTGCTTCAAGAAACCGAAGCTGAGCGCAATTTGACCTTCATGGGACTGCAGGGTATGATCGATCCCCCGCGTCCGGAGGTGAAGCAGGCAGTTAAGGAATGCAGGGATGCCGGGATCAAAACTGTCATGATTACTGGCGACCATGTAATAACCGCAAAGGCAATAGCTAAAGAACTTGGTATTTTAAAAGGAAAAGACCGTGTACTTGAAGGACGGCAATTGGCCGACATGGATGTCGGGGAACTTGAGGAAGTTGTTGAAAGTGTTTCGGTATTTGCCCGCGTGTCCCCGGAACATAAGTTAAAAATCGTAAAAGCCTTGCAAAATAAAGGACATGTCGTTGCAATGACAGGGGATGGTGTCAATGATGCCCCTGCAATAAAATCAGCGGATATTGGTATATCCATGGGCATCACGGGTACTGATGTAGCAAAGGAAGCTTCTTCCTTGATATTGGTTGACGATAATTTTGCCACAATTAAATCAGCCATCAAAGAAGGCAGGAATATTTATGAAAACATCAGGAAGTTCATCCGTTATCTGCTTGCTTCCAATGTGGGGGAGATTTTGGTCATGTTTTTTGCGATGTTATGTGCCTTGCCTTTACCTTTGATACCAATCCAGATTTTATTCGTGAACCTTGTAACTGACGGACTGCCCGCGATGGCGTTGGGCCTGGATGCCGCCGAAGAAGATGTAATGAAAAGAAATCCAAGAAATGCCAATGAAGGTGTTTTTGGAAGAGGGCTTGGCTGGAAGATCATCTCACGCGGTTTCCTGATCGGGGTTTCTACATTGATCGCATTTTATGTTGTATATCGTGCAAATCCGGAAAACCTTGCTTATGCACAAACGATTGCGTTCGCTACCTTGGTGCTGGCTCAGCTTATACATGTATTCGATTGCCGGAGTGAACGTTCGATCTTCTCGAGAAATCCATTTGGTAACCTTTATCTAGTGGGGGCGGTATTATCCTCCCTATTATTGATGGTAGCCGTCATGTATGTGCAGCCTTTACAAACCATCTTTCATACAGTACCGATTTCGGGAAGGGATTGGCTATTAGTAATAGGGATGGCATCCATACCAACTTTTTTACTGGCTGGAACCTTTTTAGCAAGAAAAGCACAATGATATATGATATAATCTTTAAGGTGGTAGAGTCTTGCTCTATTGCCTTTTTATTTTTGTAGTATTTTATTTGTGAGCTAAAGTTTTCGTGCTGCAGCTAATATATAATGAATGTTAAGTGCTAAATGACTACATTATGTTTGATAGGATGTGGAACCATGGTTACCAGTATGACGGGCTATGGAAGAGAAGAAGCGGAAAACGAACAGGTTAAGGTTTTTGTTGAAATTAAGACCGTGAACCATCGTTTTTGTGAATATACGATTCGAATGCCGCGCCAGCTTTTGGTTTTGGAAGAAAAGGTGAAGAAGAAGGCGAATCAATACATAAGAAGGGGACGGGTGGAAATCTTCATTACAGTTGAAGGTGAGAGCCTGGTTTCCAAAAAGGTGAAGATCGATTGGGATCTTGCTGATCAGTATGTGGGATTGATGGAAGAGGTCAAGGGAAAATACAAACTGGAAAGTTCCATTACATTACAGGATATGCTGCAACTTGAATCAATTTTCATAACCGAGGAAGTGCCTGCGGTTCCTGCCGATTTGGAATCCCTGTTATTGAAGGCTGTCACGGGGGCATTGGAAAATCTGAAAAAAATGCGGAATCTGGAAGGTCAGGAACTGGCCTTGGACATGAAACGCCAGCTTGAAAAGTTTGGTGAGATTGTGGCAGGGGTCAAAATGCATGCACCTTCAGTCGTCGAAAAATATAAAGCCCGCTTGGAAATCAAACTGGCAGAGTTGACTGAAGGATTGATCGAAGATAGCCGCATTGTGACAGAAGCGGCCATTTTTGCTGATAAATGTGATATAAATGAAGAACTGACCAGACTCGATAGCCATTTACAGCAATTTTCAAGGACACTTACCCATAGTGAACCAATTGGAAGGAAACTCGACTTCCTTGTCCAGGAAATGAATAGGGAAGTCAATACGATTGGATCAAAGGCAAATGATTCGGCCATTACCAAAGAAGTGGTGGAAATGAAAAGTTTGCTTGAAAAATTAAAGGAACAGGTTCAAAATATCGAGTAGTCAGTTTATGATGAACCTAACAAGGTGACAATAGATATGAATGGGGGACAAAAATGTCAATTAAGCTCATTAATATTGGTTTTGGGAATATCGTTTCCGCAAACCGGATCGTATCCATCGTGAGCCCTGAATCGGCTCCGATCAAAAGGATCATCCAAGATGCCCGTGACCGCGGATCCTTAATAGATGCTACATATGGTAGAAGGACTAGGGCCGTTATAATTACAGACAGCGACCATGTTATCTTATCTGCCGTTCAACCGGAAACGGTTGCCGCACGGCTTCAAGATAGAGATGACAGCGTAGAAGAGGGGTAACTGAAACAATATGAGAGAAAAAGGTTTATTAATCGTTTTGTCCGGTCCATCCGGTGTTGGTAAAGGAACTGTAAGAAAGGCGATTTTTTCTCAGCCAGGAACGGCATTCGAATATTCAATTTCGATGACGACACGGCTGCCTCGCCATGGTGAAGTGGACGGAGTGGACTATTTCTTCAAAAAACGCGAGGAATTCGAAGCACTGATTGAAGAAGGCAAATTGCTGGAGTATGCTGAGTTCGTCGGTAATTATTATGGAACACCCGTGGATTATGTCCGTGAAACGATCGATTCCGGAAAAGATGTATTTCTGGAAATTGAAGTTCAAGGAGCTAAACAGGTCCGGGAGAAATTCCCCGAAGGACTTTTCATTTTCCTTGCTCCTCCGAGTTTGACCGAACTCGAAAGCCGCATCGTTACTCGCGGAACCGAGACGGAGGAAGCGATAAAAGGCCGGATGAAAGTGGCCAAGGAAGAAATAGAACTTATGGATCTGTATGATTACGTTGTTGAAAATGATCATGTGGATGCCGCATGTGCCAGAATTAATGCAATTGTAATAGCCGAGCATTGCCGTCGGGAAAGAGTTGCTGCTTTATATAAAAAAATGTTGGAGGCGGAATAAATTATGTTATATCCATCAATTGATTCTCTATTACTTAAAATCGATTCAAAATACTCACTTGTATCAGTGGCAGCAAAGCGTGCCAGGGAAATGCAAATTAAAGATAATTGCCTCGTTGCCAAACCGGTTTCCCATAAATCAGTAGGTCGTGCCCTTGAAGAGATTCATACCGGTAAATTGACTTACGATAATTCTTACGAGGAAAACTAAAAGAACTCATAGCTTGACCTATCGGGCCTGACACCCTAAAGCAAACAGGAGCGTTACATTTGGAAAGTGCTTCCTTCCTGCGGCCAAGGTGTCAGGCCTGTTTGTTTTGGTTTTAAAAAAGTCCGGAAGTCATTGATGAAAGCAGGCGAGATATGGAATGTTTAGGGAAATCCATATGTTATTGCGCATTTCAAATGAAATTTCTTCGGTTTTCCGTCATAATTAGAAGCAAATAGAATGTATAGTTAGGGGAAATTTGCATGCTTATCGATAAAAAAGTACTTCTTTGTGTCACCGGCGGGATTGCTGTATATAAGGCTGCTGCCCTGACAAGTAAATTAACTCAGGAAGGTGCACATGTTAAAGTGATCATGAGTGAATCGGCACGTAAATTCGTGACGCCGCTCACCTTTCAAGCACTTTCGAGAAATGATGTGTATACAGATACTTTTGATGAGAAGGATTCATCAGTCATTGCACACATCGACTTGGCTGATTGGGCTGATATCATCCTGTTGGCTCCAGCTACAGCCAATGTCATCGGAAAGGTAGCCAATGGAATCGCGGATGATATGATTACGACCACACTTCTGGCAACGGAAGCGCCTGTCTGGGTTGCGCCGGCAATGAACGTGCACATGTACGCCCACCCAGCGGTCCAGAAAAATATGGAGACACTTCGGTCGTTTGGATATCAATTCATTGAACCGGGTGAAGGGTATTTGGCCTGCGGTTATGTAGGGAAAGGTCGATTGGAGGAACCGGAAACAATCGTTGAACATCTTAACCGGCATTTCGATGGACGCAAATCACACCAACAGCCTCTTAAAGGAAAGAAATATTTGATAACGGCAGGACCGACTCGTGAAGCAATCGATCCCGTGCGTTACGTGACGAATCATTCCAGCGGCAAAATGGGCTATGCCCTAGCCGAAAAGGCAATCGAAATGGGCGCTGAGGTAACTTTGATCACTGGCCCAGTGAACTTGACACCACCTTCAAAGGCCAAAGTAATACCAGTGGTATCAGCAGCAGATATGTATGTTGCGGTATTCGATCAGTTCGATTCCAGTGACGTCGTAATCATGACAGCTGCAGTGGCGGACTATAAACCGAAGATTTATCATGCTCAAAAGATGAAAAAGCAGCCAGGGGAAAATGTGATTGAATTTGAACGGACAAAGGATATCCTCATGGAACTCGGTGAAAATAAAACTCATCAGTTCTTGGTAGGCTTTGCGGCTGAAACGAACAATGTTGAAGAATATGCAAGAGGGAAATTAGCCAAAAAGAATGCAGATATGATCGTTGCCAATAATGTTACCGCGCCAGGGGCAGGATTTGGAACGGATACGAACATCGTGACTATTTACGATAAAGATGGAAGTGCGACCGAACTTCCAAAAATGAGTAAAGCGGATATAGCTAAAAGCATCCTGGCGGAAGTATCTCGCATGCAAAAGGAATGATGTCATATGGATATAGCATCCGTCATCGTGGATGTACCTGCTAAACAAACGGATCGTGAATTCGACTATCGCATACCTGAAAAATGGAACCAAGTCATCAAACCCGGAATGCGGGTCATCGTCCCATTCGGTCCAAGAATGGTTCAGGGATTCGTCACATGCTTAAAAGCTAAAAGCGACTTTGCGAAATTACGCTATATAAAAGAACCAATGGATTTGGAGCCTATCCTTAATGATGAATTGCTTCAGCTGGGTGACTGGTTGACCAAAGAGGCAATGTGCTTTAAAATTTCAGCACTACAGGCCATGCTTCCGGCAGCGATGAAAGCAAAGTATGAAAAAGTGATCAAAGTCGTTGAAGATAAAAAGGATCAGCTGCCTCCCTTCATTCAAACCCTTTTCGGAAAAAATGATTCAATATCCTGGAAAGACGTGATTGAAGGGGAGAACGCCTCCCTTTTCCAAAAGGAAATGCAAAATGGCAATCTTGAGCTCGTATATAATGTGAAAAACCGACTTAATAAGAAGACAATCCGTGTCATAAAATCTTTGCTTTCCCCTAAGGAACTGAAAGAAATGGCATCAGCCATGTCAAGCCATGCAAAAAAACAACAGGAACTCCTTCAATACTTTATTGAACATCAAGAGCCCATTCCGTTAAAAGAATTGCTTGAATTGATGAACACATCAAGCGGTACCGTCAAATCCCTAGTGTCAAAAGGGGCCTTGGCGGAAATGGATCAAGAAATATATCGTGATCCTTATGAAAACCGTGTGTTCGAGAAATCCACTCCCTTTACACTTACAGCTGAACAAACAGTTGCCTTGAAGCCTATCCAAGAGAAAATACATCATGATGAACATGATGTTTTCCTTTTATATGGTGTAACCGGAAGCGGGAAGACTGAAGTGTATCTACAGGCTATTGCCTCTGTCATTGAAAAAGGGAAGGAAGCCATCATGCTTGTACCTGAAATCTCCTTAACTCCACAGACGGTGAAGAGGTTTAAGGAAAGGTTTGGGGAGCAGGTGGCTGTCATGCATAGCGGTTTATCAGTAGGTGAAAAATATGATGAATGGCGGAAAATTCACCGTAAAGAAGTAAAAGTTGTGGTGGGCGCGCGTTCCGCCGTGTTTGCTCCTTTTGAAAACCTGGGGCTGGTCATCATTGATGAAGAGCATGAATCCAGTTATAAGCAAGAAGAAACGCCAAGGTACCACGCCAGGGACGTAGCCATTGAAAGAGCAAAATCATATGGGTGTCCGGTTATTCTTGGCAGCGCGACACCTACACTTGAATCTTTTGCGCGAGCCAAGAAAAATGTCTATAAATTATTGACACTTAGCCAGAGGATGAATAAAAATGCGTTGCCAGCAGTGGATATTGTAGATATGCGCGAAGAACTAAGAACGGGAAATCGTTCCATGTTTTCGGAGCTGCTCTTTACCAAGCTGAAAGACCGGCTTGAGAAGGGGGAGCAAACAGTTCTGATGCTAAATAAAAGGGGGCATTCTTCCTTTGTGATGTGCAGAAGCTGCGGATTGGTCATCAACTGCCCTAATTGTGACATTTCACTCACATATCATCGCTTTAATGATATAATGAAATGCCATTATTGCGGTTTTGAAGAGGGAATGCCTTCCGCTTGCCCTGAATGTGAAAGTGAACATATTAGGTTCTTCGGTACAGGCACTCAAAAGGTTGAAGAAGAGCTTGCGAAAATCCTCCCTGAAGCACGGGTCATACGGATGGATGTTGATACGACGAGTAAGAAGGGTTCACATGAGCGGTTGCTGAATGCCTTTGGTGAAGGGAAGGCCGATATATTGCTAGGCACCCAAATGATTGCCAAAGGCCTTGATTTTCCTAATATCACCCTTGTTGGAGTCCTTTCTGCTGATACGATGCTGCATCTGCCTGATTTCCGTTCTTCAGAAAAGACATTCCAGCTGCTGACACAGGTCAGCGGAAGGGCAGGACGTCATCAGCTTCCGGGAGAAGTGGTCATCCAAACCTATACACCTGAGCACTACAGCATCGAGCTTTCTGCCTTTCAGGATTATGATGCTTTTTATGAACGGGAGATGCATCTAAGGAGGCAAAGTCATTATCCTCCCTATTATTATGTTGTCCTTATAACCGTTTCACATGAAGATTTAATGAAGACAGTGAGTGTTACTGAGAAAATCACGAATTATTTAGGCTCACGATTGAATCGGGATTCAATCGTACTAGGTCCGGTTGCTTCGCCCATTAGTCGAATCAACAATAGATATCGCTATCAATGTCTGATAAAATACAAACGAGAGCCGGACCTGAATCAGCATTTACGCACACTTTTGGAGCATTATCAAAAAGAAACCGCTCAGAATCAGCTGCAGATTTCAATAGATTTAAATCCACAGATCATGATGTAATTGTTTAAGAGATGGATGATTACCGCGAGCTGCTACAGCTTGCGTTTTTATATAATGAAGTGCTGTTTTTCATATCTAGGAGGTTACCTTTAATTTTGGCTATTTTACCGATTGTTTTGTTTCCTGAAAAAATTTTACAACAAAAATGCGATAAAGTAACAAGTTTTGATAAAAAGTTGGCAAAGCTGTTAAATAACATGTATGAAACGATGGTGGAGGCGGATGGCGTTGGACTTGCAGCACCTCAGGTTGGCGTGAAAAAGCAAGTGGCCGTCGTTGAAATAGAGGAAGGATCAGGTGCGATCGAACTGATTAATCCGGAAGTGCTGGAAATGGAAGGCGAACAGACAGGTGTTGAAGGATGCTTGAGCTTCCCGAGTTTATATGGTGAAGTAACGCGTCCATACCGTGTCAAAGTCCGGGCACAAGACCGAAAAGGATCTTTTTTCGAGATAGAAGCGGAAGATTTCCTTGCAAGGGCCCTTCTGCACGAAATCGATCACCTGCAAGGAGTTTTATTTACAAGTAAGGTTTCCCGGTATATTTCGGAAGAAGAGTTAGAAAGGTATGGAGAAGAATGACGAAAATAATATTTATGGGTACACCGGACTTTTCAGTGCCGGTATTGAAAAGAATCATTGATGAAGGGTATGATGTGATTGCTGTTGTCACACAGCCCGATCGTCCAGTAGGGCGCAAAAAGGTGCTAACGCCGCCTCCAGTTAAGGTCGAAGCCGAAAAGCATGGGATTCCCGTTTATCAGCCAGAAAAAATTCGTGAAAAAGAAGAACTTGAAAAGATCATTGCATTGAATGCTGACTTGGTGGTGACCGCAGCTTTCGGACAAATCCTTCCGAATGAATTGCTGGATGCCCCTAAGTACGGATGTATTAATGTACATGCCTCCCTGCTTCCAGAACTGCGTGGAGGGGCGCCCATTCATTATTCCATTTTACAGGGGAAAGAAAAGACTGGGATAACCATCATGTATATGGCGGAAAAATTGGATGCCGGTGATATATTGACTCAGGCGGAAGTTGCTATAGAGGAACAAGATAATGTCGGAACGCTGCATGATAAATTAAGCAAGATTGGGTCGGATTTACTTGCAGAGACACTTCCGAAACTTATTAATGAGGAGTTACAGCCGATCAAGCAGGATGAGGCTAGAGCTTCATTTGCACCTAACATCAAGCGGTCAGAGGAAAGAATCGACTGGTCGAAATCAGGGGAAGACATCTATAACCATGTACGCGGCCTGAATCCTTGGCCTGTTGCTTATACAACCTTAGAAGGTTCCATTTTGAAGATTTGGCAGGTAAAGAAACTTGAAAATGGCAATCAGGCTGTGCCGGGCACGGTCATTGATGTACAAAATGATGGTTTCATCGTTTCGACAGGCAATGAGACGGCAATACTGGTTACAGAACTGCAGCCTTCAGGAAAGAAAAAAATGCCAGCGAAAGATTACTTGCGCGGAGCCGGATCGTTCATTAAAGCAGGCATGAAGTTAGGAGAACAGAATGAAGCAAACTAAAAAGGGAGTACGTGAAATCGCTCTCGATATTTTGGAATCTGTAGAGAAAAACCAATCCTACAGTAACCTATTATTGAACAACTTGATTAAAAAGCACCAGTTATCCGCCGTGGACAGCGGTTTGCTTACAGAAATAAGCTACGGTACCATACAGCGTAAGATGACTTTGGATTATTATTTGAACCCGTATATTAAACAACCTAAAAAAACGCAAAGCTGGGTCATCAATTTACTTAGGCTTTCCGTTTACCAAATGGTTTATTTAGATAAAGTGCCTGATCATGCAATCATTTTCGAGGCTGTCGAAATTTCCAAAAAACGCGGACACAAGGGTACATCTTCGCTGGTCAATGGGGTGCTTCGCAACATCCAAAGAAATGGTGTTCCTTCATTAGATGAAATTAAAGATGATCTGGAACGTCTTTCCATAGAAGTAAGTCATCCAATTTGGCTTGTAAAGCGTTGGGTAGAGCAATTTGGCTATGAAAAAACCAAGGAAATGTGTGAAATCAACTTAACTGCGCCATTACAGACGGGTCGGGTTAATTTAAAGAAGATTTCACGACGTGAACTGATCAGCATATTAACGGAAGAAGGATATGATGTTGAAGCAAGTGAGGTCGTTCCCGAAGCAATTGTCAGCTATAAAGGGAATCTTGCTCATTCAGAAAGCTATAAATTGGGTTATTTATCGATTCAGGATGAGAGTTCAATGCTTGTAGCCCATGCTTTGGGTGCAAATGAAAATGATGCTGTACTCGATTGCTGTGCCGCACCTGGAGGGAAAACGACACATATCGCAGAAGGCTTGACCACTGGACAAGTATATGCGCTCGACCTTCATGAGCATAAGGTCAAGCTCATTAAAGAGCAGGCGGAGCGCCTAAAGCTCAGAAACAATATTAAGACAATGGCCCTTGATAGCCGAAACGTGCAAGAACACTTCAATAAGGAAGGTTTTGACAGGGTCCTGATCGATGCACCATGTTCCGGGTTGGGAGTCATGCGCCGGAAGCCTGATGTAAAGTACACTAAAACAAAAGATGATATAATGAAACTCTCAAGTATACAAAAACAATTATTGGAATCGGCTGCCCCGCTTGTTAAGCAAGGCGGACGGTTAGTATATAGTACCTGTACGGTGGATAAAGAAGAAAATGACAAAGTCGCTGCAGCATTTTTGGAAAGCCACCCGGATTTTGAAAGCGATGCAACCTTGTCCGCAAGAATGCCTGAAAGCGTTCAGCCATTCATCGAGGGTCATACGCTGCAAGTTTTTCCGCAATATTTTAGCAGTGACGGATTCTTTATTGCGAGTTTTAGAAAGAAGGTGCTGTAATGGCAGAAATCACTAAATCATCTAGAGTAAGAAAAGATACGACACCAGAAAAACCGTCGATTTACTCATTGGAGCTACACCAAATTAAAGAATGGCTTGTTCAAAATGGAGAAAAGGCATTCCGGGCCGATCAAGTATATGACTGGCTTTATAAAAAACGTGTCTCCAGTTTTGAAGATATGTCCAACCTTTCGAAATCATTACGGGATAAGCTGGAAGCGCAATTCACTTTCACAACTTTGAAAACTTTGATTCAGCAAACGTCCAATGACGGAACGATGAAGTTTTTATTTGAACTCCAAGATGGTTATTCGATAGAAACGGTGCTGATGCGCCATGAATACGGCAACTCCATTTGCGTGACTACACAGGTAGGATGTAGAATTGGCTGTACATTCTGTGCGTCGACATTAGGCGGATTAAAGCGGAATCTTGAATCAGGGGAAATAGTTGCCCAGGTCGTGAAAGTTCAGCAAGCACTTGACGAATCGGAAGAACGTGTTAGTTCTGTCGTAATCATGGGTATAGGTGAACCGTTTGATAACTACGATAATATGATGTCATTCTTGAAGAATATAAACCATGAAAAGGGCTTGAACATCGGGGCACGTCATATTACCGTTTCCACAAGTGGAATCATTCCTAAAATCTATAAGTTTGCCGAAGAAAGCATGCAAATAAACTTTGCCGTTTCCCTTCATGCACCGAATACGGAATTGAGAAGTAAATTGATGCCGATCAATAAGGCCTACAAACTTCCAGACTTGATCGAAGCGATCAAGTACTATACAGAAAAAACAGGTCGCCGTGTAAGTTTTGAATATGGTCTATTCGGTGGCGAGAATGATACAGTGGAGCACGCTGAAGAATTAGCAGCTTTAATAAAAGGGATAAAATGCCATGTTAACTTAATACCGGTTAACTATGTACCTGAACGCAACTATGTACGAACACCTCGGGACCAAATTTTTGAGTTTGAAAAAACATTGAAGAAGCGCGGCATTAATGTAACGATCCGAAGGGAACAAGGCAGTGATATTGACGCAGCCTGCGGCCAGCTTCGGGCCAAGGAGCGCAAAGAAGAGACGAGGTGACCCTATGAGGGCAATATTTAAGACAGACCGTGGAAAAGTCCGCCAGCATAATGAAGATAATGGCGGAATCTTTAAGAACTCGGAAGGCGTTCGCCTTGCCATCGTTGCAGATGGCATGGGCGGCCACCGTGCCGGGGATGTAGCCAGTGCAATGACGATAGACCTTCTGAAAAAGGGCTGGGAAGTATCAACCGGAATCGAAACGGCAAATGATGCCGAGGATTGGCTGAAGCAGCAAATCTTCTCGGTCAATCAATTGCTTTTTGAACATGCAGAAGCGAATACGGAATGTAAGGGCATGGGGACAACCATTGTTGCAGCCATTTGCACCGACAAGTTTGCTACGATTGCCAACATCGGGGATAGCCGGTGTTATTTGTATAATGAGAGCGGTTTTAAGCAGGTCACGGAAGATCATTCACTCGTTAACGAATTGGTCCGTTCCGGTCAGATTTCGAAGGAAGATGCCGAAAACCATCCGCGGAAAAATGTTTTATTACGAGCCTTGGGGACAGAAATGCAAGTGGAAATGGACATTATGACGGTCATCTTCGAAGAAAATGATTTACTATTGCTTTGTTCGGATGGATTGACGAATAAAGTGAGTGAACAGGAACTGGAAGAAACGGTAACCAATGGACAGTCACTTGAAGAAAAGGCGAATTCATTAATAGATAAGGCCAATCACTACGGTGGGGAAGATAATATCACACTTGTGCTTGTTCAATTTACTGAAGAAAGTGAAAGCAGGTGAATTGAATGTTGATTGGTAGAAGAATCAACGGCCGTTATAAACTGATCGAGATGGTCGGCGGCGGCGGTATGGCAAATGTTTACCTTGCAAGGGATATGATCTTAGATAGGGATGTCGCATTGAAAATCCTTCGCATGGATTTTAATAATGACGAAGAGTTCATCAAGCGCTTCAATCGGGAAGCCCAATCGGCAACCAGCTTGGCCCATCCCAATATCGTGAGTATTTATGATGTTGGTGAAGAAGATTCCATCTATTATATTGTAATGGAATACGTTGACGGTTTTACACTTAAGCAATACATACAAAAATATTATCCAATTCCAGTTGATGAAGCCTTGGATATCATGAGGCAAATCACGGCAGCAATTTCACATGCCCATCATAATGGAATCATTCATCGTGATATCAAGCCACAGAACATTTTGATTGATAAAGAAGGAACCGTCAAGATTACGGACTTCGGCATTGCATTGGCCCTAAGTGCAACAAACATAACGCAGACCAACGCAGTCTTGGGCTCGGTTCATTATTTATCTCCGGAACAGGCCAGAGGCGGTATGGCCAATAAGAAGTCGGACATTTATTCACTTGGCATCGTCATGTTTGAATTATTGACGGGAAGACTGCCATTTTCGGGTGAATCAGCCGTGTCGATCGCTCTTAAACATTTACAATCGGAAACTCCGTCGCCAAAACGCTGGAACTCTGAAATACCCCAGAGTGTGGAAAATATTATCTTGAAAGCGACAGCCAAAGATTCCTATTACCGCTATGATAGCGTGGACTCAATGGAAGATGACATGCGGACGTCGCTTAATCCTGAGCGTTCAAATGAACTGCCTTTTGCCATTCCTGAAGATCATGATGCAACAAAAGCCATCCCCGTCATAACGGATGATCAGCTTTCCAGCGTCGATGAGACAATCATAAGGGGTCCTGAAAAAAATACTTTAGTTTATGCGGATGATGAGAAAAGTGATTCTGAAGCAGAGAGTAAAACGAAAAAGAAACAGAAGAAACAGAAGAAACAAAAGAAACAGAAAAAACAAAAAAACAAGTCTGAACATAAAGGTAAAAAACGAAAGAACATGCCTGCAATCCTGGTGACCACCTTTTTAGTTCTCGCCCTGCTTGCTGTTTTATCTGTCACTGTTTTACCTCCCCTTCTTGTTTCGAAGGAAGTGACGATCCCGGACCTTAAAGGGGAAGAATTGGATGATGCCATTACTGAATTGCTTGAGTTGAATTTGAAAGTTGGAGAAACGATCGAGATTGAAGATGAAGAGGTTGAAGCGGGTCTTGTGATCAAAACCAACCCTAAGGAAGGTAAGACGGTAAAGGAAGATGCAGTGATCGATATTTATCAAAGCATGGGTAAAGAGACGATTTCATTGTCCAGTTATGAAGGCCGAGACTACTCTGATGTTAAATCCCTGCTTGAAAAAATGGGATTCAAAAACATAAGCGTGACCGAAAAATATGATGACAGTGCTGCCGGCACGATCATAGATCAATCGCCCTCGGGCGCCACTGAGGTCGTACCATCCGAAACGGAGCTTGATCTAACGGTCAGTAAAGGGGCAGATCTGCTGAGCTTGAAGAACCTAACGGGGTTCAATCAAGCTGGCCTTGATGATTATTCCAGTGAAAGTGGAATAAAGATCGATGTCGAAGAGGAAATCTATGATGATTCCGTAGCGGAGGGGCTTGTCATTTCCCAGTCACCGGAACCTGCTACGAAGGTGGAAAAGGGCAGTACAGTGAAAGTGGTCATTTCAAAAGGGAAAGAAGAGATTCCTCCCAAGAGTGTAACGGAGGAAATCAAAATTGAGTATGATCCGGTTGAGCCAGGCAAAACGCAAAAAATACAAATTTTCATCGAGGATATCGACAATAGCATGACGGAGCCACAAGAAACATTCTATATATTGCAAGATGCGAA
Organism: Peribacillus sp. Aquil_B1; assembly: GCF_022603275.1. NCBI lineage: Bacteria > Bacillati > Bacillota > Bacilli > Caryophanales > Bacillaceae > Peribacillus > Peribacillus sp. Aquil_B1. The sequence goes on along the minus strand of NZ_JAKXEE010000002.1, from coordinate 158,056 downwards.
GAGAACAATCGAATTAATGGTTTCCCCGGATAAGAAAGCAGGATATAAAGTCATGCGGGACAATCAGGTCATAATTGACGAATCCGTCTCATATCCAGAATAAATTTAATAATTAGGAGTGTGGTTATGCCCGAAGGAAAAATTATCAAAGCATTAAGTGGATTTTATTATGTCCTTGATGGTGAAGAGGTCTATCAATGCCGTGGAAGGGGCCTGTTCAGGAAGAATAAGGTAACCCCGCTCGTGGGTGATTATGTTGTTTTTGAAGCGGAAAATAAAACGGACGGGACCGTTACCGAAGTAAAACCGCGAAAGAATGAATTGATACGTCCGCAAATCTCGAATGTGGACCAGGCAATCCTTGTCTTTTCGGCAGTAGAACCTGATTTCAGTCCGGCATTGCTCGATCGATTCCTCGTACTGATTGAAGATAACGAAATCGAACCGATTATCGTCGTTACGAAACTGGACTTGGTTACAGCTGAAAACCAAAAGAAATTGTCTCAGTATATCAAGGACTATCAGAAGCTTGGCTATACAGTACTGGAAACATCTTCTGTTACCGCTGGAGGAATTGAAGAACTGGTGCCGTATTTAGAAGGAAAAACCAGTGTATTTGCCGGGCAGTCAGGTGTTGGGAAATCGTCTTTGCTGAATGCAATCAATCCTGAATTGGCTTTAAAGACGGATGATATTTCTTCACACTTGGGACGAGGGAAGCATACCACCCGCCACGTTGAATTGATTCATATCGGCTCTGGACTTGTCGCGGATACTCCAGGGTTCAGTTCACTTGAATTCATGGAAATGGAAGCTGAACGGTTATCCTATTGCTTCCCGGAAATGCATAAACATGGGGAACACTGTAAATTCAGGGCATGCCTGCACGATAAAGAACCGAAGTGTGCAGTGAAAGAAGCGGTCGATGCCGGGGAAATTCCACGTTATCGATATGAGCATTATATGCAATTCTTAGAAGAAATCAGAGATAGAAAGCCGAGGTATTAAAATGGTTAAAATCGCACCATCCATTTTATCAGCTGACTTTGCAAAATTGGGAGAAGAAATTCTTGATGTGGAAAGGGGCGGAGCGGATTTAATCCATGTAGATGTCATGGATGGGCATTTCGTGCCGAATATAACGATAGGCCCACTAATTGTTGATGCCATCCGCCCGGTGACAAAGCTTCCGCTTGATGTTCATTTAATGATCGAACAACCAGATCGTTATATCGAGGCCTTTGCGAAAGCGGGAGCCGATTATATAACTGTCCATGTAGAGGCATGCACACATTTGCATCGAACGATCCAATTGATTAAATCTTTTGGTGTAAAGGCAGGCGTGGTGCTTAATCCGGCCACTCCAGCTTCCTTGATCCAACCTATAATCGAAGATATTGACATGGTATTGTTGATGACGGTTAATCCTGGTTTTGGCGGACAAAAGTTCATTAAATCCGTTCTTCCCAAAATTGCCGAAGTGAAGGCAATGGCGGAAATGTATAATCAAAATCTGGAAATAGAGATTGATGGTGGAGTAAATGAAGAAACGGCTAAACTATGTATTGAACAAGGGGCGACAATCCTTGTGGCAGGCTCGGCAATATATAATCAAGAAGATCGAAACGCAGCGATTCAAAAGATTCGGGGAAAGTGATATAAGCCGACACTATCATATTCGTATGATGGTGATCGGCTTTTTTTATCAATCAAACATAGGAATCTTTAATATGAATATGTAAAGAAAAGGATGATTTCGATGATTATTAGTATTATGGCTGGAGGTCCGGAATGTTTTTGGCCGGATCTGACATGGTATAAGGAGAAGACTGACCTTTGGGTCGGGGTTGACAGGGGAGTTTGGTCTTTGCTTGAAAAAGGTATCGAACCTAAATGCGGTTTTGGGGACTTTGATTCAGTTTCGGAAGGTGAATACAGGAAAATTGAGCAAAGGCTGGAACAAATCAATCTATACTCTTCGGAAAAGGATGAAACGGATTTAGAGATCGCATTTAAATGGGCAATAGGGCAAAAACCAAGTGAAATTCACATTCTGGGCGCAACAGGGGGAAGAATGGACCATTTTCTTGGGAATATCCAGCTGCTCCAAAAAGAAAGTGTCCTCCCTCATCATGGCGATATGGATATATACATAGTCGATCGGCAAAATATAATCACGGTAAAGACAGCAGGTTCATATGAGGTCACTGCTTTGAAAGATAAGAAATACTTGTCATTGCTCCCCGTAACGGCTGAAGTCACCGGCATTACACTTTCGGGTTTTAAATATCCGCTGGATGATGCGAGCTTGGAAATAGGTTCGACGCTTTGCATCAGCAATGAACTAATTTCCGAATCTGGGAATGTTTCATTTGAGAAAGGCATATTAATGGTGATAAGAAGCAGTGATTAAAATTCATGCTTAGAGCAGATTCGGATATAATTACGATCATCCTATATCCGCTTAAAAGCTTATGTTGTAATAGAAAAATTCCACTTCATCTTTAATTGTGGGATGCAAAGAGGAGGGGCATGATGAAATTTTATACGATTAAATTGCCAAAAGTTCTGGGCAGTTTGGTAAGGGCTATGCTCGGAGCGTTTAAAAAAGGCTGATACTTATCTCCATGACACCTCTCAAATTAAGGGAGGTGTTATTTTTTCTGTAAAATGGGGCGGCCATCCGTTAATGGGTGAAGGCTCCCTCCTTGATGCAGGAAAGACCTGATCAACGAATTGAAACCATCCCCATTACATACCGGCCATTACAAGTAAAAAGGCATCCTAAGAGGATGCCGTAACATTATACGCGTTCTACTTTGCCCGATTTAAGAGCTCTTGCAGAAACGTATACACGTTTAGGTTTACCGTCAACTAAAATACGTACTTTTTGAAGGTTAGCGCCCCATGTACGCTTGCTAGCGTTCATTGCGTGAGAGCGGCTGTTACCAGAACGAGTTCTTCTTCCAGTGATTACACATTTACGTGCCATGTCAAATTCCCTCCTAACTACAACAAGCTTAAGTTTTTCGCAGTCGTCTTAAGTCTTTGTAAAATACTTTAATAATTTATCATACCTACCGTTAGAATGCAATACTTCAGTTAATTACTTTCAAGAAAAAAACCTTGACATACATACTTCAAAATTGAATTATATATAGTACCGTAAGACATTTACTTTTAAAACCATAGACATTATAGTAAAATGTCTTTAGTTGATTTGATTTTTGGGAGGGAAAAGAAAATGTCTATCGAATTACAAACGAAGTATGGACAAATTGATATCTCTAATGAGGTTATCGCTACTGTAGCAGGCGGCGCAGCCGTGGATTGCTACGGAATTATAGGAATGTCTTCCAAAAAACAATTTAAAGACGGCATTGCCGAAATTTTAAGAAAAGAAAACTTTACTAAGGGTGTAATTGTCCGTCAAGAAGAGGAAGAAGTTCATATCGATATGTATATTATCGTAAGTTATGGAACGAAAATCTCGGAAGTTGCACATAATGTGCAATCAAAGGTAAAGTACACCCTGGACAAAACTGTAGGATTAGCTGTTGATTCCGTCAACATTTTTGTACAGGGAGTTCGTGTGACGAACCCTTAAGTATAGGAGGAAAGTTTTGTGTCAATTACAAGTTTGAACGGAAAGCGCTTTGCAGAAATGATCATTCAAGGTGCCAACCATTTAGCGGCTAATGCCCAAATGGTTGATGCGTTGAATGTTTTCCCTGTTCCAGATGGGGATACAGGAACGAATATGAATTTATCGATGACTTCGGGTGCGAAGGAAGTGCAAAACAACGTCCAGGAACACATCGGGAAAGTGGGTGCGTCACTTTCAAGAGGACTGTTAATGGGCGCACGCGGCAATTCGGGAGTTATCCTTTCGCAACTGTTCCGCGGTTTTGCTAAAGCGATTGAACATAAATCGGAAATCAATAGTGAAGAATTTGCCCAAGCTTTTGAAGCGGGGGTTCAGACAGCTTATAAAGCCGTTATGAAACCTGTTGAAGGAACCATTTTAACGGTTGCAAAAGATGCAGCCAAGCAAGCGGTTTCATCAGCAGCCAAGCATATAGACCTTATTCAGGTGATGGAGGAAATCGTTACGGAGGCCAATGCTTCATTAAAACGCACACCGGATCTTCTTCCAGTCTTAAAAGAAGTGGGAGTCGTTGATAGCGGAGGGCAAGGGTTGGTGTTCGTTTATGAAGGTTTCCTTGCTGAGCTGAAAGGTGAGGCCCTTCCAGTCCGACCTGCAAATGGCCCAAGCATGGATGACATGATCAATGCCGAACATCACATGAATGTACAAGGGCATATGAACACGGAAGATATCGTATATGGCTACTGCACGGAATTCATGGTCCGTTTGGAAAGTGAAAAACTTGCCAATGAATCATTTGATGAAGAAAAGTTCAGAAATGATTTAAGTGAATACGGAGATTCTTTATTAGTCATTTCAGATGATGAAGTCGTCAAGGTACATATTCACTCTGAACAGCCTGGCACGTGCCTGAATTATGGACAGCAATATGGTAGCTTAATAAAAATGAAAATCGATAATATGCGTGAACAGCATACTGCGATTGTAGGTGAGACGAATACACCGCTTCAAACTAAACCGTCCACCAAAGAGAAATATGCTATAGTGTCAGTGGCGATGGGTGCTGGCATCAGTGAATTATTCAAAAGTATTGGCGCTAAGTCTGTCATCGAAGGCGGACAAACGATGAACCCTAGCACGGAAGATATCGTTAAAGCTGTCGAAGAGGCATACGCAGATCATGTGATCATCTTGCCTAACAATAAAAATATCATCATGGCGGCCAATCAGGCTGCTGATGTACTCGGGGATCATGTGACGGTCATCCCGACAAAAACAGTACCACAGGGAATGGCTGCATTGCTGGCTTTCAACCCTTCACTTGATGCTGAAGAGAATAAAAAAGCGATGATCGAAGCCCTTTCACATGTGAAAACGGGCCAGATTACTTATGCTGTCCGGGATACCAACATTGACGGTCTTGCAATCGAGACCGGGGACTTCATGGGAATTGCTGAAGGCACCATCAAAGTGAAGGATAAAGACATGACTCAAGCTGCAAAAGATCTTCTTTCCGATATGATTGATGAAGATTCAGAAATCCTTACCATTTTATATGGAGAAGATGCCACTGCTGAAAATGTCGAAAGTCTTGTTGCGTTTTGCAATGAGAATTTCGAAGACGTTGAAGTTGAAGTGCATAATGGGAAACAACCTTTATATTCTTTCATTTTTTCAATTGAATAAGTAGAGAACCATGAAGATGAGGGAGACTTATTCGTCACAATGTTTAAGGATCCTGAAAAAAATAAAAGGCAATAAACTGCATATGTCATTAGGCTATGCAGTTTTATTTTTTATGAAAAGAAGGATTACGGACAGCGTAATTGTAATAACAATATATCAGGCTTTATTATTAAACTGACTCCCAGTGTATAGAAGGAGGAGCAAATCATGAAATTTAGAAGTGTATTCGATATAATTGGTCCTGTTATGATTGGCCCCTCTAGTTCCCATACAGCAGGAGCTGCAAGGATCGGCAGGGTTGCCAGGAATTTATTCGACCGGGAACCCAAATGGGCCCATATTTCTTTTTACGGATCGTTTGCCAAAACCTATAAAGGCCATGGAACGGATGTAGCCATTGTAGGAGGCTTACTTGATTTTGATACATTTGATGAGAGAATCAAAGAATCGCTGGAAATTGCCCGCAAAAAGAAAATGAAAATTACTTTTCGGGAAGAAGAAGCCGTACCGGAGCATCCCAATACAGCAAAAATAACGGTTGGTGATGAGGATGGTGAACTGGAACTTGTCGGAATATCGATAGGCGGCGGGAAAATCGAAATCGTCGAACTGAACGGGTTTAAATTGAGGCTCTCCGGGCACAACCCTGCCATACTGGTCGTTCATGATGATCGATTTGGTGCCATCGCGAATGTTTCAAACATATTAGCCAAGCATCAAATCAATATTGGTCAGATGGAAGTCTCCCGAAAAGAAAAAGGGATGATGGCCTTGATGACGATTGAAGTGGACCAAAACCTGGAGGATCACGTCATCGCTGAAATTACAGCACTCCCCAATATCACTCAAGTAGCGAGGATTGTGGATTGATAGGGCAATCGTTTCCACTTAGGAAGGAGAAGAAATCATGTTTCGTAATGTAGCGGAATTAGTAGAATTAGCAGAATCAAAGCAAAAAAAAATTTCAACGCTGATGATAGAACAGGAAATGGAAGTAACGGGAAAAAGCCGTGAAGAAATCATCAGCCAGATGGGAGTCAACCTGGATGTAATGGAACAGGCAGTTGAAAAAGGACTTCAAGGTGTCCGGTCCGTTTCAGGCCTGACTGGAGGGGATGCAGTCCTTCTTCAGACTTACATTAAATCAGGAAATTCCTTATCCGGTGAACTGCTGCTGGATGCGGTAAGCAAAGCGGTGGCAACAAACGAAGTGAACGCAGCCATGGGAACGATTTGTGCGACACCTACAGCTGGATCTGCCGGTGTTGTGCCTGGAACCCTTTTTGCTTTGCAAAATAAATTAAAGCCGAATCGGGAACAGAAAATCGAGTTCCTATTTACAGCAGGGGCGTTTGGTTTTGTTGTAGCGAATAATGCTTCGATCTCTGGAGCCGCAGGGGGCTGTCAGGCTGAAGTCGGTTCTGCTTCGGGCATGGCGGCGGCAGCCATCGTTGAAATGGCAGGAGGAACACCTGCACAAAGTGCAGAAGCGATGGCAATCACATTAAAGAACATGCTTGGCCTTGTGTGTGACCCTGTTGCTGGGCTTGTGGAGGTGCCTTGTGTGAAGCGTAATGCCATGGGTGCAGCCAATGCTATGGTTGCCGCAGATATGGCGCTAGCGGGGATCACAAGCCGCATACCGTGTGATGAAGTGATTGATGCGATGTACAAAATCGGGCAAACGATGCCATCGGCTCTAAGGGAAACTGCACAAGGAGGTTTAGCGGCTACACCGACTGGACGGGAGTTGGAAGCCAAAATCTTTGGCTTGCCGCTGAATAAGAAGTGAACACCGCTTTACAGGAACCGATAACAGCAGTAAAGGGCATTGGGGCCGAAACGGGGGCAGCTTTGGGGGAAATGGAGATCCATACCGTCGCGGATCTCCTTGAGCACCTCCCATATCGCTATGAAGATTACAGATTGAGGGATTTAGAAACGGTCGAGCATGATGAGCGGGTTACCATAGAAGGCAAAGTTCATACGGTGCCTACATTAGGGTACTTCGGAAAGAAAAAATCCAGGCTTACGATTAAAGTGTTAACTGGGAGATACTTAATAAATGTGATTTTTTTTAACCAGCCATATCTGAAGCCAAAGCTTGCGATAGGCGAAACCGTAACGGTAACAGGGAAGTGGGATCGTCATCGCCAAACCATTACAGGCTCGGAATGCCACGTTGGCGATCGTAGCCGGGAGAAAGAGTTCGAACCGGTATACTCAGTGAAGGGCAGCATTACTGTCAAAGGTATCCGTCGCTTTATCTCCAATGCATTTTCTGAATATGGGGCAATGATAGAAGAAAATCTGCCCCCGCAATTATTGTCGGCATACAAACTGATGCCGCGTAACGACGCTCTTCGTACCATGCATTTCCCTCAATCGGCCAATGAGGTGAAAAAGGCTCGCCGCCGTTTTGTGTATGAAGAATTTTTAATGTTTCAACTTAAAATGCAAGCACTTCGTAAAGTGCAGCGGGAGCAGTCAAAAGGAATTGGCCAGGAGTTTGACATGGAGCAGCTGGAAGCTTTTGTTGGAACTCTCCCTTTTCCTTTGACGAACGCTCAGAATAGGGTCGTCGAGGAAATAATGAATGACATGAAATCTCCCTACAGGATGAATCGCCTGCTTCAAGGGGATGTCGGGTCTGGAAAAACGGTGGTTGCCGCGATATGCCTGAAGGCGACGATTACAGCAGGTTTCCAAGGTGCATTAATGGTCCCGACGGAAATCTTGGCTGAGCAGCATACTCAATCGCTGAAGGCGATGTTGGAACCGAGTGGAGTGAAGGTCGCATTGTTGACAAGTTCGGTAAAAGGCAAAAAGCGCAAGGAACTATTGCAAATGCTGGAATCCGGGGAGCTGGATCTTTTGATAGGAACACATGCATTGATACAGGATGAAGTGAATTTTCGGAACCTGGGACTTGTCATAACGGATGAACAACATCGTTTCGGAGTGGAGCAGCGCCGGATCCTTCGAGAAAAGGGTACAAATCCAGATGTACTTTTCATGACGGCTACACCGATTCCGCGAACGCTAGCCATTACAGTGTTTGGGGAAATGGACGTCTCGACGATCGATGAAATGCCTGCCGGGCGTAAAGCGATAGAAACCTATTGGGCAAAACACCAAATGCTTGATCGGATCTTAACATTTGTCGAAAAGGAACTAAAGAAAGGGAGACAGGCTTACGTTATCTGTCCATTGATCGAGGAGTCGGAGAAACTGGATTCTTTACAGAATGTTCTCGATGTTCATGCAATGCTGACTCAATACTTTGCGAACAGGTACAAAGTGGGACTTATGCATGGCAGGCTGCCCGCGGATGAAAAAGACGAAGTGATGCAGCAGTTTAGTGCCAATGAAGCACAAATCCTTGTTTCCACGACGGTTGTCGAGGTTGGGGTGAATGTTCCAAATGCAACGGTAATGGTCATTTATGATGCTGAGCGCTTTGGGCTTTCACAGTTGCATCAGTTGCGCGGAAGGGTTGGACGGGGAAGCGATCAGTCCTTTTGCATCCTGCTGGCTGATCCGAAAACGGAAGTCGGTAAAGAACGGATGAAAATCATGACCGAGACAAACGATGGATTCGCCCTTTCCGAAAAAGATTTGGAACTGCGCGGTCCCGGGGACTTCTTCGGTAAAAAACAAAGCGGCCTTCCCGAGTTCAAGGTAGCCGACATGATCCATGATTACAGGACCTTGGAAGTGGCAAGGGAAGATGCTGCCAAATTGATTGCCTCCCAAAGCTTTTGGCATTCCCCTGAGTATGCACCGCTGCGGAACTACTTAGCGGAAACGGGAGTATTCACGGGGGAAAAGCTGGACTGAGCTGAATAAAAAAACCAATAGCAGATTGTGAGATTTTACTCAATATCTTGCAATCTGTTTTTAAAATATATATACTACTATTAGTACCTAGTCATAATACTACGGATGGTGACCTTCAAATGCGAAGAAATAAGAAGGAACGCCAGCAATTATTAATCGAAACGATTAAACAGAATCCTTTTGTAACGGATGAGGAGCTGGCTGAAAAATATTCGGTGAGCGTCCAGACCATTAGGCTTGACCGTCTTGAATTATCGATACCGGAATTGCGTGAACGTATTAAAAGCGTGGCCGAGAAAAAATTCAGTGACGAAATCAGGGCATTGCCTTTGGATGAAATCATCGGGGAAGTAATTGATCTTAATTTAGATGACAACGCAATTTCGATTTTGGATATAAATAAAGAGCATGTCTTTAAGCGGAATGGAATTGCAAGGGGACATCACCTTTTTGCCCAAGCAAATTCATTGGCTGTAGCAGTCATAAATGATGAATTGGCATTAACTGCGAAAGCATCCATTTTATTTACTCGTTCTGTAAAGGAAAATGAAAGAGTGGTAGCCAAAGCTAGGGTTAAAAACGTGGACCACACCAACGATCGTTCCGTGGTGGAGGTTAGAAGCTACGTAGGTAATGAACTGGTTTTTAAAGGCGAGTTCGAAATGTATCGCTCTTAACTTGCTAGTAAAGGATGAAAGAAAATGAAGATAACGATAGATGCAATGGGTGGCGATAATGCTCCCAAGGCACAGGTTTTGGGAGCGATGAAAGCTGTCGAGGCTTTTTCCGATGTGGAAATCACCTTAATAGGCAATGAATCGGAGATCAACCAATACTTAGCGAAACATGACCGTATAAAGGTTATACATACTGATGAAAAAATATTAAGCACCGATGAACCTGTTCGTGCGGTTCGCCGCAAGAAAAGCGCCTCGATGGTATTGGCTGCACAGCAAGTGGCTGACGGAGAATCGGATGCATGCATTTCTTCAGGCAATACGGGGGCCCTAATGGCTGCAGGCTTGTTTGTGGTCGGAAGGATAGAAGGCATTGAACGCCCGGCGTTGGCTCCAACCCTTCCGACAATCGATGGCAAAGGTTTTGTACTTCTGGATGTAGGCGCGAACTCCGATGCAAAACCGGAGCACCTCCTTCAATTCGCCATAATGGGGTCTGTTTATGCACAAAAAGTGCGGGGAATTGAAAAGCCCCGTGTCGGATTACTTAATATCGGAACAGAAGAAAAAAAAGGGAATGAACTGACTAAGCATGCCTTTACATTACTGCAGCAATCATCGGAGATATCCTTTATAGGCAATGTAGAGGCAAGGGACCTCCTAAGCGGGCCGGCAGATGTTGTCGTGACGGACGGCTTCACGGGAAATATGGTGTTAAAGACGCTTGAAGGTACTGCTATGGGTGTATTTAAAATGGTGAAGGCGGCCTTGATGAGCAACCTAAAGAGTAAGCTGGCTGCAGCAATGGTAAAGCCTGAACTAAAAGGCATAAAAAATAAAATGGATTACTCGGAGTATGGCGGTGCCGGCCTCTTCGGTTTGAAGGCACCTGTCATTAAGGCTCATGGTTCTTCAGATGCGAATGCAGTCTATAATGCAATACGCCAGACTCGCGATATGGTTGGAAATGACGTCATATCGACAATTGCGGAGACGATAGAAAAACAATAATAAATCATAGAGGCAGGGGAGTAACATATGGGTAAAATTGCTTTTGTCTTTCCAGGACAAGGATCTCAATCAATAGGAATGGGGCATGGCTTATTTCAGGAAAACGAGCGTGCTCAGCAAATTTTTCGATCAGCAGATGAAAAACTTGATTTTCCACTTTCCGAATTGATCTTTAATGGCACACAACAAGAATTAACGGTGACTTATAATGCACAGCCTGCTTTATTGACCACGAGTTATGCTTTTGTCAAAGAACTTGAAGAAGCGGGGATCAAACCCGATTTTACAGCAGGGCACAGTTTAGGTGAATATACGGCATTAGTGGCATCTGGCGCAATTTCTTTTGAAGATGCCGTATATACAGTGCGTAAACGTGGTGAATTCATGGAAGCTGCGGTACCGAATGGCCAAGGTTCAATGGCTGCAATATTGGGAATGGACCGTGAAGCTTTATCTGAAGTCACTTCTGAAATTACGGCCACTGGCGAATCCGTTCAATTGGCCAATATTAATTGTCCAGGGCAAATCGTCATTTCAGGCACCTCCGAAGGGGTTAAACTTGCAAGTGCAAAAGCCAAGGAAAATGGGGCTAAACGGGCTCTTCCTCTTGAAGTGAGTGGGCCGTTCCATTCGGAATTAATGAAACCGGCAGCAGAAAAGTTACAGGGGGTACTCGATGAAGTAAGCTTTAACCAGGCAGAAATTCCCGTCATTTCAAACGTAACGGCCAAGCCCATTACAGCACCTTCTGAAATTAAAGAAAAATTAATCGAACAGCTGTATTCACCGGTCCTTTGGGAAGACAGCGTGAAAAATCTGCTTGAATTGGGCGTGGATACGTTCATCGAGGTGGGCCCGGGGAAAGTATTGGGCGGATTGATAAAGAAAATCGACCGTTCCGTTCAAATTCATTCGGTTTCCGATATAGATACTCTAACTAAAACAATTGAAACATTGAAGGGGGTACAAGCATGATCCTCGAAGGTAAAAAAGCACTTGTAACGGGAGCTTCACGAGGTATTGGCAGGGAAGTTGCATTGGAACTTGCCCGTCAGGGAGCAGACGTTGCCATCAACTATTCCGGCAGTGAAGCTAAAGCAAATGAAGTGGTTGAAGAAATCAAGGCATTGGGCCGTAAAGCATTTGCCATCCAATGCGATGTTGCAAATAGTGACTCGGTGACAAGCATGATCAAAGAGGTCATAGAACAGTTTGACAGAGTGGATATCCTGGTTAATAATGCAGGTATCACACGTGATAACCTATTGATGCGTATGAAAGAAGATGAATGGGATTCTGTAATCAATACGAATCTTAAAGGCGTGTTCCTATGCACAAAGGCGGTTACAAGGCAAATGATGAAGCAGCGCAGCGGCAGGATCATCAATATGGCTTCGATCGTCGGCGTCAGCGGAAACGCAGGGCAAGCCAATTATGTTGCGGCTAAAGCTGGTGTGATCGGTTTGACTAAAACCACGGCAAAGGAACTTGCTTCAAGAGGCATTACGGTCAATGCGATTGCCCCAGGCTTCATCTCTACGGATATGACTGGGGAATTGCCTGCAGACGTCCAAAAAGCCATGCTGGACCAAATTCCGCTTGCACGGTTCGGTGACCCTAAAGATATTGCTGCAGTGGCGTCTTTCCTCGCTTCCGATGCAAGCAAATATATGACTGGGCAAACCCTTCATGTAGATGGCGGCATGGTCATGTAAGTTTTCTTTGATTTTTTTCGAAATTAATTTATAATGTCTTGAGGGGAGGTGAACACATTGGCAGATGTATTAGAAAGAGTAACTAAAATCGTTGTAGATCGTTTGAACGTAGAAGAATCAGAGGTAAAACTTGAAGCTTCTTTCAAAGAAGATCTTGGTGCCGATTCCCTGGATGTAGTTGAACTAGTCATGGAATTCGAAGACGAGTTTGATATGGAAATTTCGGACGATGACGCTGAAAAAATCGCCACAGTAGGTGATGCTGTGAATTACATACAAAGCACTATGTAATGAATTGTCATTTGACTAAAAGCTCCGTTTTTTAACGGGGCTTTCTCTTATTGCTAAAGAAGTTTGATGCCGCGTCAGTTAAGGGAATGAGCATGTACGGAGTAAGCACCGCCTGCATGGCAGTGGGCTTCTGCCATTAGTTTTCTTTAAGCGGATAATAATGTATGATGGTACATAGGAAAGCTTGACAGGAATTCCTGCCAGGTTTCTTTTTATATATTGGAAAAATATGCTTTTTGAACCGTTGTGGAGGGTTTTGTGTGATGCGTAGGAACGGAAATAATCGTAAACCATCAATCAAGGATAATAAATTTAAACAGTTGCAAGAAAATCTGGGTTTTCATTTTAAAGATGAAAATTTATTAAAACAAGCTTTTACACATTCATCTTATGTGAATGAGCATCGCCGTAAGCCTTATGAAGATAATGAAAGGCTTGAATTCTTGGGGGACGCTGTACTTGAACTGACCATCTCTAAATACTTATATCAAAAATATCCGATGATGAGCGAAGGGGAACTTACCAAACTGAGGGCAGCCATTGTGTGTGAGCCTTCACTTGTTGCTTTTGCCAATAGCCTTTCTTACGGGGAATATGTATTGCTCGGAAAAGGGGAAGAAATGACAGGCGGAAGAGAACGCCCTGCCATGCTTGCGGATGTATTCGAAGCCTATATTGGTGCTTTGTACCTTGATCAAGGATTAGAGTCAGTGGTGCAGTTTTTGACGAATGTCGTGTTTCCGAAGATAGACGAGGGTGCTTTTTCTCATGTGATGGATTATAAGAGCCAGCTTCAGGAGCTGATCCAGCGTGATGCCATCGGTGTCCTGCAATATAAGATCTTGCAGGAAAAAGGACCGGCTCATAATCGGGAGTTTGTTTCGACCGTTTCCTTGAATGGGGAAGAGCTGGGCTCTGGCATAGGAAAGTCCAAAAAAGAAGCGGAGCAGCATGCTGCCGAGCATGCATTGATCGTTTTAAAAGAAAAAAAATCAACAAGATAGTTGAACAGTAGAGGGGGAAAGGTCATGTTCCTCAAACGTTTGGACGTTGTAGGATTTAAATCTTTCGCAGAGAAAATTTCGATTGATTTTGTACCTGGTGTCACGGCAGTGGTTGGACCAAACGGAAGCGGTAAAAGTAATGTGACCGATGCAGTCCGATGGGTACTTGGAGAGCAGTCTGCGAAATCACTGCGTGGAGCAAAAATGGAAGATATCATCTTTTCGGGAAGTGACACGAGGAAGGCATTGAATTTTGCGGAAGTATCATTGACCCTTGATAACGAGACCAATTCCCTGCCGATTGATTTTCATGAAGTCAGTGTGACAAGACGTGTATATCGATCGGGAGAAAGTGAATTTTTCATTAATAATCAAGGTTGCCGTCTGAAAGACATCATAGACCTTTTCATGGATTCTGGTCTTGGGAGAGAAGCGTTTTCCATCATCAGCCAAGGGAAAGTGGAAGAAATCCTTAGCAGTAAGGCTGAAGAAAGACGAGTGATTTTTGAAGAAGCAGCCGGTGTCCTGAAGTATAAAACGAGAAAACGAAAAGCGGAATCGAAGCTGACGGAAACACAGGATAACTTAAACCGTGTCCATGATATCCTCCATGAATTGGAGGGGCAGGTGGAGCCGTTAAAAATTCAGTCTTCCCTCGCCAAGGAATTTTTGGCGAAGAAAGACGAGCTTGAGCAAATAGAAGTGGCTTTAACCGTTTTTGAAATAGAAGAACTTTATGGAAAATGGGAAAAACTATCACAGGAACTTGAAAAACATAATGAAATGGAAGAGCAAATGGCAGGACAGCTTCATGATAGGGAAGCGCATCTCAAAAAGCTAAGGGATAGTCTTGCGACGCTTGAGACATCGATCAATGGTCTTCAGGAAATTCTCCTGAATGCCAGCGAAGAACTTGAAAAGCTTGAAGGCCGTAAAGAAGTTTTGAAAGAACGGAAAAAAAATGCCGCCCAAAACAAGTCACAGCTGGAAAAAGCGATTGTGGAAGGTGAGGCTGCTGTCGAGCGTCTGTCTTTGCAAAAGGAAAGAGAAACGGAAATCCTGAATGCACTGAACTTGGAAGTCAAAGGGATATCTGAAACCTTACATGAAAAACAAAAAAGCCTGGGCCTATTCAATAGTGATATCGAAGCGATGATCGAAGCGAAAAAGAGTGACTATATCGAGTGGTTGAACAAGCAGGCATCGGCTAAAAACGAAAAACAATACCTGCTCCAGCAGCTAACACAGCAGGAACATAAAAATGCTAAACTGGACATGGAAAATGAAAAGTTCTTAACCGAAAGAATGGATATCACTGCTAAAAAAATGGAATATTCAAAGCTGATGGATAATATGACCAAGCAGCTTGAAGAGCATGTCTCTTATTTCCGAAATCAGCAGAATAAATTGAATGCCGCAAAAGATACGTATCAAAAACAAGAAACCACCCTTTATAAGGCCTATCAATTCCTTCAACAGGCAAAATCGCGTAAGGAACTGCTTGAAGAAATGGAAGATGATTATGCAGGCTTCTTTCAGGGTGTAAAAGAGGTTTTGAAAGCGAAAGAAACCCTTCAAGGCATTGAAGGGGCAGTTGCGGAATTGATAAAAGTTCCAAAGGAATATGAAACGGCCATCGAAACGGCTCTGGGCGGAGCGATGCAGCATGTTGTCGTGGAACGCGAAGAGCATGCACGGGAAGCCATTTCCTTCTTGAAGAAAAATAGGTATGGGCGTGCGACGTTCTTGCCTTTATCAGTCATAAAGGCAAGAGAGATATCAGCTAACCAATTATCGATGCTGAAGAGCCATTCAGCTTTTGTAGGGACTGGTTCCTCATTGATCCAATATGATGATAGGCATGCAGCGATTGCTGAAAACCTATTGGGAACCGTGATGATCACTACCGATTTAAAAGGTGCAAATGACCTGGCAAAAATGATGCAGCACCGTTTCCGCTTCGTAACACTTGAGGGGGATATCGTCAATCCAGGTGGTTCAATGACTGGTGGAGCCTTAAAGCAAAAAACGACCTCCCTGCTTTCAAGGAAAACGGAATTGGAAGAGCTTCAACAAAAACTTGCTGCCATGGAAGCTAAAACGAATCAGCTAGAAAAGCAAGTCAAACAGCTCAAAGTGGATGTGGGTGTTCAAGAGCAAACGCTTGAACAAACCAGAAAAACAGGAGAGAGACTTCGATTACAAGAACAAACCCTTAAGGGCGAACTCCGTGAAGTGGAGCTGCAGGAAAGAAATGTGAATGAACGGCTGCATCTTTATGATTTGGATAAAAATTCTTATTTAGAAGAACAACAGCAAAAAACAGCAAGACTTGAAGAGCTGGAAGAACTTTTGGACTCATGTAAATCGGAAATTGAAGGGCTTGACAGGTTGATTTCCCAAATGACCGAACAAAAGCAATCTCAACAATCCTCAAAAGAGAGCCTTGCTGAAGAAACGAATGAACTGAGGGTAATGCTTGCCTCTAAGCGTGGCCAGCTGCAAAACCAAAAAGAGAAGATGGAACGCATTGAATCGGATCTTTCAAAGGAAACAAGCAGGCTTGCCGAAAACAAAGATGATTTAGGGCTCCTGACCAATGAAATGACAGATAGTTCAAGCGGTGAAGAGTCACTGGAAGATATGGCTCAGCAGAAATTGCTCGACAAAAATGGGGCAATTGAAGGAATCACCATAAAAAAACAGGAAAAAAACGAGCTTCTTAAGGAAGTTGAATCGCTTGAACTGTCCTTGAAAGAAGAAAACCGACTTTATAGAGGCATTGTCGAAGTGATAAAGGATGAAGAAGTGAAATTAACTCGTCTGGATGTCGAACTGGAAAATCGTCTCGACCACTTGAGGGAAGAATATACCCTTTCCTTTGAAGGGGCTAAAGAACAGTATCCATTGATGATGCCTGCAGATGAAGCTCAAAAAAGAGTGAAGCTCATCAAACTTGCAATCGAGGAACTGGGGACGGTGAATCTAGGTGCAATTGATGAATACGCACGTGTAGCTGAACGCTATGAATTCCTTCTAAGTCAAAAGGAAGACCTTCAACAGGCGAAGGATACATTATTCCAAGTCATCGATGAAATGGATGATGAAATGAAACGGCGCTTTGCGGATACCTTCTATTCGATCCGTGAAGAATTCGAACAAGTCTTCAAAGCTTTATTTGGTGGAGGCAGAGCCGAGCTGAAGCTGACAAATCCGGATGATTTACTAAATACAGGGGTGGATATCATTGCACAGCCTCCCGGGAAAAAACTGCAAAATTTGAGCCTCTTATCCGGGGGAGAACGAGCATTGACAGCCATAGCCCTTTTATTCTCCATTCTAAAAGTGCGTCCGGTGCCTTTCTGTATTCTTGATGAAGTCGAGGCAGCGCTTGATGAGGCGAATGTTGTCCGGTTCAGTCAATTTTTAAGGAAGTTCAGCAGGGAAACGCAGTTCATCGTGATTACACACCGCAAAGGCACGATGGAAGAGGCAGATGTCCTATATGGCATAACGATGCAGGAGTCAGGCGTCTCCAAACTTGTTTCCGTCCGGATGGAAGAATCAGAAAACTTTATTGAAGTTTAAAATTCATGAATTAGAGGAAGTGGGACAATGAGTTTTTTCAAAAAGCTAAAAGAGAAATTTACGACCCAGGAAGAAAAAGAAAAAGAAAAATCAGTTGAAGCAGAAGTATCCATAGGGGAAAAATTCAAGCAAGGTTTGACAAAGACAAGGAATTCTTTTACTGGTAGGGTTAATGAACTTGTTGCCCGTTATCGGAAAGTGGATGAGGACTTTTTTGAAGAACTTGAAGAAATCCTGATACAGGCTGATGTAGGCTTCGATACTGTGATGGAACTGATTGATCAATTGAAAAGGGAAGTCAAGCTTCGCAATATCTCTGATACGAGGGAAGTGCAGTCCGTAATTTCCGAAAAGCTTGTGGAAATCTACCAAGGTGATGATGAAGCGACTTCAAGCCTGAATATACAAGAAGAAGGTTTGACGGTCATTTTGTTTGTAGGGGTTAATGGGGTAGGTAAAACGACGACCATTGGTAAACTTGCCCATAAATTCAAAACAGAAGGTAAGTCTGTCGTATTGGCTGCAGGGGATACCTTCCGTGCCGGTGCGATTGAACAGCTTGAGGTTTGGGGAGAGCGTGTCGGTGTCAGTGTAATCAAACAGGGTGAAGGATCTGACCCTGCTGCGGTCATGTTCGACGCCATTCAGGCCGCAAAGGCACGAAAAGCGGATATCTTGATCTGTGACACTGCCGGTCGCTTGCAGAATAAAGTGAATTTAATGAAGGAATTGGAAAAGGTGAAACGGGTAATTGAGCGTGAAGTACCAGGTGCACCCCACGAGGTATTGCTTGCCCTTGATGCTACAACTGGACAAAATGCCCTCATTCAGGCCAAGACATTCAAGGAAGCGACCAATGTTTCCGGTATTGTGTTAACAAAGCTTGATGGCACCGCAAAAGGCGGAATTGTATTGGCCATTCGCAACGAATTGGCCATTCCCGTTAAATTTGTCGGGCTAGGTGAAAAAATGGACGATCTACAGGAATTCGATGCTGAGAAATATGTTTATGGCCTTTTTGCCGATATCATCGATAAAGAAGAGGTTTAAGAAAAATTGTAGCCGGAAGAGATCATTCTCTTCTGGTTTTTTGTTCACTGTGCACATTAGGGTATCAATTGCATAAAGGTCTAAAAAGCGGAAAATGAAAAAAAAAATGCTTTGCAAGCAAGTGGTAAGGAGTTTAACTTGACATCAAATAAACAAGGCTTTACAATATAAACTTGTAAAGGGTTTTCACTTAACAGCAGGGAGGCTTGCTAAGATGCTTGAAAAGACAACGCGGATTAATTATTTGTATGACTTTTACCAATCGTTGTTAACAGAGAAGCAGCAGAGCTACATGTCCCTCTACTATCTGGATGATTACTCTCTTGGCGAGATTGCCGATGAATACGAAGTCAGTAGGCAGGCAGTCTATGATAATATAAAAAGAACAGAAGCGATGCTTGAGGAATATGAAGCAAAGCTATTGTTATTTCAAAAATTTCAAGAGCGTAACCAGTGGATTGCGAATATGAAGGGACTCATAGAAAAGGAATCCTTTTCAAAAGAGAAGCTGCTAGACGCAATCACAACGCTTGAGAAGTTGGATTAGGAGGCGGCAATATGGCATTTGAAGGATTGGCCGACCGACTGCAGAGCACGATGCAAAAGATCCGTGGAAAAGGGAAGGTCAACGAAGCGGACGTTAAAGAAATGATGCGTGAAGTTCGATTGGCCCTGCTTGAAGCGGATGTTAACTTTAAAGTCGTGAAGGATTTTGTAAAACGTGTCAGTGAACGTTCGGTAGGTCAGGAAGTGCTGAAAAGCTTAACCCCCGGTCAACAGGTAATAAAGGTAGTCAAGGAAGAATTGACGGAGCTGATGGGCGGCGAACAAAGCAAGATTGCCGTTGCCTCGAAACCACCGACTGTCATCATGATGGTAGGTCTTCAAGGTGCAGGTAAAACGACGACCACCGGAAAGCTTGCCAATCTTCTAAGGAAAAAATACAACCGCAAGCCATTGCTCGTTGCGGCTGATATTTACCGTCCGGCGGCGATTAAGCAGCTTGAAACACTTGGCAAACAATTAAGCATGCCTGTTTTCTCCCTTGGGGACCAGGTCAGTCCTGTTGAAATTGCCAAACAGGCAATTGAAAAAGCTAAGGAAGAACATCATGATTATGTGTTGATTGATACCGCAGGCCGCCTTCATGTTGATGAAAACTTGATGGGCGAACTGAAAGATATCAAAGAGTTGACAAAACCAGATGAAATCTTCCTGGTTGTCGATGCGATGACCGGTCAGGATGCGGTCAATGTAGCCCAAAGCTTCAATGAACAGCTAGGCCTGACAGGAGCCGTATTGACGAAACTTGATGGGGATACACGTGGTGGTGCGGCACTTTCGATTCGTTCGGTCACCAACACGCCGATTAAATTCGTCGGTATGGGTGAAAAATTGGATGCACTTGAAGCTTTCCATCCAGAACGGATGGCGTCAAGGATCCTCGGCATGGGTGATGTATTGACCCTTATCGAAAAAGCACAGGCCAATGTAGATGAAGAAAAAGCGAAAGAATTAGAGAAAAAGATGCGTACAGCCACTTTTACCTTTGATGATTTCCTTGATCAGCTCGGTCAGGTGCGGAATATGGGACCGCTTGATGATATTCTGAAAATGATTCCCGGTGCGAATAAAATGAAAGGGATGGACAACCTTCAGATCGATGAGAAACAAATCGGTCATGTTGAAGCTATCATCCGTTCAATGACAACGCATGAAAAGGAACATCCGGAAACCATGAATGCTTCCCGCAAGAAACGGATTGCCAAAGGAAGCGGCAGATCGATTCAGGAAGTGAACCGTCTACTGAAGCAATTCGAAGAAATGAAAAAGATGATGAAACAGGTTACGAACATGCAAAAAGGAAAGAAAAAGGGATTCAAATTCCCGTTCATGTAAGGTTTATTTTAGGTCAAAACTAAGGTGAAATACGGGTCGAAGCCATGTATTTCAACACTTTTTTTACCTGTTAAGAAAAAAACCTTTACAAACATGCAAGACATTTGATATTATACTATCTTGTGTGAAACTATTCGGAGGTGCTTATTTAAAATGGCAGTAAAAATTCGCTTAAAACGTATGGGAGCTAAAAAATCTCCTTTCTATCGTATTGTAGTTGCAGATTCTCGTTCACCACGTGACGGACGTTACATTGAAGTGGTAGGAACTTATAACCCGGTTGCTCAACCAGCAAAAGTTGAAATCAACGAAGAGCTTGCTCTTAAATGGTTACAAGATGGAGCTAAACCATCTGATACAGTTCGTAACTTATTCTCAACACAAGGCATCATGGAAAAATTCCATGTTGCAAAAAACAGCAAGTAATCGACGGTAGTTGATGAAAGCACTGATTGAAACGATTGTTTCAGCACTTGTGGATTATCCGGAAGAGGTCATCGTGACCTCCAAGGAAGAATCCGACCGGATTGTTTATATCCTCTCCGTTCATAAAGAGGATATGGGCAAGGTGATCGGTAAACAAGGGCGTGTTGCTAAGGCGATTCGGACTGTGGTATATGCAGCAGGATCTTCACAGCAGAAGAAAATCTATTTGGAGATTTCCGAATAAGGAGGGTTAATACCCCTCCTTTTTTTGTACTTCAAGAAAGCTTGGATCCCAATTGATCAAATTCGGGCTTTAAACTTTACGCCTTTTAAGACGCATCTTTTACCGATTTACGTTATACTTAAGAGAATGACCCCCATTTCAAAAAGATTACCCCATCATACATATTTTTAGAAGGAAATACGAAATCATAGATAATAGGAGGTGCTGGGATGAAAATTCTCCAAAATGTAATCGTTAACCAAGTATTAACGGAATCCAGCAAGAATCAGCTCCTCGAGAAATACAAGTCAAAACGCCTTCAGCTTCAAAAAGAAAGTGAACAACTTCGCTTTGAACTGAAAAAACTTGAAAAAACAAGAACTCTCCAACCTGCTAGTCTCCGTGCTCATTTTGAAAAAGAAATAAACCAGAGGCAAGAAAAAATTAAACTGCTTGAATTTCAAATGGAGCAGTTGGAGATCCTTCCCGCCGGAAGTGAATTGAAGGAACGGGAAGTTCAAAGTATCATTGATGTGGAAATTGGGGCAGATTGGGACGAAATCATGGCAACGAAGACCATTGTCATTAAAGATGGAATCGTCTCGGAAATTCGTTAGAGGTGAAAGAATGGAAAAATGGTTTAATGTAGGTAAAATTGTCAACACACATGGTCTTTTAGGAGAAGTCCGTGTTATTTCTTCAACAGACTTTCCAGAAAAACGATACAAAGTAGGAAATACTCTGTATTTGTTTAGGGACACGGAGAAAAAACCTTTGCCGCTTGTCATCAGGTCGCATCGCACCCATAAAAACTTTAACCTATTGACGTTCGAGAACTATTATAACGTCGGACAAGTCGAGGCTTTTAAAAACGGGGTCCTTAAAGTCAAGGAAGCACAGCTTGGTAAATTGGACGAAGGTGAGTTCTACTTCCATGAAATCATCGGCTGTTCGGTATTTACGGATGAAGGCATGGAAGTTGGGGAAATCATTGAGGTTCTTACGCCTGGTGCAAATGATGTTTGGGTCATAAAGAAAGCTGGCAGTAAGGACATTCTGATTCCGTATATTGAACAAATTGTAAAAGAAGTGGATATTTCCGCTAAAAAGGTCATCATTACACCGATGGAAGGACTTTTAGACTGATGAGAATCGATGTGCTTTCGCTTTTTCCAGAAATGTTCGAAGGGGTATTTGGTTCGTCAATCTTAAAAAAGGCTGCGGAAAAGCAGGCTGTCAGCTATAAGGTGACCAATTTCCGAGATTATGCAGATAATAAGCATTCGACGGTAGATGATTATCCGTATGGCGGCGGTGCTGGAATGGTATTGAAGGCACAGCCGATCTTTGATGCCGTGGAAGCTCTTAAAGGGCAAACTGAGCTAACCCCAAGGGTAGTCCTGCTTTGCCCCCAGGGAGAGCGTTACACGCAGAAAAAAGCCGAAGAGTTAGCTGCAGAGGAACATCTCATTTTCATTTGCGGACATTATGAAGGGTATGATGAGCGGATTCGGGAGCATGTCGTCACTGATGAAATATCGATAGGTGACTTTGTGCTTACAGGCGGGGAATTGGGCGCAATGGTCATTATTGACAGCGTTGTGCGCTTGCTGCCTGGCGTTCTTGGAAATGTTGACTCCCCGATTCTTGATTCGTATTCTTCTGGTTTGTTAGAGCATCCACATTATACTAGACCTGCAGATTTCCGGGGGATGAAAGTTCCCGATCCGCTAATATCCGGGAATCATAAGAGAATCGATGAATGGCGGATGAAAGAATCCCTGCGCAGAACCTGGATTCGACGTCCGGATTTGCTCGATAGTTATGAACTGTCGGAAGTCGAAGAAAAATTATTGTCCGAGATTAAAAAAGAAGACTGAAGTCTATTGCATCGACGTTTATAGTATGATAGGATATACCTTGTGACTTGGGCAAAATGCTCAGTCTTATAACGATGTTCCGCTGCAAACAATAAGTATTTGCAAGAGCGTCCAGGAGGAGTTGAAATCGATGCAAAATCTTATTAACGAAATCACAAAAGAACAACTTCGCTCAGATCTTCCATCATTCAGACCTGGTGACACAGTACGTGTACACGTAAAGGTTATTGAAGGAACTCGCGAACGTATCCAGTTGTTTGAAGGCGTTGTAATCAAACGTCGTGGCGGCGGAGTTAGTGAAACTTTCACAGTACGTAAGATCTCTTACGGCGTTGGAGTAGAACGTGCTTTCCCTGTTCACACACCAAAAATTGCGAAACTAGAAGTTATCCGTCACGGTAAAGTACGTCGTGCGAAACTTTATTACCTACGCGAACTTCGTGGTAAAAAAGCACGTATTAAAGAAATTCGTCGTTAATTCTTCGAATATCTTCATGCGGGTTTACCATGATCCACATAAGGTGAATAACCAAACAGTATCATGCAAAAAGGGAGCTTGTTTATCAGGCTCCCTTTTTGCACTTTAAGAAACGATGAATACACTTACGGTGAAAACTATATAGAATCCTGCTCGCTATAGCGTCCGCAACATGTTAAAATAATTGTTGATATGCTTCAAAAAGGGTGGGTAAGGATGGCGAAAAAGAAAAATGAATTGTGGGAATGGACAAAGGCGGTCATAATCGCGGTTATAGCGGCGACGTTGATTCGTTATTTCCTTCTGGCTCCTATTGTTGTGGACGGTAATTCCATGATGCCGACATTAAAGGATACCGACCGCATGATCGTTAATAAAATTTCCTATTCGATTGGCGAACCGAAAAGATTCGACATTATCGTTTTCGAAGCTCCAGAAGGCAAGGATTACATAAAGCGGGTCATCGGATTGCCAGGGGATAAAGTCGAATATAAAAATGATACTCTTTACGTGAATGGAAAAGCTTATGATGAGCCATACTTGGATGAATATAAAGAACAATTGATTGATGGCGGGGACTTGACGGAACCTTTTACATTAAGTGATGTCATAGATCAAGAAACGGTGCCTGAAGGCCACCTATTTGTCCTGGGGGATAATCGCCGTTTTAGTAAGGATAGCCGCCATATTGGCGTAGGTGTCGTTCCTTACGATAAAGTGTTAGGAAAAACTAAATTAGTTTATTGGCCGATCGAAGACTTTCGATTGGCGGAATAGTAGGAAGGTGCATTCCATTGACAATACAGTGGTTCCCTGGCCATATGGCCAAAGCAAGACGGGAAGTAACAGAGAAATTAAAACTGATCGACATCATCTTTGAACTTGTGGATGCCCGGATACCGGCATCTTCACGAAATCCGATGATCGATGAAATCATTCAGCATAAACCGAGGGTCATCCTTTTAAATAAAGCAGATATGGCCGATCCGGTAAAAACGAATATGTGGCTTGAACATTATAAATCGCAGGGGAAAACGGCGATAGCCATTAACTCACAGGCTGGAAACGGTTTAAACCAGATTACAGCTGCTTCAAAAAAACTTTTAAAAGAGAAATATGAGCGGATGGAATCAAGAGGAATAAAGCCGAGAGCGATCCGTGCCATGATAGTCGGCATTCCGAACGTGGGGAAATCGACTTTAATCAATCGACTTGCCAAAAAGAACATTGCCAAAACAGGGAATACGCCTGGCGTAACGAAAGCGCAGCAATGGATAAAAGTGGGTAAGGAATTGGAATTGCTCGACACGCCGGGGATTCTCTGGCCGAAATTCGAGGATCAAGAAGTAGGCTTGAAGCTGGCATTGACAGGTGCGATCAAGGATACGATTTTAAACTTGCACGAAGTCTCTTTATACGGTCTTCGCTTTTTGGAAAAAGAATATCCGGATAGGTTGAAATCCCGTTATAACCTGGATGTAATCCCGCAGGAAACGCTCGAATTGTTCGATGCGGTCGGAAAGTTCAGGGGCTGTTTAGCATCTGGGGGCTTCATCGATTATGACAAAACCGCAGAGTTGGTCGTACGTGAAATCCGTTCAGAAAAGATGGGTCCGCTTACGCTGGAGGTCCCTTTGGATTATGAAGAGAATGATATCCCCGAATAACATTAACCTGATTGTTGAAGACAATCAGTGAAAAGGATTGATACGGAGCTGGAGTTGGATGTCGAAAAGGCTTACTCTTTTTGATGTCTCTTTTCCGCTCCGTATTTTTGTCTGAACTGTAGAAAAGGGAGCAAGGCTGCCGATAATTAATATGATGGGTGATAACGATGATAACCGAAATGAGCATTAAGGAAATCTCCTCAAAGTTAAAGACAATAAGAGAGCCCGAAGATTTATTTTTACAGAAGTGCCGGGAGGACGGACGAAAGGGAGTGACCGACTTAGTCAGCAAATGGCAAAGAGCTTATGAAAAAGAACGACAGGTAAGGGATGCTTTCACGGAAATGACGGAGTTTGAACGTCAATTGCGAAAACAGGGGTTTTCCATTCTGGCTGGTATTGATGAAGTCGGAAGAGGACCTCTTGCAGGACCAGTTGTGACGAGTGCAGTCATCTTGCCTGAATCTTTTTATTTGCCTGGGCTTAATGATTCCAAAAAGATTCCAGAGGCAAAAAGGGAACTGTTTTATGAAATGATTTTTAAAGAAGCACTATCCATAGGTGTAGGTGTTGTACATAGCGAAGTAATTGATGAAATCAATATATATCAAGCTACGAAAAAGGCAATGGTGGCCGCATTGAACGATCTGTCGGAACTTCCTGATCATTTGTTGATCGATGCAATGGAACTGGATGTGCCGATTCCGCAGCTTTCGCTCATAAAGGGGGACGCAAGAAGCATTAGCATCTCTGCAGCATCCATAATAGCGAAAGTGACCCGTGATAGAATGATGAAGGAATATGGTGAGAAATATCCGGAATATGGTTTTGAAAAGCACATGGGTTACGGGACAAGCCAACATTTAGAAGCGCTCGACACGCACGGGCTTACACCTTGGCATAGAAGAAGTTTTGCACCAGTTAAGGAAATCGCTGCACGAACGAAGGATTAAGGGGGGATGAGTGGTGCAATCCATAACAAGCGGTCAACCGTTACCTTCACCGATTGAAATAAAAGGAACTGCGAGTTGGAAAAACGGGCAAATCCTTTTCGGAAAGGTGAATAAGGTTTTACCTAACCGAACGGCCGAGGTACAGATTGGCCATCAAAAAATGATTGCCACTCTAGATATCCCGCTTCGAACAGGAGAAAGGCATTGGTTTAAAGTGCAGCACCCAATTGAGGGGGGGCTCGTGTTAAAAGCTTTAAATTCCCCCGATTTGAACGATTCCGGCATAAAGGGAACGGCTGCAAAATTAATCGCTCATCTCGGCATAACGCCCGATCCGTCCGCAACTAAGCTTGCCGAATATCTCCTGACAAATCGCCTCCCGATAACCAAGGAAACTTTTCAGCCCGCCATGCAATGGTTAAAAGCTGCTGATGCTGCAGAAGTCGGTCTGCCTGTAATAAAAACGATGTTCATTCAGCAACTGCCTTTTGTAAAAGATGTATTTGAAGCATTATTTACACAGTTCAAAGGTGAACCTTTCCACAAACTCCTCAGTGGCTTCAGGCAAAAGCTGGAGGATGGTGGAGCAGTGACGAGGACTGCCGTCAAGCTGATGGAAGTATTGGACGCCTTCCATGTTGCTAAACAGAACCAGTTTCAACAAATCGGTTTGCAAAAACTAGTGACCACTTGGCTGGATTCCGATTCAACGTCACAAATGAAATCCGGTGCATTTTCCCTGCTTCAAAAGACGGGTTTCATACCAAAGGGAATGCCGGAATCTGTTTTTCTGGAAAATTTAATTGATGGAGCTGAGGCTAGGACAGGTATTGCTAAGAATTCAGCGGTTGATAAATTACACCAAGGATTGCAGCTGCTTTCCGAGGCAAAAAGCGGAGCATTTGCAAAAGTTGAAGAGATCGATACTGCTATTAATCGCATATTGAACGGTCATGAACATGTGGGGGCAAAACTGCCAATTAATATTCACTCGATGCCGAGAAACAACATTCCTGCAGAAAAACTTTCCTCTCTTGCCTTTCATTTACTCCAGGGTTCCTTTATCGAAGCAACAGCTAAAAAGGCAGTAGGCGGAAAAATGGAAGTGAATGACCTTATAGGCTACCTGAATAAGGACACAGATCAAGTAGCTGAGTCGAAGGGTAAGGCGGCTGAATTATTGTTTCAGTCGCTTAATAGGCTTCCTGAGGCCCAATACGCTAAGATTAATGAGAAGCTGGTCCTTTCACATGTATTGGAAGCTGAGTTTCAAACAATCGATTTCACCGATGGACCTTCTGTTGCTCATCAACTGAAAGAAATGACCAAGATCCTTGGTCTTCAGCTGGAACATGCACTCATTAACCTTTCAGGGGTTGATATGGCGGAGTTCCCAAAGGATCTGGAGACACTTAAACCGCTGCTGCTTAAATTGCTGAATGAGCAAATTTCGGCATCTACGAAGGAGATGGCAGAACAAATCCTAAATCGGATTACGGCGCAACAGATCCTTTCACAGGAAAATGGACCGATTCAGCATTTACTTCTTACACTTCCACTCAATCTGGGGCCTGCTCAAACGGACCTGACTTTACAATGGAGCGGAAGAAAAACAAAAGATGGCAAAATTGACCCGGATTACTGCCGTGTCCTATTTTATTTAGAATTGGAACGCCTTAAAGAGACGGTCATCGACATGCAGGTTCAAAACCGAATCATCAAAGTGACGGTCGTCAATGGGAATGGCGCTGTCCTTGAAGGGGCAGCCGGCCAATATCTTGACATCCTGAGAGAGAACCTCGAAAAAATGGATTACAGATTGTCAGGGGTTTCCTTTGTAAATCCTGTGAATGAAAAAGAGCGGGATCATGGGTTGAAACCGGTTCCTTTTTCAGTAGCCGGTTCGTATAGTGGAGTGGATATTCGAATATGATGAATGATAAACGAAAAGAAGCGATTGCATTAAGGTATGATCAAAAGACATCTAAAGCGCCCGTCATATTGGCGAAGGGAAAAGGTAAAACGGCTGAAAAAATTCTGGAGAAGGCGAAGAAACTGGATATACCGGTCCAAAGGGACGAATCGCTTGCTGCACTATTAGGTCAATTGGATATAAATCAAACGATTCCGGAAGAATTGTATGGAGCTGTTGCAGAGGTATTCGCATTCATTTATAAAGTTGACAAGGACATGAATCGATAGTTTCCTAATTTATCCAGGCGGTATCGCTAAATGGATCACTGTTGGTTTATGTAGAATATTAGGGAAATGACTGACGAATTTTCATTATATTAAAAGAATAATAACATATTTACAAAAGGACAAGGCTATTGCTTTGTCCTTTTGCTTTTCCTTTGGACCAAGACAAGGATAATTGTGATTTTTCAATGAAAGGACTTCTGAATTGTTATGTTGAAAAGGCTTTCATGGAAGCGTTTTTAGAAGATTAATTAACTGTGGTGATTTTTTTGAAAATAGATTTTCAGAACTAAAATATATGAATTCAATAAGAAAAAACACAACGGCGAAGAAGGTTTTTTCCATTTTAAACAAGGATATAGAAGTATATTATAATAATATTTTAAAAATTATGTGAAAGAAAATTATGCACGAAGGAGAATTTTGTTGTAATATAGTAGAGAAATCACGCATTAAATTTCAAAGTCGTTTTTTAGTAGATAAGGAGGATGGGAAATGAATATCCATGAGTATCAGGGGAAAGAGATATTGCGACAATACGGGGTATCCGTTCCAAATGGCCGGGTTGCCTTTACTGTTGATGAAGCAGTGGAAGCAGCGAAGGAGTTAGGTACGGAAGTTGTTGTCGTCAAAGCTCAAATTCATGCGGGTGGCCGCGGGAAAGCCGGCGGAGTCAAGGTAGCGAAGAATCTTGATGAAGCACGTACATATGCAGAAGAGATTCTTGGCAAGACGTTGGTGACCCATCAAACAGGTCCTGCAGGCAAGGAAGTTAAGCGTTTACTTATTGAAGAAGGCTGCGACATTACGAAAGAGTATTATATCGGGCTGGTCCTTGACCGTGCTACGGACAGTGTCGTATTGATGGCTTCTGAAGAAGGCGGAACGGAAATTGAGGAAGTGGCCGAAAAGACACCAGAGAAAATTTTCAAAGAAGTAATCGATCCGGTTGTCGGCCTGACTGGTTTCCAGGCACGGAGGATTGCATTCAATATCAATATTCCGGCTCCACTTATAAATAAAGCTTCCAAACTGATGGTTAACTTATATACAGCTTTCGTTGATAAAGATTGCTCAATCGCAGAAATCAACCCATTAGTAGTAACGGGCGACGGCGATGTAATGGCGCTTGATGCTAAATTGAACTTCGATGATAATGCGATTTACCGCCATAAAGACATCGCGGAGTACCGTGACTTGGATGAAGAGGATGCGAAAGAGATTGAAGCATCAAAACATGGCCTTAGTTACATATCGCTTGACGGAAATATCGGATGCATGGTTAATGGTGCCGGTCTTGCTATGGCGACGATGGACATCATTAAACATTATATGGGAGATCCGGCTAACTTCCTTGACGTTGGTGGCGGCGCCACTGAGGAAAAAGTGAAAGAGGCTTTCAAAATCATCCTTTCCGATCAAAATGTTAAAGGCATCTTCGTTAATATCTTCGGAGGAATCATGAAATGTGACATCATCGCTACAGGCGTCGTGGCTGCTGCTAAAGAGCTTGGTCTGGATGTCCCTCTTGTTGTTCGTCTTGAAGGAACGAATGTGGACCTTGGCAAAAAGATTCTAAAAGAGTCAGGTTTAAATATTACGTCTGCTGAATCAATGGCAGATGGAGCACAAAAAATAGTATCACTTGTAGGATAATAGGCAGGGGGGAACATAATGAGCGTTTATATTAATAAAGATACGAAAGTGATCGTTCAGGGAATCACTGGTGCAACAGCATTATTTCATACAAAACAAATGTTGGAATACGGCACGAAAATCGTTGGAGGAGTCACTCCGGGTAAAGGTGGAACAGAAGTGGAAGGGGTACCTGTATTCAATACAGTTTCCGAAGCTGTCACTGAAACCGGAGCGAATGCATCTGTTATCTATGTACCGGCTCCATTTGCTGCCGATGCAATTCTAGAAGCCGTAGACGCAGAACTTGATCTTGTCATTTGTATCACGGAACATATTCCTGTCCTGGATATGGTCAAGGTGAAGCGCTACATGGAAGGCAAAAAAACTCGCTTGATCGGACCGAACTGCCCAGGTGTCATTACTCCTGAAGAGTGTAAGATTGGTATTATGCCAGGGTATATTCACAAAAAAGGCCATGTAGGTGTAGTTTCACGTTCGGGAACTTTGACGTATGAAGCCGTTCACCAATTATCGCAAGCAGGCATTGGACAATCTTCGGCTGTCGGCATCGGTGGAGATCCCGTTAACGGAACGGATTTCATTGATGTTTTGAAAGCATTCAATGAAGATCCGGAAACACATGCGGTGATCATGATCGGGGAAATCGGTGGAACGGCAGAAGAAGAAGCAGCAATCTGGGTGAAGGAAAATATGACTAAGCCAGTTGTTGGTTTCATTGGTGGCCGTACGGCTCCAGCCGGTAAACGCATGGGTCATGCCGGTGCCATTATCTCAGGAGGAAAAGGGACTGCTGACGAGAAAATCCGCGTTATGAACGAATGTGGAATTAAAGTTGCCGAAACTCCATCCGTAATGGGTGAAACATTGATCTCCGTCTTGAAAGAAAAAGATATTTACGAACCTTGTAAAACACATTGATTCAAGCTGGGCCGACCTTTTTTTGGGTCGGCCTTTTTCCCTTCCAATTTCCTCGGGAGACACCAAGTACATCACTATCAACCTACTTTAAAAAAATATCCGATTAGGGGCGTTTTCAATTGAATAAAAAAGAAAAGTTAATCCATCTCCATCATTGCCGCGGAGCAGGATGGAAAACAATCCAAATCATCATGTCCAAAGACCCGTCATTATCTTCCCTGTTCACGACGAATCACGCTGAATGGGCAAAAATGCTCCCTATCCCTTCAAATAAGCTCACCCCCTTTCTCAAAGATTTACATTCCCTCCATACCATCGATAAACTTAAAATATACGAAGATAACCAAATTCATTGTTTGACGATCTTCGATGATGATTACCCTTTTTTGCTGAAGCAAATATTCGATCCTCCGTGGGTTCTTTATTATAAAGGCGATAAGAGGCTTTTAACAAGGAAGAATACGCTAGGTGTTGTTGGAACACGTAAGCCAACCTCGTATGGTCTGGAGGCCTTAAAAACGATTCTATTACCGCTTATAAAGAAAAAGTTCGTGATCATAAGTGGAGTGGCGGCTGGAATCGATGCAGAGTCACATAAGATCACATTAAGTGAATGCGGGGATACGATTGGGATTTTAGGAGGGGGACTTATGAAAATATATCCAAAATCCAATATACCCCTTGCTGAAGAAATCATTGAAAAAGGCTTGCTTTTATCTGAGACTCCACCGGAATTGAGGGCGGAACCTTGGATGTTTCCGCTTCGGAATCGAATCATCAGTGGATTATCACAGGGAGTATTCGTGGTCGAGGCAAAAGAAAGAAGCGGATCCCTTATTACGGCCCAAGCTGCATTGGAACACGGCAGGGATGTGTTTGCGCTTCCTGGTAATGTTACGAGCCCTGAATCGCTGGGGACCAATCAATTGATTTCTGATGGTGCCAAACTTGTTTTGAGTGCCAGGCAGATCGAGGAAGAGTTTTGAACAATATAATATAGAAGATAGACGGAGAATCAAACGGAAAAATAATGAAAAAAAGGTGGTTTTTTAAAAGGATGGGTTGAATTATTAGACAAAAAGGTTGAAAATATTGTAAAACTGTTATAAGTTTTGCAAATGGCACCTCTTGTCAAAATACCGATAATTAAATGAATCAGTAAGCTTTGAAAAGTAAAGAGGTGTTGACAAATGATTTTTGAATGATTAATAATAGTGAAGATTTATATTACCTCTTTGAGGAGGATTTATTGGATGTCAGAATACTTAGTGATTGTGGAATCGCCCGCAAAGGCGAAAACGATAGAACGTTACTTAGGAAAAAAATATAAAGTAAAGGCTTCCATGGGGCATGTACGCGATTTGCCTAAAAGTCAAATGGGTGTCGATGTTGAACATGAATATGAACCTAAATATATAACTATCCGCGGCAAAGGCCCGGTTTTAAAAGAATTGAAAACAGCTGCAAAAAAAGCGAAAAAAATCTATCTCGCGGCTGACCCCGACAGGGAAGGGGAAGCCATTGCCTGGCATTTGGCTCACAGTCTTGATGTTGACGTTAACTCAGATTGCCGCGTGGTATTCAATGAGATCACGAAAGAGGCTATCAAAGAATCATTTAAATCACCGAGGCCAATAAATATGAAATTGGTTGATGCCCAGCAGGCAAGACGGGTATTGGATCGTTTGGTCGGATACAATATAAGCCCGCTTTTGTGGAAAAAGGTGAAAAAAGGCTTAAGCGCGGGACGGGTCCAATCAGTTGCTGTACGGATGATCATTGACAGGGAGAAGGAGATCAAAGATTTTATCCCTGAAGAGTATTGGACAATCAAGGCTGATTTTGTAAAAGGAAAAGAACAGTTTGAAGGTTCCTTCTTCAGCATTAGCGGTGAGAAGAAGGAGCTGAATAACGAAGAGGACGTCAAAAAAGTGCTTGCTTCTTTAAATGGCGGCGAATTTACGATAGGAGCAGTGGCAAAAAAAGAAAGAAGGCGCAATCCAGCCGCTCCTTTTACGACTTCTTCCCTGCAACAGGAAGCGGCACGTAAATTGAATTTCCGTGCAAAGAAAACCATGATGCTTGCTCAGCAGCTTTATGAAGGAATCGAGCTTGGCAAGGAAGGTACAGTCGGGTTAATCACTTATATGAGAACCGATTCGACCCGGATTTCCGATGTTGCGAAAGAGGAAGTTCATACCTTCATTCAAAATAATTATGGTAAAGATTATGTTCAGGTTGAACAGCGCAAAGAGAAAAAACAGACTAATGCCCAGGACGCCCATGAAGCGGTCAGGCCAACAAGCACATTACGTGAACCGGGTGTAGTCAAGGAGTTCTTATCCAGAGATCAATTCCGTCTTTATAAATTGATTTGGGAACGATTCGTTTCTAGTCAAATGTCTTCGGCGGTCATGGATACGATGAGCATCGACCTGCATAACGGGGACGTCATCTTCAGGGCAAATGGTTCAAAAATTAAATTCCCGGGTTTCATGAAGGTATATGTTGAAGGGTCCGATGACTCGGTGGAAGAAAAGGAAAATGCACTTCCGGATGTGAAAAAAGGGGATCAATTCTTTTCAAAAGATATCGAGCCGAAGCAGCATTTCACACAGCCTCCGCCCCGATATACGGAAGCCCGTCTTGTCAAAACCCTAGAGGAACTGGGAATAGGCCGTCCTTCCACATATGCTCCTACCTTGGATACGATTCAAAAACGAGGCTATGTTACCTTGGATAATAAACGGTTCATACCAACGGAGCTTGGTGAGATCGTTCTTGAATTGATACGCGAATTCTTCCCGGATATTCTTGATGCAGAGTTCACTGCCAAGATGGAACAGGAATTCGACAGCGTCGAGGAAGGCAGTATCGAATGGATAAAGGTCATCGATGAATTTTATAAGGAATTTGCAGTTCATTTGGCTAAAGCCGAAGTCGAGATGGAGAAAATTGAAATCAAGGATGAACCTGCAGGTGAAGATTGCGTGGAATGCGGACATGGGATGGTCTTTAAGATGGGGCGTTACGGAAAGTTCATGGCATGCAGTAATTTCCCGGATTGCCGTAACACAAAGCCAATCGTTAAAGAAATCGGTGTTAAATGCCCAAAATGTAAAGAAGGAAACATCATTGAAAGGAAAAGTAAAAAACGCCGCATATTTTACGGGTGTGATACCTATCCTGGATGTGACTTCATATCTTGGGATAAACCGCTGCCGCGGAGTTGTCCAAAATGTGAAGGTACACTTGTTGAGAAAAAACTCAAAAAAGGCGTCCAGGTACAGTGCATGGATTGTGATTTCAAAGAATTGCCCCAAGCATAAAAAAGACCGTGAAATCGTTTACTATCACTGTGAACTATCGAAAAAAACTAAATATAAATTGACTCGGCATCTGCCGAGTTTCTTTATGTTCAGGAAAGTATGATATCATGATAGTATGTGGATTTACTTCAAAGAAGAAAATGGATAAAGCTTGAAACTTTTTTATTTAAGCCATGTGATGTAAAATTCAGTGGACAAGTACATTCTTTTAAAGATATAATTCCTATTTGTGTCCGTTACCCTTTTTAGAAGAAATGGATTGCAGGAAGAATGCCGGCTATTATAGGGCATATTCTTTAAATTATCGTTAGCAGGAATGAGTATTTCGGGTATAAATACATAGGTATCGTTAAAAATGAAACTTTTATGAAAGCAGTTTTAATGATAAATGATCCTGTCTTATCATATCTATACATGGAGGTTCGAAAAATGAAAGAAACAAAAGTAAGTGTAATCGGTGCTGGGCTTGCTGGAAGTGAAGCGGCGTGGCAGTTAGCTAAAAGAGGAATTAAAGTCGATCTATATGAAATGCGCCCTGTAAAACAAACGCCAGCCCATCATACCGATAAATTCGCTGAACTTGTTTGTTCCAATTCACTTCGGGCAAATACGTTAACAAATGCAGTTGGTGTATTAAAAGAAGAAATGCGTATTCTGGATTCGGTGATCATGTCCGCAGCAGATGCTTGTGCTGTACCGGCTGGCGGTGCTTTAGCTGTTGATCGTCATGAATTTGCCGGTCTTGTTACGGAAAGGGTCAAAAATCATCCAAATGTAACGGTCATCAATGAAGAAGTGACGGAAATTCCGGAAGGTCCTACCGTCATTGCAACCGGTCCGCTTACCAGTCAGTCACTATCTGACAGTTTAAAGCAAATCATGGATGAAGAATACTTGTACTTCTATGATGCTGCCGCACCAATTCTTGAAAAAGACAGCATCAACATGGATAAAGTATATTTGAAATCCCGCTATGATAAAGGTGAAGCAGCTTATCTGAACTGTCCGATGACGGAAGAAGAGTTTGACCGCTTTTATGAAGCATTGATTGCTGCTGAAACAGTTCCACTTAAAGAATTCGAAAAAGAAATCTTTTTTGAAGGCTGCATGCCCATTGAAGTGATGGCATCACGCGGGAAGAAAACGATGTTATTTGGTCCATTGAAGCCTGTTGGCTTGGAAGATCCAAAAACGGGAAAACGTCCTTTTGCTGTAGTTCAATTGCGTCAAGATGATGCTGCAGGAACACTTTACAATATTGTTGGTTTTCAGACACATTTGAAATGGGGACCGCAAAAAGAAGTATTGCAGCTCATTCCTGGATTGGAAAATGCGGAAATTGTCCGTTATGGAGTTATGCATCGAAACACTTTCATAAACTCACCTAATGTTTTGAAGCCTACGTACCAATTCAAGAATCGGGATGATTTATTCTTTGCCGGTCAGATGACTGGCGTCGAAGGATATGTAGAATCGGCTGCATCGGGACTGGTTGCAGGTATCAATGCTGCAAGGATCGTCCAAGGATTGGATCCTATCATTTTCCCTGCAGAGACGACGATGGGCAGCATGGCAAGGTACATAACGTCGACGAATGGTAAGAGCTTCCAGCCGATGAATGCCAACTTTGGATTGCTTCCAGACCTTGAAGTGAGAATCAAATCCAAAAAAGAGCGGAATGAAACGCATGCTAAACGCGCTTTAGACACAATTCAGAACTTTGTGAAAAATTTGTAAAATATTTGCCTGCTGTTTTAAAGTATGATACTATTTATTAGCCTTTGCGAGGTGTTTCCATGATTAATCAAAAAAAGGCATTATCATCCTTCATCGAATATTTACAAATTGAAAAGAACAGTTCACATTACACCATTGAAAATTACAAACGTGATATTCACGAATTTTTTCTGTTCCTTAATGAACAGGGCATTGAGGACATCACGTCCGTTGAATATCTTGATGTCCGGTTATATTTAACGAATTTATATGAGAAAAAACTTTCTAAGCGCACTGTAGCAAGAAAAACTTCTTGTTTGCGGAGCCTTTATAAATTTTTACTGCGTGAAGGTGATGTTAAGGATAATCCTTTTTCTCTTGCTTCTTTACCTAAAAAGGATCAAAGACTGCCGCGTTTTCTCTATGAGAAGGAAATGGATCAGTTGTTTTCTTCTTTAAAGAAAGATTCACCGATAGGGATAAGGAATTATGCCTTACTGGAATTATTGTATGCTACAGGCATTCGCGTAAGTGAATGTTGTGATATTAAACTGCAGGATATCGATCTTTCCTTAGGGACAGTACTGATCCATGGAAAAGGAAAAAAAGATCGCTACGTTCCGGTTGGTAGATATGCACAGGAAGCGATAGATTTATACATACGTACAGCCAGGATGGAATTGACTTCGTCTGACGCCAAGGCGCATGTTTATTTATTTGTTAATTTTCGTGGAGACCCTCTGACACCTAGGGGAGTTCGCTATATATTGAATGAATTGATTAAAAAGTCAGCCGCAGACGGAAGTCTTCATCCCCATATGCTAAGGCATTCGTTTGCTACACACCTATTGAATAATGGGGCGGACATTCGCACGGTTCAGGAATTGCTTGGTCATTCTAAAATTTCATCAACGCAAGTGTATACGCATGTTACAAAAGACCAATTGAAAAAAGTCTACAATGCATCACATCCGCGGCCTTAAATGTTGAAAGGGGACACTTTATGACAACGATATTTGCAGTGCATCATAAAGGTGAATGTGCCATGTCCGGTGATGGGCAGGTTACTTTAGGAAATTCAGTAGTGATGAAGCATACAGCGAGGAAAGTAAGAAAAATCTTTAATGGTAATGTCCTTGCAGGTTTTGCAGGTTCCGTTGCAGATGCTTTCACTTTATTTGAGATGTTCGAAGCAAAACTTGAAGAGTATAATGGCAATCTTCAGCGCGCTGCCGTCGAAATGGCAAAGCAATGGAGAAGTGACAATGTATTGAGGAAGCTTGAAGCCATGCTAGTCGTGATGGATAAGAACCATTTACTGCTCGTTTCTGGCACCGGGGAAGTAATTGAACCGGATGACGGGATCCTCGCCATAGGATCGGGAGGAAATTATGCATTGGCTGCCGGAAGGGCATTAATGCGGTTTTCCAGCGACCACTTATCGGCAAAGGAAATCGCTCAATCATCTTTACAAATTGCAGCGGAAATTTGTGTATTTACAAATACGAATATAATCGTGGAAGAGTTGTAAGGAGGAGCGCAAATGTCAAAAAAAGCTAATTTAACACCGAGGCAAATCGTTGAAAAACTGGATCAGTATATCGTAGGGCAGCGTGAGGCAAAACGGGCAGTGGCAGTGGCTCTTCGGAATCGCTACCGACGTTCCCTTCTCTCGGATCAACTTCGTGACGAAGTCGTACCGAAGAATATATTAATGATTGGACCGACAGGCGTTGGGAAAACAGAAATAGCTCGGAGAATGGCTAAATTGGTAGGTGCTCCTTTTGTTAAAGTTGAAGCAACGAAATTTACGGAAGTCGGGTATGTCGGCCGGGATGTAGAATCCATGGTCCGTGACTTGGTGGAGACTTCCGTCCGCCTCGTGAAGGAAGAAAAGATGGCCAGCGTAAAAGAACGGGCAGAAGAAAATGCAAATCGCCGTTTAATAGAGCTATTAGTGCCATCCACTAAAAAACAGAGTAATTTCAAGAATCCTCTTGAAGTCTTTTTTGGAGGCAATAACAATCAAGACGAACAAGATCCGGAAGAAAATTCCGAAGATTTAAGTTTGCAGGAAAAAAGAAAAATCGTCGCTGAAAAGCTGGCTAATGGTGAGTTGGAAAGTGAAATGATAACGGTCGAAGTGGAAGAACAGGCTGCTTCGATGTTTGATATGCTCCAAGGTTCGGGAATGGAACAAATGGGGATGAACATGCAGGACGCTTTAGGAAGCTTGATGCCGAAAAAAAGCAAGAAGCGCAAATTGAAAGTAAGTGAAGCGAGAACCGTTTTAACAAATGAAGAAGCGGCAAAATTGATTGATATGGATGAAGTCACTTCCGATGCAGTATACGGGGCTGAGCAAAATGGGATTATCTTCATTGATGAAATAGACAAAATTGCAAGTAAGCAATCTGGAAGTTCATCAGCGGATGTATCAAGAGAGGGTGTCCAAAGGGATATCCTGCCAATTGTAGAAGGTTCGACAGTAGTGACTAAATATGGGTCAGTTAAAACGGATCATGTCCTATTTATTGCTGCAGGGGCCTTTCATATGGCTAAGCCATCCGACCTTATCCCTGAATTACAAGGTAGATTCCCAATTCGTGTTGAATTGAACAAACTGACTGTAGACGACTTTGTACGGATTCTTCATGAACCGGATAATGCCTTGTTAAAACAATATGTTGCTTTATTAGAAACTGAAGGTATAGAAATTGAATTTTCTGACGATGCTGTTCGTAAGATAGCTGAAGTGGCCTTCGAAGTAAATCAAAACACAGACAATATTGGTGCAAGAAGACTTCATACCATTTTGGAACGGTTGCTTGAAGACTTATCGTTTGAAGCTCCGGAAATAACGATGGAGAAGATTACAATTACTCCCCAATATGTCGAAGGTAAGCTTGGTTCTATCGCCCGGAACAAAGATTTAAGCCAGTTTATCCTTTAATTAAGAAACAATAGGGCAATGTTTTGCCTACGCAATGAACATAAAATTACGGAAATACAACTTCATAGTTATTGTGAACCATGGTATTTTTAGGAGGAACAAATCAAATGAACTTATTAGCAAAAACGAGAAAAATCAATGCAATGCTCCAAAAAGCAGCAGGTAAAGCAGTTAACTTCAAGGAAATGGCTGAAAGTTTAAGTGAAGTTATCGAAGCGAATGTATTCGTCGTCAGCCGCCGCGGGAAATTATTAGGCATAGCGGTAAGTCAGCAAATTGAAAACGAACGCATGTACAAAATGTTGGAAGATAAACAATTCCCAGAAGAGTACACAAAAAACCTTTTCAATATTCCTGAAACCTCATCGAACCTTGATATCGAAAGCGAATATACTGCTTTCCCAGTCGAAAATAAAGAGCTTTTCGCAACTGGATTAACAACGATCGTACCGATTATGGGTGGGGGAGAAAGATTAGGAACATTGGTGCTTGCCCGATTACAAGAAAAATTTCACGATGATGATTTAATTTTGGCTGAATATGGTGCGACTGTAGTCGGCATGGAAATCCTGCGTGAAAAATCAGAAGAAATAGAAGAAGAAGCTCGTAGTAAAGCTGTCGTTCAAATGGCAATTTCCTCGTTATCTTACAGCGAATTGGAAGCAATTGAGCACATCTTTGAGGAGCTTAAAGGTAATGAAGGTCTTCTTGTAGCTTCCAAAATTGCAGACCGTGTCGGCATCACTCGTTCCGTTATCGTAAATGCACTAAGGAAACTGGAAAGTGCAGGAGTCATTGAATCACGCTCTCTTGGAATGAAAGGTACTTATATCAAAGTATTGAACGATAAATTCCTACTTGAATTAGAGAAGCTTAAAAATAATTAACATACTAAAAAGGCAGTCCTTGAAAAAGGGCTGCCTTTTTTTGTGATATTTGGATCAGTTGACGTTCTGGGACTAACAGGCAAATGCGGGTGAATGACATGGGTGGAAAGCAAAAAGAGGTAATTCGGATTAAATGGAAATGTGAATATAGGCATGTTTTCTAATAGAAGCAGTAAAGATAGTTAAATATTTCTTGAAAAGGGTAATTATATTATTATAACTGTCGATATGATGAAAATGAACGGTGATGTTACTTTTTGATTTTAAAGATCCTATGGATAACGGGTCCAACCTGTTGGGGATTTTGTCGAATGGAACAGAGCTTTAAAAAAACATCGTTTTTTTTCAAAAAAAGAAAAAAAGCCGGAATTACTTGTTTTCTCAAGAATCCTTTATTTAAAAGGGTGAAATCAACTAAAATGAAATAATAAATTTAAAGTAAATTTAAAAATTAGTTCTAAAGTATCAGGTATATGGATTTGTTTTTCGATATGATATATAAGCTAATAGAAGTAAAATTTGGTTAATATGTAGAATATCATAATAAAATGTAATATAACGTCATAATAGACCTGTAATTATACTAATAAAAACGACAAATTTGAGTGATTTGTGACAAAATTCGACGATAATAGGTCTAAAGTCTATGTGTTGTTTATGGACATAGTTATAATGTTTCTTTAAAATTAAAACGTAAATGTGCTGGGTTAATTTATTGATAAAGTCATTATTTGTTAATTATAGAAAGAGGTGATCGATGTGGAATTATTCTCGAATACTTTTCAATCACTTGAAAATGCCCTTGATTATTCTAATGCCAAACAAAAAGTCATTTCACAGAACATAGCCAATTCGGATACGCCTAATTATAAAGCTAAAGAGGTCGATAAAACACAATCCTTTAAAGGAGAACTGGAATCTTCCCTGGAGTCATATCGTACCGATGAACGACATTTTACCTTCAAATCAGAGGGGAGTCATGCTTCTAACATCGTGACGCAGAAAAATGTCCGATATAACAATAATGGGAATAGTGTGGACGTTGATAAGGAAATGACGGATCTTGCTTCCAACCAGATTTATTATAATGCAGTAACCGACAGGCTTTCAGGTAAGTTTCAATCATTGCAGAATGTAATTAGAGGAGGTAAGTGATGGGAATCTTCCAAAGTATAAACATGACCGGATCTAGCCTGACGAGTCAAAGGGTAAGGATGGATGTAATCTCCGCTAATATGGCTAATGCCGATACTACCAGGGCGGAATATGACGCCGAATCAAAAACATGGAAGCCATACACAAGAAAATCGGTTGTGCTGCAAAGTAAGGAAAACGGTTTTTCGAGTTTCTTAAACGCAGCATCAGGAACAACGAGCGAGGTAGGGAATGGAGTGAAGGTGACTGGAATAGTAAAAGATAAAACACCTTTTGAACTGGATTACAATCCCGAACATCCTGATGCCAATGAAGATGGTTATGTTGAAATGCCAAATGTCGACCCGCTTCGGGAAATGGTTGATTTAATGAGTGTCACACGCTCATACGAAGCAAATGTGACAGTTTTAAATGCATCAAAGGGAATGATGATGAAAGCTTTGGAAATCGGGAAATAAAAGTTTGAAAGGAGAATGTCGATATGGAGGGGATTTCTCTTTCTGCAGTGAACAGTGCAAGTAATGTTCTGAAAAAAGAGCAATACAAGACTAATACACCATACGAAGCACAACAAGATTTTGCGTCCGTATTAAAAGAATCAATAAATAAAGTTAACGAAACACAAGTGGCATCTGATGATCTTACAACCAAATTGGTTAATGGGGAGGATGTTGAGCTTCATTCGGTGATGATAGCTTCACAAAAAGCCAGCGTTACCATGCAGGCTACATTAGAGGTTCGGAATAAGGTTGTGGAAGCCTACCAGGAAATGATGAGAATGAGTATATAGCATTCATTTTTTAACCTCATAATATAGAGAAAAATGACCAGGGGGAAAAGAAATCCCCCAATCATAAATTCATAGACTGACCGGGGGATTTAAATGAATGAAGTACTAGTGAACTTTAAAAACAAAATAACTGCTTACTGGACAAGCCGCAGTAAAAAACAGAAATTCATGATGATTGGTTCAGCGGTATTAATTATCATCATCATTACGGCAGTTTCAATTTTAACCACGCGTACGACGCTGGTGCCCTTATATTCCAACTTAACTCCTTCGGAAACGGGGAGCATTAAAGAAAATTTAGACAGTCAAGGGATTATGAATGAAGTTTCTGAAAATGGAACGACCATAAAAGTTCCAGAAGAAAAACTGGATTCACTTAAAGTGGAGCTGGCAGCTGAAGGAATTCCGGAATCAGGCAGTATCGACTATTCCTTTTTTAGTCAAAGTGCCGGTATCGGAATGACTGAAAATGAATTCAATGTCATTAAACTTGACTCGATGCAAACGGAATTGGCCAGTTTAATAAAAAAGATTGATGGAGTAGAAGATGCCAGTGTTATGATCACTCTTCCTGATAAAGGAGTTTTTGTCAGTGATTCAGCTGGGGAAGCGTCAGCATCCATTGTATTGAATACGAAACCCGGTTATAAATTTGAAGAAAGTCAAATCAATTCCCTTTATCATCTCGTCTCAAAAAGTGTTCCGAATCTCCCTACAGATAATATCGTCATTATGAACCAAGAGTTTGAGTACTTCGATCTTGAAAATGAAAATTCTTCTTTTGCGTCCGCATTTGCTTCCCAAAACGAAATAAAAAAAGAAATAGAACGCGATATTCAAAGACAGGTACAAAATATGCTTGGAACGATAATGGGGAGAGACAAAGTGGTTGTTTCAGTCACGACAGACATTGATTTCACTCAAGAAAATCGGGAAGAGAATTTAGTGGAACCGGTCGATGAAGAAAATATGGCTGGAATTGAGATTTCTGCGCAAAGGATCAATGAATCGTATAGCGGGGACGCAGCAGGTGCAGGAGGCGTTCCGCAAAGTGAGGATTCCTCAGATTCATTGGGAACCCAATACGTTGAAGGCACAAATGGATCCGGTGATTATGAAAAAGTGGATGAAACGATAAATAGTGAAGTGAACCGAATCAAGAAAGAAATAGTCGAAAGCCCATATAAAGTCAAAGATTTAGGTATTCAGGTCATGGTCGAACCGCCCACAGCTGACGATCCGAATTCTTTATCACAACAGAGTGTGGATGATATTACACAAATCCTTGGTACGATAATCCGCACGACAATCGAGAAAAAAGCTGAAGGGGAAGAGCTGACGGACGAGGAGCTTAATAATAAAATTGCGATTTCCGTGCAGCCGTTTAACGGAAAAATGAAGTTGCAAAAAGATGAAACGAAACCTACGTTACCAATATGGGCATACATCGTCGGCGGAGTGCTAATACTTGCCATTATCATTCTCTTAATCTTATTCCTCCGTTCCCGAAAGCAAGCTGAAATGGAAGAGGAGTACGTGGTTGAAGAGGAAGAAGTCGTATTCGATGTTCCGGATCTGAACAAAGAGAAGGAAACGGAAGCGTCTTTAAAAAGAAAACAACTGGAGAAGCTGGCAAAAGAAAAGCCGGATGAATTTGCGAAATTATTAAGAAGCTGGATAGCAGAAGACTAGGAGGCTTAAGAAAATGACAGATAGAAAAAAAAAAGCCGGATTGACTGGCAAACAGAAAGCTGCCATTCTCCTTATTTCCTTAGGCCCGGATGTTTCTGCATCCGTATATAAGCATCTTTCCGAAGAGGAAATTGAGAGATTGACCCTTGAAATTTCGGGAGTGAGGAAAGTGGACTCCCAAGATAAAGAGGAAATTCTGGAAGAATTCCATAATATTGCTTTAGCACAGGATTACATCTCCCAGGGCGGGATAGGATATGCCAAGCAGGTACTTGAAAAGGCCTTGGGTACTGATCAGGCAACTGCCATCATTAACCGTTTAACATCATCCTTGCAGGTACGTCCATTCGACTTTGCTCGAAAGGCAGATCCTGGACAGATC
This sequence comes from Peribacillus sp. Aquil_B1, assembly GCF_022603275.1. Classification (NCBI taxonomy): domain Bacteria; kingdom Bacillati; phylum Bacillota; class Bacilli; order Caryophanales; family Bacillaceae; genus Peribacillus; species Peribacillus sp. Aquil_B1. The sequence goes on along the minus strand of NZ_JAKXEE010000002.1, from coordinate 114,378 downwards.
TTGAATTTCATTCAGAACGAGCATCCGCAGACCATTGCATTGATCTTGTCCTATCTTGATCCCACACAGGCTGGACAAATATTGTCTGAGCTTCCGCAAGAGGTGCAGGCCGATATTGCTAGAAGGATTGCTTTAATGGATAGCACTTCTCCGGAAATCATCAATGAAGTGGAGCAAATACTTGAAAGGAAACTTTCAGCGACTGTAACCCAAGATTATACACAGACTGGTGGAGTGGAAGCCGTTGTAGATGTGTTGAATGGTGTTGACCGCTCAACGGAAAGGACGATCTTGGATGCACTTGAAATCCAAGATCCGGAGCTTGCTGAGGAAATCAAGAAAAGAATGTTTGTTTTTGAGGATATCGTGACCCTTGATGGCAGAGCGATTCAGCGCGTTGTCAGGGACTCCGATAACGAAGATCTTAAACTTTCTCTTAAAGTGGCTAGTGATGAAGTGAAGGAAATCGTTTTCCGAAACATGTCAAAACGGATGGTTGAAACGTTCCAGGAAGAAATGGAATATATGGGGCCGGTACGCTTGCGTGATGTTGAAGAAGCACAATCAAGAATTGTTGCCGTCATTCGACGACTGGAAGAGACTGGAGACATCGTGATTGCCCGCGGCGGAGGGGATGATATCATTGTCTAGGATTATCAAATCCCAGCAGGCTAACCAAGAGGAAAGTAAAAAGATAGCGATAAAAGTTCGCCCTTTTGACTTTTTTCAAAATGATGATGCAGATGAGCGAAAAAACCTTCATTATATTCAATCTGATGAATTTCTCAAAGATGCCAAACAGGAAGCGGAAACGTTATTGCTCGATGCTAAGCAAAAAGCCCAAGCGATTGCTGCTGAAATCCAGCAAGACCGAGAACAATGGGAGAATCAAGATAAAGCAATGTTTATCGAACAAGCTCAAAAAGAAGGGTATCAGCAGGGAGTCGAAGATGGGATCCAAAAGGGTTATAGCGAGATTGCCGCGGAAATAGCTTTCGCAAAAGAAGTGGTGCAGTCCTCTAAAAAAGATTATCGGCACCATATCGAATCATCTGAAACCGTTATTTTGAATCTTGCCCTGAAGGTGGCAGAGAAAATTATCGGGCAACAGCTTGAAAAAGATGAAGAGTCTTTTTTATCCATAGTCAAAAGAGCCATCAAAGAAGTGAGGGATTACCGTGAAGTGCAATTGCATATCCATCCCATTCGATATCAATCGATTCTTTCTCATAAAGATGAGTTGATGGCAATCTTTCCAAAAGATACTGAGCTGTATATCTTTCCGGATGATGAGCTTGAAGAAAGCAGCTGTATCATCGAATCCGAAAACGGAAGGATGGATGCGAGTGTCGACAGTCAGCTGCAGGAAATTAAAGTGAAACTAACTGAATTGCTGGAAGGGGAATAAAGATGAAAACTAGAGACCTATTGCCCTTGGTTGATGAAGTTGATCCATTCAAACATTATGGACGGGTCAAACGTGTCGTGGGGTTAATGATAGAATCTCAAGGCCCTGAAAGCTCTGTAGGTGATGTTTGTTATATCCATACAGGCATACAAAAAAAGAAAAACCGAATCATAGCCGAAGTGGTCGGTTTCCGTGATGAAATGGTCATTTTAATGCCATTTACAGCAGTTAGTGATATTGCCCCTGGCTGTATGGTGGAAGGAAGCGGGCGGAGTCTTGAGATAAAGGTGGGAAGTGAACTTATTGGCAAAGTAGTCGATCCATTGGGCCATCCCATTGATGACTCACTTCTTCCAAAAGGTTTGGCGACAATTTCTGTGGATCAAGATCCGCCAAATCCGATGAAACGGCCTCCCATTAATGAACCGATAGATGTAGGAGTCCGGGTAATTGATAGTTTATTAACAGTTGGAAAAGGACAACGTGTTGGTATCTTTGCAGGAAGCGGCGTCGGGAAAAGCACGTTGCTTGGTATGGTAGCAAGGAATACGACGGCTGACTTAAACGTGATCGGTCTTATTGGAGAACGTGGCCGTGAAGTTCGTGAATTCATTGAGAAAGACCTTGGACCGGAAGGGCTGGCTCGATCAATCATTGTAGTGGCGACATCTGACCAGCCAGCGTTAATGAGGATAAAGGGTGCTTTGACGGCAACTGCCATCGCGGAATATTTTCGTGATAAGGGATTGAGTGTGATGCTGATGATGGATTCGGTCACGAGGGTGGCTATGGCCCAGAGGGAAATTGGGCTTGCCATCGGGGAACCGCCGACGACCAAAGGGTATACCCCCTCCGTTTTCGCCATCCTGCCAAGGTTACTCGAAAGAACGGGTACAAATCAGCTCGGTACCATTACAGCTTTTTATACGGTACTCGTCGACGGTGATGATATGAATGAACCGATTGCTGATGCTGTCAGGGGGATTTTGGATGGTCACTTCATACTGGACCGTAACTTAGCCAATAAAGGACAGTTTCCAGCGCTCAATGTATTAAAGAGCATTAGTCGTGTCATGAACAATATAGTTGGTGACAAGCATAAAAACGCCGCGGAAGAATTACGGGCAAGTTTATCAACCTATATGGAGTCGGAAGATTTGATTAATATAGGAGCTTATAAGAAGGGTTCTTCCAAACAAATTGATAACTCGATTACACGCTATCCGGAAATCATTTCATTTTTGAAGCAAGGAACCCATGAAAAAGCTACCAAAGATAATAGTATCAATGCCCTTGTCGAATTGATGGAGAAAGGTGATTAATAATGATTTATCAATATAAATTCGAGAAGATCCTGACCATCAAAGAAAAAGAAAAAACCGATGCACTAGCTAAATATAATGCTGCTTTAAAAAAATTTGAAGAAGTGGCAGAAAAGTTATATAAGCTTTTAAAGAAAAAGGAAGAGTTGCTTGAGTTTCAACAGGAAAAGCTGCGAAATGGATTATCCATACAGGAAATTCGTCATCATCAGTTATTTATGGACAACTTGGAAAAACTCTTAAACCACTGTCAACAGGAAGTCATTGAAGCGCGATACAAGATGAATATTCAACGGGATATATTAATGGAAAGAAATATCGAGGTTAAAAAGTACGAGAAAATGAAAGAAAATGATTTTCATAAATTCCTCGATGTCATAAAGGAAGCTGAGAACAAACAAATGGATGAAATATCAATCCGGCAATTCTTAAGCAAAGGCGTAAGGTGATGGAATGGGTAAAAAAAGTGAATCTAATGGATTGGAAGAATTGGAAGAAAGCAAGATAAGTAAGTTTCAATGGTTTCTTGTCATCTTCATTCCATTAATCTTTGCGGTAACTGTAGCGTTAATCGTTTTTACAGTTGCAGGGGTGAATGTAGTGGAAAAGGCAAAGGAAATGTCTGCGAAAATACCCTTCATTGAATCGGATCAAAAGGATGAAGAAAAAGATAAACCAGCCAAGAGTGATGAGAAAGTTTCCATGAAGCTCGAAAAATTAGAAACCGAGATTGAAAACAAGGAAAAAGAGATAGACAAGCTTGAGAGCATCATCGATACACGTGACAAGGCCATTGAAAAGGCAGAGGCGGAAAAACAGCAGCTTCAAACAGAAATGAATCAACTTAAAGATAGTCAGAATGATAGTAAACAAGCGTTCAAAGATATCATCCGTACTTATGAAACGATGGCTCCCAAGAAGGCTGCTCCCATCATTACCGAAATGAATGATGAAGATGCAGTGGAGATTCTCTCAAGTATGAAAGCAGCCACTTTAGCTAAGGTTTTGGAGCAAATGACAACGACTGATGCTGCAAGGTTAACGAAGAAACTGACGGAACAAAGTTCTTGAGTGAAAAGGGTTAGGAGGTGAATATATGAATTCTGCCATTAATTCTTTACTTCCTTTGGCATCATTGACTCAAAAGGTACCAATTAAGCCAAATCAGCAAACTAATTCAGGGTTTGGATCAGTCCTCCAATCAGCGATAGTGGCAGAACCTCCCGTTCCATCGGATAAGAGCGGCAACCCTGAAGGACGAATGTCTGAAATAAACGAGTTGCTTGGTTTTTTGAAACTTGAAAGGTTAAGTGATACAGGGGAAGAGAGTACAGCCGTTGCCCCTTCAGTAAACAAACAAGACAGCACCCTTATTTTACAGGTCCAAAAAAATATAGTTGGAAATGATGAGGGGGCCCTTGATGATTTCTTTGCGAGCATCGAGGAACTGGATTTAGAACAAGAAGGTGATGACTTCAGCCTGAATCCACAAAGTTTGTTATCAGCCAATGTCATGGAACTGTATACCACCCTGAAAAAAGTTACTGTATTGAGCGAAGAAGAATGGCATGACCTCCCATTGTCTGGTGTGGTGAATCTTTTAAAACTGGTGAAAATTCAAGATCTTCTTTCGGAGAATAAGGATATGACACAAGATGAAGCGGCCATTCAGAAACAAATGAAACACCTGCTTGAAGGAATAACGGGGAAGCTGGAGAAATGGCTGTTCAATCAGTCAAAATCAAAAACAGAACCTGACCAATCCAACACTTCAGAGACAAGGCAAACTAAAGCAATAGAAACATTTAAAAGCGCATTATCGCATTTATCTGGGAGTGACAAGGTGAATAAAGATGGAGCAGTCGCTAGCAGTGTGACTTTGCAAAGCCCGGATAGCGGTAAAAATCAAGGGTCTGGTATGCCTTTTCTCATGACAAAGCTGGAGCAATTCGTCTTGGCGGCTCCCAAAGTTGAGCAAACTGTCAGTCAAGATGAGTTTGTTAAGCAATTTGACAATATTTTAAGTAAGGCGAACTTTAGCGGAACTAACGGTGTAAATAAACTGTTGATCAGATTGAATCCTGAACATTTAGGGTCCCTAAGAATCGAGCTGATTCAAAAGGATGGTATGCTATCAGCCAAGATTCTGGCTACCACTGCCCAAGCCAAAGATATTCTGGAGAACCAGATTCATGGTTTAAAACAAGCATTTAGCGGACAAAACATTCAAATTGAAAGAATTGAAATATCACAGGCCTTCAATGCTTTCAACTCAGAGAAATTCAGCCAGAAAGATGCGGATGAACATAATGAACAACAGGAGAGTAAGGAAGAAAGCAATGATGAGCCGGAAAGCGAGTTTACGGGATCCCTTGCCGATGCTCTGTTAAATCTGGAAGTGTAGGTGAAGAAATGACGACCATCGATACATCACTATTATTATCAAAATCCCAAACTGAAAATAGAAAAACCGGGGATGCATTGGGAAAAGATGATTTCTTGAAATTGTTGCTTACCCAGCTTCAAAACCAAGATCCGTCAAGCCCAATGGACAATACCGAGTTCATCGCCCAAATGGCCACTTTTTCTTCTCTGGAACAGATGATGAATATGGGAGCCCAAATGGAAGAAATAATCGGGATCAATCAACAAAATAGTTTAATGAACTATAACTCTTTTGTCGGAAAGGAAGTCACTTGGCACAAATTGGATGAAGGCGATGATGACCTTGCGATAGAAGAAGGAACAGGCATCGTTAAATCGATCCAATATAAGGGTGATGGCGTTTATTTTCTTTTAGAAGATGGCACAAAGCTTGAACCCGCAAATATTTCGGCAATGAAACAAACAAGTTCCACGTCGAATAGCTTGACGGCGGCAAGTGAATTAATAGGTAAGCGCGTTTCCTGGATGGATGAAAAAAATGGAGAGACAGCAGCTGTCGTAATCTCAGTATCCATGAGTAATGGCAAACTGCAAATTGAAGTGGATGATGAAAACAACACCAAGTTATCATCAGATCAATTGATAAAAGTCGCTGAAGCTTAAGGGGCGGGAATATGAATAAACTTGGTTTTCAAGCAAATTCCCTCAAGCGATGCCACAAACAAAATGACCGTTAAGGCAAAGGCAGATGATCCAGCAAGGCTTCCAACAGCATTTTCAAGCTGCTGTCTATACAAATGAAAAATTGACCATCAGTAAACATGTTCAATTGCGGATGAGTCAAAAATGGGTGTAACCGAATCTCTTATCATTACAGGGAATGCGGCAATGATAGTAAGCACGATAAACAATAAGTTATCACAGCATGAACAGGGGAGAAGCAACATCTCAAATTTTCACGAACATCAATGGAATCATAATTTTAGATTAATAGGCTGGACCTGATAGAGGAAGCCTGGACTGTGGAATGACGGAAGCAGTCTTTATATGAAAGGGGAGCTTTTACCATGCTTCGTTCAATGTATTCGGGAATAAGCGGATTAAAAAACTTACAAACAAAATTGGATGTTATCGGTAATAACGTCGCCAATGTCAATACTTATGGTTTCAAAAAAAGCCGTGTGACATTCAGCGATGCGATGAACCAAACGGTATCTGGTGCAAGTGCAGCAACAGCCAATAAAGGAGGAACCAATTCTAAACAAATTGGATTGGGCTCCACGATTGCTACAATCGATACGATCCATACACAGTCAAGCCTGCAAACCACCGGCCGTGATCTTGATTTAGGAATATCAGGTGATGGCTATTTCGTCGTCAAGCAAGGCGATTCTCTTTCATATACACGTGCAGGAAACTTTTATTTGGATGATAATGGTACCCTTGTCAACGCGAATGGTTTGAAAGTGCAGGCTTACAAGGTTGATGAAAACGGGAAACGATCAAAAACGATTGGCGACGTTGCTGTTAACGTCAATGCGATTTTACCTGCCATTACCACCACTAAAATATCAGTAAGTGGAAATCTAGCTGCCGACGCAATTGATGGTACCGTATTTAGCCAACAAATGAAAGTTGTGGATGACAAGGGTAAAGAACAAACGGCAACTATCTATTTCCAAAAAAACGGTGATGATAAATGGGAGCTTTTTGATGAAGAACCTGCTGCTTTGGGGGATACATCAGCTACTAAACCAAAACCGTTCACAACGGTTAATTTCGACGCTAATGGTCAGATAGTGGCAGCTGATAAAACCCAGTCAGGTCAAACCATAAACATTTCAAGCGGCAAAGAGGATGACTCGGATACACCAGGTGATGAAAGCGTACAAAAAGTTAATTTGGATTTTGATTTCTCGAACCTTACTCAAGTTAAAGGTTCCACCACTGCTCTTGTCAATCCGAATGGTAATAAAGAAGGTAAACTGGAAAGCTTTAATATTGGTTCATCAGGGGAAATAAATGGCGTTTATTCCAACGGTCTGATCACTACCTTAGGCCAACTGGCCGTCGCCAAGTTTTCCAATGCATCTGGCTTGACGAAAACCGGTGGCAATACTTTTCAGGAATCAATAAACTCAGGTACTGCAAATATCAATATCGCAGGTGAGGGGCGCGGTGTTATTGCATCAGGTTCTTTGGAAATGTCCAATGTGGATTTATCCGAAGAGTTTACTGAAATGATCGTTGCTCAACGTGGTTTCCAATCGAATTCGAGGATCATCACGACGTCGGATGAGATTTTGCAGGAATTGGTTAACTTAAAACGATAGGTTAAGGGAGGGAGGAGCCAGGTGCTTTTTGCCCTGGCTCCTAAATATCATTATCAAAGTCACAAGGCTCAATGGAAAATGCTTTTATATCAATGCATTGTACATAGACACAGTCGAGTCATTGCCAGATACGACCATTACTTTTACAAATGGTAAGAAAATCGTTGTGCTAGAGAAGGAAGAGGAACTGGTTGAAGCTATTATACAATTTTATCGTACCGTTAATATTCTCGGTTTTCGTAAGGATGTGGAGGAAAGTTCATGAAAAAAAATCTATTGACCATTATGTTGATCATACTCGTGGCTATAACGCTTGTTGGTGTCATAGCGGTCGTGGTAGTGACAAAGTTATCTGATCCCACATCTGCCGAAGATAAACCTAGCATTGACGAAATTGTCAAATCATCAGTTGAGATTCCTGAAATTACTACGAATCTTGCCGGCAATGATTATATCAAAATCTCATTTATGGTCCAAACAGAAAATAAAAAAGCAAAAGAAGAGTTGGAAAAAAGAAATTTTCAAGTGAAAAATATCATCATTACCGAACTATCAGAAATGAAAGCGGAAGAGTTAACCGGTAAAAAAGGCAAGGAAAAGCTTCAAGAAGCGTTAAAGACTAGAATGAATGAATTAATGGAAGAAGGAAAAGTTGAAAAGGTTTATATAACCTCCTCGATTCTGCAATAAAAAACATCCTTGCTTCATTAAATAAGAAGGAGAAGCTTTGGAGGTGAGTGTTAATGTCCGGGGAAATATTATCGCAAAATGAAATCGATGCTTTATTATCGGCCATTTCCACAGGAGAAATGGATGCAGATGATTTAAAAAAAGAAGAAGTAGAAAAAAGAGTGAAAGTATACGACTTTAAAAGGGCGCTTCGGTTTTCTAAGGATCAAATCCGGAGTTTGACCAGGATACACGAGAACTTTGCAAGGCTGCTGACCACATACTTTTCTGCTCAGCTTAGAACATATGTCCAAATATCCGTTGCTTCGGCAGATCAAATACCTTACGAAGAGTTTATCCGATCGATTCCTAAAATGACCATCATGAATGTTTTTGAGGTGCCGCCCTTGGATGGCCGAATCATTCTTGAGGTCAACCCGAATATCGCTTATTCCATGATGGATCGCGTTTTGGGCGGGCGGGGCATAAGCGTGAATAAGGTGGATAGTTTAACGGAAATAGAAACGAAAATCATGTCGAATTTATTCGAGAAGGCTTTTGAAAATTTACAGGAGGCTTGGGGAACGATTGTTGAAATCGAACCGGTGATGACAGAGTTCGAGGTCAATCCACAATTTTTACAACTAGTTTCACCCAATGATACTGTTGTGGTCATTTCCTTGAATACACAAATCGGTGAAACGAGTGGAATGATTAATGTTTGCATTCCTCACGTCGTATTGGAACCGATCATACCAAAGTTATCCGCTCATTATTGGATGGAAAATTCCCAAAAGGAAAAAATCCCGGAGGAAATCATGATTTTGGAAAAGCGTATCCGAAACGCAGATCTTCCCATTATTTCCGAACTTGGTTCCACGGACATCACCATCGAGGATTTTTTGCTGCTTGATGTTGGAGATGTCATCGATTTAAATAAGGCAATCGATGAACCTTTGACGATTACCATTGGAGGGGTCCCAAAATACAGCGGGCAGCCAGGAAAAGTAGGAAAAAAACATGCTATCCAGATTCTTGATATTTTGAAAGGGGGAGACGAAGATGGTAAGTGATGGAATGCTTTCACAAGACGAGATAGATGCCCTTTTAAAAGGTACAAGTGATATTGAAGATGAGGTGTTCCCTCTCTCGATTGACGATTATTTATCGATGATGGAACTCGACGCCCTCGGTGAAATCGGTAATATCTCCTTCGGAAGTTCGGCCACTGCCCTATCCACTTTGTTGAATCAAAAAGTGGATATCACCACTCCGACGGTTACATTGATTGAAAGGGGACAGATCGCGGAAGAATTCCCGCATCCATATGTAGCGATTCAAGTGCAATATACAGAAGGTTTTTCAGGTATAAATATGCTGGTCATCAAGCAGAGCGATGCTGCTATCATTGCGGATTTGATGCTTGGCGGAGATGGGGAGAATCCTTCTGACCTGCTTGGGGAAATTCAATTGAGTGCTGTCCAGGAAGCCATGAACCAAATGATGGGTTCTGCTGCGACATCCATGTCGACCATTTTTAGTAAAAAAGTGGATATTTCTCCACCTAGCATAGATTTACTTAACTTTTTAAATGGTGAAGGTGAAAATGCGATACCGAACGAGGATTTATTTGCAAAAATCTCATTCCGTCTCCGTGTCGGCAGCTTAATTGATTCCAGTATCATGCAGTTGTTGCCGTTAGAGTTTGCTAAAGGGTTAGTTTCTGAATTATTAAATGGGACGGGCGAAAGCGATCCTGCCGAAATGAAAACGCAAAAAATACTAAGTGAACCAGTAACAAACATTCCAACTCAGGAGCCGGCACCATTCCAGGACAGCCGGTCTGAACGATCGGCAAATGAAACTTATGGACAAGGCGGTCACCAAACCCAACCAGCGAGCCAAATGCCGAATGTACCACAACATTTTGGCGTTTCATCCGTACCAACAGGACAGCCAGTAAATGTTCAGCCTGCCAGTTTCACCAGTTTTCAGCCTTATCAGCTTCAGGAGTCTGAAACAAAAAATCTCAGCATGCTGATGGATATCCCTTTGCAGGTAACTGTGGAGCTTGGAAGAACGAAACGCTCCGTCAAGGATATTTTGGAGTTGTCCTCCGGATCGATCATCGAATTGGATAAATTAGCGGGAGAGCCAGTGGATATCCTGGTAAACAGCCGCTTGATAGCAAAAGGCGAGGTAGTGGTGATTGATGAAAACTTTGGAGTGCGTGTTACAGATATCATGAGTCAAAGTGACCGATTAAATAAAATAAGATAATTTGGGGGACGAAAATTATGGCTAATAGAATTTTAATTGTGGACGATGCAGCATTTATGAGAATGATGATTAAGGATATCCTTTCAAAAAATGGTTTTGAAATAGTCGGGGAAGCAGCAGATGGCGCCCAAGCAGTGGAAAAATATAAAGAAACTCATCCGGATCTTGTAACGATGGATATTACCATGCCTGAAATGGATGGAATTACAGCATTAAAGGAAATTAAAAAGGTAAATCCTCAAGCTAAGGTCATCATGTGTTCAGCGATGGGACAGCAAGCCATGGTCATTGATGCGATCCAGGCGGGTGCAAAAGACTTTATCGTGAAGCCATTCCAGGCAGACCGTGTTTTGGAAGCCATAAATAAAGCATTAAGTTAAGAGGGTGTCTTCATATTGTTTTTAATTAAAAAATGGCTTCAGGTCTCACTGATGATAGCGGTATTCTTCTCTGGGGCCATACAGGCCCATGCGGAAGATCTTGAAAAAACAGTGAAGAATGTTTATGAACAGCCGGATGATTTAAAGGTGGATAAAGGTGAATCAAAAGGCTCTAACTCCACCAAACAGACAACGAATCCAGACAAAGTGGGGATAACCGTTTGGGAGTTTCTGAGGATGATATTTGCTACTATTTTTGTAGTGGCCCTTCTATATATCCTATTAAAGTTCATCAATAAAAAAAGTAAATCGTATCAAAAGGCAAATTCAGTGGAGAATTTAGGCGGTACGGGCCTTGGCGCAAATCGTTCTGTCCAGCTTGTTAAAGTTGGCGGGAGAATATTGGTGATCGGGGTCGGTGAAAATATTCAGCTCTTGAAAGAAATAGATGATCCCGAGGAATATGAACAGCTTTTGAAAGATCACAATGATAAGATCGATCAAATGATCCAGCCTGGGGAACTTGCAATGAAGTTGAAAAATAAGTGGTTGAAGAAAAGCGGATCCGAAACCGCCAGTTTCTCTGCAGAATTCAAAAGTCAACTTGATCAATTGTCTGATAGCAGGAAAAAGCTGTTAAAGGAGCTTGATAGGAAAGGAAGAGACATTGAATGAATGAGTTCATGGAGTTTTTTAATAACAGTGATCCCGCTAATGTCTCTACTTCCGTCAAACTTGTTCTACTGATGACTGTCTTATCGCTGGCTCCAAGCATATTGATCTTGATGACCTGCTTTACAAGAATCATCATTGTCCTGAGCTTTGTGAGAACATCGCTAGCTACACAGCAGATGCCGCCGAATCAGGTGTTGGTCGGCCTGGCACTTTTCATGACATTTTTCATAATGGCACCGACTTTTCAGGAAGTGAATGAAAAGGCATTAACCCCGTTATTTAATGAAGAGATAGATTTAGAAGAAGCATATGTACAGGCCTCGATACCATTTAAGGAATTCATGAGTGCCCATACAAGGCAGAAGGACCTTGAGCTATTCTTGGAATATGCGAAGGTGGATAAGCCTGAAACGATACAGGACATTCCCTTGACTGCCTTTGTACCAGCTTTTGCAATCAGTGAAATCAAAACAGCTTTTCAAATAGGTTTCATGATTTTCATTCCCTTTTTGGTTATTGATATGGTCGTTGCAAGTGTCCTGATGTCGATGGGGATGATGATGTTGCCGCCAGTCATGATTTCGCTGCCATTTAAAATCCTCCTTTTCATTCTTGTTGACGGATGGTATTTAGTGGTGAAGTCTTTATTACAGAGTTTTTAAGCAGGTGAGAATAAATGAGTGCAGATTTTGTTATTGATATAGCGGAAAAAGGAATTTATATGGTTTTGATTATCGCGGGCCCATTGATGGTTATCGCTCTTATTGTAGGACTATTAGTAAGCATCTTTCAGGCAACTACACAGATTCAGGAACAAACCTTGGCATTCGTTCCGAAGATCGTCGCAGTCTTATTGGGACTCATTTTATTGGCTCCATGGATGTTGAGCCACTTATTATCATATGCAAATGAAATATTCGGTAATCTGAATCGATTTGTAGGGTAGGGCATGGAGGAATTATTTCCGCACTTTCCCGCCTTTTTATTAATTGTGGTCCGGGTCACTACGTTTTTCGTGGCCATGCCGATCTTTTCGTACCGATCCATACCGGTACAGCATCGGGTCGGGCTTGGAATCTTCCTTGCCTGGATCATGTACTACACCATTGATGCTCCGGTTCTGGAATTGGATGTCACATTTTATTTATTGATCATGAAGGAAGCGCTTGTTGGCCTTTTCATTGGATTTGCAGCGTATATGATTTTATCGGCCGTTCAAATAGCTGGCGGATTGATTGATTTTCAAATGGGTTTTTCAATAGCGAATGTCATCGATCCCCAAACGGGGGCACAAAGCCCGTTGATGGGACAATATCTTTATACAATCGCTTTATTATTCCTATTGAGTACTAATGGCCATCATTTGCTTTTGGATGGGATTTTTTATAGTTATCAGTTCATCCCGATTGACCAATTATTTGTGCCATTCGGAGATCATGCGCTGATAGAATATTTGGCCAAAGCTTTCAGCAAAGCTTTCATGATTGCTTTTCAGATGTCCATTCCTGTGGTGGGAAGTATTTTCTTAGTGGATGTCACGCTAGGGATACTTGCCAGGACAGTTCCTCAATTAAATGTGTTCGTTGTTGGGATTCCAGTGAAAATCATTGCCGGCTTAGCGGTTATCATACTGGTAATGGGAATGATGATGACGGTTGTCACCCAACTCTTCAATTTCTTGCTTTTGACCATGCGTCACCTAATGCAGTTGATTGGAGGCGTTTGATATGGAGAGGTTTCAGCTGGATTTGCAGTTTTTCGCTGGTGAAAAGACCGAAAAGGCGACTCCCAAAAAACGTCAGGATTCTAAGAAAAAAGGTCAGGTGGCAAAGAGTCAGGATGTAAATACCTCTGTGAATTTAATTGCAGTGTTTTCAGTGTTATTGCTTATGGGACCGTACATGTATAATCATTTGCTCGGTCTTATGAAAGAATATCTGCAGCATTTTACCTTGGCTGGATTCAGTGAGGAGAATATGCAAATTATCATGATAGAGGTTTTAAAGGAGATGGGCCTTATCCTAGGACCCGTTTTTGCAGCAGCGATACTAGCTGGGATATTGGCTAATGTCATGCAAGTCGGTTTTTTGTTTTCGACTGAATCCATACAGTTCAAACTTGAAAAATTAGATCCCGTTAAAGGGTTCAAACGCATTTTTTCAATGAGGGCCATTGTTGAATTATTGAAATCCATTCTTAAAATATCATTTGTTGGTTTTGTTGCCTTTTATGTACTATGGCAGCGCATGGACGAGATTATGATTTTATCACAGATTTCTGTGGAAGAAGCGATGGCAACATTGGCGGATATTACGATTAAAGTAGGATTTTATGCTGCCGTGGCTTTATTGTTCATTGCTCTATTAGACTATTTGTATCAAAAATATGACTTTGAAAAAAACATCCGGATGTCCAAACAAGATATAAAGGATGAATATAAAAATTCCGAAGGGGACCCGCTCATCAAATCCAAGATAAAGCAAAAGCAGAGGCAGATGGCCGCTCAAAGAATGATGCAGGAAATTCCCAATGCGGATGTCGTCATCACTAACCCGACGCATTTTGCTATTGCTTTAAAATATGATGAAGAAAAAGCTGAGGCTCCGTATGTAGTGGCAAAGGGCGTTGATTTTGTTGCCCAGAAAATTAAATTCATTGCCAAAGAAAATGATGTGATCATGGTGGAAAATCGGCCTTTGGCCAGGTCTTTATATGATCAGGCTGAATTAGGCCAGGCGATACCGGAAGAGTTCTTTAAGGCAGTCGCTGAAATACTGGCCTTTGTATATAAAACCAAAGGTAAACTGTAAAGATGTAATAGGGTAACCCGCTAGTTAGGAGAGAAAAAACATGCGAGCAAGAGATTTAGTTGTTATATCGAGCGTTATCATGATCGTTGCCATGTTGGTCATTCCATTGCCAACATGGTTGTTAAGTATTTTACTCCTTTTAAATATCTCTCTTGCGTTGCTGGTTCTATTGACTACGATGAATATGAAAGAACCTCTCGAATTTTCAATCTTTCCTTCCTTGCTCCTTTTACTGACATTGTTCAGGCTGGGGTTGAATGTTTCGACGACTCGTGCCATTTTGACCTATGGTGATGCTGGGGGAGTTGTAGAAACCTTTGGGTCGTTTGTAGTCGGCGGTAACGTGCTGGTAGGATTAGTTGTATTCATCATTTTGGTCATCATCAATTTCATCGTCATCACTAAAGGTTCCGAACGCGTCTCGGAGGTAGCGGCAAGGTTTACGCTGGATGCGATGCCGGGGAAACAGATGGCCATCGATGCAGATTTAAATGCTGGGATGATCTCAGAAAACGAAGCACGTGCCAGAAGGGAAAAAATTAGTAACGAAGCAGACTTTTATGGATCCATGGATGGGGCTAGTAAGTTTGTTAAAGGAGACGCCATAGCGGGCATCATCATTGTCATCATTAACTTGATTTTCGGTATGATCATTGGCGTCATGCAATTGGACATGAGCTTTGGAGAAGCAGCCGTTCATTTTTCCATGTTATCGGTTGGTGACGGTATCGTGAGTCAGGTACCAGCTTTATTGATTTCTACAGCTACGGGAATTGTCGTAACCCGGGCAGCCTCGAATGGAAACCTCGGAGCGGATATTGTTGAACAGTTATTTCAATTTCCCAAAATGCTTTACCTAACAGCAGCAACCATTTTCCTTTTAGGTTTATTCACTCCCATTTCCGACTTGTTCACCATTCCGATCGCTGCTTTATTAGTCGTTGGAGGGTATACAATTTCAAGGATACCGAAGCAGGACGAAAGTGAAATACAAGAAATGGAAGAAGTGCTGGAAACCGATGAAATGAAAAGTCCAGAAAGCGTCGTTAACCTTTTAAGTGTCGACCCGATCGAATTTGAGTTTGGATATGGATTGATTCCGCTTGCGGATGCCAATCAAGGGGGAGACCTACTGGACCGGGTCGTCATGATCCGCCGGCAGCTTGCAATTGAGTTAGGGCTCGTGATCCCTGTCGTCAGAATACGTGATAATATTCAGTTGAATCCTAATGAGTATCGGCTGAAGATTAAGGGAAGTGTCATGGCAAAGGGGGAATTGCTCCTAAATCATTTCTTGGCCATGAGTCCAGGGATGGAGGATGATTCAATAGAAGGAATCGATACGATAGAACCATCTTTCGGTTTACCGGCCAAGTGGATTACGGATGATATGAAAGAACATGCCGAGATCTTGGGTTATACAGTTGTGGACCCGCCAAGTGTTGTATCCACCCACTTGACGGAAGTCATAAAGTCCAATGCGCATGAATTATTGGGCAGGCAGGAAACGAAACAATTGATCGATCATCTCCACGAATCGGCACCTATACTAGTAGAAGAAGTCACTCCGAATCCCTTGTCTATAGGAGATGTACAAAAGGTATTGGCAAAATTATTGAAGGAAAAAGTTTCGATAAGGAACTTACCGATCATTTTCGAAACGCTTGCTGATTATGGCAAGTTATCGACTGACACAGATTTGCTTACTGAATATGTAAGGCAGAATTTAGCCAGACAAATAACGAATTCTTTTATTTCGGATGAAAATAGAATTAAAGTCATAACATTATCGGGGAAAGTTGAAAAGACCATCGCGGATGGTGTACAGCAAACCGAACATGGTAATTTTTTATCATTGGATCCAACGATATCGCAATCCATATTGGAGGCAGTTGCAGCCAAATTGGAAGAGCTGACCCTAATGGATCACCAACCGATTTTACTCTGCTCTCCAGCAGTAAGGATGTATGCCCGGCAACTAACTGAACGTTATTTTCCTAATGTACCGATTCTTTCATACAATGAACTCGAATCGAATGTAGAAATACAAAGTGTAGGGGTGGTGAATATCGATTGAAGGTAAAGAAATATTTGGCGCCATCAATGAACGAGGCAATGAAACGAATAAGGGCGGAACTAGGCAGTGATGCAGTAATCTTAAGTTCGAAGGCTGTATATAATGGTGGTTTCTTAGGATTATTCAAAAAGAGGAATATTGAAGTCATTGCAGCCATAGACCCTGTGCCCCAGCCTATCCAAGCCGTAACCAAGCAAAAATCTAAAAAGTTGCCATCAAAGCTGGAAATGGCAAGTCATGCCCCTGAACCTAATGAAGGGAATAGGGAAAGTGCTGACTTATTAAAAGAAATCGAAGGTTTGAAAGATATGATAAAGAGTTTGCAAATCTATTCAGCTGATAAAAAATATCCGGGGAAGCTGGAGAAAATCCACAAATACCTAACCGAGCAGGAAGTGGATATATCACTTCGGTCCCAAATCATGGATGAATTGCTTGAAAAATGGTTCGTTTTTAAACAGCAATCCACTGATGAAGAGGTTCAAGTTTGGTTGGAAGAAGCCATGCTCAGGATTTTGGAAAAGGTTGAAAACGGAAAACCCGGGCTGCAAAAAAAATATATTAATATTGTTGGCCCAACAGGTGTGGGAAAGACAACAACCTTGGCGAAAGTAGCGGCGGAAACCATGTTGAAGCATGATAAAAAGGTGGCTTTCATTACGACAGATACGTACAGGATTGCTGCAATAGACCAACTTAAGACATATGCCAAGATTTTAAACGTTCCAATTGAAGTCGCTTATAATTTGGAAGACTTTAAAAGGGCTGCTGAACGCTTCTCCCATTATGATTTTGTTTTTATTGATACGGCCGGAAGGAATTTCCGTAACCCGCAATATGTCAAGGATCTTAATGAAATCATCCATTTTACAGATGAGATGGAAACCTATTTAGTATTGTCCTTGACCTCTAAACAAAAGGATATGGAAGATATTTATCGACAGTTTGCTGCCATACCTATTAAACAGGTCATTTTTACAAAAGCGGACGAAACCTCCACTTTCGGGCAGATATTCAATTTTATACACACTCATAAATTAGGAGCCGCCTATATAACAGATGGACAAAATGTGCCAGACGATATTGAAATAGCTACATCATCACAGCTATTGAAAATGGCTATTGGGGCTAATGAATATGAAAGATCAAGCTGAGAATTTGCGAAGAAGATTGGAAGCCCGCCAAAATCGATCAATGGCCAAAACGATTGCTGTTTTAAGCGGGAAAGGCGGAGTGGGAAAATCAAACTTTTCATTGAATTTTTCGATTGCCTTATCCCAAAGCGGTAAAAAAGTACTGTTGTTCGACATGGATATCGGTATGGGGAATATTGATATTTTGATTGGGGAACAATCTCCCAGCAGCATTATTGATTTTTTTGAAAACGATTTTAGTTTGAAGGATATCATCATGGCAGGACCGGGAAACATTTCAATCATTACAGGTGGAACGGGGTTGACAAATCTCTTTTCACTTGATGAAGAAAAGTATACCCGGTTTAATGAGGAATTCAGTTTATTGTTTGCGAATTATGATTATATCTTATTTGATATGGGTGCAGGCATCACTCAGGATTCCATGAAATTCCTGTTATGTGTGGATGAATTAGTCGTTATCACGACGCCTGAACCCACTTCTATCACGGATGCATATTCCGCAATGAAATATATCCATTCAGTAAATAAAGAGATTCCATTTTTCCTTGTTTGCAATCGGGTTTTCACGAGTAAGGAGGGCAAAGAAACGATTAAGCGCCTCCAAAATGCACTAGTGAAATTTTTGGGACTGGAAACTGTAGCTCTTGGTTACTTGCCGGATGATAGAACCGTACCCAATTCTGTTTCCAAACAAATTCCCTTTCTCCTTTTCGATTCTGAAGCCGATGTATCCAAGGCCATTATGGACATTGCTTCGAGATATGCAAATCATTCATTTGGGGAAGAATTGACTTTGCAAAAAAGCCATTTCCTCCAAAATATGAAGAGATATTTTTTTGGAAAGTAGGTCTCCTAATATGAGTAAAGTAAAAGTGCTGATAGTGGACGATTCTGCGTTTATGAGAAAGTTGATTTCAGAGTTTTTAGCGGAAGATAGCAGGATGGAAGTCATCGGGACTGCCAGGAATGGAAGAGATGCCTTAGACAAAATAAAGGCTTTAAAACCCGATGTCGTGACTTTGGATGTGGAAATGCCCATTATGGACGGATTGGAAGCATTAAGCCGGATCATGGATGAATGTCCAACTGCTGTAGTCATGTTATCAAGCACAACGAAAAAAGGAACGGAAAATACATTTGCCGCCATGAACGGCGGAGCCTTTGACTTTGTGGCAAAACCTTCGGGTGCCATTTCATTGGATCTACATAAAATCAAGAAAGACCTCCATGAAAAAGTTATGGCTGCCAGCAGGGCAAATGTTCACAAACTAGAAAAAAATGCGATGAATATTGAAAGAAGCCCATCCGTTTGGAAAAAATATAGTAAAATAGATTCAAAAGAATCATCTAAAATTGAAAAAAATCAAGAAAAATGGTCCTATGGGTATAAAAAGATAGTAGTCATCGGTACATCAACAGGAGGCCCGAGAGCGCTGCAGACCGTCTTGGCAGGACTCCCGGAAGAGATTGATGCTCCCATACTCATTGTCCAGCATATGCCTCCCGGTTTCACAAAATCCTTGGCAACACGTCTGAATTCATTATGCAAGATTAAAGTGAAGGAAGCTGAAGAGGGGGAACTGATTCAAAAAGGTGTCGCCTATATCGCACCTGGAGGTTTTCACTTGAAAGTGAGGAAAGTCGGAATGAGCTGGGCAATCCTTTTGGATCAATCCGAATTGCGTAATGGACATCGCCCGTCGGTTGATGTGCTATTTGAATCGGTAAGTGAAATGAATGATTCTGCGAAAATAGCCGTTATCATGACCGGTATGGGGATGGACGGGGCGATGGGACTCATGAAGCTTAAACAGGAGGGGCCTTTAAAAGCGATAGCCGAATCACAGGAGACATCAATCGTTTTTGGTATGCCTAAGGCGGCAATCAATACCAAGTTAATAGATAGCATAGAGGATGTAGAAAAAATAGCTAAAGCGATAATAAGCTATTGTTAACACGTGGAGGTGTGAGATTGTATGGATATGAATCAGTATTTAGAGGTTTTTATAGAAGAAAGTAAAGAACATCTTCAAACGTGCAGCGAACAGTTGCTCGTACTCGAAAAGAACCCGGAAGACCTTTCGATCGTAAACGAAATCTTTCGTTCCGCCCATACCTTAAAAGGGATGTCGGCGACTATGGGGTATGAGGATCTAACCAATTTAACTCATAAAATGGAGAATGTGTTGGATGCGATCCGAAATAGCCAAATCGCTCTCTCTCCAGAATTATTTGATGTGATATTTTTAGCGGTTGATGATTTAGAAGCGATGGTCATGTCCATTGCTGAAGGTGGAGATGGAAAAAGAAATGTGGAGGAGGTTGTCCAACGGCTGGAAATGATTGAAAAAGGGGAGTCGCCCGTTTCTTCCACCATTGCAGAGATTGCAGCAGCTTCTGCCGTCCTTGAAAAAGAGGAAAAGACTGCGGGAGAGTACGATGAATTTGAATGGACAGTGCTTCAGCAGTCCAAAGATCAAGGCTTCAACAGCTTCGAAATCTCGATAGGGTTGCGTGAGGACTGTCTTTTAAAAGCTGCCCGGGTGTTTATGGTTTTCGAAGTGCTTGAAAAGTCAGGTGAAGTAATCAAGTCACACCCACCTGTCGAACTTTTGGAAGAAGAGCAATTCGATCAGCAATTTACGGTCACGATGGTAACAACAGAATCGATTGATGAGATAAAAGAAAAAGTCATGAAGGTTTCCGAAGTGGATCAAGTTGTGGTAAATGCCCTTGATCTTGAGGGCTTGAGGCATGGAGCCAAATCTATAGAAGATCAAGTTGCTGAAATACCGGAACAAGAGACAATTAAAGCCGTGCTTCCAACTGATAATGATGATAAGAAAAAACAGGCACCAGTTAAGCCGGCATCAAGCAAGACCATTCGGGTGAACATTGAGCGGCTTGATATATTAATGAACCTATTCGAGGAACTAGTAATCGATAGAGGCAGACTTGACCAAATTTCCAGTGATTTGGATAATCAAGAATTGCATGAAACAGTAGAAAGAATGTCCCGTATAACAAGTGATTTACAAACAATCGTTTTGAATATGCGGATGGTGCCCGTTGAAACTGTATTCAATCGTTTTCCTAAAATGGTTCGTCAGTTAGCAAGGGATTTAAACAAGAAAGTCAATTTGGAAATCAACGGTGCAGAAACGGAACTTGACCGTACAGTCATTGATGAAATCGGTGATCCGCTCGTCCATTTATTAAGAAACGCCATGGATCATGGAATTGAAACACCTGAAGAACGTTTGGCGAAAGGAAAGAATGAAGAAGGTAAAATCCTGTTAAAAGCCTACCACAGCGGTAATCATGTTTTCATTGAAATCCAGGATGACGGCGCAGGAATCAATAAGGATCGAGTCTTGAACAAGGCGCTATCCAATGGGATATTAACCAAGGAAACTGCCGCCGCCCTAACGGATAAGCAAATCTATGAATTGATATTCGCTTCTGGTTTCTCAACAGCGGAAACCATTTCAGATGTATCGGGGCGGGGTGTTGGACTGGATGTGGTTAAAAATACCATTGAGTCTCTCGGTGGATCTGTCACGATCGATTCCAAAGAGAATGAAGGATCCATCTTCCTTATTCAGCTTCCGCTTACATTGTCCATTATCTCTGTCATGCTCGTTGCAATCCAAAACGAAAAATATGCCATTCCGCTTTCTTCCATTATAGAAACAGCCATCATAAAAAAAGCAGATATCTTGAATGCCCATAATCAACAGGTTATTGACTTCAGGGGAAAGATTCTGCCGCTTCTGTTCTTGAAAGATATATTTGAAGTGCCTATCAGTCAGGAAGAAGAAGAGACCCTCTCTGTGGTCATTGTAAGAAAAGGCGATAAATTAGCCGGATTAGTCGTTGATTCATTCATCGGGCAGCTGGAAATCGTTCTGAAATCACTAGGTAATTATTTAAATAGCGCATTTGCAATATCGGGGGCAACGATTCTTGGTGATGGTCAAGTTGCTTTAATCATAGATTGCAACACATTGATTCATTGAGTGATAGATAAATGGGGCGAAGGGGACGTTGGTTCGCCCATTTCGATTCAGGTTTTCGTTAAGACTGCACATCAATCATGAGTTTATTAAAAGGAGGGGAATAGATGTCGGAGGATATGAAAGTAATCGTATTTCAAATTAAGAATAAAGAATATGCAATTCCAGTGGATAAAGTCAGCGGTATCGAAAAGATTCTCCATATTACCAGAGTTCCAAAGGCTGTAAAGTTTGTTAAGGGAGTCATAAATCTAAGGGGTGTAATCACCCCAATTATTGATTTACGGGTGCGTTTTGGTTTCGAAGAGGTGGAATACGATGAAACAACAAGGATTATCATCGTCATTCTGGATGATATGGAAGTTGGGTTAATAGTGGACTCTGCCAATGATGTTTTGGATATTCCTGTGGAGAGTATCGAACCTCAGCCTGTAGTTGTGGGCCATTTGGCTTCAGAATACATTAGCGGAGTGGCTAAAATTGAAAAGCGACTGCTCGTCCTAATCAATTTGGAGACGGCTCTAAGTCTGGAAATGACTGAAAATATGTTAAGAGAAGGATAATCATATGTCGTTCATTGAGAAAATCAACCCTTTTCAACTCGATATTTTGAAGGAAATCGGCAATATAGGTGCAGGGAACGCAGCAACTGCGCTTTCTGCCATCCTTAATAGGAAAATTGATATGAATGTTCCTAATGTCCGAATCGTTTCCTTTGATGAAATGATGGAAATGGCTGGCGGGGCCGATCACGTCGTTGCCAGCGTTTTCCTTAGAATAGAAGGTGATGCTTCAGGGAGTATGTTTTTTATCCTTTCGCTTCCTGTAGCCCAATATTTGATTCGTAAGATGACAGGTGATGAGACCTTTTTGATGGAATCCGCACCCAATAATGAATTGGCACTTTCTTGCCTTCAGGAATTAGGGAATATCTTATCGGGATCCTATCTCTCTTCCCTTTCTGATTTCACCCGATTGAATATCTATCCATCCGTTCCATCCTTGAGCATCGATATGGTAGGGGCAACGATCAGTTACGGATTACTGGAATTATCCGTAGTAAGTGACGCAGCTATCGTCATTGATACTGTGCTTGAAAAAGACCAGCATTTCGCTGATTCCATTAATGGTCATTTCTTTTTATTACCTGATCCCGAATTTTTTGATATCATTTTTTCCGCTTTAGGAGTGTCACCTAATGACTGAATGGTTAAAGGTCCAGGTTGTTAAGGTTGGAATAGCGGATATGCATATAATAAAACCTCCCTATACGATTCGCACTTCCGGTTTGGGGTCGTGTGTTGGTGTTGTAATTTATGATGAGAAAAAAGAAATTGCAGGTTTGGCACATATTATGCTGCCTGACTCTTCACTAGCTAAATCGGGGCAGATCAACGCTGCCAAATTTGCAGATACGGCGATAAAAGAATTAGTGCGGCTCTTAGTAAAAGAAGGAGCTAGAATGCCATTCCTAAAAGCGAAGTTGGCTGGCGGAGCACAAATGTTTCAATTTGCCTCCGGAGGGGATTTAATGAGAATAGGACCCCGGAATGTGGAAGCTGTCCGGAAAGAGTTATCTGACTTGCGCATTAGAGTCGTCGCCGAAGATGTTGGCGGGAATAGCGGAAGAACGATTGAATTCAATTTAAGTGATTGTTTGCTAAATATACGGACCGTTACAAAAGGGACTAAAAACATATAGGATCGGATTTGGATTTTGAAAAGCCAAAAATATGACAGAGGTACACTTGCAATCGAATTATTATTGCATGTATGGCCTTAGGGCAGTATCGGTCATAAATCGTATAACAATGTTAGGAGGATGTCCAATGTCTCATCTGACCATCGAAGAAGAGCAGTTATGTTGGAAGAATTGGGTGGATCGCAGAGATCCGCTAGCCGGGGACATTTTGGTGAAGAAATACATACCCCTCGTATCGTATCATGTTCAACGTATTTCAGTAAGTCTTCCTAAAAATGTGAGCCGGGATGATATAAGGAGTTTAGGGATGATGGGGTTATTCGATGCCCTGGAACGTTTTGACACGAGGCGTGACCTGAAGTTTGACACATATGCATCATTTAGAATACGTGGTGCTATTTTAGATGGATTAAGAAAAGAGGATTGGCTTCCGCGGAGCGCAAGAGATAAAGCCAAGAAAATTGAAGCTGCAATAGAAAAGCTGGAGCAGAAATACATGAGGAACCTTTCGCCAAACGAGATAGCCGCTGAATTGAATATTCCGGAAGATGAAGTATATGCTGCATTAAATGAGAACTTCTTTGCCAATGTACTATCAATGGATGAAAATCCCCAAGAAGACGATAAAGAAAGCGCGAATTTTCATATTAAAGATGAAAAGGCGGATTTACCTGAGGAACATGTGTTAAGGGATGAACTGTATGTTGAATTAGCCAAAGTCATAGAAACCCTTAATGAAAAAGAACAGTTGGTTTTACAGCTTTTTTATAAAGAAGAACTAACATTGACCGAAATCGGGCAAGTGATGAGCCTATCTACGTCCCGGATATCCCAAATTCATTCAAAAGCGATATATAAATTAAGAAACACGATGCAAGATCTAAAGAATTAATCATGATACCTTATTGAAGAGGGCTTCTGATTCGGGAAGCATAAAATCCCAATTGAACTTAGAAAGCCCCCTGTCAGCTTGTAAGAATTGATACGGGACCCGCATCAATAAATGCTTCGAAATCACAGAATGTTCGAACTGTACTTAGTCAATAAGAGCAAAACAACAGATTGACTATTCCGGTTAATTAGGAGGCAACATGACAGCATTTTTTATATTTCTGTTGTTTGTATTAAACATATTCACCATTTTCGCCATCATCGTTTTATATCTTCGGCAAAATCGTTTAAGTAAGTTGGAAAAAGACCAAAAGGCCATCATTGGAGAAATGGAACAAATCTTGTCTGGTTATTTGATGGAGATGAAAGAGGATAACGAGACATTGGTAAAGGCATTCAACAATTCGGTGGCAATGGATCACGAGCATGGTCAAAAAGGACAAGTACATGGCTCGATCAAAGAAAAAAAGGAAGATAAAGTAGAAAAACAAAAACAAAACATGCTGCTAGAGTATAAAGAGGGAAGCCGCGCCGCTGCTAAAAAGCAGGCGATCAACGCCTATAAAATTATGCCTGAAGAAAATGAAACCAATGCTTTACCAGTAAAAGTCGAGGACAAATTGGAGCTTTCATCGGAAGCCGCTTCTCCAAAAAACGAAGGGCAGCCAGCTGGCATGGAATTTTCGGACATGCTGCAGGCTTCGTTAAATGAACGATCATTAAATGAAAAAGTGGATATGTTAGCGGATCAAGGACATTCAGTAGAGGAAATCGCCAAAAAATTAGGTCGCGGTCAAACCGAGGTAGAACTATTACTAAAGTTTCGCATGAATAGATAAAGTTATCTCTTGATTGTGCAGAGCCATTATGATATATTATGAAATGGTGTTAATACACACGCCCCGTGATTCTTGCAGATGGTGCTGTTATGACAGTTTCTGTATGAAAATGATCGGTGCGGAGGAAAAACAAAACCATTTAGGAGGAACTAAAATGTCAGTCATTTCTATGAAACAATTGCTTGAAGCTGGTGTGCATTTCGGACACCAAACACGTCGCTGGAACCCAAAAATGAAGAAATATATCTTCACTGAGCGTAACGGCATCTACATCATCGACCTTCAAAAAACAGTTAAAAAGGTTGAAGAAGCTTATAACTTCGTGAAAGAACTAGCTGCTAACGGTGGTACTGTTCTTTTCGTCGGAACTAAAAAACAAGCTCAAGAATCTGTTAAAGAAGAAGCTATCCGTTCTGGTATGTACTATGTAAACCAACGTTGGTTAGGTGGAACTTTAACAAACTTTGAAACAATCCAAAAACGTATCGCTCGTCTTAAAGATATCGAAAAAATGGAAGAAAACGGAACTTTCGAAGTACTTCCTAAAAAAGAAGTTATCCAACTTAAAAAAGAATGGGATCGCTTAGAGAAATTCTTAGGCGGTATTAAAGATATGAAGACTCTTCCTGATGCGATCTTCGTTATCGACCCTCGCAAAGAGCGTATTGCTGTTGCGGAAGCACACAAATTACACATTCCGCTTGTTGGTATCGTTGATACAAACTGTGATCCGGATGAAATCGATGTAGTTATTCCTGCGAATGACGATGCAATCCGTGCTGTTAAATTGTTAACAGGTAAAATGGCAGATGCTATCTTAGAAGCTAAACAAGGCGAAGAAACAGCAACTGAAACAACTACTGCTTAATAAGTAAAAAAAGGTTGCTTATTTAGTAAGAAAAAAGGTGATAAGAGGATAATGCCTTTTATCCCTTTTTTTTGCACTAAATAAGCATACATAAAATCACTGTACGTAATGTCTTTTTAAAAGGTATGGGCGATTTTTCAGGAATGAAAATGTTCCGTCATATTGACTGAAAAAGTGGATGTTTTTTCAGAAATATTATCAAGGCTCGTTATTTTCTTGGATGATAACAAGTATTTTTTGGCAATAATGGGTAAAGATTGAATAAACTGCATGTAATTTGAGGAGGATATATATTATGGCAATCACTGCACAATTAGTTAAAGAATTGCGTGAAAAAACTGGTGCCGGTATGATGGACTGTAAAAAGGCACTTGTACAAACAGAAGGCGATATGGAAAAGGCAATCGATTTCCTACGTGAAAAAGGAATTGCAAAAGCTGCTAATAAAGGTGACCGTATTGCTGCTGAAGGTCTAACTTCAATCGTTGTTGAAGGAAACCAAGCGGTAATCCTTGAAGTGAACTCAGAAACTGATTTCGTTGCTAAAAACGAAGGCTTCCAAACTCTTGTTAAAGAATTGGCTGGATTCCTACTTGCTAACAAACCTGAAAGCGTTGAAGCAGCTCTTGAGCAAACTATGGAAAATGGAGCAAAAGTAGCAGATCATATCAATGCTGCAGTTGCTAAAATCGGGGAAAAATTAACTCTACGCCGTTTCCAAGTCGTTTCTAAAACAGATAACGACGCATTTGGTGCTTACCTTCACATGGGTGGACGTATCAGCGTACTATCAGTTCTTGAAGGTACAACTGACGAAGAGGCAGCTAAAGGCGTTTCAATGCATATCGCTGCAATCAACCCGAAATATATCTCTCGCGACCAAGTAGATGCTAGCGAATTAGAACGCGAACGCGAAGTACTTACGCAACAAGCGCTTAATGAAGGAAAACCTGAAAAAATCGTTGCAAAAATGGTTGAAGGACGTATCAATAAATTCTACGAAGAAATTTGTGTTAACGAACAAGCTTTCGTTAAGAACCCAGATCAAAAAGTGGGACAATTCGTTGAATCAAAAGGCGGAAAAATCCAATCATTCGTTCGTTATGAAGTAGGGGAAGGTCTTGAAAAACGTCAAGAAAACTTTGCTGAAGAAGTAATGAACCAAGTTAAAAAAGACTAATTGTCAGATAATTAATAATAGGGAACACTCTGGTGTTCCCTATTTTTTGAAATGTCATGAATTTTTGGTAGTATTGCAAGAAAGCATGATGAACGAATGAAAAGATTACATAGTTGGAGGTTCTCATGAGTAACGCTAAATATAAACGTGTCGTTTTAAAACTAAGTGGCGAAGCATTAGCCGGTGAAGAAGGATTTGGAATTAACCCTGCAGTAATTAAATCTATTGCTGAACAAGTCAAGGAAGTGGCTGAGCTTGATGTGGAAGTGGCTGTTGTTGTCGGCGGCGGAAACATTTGGCGCGGGAAAATAGGCAGTGAAATGGGCATGGATCGTGCTAATGCCGATTATATGGGTATGCTGGCTACAGTCATGAACTCATTGGCATTACAAGACAGCCTTGATCAGCTTGGAATTGAAACGCGCGTGCAAACTTCCATTGAGATGAGGCAAGTCGCAGAACCATACATTAGACGCCGTGCTATCAGGCATCTAGAGAAAAAGAGAGTGGTGATTTTTGCAGCTGGAACAGGTAATCCATACTTCTCAACGGATACCACTGCCGCCCTGCGTGCTGCTGAAATTGAAGCTGATGTCATCTTGATGGCGAAGAACAATG
Source organism: Peribacillus sp. Aquil_B1 (assembly GCF_022603275.1). Lineage (NCBI taxonomy): Bacteria > Bacillati > Bacillota > Bacilli > Caryophanales > Bacillaceae > Peribacillus > Peribacillus sp. Aquil_B1. Next base: position 86,768 of record NZ_JAKXEE010000002.1, on the reverse strand, counting down.
TGGATGGCGTATACAATGCAGATCCGGTTAAGGACAAAAATGCAGTGAAGTATGATAAACTTTCTTACCTTGATGTGATTAAAGAAGGGTTAGAAGTAATGGATTCAACTGCGTCCTCACTATGCATGGACAATGATATTCCATTGATCGTCTTCTCGATCATGGAAAAAGGTAATATTAAACGGGCCGTATTAGGCGAAACGCTTGGTACTATTGTAAGGGGGAAATAAAAGATGCCGAAACAAGTTATTTCGAATGCGAAAACGAAAATGGAAAAAGCCATTGGAGCGTATACACGTGAATTAGCAAGCATCCGTGCCGGAAGGGCAAATGCCTCATTGCTTGATAGAATCTCGATCGATTATTATGGATCGCCGACACCAGTCAATCAGGTGGCAGGCATTTCTGTCCCGGAAGCTAGACTATTAGTCATTCAACCATATGATAAAACGGTTTTGGGTGAAATCGAAAAGGCGATTTTGAAATCAGACTTAGGATTAAATCCTTCTAATGATGGATCGGTCATCAGGATAGCCATCCCAGCCTTAACGGAAGAGCGCAGAAAAGAGCTTGTGAAAGTCGTTAAAAAAGAAGCGGAAGAAGCGAAAATTGCTGTCCGTAATGTGCGTCGCGATGCTAATGATGATTTGAAAAAGCTTGAAAAAAGTGGTGAAATCACTGAAGATGATTTACGTGGCTATGCAGATGACATCCAAAAGATGACAGATGGCAATATTACGAAAATTGATGAAATTACAAAAGATAAAGAAAAAGAAATTTTGGAAGTATAATTTCCGCTGAAGAGTTGATTAAATAAAGAGGGCCGAATCCATACCGGGTCATGTCTTGGTTCTAACATATAGGTGTGCTTAAAGGAGAAAACTGTTATAATAAGGTTTCTCCGATAATGATTGCTCCTTGAGTTAGTATGTTGCATGCAAACGTTGGAGGTGGTCCTTTTTTTGCATTTTTCATGGTAATCACAACCGGTTTTAGAAAAAAAGAAGTAATGATTTCTCCCTTTCTAGCTTCTAATGAAGAAATAATTTTCATAATAATAATATGAGAACCAGTTTTTTTTTGATATTATAATATAGATTCTTTTTAAGCGGCAGAAAGCTTGATATACATAGTGCACGAAAACTTTGCCTTTGTAGAGAGATAAGTACAACCTGATGGGGGACTAACATATGTATTCACTTTGGAAGCGTTTCGTTAAAAAAGATGCTTCTTCCGATGTAACAAATAGGATTCAGCATATTAAACAGTTTGATGTTCCTCAGCATATCGCCATCATTATGGATGGGAACGGCCGTTGGGCCAAAAAGCGTGCATTGCCACGTGTGGCGGGTCATCATGAAGGTATGAAAACAGTTCGTAAAATTACGAAAGTTGCCAATAAATTAGGGGTCAAAACTTTGACAGTCTATGCGTTTTCCACTGAAAATTGGAAACGTCCAAAAAGTGAAGTCGACTTTTTGATGAAGCTTCCACAGGAATTTCTTGGAACATTTTTACCCGAGCTCATTTCCGAAAATGTAAGAGTTGAAATGATAGGGGACTTGTCTCTCATTCCGTCACATACTCAAAGTGCCGTTAAACGGGCAATGGAAGACACGAAAGACAATGATGGGATGATTCTGAATTTTGCTCTGAACTATGGAAGCCGTGGGGAGATTGTGTCTGCAGTGAATAGCATCATTCAAGATGCTAAGAATGGTATAATAAAGGAAAATGCAACGGAGGAAATGCTATCCAGTTACCTGATGACCAAACATTTGTCGGATCCTGATTTACTGATCCGTACAAGCGGTGAAATCCGTTTAAGTAATTTCATGCTTTGGCAGGCGGCTTATACTGAGCTATGGTTTACTGAGGTGCTATGGCCGGATTTTAGTGAAGAGCATTTATTGCAGGCAGTTGAGGAGTATCAAAAGCGTTCACGAAGATTCGGTGGCGTTTAATGTAGAAGGCGAGGAAAATGGAATAATGAAACAACGAATTATTACGGCAGTCGTGGTTGCCGCTATCTTCATTCCACTAGTCATTTTAGGGGGCACTCCCTTTTTACTGACGGTATATCTGTTAGGGTCAATTGGTTTGTATGAACTGATGAAAATGAAAAAGTTACGTGTACTGTCTTTTGAAGCATTTCTTTCCTACATATTATTGTGGGTGCTTTTATTGCCTAATGAGTATACTGCTTTTTTAGCAGAAATAAATTACGATAAAGTTCAAGTCTTCTTAATCGGGGTTTTGCTGCTGTTGCTTTATACAGTCGTTTCAAAAAACCGTTTTACTTTTGATGACGCAGGTTTTCTAGTGATTTCAATCCTATACTTGGGGATAGGCTTCTATTACCTATTTGAAACACGTGACTCATTGGGGTTGGGGCTAATCTATATCCTCCTTACCCTATTTACGATCTGGGCAACCGATTCCGGGGCCTACTTCATAGGTAAATCACTTGGTAAAAGAAAGCTATGGCCAGAAATAAGTCCAAACAAGACGGTGGAAGGATTTATCGGCGGGTTATTTTCCGCGATGGTAGTGGGGGTTCTGTTTTACGCATTCTCCAGCCTTGATTACACGTTATTACAATTATTATTGATTTCATTAATCATTGGTGTATTCGGCCAATTGGGCGATCTGGTCCAATCGGCGTATAAACGGCATTATGGCGTTAAGGATTCAGGGACGCTTCTCCCGGGACATGGTGGAATTTTGGACAGGCTTGATAGCGTGATATTCATTTTACCGATTTTGCATTTATTGCACGTTTTATAATATAAATATAGGCAAGTGTTATTTGAATTAGGAGATGAACAATTTGAAAAATATCAGCCTTTTGGGCGCGACAGGATCGATTGGTCAACAAACAGCGGATGTAGTAAGGTCCCATCCAGATCAATTCAAGATCGTGGCGCTTTCTGCTGGAAAGAATATAGAATTGGTCAGGACTTATATAAAAGAGTTTGAACCGAAACTGGTTTCAGTCCAGACGGAAGAAGATTATCATGTTTTGAAAAGTGAATTCTCCAGCCGCAAAGATATCGAGTTCATGTATGGGGATGAGGGTTTGACCGCTGTTGCCGTTTATGGTCAAGCGACGATATTGGTCAATGCTGTAATCGGAAGCGTTGGTCTTTATCCGACACTTCAAGCAATAAAGGCTAAAAAAGATATTGCCATCGCCAACAAGGAGACTTTGGTGACGGCAGGTCATTTGGTCATAAGTGAAGCAAAAAAAGCGGGGGTTAGATTGCTGCCGGTTGACAGTGAGCATTCCGCTATTTTTCAGGCATTGCAAGGTGAAAAGGAAAAAAATATAGAACGACTTGTCATTACTGCTTCTGGAGGCAGTTTTCGAGATCGGACCAGGGAAGAATTGAAGGATGTAACGGTGGAAGAGGCACTGAACCATCCGAACTGGTCAATGGGAGCTAAAATCACGATCGATTCGGCATCAATGATGAATAAAGGATTGGAAGTAATTGAGGCCCACTGGCTATTCGATCTTCCCTACGATAAAATTGATGTATTGCTACATAAGGAGAGCATCATCCACTCCATGGTTGAGTTTCATGACTCCAGCGTGATAGCACAACTGGGGACACCGGATATGAGGGTGCCGATACAATATGCACTTACTTATCCGGACCGCGTCCCGCTGGCAGGGCGCAAACGGCTTAACCTTGCTGAGGCAGGCAAACTGCATTTTAGCGATATGGATTTCACCAGATATCCTTGTTTGCAATTTGCTTATAAAGCGGGTAAAATGGGCGGAACGATGACTACTGTGCTTAATGCCGCCAATGAAGCCGCAGTCTCTGCTTTCTTATCAGGAAAGGTAACCTTCCTTGATATTGAAACATTGATTGAAAAAGCGCTGAATCAGCATTCCGTCATAGCCCTTCCAGATTTAGAAACGATTCAGGAAGTCGATCATATGACAAGGCAGTATATAGAATCTTTAGTGAAAGATAGGTGACCGGAACATGCAGACTTTAGAAACGATTATAGCGTTCATCATCATTTTTGGAGCTCTAGTATTTTTCCATGAGCTTGGGCACTTAGTGTTTGCAAAGCGAGCAGGAATTTTATGCCGTGAGTTCGCAATCGGTTTCGGGCCAAAAGTATTCACATATAAAAAGAAGGAAACGGTTTATACCATTCGATTGCTTCCTCTTGGCGGGTACGTGCGTATGGCTGGTGAAGATGCAGAGAATATAGAATTGAAGCCCGGCTATCGAGTGGGATTAATGTTTGATAATGAAGAGAATGTTACAAAAATCATTTTGAACAATAAAGATAAATATCCTGATATTCGTCTTGTGGAAGTTGAAGTGATCGACCTTGATCATAAACTGATCCTTACTGGTTATGAAGAGGGCGAGGAAGAAACACTAAAAACGTTTGCCATTCATAAAGAAGCGGTGATCGTTGAAAATGGTGTAGAGAACCAGATTGCTCCTTTTGACCGGCAATTTGCCTCAAAGTCGCTTGGGCACCGTTTCCTAACGATTGTAGCTGGACCGGCAATGAATTTCGTTTTGGCTTTTGTCATTTTTGTATTGATCGGCCTGTTTCAAGGAGTCGTGGTGGATGAAGCGAAACTTGGTGAGTTGACACCTGATGGCTCGGCTGTAAATGCCGGTTTAAAATCGGGGGATGTCATTCAATCCATAGAAGGGACGGAAGTCTCCACTTGGGGAGATGTTCAGGAAAGCATTCAAAAGAACCCTGGGCAAGAGATCGAGTTCGTCGTTGACAGGGACGGGAAAACATTAGAAGTTCCGGTTGTTCCGCAAGAAGTGGAGAGGGAAGGGAAGAAAATCGGGATTATCGGAGTCTACCCTCCGGTTGAAAAAGCACCGATTAAAGCTATACAATATGGTTTTACAGAAACGTATTTTTGGACAAAACAAATCTTCATCATCCTTGGTGACCTCGTAACTGGTGGGTTTACAATCGACAGTTTATCCGGTCCTGTAGGAATATATAAATCAACAGAGGAAGTGGCGAAACAAGGTTTATTCACGTTAATGAAATGGGCAGGGCTGCTCAGCATTAACTTGGGAATCATGAACCTGCTTCCGCTACCGGCACTGGATGGAGGAAGGCTGTTATTCTTTGTGGTCGAATTCTTGAGAGGGAAACCGATCGATCGTCAAAAAGAAGGAATGGTCCACTTCATCGGCTTTGCTTTGCTGATGTTATTGATGATTGTCGTTACATGGAATGACATCCAGCGCTTCTTCCTGTAAGACATGTTTGGATATTGTAAAACAGGCCAGCAGATTTATCTGTTGGCCGTTTTATTATCTGAAGGATTTCCTAGTTTTTTAATCGTTTTGGGGAAATTGTTTGTTTTCTAGGGAAATCGTAAGTATAATCGAGAATGAGTATATTAAATTAGCTTTTCTGAATAACGCGGAAAGTCTTTTTTGTATGAAATGACCGTATTATTGTTGCGGTATTAAATATACCGTAGCTGCAAGTAATTTAAAGGAAATATTGAAGAGGTGCAGATATGAAACAAAGTATGACGTTGATCCCTACATTGAGGGAAGTGCCTGCAGATGCTGAAATCAAAAGCCATCAGCTGCTATTACGTGCAGGATTTATGAGACAAAACTCCAGCGGGGTTTATAGTTTTATGCCGCTTGGGAAAAAGGTGCTTCAAAAGGTTGAGGCGATCGTTCGGGAAGAACTGGAAAATGCTGGTGCAGTAGAATTGTTGATGCCGGCTTTACAACAAGCCGAATTCTGGCAGGAATCTGGACGCTGGTATACCTATGGTCCAGAGTTGATGCGGCTTAAGGATCGCAACAACCGTGAATTTGCGCTTGGTGCGACACATGAAGAAGTGATAACCAGCTTAGTTCGTGATGAGGTGAAGTCCTATAAGCGTCTTCCATTAACGGTTTACCAAATCCAAACCAAATTCCGTGATGAAAAAAGACCGCGTTTCGGATTGCTGCGTGGACGTGAGTTCATCATGAAGGATGCTTATTCTTTCCATGCCAATCAAGAAAGCCTGGATGCTGTTTATAAAAATTTATATGCGGCATATTCGAATATATTTAGCCGTTGTGGGTTGAACTTCCGTGCCGTCATTGCCGATTCTGGGGCGATGGGTGGTAAAGATACACATGAATTCATGGTCCTGTCTGACATAGGGGAGGATACCATCGCATATTCGGATACTTCCGATTATGCAGCCAATATTGAAATGGCACCTGTGACTGTGAACTATGAAAAAAGCTCCGAAGAACAAATTGCACTTGAAAAGGTTCATACACCAGGCCAAAAATCGATTGAAGAAGTAGCATCATTCTTGAATACTGATGCAGAGAAACTAATAAAATCGTTATTGTTTAAAGTGGATGAAAAGTATGTGCTTGTTTTGGTACGAGGAGATCATGAAGTCAATGATATCAAGCTGAAGAATTTCTATAACGCTTCAATCGTTGAATTGGTCGATCCAAATGAGACGAAGGAAGTCTTAGGATGTACAATTGGTTCTCTAGGACCAATCAATGTCACTTCTGAAGTTGAAGTGATAGCGGATGTTGCCGTCGAAGCCATGGTTAATGGAGTTTGTGGTGCAAATGAGGAAGACCACCATTATGTGAACGTGAATCCCGCTCGTGATTTTAACGTGGCCAATTATATAGATCTTCGTTTCATCCAAGAGGGTGACCCATCACCGGACGGGAACGGAATAATTAAATTTGCCAAAGGGATTGAGGTAGGCCACGTATTCAAACTGGGAACTAAATATTCCGAAGCTATGAATGCGACATTCCTGGATGAAAATGGACGGACGCAGCCTATGATCATGGGCTGTTATGGCATTGGTGTTTCCCGTACACTTGCCGCTGTTGCTGAACAATTCAATGATGAAAAAGGATTGGTCTGGCCAGCGAATTTGGCGCCATACCAAGTCCATTTGATTCCAATCAATATGAAGGATGAGGCTCAGGCTGCCCTTGCAGAAGAATTATATAATGATCTAAAGGCACAGGGCATGGAAGTTCTTATGGATGATCGTCAAGAACGTGCGGGCGTAAAATTCGCAGACTCTGACTTGATCGGTCTTCCTGTCAGGGTGACTGTTGGTAAAAAGGCATCCGACGGAATCGTCGAAGTGAAAATCCGTAAAACCGGTGAGGTTCTTGAAATTGAAAGAGCTGAACTGACTCAAAAGCTTCACGAAATAATGGCATAATTTAAAATAGCGGAATTAGGCATCATTCACTTGGATGATGCCTTTCCTTTTCATGGATTTGGATACTAGTGAATCATTCATGATATGTTATAATAGCCTCTGGTATCAAAAGAGAATGATAATGAAAAATAAGAGATAGTAGATAGGGGAGAGAGGGAATGGATCAAAATCCAAATAGCGGTAGAGAGAGATTTCAACTCTTGCTCCAGCAAATGGACTTGACTGAGGATGCCTTTGTGAATTATTTCATAGGTGCCGAAATTGATAAACTCTCAATCGAGAGGGAGTCCAAAACATGGCATTTTGCTTTTAATATACCTGCATTAATTCCTTGCAGTGTTCATACAAGACTTGCTACTCATCTAGCAAGTACGTTTTCCCATATTGCAAAGGTCACATTCAACTTGAATGTGGCCAATCCGCAGGTGACGGATCAATTGGTAAAAGAGTATTGGAAAAACTGCATCAGTGAGCTTGAAGGCATGTCTCCAGCACTGTTATCACTTCTGAATGAACAAGTGCCAACGGTGAATGGATATAAGCTTATCGTCAGCGCCCGAAATGATACGGAGGCTGGTCAGTTGAAACGAAAATACTCCGGCATCATTTCGAATATCTACCAAACATTCGGTTTTCCTCCGTTGACACTTGAAGCGGAAGTGAAGGAAACGGTTTCGAATCCTGATTACCAAAAGTTCTTAGAAGAGAAACAAAAGGAAGACGCAGAAAAGGGACTTGCTGCCCTAGTGGAAATGCAGAAAAAAGAATCGGAAAAAGGCGGCGACGATGCCGTCTACGACGGACCGGTTAAAATTGGCTATACGATTAAAGAAGATGCGGATTTCCGCAGAATCGAACAAATTATTGATGAAGAGCGCAGGATTGCTATCGAAGGCTTCGTATTTGATGCAGAAGTGCGTGAGTTACGCAGCGGACGAAGCCTGTTGACTTTTAAAGTCACTGATTATACGAGCTCGATATTGGTCAAAATGTTTTCGCGTGATAAAGAAGATGCTGCCATACTTGCCCGTGTGAAAAAAGGGATGTGGGTACGTGCTCAAGGAAGCATCCAAAATGATACATTCGTACGTGACCTTGTAATGATCGCAAATGATATAAATGAAATTTCTAAACAAGGACGGCAGGATAAGGCTCCAGAAGGTGAAAAGCGTGTAGAACTGCATATGCATACCCCAATGAGCCAGATGGATGCAGTGACACCTACTTCTGCACTTGTTGCCCAGGCTGCAAAGTGGGGGCATAAGGCCGTGGCCATTACGGATCATGCTGGAGCACAATCCTTTCCTGAAGCTTATAGTGCCGGTAAAAAGAATGGTATCAAAATCCTTTATGGCGTCGAAGTGAATCTTGTAAATGATGGTGTACCCATTGTTTATAATGAGGCGCATATCGCTTTGGCAGATGCCACATATGTTGTGTTTGACGTAGAGACGACAGGACTGTCAGCCGTTTATGATACGATCATTGAATTTGCTGCAGTGAAAATTCGTGACGGTGACATCATTGATCGATTCGAGTCATTTGCGAATCCGCATCATCCACTTTCCAATACGACGATAGAGTTGACTGGTATCACTGATGATCTTGTACAAAATGCTCCAGAAGTCTCGGAAGTACTAGAAAAGTTCAAGGACTGGGCGGGCGATGCGATCCTGGTTGCCCACAACGCAGCTTTCGATATGGGCTTTTTGAATATAGGTTATAAAAACTTGGGTTATCCTAAAGCTTCCAATCCTGTTCTTGATACATTGGAACTTGCCCGTTTCTTATATCCGGAGTTTAAAAATCACCGGTTAAATACATTATGTAAAAAGTTCGATATTGATTTGACCCAGCATCATAGGGCCATTTATGACGCCGAAGCTACAGGTTACCTTATGCTGAAGATGCTGAAGGATGCGATGGAAAGGGAGATTACCCATCATGATCAACTTAATGACAATATGGGTAAAGGAAATGCTTATCAGCGGTCCCGGCCGTCCCATTGTACGCTGATCGCGCAAACACAGGCTGGGTTAAAAAACCTTTTCAAATTAATTTCAATATCACACATCGATTATTTCTATCGTGTTCCCCGATTACCGCGCTCGCAACTTAAAAAGTATCGTGAAGGAATCTTGGTAGGATCGGGTTGCGATAAAGGGGAAGTTTTTGAAGGGATGATGCAGAAGGGTTTTGAGGAAGTCGTCGATATTGCCGAATTCTACGATTATCTTGAAATCCATCCGAAGGAAGTGTATCAGCATTTGATTGAGCTTGAATATGTACGGGATGATAAATCATTAGAAACGATCATCTCCAATATCGTCAAGCTTGGTGAAAAATTGGATAAGCCAGTCGTAGCTACGGGAAATGTGCATTATTTGGATCCGAATGATAAAATTTACCGTAAAATCCTTGTGAATTCACAAGGCGGCGCCAATCCGCTGAATCGTCATAAGCTTCCTGACGTACATTTTCGGACAACAGATGAAATGCTGCGGGAATTCTCCTTCCTCGGTTCCGAGAAAGCTAAAGAGGTCGTGGTTACCAACACGAATAAAATCGCTGATATGATTGATGAAATCAAGCCAATCAAGGATGAGTTATATACACCTAAAATTGAAGGTGCAGATGAAGAGATGCGTGAAATGAGTTATGGCATGGCAAGGAAGATCTATGGAGAGAACCTGCCGGAGATCGTGGAAGCCCGTCTTGAGAAAGAATTGAAAAGCATCATCGGCCACGGTTTTGCCGTTATTTATTTAATTTCTCACAAACTTGTTAAAAAATCATTGAATGATGGTTATCTAGTTGGTTCAAGGGGATCGGTTGGATCATCTTTCGTTGCCACCATGACTGAAATTACAGAGGTAAATCCGCTTCCGCCGCATTATGTATGTCCGGAGTGCAAGAAATCCGAATTCTTCAATGACGGTTCTGTAGGTTCCGGGTTTGACCTGCCGGATAAAGACTGTCCCGATTGCGGCATTGCTTATACAAAAGACGGGCATGATATCCCGTTTGAAACTTTCCTTGGGTTTAAAGGGGATAAGGTTCCCGATATCGACTTGAACTTCTCCGGTGAATATCAGCCGAAGGCCCATAACTATACGAAAGTCTTATTCGGAGAAGAATATGTATATCGTGCAGGGACGATTGGTACGGTCGCCGAAAAAACGGCTTATGGATATGTAAAGGGGTATTCCTCGGATAATAACATCCATATGCGTGGAGCCGAGACTGATCGCCTTGTTGCCGGCTGTACTGGTGTGAAACGGACGACAGGGCAGCATCCGGGCGGAATCATCGTTGTTCCTGATTATATGGATATCTATGATTTCACCCCTATTCAGTTCCCTGCGGATGACAGGAATTCCGAATGGAAAACTACTCACTTTGATTTCCATTCCATTCACGATAATATTTTGAAACTTGATATACTTGGACACGATGATCCGACTGTAATCCGGATGCTTCAAGATTTAAGCGGCATCGATCCAAAGACCGTTCCTACCGATGATCCAGAAGTAATGAAAATATTCAGCAGCACTGAATCTTTAGGGGTTACCGAAGAACAGATCATGTGTAAAACGGGTACGCTTGGCATCCCGGAATTTGGTACGCGCTTTGTCCGGCAAATGCTTGAAGATACGAAACCTACGACATTTTCCGAGCTTGTTCAGATTTCGGGGCTTTCCCATGGTACGGATGTATGGCTGAGCAATGCACAGGAACTGATTCACAACCGGATATGTACACTGAGTGAGGTTATAGGCTGCCGGGATGATATTATGGTCTATCTGATTTATCAAGGTCTTGATCCTTCCCTGGCGTTTAAAATCATGGAATCTGTACGTAAAGGGAAAGGGCTCTCTGAGGAATTCGAAGAGGAAATGAGGAAAAATGAGGTACCCGAATGGTATATCGATTCATGTAAGAAGATTAAATACATGTTCCCGAAAGCCCATGCTGCAGCTTACGTCTTAATGGCTGTCCGGATTGCTTATTTTAAAGTCCATTTGCCTTTATTGTATTATGCAGCCTATTTCACAGTGCGTGCCGATGATTTTGAAATCGACGCCATGACTCGGGGATCGCAGGCCATCAAATCGAAAATGGAAGAAATCATGGTAAAGGGATTGGATGCATCCACCAAGGAAAAGAATACATTGACGGTTCTCGAACTTGCATTGGAAATGTGTGAACGCGGATATTCCTTCGCTAAAGTTGACTTGTACAAATCCAGTGCAGATCAATTCTTAATTGAAGGAAATACATTGATACCGCCTTTCAATTCGATACCGGGTCTTGGGACGAATGCGGCGATCAATATTGTCAATGCACGGAAAAATGGTGAATTCCTCTCCAAAGAAGACCTTCAGCAACGTGGGAAGGTTTCGAAGACCATCCTTGAATACCTTGATAAACAAGGCTGTCTGGAGTCATTGCCTGAACAAAATCAGTTATCTTTATTTTAAAGAGGGAACGGATACCAAAAAGGAAGAAACAGACATGATATTTGCATAAATATCTTGATTATGGTATATTTTTATTGGAAATACTAAGACGAACCAATGGAAAGAGTGGGGAAACCCACTCTTTCGTGTTGTATTGACCATTTAATTTTGAATCCGAAACCAAGCGCATACAACGCACGTATGGAGGAAACAAATGAGTAAAAAGGTAACGGAAGTCGTAGAGGAATTAGCATTACCAATTCTTGAAGAATTGCAGCTTGAATTAGTCGAAGTGGAGTATGTGAAGGAAGGTAAAAGCTGGTTCCTTCGAGTGTACATTGATAAAGAAACAGGCGTAGATATTGATGATTGCGGAAATGTGAGTGAAAAACTCAGTGAAAAGCTTGATGAGGTTGATCCGATTCCACAAAATTATTTTCTCGAAGTTTCATCACCCGGAGCTGAAAGGCCTCTGAAAAAAGAGAAGGATTTCCTTAATGCTATCGGTAAAAATGTTTACATAAAAACATACGAGCCCATTTTAGATGAAAAAGAATTCGAAGGAATCTTAACCAGTTTCGATGGTGAAGAAGTGACACTCGAAGTCAGAATCAAGACAAGAAAGAAAACGATCGTCATACCATTCGAAAAGGTAGCGAAAGCAAGATTGGCGATTACCTTCGCTTAAGTCAAGCAAATCATTAATTTAAATATCCGTAAGGGGGATCACCATGGGCAATGAGTTATTGGATGCTCTCTATATTTTAGAAAACGAAAAGGGAATTTCCAGGGAGGTTTTGATCGACGCGATTGAATCTGCCCTTATATCGGCATACCGCCGTAACTTTAACCAAGCACAAAATGTACGTATCGACTTGAATCTTGGTAAAGGGACAATGCGTGTATTTGCCAGAAAAGACGTTGTAGACGAAGTGTTCGATTCACGTCTGGAAATTTCTGTTGAAGAAGCAAGAGCAATTGATCCCAACTATCAGTTAGAGGATATTGTCGAAATGGAAGTAACACCTAAAGATTTCGGCCGTATTGCTGCACAAACAGCAAAACAAGTCGTCACTCAAAGGGTGCGTGAAGCGGAACGGGGCATCATTTATGCCGAATTCATCGATCGTGAAGAGGATATCATGACTGGCATCGTTCAACGCCAGGATTCCCGATTCATTTATGTGAGCCTAGGTAAAATCGAAGCATTGCTCCCGGTGAATGAGCAAATGCCGAATGAACAGTATAAGCCACATGATCGCATTAAAGTTTTCATCACTAAAGTTGAAAAGACTTCCAAGGGCCCGCAAATTTTTGTATCCCGTTCACATCCTGGCCTTTTAAAACGTTTATTCGAAATCGAAGTGCCTGAAATTTTCGATGGAACAGTAGAAATTAAGTCAGTTGCCCGCGAAGCAGGCGACCGTTCAAAAATCTCCGTGCACTCCGATAACGAAGAAGTAGATCCAGTCGGTTCTTGTGTAGGCCAAAAAGGACAGCGTGTCCAGGCCATCGTCAATGAATTGAAAGGTGAAAAAATCGATATCGTCAAATGGTCGGAGAATCCGGTCATTTTCGTCGCGAATGCTTTAAGCCCTTCAAAAGTACTTGAAGTTATTGTTAAAGAAGAGGAAAAGGCGACGACTGTAATCGTTCCGGATTATCAACTTTCGCTGGCAATTGGTAAGCGTGGACAAAATGCCCGTTTAGCTGCCAAGCTTACAGGCTGGAAAATTGATATCAAGAGTGAAACGGAAGCCCGCGAAGCTGGTATTTATCCTGTGGAAGAACAGGAATTCCTTTTGAGCAGAGATAGTTATGTTACTGAAGAGGAAACAGATTTCGAAGAGGATAACGAGTAATTCGAGGTGAAAAAAGATGAATAGCCGAAAAAAAATCCCGATGCGTAAATGTGTGGCTACAGGCGAAATGAAGCCGAAGAAAGAACTCATTCGCATCGTTCGATCTAAAGAAGGGGAAGTCAGCCTGGATCCTACCGGAAAGAAATCTGGAAGGGGAGCTTATTTGACTCTTGATCGGGATGTTATCGAGCTGGCCAAAAAGAAAAATGTGCTGGCTAATCACCTTAGTACCCAAATCGATTCTTCCCTTTATGAACAATTGCTTGAATTAGTGAATAAGGAGAAAAACTAACATCATGACCCAACAACAACAATGGATGTCTCTATTAGGTTTGGCCAATCGAGCACGCAAGCTAATTTCGGGTGAAGAATTAGTGGTTAAAGAGATTAGAAGCGGTAATGCCAAAGTTGTTATTTTATCCGCGGACGCTTCAAAAAACACTGAAAAAAAAATATCTGATAAGTGCGCATTTTATCAGGTTCCTTTAAAAAGAGTCGAAAGCAGGTCATTGCTCGGCCATGCGATAGGCAAGGATGCTAGAGTTGCCGTCGCAGTTCTGGATGAAGGTTTTGCACAAAAACTCCGAACGCTGCTCGATTAAATTTTACGGGGGTGAACGTATGACAAAATTGCGTGTATATGAATATGCAAAACAAAAGAACGTTTCAAGCAAGGATGTAATAAATAAACTTAAAGAAATGAATATAGAGGTAACAAACCATATGACAGCATTAGACGATTCAACTGTAAATAAATTAAACGATTCAATCAAACCTAAAAACGAAGATAAAAGCCAAGAACCAAAAGCTAACGCTACGGTAGCGAAGTACGAAGCTGAAGCGGATGAAAAGAGCACAGTCAATAAAGAAAAACTGAAGAAGAAACCACCAGTTAAACCTGTAGGGACGAAAAAACCAACAGGTCAGTTCAACAAGGGTCGCAATAACAAGAATAAAAATAATAAACAAAGACAACAAGCGCCTCAGGCACCTGTTACAAAACGTAAAGAAAGGGAACTTCCAGAGAAAATTACGTTTTATGAGTCTTTGACGGTTATGGAACTTGGAAAAAAACTTCACCGTGAACCTTCTGAAATCATTAAAAAGCTCTTTATGCTTGGTGTTATGGCAACAATCAACCAGACTTTGGATAAAGATGCAATTGAATTGATTTGTGCGGAATACGGTGTAGTGGCCGAAGAAGAGATTCGTATCGACCTAACAGACCTGGAATCACTTGTCACTGAGGACGCATCTGAAGATTTGATCGAACGTCCGGCTGTCGTGACGATCATGGGACACGTTGACCATGGTAAAACGACATTGCTTGATTCTATACGCCATACAAAAGTAACTGAAGGTGAAGCGGGCGGAATCACTCAGCATATCGGTGCTTATCAAGTTAAAGTTAATGATAAGAAAATAACATTCCTGGATACACCAGGCCATGCTGCGTTTACAACAATGCGTGCCCGCGGTGCACAAGTTACCGATATCACCATCCTTGTCGTCGCTGCGGATGATGGCGTTATGCCTCAAACGATTGAAGCGATCAACCATGCTAAAGCGGCAGAAGTTCCAATTATCGTCGCT
Source organism: Peribacillus sp. Aquil_B1 (assembly GCF_022603275.1). Taxonomy (NCBI): domain Bacteria; kingdom Bacillati; phylum Bacillota; class Bacilli; order Caryophanales; family Bacillaceae; genus Peribacillus; species Peribacillus sp. Aquil_B1. Next base: position 71,619 of record NZ_JAKXEE010000002.1, on the reverse strand, counting down.
GTCAATAAGATGGATAAAGAAGCTGCCAATCCGGACCGTGTCATGCAAGAATTGACAGAACACGGTTTAGTTTCTGAAGCATGGGGCGGAGACACGATCTTCGTACCAATTTCAGCTAAAAACGGTGAAGGAATCGACAGCTTGCTTGAAATGATTCTTCTTGTCAGTGAAGTGGAGGAGTATAAAGCTAATCCATCTCGTAAAGCAAATGGAACGGTCATCGAAGCACGTTTGGATAAAGGGCGCGGATCGGTTGCCACTTTACTAGTTCAAAACGGAACGTTGAAAATCGGCGATCCGATCGTTATCGGTAATACATTCGGACGTGTTCGTGCCATGGTTAACGATCTTGGACGCCGTGTTAAGGATGCAGGTCCATCAACACCTGTTGAAATCACTGGTTTGAACGAAGTGCCACAGGCCGGAGATCGTTTCATCGTCTTTGAAGATGAGAAAACGGCCCGTCAAGTTGGGGAAGTGCGTGCACAAAGGCAACTTGCGTCACAACGTAATGAAAAGTCCCGTGTAACCCTAGATACATTGTTCGAGCAAATGAAAGAAGGGGAAATAAAAGAATTGAACATCATTTTAAAGGCTGATGTTCAAGGTTCTGCGGAAGCAGTAGCCGCTTCCCTGAATAAAATAGAAGTGGAAGGCGCTAAAGTGAAAATCATACACATTGGCGTCGGTGCTATCACAGAGTCTGACATCATCCTTGCTACAGCTTCGAATGCAATCGTCATCGGATTCAACGTCCGTCCTGACGTGAATGCGAAGCGTGCAGCTGAATCAGAAAATGTTGATGTCCGCCTTCACCGCATCATCTACAAAGCGATCGAAGAGATCGAGTCGGCTATGAAAGGGATGCTTGACCCTGAATTCGAAGAAAAAATTATCGGTCAGGCTGAAGTCCGTACGACTTTCAAAGTATCAAAGGTGGGTACGATTGCCGGTTCTTACGTTACAGAAGGAAAAATTACTCGTGACAGCGGAATTCGCTTAATTCGTCAAGGTGTCGTCATTTTCGAAGGTGAAATTGATGCATTGAAACGCTTTAAAGATGATGTAAAAGAAGTGGCAACGAACTATGAGTGCGGTATTACGATTAAAAATTACAACGACCTTAAAGAAGGCGATGTAATTGAAGCGTATGTTATGGAAGAGATTGAACGTAAATGATCGTTGGCTCTGTCCAATGTGAATGCATCATCCATGACACCCATTCTTTGAAAGAAAAAAGGGCCGTGCTTCAGCGTGTCATGACACGGCTTAAGCAGAAGTTCAATATTTCTGTAGCTGAAACCGATTTTCAGGATTTATGGCAGCGGACAAAGATTACTATCGTTACCGTAACATCCTCGAGGAAGGCTACTGAACGGGAACTTCAAAATGCCCTTAAATTTCTAGATTCTTTTCCGGAACTAGAGCGAACAATAACAGATATAGACTGGCTTTAGGCTATCGAGGTGATATTATGAGCCTTCGTTCAAATCGTGTTGGCGAACAAATGAAAAAAGAGCTGAGTGAAATTATCGGCCGAAAAATTAAAGATCCAAGAATCGGATTTGTTACTGTGACGGATGTCGCGGTTACAGGCGATTTACAACAGGCAACAGTTTATATTTCCGTTTTGGGTGACCAGGAACAAAGGGAGAAAACCCTGCAAGGTCTAGCTAAGGCGAAAGGATTCATGCGTTCAGAAATTGGGCAGCGGATCCGCCTTCGCAAAACCCCTGAGCTGTTTTTTGAATTTGATGAATCGGTCGATTATGGTAATCGTATCGAGTCGTTGATTTCCCAAATCAATAAACCGGCTGAAAAAGACGAGGAATAAGCAAGCAGTAAAAGGAGGCCGACTCAATAAGTGCTTTGCACTTCTTGAAGTCGGCCTCTTTTTTTTGAAAAATGGATATGTAAAAAAGCGAAAAACACCTATCGGAATTGGAATTCATTTTGTTTTTATGATGGTAATTTAGGGTGTTTTATAAATGATGAGGTGAAAGCGTGAACGGTATTCTTCCATTATGGAAACCCAAGGGATTGACATCCCATGATTGTGTTTTTAAATTAAGAAAGATCCTAAAGACAAAAAAGGTTGGGCACACAGGTACTTTAGATCCTGATGTAACAGGAGTTTTACCTATTTGTATTGGCAGGGCAACCAAGATAGCCGAATATTTGACAGAAGCCGGTAAAGCGTATGAAGGGGAAGTTACCCTTGGTTTTTCAACGACGACTGAAGACGCAAGCGGTGAAAAAGTGGAAGAGAAAAAGGTTGATCAAGTGATTCAGCGTAAACGGATTTTGGAAGTGCTGGAATCACTGACTGGAAAGATTGAACAGACGCCGCCAATGTATTCAGCAGTAAAGGTAAACGGGAAGAAGTTATATGAATATGCCCGTGCAGGGGTGGAAGTGGAGAGGCCGACAAGGGAGGTCACCATTTATGATATTACCCTTCTCGATGATCGTTCTGAATTCAAAGGGGAGACCATTTCTTTTCGGTTTCGCGTCAAATGCAGCAAAGGAACATATATTCGGACGCTTGCAGTCATGATGGGGGAGGAATTGGGTTTTCCTGCCCATATGTCAGACTTGACCCGCATTGAATCAGCAGGCTTTAAGCAGGAGGATTGTTTCACATTTGCTGAAGTGGAAGACTTCATGGAAAGTGGACAAACGGATAATTTTCTGCTGCCTTTGGAACGGGGATTATTTCATTTGCCCAAATTTCAGATTAGTGATAAAGTAGCAAAGAAAGTACTTAACGGTGCGGTATTGGAGCAACCAAAGGATGTTGTTGTTGATAAAGGGATGCCTTTTGTTATGGTCGACCCAGCAGATAAGGCCATTGCCATTTATCAAATACATCCGACAAAAGAGGGATTAATTAAACCTGTAAAAGTATTGGCACAAGAATTATAGACCGTTTTACCGCCGGAAAGAGGAGATTGAAAGGTGAAAGTGATCGCAATAGAGCATCCTCATCAATTTAATTCGGATGATTTTCCCGAGCTTGTAATGGCGCTTGGATTTTTTGATGGTATACATAAAGGTCATCAGATAGTTATTCAGACCGCCAAGCAAAAAGCCGAAGAAATGAATCTTAAGTCAGCAGTAATGACATTTGACCCGCATCCTTCTGCAGTACTGGGTAGGAAAACGGAAAATATCCGCTATATCACTCCACTTGAAGATAAAGTGGATATCATAGAGTCGATGGAGATAGATTATTTATTCATTGTCCATTTCAGCAAGGAATTTGCTTCGGTACTGCCGGAACGGTTCGTTGACGAATACATTGCCGGGCTGAATGTCCGTCACGTAGTTGCAGGCTTTGATTATTCCTACGGTCGCTATGGTCAAGGATCGATGGAAGATTTGCCTGTTTATGCACAGGGCAGATTTTCACAGACAGTCGTCGCAAAACAGACAATTGAAGATGAAAAGGTTAGCTCGACGAGAATCAGGGAAACTCTCGGTAATGGCAGCTTTACCGACTTTTATCATTTGGCTGGCCGCCGCTATTTAACGAAAGGTCATGTCGTTCACGGTGAAAAGCGGGGCAGGAAATTGGGTTTTCCCACCGCTAATATTGAAGTGGGTGATGATTATATTTTTCCTGCTGCCGGCGTATATGCCGTCAGGATCAAAATAAGCGGTAAATGGTATAAAGGGGTTTGCAATGTCGGCTACAAACCTACATTCCACGAAGAAAAGCCTAAATATCCGACTGTGGAGGTTCATGCCTTGGAGTTCTCGGGTGATATTTATGGCAGCCAGGTCTCGGTTGAATGGCATACAAGACTTCGGAGTGAGCAGAAATTTTCCGGACTTGAAGCATTGGTCGCTCAGATTGAAACGGATAAGCAAAATGCCATAGACTATTTTGCAAATCTTGAAGGATAAAAGACAAGACTTGCAATTTTAATGAAAAACATGTATTCTATTGTATGTATGAAAATAACCATTGCTTGGCTAGTCGAGACTCCGACGCTGGCTCGGTAATAGGTGATTTTACAGAATTTTAGGAGGAATAATAACATGGCAATTACACAAGTACGCAAAAACGAACTTATCGCTGAGTTCAGAACTCACGATACTGACACTGGTTCTCCAGAAGTTCAAATCGCAGTATTAACAGAAGAAATCAACAACTTGAACGGTCACTTACGCACACACAAAAAAGACCACCATTCACGTCGCGGTCTTCTAAAAATGGTAGGTAAACGTCGTAATCTTTTAACTTACCTACGTAACAAAGACGTTACTCGTTACCGTACACTAATTAACAAATTAGGTCTACGTAGATAATTTTTTCAGGAAGGCGGGAAATTTCCCGCTTTTTTGATGTTAATCAAATGATTTGGACGTATTCTACTTAAGGCTGGGCCTTCGTCCTTGGGACTCGGCAGGAGCCGGGTCCTTTTCCATTTATAAATGATCGGGATATACATAATCAAATGAATGAAATTTTTATTCATTTTACTGTTAATGCTTGTTTTTTTCGTGCATAATAGGAATAGTTTGGTTTTAACTCGAGTTCAGTTACTTTTCACATATAAATGATTTATCCAATACAGGTTTAGGTAAACTAAGCCTCTAAGTGAAGATTCAGAGAGGGGTTTAATAAATGGGACAGGAAAAACATACGTATTCATTTGACTGGGCCGGCCGTAATGTAACGGTAGAGATAGGGCAATTGGCCAAACAAGCGAACGGGGCAGTTTTAGTCCGTTATGGAGAGACTGCTGTATTAAGTACAGCAACGGCTTCGAAGGAACCTAGAAATGTCGACTTTTTCCCTTTGACAGTCAACTACGAAGAAAGACTTTATGCAGTCGGTAAAATTCCGGGAGGCTTCATTAAACGTGAAGGACGACCGAGTGAAAGGGCAATTCTTGCAAGCCGCTTGATTGACCGTCCAATCCGTCCGCTTTTCGCCGATGGCTTCAGGAATGATGTTCAGATCATCAGCATGGTCATGAGTGTCGATCAAGATTGTTCTACGGAAATGGCAGCTATGCTAGGTTCTTCACTTGCACTTTCAGTTTCGGATATTCCGTTCGAAGGTCCAATTGCCGGAGTTGTAGTGGGAAGGATCAATAATGAATTCATTATTAACCCTACTGTAGACCAACTAGCTAAAAGTGACATCAATCTGACGGTTGCCGGCACTAAAGATGCTATCAACATGGTTGAAGCCGGAGCAAATGAAGTACCAGAGGAAACGATGCTTGAAGCAATCATGTTTGGACATGATGAAATCAAGAAGATCATTGCATTCCAAGAGAAAATCGTTGCTGAAATCGGCAAGGAAAAAATGCAGGTCACTTTATATCAAGTGGATGCAGAACTGGAAGCAGAAGTGAAAGGCCTATGTGAAGCAGACTTGAACAAAGCTGTACAAGTTCAGGAAAAACATGCTCGTGAAGACGCGATCAAAGAAGTAAAAGATCGTGTATTGGGTCATTATGAGGAAGAAACTGATGAAGAAAAATTAAAGCAAATCAAAGAAATCCTCAATAAATTGGTCAAATCCGAAGTCCGTCGTTTAATCACGGAAGAAAAAGTGCGTCCGGATGGCCGTAATCCTGACGAAATCAGACCATTATCATCGGAAGTTACCATTCTGCCACGTACACATGGTTCCGGATTGTTCACACGCGGACAAACCCAAGCTCTATCCATCTGTACATTAGGTGCACTTGGTGATGTGCAGATTCTGGACGGACTTGGTACCGAAGAGTCAAAACGTTTTATGCACCACTATAACTTCCCGCATTTCAGTGTCGGTGAAACTGGACCTATCCGTGGGGCAGGACGCCGTGAAATCGGTCATGGTGCACTTGGTGAAAGGGCATTGGAGCCTGTTATTCCAAACGATAAAGACTTCCCTTATACAATCAGACTTGTTTCTGAAGTGCTTGAATCAAACGGTTCAACATCACAAGCAAGTATCTGTGCAAGCACTTTGGCAATGATGGATGCCGGTGTTCCATTGAAAGCTCCAGTTGCCGGTATTGCCATGGGACTTGTCAAATCAGGTGAGCACTATACAATCTTAACGGATATTCAAGGAATGGAAGACCATCTGGGAGACATGGACTTTAAAGTCGCAGGTACTTCAAAAGGTGTTACTGCCCTGCAAATGGATATTAAGATTGAGGGTCTATCAAGAGAGATCCTTGAAGAAGCTTTACTTCAAGCCAAACATGGCCGGATGCATATTTTGGAATCAATGATGTCAACAATCAATCAACCGCGTGAGCAGTTATCCAAATATGCTCCAAAAATCGTTACAATGTCCATAAATCCGGATAAGATCCGTGATGTGATTGGACCGAGCGGAAAACATATCAACAAAATCATTGAAGAAACTGGCGTGAAAATCGACATCGAACAAGATGGAACGGTATTCATATCTTCTACTGATGAACCAATGATTCAAAAAGCGAAGAAAATCATTGAGGACATCGTACGTGAAGTCGTAGTGGGCGAACTATACTTAGGTAAAGTTAAACGTATCGAAAAGTTCGGTGCCTTCGTTGAAATCTTTAACGGTAAAGACGGTTTGGTACATATTTCTGAACTGGCTGAAGAAAGAGTCGGAAAAGTGGAAGATGTCGTTTCACTTGGCGATGAATTATTGGTCAAAGTTACTGAGATCGATAAGCAAGGAAGGGTAAACCTTTCCCGTAAAGCGGTCTTGAAAGAGCAAAAAGAGGCAGCCAACCCTTCTCAATCGTAATGAAAAATGAAAATCCGGCATGCGGTTCCTTGTGAATCTGCATGCTTTTTTTGTTTGAAAGTATGGGAATATCCATAGTGTGAATGGCGTTAAAAGGATGTCATGTTCTACCTTGTCCGTTTTCTTCATACATTTTGGTATGAAGGGGGCGTAAAAAATGAATAATAAATGGAAGCAGATAGTTGCGATAAGTGCCATTGCAGGTATATCATGGTTATTAGTGCAAAATCCATATACACAAATTTATTTGACCCAATTAACCGATGATTCAGTTGCTTCAATGAAGCAAGAAGACGAGCTTCTTTTACAAATAAAAGAATCAACAAAAAAATATGAGATTGCACCACAGGATGCACGAATAGATTCTGTCTGGAAAACCGTTCCTGCATATAACGGCCTGAAGGTAAATATTGATGATTCGTATAAAGCCATGAAGAAGGAGGGCGTGTTCGATAAAGATAAGCTGGTGTTTCAGCAGGTTCCTGCGAAGATACATATGGAGGATCTGGATTCGGCTCCGATTTACCGTGCCCATCCCGAAAAGCCAGTCGTTTCATTTTTAATCAATGTGGCCTGGGGGAATGAATACTTACAAGATATGTTGGCCGTATTAAAAAAGTATAATGTCAAGGCGACTTTTTTCCTGGAAGGCAATTGGACCAAGAAAAACCCAGATTTGGCCAAGATGATCAAGGGTGGCGGACATGAAATTGGAAATCATTCTTATTCACATCCCGATATGAAAAACATCTCCGCACAAGCTACACGTGAGGAAATTCGAAAAACGAACGAAGTCATTGAAGCGGTGACGGGTTTGAAAATGAAATGGTTCGCACCACCAAGTGGAAGCTACCGGGACGAAACGGTGAAAATCGCGGATTCTTTCGGTATGGAGACCGTCATGTGGAGTGTGGATACGATCGACTGGCAAAAGCCAAGCCCTGAAGTCCTTCAACAAAGAGTGCTTTCTAAGGTACACCCAGGAGCATTTATATTGATGCATCCGACGGAATCTACTGCAAAATCTTTGGAAACGTTAATAATTGAAATAAAAAAGAAAGACTTAGATGTTGTTACCGTTTCGGAAGCAGTAGATGAAGAGCGATCGAATCCATAATGTATTGGTTACGATAGCAGCATAGAATGATTGGGAGGAATGTTAGTTGATTAAGAAATACACGTGTCAAAATGGAGTTAGAATTGTATTGGAAAATATTCCAACTGTACGCTCTGCAGCAATTGGAGTATGGATCAAAACAGGTTCAAGAAATGAAACACCGGAATTGAATGGGGTTTCACATTTCTTGGAGCATATGTTCTTCAAAGGGACAGCTACGAGAAATGCGCGTGAAATAGCCGAGTCATTCGATAGTATTGGCGGACAGGTGAATGCATTCACTTCAAAAGAGTATACATGCTATTATGCAAAAGTAATGGATAACCATGCAAGCTATGCGCTTGAAATCCTTGCTGATATGTTCTTCAACTCAACGTTTGATGGGGAAGAATTGAAAAAAGAAAAAAATGTCGTTTACGAAGAAATCAAAATGTATGAAGACACACCAGATGATATTGTCCATGACCTCTTAAGCAAGGCGGTATATGAAAATCATCCCCTTGGCTATCCGATACTTGGCACGGAAAATACGCTTGAAACGTTCAATAGTGATACATTAAAAAAATACGTCCATGACATGTATACACCCGATAAAGTAGTTGTATCCATTGCTGGGAATGTAGATGAAAAAATGATTAAAGAAGTCGAAAGCTACTTTGGCTCGTATCAAGGAGGGGAAGATCGTCTTGAATTGGTCAAGCCTTCCTTCCATGAAAATAGGATCACCCGTAAAAAAGATACGGAACAAGCCCACTTATGCCTTGGTTACAAAGGCTTGGAAATCGGAAATGATAAAACATATAGTCTGATTACCTTGAATAATATTCTTGGAGGAAGCATGAGCAGCCGCCTATTCCAGGATGTCAGGGAGCAACGAGGCCTTGCCTATTCCGTTTATTCCTATCATTCCAGCTATCAAGATAGCGGTATGGTGACAGTATATGGGGGGACAGGCACAAATCAGCTTGACAGCCTGTATGAAACCATTCAGGAAACACTGGATACTTTAAAGAGGGATGGCATTACCGAAAAGGAATTACGGAATAGTAAAGAGCAACTTAAAGGCAGCTTGATGCTTAGCCTTGAAAGCACGAATAGCCGCATGAGCCGGAACGGAAAAAATGAGCTGATGTTGGGTGAGCACCGTACCCTTGATGATATCATCATCAAGATTGACGAGGTGACGGAGGATACTGTCAATGAATTGGCAAACCAGATCTTTACGGAACATTCCTTGTCATTAGTGAGCCCGCTGGAAAACTGGGATAAATAATGACGAACAAGCCTGCACCTTCCTTTAATTAATGGGAGGTCAGGCTTTTTTTCTTTGAATGCGGGAGGATCCAATGTTATGGACAATATTTGGACAAATGCCTTCTAAGTTTACCTTTTTCGGATATAGATTGAATAGAAGGAGAAAAAGGGGGAAGCAAAGTTGAGGTTGAGCGAATTGAGCGGTAAGGAAATAGTCGATGTGAATAGGGCGGAGAGATTAGGGGTCCTTGGTCAGACTGATTTGGAAATAGATGAAACTGGACAAATTACCTCATTGATCATCCCATCTGTTAAATGGTTCGGCCTTTTAAGGAATGGCAGTGAAATAAGAGTTCCTTGGGAACATATAAAAAAAATCGGTGCAGATATGGTCATCATTGATTTTCAGGAAGGACTTTCACTTAAAGACGGAGAGCATATGGATGGATGACCACGCTCGCGGCACCTTGAACTTCTTGGAATGCAAGCTCGAAAACGCCTTAGCTGGCAATAGCTATGGCGTTTTTTCTTTTCTTATCACCGTTTTTTAAGTGAAAACATAAGATGGCAGGGTAACTAGAGAATGTAGCAAAAACCGAATTGCTTCCTGAAGGAATTGTATATCATGAAGCAAGGAATGTTTAGGATCTTTTATATAAAGAAGGTGACGGTTTTAATGCTCACAGGCATGCAAATCGCTGTAATTGGTGGAGATGCGCGTCAGCTTGAAGTTGTCCGTAAACTGACGGAGCTTGATGCAAAGCTATTATTGGTAGGTTTTGAACAGCTCGACCATGCTTTTACCGGAGCGGTTAAGGAAAAAATGGAAGATATAAACTTCAAGGAATTAGATTCAGTTATTTTACCTGTCCGGGGCACGGATTCAGATGGGAAAGTAGAAACGATCTTTTCCAGTGAAGAGGTTGTTTTGACTGAAGAAATGATAAAAAAGACCCCGGCACATTGCATTTTTTATGCAGGAATCAGTAACGACTACCTTAATGAGATATTCAAGAAAGTGGATCGCAAACTCGTTCTATTGTTCGAACGTGATGATGTGGCTATTTATAATTCGATTCCCACTGTTGAGGGTGCAATCATGATGGCCATTCAACATACGGATTTTACTATCCATGGATCGAATGTAGCCGTTCTCGGACTGGGAAGGGTCGGAATGAGTGTAGCCCGGTCATTCCATGCACTTGGAGCAAAAGTGAAGGTGGGGGCAAGAAAAAGCGAAGATATTGCGAGAATCAGTGAAATGGCATTAGCTCCTTTTCATTTAAATGAACTCGCTGCAGAAATGAAAGATGTTGATATATGTATCAATACGATTCCTTTTCCGATAATTACCGCAAAAGTTATAGCCAATATGCCCGTTCATACATTAATCATCGACCTTGCTTCAAAACCGGGGGGGACGGATTTTCGTTACGCTGAAAAAAGGGGAATTAAGGCGCTGTTGGCACCGAGCCTGCCGGGTATAGTTGCCCCGAAAACAGCTGGTCAGATATTGGCGAATGCACTGGGACTATTGATTCAAGGCGAGTTCTTGAAAAGGAAGGGGAAAATGATATGAGTCTCAAAGGGAAACGTATTGGTTTCGGATTAACAGGATCACATTGCACATATGATGAAGTGTTTCCGGAAATAGAAAAACTTGTAAATGAAGGAGCGGAAGTCATTCCAATCGTAACATCCACTGTCCAAAACACGGAAACCCGTTTTGGAAAGGGAGAGGACTGGGTCGAAAGAATAGAAAAATTGACGGGGAACCATGTCGTTGATACAATCGTCAAAGCAGAGCCTTTAGGACCTAAATTGCCACTTGATTGCATGGTGATCGCTCCTTTAACGGGTAACTCAATGAGTAAGATGGCAAATGCACTTACCGATTCGCCAGTACTTATGGCTGCAAAAGCGACGATGAGAAATCACCGTCCAGTCGTGGTCGCGATATCAACAAATGATGCACTTGGGTTAAATGGTGTCAATCTAATGAGGCTGATGGCAGCTAAAGACATTTATTTCGTTCCATATGGCCAGGATAATCCCAAAGGCAAACCAAGTTCCATGGTTGCAAGGATGAGCATGATAAGGGATACGATCATGGCGGCACTGGAAAGGGAACAGATTCAACCTGTCATCGTCGAAAGGTTCAAGGATGATTTAGTCTGAAAAAGTATTTCTGCCTCAATCCCGCTTTCTATCGACTGACATATATGCATAAATTTGTAGGTTGAAGTTATAAAAAACCACTCCACTACCAGAATATTTTGTTAAAGTGCGACCCTTTGGAATGTTAATGTGATAAAATAAATGATATTCTGAAAAAGAAGCAGTAAATCCAATAAATAACTAATTTAAGAGATAGAAAAGGAGTATGTATAAATGACTGAGACACAGGGATTGCGTATTGCAGTTGTGGGAGCAACTGGAGCAGTAGGACAACAAATGATTTCAACACTCGAACAGAGGGACTTACCGATTAAGAAAATCATTTTTTTATCATCGGCTCGTTCCGCAGGAATCAAACTTACGTTTAAGGGCGAAGAAATCGAAGTGCAGGAAGCAAAACCTGAAAGCTTTGAAGGCATCGATATCGCTTTATTCAGTGCTGGAGGAAGCGTGTCTAAGGAATTGGCTCCAGAAGCAGTGAAACGCGGTGCGATAGTAGTGGATAATACAAGCGCATTCCGCATGGATGAAAATGTGCCGCTAGTCGTTCCCGAAGTAAATGAAGAAGACTTGAAACAGCATAATGGGATCATTGCAAATCCGAATTGTTCAACTATCCAAATGGTTGTGGCATTGGAACCTATCCGCAAGACATACGGCTTATCAAAAATTGTTGTTTCTACCTATCAGGCTGTTTCGGGTGCAGGTGCAGCAGCGATAAATGAATTAAAGGAACAAGCTCGCGACTTGCTCGATGAAAAAGAAATAGATCCGAAAATTTTACCGGTAAAAGGCGACGAAAAGCATTATCAAATCGCATTTAACGTCATTCCCCAAATCGATAAATTCCAAGATAACGGGTACACGTTCGAAGAGATGAAAATGATTAATGAAACAAAGAAAATCATGCATATGCAAGACCTTCCAGTGGCAGCAACTTGCGTGAGGCTTCCTGTTGTAACAGGTCATTCGGAATCTGTATACATTGAAGTTGAAAAAGAAGGCATAGCGGCTTCTCAAATCAAAGATTTAATGAAAACGGCACCTGGAATAGTGTTAGAAGATGAACCGGAACAACAAGTTTACCCTACGCCTGCTTCATCCGTCGGCAAGAATGATGTATTCGTCGGTCGGATACGCAAGGATTTGGATGAAGATAAAGGCTTCCATTTATGGGTGGTTTCCGATAATCTATTAAAAGGAGCAGCTTGGAATTCCGTTCAAATTGCTGAGAGCCTTTTGAAATTAGGTTTGGTTACCGTTAAGTAAAAATTTTATTCTTTAATGAACTCGACAGAAAATTAAATTCCAATAGGATAGAGAGTTTTTGTCAGCTTCCCGGATTGGGAAGCTGGCTTATATTTGGGGTGCATATTATGAAAATTATCGTCCAGAAATACGGTGGGACATCCGTTCGTGATGAGGAAAGCCGTTCATTCGCCAAGGGGCATATTGAAAAAGCGATTAAAGAAGGCTATAAAGTGGTGGTTGTGGTTTCAGCAATGGGAAGAAAAGGCGATCCTTATGCAACGGATACCCTACTTTCCCTGGTAAATGGAGCGAAAGCCTGTCTTTCAAAACGAGAACAGGATTTACTTATGTCAGTAGGGGAAACGATATCATCTGTCGTATTTACGAACATGCTCTTGGAACATGGTATTGATGCGGTCGCATATACTGGAGCTCAAGCGGGATTCTTGACGAATACCGACTATTCAAGTGCGAAAATTATCGAAATGAAATGCGACCGTCTCATGAAAGAACTTGAGGTGAAAGATGTTGTCGTTGTAGCAGGTTTCCAGGGAGCGGCTAAAAACGGGGACATCACGACCATCGGGCGTGGTGGAAGTGATACTTCAGCCGCAGCATTAGGTGCGGCATTGCAAGCTGAACGGGTCGATATTTTTACGGATGTGGAAGGAATCATGACGGCAGATCCACGTATTGCCGATCAAGCTCGTCCATTATCAATCGTTTCATATACGGAAGTTTGCAATATGGCATATCAAGGGGCAAAGGTCATTCATCCGAGAGCCGTTGAAATTGCGATGCAGGCGAAAGTCCCGATTCGGATAAGGTCAACATACAGCGAAGGCTTGGGAACACTTGTTACAAGCATGAACAAGGGAAGCCAGGGCAGTGACATACGTGAAAGGCTCGTGACCGGTATTGCCCATGTACCAAAGATCACTCAAATCAAGGTCCGCGCGAAAAAAGATCAATATAATCTACAGGCAGAAGTTTTTAAAGCAATGGCCAATGCCTCCATTTCAGTGGACTTTATAAATATTTATCCAAGCGGCGTAGTTTATACCGTTTCGGAGGAGATGACAGAACTTGCCCTCACGATTTTGGCCGAGCTTGGTCATGAACCGGTCATTGAACGGAATTGTGCCAAGGTTTCAGTAGTAGGTGCAGGCATCAATGGAGTCCCAGGCGTTGCAGCGAAGATTGTCACAGCGCTTTCCGAAAAGGAAATTGCCATTCTCCAGTCAGCGGACAGCCATACGACAATTTGGGTACTCGTAAAAGAGGAAGATTTAACAGAAGCAGTTAATTCCCTGCACTATGCGTTTCAATTGCATGAAAGGGAAGTCCAATAATCAGGTTTTTTAATAATTAAAGGTTTTAAAAATTAAAGAGGTGTTAGATAATGATATTTGGTAGAGTATCAACCGCAATGGTCACCCCTTTCGATAGCAAGGGAAATGTTGATTTTCAAAAGACGACTTCATTGGTTAATTACCTATTAGCGAATGGAACCGATTCGCTTGTGCTTTCGGGAACGACAGGGGAATCTCCAACTTTATCTTCGGAGGAGAAAATTGCATTATTGCGTCATGTTTCAAAGATTGTTGAAAAACGTGTGCCCATCATCATGGGTACAGGAAGCAACAATACGTATGCGTCCATCGAGTTGACAAAAAAAGCGGAACAAAATGGCGCCGATGCGATAATGCTGGTTGCCCCTTATTATAGTAAATCGAATCAAGAAGGTCTGTACCAGCATTTTAAGGCTATTGCATCTAGTACGACTCTCCCTGTTATGGTTTATAATATCCCTGGGCGCGCTTCGGTTAATATTGAACCGGAAACGATCATCCGCCTTTCAAAAATTCCTAATATCGTAGCCGTTAAGGAAGCGAGCGGGGATTTAAACGCTATGACCCAAATCATAGCCGGCACGGATGAAGATTTTGCATTATATAGTGGTGACGACGCATTAACACTCCCAGTATTGGCGATTGGTGGTGTGGGTGTAGTCTCGGTTGCTTCACATATTGCAGGTAATGAGTTGCAGAAAATAGTGGAGGCCTTCATCAGCGGGAACTTGAAAGAGGCAGCCAGGCTGCATCAGGAACTGTTACCGCTTATAAAAGGTTTGTTTGCAGCGCCAAGCCCTGCACCTGTCAAAACAGCGCTTCAGTTATATGGAATTGACGTAGGATCGGTGAGACTTCCAATCGTGCCATTGACTGAGCAAGAGCGCCTTGCATTAACCAAGGTATTAAAAAAATAAAAAGACACGGAACAAGCTGATCGTTGAAGATTGGCTTGTTTTTACATAATCATGTATATGAATGGGATATACTTTCCGATTTCGGATGAAAATATTTGAATTTTTTTATCAATAGAAACCGAAGGTACAAAGGATCTCTTACATAATGGGTTGTTTTATTGGATTAAATGAAAAAGTCCTTCTGAAAATGGTAAGTGTTGTCATGTTTTTTGAACATCGGTTATAATGAAATCATTGGGAAATTATGAACGGGATTTTTTAAGGAGGATATTCGATTGGGTAAAGATAAAAATAAT
Organism: Peribacillus sp. Aquil_B1; assembly: GCF_022603275.1. Classification (NCBI taxonomy): domain Bacteria; kingdom Bacillati; phylum Bacillota; class Bacilli; order Caryophanales; family Bacillaceae; genus Peribacillus; species Peribacillus sp. Aquil_B1. The sequence goes on along the minus strand of NZ_JAKXEE010000002.1, from coordinate 56,503 downwards.
GGAATAAAAGTGATTTCTCTTGGAGGACAAGGGGAACTTGGTAAAAATATGTACGTCGTTGAGGTGAACGAGGACATCTATCTTCTTGATGCAGGATTAATGCTGCCAGAGGACGAAATGCTCGGAATTGATGCGGTTATCCCAGATATTACGTATTTGATGGATAATAAGGAACGGGTGCAGGGGATATTCATTTCCCATGGTCATGAAGACCATATGGGAGCGCTTGCTTATGTCTTGAAATATTTACCGGTCCCTGTTTATGGAACAAAACTTACTCTGGCTTTAATCAAAACGAAGTTAAAGGAAGATGGCTTTAACGGCAGGGCGACATTCACTGAAATCGATTCGGATTCTCTTTTAAGTTTCCCTCAAGCAGCCGTGTCTTTTTTCCGGACAAACCATAGTATTCCTGATTCCGTCGGAGTCGTGATCCACACTCGTGAAGGTGCAATCGTTTATACAGGGGATTTCAAATTCGATCAAGCAGCAACAGATCTATATAAACCGGAAATCGGTAAAATGGCGAGTATCGGTGAAGAAGGTGTCCTATGCTTGCTTTCGGATAGTACCGGAGCCGAGAGGCCAGGTTATACGACATCAGAAGCAGTTGTGGCGAAGGATATTACAGAGGTATTCCATGCTGCTTCCGGAAGGATCATCGTTGCGTGCTTCGCTTCGAATATCAACCGGATTCAACATGTTTTCAATGCAGCGGCAGCAAGTCGCAGAAAAGTGGCAGTTGTAGGGAAAAGCCTGCAGCGCGTTTATGAAACAGCCTTGAACCTTGGTTACTTAAAGGTCGAAGAAGAGCTGATAATCCCAATTAATGAAATAAGCCAGTATGACGACCGTGAAATCGTCGTGTTATCGACTGGTCATCAGGGGGAGCCCATTGCGGCACTTCAAAAAATGGCAAAACAGACCCACAAGCAGGTGACGATCAAAAAGGGAGACACAGTTTTGATCAGTGCATCACCCTTACAGGGCGGCGAACTTATTTTATCCAAAACCGTCGATTTGCTATACAGGGTAGGTGCGGAAGTAGTATCTGCAAATAAATATAAAGTGCATGTAACGGGTCATGGCAGCCAGGAAGAACTGAAAATGATGATCAATTTGATGAATCCTAAGTTCCTCATCCCTGTACATGGGGAATACCGCCATTTATATGCCCATCAAAAAGTTGGGGTTGCAGCGGGGATTAAGCGTGAAAACATCATCATTGCCGAAAAAGGTGATGTCATCGAACTTAAAGGCAATAAACTGGGTCTTTCCGGTAAAGTTCCTGCAGGAAATATCTTGATAGATGGCAGCGGTGTTGGAGATGTGGGTAATATCGTTCTTCGAGATCGGCGCTTATTATCCCAGGATGGCATTTTGATTGTAGTCGTCACGTTGAACCGTCAGGATAAAAGCATTGCAGCTGGCCCTGAAATCATTTCAAGGGGCTTCGTATATGTTCGCGAATCAGAAAAAATGATTGGCGAAGCAACTGAAATAGTAAGTGAAATCGTAAAGAAAAATGGGTCGCGCCAACCTTTTGATTGGTCCACGCTGAAGCAGGAAATGCGTGATGCGTTAAACCAATTCTTTTATGAAAAAACGAAACGCCGTCCAATGATTTTGCCGATCATCATGGAATATTAAGTAAGGAACCCCTGATTTAAGCAGTCAGGGGTTCTTTTTTCTGTGTCAAACCTCTTATATCTTGAAGAATGAAGTCCGAGTCTCGAGACATAATAAAGCTATAGGCTATAAGAGAAAGGGGTTGGCATAGTGGATAATGCACCATTACCAAATGAAAATGAAGGCAAGCAGGAAGGTAAGAATTCAACTTTAATCGAGAAAATCCAGCAGCTGGGAGCTACCAACGTTCCGCAACTATCTCAGGACTCAAAAATCCATTGTTTGACGATCATTGGACAAATTGAAGGACATATGCAGCTGCCGCCTCAAAATAAAACGACCAAATATGAACATGTTATTCCGCAAATTGTGGCAATTGAACAAAATCCCAATATAGAGGGGCTGCTAGTCATTTTAAATACAGTGGGAGGAGATGTCGAAGCGGGACTAGCCATCGCAGAAATGCTGGCTTCGCTTTCAAAGCCATCCGTCTCGATTGTACTTGGGGGAGGTCACTCGATCGGTGTGCCGATTGCGGTTTCGTGTGACCATAGCTATATTGCTGAAACAGCAACGATGACGATTCATCCCATTCGTTTGACAGGTCTGGTCATTGGCGTGCCTCAAACCTTTGAATACTTGGATAAAATGCAGGAAAGAGTCATCAAATTTGTTACGCGGCACTCCAACGTTACGGAAGAAAGTTTTAAGGATTTAATGTTTGCTAAAGGAAATTTAACTCGTGATATCGGTACTAATGTAATTGGGGCCGAGGCAGTTGAAATCGGAATGATCGATGATGTAGGTGGAGTAGGCCAGGCGATGAGAAAACTGAATAGCTTCATGGAAGAAAGAAGACCAAAAATTGCCGGGGAAGAGGAGGGGCTTCTGCAATGACGCTTTATACGATCGTTCCTGAAGAAATAATTTTCCCTCATCACCATGAGAAGACGGCAAATTTAATAGAAATGATCTATAATGGCGTACATGTGATGGTTGAACATGACGGAGGCCGCACGTTTCGCATTGATCGAATTGTGAGCACGGATCCTGAGGATTATATGAATGTACACATTCAGCCAGGAGCTGTCATAAATGTGTTCCAACAGATGAATCCTTAGTAAAAAAGACTAACTTAGGTAAATTATGATATACTGGAATGAAAATCAGCAGCCGCTTGGCTGCTTTATTCATTATATGGGAAAAATGTCCGCCTTAAGAATGAATGGTATATATATCAAGGACAGGCTCATATTTATTTGGTATAATCAGTAGCGAACGTTTGTTTCGTGAAGGGAAATCATGCAGTGGTGTTGAATAGGAAAGTTAGAATAGTTTCATGAAGAATCAGGTGATATTATGGCAAAGAAGAAACGAAGAAAAAAGAATAGTACAGAGAAGTTAAAACTAACGCTTAAATATGAATTGATTGGCCTCACTATAATAGGTTTGGCCATCATTGCCATTGCCAAACTTGGGGCAGTGGGAAATGGGTCGGTCTTTTTAATCCGCTTCTTCATGGGGGAATGGTATATCCTCTTTTTGTTGGGAGCAATTGCAACTGGGTTCTATTTGATGATAAAGAGGGAGGTCCCTTACCTGTTAAAACGGCAATTCGTCGGGATGTATTTCCTTGTTGCGAGCATGCTCCTACTAAGTCATGTGACGCTGTTCAACATGCTTGCAGATGGAGGGCCGTTCACGAAGCCCAGCGTCATTTCGAATACATGGGAACTATTTTGGATGGAAGTGACCGGCAAGGCCAGCACAAAGGATCTAGGGGGCGGTATGATTGGAGCGATATTATTTGCAGCCTCATACTTTTTATTCGACGAAGCTGGATCAAAAATCGTTTCATTCCTTTTTATCATTGTAGGTGCCGTTCTATTGACAGGGAAAACGTTAGGTGAAACCCTCGGGAAGTTTTTCATGGGTCTTGGAGGCTTTTTCAAAAAGCAATGGTCTGCATTCAGAGATGATATGAGAACGTGGAATGAAGACAAAAAAGAAAAGAAAAAGAATCCGGTTAAAAAGAAGAAACGGGAAAAAGAACCGGTGGAAGAAACGGATCAGCCCCTTCTTCAAGAAGAGGATACACAGCAAATGGCGACGGAGCGGATCATTTCCAGCTTTGCTGATAAAGCCTATAGCGACGAAGACGAAATAATTCCGGTCGCTACGGAACCTGCAGCTGATAATAAAGAGGACCAGGATGATGCCGTTCCGCCTATGAATTTTACGGAAGTGGAGAATAAAGAATATCTTTTACCGCCTCTTTCTTTATTATTGCAGCCCAAAAAAACGGACCAAAGCGGAGAATACCAATTGATCCATGAAAATGCGGCGAAGCTTGAGCGTACCTTTCATAGCTTTGGAGTGAAAGCGAGGGTCACTCAAGTTCATTTAGGCCCAGCCGTAACCAAATACGAAGTTCATCCGGACGTAGGGGTGAAGGTAAGTAAAATTGTCAGCCTATCCGATGACTTGGCCCTTGCACTGGCCGCAAAGGATATTAGAATCGAAGCTCCGATTCCTGGAAAATCGGCTATCGGAATAGAAGTGCCGAACTCCGAAGTGGCGATGGTGTCATTAAGGGAAGTTTTAGAGGCCAAGGAAGTTGACAAGCCTGACGCAAAACTGCAAATAGGCCTAGGTCGGAATATTTCCGGTGAAGCGGTTAAGGCGGAGCTTAATAAAATGCCGCATTTACTAGTGGCTGGTGCTACTGGCAGCGGGAAATCCGTTTGTATCAACGGGATTATCACGAGTATCCTGATGCGGGCAAAACCGCATGAAGTGAAAATGATGATGATCGATCCAAAAATGGTGGAGCTGAATGTCTATAATGGAATTCCCCACTTGCTCGCACCTGTAGTGACAAATCCAAAGAAAGCTGCACAGGCTTTGCAAAAAGTGGTCAGTGAAATGGAAAGGCGCTATGAGCTATTTTCTCATTCCGGTACGCGTAATATTGAAGGCTACAATGATTATATTAACCGGTATAACATCGAAGAAGATGCCAAACAACCGCTCTTGCCTTATATCGTAGTCATTGTCGATGAGCTGGCGGATTTGATGATGGTCGCCTCAAATGATGTAGAGGATGCCATCACACGGCTTGCGCAAATGGCACGTGCCGCTGGCATCCACTTGATAATTGCCACTCAGCGGCCATCCGTAGATGTAATTACAGGGGTCATTAAAGCGAACATCCCATCTCGGATTGCTTTTAGTGTCTCATCAATGACTGATTCGAGAACGATCCTCGACATGGGCGGAGCTGAAAAACTGTTAGGCCGGGGTGACATGCTCTTCCTGCCTGCAGGAGCTTCAAAACCGGTTCGCGTTCAAGGTGCCTTTTTATCCGACAATGAAGTCGAGGAAGTGGTCACATATGTCATTTCACAGCAAAAAGCACAATACAACGAAGAGATGATACCCGATGAAATTGCAGAAACTTCAAATGGTGAAGTCGAAGATGATTTATATGGGGATGCCGTGTCCTTGATCGTAGAAATGCAGACTGCATCGGTTTCCATGCTGCAGCGCCGTTTCCGGATTGGCTATACGAGGGCAGCGAGATTGATTGATGAAATGGAAGCGAGGGGAATTGTCGGTCCATATGAAGGCAGTAAACCACGAAATGTGTTGGTCACTCAAGATGAACAAGATGAAGCGCATTCATCATAAGTAAAAAAACCGGGCAGCAGCCCGGTTTTTTAATTATTCATCGCCTCGTCTAAATGTTTAAGGCAGAAATCGGTAATCATCGCTTCTTCATCTTCTTCTAAATCGAATTCGAGTGCGCCCTCATTACCTTTTTCAAAAATATCATATTTAATCAATTTTCCTGCTTGCTCTTCCACTGCAAAAAGCACCCGGATATATAAACCATTTTCTGAAAAGAGCTCATCCTCTTCAGGCACTTCAATATCCAAGAACAACTCGTAACGTTCCCCGGACAAAATACCAAATGGATCATTCAATTTTTCGATTGTGTATTCTGTAATCTTTAACATCTTGTGTACATCCCTTCAAAGAAGATAAATCCTATTATACAGGAAAACAGCATCTTGAACAGAGCTGCATTCATTTTGCATTTTTTTAAAAAAATTATCTGATTTAGGAGAATAATCGTACAAATCCCGCGGCCTTTTCTAGATTAAAAGACACAGGGAAGGGTAATTTCTCCTAAATTCTTTTAAAGTAAATAGTAAAACACTATTTATTTATGTCAAAAAAAATGTTATATTATTTTCGATTAGTAGGAATGATTCAACATCAGAGGTCTGATGTCTTAAGAAATTAGCTGGGGGAAACTGTATGTCAATAAAATCAGATAGTCGACATTTATATTTGCAGGTCATTGATTACCTGAAGCAGGATATTGAAGCTGGAGTCTATCAGGAAAATGAAAAATTCCCTTCAGAATTCGATCTTGCAAAAAAATTGGGAGTTAGTAGGGCGACACTTCGAGAAGCGCTGCGAATTTTAGAAGAAGAAAACATCATCATTCGCCGCCACGGAGTTGGGACTTTCGTCAATCCGAAACCTCGGTTCACCTCAGGTATCGAGCAATTAAAAAGTGTCACGAACATGATTGAAGAGGCAGGAATGAAACCGGGTACGATTTTCTTAAGCTCGACGGCCCAAGAACCTACAGAAGAGGATATACGCAGGTTTTCGTGTTCGACAGATGAACGCATCGTCATCATCGAACGAGTAAGGACTGCTAATGGGGAGCCAGTTGTCTACTGTATTGACAAAATTCCTGAATCTATACTATCAGAAAATTTTGACCGTAATGATGAGTCTCTTTTAGATATATTGGAAAGAGATGCGCATCGAAAAATTACGCATGCCGTAGCTGAGATTGAGCCTATTGGATATCATGAGAAAGTTTCTCCTATCCTTAAATGCTCGCCAGAAGCCGCACTACTCGTTCTTAAGCAGATGCATCTGGATGATTGGGACCAGCCTATCCTGTATTCTGTAAACTACTTTAAAGCCAATATGTTCAGCTTTCATGTTCTTCGTAAACGTGTGTAGGCCTTGACTCTGCAAACGGGTGAATGCAAGCGTTTGTTTCGATTCCGAAAAAGTCGATCAAGCGGATGCAAAAAAAATTAACGAGAAGTGAAAACGCAAACATAAATGACTTTTCAGAACATTCCTGCTCAAAAAACTATGTAAATTAGGGGGATAAAAATTGAAAAAGCGCAAATTAGGACTAGCTCTTTCACTTGTTCTTGCAGCCGGTACGCTACTAGGAGCATGTGGTAATTCAGAGAATGATGATAAAGAATCTTCAAATGGGAAAAACAAAGATAATTTCACTGTTGCAATGGTAACTGATACTGGCGGCGTGGATGACGAGTCGTTCAACCAATCCGCATGGAAGGGCATCCAGGAATTCGGTAAGGATAATGGTCTGGAAAAAGGTAAGGATGGCTACAACTACCTGCAATCTAAATCTGATGCAGATTACGCTAAAAACCTGAATACGCTTGTACGTGAAGATTACCAATTAATCTATGGTATCGGTTTTCTTTTAGCCGAAGCTGTTGGTGAAGTGGCCGACCAACGTCCGGATTCACACTTTGCTATCGTGGATACAGTTGTAGATAAAAAGAATGTAGCCAGCATCAATTTTAAAGAGCAGCAAGGTTCATTCCTTGTAGGTGTAATTGCAGGTCTGCAAACGAAAACAAACAAGGTCGGTTTTATCGGCGGAGTTGAATCTGAATTAATCAAGAAATTCGAAGTGGGCTTTAAGGCTGGGGTTTTATCTGTAAATCCTGATGCGAAAGTCGAAGTTAAATATGCCGGAGATTTCAATAAAGCTGATATCGGTAAATCCACGGCAGGCTCCATGTATTCTTCAGGTATCGATATCATTTATCATGCTGCTGGCGGAACTGGAAAAGGTGTATTCACTGAAGCAGTAGAACAAAAGCAAAAAGATCCTAAGAGAGAAATCTATGTTATCGGTGTAGATAGCGATCAAGCTAAATTAGGGGCAGTTCCTGGAACTGACGACAACATCACACTTACTTCCATGCTAAAACGTGTTGACGTGGCAGTTAAAGACCTTTCCGAGAAAGCGAAAGAAGGAAACTTCCCAGGCGGAAAAGTAATTGAGTACGGTATCGAAGAAAATGGTGTAGGCATTTCCGATACAAAAGATAACGTAACAGAAGAATCTTTAAAAGCGGTCGAAGAGTGGACAGAAAAAATTAAATCAGGTGAATTCGTTGTTCCGGGCACGGATGAAGAATTCAAAAAACTTGATTTATAAGCTGTAATGCCAGAAAGAATAGGGAGGCGAATTGCCCTCTATTCTTTCTTTTCCCAATTGCTTTTTGCAACTGAAAAATATCGAATGAAAAACTATGATAGATTCGTAGTTTTTCATTTGGTTTTTTTAAAAAAATCAATAAGCTAGTAGAAGTAATTATATGATTTAAGAATATTTACACTCATTTTAGGAGTTGATAATACGTGGAATATGTAATTGAGATGCTTAATATCCGTAAGGAATTCCCCGGCATCGTCGCAAATGATAACGTTACCCTTCAGGTTAAAAAAGGGGAGATTCACGCATTATTAGGTGAAAATGGCGCGGGCAAATCTACTTTGATGAATGTCTTATTCGGCTTATACCAACCTGAACAGGGAGAAATCCGTGTGAATGGCAAGCCAGTCAAGATTACCAGCCCTAACATTGCCAATGATTTAGGGATTGGGATGGTCCATCAGCATTTTATGCTCGTAGACCCCTTTACAGTAACAGAAAATATCATTTTAGGAAAAGAACCATCAAAAGCAGGTAAAATCGATTTAAAAGAAGCGAGCGAGGAAGTTAGGAAACTATCGGAACAATATCAGCTTCGTGTTGACCCCTATGCGAAAATTGCCGATATATCAATAGGGATGCAGCAGCGTGTCGAGATTCTTAAAACGCTTTACCGTGGTGCGGAGATATTGATTTTTGATGAGCCGACCGCAGTATTGACTCCACAAGAAATCAAGGAATTGATTTATATTATGAAAGCCCTTATCAAAGAGGGGAAATCCATCATTTTAATTACACACAAACTTAAGGAAATCATGGAGGTTTGTGACCGGGTAACGGTAATACGCAAAGGGCAAGGAATTGGTACAGTGAATGTCAACGAAACGAACCCTAACGAATTGGCCAGCTTAATGGTCGGTAGGGAAGTTCTGTTCAAGACGGAAAAAACGGCAGCTATTCCTTCGGATGTAGTTCTCGAGGTCCGAGAACTGGAAGTCAAGGATTCCCGGGGCGTTTCAGCTGTTCGGAACTTGGATTTAACTGTCCGTGCAGGAGAAATTGTCGGTATCGCCGGTGTAGATGGAAATGGACAATCCGAACTAATTGAAGCATTGGCTGGCCTAAGGAAGACAACCGCAGGTTCGATAAAATTGAATGGAAAAGAAATCAGGAATCTGAAACCGCGTAAAATCACTGAAGCAGGTGTCGGCCATATTCCAGAAGACAGACATAAGCATGGTTTAGTTCTCGATTACAGCATTGGGGAAAATATTGTCTTGCAAACCTATTATCAAAAGCCTTTTTCAAAAGCTGGTATCTTGAACTCAAAGAAAATATTTGAAAAGGCCCGTTCACTGATCAAAAGTTACGATGTTCGCACTCCGAGTGAATATACTCCGGCAAGGGCGCTTTCTGGAGGGAATCAGCAAAAAGCGATCATTGGACGGGAAGTTGATAGGAACCCGGATTTATTGATAGCCGCACAGCCGACACGCGGGCTTGATGTCGGGGCGATCGAGTTTATCCATAAACGTCTGATTGAGCAGCGTGATGCAGGAAAAGCGGTACTCCTCATATCATTTGAATTGGAAGAAATCATGAATGTGAGTGATAGAATTGCCGTTATATACGAAGGGGAAATCGTCGCAATAGTTGATCCGAAAGAAACGACTGAACAGGAGCTTGGCCTTCTTATGGCTGGAAGTAAACGGACGGAAGCAGGGGGAAAACAAAATGTCTAAGTATTTATCTAAATTAACGAGTCCGTTAATAGCAGTTATCCTCGGCTTAGTCGTTGGGGCCATAATCATGTTAGTAAGCGGCTATGACCCAGTTGCCGGCTATGGCTCCATGATAAATGGAATTATTGGGGATTCTTATTATGTAGGGGAATCCGTCAGGACAATCATCCCTTATATCCTTGCTGGGTTGGCAGTGGCTTTTGCTTTCCGTACAGGCCTATTCAATATCGGTGTAGAAGGGCAATTAATTGTAGGGTGGCTGGCGGCAGTTTGGGTCGGAATCGCTTTTGATCTACCAAGGATCATCCATTTGCCGTTTGCCATATTAGCTGGTGCAGCTGCAGGTGCCTTGTGGGCGTTTATCCCTGGTTATTTAAAAGCTAAGTTCCGTGTACATGAAGTAATCGTTTCTATCATGTTGAATTATACAGCTTTATATGTGACGAATTATTTAATTCGGAATGTAATGACTGACAAGCTGGATAAAACAGAAAGAGTTGCTGATACAGCATCACTGCGGTCTCCTTTTTTTGAAAGCATTACGGATTTTTCCCGGATGCATTGGGGGATAGTTGTAGCGATTATATGCGTGATCATCATGTGGTTCCTTCTTGAAAGGACAAAAACCGGCTTTGAGCTGAAGGCGGTTGGTTTCAATCAGCACGCGTCCGAATATGCAGGGATGAGTGTAAATAAGAACATCATACTTTCCATGGTTATTTCAGGTGCGTTTGCAGGGCTTGCGGGTGCGATGGAAGGCCTTGGAACTTTCGGTTATGCCGCAGTCAAAGGCGGGTTCACAGGTATGGGCTTTGATGGGATTGCAGTAGCCTTACTAGGAGCGAATACGGCTATTGGTGTAGTGCTGGCAGCCTTATTATTTGGGGGACTGAAAGCAGGGGCGTTAAATATGCCGCTAGAAACCGGCATACCTAGTGAAATTGTAGATATTGTCATAGCATTGATCATTTTCTTCGTCGCATCCAGTTATTTTATTCGTTGGATTGCCGCTCGATTTAAGAAAGGGGTGAAATAAGTGGATTTTTACCAAGTATTACAAATTATTATTCCATCTATGATTGCTCTAGCTGCACCACTTATTTTTACTTCACTCGGAGGAGTGTTTTCTGAACGGGCAGGTGTCATAAACATCGGTTTAGAAGGATTGATGGTCATCGGTGCCTTTACAGGGATTGTTTTTAACTTAATGTTTGCTGATGTTTTTGGGGAATGGACTCCTTGGCTTGCTGTGCTAGCGGCAATGATTGCCGGCTTGCTGTTTTCCATTCTGCACGCTGTGGCATGCATTACGTTCAGGGCGGACCAAACGGTTAGTGGGGTAGCCATCAACTTGTTGGCAGTAGGTCTGACCATGTTTTTGGTGAAGCTGATTTTTGACAAAGGTCAAACGGATAGAATCACGGAAACATTCCCAAGGATTGATGTTCCTTTACTAAGTGATATTCCATTTATAGGACCCATCTTTTTCGCGAATGGATATTATATCGTATATATAGCGATCCTTATATCCTTTGTCGTCTGGTATGTACTTTATAAAACACCATTCGGGTTAAGAATCCGTGCCGTGGGTGAGCATCCCATGGCTGCTGATACGATGGGTGTCAATGTTACGAAAATCCGATATGCCGCCGTATTATTATCAGGGGCTTTTGGAGGTATCGGCGGAGCGATATATGCTACCATCTTTTCGAATGAATTCAATCATGCGACAATTAATGGTCAAGGTTTCATGGCCATTGCCGCCATGATTTTTGGTAAATGGCACCCGGTCGGGGCAATGGGTGCAGCGTTATTCTTTGGTTTGGCTCAAAGTTTGAGTATCGTTGGATCGAGCCTTCCCTTCTTCAAGGATATTCCATCGGTTTACCTATTGATCGCTCCTTATGTTCTGACGATCATTGCACTAACTGGTTTCATTGGACGTGCAGATGCTCCTAAAGCATCCGGACAGCCATACATCAAAGGAAAAAGATAAGGATTGAACCGGTCAGCAAACTATGCTGGCCGGTTTTTTCTCTTGAGATTGGAGCAGTAGGTGAAGGTGAGCGGGTCAAAAACCAAAAAAAGTAGCTGTAACTTGCATGATTTTTCCTTTCACATGTATATTTTAAGTAGATGTTTAAAAGGGTTCCAATCTACAAACAATAAGCTAATAAAGGTGATTTATATAATGAGGAGGATTATTCATGTCTATTGCTTCCGATACAATTACGGAAAAAAGCGGCTACAAGCTTCATGTGGTCCGGACGGATAAATATAAAACGAATACTCTTGTACTGAAGATGAAAGCCCCGTTGACAAAAGAGGACGTTACATATCGCGCATTGCTGCCATATGTGTTACAAAGCAATACAAGTAAATATCCTACAACACCCGAGCTTCGATCTTATCTTGATGATTTATATGGAGCAGGGTTTTATGTCGATGTAGCTAAAAAAGGCGAATATCAAATCATAAGTTTTACGATCGATATCGTCAATGAAAAATTCCTTAGTGATTCAACCCCTCTTCTCGAAAAGGCTTTTGGGTTATTATCAGAGGTGATCTTTAATCCGAAGAAGAAAGGCGAAGCCTTTGACTCTAAAACGGTTTCCAATGAAATCCGTTCTTTAAAACAACGGATTCAGTCCATTTCCGATGACAAAATGCGATATTCAGCTATACGCCTTGTAGAGGAAATGTGCAAAAACGAACCATATGCTTTAGAAGCGAGCGGTAATCTACAAGACTTGGAAACGATGACTCCTGAGTCCCTTTTCGCCTATTATAAAAAAGTGCTGGCGGAGGATGAAATCGATTTATATGTAATCGGTGACATTGATGAATCGGAAGTGCAGGCTCTGGCTGACAAGTATGTTTCATTGCAAGAAAGAGTTCCTGTGAGACTGCCAGGGAACACGGGCAAGGTAGTGGAGAAGGAAAAAGAAATCATTGAGAATTCGGATGTGAAGCAAGGGAAATTGAATATCGGTTATCGAACCCAAGTTGCCTACGGTGATCCGGATTATTATGCACTTCAGCTTTTCAATGGGATTTTTGGCGGCTTTTCACATTCAAAACTTTTCATCAATGTCCGGGAGAAAGCCAGCCTTGCTTATTATGCAGCTTCGAGGCTCGAAAGTCATAAAGGTCTATTAATGGTCATGGCCGGCATTGAAAATGCCAACTACAAGCAGGCATTGGATATCATTCATGCACAAATGAAGGAAATGAAGCAAGGGAACTTTTCCGAAGAAGAGCTGGCACAGACAAAGGCTGTCGTTAAGAATCAACTCCTTGAAACCATTGACGTTTCGAGAGGACTTGTGGAAATTTTATATCATAATGTGGTTTCCGGGCAGGATATATCCCTCGACGAGTGGTTTGCAAACACAGAGCGGACGACAAAGGAAGAAATCATTGCAGTTGGTCAAAAGATTCAGCTTGATACGATTTATTTCCTAACGGAAGAGGAGGTGCAAGGGTAATGGAAAAAATAGCATTCACTCAATTGAAAGAAGAACTTTTCCATGAAAAAATGGATAATGGCCTAGAAGTGTATATTCTTCCGAAAACTGGCTTCAATAAATCATTTGCCACTTTCACGACGAAATATGGTTCGATTGACAACCATTTCAAACCATTGAATGAAACGGAATTCACTAAAGTACCTGATGGAATTGCCCATTTTCTTGAACATAAGCTTTTTGAAAAGGAAGATGGAGATGTTTTTCAGCAATTTTCAAAGCAGGGAGCATCTGCAAATGCCTTTACTTCTTTCACCCGTACAGCTTATTTATTTTCCAGCACGTCCGATTTCGATAGGAATCTAACTACCTTAATCGACTTTGTCCAGGATCCTTACTTTTCGGAAAAGACGGTAGAGAAGGAAAAAGGAATCATTGGGCAGGAAATCAATATGTATGATGATAATTCGGACTGGCGATTATACTTCGGGACGATAGCCAATATGTATCATCAGCATCCCGTGAAAATCGATATTGCCGGTACCGTGGAATCCATTGCAGATATTACGAAGGATATGCTTTACGAATGTTATAATACGTTTTATCATCCTAGCAACATGCTCCTATTCGTTGTAGGACCGGTGGATGTCGAAAGCACCATGAAGCTGATCCGGGATAATCAAAATAATAAAGGGTACAACGAACAACCTGAGGTGGAACGTAAGGTTGACCAAGAGCCGGAAATCGTTGCCAAGGACAAGGAAGTCTTAAGAATGAATGTCCAGACACCTAAAGTGATGCTAGGAATCAAGGCGACCAATGTCCATCAATCCGGTATACAGCTTTTGAAAAGGGAATTGGCAACCAATATTTATCTGGAGATGCTGTTCGGCAAAAGTTCACCTTTGCATGAAGAGCTATATGAGGAAGGGTTGATTGATCAAAGCTTCTCATATGATTATACACAGGAACAAGGTTTTGGATTTGCGTTAATTGGCGGGGACAGTGCCAAACCTGATGAGTTGACGGAGTCTTTATTTCGTATCCTGCAAAAATCAAAAGCCGGAACCGGCCTGAATGAAGAAAGCCTGCAAAGGACAATCAAGAAAAAAATCGGTTCGTTCCTTCGTTCTCTGAATTCGCCGGAATATATTGCGAATCAATTCACCAGATATGCATTCAATGATATGAACTTGTTCGATGTTGTATCAGTATTGGAAAAACTAACGATCGAAGATATCAGGGAGATCGCCAAGGACTTAATATCCGAGGAACGGATGACAGTCTGTCAGGTACTTCCTAAATAATATAAAGGGGGCTCGAATGTGGGGAAACGTTTTGCCCTTATTACTGGAGCCAGTGGAGGAATCGGCCGGGAAATCGCTATAAAGCTCGCCGAGGAGAATTATTCACTTTATTTACATTATAACAGCAATGAAGAAGCGATACTTGAACTGATTGAAGAACTGAAGCCCCATCAAGTCGAACTTATTCCGGTTCAAGCGGATTTGGCTGCACCGGATGGATATAAGAAATTGGCTGAAAATATTTTTGCCCTACATGCAATCGTCCTCAATAGCGGCAATAGCTATTATGGGCTAATATCAGATATGGATGAAAAAATCGTTAATGAAATGGTGCAGCTGCATGTAACGAGCCCTTTCCAATTAACTAAGGAACTGCTTCCAAAGCTTATGTACCAAGAACAGGCTGCCATCGTTGCGGTCACATCGATTTGGGGGCAGACAGGTGCATCCTGTGAAGTATTATATTCAATGGTCAAGGGCAGTCAAAATGCTTTTATCAAGGCGCTTAGCAAAGAAGTCTCGCTTAATGGAATCCGGGTGAATGCCGTTGCCCCCGGTGCGATTTCCACTTCCATGCTCGAATCTTTCAGTGCAGAAGACCTGGAGATCATCAAAGGCGATATACCGATGGGCAGGATGGGGCATTCCAAAGAAGTCGCGGAGGCCGTATACTATTTGCTTTCCGACAAGTCATCCTATATAACCGGGCAAATTTTAGGCGTAAATGGCGGATGGTACACATGATTTTTTTAAAGCATGTATAATTTCCTCGGTTCCTTCACAAAATAACTATGTACTATTTTGAAGGAAAGGGTGACCATTCATGTCTGTACTGGACAATTGGGATCAATGGAAAAACTTTTTAGGCGACAGATTACATCAAGGTGAACAACAAGGCTTGTCAGAAGGCGCTGTTAACAACTTGGCTTTCGAAATCGGTGATTACCTGGCTAATCAGGTTGAGCCCCAGAATGATCAAGAGAAAGTGCTTGCTGATCTTTGGTCAGTTGCAAGCGATGAAGAAAAACACGCCATGGCAAGTGTCATGGTCAAGTTAGTCGAGAACAATGGAACGAAGTAAAATATCCCTCAAAAGGCCCTGTTATAAATTAACAGGGCCTTTTGGATTTAAGTGGATGATTATTTATCTTCTTATATAAAAATGAATATTTTTCTAGGGTTTTTCCTTTTAACTTATCACGAAATGCTATATTATAGAAGCTAGACAATTAATAAAAAAGTGTTCAGACCTTGAAATTTACGATGGATAAGTTTTTTGCCCCTAAATAGGGTGAAAGCTTTTAGGCTTAAGGAGTGTTATCGTGGATAATAAAGAATGGTATTTTGAATATGAAATCCAAGTCAACCGTCCTGGTTTATTAGGGGATATTTCATCCCTTCTGGGTATGCTTTCCATTAATATCATCACCATTAATGGGGTCGATGAAGGCAGGCGTGGTTTACTTTTGTTGGCGAAAGACAGCCGTAATATAGAAAGATTCGAGTCAATTCTCCGTACGATGGATACGATAAAGGTCATTAAGCTGAGGGAACCTAAATTGCGTGATCGCCTCGCAGTCAGGCATGGACGTTATATTCAGCGCGATGCCGATGAGAAAAACACCTTTAGGTTTGTCCGTGATGAACTGGGCTTGCTTGTCGATTTCCTGGCCGAGCTGTTTAAACAGGAAGGTCATAAATTGATTGGAATACGAGGGATGCCTCGTGTCGGGAAAACTGAATCCATCGTAGCCTCGAGTGTATGTGCTAATAAGAGATGGTTGTTTGTGTCATCTACCCTTTTAAAGCAGACTATCCGCAGTCAGCTTATTGAGGATGAATATAATAATGATAATTTGTTCATTTTGGATGGAATTGTTTCCACTCGCCGTGCAAATGAGCGTCATTGGCAGTTAATTCGCGAAATAATGAGGCTTGATGCTGTCAAAGTAATCGAACATCCGGATGTTTTTGTCCAAAATACAGAGTATACCCTCGAAGACTTTGATTATATTATTGAATTACGAAACAATCCTGAAGAAGAAATAACATATGAAGTTGTCGACCAAAAAGACCAGTTTTCAGGGTCCGATTTTGGTTCCTTTGACTTTTAAAATGGCAGGTGTTTTATTTGACTGAGTTAGGTAATCGATTAAAGGAAGCTAGGGAAGCCAAAGGCCTTAGCTTGGAAGATTTGCAGGAATTAACGAAGATTCAAAAGCGTTACCTTATAGGCATTGAAGAGGGAAATTACAGCATGATGCCTGGAAAGTTCTATGTACGGGCATTCATAAAGCAATATTGTGAAGCGGTCGGACTGGACTCAGAAGAGATTTTTGAACAATATAAAAGTGAAGTGCCATCTGTCTATAGCGAGGAATTGCCAGAACAGCTCTCAAGGGTCCAATCCCGGAAAACTATACCGGCAGGAGATTCAAAGGTTGTGGAAATGCTACCTAAGATCCTGGCTGTCGTTTTAGTAATTGGTGCGGCCGTTTTGATATGGGTACTGGTATCGAATTATATGAGTAACCCAGATAATGATGATAAAATGAACGCTAAAGAGAATGAAGCTGTGGGCTATAATAAAAGTGATGGTTTTAACGAAGAAAAAGAGAATGCAGACAAAAAACAGAATGAAGAAAAACCGGATTCATCTGATGAGAAGAATGAAGATGATGAAGTTGTCAAAGATGAAAAGAAAGAGCAAAAACTTGCCGTCACAAGTTCCAGCGGTAAAAATAGTACGTATGAATTAAAAAATACCGATACCTTTAAATTAAAGGTGACCTCAAAAGGCTCACCATGGGTCGGCATAAAAAATGGTGAAGGTAAATTACTATTCCAGGGCACTATCGAAAAGGATAAAAGCCAGGAAATTGATTTCACCAATGAAAAAGAAGCTGTCATCAATATAGGCAGAGCATATGAAACTGAGATTTATGTGAATGATGAGAAGCTGGAGTATTCCATTTCACCGACTGAAGTGAATACGCAATTGGTTACGATACAATTTACGAAAGCCGAATAGTCATCTTATAGATGACTATTTTTGCTCTATATAATAGTAAGGCGACGGGAAATGGATTACCCGGCATATAAGATTGGATTTTGAGTTAAATTATACATAAAAGCGTATTTTAGATCTAAGACGCAGGCCCGAATGGCAGGCGTAAATTTTGGAGGTAAAAGTTTTGAATCTGCCTAATAAGATTACAGTAGCAAGAATCTGTTTAATACCAGTATTTTTAATCATCATGCTCGTTCCTTTTTCATGGGGGACGCTGACTTGGGGAGAATACAGTTTGCCAGTGGCGCACTTAGCTGGAGCCATCCTCTTTATTATCGCTTCCACTACGGATTGGATCGATGGCCATTTTGCCAGAAAATATAATATGATTACTGATTTAGGGAAATTTTTAGATCCACTGGCTGATAAGCTTCTGGTTTCGGCTGCCTTAATCGTTTTGGTTGATCTAGATTTAATGTACGGTCAATCATGGATCGCCATCGTGATCATAAGCCGCGAGTTTGCAGTCACCGGTTTGCGTTTAGTGCTAGCGGGTACAGGGGAAGTGGTTGCAGCGAACCAGCTTGGTAAAATTAAAACATGGGCACAAATCGTTTCTATTTCGGCTTTATTGCTGCATAACCTTCCATTTGCCCTCATTTCACTTCCATTTGCCAATATCGCATTGTGGATTGCATTAATCTTTACAATCTGGTCAGGCTTGGATTATTTTATAAAAAACAAAGAAGTATTTGTTAATTCAAAGTAAAAACGAATGGTGGTTTTGAAAAGATGGATGCAGAAATCATTGCAGTGGGCTCAGAGCTTCTTTTAGGACAAATCAATAACACTAATGGAAGGTTCTTATCGCAGCAGTTTGCGGAAATGGGAATCAACGTTTTTTACCATACTGTGGTCGGGGATAACGACCGCCGTTTACAACAAGCAATAGAAATTGCTGAATCGAGGGCGAACCTGATTGTCTTTACCGGTGGACTCGGTCCTACCAAAGATGATTTAACGAAAGAAACGATTGCTCGCCATATAGGGAAAAAGCTCGTTTTTAATGATGAAGCTTTGCAATCCATTGAAGCTTACTTTCAAAAACGGGAACGGCCGATGACGGAAAACAACAAAAAGCAAGCCCTTGTCTTAGAAGGCAGTGAAGTATTGGCGAACGATCATGGCATGGCGCCGGGAATGGTCTTGTCCAAATCTGGGATTACATATATGCTTCTCCCTGGTCCGCCAAGTGAAATGGAACCGATGTTTTTAAGTTATGGTTATGAAAAGATCATGAATAAACTGGAAAAGCATGAACGGATCGATTCCAAGGTTCTTCGGTTCTACGGTATAGGTGAAGCCGAACTGGAAACGGTGATTGAAGATCTTCTTGTCAATCAAACGAATCCGACAATTGCTCCGCTTGCAGCCGAAGGGGAAGTGACGTTAAGGATTACAGCTAAAGACTCTTCTAAAGAAAAATGTGAAGAGCTTATTCTAGAAGCGGAAAAAGAAATTCTTAGCAGGGTCGGTAAGTTCCATTATGGAAGTGATAATACTTCGCTAATAAAGGAACTTGTAAAAGAATTAACGGTCCGCAAGCTTTCAATTGCGGCAGCTGAAAGCTTGACCGGAGGCATGTTCCAAGAACAGCTGACAACCATACCGGGCGCCGGTAAAGTCTTTAAAGGCGGAATTGTCTGCTATACGAATGATGCGAAGTCGAACGTACTTGGGGTCAGCGATCATACCATATCTGAGCATGGGGTGGTCAGCGGTGAGTGTGCAATGGAAATGGCCTCTAATGTCCGGAGCAAGCTCGATGCGGATGTAGGCATAAGCTTTACGGGTGTTGCAGGTCCGGATGAACAAGAAGGCAAGCCTGTAGGGACAGTATTCATTGGCATTTCCTATCGGGATGGAAACACTCATTTCAAGGAGTTGAATCTTTCCGGAAGCAGGGCGCAAAACCGGATTCGGAGTGTGAAGTACGGCTGTCATTACCTATTAAGGGATTTATAAACGCTAAAAGCAGAGCTTTTTACAGCTCTGCTTTTTATTTGGTTTAAGAAGTTTGTTTCTTGGAAAATAGGGAAAAAAAGAAAAAAGTTAATTCAATGAAAATGTTTTTTTTAGGGAGCAAGTGAAAGGAAATGGGGATTTCCTTAAGATAAAACGCTTTTTTACAGAGAATGTCCCAAAAGAAAAAAACGAATGAATGTTCGACTTTTTGCTTGGCAAAATAGTAAAAAGAGTATATAGTAAAGATAGGTTTTGAGACAGGATGCAAACCTTGATCTCGAATAATTGCTAACGTAAGTACACCTTTAATCGGACAGCCGATTATTTGAATATAGAGGAGGAAATTGAGTGAGTGATCGTCAAGCGGCTTTAGATATGGCGTTAAAACAAATTGAAAAACAATTTGGTAAAGGTTCTATTATGAAACTTGGGGAACAGTCTGATCGTAGGATTTCAACGATTTCAAGCGGTTCTTTAGCATTGGACGTAGCATTGGGAGTGGGCGGATATCCAAGAGGCCGTGTCATTGAGATATATGGACCTGAAAGCTCCGGTAAAACGACTGTTGCATTACATGCTATTGCAGAAGTACAAAAGACTGGCGGCACGGCTGCATTCATTGATGCAGAGCATGCTTTAGATCCAGCATATTCAGAAAAACTTGGTGTGAATATTGATGATTTACTTCTTTCACAGCCTGATACGGGTGAACAGGCCTTGGAGATCGCTGAAGCATTAGTTCGAAGTGGAGCTGTAGATATCATTGTCATTGATTCGGTAGCAGCACTTGTTCCTAAAGCTGAAATCGAAGGCGAAATGGGAGATTCCCATATGGGTCTTCAAGCGCGGATGATGTCCCAGGCGCTTAGAAAACTGTCTGGTGCCATTAATAAATCAAATACCATTGCCATTTTCATTAACCAAGTCCGTGAAAAAATCGGTGTTATGTTTGGGAATCCAGAAACGACTCCGGGAGGCCGGGCATTGAAGTTCTATTCAACTGTTCGTCTGGAAGTGCGCCGTGCGGAACAATTAAAACAGGGTAATGAAATCGTCGGTAATAAAACGAAAATCAAAGTTGTAAAAAACAAGGTTGCTCCACCATTCCGTCAAGCAGAAGTTGACATCATGTATGGTCAAGGGATTTCCCAGGAAGGTGAAATCATCGATATGGGTGCAGATCTTGATATCGTCCTTAAAAGCGGTTCGTGGTATTCATACAATGAAGAGCGTGTCGGACAAGGCCGCGAAAATGCGAAGCTGTTCTTGAAAGAAAATCAGGATATCGCTCAGGAAATTTCTCAGAAAATCAGAGATCACTATAATCTCGATGGAGAGCATGAATTACCGCCAGAAGAAAATGAGCCAGAAGAGCATTTTGAATTGCTTGATTAATGGTATTTGGAAAAGGCCTAAGCTTGTTCGCTTAGGCCTTTTCTATATATTTTGAGAAAAGTGTGAAATTTTCAGCGGAATAAATGGCATTGAAATCAGAATTACAGACTTCTTCCATAAAGAATGCTGTACATTATGATGGTTGATATTAAGAAAACTTGAATAATCATTGATACATAAGGGACAAACGCTTGACAATAAAAATTCTCAACTATACAATTAATATGTATATTTTACAATTTTTCAAACTAAAATTTTGAAAATTAAGTGCTGTATATTGAATTTATGTGCAATGTACTTGCCGACAGTTCAACATTTTATGTAAAAAGTTCATAGCAAGGGGAGGTGAAACGATGGAACCCATGACAATCATCTTCACTTTGCTTGGCCTAATCGTCGGTGCAGTTGTTGGTTATTTTATTCACAAATCAAAATTTGAGAGTAAAATAGCAGGGGCAAAGGGCTCTGCTGAACACATCCTTGAGGATGCAAAACGTGAAGCGGAAGCACTTAAGAAAGAAGCCTTGTTGGAAGCAAAAGATGAAATTCATAAAGTTCGTGCCGATTCGGATCGGGAAGCCCGTGAAAGAAGGAACGAATTACAAAAACAAGAAAATCGGTTATTGCAAAGAGAAGAGAATCTGGACCGCAAGGATGAAACGTTAGACAAACGTGAAAGCCTTTTGGAGAAAAAAGAAGATTCTCTAAACCAAAGACAACAGCATATTGAAGAGATGGAAAGCAAAGTGGACGAGACGGTTCGTAAGCAGCAAACAGAGCTTGAACGTGTTTCCGGTTTAACTCGTGAAGAAGCTAAAGCAATCATTATAGACCGAATGGAAAACGAGCTTGCTCACGATGTAGCGCTTATGATTAAAGAAAGTGATACCCGTGCCAAAGAAGAAGCTGATAAAAAAGCAAAAGAAGTTCTTTCTCTTGCCATTCAGCGTTGTGCGGCTGATCATGTTGCAGAAACCACCGTTTCTGTAGTAAATCTTCCAAACGATGAAATGAAAGGACGGATAATCGGACGTGAAGGTCGAAATATCCGGACGTTAGAAACGCTAACAGGTATTGACCTTATTATCGATGATACTCCTGAAGCTGTCATTTTATCTGGATTCGACCCAATTAGACGGGAAACGGCACGCTTGGCTCTTGAGAAACTTGTTCAGGACGGACGGATCCATCCGGCCCGCATTGAAGAAATGGTTGACAAAGCAAGACGTGAGGTGGATGAACATATTCGTGAAATTGGTGAACAAACAACTTTTGAAGTTGGCGTTCACGGTCTCCATCCAGATCTCATCAAAATACTAGGACGTTTGAAGTTCCGTACCAGTTATGGGCAAAACGTACTTAAACATTCAATTGAAGTGGCACAGCTTTCAGGTTTACTGGCCGCTGAACTTGGTGAGGATGAAGTTCTTGCCCGCCGTGCAGGTTTATTGCATGATATCGGGAAAGCGATTGATCATGAAGTGGAAGGCAGTCACGTTGAAATTGGCGTTGAATTAGCAACCAAATATAAAGAGCACCCAACTGTCATTAACAGCATCGCTTCACATCATGGCGATACGGAACCAACTTCCATCATTTCAGTGCTTGTGGCTGCCGCTGATGCATTATCAGCTGCAAGACCGGGAGCTAGAAGTGAAACGCTTGAAAATTACATTAGAAGACTTGAAAAACTTGAGGAAATTTCCGAATCCTATGATGGAGTGGAAAAATCATTTGCGATTCAAGCCGGACGAGAAGTGCGGATTCTAGTGAAACCAGAACAAATTGATGATCTTTCGGCCCATCGACTCGCACGTGATATCCGGAAAAGGATTGAAGAAGAGCTCGATTACCCTGGTCATATAAAAGTCACGGTCATCCGTGAAACAAGAGCAGTAGAATACGCTAAATAATCGTTAATGAAAGACGAAGTGGTGCAAACCACTTCGTTTTTTCTTTTTCGGATATTAATCGTCTAGCGTAATTCCTATAATTACCCCAAATTATGTTACAATACATACTTGAATAATTCATATAATTAGATGATTCCAGAAAGGGTTTTACAATGAAATTGCTATTTATTGGAGATGTAGTGGGATCTCCTGGTCGTGACATGGTCCAAGAATACCTTCCTAAGTTAAAAGAAAAGTATCGCCCGCACATAACGGTCATCAATGGCGAGAATGCAGCAAGTGGCCGGGGGATTACAGAAAAGATTTACCGCAGTTTTTTAGAGTGGGGAGCGCAGGCGGTGACCATGGGAAATCATACATGGGATAATCGTGATATTTTCAATTTTATCGATGAAGCGAAATATCTGGTCCGTCCAGCGAACTTTCCAGACGGGGTACCTGGTGAAGGAATGAAATTTTTAAAATTGAACCAATATGAAATAGCGGTCATCAATTTGCAAGCGAGAACATTCATGCCGGATTTGGATTGTCCGTTCAAAAAGGCTGAAGAACTCGTGGCAGAGGCTCAAAAAAAGACACCAATCATCTTTGTCGATTTTCATGGAGAAGCTACAAGTGAAAAGCAGGCTATGGGGTGGTTCTTGGATGGGAAGGTTACAGCTGTTGTCGGGACACACACACACGTTCAGACAGCAGATAACCGTATACTGCCTGGAGGCACCGCTTACATATCTGATGTAGGCATGACAGGACCATATGATGGCATCCTTGGTATGGGAAGAGATGCAGTCATCCATCGGTTCCTAACCAGCCTTCCGGTTCGTTTCGAAGTGCCAAAAGAGGGGCGGACCCTATTAAGCGGAATTCTGCTTGAAATGGATGATAAAACTGGCAAGGCTAAAAAAATAGAAAGAATACTGATTAACGAAGATCATCCCTTTTATCATTGATTCGAACGGATGGACAGTCAAACTGGCCATCCGTTTTTCCATTCATTAATAAATGGTGGACAATCCCGGTTTTCTTTGTCATACAAGTTTTACTTGATGAATATAGTAGCAGTGGAAAGTGTTATAACTATTGAGCCAAGTTAGAATCGGCAGGGAAAACAAGGAGGACTAGGAATGGAAATATTAAAAGTTTCAGCAAAATCTAATCCTAATTCTGTAGCAGGCGCACTAGCGGGAGTGCTCAGGGAAAGAGGAGCAGCCGAAATTCAAGCCATCGGTGCAGGTGCGTTAAATCAAGCCGTCAAGGCAGTAGCAATCGCAAGAGGGTTTGTCGCACCTAGTGGAGTTGACTTGATTTGTATTCCTGCCTTTACAGATATACTTATTGATGGCGAAGAGCGAACGGCAATAAAACTAATCATTGAACCAAGATAATTCCATGTTTGGATGCCCTGTTTGTCGGATGGCGAGCAGGCTCTTTTTTGTCGTGAAATCCAAATGACGAAAAATCCATATCCCTTTATAATGGAGTATAGAATCATAAAAAGGCACAGGAAGGGGGATTACATTGGCGATTTTTGATGCCCATTGTGATGTACTGATGAAGATGTTCATCGATCCGGATATTTCTTTTGCGAATAGTGATAAGTTACATATAACAAAGCGGGGATTATTGGATGAAGGGGGAAAGGTCCAATGTTTTGCAATATATATTCCTGAAAAAGTCCACCCTGATATGAGATTTCAAGCGGCTTTGGCCATGGTCGATATTTTTCATGAAAAGATTTTATCGGAGCCGGAAATGAAATTTATAAAGACCAAGGCAGACATCGAATCCTTAAAAGAAAAGGAAATAGGTGCAATGCTAACTTTGGAGGGGTGCGATTGCATAGGGAATGATTTGTTGAAGCTGAAAACCCTTATTCATCTTGGAGTGTCCTCCGTAGGCCTTACTTGGAATTACGCTAACTTGGTAGCGGATGGGGCATTAGAAACAAGAGGGGGCGGCTTGACAGGGTTTGGAACCGAGGTGGTCGCGCAATTGAATGAGAAGTCGATTTGGTGCGATTTATCCCATTTATCCGAAGCTGGATTTTGGGACACCTTAAATTTGGCGAAATTCCCAATTGCCTCCCATTCGAATGCTTACCATCTTTGTCCGCATCCGCGAAATTTAAAAGACGGGCAGATAAAAGCCCTTTTGCAGAAAAATGGTGTGATCGGCGTAACCTTTGTCCCGCAATTTCTGGCAAATGGTGAATCGGCTGCGATCAAGGATATCCTGAAACATATTGAGCATATATGCAGTTTGGGAGGGGAAAGACAAATTGGATTAGGGTCTGACTTCGATGGAATCGATCAAATGGTAGAAAATTTAATGTCATATAAGGATTATCATAACTTAATCAATGAACTGAACAGGCTTTATTCCAGTGAGTTTGTTAAAGGTCTCCTTTTTGATAATTTCACTCGTAATTTTCCGCTAGAAAAGGAAATATCTTAAGTGATTTTCAATTCTTACTATATAGATATGAATAAATATTCTGAAAATATAAAAAATAAAAGCAAAAAGGTTGCAATTTGTTGATTTAACCGATAGAATTGAAAGCGTTTAGTACACCTTTCCTAAAATAGAACGATAATTTTACATAGTTGAATGTTCTGAAGAGAGGTGCGGTTAAATGCATTTATATACGAACGTCCTAAAGGAGTGTAAGACATGATCAATCAACTTTCATGGAAAGTTGGCGGACAACAAGGTGAAGGTATTGAAAGTACAGGAGAAATTTTCTGTATTGCCCTCAATCGCTTAGGTTATTACTTGTATGGCTACCGTCATTTCTCATCCCGAATCAAGGGTGGACACACGAATAACAAAATTCGTGTTAGTACTACGGAAACTCGTGCTATCTCTGATGATTTAGACATCTTAGTTGCTTTTGACCAAGAAACAATTGACGTCAATTATAAAGAATTACATGAGGGTGGCATCATAATTGCAGATGCAAAATTCAAACCTGTCTGCCCAGAAGATACAAAGGCAGAATTATATATTGTTCCTTTTACGGAAATAGCAGCCGAATTAGGAACATCATTAATGAAAAATATGGTCGCCATCGGTGCGACATGTGCTGTTCTAGGAATGGAAATTTCCGTATTCAACGATGTGGTTGATGAAATATTCGGCCGTAAGGGTGAAGAAATCGTTAAGAAGAATATGGATGCCATCACTGCTGGCTATAAGGCGATGGAAGTGTTGCTTGGAGAAAAACTGGGCGCCATGGAGCTGGAAAAGGCAGACGGTCAAAAACGAATGTTCATGATTGGAAACGATGCTATCGCTTTAGGTGCAGTTGCAGGCGGTTGCCGCTTTATGGCAGCTTACCCGATTACTCCTGCCTCGGAAATTATGGAATACTTAATAAAAAAACTTCCTCAATTTGGCGGAACGGTCATCCAGACTGAAGATGAAATCGCGGCGGCTACAATGGCAATCGGTGCAAACTATGGCGGCGTACGTGCCATCACAGCATCAGCTGGACCTGGACTTTCCTTGAAAATGGAAGCGATTGGTTTAGCGGGCATTACCGAAACGCCAATTGTCATCGTCGATACTCAACGTGGCGGTCCATCTACGGGACTTCCTACAAAACAGGAGCAATCCGATTTAATGGCCATGATTTATGGTACACATGGTGAAATACCTAAAATCGTCATGGCTCCGAGTACGGTTGAGGAAGCATTTTATGATACGGCGGAAGCATTCAACCTTGCAGAGGAATATCAATGTCCAGTTATCGTTCTATCCGACTTACAGCTATCATTAGGTAAACAAACGGTTCAGCCGCTTGATTACGGCAAAGTGGAGATAAGACGCGGTAAATTGGTGGACTTTGAAATTGAAGAGGCTGAAGACAAATCTTATTTCAAGCGTTATGAAGTAACGGAAGACGGAGTCTCACCGCGTGTGGTGCCTGGGATGAAAAATGGAATTCACCATGTTACTGGTGTTGAACATGATGAAACGGGAAGACCTTCCGAGACGGCTTTGAATCGTAAATTGCAAATGGATAAACGGATGCGTAAGCTGAATAATTTAACTAACACATTCCAAACACCAGTATACAAAAACACACCGCATGAAGAAGCGGATTTATTAATTCTTGGCTTTAACTCAACACGCGGGACGATTGATGAAGCGATCGGCCGGTTAGAAACGGATGGAATGAAAGTGAATCATGCGCAAATCCGTTTGATTCATCCTTTCCCAGCTGATGAAGTCCTATCATTGGTGCAAAGTGCTAAGAAAGTAGTAGTTATTGAAAATAATGCGACTGGACAATTGGCTAATATCATCAAGATGAATGTCGGACATGTTAATAAAATTAAAAGCATCCTAAAATATGATGGCAATCCATTCCTCCCGCATGAAATTCACACACAATGCAAGGAGATGTTCGAATATGGCAACGTTTAAAGAGTTTCGGAATGATGTAAAACCTAACTGGTGTCCTGGCTGCGGAGATTTCTCCGTTCAGGCTGCCATGCAGCGTGCGGCAGCGAATGTGGGATTGGAGCCGGAGAATTTGGCTGTTGTTTCCGGTATCGGCTGTTCAGGGCGTATTTCCGGTTACATCAAGTCATATGGTTTCCACGGCATCCATGGCCGCTCACTGCCAATTGCCCAAGGCGTAAAAATGGCCAATCGTGAATTGACCGTCATAGCTTCAGGCGGAGACGGAGATGGCTTTGCAATCGGGATGGGACACACCATCCATGCAATCCGCCGTAATATCGACAT
Organism: Peribacillus sp. Aquil_B1; assembly: GCF_022603275.1. Classification (NCBI taxonomy): domain Bacteria; kingdom Bacillati; phylum Bacillota; class Bacilli; order Caryophanales; family Bacillaceae; genus Peribacillus; species Peribacillus sp. Aquil_B1. Next base: position 28,968 of record NZ_JAKXEE010000002.1, on the reverse strand, counting down.
TACGTATATTGTCATGGATAACCAAATATATGGATTGACAAAAGGCCAGACTTCTCCGAGGTCCGCTGCTGGATTTAAAACGAAATCCACTCCAGAAGGATCAATAGAACAGGCTATTTCACCTATGGAATTAGCATTATCAGCTGGCGCTACGTTTGTCGCCCAAAGCTTTTCCACAGACTTGAAAGACCTGACGGCGATCATTGAAGCAGGGATAAACCATAAAGGGTTCTCATTTATCAATGTTTTCTCTCCTTGCGTAACATACAATAAAATCAATACGTATGATTGGTTTAAACAAAACTTGACTAAGTTGAACACGATTGAAGGCTATGATTCATCAAATAAAGAACAGGCCATGCAGACTTTGATGCAGCATGACAGCCTTGTGACAGGGATTATTTATCAAGACTCTTCGCGCCCTTCGTACCAGGAATTAGTGCCAGGTTATGCTGAAAAAGCGTTAAATAAATCAGATTTGACTCTTGATCAAGCGCACTTTGATAAGCTTGTCGCTGAATTTATGTAAAAGGTAAAAGGTTCACCCCTTAAGATGGGGTGAACCTTTTTTGTGACTAATTGGAAAGCTCAAGTAGAGAGAATCACTATACTCTCTAAATTAGCTTACCACCAACCGTTATTGCATCCACAGCCGAAGATATTGCAACGGTTCCTTCTGTGACAATGGCGGTCCCGATCACGGTCGCGATCACGGTCGCGGTCGCGGTCGCGCCTATTACAGCCTCTCACAGCACGACAAAAATTGTCTGCGATTCTATCGTTGTCCCGATCCCGATCCCGATCCCGATCCCGATCCCGATCGTGGTGGTGATCGCAATCGTGATGGTGATCGCGGTCACGGTCACGCCTATTACAGCCTCTCACAGCACGACAAAAATTGTTTGCGATTCTATCGTTATCTCTGTCCCGATCGTGATGATCGTGATTATTGCATCCACATGACATATAAGTCACTCCTTAATAATTTTTGTTTTACAAGATATCTTATTCGAGAGCGGACAAGATGCTATAGAAACATGACCCATTTAACAAAAATGTACGAATTCCCCAGCCGATACAAAAGCGTTTATGGTATTTTTTTATTTAGTTTTTCATATCTTTACATATTAAGGTAGATGAAAGTAGCAGCCCTAGTTCAGGGGGAGTGTACATGTTGAGAGGGAAAATGAAAGCCGTCGTCAAACACCATCGAGGTTATGGGGCTCAATTACAAAATGTCGATATTCCGGATATTCGTGATGACGAAGTATTGATTCGAGTGAAAATGACTTCGATATGTGGAACGGATATTCATATTTTCGCCTGGGATGAATGGTCGCAGGGAAGAGTGAATCCACCATACGTATTTGGGCACGAATTTGCTGGGGAAGTAATGGAGATAGGGGCAAGTGTAAGCAATGTTTCGGTTGGTGATTGCGTATCTGCAGAAACACATATCGTTTGCGGTACATGCAGGCAGTGTTTAACCGGGCAATTCCATATTTGTAAACAAACAAACATTATCGGTGTCGATAAACAAGGATGCTTTGCAGAGTATATAGCTCTCCCCGCCAAAAATTTATGGAAAAATCCAAGTGATATGCCACTTGATATGGCTACCATACAAGAACCGATGGGCAATGCAGTCCATTCCGTGCTAGCTGGCGAGGTGCTGGGTAAAACGGTGGCAATAATCGGCTGTGGTCCAATTGGGCTGATGGCGATTGCAGTAGCAAAGGCCGCAGGTGCTGATAAAGTAATCGCTCTTGATATTAATGATTATCGACTGCAGCTGGCCCAAAAGATGGGTGCTACAGACCTCATTCATTCAATTAAACAGGATTCATTGAAAATAATGAAAAGCCTCACAAGTGGGGATGGGGTGGATGTCATTTGCGAAATGAGCGGTAATCCGGCAGCTATCCAACAAGGGTTTAAGATGGCGACGAATGGTGGAAGAATATCCATTCTAAGTCTGCCGTCTAAGCCCGTCACGCTTAATATAACGGAGGATATAGTATTCAAGGGCCTTACTGTCCAAGGAATAACAGGAAGGAAGATGTTTTCAACCTGGCAACAGGTTTCAAGCCTGCTTGAAAGCGGCAAGGTTGATGTAAAACCAATGATTACCCACCGTTTTCCACTAAGCGATTTTGAAAAGGGATTTGAACTGATGATCAAAGGTCAGTGTGGTAAGGTTCTCCTAATACCTTAAAGAGTGAGAAGGTTTACGAGTAAAAAGCAATTTCACGAGTAAAGTGCCCAAACTCACGAGTAAATCGCTCAAATTCACGAGTAGTGTGCCCAATTTCACGAGTAAAGTGCCCAAACTCACGAGTAAATAGCTCGAATTCACGAGTAAAGTGCCTAAACTCACGGGTAAATCGCTCATTTTTACGAGTAAAGTGCCCAAACTCACGAGTAAATCGCTCAAATTCACGAGTAAAGTCATGATCTGCATTAGAAATGGCTGTGAGGAATAGTATAATCCTATCATTTTAATAAGAAGGGGCTAATTTCGTTTTAGCCTCTTCTTTCATGTTCTTATTTTCTGTATTTGTGAAAAATTTCTTACAATTAAAGAAGCCATGTCAGAATGATTGTTTCTTGCTGTTAAAAGCTTTATACTATAATAATGTGGATATATCACACTTAAAAGCAAATATTTACTGGTAATTCCTAAAAAGGAATCCGTATAAAACCATTAGAAGATAGGTCTTGAAATAGTTGGTGAAAGAAATAAACTAACTATTTTGAAAGGAGATTAACTATGAACGAGAAACAACGATTAGAATCACAACAAGTACAGGCTGAGAATCCAGCGGACAAAAAATCCGAAAAGGACTTCAGTAAGTACTTTCAAGCCGTTTATATTCCGCCTTCCTTAAAAGATGCGAAAAAGCGAGGCAAAGAAGAAGTAGAATATCATGATGACTTTGCCATTCCTGAAGTTTTCCGTGGAATGGGAGAAGGTAAAAAGTTTTACATTCGTACTTATGGCTGTCAAATGAACGAACATGATACAGAAGTCATGGCGGGCATCTTTATGGCACTTGGTTATCAGCCGACAGACACGGTGGATGATGCTAACGTCATTTTACTTAACACTTGTGCGATTCGGGAAGGCGCAGAGAATAAAGTGTTCGGTGAATTGGGGCATTTAAAATCATTGAAATTGGAAAAGCCTGATCTATTGCTTGGGGTTTGCGGATGTATGTCACAAGAGGAGTCAGTTGTAAAGCGGATTCTAGAGAAGCACCATTTTGTAGATATGATTTTCGGAACGCATAATATCCACCGCCTGCCGCAAATTCTTAATGAAGCTTATCTTTCCAAGGAAATGGTCATTGAGGTTTGGTCTAAAGAAGGTGATGTAATCGAGAACCTTCCGAAAGTGCGTAAAGGAAAAACAAAGGCATGGGTCAATATCATGTATGGCTGCGATAAGTTTTGTACATACTGCATCGTACCGTACACAAGAGGGAAAGAAAGAAGCCGCAGGCCTGGAGATATCATACAGGAAGTCCGTCATTTAGCGGCACAGGGTTACAAGGAAATAACCCTGCTTGGACAGAATGTGAATGCTTATGGTAAAGATTTTACGGATATCGAATACCGTTTCGGTGATTTGATGGATGAAATCCGCAAAATCGATATTCCGCGTATTCGTTTTACGACAAGCCATCCCCGTGATTTCGATGATCACTTGATTGAAGTATTGGCGAAGGGCGGTAATCTCGTTGACCATATCCATCTTCCAGTTCAATCGGGAAGTACGGACACACTTAAAATCATGGCCCGTAAATATACACGTGAACAATATTTAGAGCTAGTAAAAAAAATCAAGGAAGCTATCCCAGGTGCATCGCTAACCACTGACATCATTGTAGGCTATCCGAATGAAACGGAAGAGCACTTTGAAGAAACGATGTCATTATACCGTGAAGTTGGTTTCGATGCGGCATATACTTACATCTATTCACCACGTGAGGGAACACCGGCTGCGAAAATGCAGGATAATGTACCAATGGAAGTGAAAAAGGAACGTCTGCAACGCTTGAACGCCCTTGTCAATGAAACGTGTGCATTGAAAATGAAGGAGTATGATGGGCAGATTGTTGAAGTGCTCGTTGAAGGCGAGAGCAAGAAGAATGCGGAAGTATTAGCAGGTTATACAACGAAAAATAAGCTCGTGAACTTCAAAGGACCAAAATCCGCCATTGGCCAAATCGTAAAAGTGAAAATCACCGGAACGAAAACATGGTCACTGAATGGGGATATGGTTGAAGAAGCAACGGCGATTGAGGTGGAGTAATATGACGAAATATACTAAAGATGACATTCTGAACAAAGCTGCCGAGCTTGCTGAAATGATCGCAAGCACGGAAGAAGTCGATTTCTTTAAACGGGCAGAAGCTCACATCAATGAAAATCAAAAAATCCGTGAAATGATCGCCAGCATCAAGAGCTTACAAAAACAGGCTGTAAACTTCCAGCATTACGGCAAAGAGAAAGCATACAGTCAAGTACAGGCCAAAATTGATGCACTGGAAAAACAATTGGATGAACTTCCGATCGTGCAAGAATTCAAACAATCCCAAGTGGATGTAAATGACCTTTTACAAATGGTTTCCTCACAGGTATCGAATAAGGTGACGGACCTGATCATTGAATCGACTGAGGGTGACGTCCTTCGCGGTGAGACAGGTTCAAAGGTACAAGCAGGCGGCGGAAGCTGTTCATGAATATCAAAAAGCCCTTCTGATTTCAGAAGGGCTTTTTTTAGATGCAGAAATCCTTATACAGTGCCCATTCGTGACACATATCCCAAAACATGCGCATAAAATAACCTAGGTTTAAAACATTACAGCAGTTTTCAAACAATTAAAATTCTACGCACACTAGACTTTTACCACGCATAGGATGAATGGAAACTGTATGAGGAGGGTTCGCTAGCATGTCACAATATAGAGAGATAATTACTAAAGCGGTGGTGGCAAAAGGACGCAAATTCACAAAGTCCTCTCACACCATTTGCCCGGCTCATCATCCTTCTAGCATTCTAGGTTGTTGGATCATCAACCATAAATACGATGCAAAGAAAGTCGGCAAAAAGGTAGAAATTCACGGCAGCTACGAAATCAACGTCTGGTATTCCTATAACCAAAATTCGAAGACGGAAGTTGTAACTGAAAAAGTGCAATATACCGACGTTATTTCGCTGAAATACCGTGATCCCGATTGTCTTGATGACCATGAAATCGTTGCAAAAGCTGTCCAACAGCCGAATTGTTTAGAAGCTTGCATCTCCCCATGTGGACAAAAAATCATTGTCCATGTGGAAAGGGAATTCTTTGTGGAAGTCGTCGGCGAAACGAAAATTTGTGTCGCTGTAAGTCCAGATGGCCGCTGTGAGGATGACTGGGGCTCTGATTTCGATGATGAGGATTTCGAAGATTTAGATCCGGATTTCCTTGATGAATTCGAAGACGAATAGAATATAGAAATTAATACCGGATGACATTCCCTTCATCCGGTTTTATTTAATTTGAAGCGGGACAAGTCCTTTGCAGGCCTGGCTATGAGAAAAAAATAGGAATGCAATGTTACTATATCCGTGCATATGGCTTTGCAGATACAGCTAGCTACAAATTAAAGGATAATTGATTTACCATGCAATTTCGAATACAGGCAATGTTGCTTTCCCGTATGTTATAATGAAGGACATAAATGTGTAATAGATTATAGTTTGGAAAGGTTTTGAAGGAATGGCTGGATATACTCCGATGATACAGCAATATTTAAAAATTAAGGCAGAGTATCAGGATGCCTTTTTATTTTTTCGTTTAGGCGATTTTTATGAAATGTTTTTTGAAGATGCGCTGAATGCATCTCAAGAGCTCGAAATCACATTAACAAGTCGAGAAGGCGGTAGTGAAGAGCGAATTCCGATGTGCGGCATTCCGTATCACTCGGCTGCTAATTATATTGATATATTGATAGAAAAAGGTTTTAAAGTAGCTATTTGTGAACAAACCGAAGATCCGAAGCAAGCCAAAGGCGTGGTACGCAGGGAAGTTGTCCAGCTGATTACTCCGGGAACGAAAATGGATAGTAAGGGTCTTCGTGAAAAGGAAAATAATTATATTGCTACGATCACTTATTTTACGGATGGTCAGTTTGGCTTTGGATACAATGATTTATCGACAGGGGAAAATAAGGTCACTTTAATTGAGAGTTTCGAGGAAGTTCTGAATGAATTTGCCATCCTTGGTGCAAGTGAAGTGGTCATTGCTGAGGATTTCAATGAAGAATGGAAAAAAAAGCTGCAAGAACGGGGCGCTGCCGCTCTATCCCTAGAAAATAATTTGGATCAAAGCGAGTCATTCGTTGCACTGCTTCATCTGTTAAAAGACCAGAAACTGGCGACGACGACTTCGCGTTTATTGAATTATCTATACCGTACCCAAAAACGCAGCCTGGATCATTTACAGCCAGTGCTTGCATATGAAACATCTCAATATATGAAAATTGATTATTATAGCAAACGTAATTTGGAATTAACTGAAACCATTCGTTCCAAAGGTAAAAAAGGCTCGTTATTATGGCTGCTTGATGAAACGAAAACAGCCATGGGCGGAAGAATGTTGAAACAATGGATTGATAGACCGCTCATTAATAAAAAACAGATCGAGCGGAGACAATGCCTTGTTGAAACCCTAAAAAATCAATACTTCGAACGGCAGGACTTACGTGAACGACTGAAGGAAGTGTACGACTTGGAGCGGCTTGCCGGAAGGGTGGCCTTCGGGAATGTAAACGCTCGGGACTTGATCCAACTGAAACGTTCATTGCAACAGGTGCCGATCATTCGGGAAATCGTGAAGTCAATGGCTTCAAATCAGGATATTTCAATTCTGGCCGATAAATTGGATCCTTGCGAAGAAGTGACGGATTTGCTTGAAACTTCGCTTGTAGAAAACCCGCCATTGTCCGTGAAGGAAGGAAATATCATTCAGGACGGTTTCCATAAGGAGCTGGATACATACAGAGATGCCAGCAGAAACGGGAAAACTTGGATTGCACAGCTTGAACGGGAAGAGCGGGAACGCACAGGGATCAAATCATTGAAAATCGGATATAATCGTGTTTTTGGCTATTATATTGAAGTCACACGAGCCAATTTGCATCTGCTTGAAGAAGGCCGTTATGAACGGAAGCAAACTTTAACGAATGCCGAACGTTATATCACACCTGAGTTGAAAGAAAAGGAAGCTTTGATTTTACAAGCAGAAGAAAAAAGCATCAGTTTGGAATATGACCTATTCCTCAATCTTCGTGAAGAGGTCAAAAGCTATATCCCACGCTTACAGGATTTAGCGAAAGGTGTAAGTGAACTGGATGTCTTGCAGTGCTTTGCGACAATTAGCGAAGAACGCCATTATGTGAAGCCTGTCTTTTCTGATGATCGAAGGATCGTACTGAAGGAAGGCCGGCATCCAGTTGTCGAGAAAGTCCTTCAATCACAGGAGTATGTCCCGAATGACTGCTTCATGGATGGAGACCGGGAGTTACTCTTGATCACAGGACCCAATATGTCGGGTAAAAGTACGTATATGCGTCAGATAGCGCTAACATCGATTCTAGCGCAAATTGGATGCTTCGTATCCGCAAGTATAGCTGAATTGCCTATTTTTGATAAGGTATTTACTAGGATTGGCGCGGCAGATGATTTGATTTCCGGTCAAAGTACATTCATGGTCGAGATGCTTGAAGCTAGAAATGCCATCATGAATGCGACAGAAAACAGTTTGATATTATTTGATGAGATCGGGCGGGGAACATCAACATATGATGGAATGGCGCTTGCCCAGGCCATCATTGAATATATTCATGAGGAAATTGGGGCAAAGACTCTCTTTTCGACTCATTATCACGAATTGACAGTGCTGTCAGCAGAACTGCCAAAATTGAAAAATATCCATGTCAGTGCCATTGAGCAAAATGGAAATGTCGTTTTCCTTCATAAAATTAAAGAAGGTCCAGCAGATAAAAGCTATGGGATTCATGTGGCAAAGCTAGCTGATTTACCGGAGCAGTTAATAGATCGGGCGGCCGCTATTTTAGCCCAGCTGGAAAATGAAAATGGACAGGCAAAGGAGATGCCTGAACAGCCTGCTGCTGTAAAAGCACCTATTGCCGAAGTCGCCCCGGTAATATCCGTCAATGAGGCACAGCTTTCCTTCTTCGGGGAAGAGGCTCCTAAAGGGAAAATGAATTCCTCCCCTAAGGAAAAAAAGGTGCTCGATGACATAAAATCACTGGATATCCTTGAAATGACGCCGCTTGAGGCGATGAATACCCTTTATAAGTTACAAAAGAAACTTAAATGAGAATTAAAGCGAGGCGATAAAAATGGGGAAAATCATACAGCTCGACGAGGCTTTATCTAATAAAATCGCAGCTGGCGAAGTTGTTGAACGCCCAGCCTCAGTCGTTAAGGAACTTGTGGAAAACGCAATAGATGCAAACAGCACCATTATAGAGATTGAATTGGTGGAGGCGGGACTCGGTTCCATTAGGATCGTGGATAATGGCGATGGGATTTTGGCTGATGACATAGAAGCGGCATTTAAACGTCACGCCACAAGTAAAATAAAAGATGAAAATGATCTCTTCCGAATCCGAACACTCGGCTTCCGCGGTGAAGCAATGCCCAGTATTGCCTCAGTTTCCCGTTTTGAAATGAAAAGCAGCACTGGCGAAGGTGTAGGAACGCGCATACTTCTTGAAGGCGGCATGGTCAAGGAACTTGAGGCTTCATCCAGCCGTAAAGGAACGGATATCCTTGTTTCCGACTTGTTTTATAATACTCCTGCAAGGTTGAAATATATGAAAACCATTCATACCGAGCTAGGAAATATCACGGATGTCGCTAACAGGCTCGCACTTTCGCACCCGGATGTTTCTATACGGTTAACACACAATGAGAAGCGTATCCTGCATACGAATGGTAACGGCGATGTCAGGCAGGTGCTAGCCGCAATCTATGGGACGAATATTGCCAAAAAGATGATTCCGGTTCAGGCAAGCTCACTGGACTTCAAATTAACCGGATATATCGTCATGCCCGAAGTCACCCGGGCTTCAAGGAATTATATTTCAACCATGATAAACGGCCGCTTCATTAAAAACTACGCGCTCGTGAAAGCAATATTGGATGGTTACCATACCCTTCTACCAATAGGGCGTTTTCCAATTGCATTGTTGAATATTGAAATGGACCCGATTCTTGTCGATGTCAATGTACATCCGTCCAAAATGGAGGTAAGACTCAGCAAGGAACAGGAATTGTTCAGTCTTGTATCGGAAACGATCAAATCTTCGTTTAAAAAGATGTCTCTAATTCCAAGTGGATATACACCTGCAGCAAAGCCGGAACAGGTGAAAAGTGAGCAAACTACTCTGGAATTGGACCATGTTGTGGAAAGCGGCAAGCGGGTCCTTGAAGAAGCCAAGAAAGAAGCTTCACTCTTGAAGGATAAATTGATTCGGGAAAAGCAGGAACAAAAGAGTTATGGTGATCATAATGAAGATTTTAACTTTGAACCAGTTAAGGAAATAATCTATAGCCATGAACAACAGCAGCAAATGGAAGATGTCTATGTACCGGTCTTCCAAGATGATGAAAGCAAACCATATTTCGAGTCAGCTGAAAAGTATACCACCTACACTGTCGAACAAGAGGAAGAAATCGAGGCGAATGAACATGCCAACCGCATTCCTCCCATGTACCCGATTGGGCAAATGCATGGAACATATATTTTCGCCCAAAACGAAAAAGGTTTATATATCATAGACCAGCATGCTGCCCAGGAACGGATCAAATACGAATATTTTAAAGAGAAGGTCGGGCGTGTTGAAAACGAGCTACAGGACATGCTAGTTCCCATCACCCTAGAATTTTCAACAGACCAATGTATCCGGATAAATGAATATCGGCATGAGTTGGAAAAAGTCGGCGTCTATTTAGAGGAATTTGGCTACAACGCCTATATTGTCCGATCGCATCCACAATGGTTCCCTAAGGGAATTGAACAGGAAATCCTTGAAGAAATGATTGAACAATTGCTCTCGATGAAAAAGGTCGACATCAAAAAATTGCGCGAGGAAGCAGCTATCATGATGAGCTGTAAAGCCTCCATAAAGGCAAACCGCCATCTGCGCAATGATGAAATCCAAGCGCTGTTGGATGAACTAAGGCGGACAACCGATCCCTTCACATGCCCGCATGGAAGACCTATCATCATCTCTTATTCCATTTATGAAATGGAGAAAATGTTTAAGCGGATCATGTAATTAAAAGCAATGGAGAACCCATAAGTAATGGAGTTCTCCATTGCTTTTTTAGTTAAAGGACCACATTTATTGGTCCTTGCTGGATTTCCAACATTATAGTTGTGTGTGTATGGCGTAAATCATGAAATCGTCTGCGAACAAGCTAGGTAAACCAGTCATTAAAGAAATTTAAGAGAGGGTAATGCCTGCACCTTTTATTAGCTTTGTTAAAGAAAATGTTTTTATTTGATTTTATCAAACGTTTGTTCCTTAAAGAACAAAAATTACCGTAAGGGAGTGATATGCCGTATAGGGGACTTTAATGGAATAAGAACGGGAACGTCCAAATCGGACGTTCCCATTTTTTGAATTAAATGGGCACGTAAGAATAATGTGCCCGAGCGTGTTAGGAGTGGCCGTCATGCTCTTGATAAGAACCCTTCGAATGTAAGTGAACTTTGATAATATTGTTCAACTTTCAACGCCTAAAACGAAATTATTTTTATTCTTCCTTATCGACATATCTTCATGGTTACCCGTCTATTTTATTAATCAGTTCCTCATCTTCACTCAACATATTTATAAATTTTACTAAGGATGCAGGTACATACTTATCTTTTCGATAAATGAAAACTGTCCTAACTTTTCCATTCGGAATTGAATGTTTTCGAATGATTCCGTCTTGTACCTGTTTTGAAACAACACTTTGCGGAAGCATACTTATACCTAGACCAGCTGCGACGCAACCGATGATACCATCTATCGTGCCAAACTCCATTATCTTATTGGGTATCATCTTCTCTTGTTTTAACCATAGTTCAAACTTTTCTCGATAAGCACATCCTGCATGAAATACAAGCAGCGTCCTTGTTTGAATATCTTTGATAGAAGATATCGGAGGATGAACTGTATCTGTAATGAGCATTAGTTCTTCTTCGAATACTTCTTTCTGAATGAGATCTGGATGATTGATGGGTCCAGCCACAAATGCTCCATCCAATTCATTCTGAAGCACTGCTTGAATATTTTGTTCAGTGGAGCCTGTTTTTAAAGTTAAATCGACCTCTGGAAAATCTTTGTGATACTTTGAAAATAAGACTGGTAGGCGAACTGCTGCGGTCGTTTCCATTGAACCAATAATTAACGGACCTCTAGGTGTTTGATCATCTTTCATCAAATTTTTGGTTTCTTCTATAAGGTCGAATATTTTTTCTGTATATGTTAGTAATATGGTTCCTTTGTCAGTTAATTCAGTGCCGCGATTATGTCTATAAAAAAGAGTTGTTTGAAGATCCGATTCCAACTGCTGTATTTTCATCGTAATATTTGACTGTGCATATTGAAGTTCCCTCGCTGCTTGAGAAATACTTCCCATCTTAGCAACACTCTGGAAAATTTTTAATGAATGCAAATCCAAAATAATCTCTCCTTAGTTGATATATCCTTAAGCCATCATTCTGAGTGATACCAAATATCGATTTTTAGTATTATACCATATGGCAAAAAGAAGATATGCTTATAATATCCTACATTTCAATTGGACACTCTAAAACCATTATTTCTTTTGAGGGGAGATACACAAAATGCCATTATTACGTTTTGATTTGGTAGAAGGAAGAAACGAAGAAACGTTAAAAAAATTATTGGATTCGGCTCACCATGCGATGGTGGAAGCTTTTCAAGTGCCTGAAAGAGATCGTTATCAAATCGTTCATCAGCACCCCCCGCATGAGCTAATAATCGAGGATACCGGACTGGGGTTTAAAAGAAGCAGAGACCTAGTGATCATTAGTATTGTAAGTAAAATAAGAACGGAAAAACAGAAAGAAACCTTATACTCACTTCTTGCACATAAACTTGAATCGGACTGTGGGATTTCTCCACAGGACTTGATGGTTTCTATAACAGAAAACAGTGATGCTGACTGGAGTTTTGGACGAGGGGAAGCACAGTTTCTAACAGGTTCACTATAGCTATAAAGGTATGCTTAACGTATACAATTTCATTGGAGGAGAATCTTTGAAGAATCAAACTTATCTTTTTTTAATAGGGGGAATATTTTCTTTAATCATAGCTATGGGGATTGGAAGATTTGCCTATACTCCCATCCTTCCCCTTATGCAAAAAGAACTTTCTATATCAAATTCAGCTGCTGGTTATATAGCATCCAGTAATTACGCAGGATATTTGCTTGGAGCAATTTTAGCAGGTGCCATTCCTTTTAAGAAGTATAGAACCATATTGTTAAGAATCAGTCTAATCATCAGTATCTTGACCACTGCCCTAATGGGTCTCTCATACTCTCATTTACTTTGGAATGGCCTTCGCTTTCTATCAGGGTTTGCCAGTGCGTTTGTGTTGGTCTTAGCCTCCGGTATCGTGTTAGATAAACTTGCAACTATAAGAAAAACCAGTTGGTCGGGGATTTTTTATGGGGGAGTAGGTTTGGGAATCTTTTTATCCAGTCTAATGATTCCGAGGTTAAGCCATTTATTTCGGTGGGAAGGAACATGGATAGGATTAGCTGTTGTGAGTGGAATTCTTGCGATCCTTGTATGGATCTGGCTCGATGAAACCCCTACCGTTGTCGAGAAGAAAAATGAACAAGCTATGATTGTAAAAGTGCCTCCCGCTAAATGGCTTATATGGTTGATTATTGCGTATGGTTTAGAAGGATTGGGTTACATTGTTACCGGAACGTTTATCGTATCCATCGCTGAAAAGACCCCATACTTTCATAATGGTGCCACCTTAGTTTGGATGATGGTGGGTTTGGCTGTGATTCCATCCTGTCTTATCTGGTCTTTACTAGCTAAAAAATGGGGATTCATTAAATCTTTAGTGCTTGCAATGGCTCTGCAATCCTTTGGTATTGCGATGCCAGCCTTTTGGATGTCAAAAACTAGTTTTGTCATAAGTGCTTTATTATTTGGAGCCACGTTTATGGGTATCACCACTCTGGCTACAACATTGGGACGGGAAATGAATCCATCTGATAGCAGTCGGACTATTGGCATTTTGACGGCTATTTATGCTACTGGACAGTTGATTGGACCAATCCTTGCTGGGGTTTTATCATCACTCTCAAATGATTTTAATGCTGCTTTTATTGGCGCAGCAAGTGTTGTTTTCTTTGGTGCCATTTTGCTTTCAAGTGGGATTCACTTCGAGATCAACCCTAACGTTCATCCATCCAATATAAAAAAAACAGAAGGGAATTAATTAAGATTAATATACAAAAAAGGGGGAGTCATTGATGTTAAATAATGAAATGATGAAGCATTTGAAGATTAAGAATCCTATTATACTAGCTCCTATGGCTGGCGGGATCACCACTTCGGATTTAGTAGCCGAGGTATCCAACGCTGGGGGACTTGGAATGATCGGAGCAGGCTATCAGACACCCATACAAACGAGAGAGCAGATTAGAGAAATCAAGCAGTTAACCTCAAGTCCTTTTGGTGTCAATCTATTCGTGCCAAACGAATTTAACGTAACGCCTGACGCAGTCCAATCAGCTAACCAGCTTTTACACACCATTCGTAAGCAATTAAATTTAGAACAAACAGACAGCATGGACATTCCTAAGTATAAAAAAATTTATGAAAGCTTCATTGAGCAAGTGAAGGTTGTCATTGAAGAGAATGTATCTATTTGTTCCTTTACATTTGGTATTCCTCCTAAGGAAGTGATGGAAGAATTAAAACAGCATAACATCACACTTATAGGAACAGCTACAACGGTAAGGGAAGCCGTTGAAAATGAAAAAGCGGGAATGGATATGGTTGTTATGCAAGGCAGCGAAGCTGGCGGGCATCGCGGGAACTTTATTGATGGTCATCAGGAGAGCCTAGTAGGTTTAATGTCACTTATTCCGCAGGCTGTTGACAATGTAAGCATTCCTGTTATTGCTGCAGGAGGAATTATGGATGGAAGAGGATTAATGGCTTCACTCTTCTTAGGAGCACAAGGTGTACAAATGGGTACAGCTTTCTTGACTTGTATAGAAAGTGGGGCACATAAGGTACATAAAGAAGCCATTTTGAATGCTGATGAAGACCAGACAACCTTTACTCGTGCCTTTTCTGGTAAATGGGCAAGAGGTATTAAAAACAAATTTATTGCAGATATGCTGGAGCATGAATTGCTTGTACCCGATTTTCCTGTTCAAAACCTATTAACTCAAGTAATTAGAAAAACGTCCAGTGGACAAAATAATCAAGATTTCATGTCCCTATGGTCTGGCCAGAGTCCAAGCTTAGCTAAAAATCAATCTGTTGTATCATTAATGAAAAATATTATTACAGAAGCAAAAAACATAAATCTATTATGAGGTGTTACGAGGTTAAAAGACTCCGGTTTTTAAAGCGGATCATGTAATTAAAAGCAACGGAGAACCCTTATTAAATAGGTTTCTTCATTGCTTTTTTAGTTAAATGACCCCATTTATTGGTCCTTGCTCTTTTTTACTAGGGCTCTTGAGAAGTTTTCTGCAGTGATCCTGAATATTCTGAGTAAATGAGTTATTTCCTGTTTATAAAGTCAAGTAATAATGTGTGTGAATATTTTATATCACTATTTATTTCACTATCTTCTACAGAGCCTAAAATATGCAACGCTTTTTTTATTATGATTTCATCAGTTACAAACTCATTTGTAATTAATTTAACTAAACATTGAGATGCGCTTTCTTGAATATATATATCTGAGTTAGTTTCAAGAAACATAAGCAGTATAGATGCGAGTTCTGTCAAATCTTTATAACTACATTCCCATATGCTTATACCATCTAAAATTTCCTCAGAATCATTACTTTTACACAACTCTTTTGCACGTTCAACGGATAACTCATATCCACCAATGTATGCGGACAAATCTTCAGTCGGGGGTTCATATAAATTTTCAATCATTTCTTTAAAAGTCTTAAAGATAACGAAAATTTTGTTCCCTTCAGAGTCTATAAAAGTGATTTCTGGTTCATCTTTATTTTTTCTATAATCTAATACAAGCCACGTGTGTCCATCCCCGGAGATTGTTACAAAATCTTTTTCTTTAATTCCCCATTCATTAAGAAGGTATTTTGATTTATAAATTCCTTCATTCTCTTTAATTCCAAACAGAAAGTCTACAGCAATATGATCATCAGCGTAGGAATTTTTAAAACTAACTGGTAAAGCATTGTATTTTAAATATCCCCCATTTTGGATTTTTAATAGTTCAATATATTCTTTTGGGAGATTAATGTTTAAATTTGTTTCAGCATCAAGGATATCTCCTGCTGTTAATTCATTTAGTTTGTATTCATCAAAATCCATATCTTCGAATTCTTCAAAAATAGATTCCAAGTATCACACTCTCCATATTTCTTAGTAATTAACTTTATTGCTTTCAGTAATTTAAAGATTTCATTCCTCTTTTAGTTTCTTTCTTTTCTAATAAATCATCCAACCGTGAAAACTGTTTATCGGCTATTTCAATTGTAGGGTAATTTTTCCTGTTTATCCAAGAAAATATTTTGCATTGATAAAAATTCCATTAAGCCTTATAGATGGAACCTTTGATGCACGATTAAACTATGGATGATTAAATTTTATAGAGCTAGATTGAGCACTTTGATAAGGATAGATTCCTTTAAAGATAGGAGGAGTTCTGACCGCAAAATTGAAGTGAGTAATCTGTGCTGTATTAGGAGGAGCAAGTTAAGAGTTTTTTTGTATTATAAGAAGAAACTCGGTAGAATATATGAAGATTGTATAACGGATAATTGTATCCAGCATGTTATGGATTTTTTAATACCCATAAACGACATTGGGTGGGCGCCAGAATGTAAGTTGGGGCGAAGTAAAATGAATTCGACTTTAAAAGCAAGGGAGAACCCATATGTAATGAGGTTCTCCCTTAGACGTCATCCATGAAGGTGTATAGGCCTTGAACAGGGTTGATCATGTTCCCAACAACTATCTTCAATAATAATATGGGGGATTGGGCTGGTATTGATAGTTGTATGCCGGGGCAGTATACACTTGGTTATCATAGTGATTAATATATTGAGGATATTGCTGCATCTCTTCATCTGCTCGATGGCAGTTGACTGGCGGACCGATGAATGTTGATGGCTGAACCGGTGCAATTGCTTTTTTCCATTGGTTTTCATCCATGCAATAAGTATGGGCCATAATATTTGCAGGCGTTAATTTCAATATATCGGAACCGAGGATCACCTCAGGTGTTGGTGCATTAAAAATGGCGAGCAAATGAGTATTATCCGTATTAGCTATTTCATAATGCCACCAACCTTGTGGGACGTTGGCTACTTGACCGGGTTTAATGGGATAATTTTGTATTTGCTTTGTAAAAGGATTCAGTAATGAAACGGTTGCCGCTCCAGAAATGCAATACACGAGCTCTGCGGCATTTTGGTGATAATGCGGTTCTACGACATTGTCCGTACTAAGGTAAATATCTAATAATGAAACATTTTCGAGTGTGTTCAATTGTTTGATACCTAATACATTTATATAGTTTTGATTGTCTTTTTTCATTAAATTGCTTTTATTAATATCGAAAAAGTATTGTGTGGATGGTGAAGTATAGTCCATATAGGAGACCATGAATTATCATTCCTTTTTTTAAGACTTGATTTTTCAGGATATGTTAGATCTCATTTTAGTGTGCAATAACCCAGTGGGCTATTTGCCTATGGAGCTAATAAATACTGTCATTGAATGAATGATAGGCAGTGACTTCGTGTAACGAATAAGCCAAAAATCGATGGTTATTAGAAAAATATTATTTTTATATATTTTAAAACCTAATCTACTAAACTGAATTTTTGATATAATCAAACTTTTGATGAGCGTAATTTTCCCATTGCATGACTTTAAATTACAGTGATATAATGTTCTCTGTGATTTTAAAGTTTAACATAGGAAGTGGCTAAATTGTCGAACAATTCAAAAGAGAGTAAATTCGTCCCGTACGTCTCTGCATCTAAATCTCTACCGGAATTGACTGCAACTGCAATCATTCTAGGGATCATTCTTGCAATCGTATTCGGGGCGGCAAATGCATACTTAGGCCTACTTATTGGTTTAACTGTCTCTGCTTCAATACCCGCGGCGGTAATTTCAATGGCTATATTAAGAGGGGTTTTTCGCAGGGATTCAATATTAGAAAACAATATTGTGCAAACGATGACCACGGCAGGTGAGGCTATTGGTGCCGGTGCTGTATTTACCATTCCGGCATTATTCATGTGGGACATGGACGTGAGTCAAGCATTCATCATTTTCGTTGTATTAACTGGGGGATTTTTAGGGGTCTTCATGATGGTTCCCCTTCGCCAGCTTTTGATTGTAAGGGAACATGAAACATTGCCTTATCCTGAAGGTACGGCATGTGCCGAGGTCCTGAAGTCAGGAGAAAAGGGTGGTACAAGCGCCAAGCTAATCGGAGCCGGTTTGGTTATCGGCGGTGTGGTTAAAGGGCTTGGTGATGGGTTTAAGCTTTTCAAGACTGAGGTTGAAACAGGAATCACGAATTTTAAAAATGCAGTGGTTGGTCTTGATGCCTTTCCATCCCTTTTGGGTGTAGGTTATATTATTGGACCGCGTGTTGCAGGACAAATGCTAGGTGGGGGTTTATTAGCCTGGGTTGTTCTAATACCGGCCATCAGCTTTTTTGGCGGAAGCAATGGAACGGCGATTTTCCCTTCTGATGTACCGATCGGTGAATTGGATGCATGGGGAATTTGGGATAATTATATACGTTATATTGGTGCTGGTGCCGTTGCAACTGGCGGATTGATCACATTGATCAAAACATTACCTATACTTTTCAGTTCAGTTATTGATACTTTTAAAGGCGTAAAAGCCAATAAAGGACAACTAAAATCGGGTTCTATCCGTACTGAACAAGACATACCGGCTAAATACGTTTGGCTGGGAACGATCATCGTTATTTTAATCATTGCTTTCACACCTATAACAGATGTAGGAATCATTGGTGCGATTGCAATCGCGATTTTTGGATTTTTATTCGTGACAGTGGCTTCAAGGGTTGTTGGGATCGTCGGTAGTTCTTCTTCCCCAGTCTCAGGAATGACGATAGCCACACTATTGATTGTAGCGATTGTCTATAAAGCAACTGGTTTTACTGGTACGACGGGAATGGTAGCCGCTTTAACGGTTGCCGCGATCATTTGTACAGCACTTGCGGTTTCAGGTGATGTTTCCCAAGATCTAAAAACAGGATATATCGTCGGCGGAACACCATGGAAGCAACAAGTTGCCATGATGATCGGTGTTGTTGCGTCAGCTTCAGTCATTGGTTTTATCCTGGTTCTGATGGATAACGCATATACGATGGGTTCTGCAGAACTGCCTGCACCTAAAGCGGCACTAATGAAAATACTTGCTGAAGGTGTCCTTGGGGGAGATTTACCTTGGACTCTTATCTTTATCGGTGCGGCTATTTCGATCACATTAGAATTTTTCGGTCTAAATTCACTTGTTGTTGCTGTCGGCATTTACTTGCCGGTTCATACTAGTGCCCCAATCATGATCGGTGGATTTATTCGTTTCTTCGTTGAATTCTTCGCGAAAACAAAAGAAGCGCTTAAAGCACGGGTTGACAGAGGTGTATTATTTGCATCTGGTTTAATAGCGGGTGAATCATTGATTGGTGTACTTATTGCCATATTGATCGCAGCAGGTGTCCAAGTTCCGGCTGCGGCTAAATTAGCCAGCAATTTGCTACCTTTCCTATTATTCCTTGCTCTAGCTGGATTGCTATGGTTCATATCCAGCAAAGGGAAAAAAGAAGATGCTTCGTAAACGCCAATCAAAAAAGAGGAACCTGTTAACCATGGTTCCCCTTTTGGAAAAACGCGTCACTATGGTACAAGAATCTTCGGAAGCAATTTTTTTGGTCATTCAAAGGACCAATTTTGTGGAACGAATTACCATTCGTTTCTTTAAACAACCATCAGTCCGTAAAATTAAGCTTGATAAGTTTGGGGCATATGCCATTAAACAGATGGAGTTCCAAAGAAATGTAAATCAGATTTCTGAAGCGATGAGTGAACATTTTGGTGAGGAAGCGGAACCAGCCTTACCTCGCTTGATGAAATTTCTGGAAATTCTTGAGGCTCATGAATGGATCATATGGAATGATGAAGAAGAAAAATGAAAAAAGCTGAAGCACTTTTTGATGCTTCAGCTTTTTTCTGTTTTAAAATTGGTGAATTAAACTTTTTCATAGGTTTACAGATTCTAATAATCGGCATGTTTACAAAAAATGAACTGCGAGTATAATTATTTGTAACAACTTTATATATGGTGTATTCTTGTACTGTTAGTCATGAAAAAATATTCATATTTTTGAAGAGCGGGTGGATTATTATGAGAAGAGTACAAGGTAAAGTAGCATTAGTGACAGGTGGAGCTTCAGGTATAGGGTTATCCATATCCACACTAATGGCTAAAGAAGGCGCAAAAGTAGTGATTGCTGATTTTAACGAAGCAGGAGCGAAAGAAGCGGCAGAAAACATAAAAAAACAAGGTGGGGAAGCGGCTGGAGTATTCTTGGATGCTGGGCAAGCAGATTCCATCCAGGCAGCAGTCGACTTTACCATTGAACAATATGGAACGGTTACGGTACTTGTTAATAATGTGGGTTTAACGAACCTGCATAAAGATCTGGATGTCGTGAATTTAGATTTGGAAGAATGGGACCGACTTATGGATGTGAATTTAAAAAGTGTGCTATTGGGAAGCAGGTTCGCGATTCCTCACATGATTAAAGCGGGAGGAGGTTCGATAATCAATACGGCCTCCATGGCTGGATTTACAGGTGACTCCGTACGATCTGCATATGGTGCGTCC
The DNA here is from genome assembly GCF_022603275.1 of Peribacillus sp. Aquil_B1. NCBI lineage: Bacteria > Bacillati > Bacillota > Bacilli > Caryophanales > Bacillaceae > Peribacillus > Peribacillus sp. Aquil_B1. The sequence continues at coordinate 8,746 of NZ_JAKXEE010000002.1, read as the reverse complement.
AAAGCGGGGGTAGTGAATTTGACCCGTTATATCGCTGCACAGTATGGTAAAGATCATATTCGTTGTAATGGAGTGGCACCGGGCCTTATTTTAACTCCGGCAGCGAAAAATAATATGCCTCCGGCCGTACTCGATATTTTTGCCAAATTTAATGCATTGCCATATCATGGTGAAGCGGATGATATCGGTTATACCGTTCTATTCCTTGCATCTGATGAGTCCAAGTTCATTACAGGTCAGACGATCCAAGTGGAAGGCGGTCATTATATGGCCAACCCAAGCATCTCTGATTTTAATGAATATGTAACTAAAGCAAAATCCAATTAATTGTCTGGACATTCCTATAACAAAACCTTACCCTGGATTAGATCAACTTATTCCGGGGTTTTTAGTTAGGAATCCCTTTATTGAAAAACCATGAAGCAGGTGCATTAACAATGGAAGAAACGAATTATGACGAAATGTTGAACATCAAAACGGAAGGTGAACAAAAAAAATTCAATGATTCTTTGCATTATCACCGATACGAACCTACGCCTTACAGCGCATTAGAACATTTATTCAAAAAATATGCACTGAAAAGAAATGATCGCATTGTGGATTTTGGATGCGGTAAAGGACGCTTGAATTTTTTCATCCATCATTTATATCAATCATCTGTGGTTGGCGTGGAGATGAATGAAAATTTCTATAAAGAAGCGATCGACAATCTAAATGGCTACATGAAGAAAAGGAAAAACAACAATAACAATATAGAATTCCGGTGTTGTTTGGCGGAAGAATATGATATTGATACGAAAGACAATCGCTTTTATTTCTTTAACCCGTTCTCGGTACAGATCTTCATGAAAATCATCAATAACATATTACTTTCCTTTGAAAAAGAACCGCGCCAAATCGAACTGATTTTATTTTATGCTTCACAGGATTATATTTTTTTCCTCGAAAATCAAACCGCCTTCGAACTGAAAAACGAAGTGATGTTACCTGGCTTGACTGAATCTAATCCTTTTGAGAAATTCGTCATATACCAACTGTTAAATTGAATGGATACTCGTTTTTTGGTGATAAAAGCACCCAAGCAATCTTTCATTGATGCTTGGGTGCAAAGAGTATCTAAAGCAAATTGTGAATCATTATAACCACTTTTATCTTTTAGTTTTATGCTCTTCCATTTTCACTTTGTTTGTAGGGAGCGAGGTTCTAGCTTATAGTTTGTAAGCCATAGTAAACATAAAAAAATTAATTCAAATGCATTGGTAACAGCTGAGCTTTCTATGGGATTAGGTATGGCACTTCCAACTATCATGATTATGACCCCTAAAAGCATCCAAATCCAACGTGTTCTTATATATATGTTGATGCTAATTACCAATAATATAAAGGTTACTATAAGCACCATGAAAGGCGGGCCTGAAGATTCCTCACTAACATATCTTAAAACTCCATACTCGTAGATTGGTACAAATGTCTTATGCATATTTTCAATAAATTCATAGATGATAAGTCCAGCTGTAAGGAAAAGGAAAAAACAGAGTGCTATCATTTTTTTTGTAAAAGGAATATGTATTCTTTTCGCCATTCCCCATCCAAACAAGATCAATGTGGGAGTGATAAATCCATGACTCCAGAAACGTAAAGCATTTAATGACTCTAACAAAGGGCCATCACCAATGAACTTTCCAGAGGCAATAATTAAGTTATCCACGATAAGCCCGAAAGTAACTAGAAGAAGAAAGCTTGAATACGAAAAGAGTTTACGGTCCTGCCGAAGTAACATTATTCCCATGATAAAAAGAATAATATAAACAATTGAATAACAAAAATATAAAATAGTATCCAACTACTTACCCCCAATTTTGTTTTTTCATACTATATATATATCACAAGAAATAACTTTAAATATAATTTTAGTTTAAAGTGAAATTCATATTCAGGAAAGATTGTAGGTTACACCTAATAAGGTGGGATATATAGCACAGAAACAATATGTGATAATCCAAAAGAAGAAAATAAATAAGCACGCAAACTGAGATTAAGGAAAGTCTATATACTCGTATAATAGCCAGCTCATTTCGCACCTTTTTTCTTTTTTAGTCTAAATGGAGATGACTTATCCGTCTACATGAGGAAAATGAAAAGCAATACTAGTATAGTGAGGTATAAAATGAAAAAAGTTATTAAATATATTCTCGTTAGTATAATTCTATTAATGATTATCGCTTTCGGCGGCTTTTACATATGGTCAGAACAAACATACAAACCATCAGATGAATTGTATGAGTTAGTTGGAAGGGGGAATATAACAAAGGAAAATGGGTTTGTTACATTCGAACCGACAAAAACCAAGAAAGTGGGCATTGTCCTGTATCCAGGTGCTAAGGTTGAGCCCGAAGCATACGGCTATTATGCAAAAGAATTAGCGAAAGAGGGATATACAGTCGTTATCCCGGATATGAGGTTCAATTTCGCTTTGTTTGATAAAAATAAAGCGGTGGAGGCTAAAGATGCATATCCAGCTGTGGAGAAATGGTACGTTGCCGGACACTCGTTGGGAGGAGTAGCCGCTTCCACATATGCCTATGAAAATCCAAAAGAGGTAGAAGGAATTATCCTCCTCGGTTCATATCCCAGTAACTCGAATGACTTTTCAAAAATGAAAGTTCCTATGCTATCGTTATATGCAGAACATGATGGGCTGTCTACAGTAGAAAAGATTGTGAAGACAAAGCACTTACTATCTAAAGAGGCAAACATGCATAAAATAACAGGGGGAAACCACGGTCAATTTGGTATATACGGAAAGCAAAAGGGAGATAATGAAGCGACTATCTCAGCAAAGAAACAACAAGAAGAGATGATAGCTGTCACAAAAAAATGGCTTGATCAGAATGAGGACTAAGTAAATTTCAGCTACGATTACAACAGTTATCGTGTTCCTTCAAATTGGTTTGTAGGTGGCATTAACCACCCTTAATAATCGGGATTGCAATGATAAACTGATTGTTTTTTGGAGATAAACAAGTAAATATTAAAAGCACCCAAGTTATCTTAATGAATGTATTTGTAAGTGTGCAAACAATTATCCAGGCTCGCAAAGAAAAGAGGCGATCTTTATGATTGCCACTAGAAGAAAAACGAGTTTGCATGCAGTTGTTTCAGTTGATTTCAGAAATCCGCTCCCCTTTCTCCCGACTGTCTGCAAAGCCTCATCAATGCTATCGGCTGTGGGTTCTCGGAGTGTCGCAAATCTCTTCAATTCAATGAGGGTTTCATCCATAAAAAGGTAAAGCGTAAAAGGTAAAAAAGTCTCTTATAAAATCATGATTCGGTGTGAGAGCATACTGAATTAGAATCAAAGTGCCGTAGTACTCAAAAAAATGTGCTGCCTTAATTAATAAGGCAGCCGTCTTTTTTTATATAATAATATTCAATAGTTCCGCTCGATGACAAAGTGCGCACGATCGGCTCTAAAGAGAGTTTTAGAGAATTCAATGACCGATCCGTCATTCTCATATGTGTATGTTTCCAATGAAAAACAAGGTGAACCGTTCGGTACATCCAATTTGTCAGAAATGGAATCGTCGGCAAGTGAAAACTCCAAGTGTTCGACTGTTTTTTTTACTTTTAAATTGAATTGTGTCTCAAGTACTTTAAAGAGTGATCTTTCACAGGCTTCGATATTAAGCCCAGGTGTTTTATACCAAGGGAGAAAGGCAATTTCATATTGAAGGGGAATGTCGTTAACGTAACGTATCCGTTCCAGTTTGTTTACGGGGTCTCCAATATTTTGTTTGAAAAGCTTGGCAAGGGTAGCGTTTGCTTCAATCACCTTTAAGCTAATGACCTTTGTAGAAGGGTTTTTTCCTTGCATCGTGACTTGCTCAGAGAATTTTTCAACCGTGCTTGAAAGAAATTGCTTCACTTTATTCTCCGAAACGAAGGTCCCTTTGCCTTGAACACGGTAGATGTAGCCTTCGACGTTCAATTGTTGTAAGGCCGTACGAACTGTTGTCCTGCTTACTCCGTATATTTTACAAAATTCAGCCTCGGTCGGTAATTTTGTATTCGGTTGATATTCGCCATTTTTTATGAGATCGATAATCGATTCCTTAACTATGGAATGCAATGCCGCTTCTTTATTCATAGTCTCCACAGTGATTCCTCCTATGTTCATTCCCAATCTATACATATAGATTATCTTGGATAAGTTCAATAATCAACTTTAAATCGAAAATTTGTAGTAACAAATTAAAAATTGTGTTGATATTTTTTCAATTTGTAACTACAATGTATGTATAGGGTAATAATACCCATTTCATAGCCTTTCAAGGGAAGTGATAAAACAAAGTAACATGAGTGTACACAAAATGCGGTTTAGACTTACTTAAAAATACTGAATAATCAATCATTAAAAAGGGGGGGTAATTTCAATGAATATCTTATTATGTTGTTCTGCAGGGATGTCTACTAGTTTATTAGTTACCAAGATGGAGGAAAGTGCTAAAAAACAAGGGGTAGAGTGTCATATATGGGCGGTTGGTTCTACAGAAGTGAACAATGAAATAGATAAGGCCGATGTGATTTTATTAGGTCCGCAGGTTAGATATCTTCTTTCTAAGCTCCAGGAAGCGGGAAAAGAAAAGGGAATTCCAGTCGCAACCATCAATCCAATGTTCTATGGACTATGTAATGGTGAAGAAGTGCTAAAACAAGCCACTACTTTAATAAAAGGAGAATAAGGATATGATGACTTTTATTGATAAGTATATTATGCCTGGGGCGGTAAAGGTAGGAAATAACCGGCATTTGCTTGCGATTCGTGACACATTGATTGGAATGATAGCGATTACAATGATCGGGTCATTCGCCGTCCTGTTTAATAATCTCGGGCAAGTCATCAAGCCTTATGGAAGAATGATGGAGGCCATCTTCGGTCCTGCATGGAATACGCTCGGCGGTGATATTTGGTTTGGAACCTTTGCATTCATGACGGTATTCGCGGTATTCGGCATCTCTTATAAATTGGCACGATCATATGATGACGATGGTTTTGAAGCGATGCTGGTATCCGCAGCCTGTTTCTTCTTATTATTGCCTCAAATCGGAAATGTCACTTTAACCATCGACGATAAGGATGTAACAGGCGGTGCATGGGGTTTTGTAAGCGTTAACTATTTTAATGCTACAGCCCTGTTTACAGGTATTGTCGTTGCCTTGATTGCCACTGAAATCTTTGTGAGACTTTCCCGGGTGAAATATTTAGTCATCAAGCTTCCTGATGGGGTACCTCCTGCAGTTGCCCGTTCGTTTGCAAAGTTAGTGCCGGGTATGGCAACGATCTTTATCGCTGGAGTATTCGGACTGCTATTCCGTAAAGCTACGGATGGGCAGGTACTGAATGACTGGCTGGGCAAAGTGATTGTATCTCCATTACAAAGTGCAGTAGATTCATTGCCATTCGCTATTTTACTAGTATTTCTTGTTCATTTATTATGGATGATCGGTTTGCATGGACCCAATATCCTTGGTGGAATAACGACACCGCTTTTTGAAAGTTCGGGAGTGAAAAATATCGATTTATATGCACAAGGCGTCAAAGACATGGACCAATACGGGGTATTGGCTGGTTCTTTCCTGGATGCATTTGTTTATTTAGGCGGATCTGGTGCAACATTGGGCCTCATCATTGCCATGATCATTGCCGGCCGGAAACGGTATAAACAGATGATTGCACTCGGAGGGGCACCAGGGGTGTTCCAGATTAACGAACCCATTCTTTTCGGTTTGCCTATCGTTTTGAATCCAATGTGGTTCATCCCATTTGTTCTTGGCCCGGTAATTACAACGGTGATCTCTTATATTGCGGTAAGCAGCGGAATGGTTTTCCCGATCGTTGCTAAGATTCCTTGGGTTACCCCTCCGATTGTTGGTGGATTCCTGGCCACAGGCGGGCATGTGTCTGGAGCGGTCTTGGCTGCGATCAACTTAGTCATTTCAACAGCGATTTATTTACCATTCGTTTATGCTCAAGTGAAGATAGATACCAAAAATAAAACAGAGCTTACAAAAGATTCAGAAACGCTAAGCGTTTAAGAAAGTAGTGATGAAAATGGAAAAAGAAGAATTATACCAACTATCCTTTCAATTGATTTTATATAGCGGGAATGCGAGAAGCTTTGCAATGGAAGCGATGCAGGAAGCAAAGAAAAGGAATTTTGATTCTGCCCGCGAGAAAATAGCCGAGGCTGAAACGGAATTACTGCAAGCCCATAAATACCAAACCCAATTAATTCATGCTGAAGCGGGCGGGGATCATTTTGATCTTCCCATAATCCTGGTGCATGCCCAAGATCATTTAATGACAGCGATGACTTTAAAGGATCTTGCAATTGAAATGATTGACCTACGCGAAGAATTCCTGCATGCGGATGCTGTGAAGGAGAGGACTGCTGAATGAACAAGGGGCTGAAGATTGTCACGATTGGCGGAGGTTCGAGCTATACGCCTGAACTGATCGAAGGTTTCATCAAATATCATGAAGAACTTCCCGTAAGTGAAATTTGGCTTGTGGACATCGAAGCGGGAAAGGAAAAGCTTGAAATTGTCGGGAATTTGGCAAGAAGGATGATTGAAAAGGCTGGTGTGAATATTGATGTCCATCTCACGCTAGATAGAAAGAAAGCGCTTAAAGATGCAGATTATGTAACAACCCAGCTGCGGGTTGGCCAGCTCGCAGCAAGGGCACTTGATGAAAAGATTCCATTGAAACACGGAGTGATCGGACAGGAGACGAATGGACCTGGCGGGCTTTTCAAGGCTTTTAGAACGATTCCCGTCATTTTGGATATTGCTCATGAAATGGAGGAATTATGTCCGGAAGCATGGCTGATTAACTTCACGAATCCTGCAGGAATGGTAACGGAAGCAGTTCTGCGTCACAGTAATATTTCCAAAATCATCGGACTTTGCAATGTGCCGATTGGTATGGAACGAGGTGTTGCGGATTTGATGGATGTGGAGCCATCAAGAGTCCGGATAGACTTTGCTGGCTTGAACCATATGGTTTACGGATTGGATGTATTCGTTGATGGCGAGAGTGTCAAAGATCAAATCATCAATTTAATTACGGATCCAGCTAAAGCTGTCACGATGAAGAATATCCATGCAATGGGCTGGGAGCCGGAATTCCTTAGAGCGTTAAACCTGTTTCCGTGTCCATACCATAACTACTATTACAAAACGGGAGATGTGCTGGCCCAAGAATTGAAGGATGCAGAAAAAGGGGAAACACGTGCAGAGGTCGTTCAAAGACTTGAAGCAGGTTTATTCGAGTTATACAAAGACCAGGAGCTGGCTATCAAGCCGCCGCAGTTAGAAGAGCGCGGAGGTGCGTATTACAGCGATGCGGCTGTGCGGTTGATTTGCTCGATGCATACGGATAAGCGAGATATTCAAGCGGTAAATACGGTCAATCATGGTGCGATTGAAGGCATTCCTTACGGCTCGGCGATCGAAACCAGTTGCGTGATAACTAAGGATGGTCCTAAGCCAATCAATGTAGGAGAGCTCCCTGTCGCTGTCCGCGGATTAATACAGCAAATCAAATCCTTTGAAAGGGTAGCCATTGAAGCTGCAATTTCAGGGGACTATGATACTGCGTTGCTTGCCATGACGATCAATCCACTCGTTCCAAGTGACCGGGTTGCCAAACTTATCTTAGACGAAATGCTGGAGGCACATAAAGCTTATCTGCCGCAGTTTTTTGAAAAAAAGGAGTTGCAGGATAATTTATCATGATTGAAGTCCTTGTAAATGCAGATGATTTCGGGTTAACTAAAGCGGTGAATTATGGGATTTTGGATAGCCACAAATATGGAATTGTCAATTCGGCAACGATTATGATGAATGCGAAAGCAACGGAGCATGCGATTGAAATCGCAAAGAAGACTCCATCATTGAAGGTAGGTATACACTTAGTGCTGACATGGGGAAAACCTTTGTTGAGTGATGTTCCGAGTTTGGTTGACGAATCAGGTTTCTTTAAGAAGCAGGGGTTGGTATATGGGGATCCTGCCGGTATTTCCTTGAGCGAATTGGAGAGGGAGTGGTCAGCACAAATTGAAAGATTCTTGGAATTTGGTCTATTCCCGACTCATTTCGACAGCCATCATCATGTACACGGGATCACAGCATTTCTACCGGTTATTAAAAAGCTGTCAGATAAATATGGATTGCCAGTGCGTAATGCCGGAACGCACCTTGCTGGGATTCAAACCGTTACAGATGTTTTCCTGGATGATTTTTATGGAGAAATGGTGGTTGAAGAATACTTTCAAAACTTGAAGGGGAGGGTATTGGATGGGGCGAGCGTGGAGATAATGACCCATCCTGCTTATATGGATGAAGAATTGATGGAAGTCTCCTCATATAATGATAAACGTTTAAAAGAAACCCGGATCTTGACAAATGCAAAATTACCTGAGGGATTTTTCCTTAGATTCAGCATCAACCAGGTTAACATTTGATTTCGTTAAATATAGCCCTTTAATTGCAAAAGAGGACCATTCATCCAAGTGATGAATGGTCCTCTTAAATTTAATGAGGCTATATCTTAAAAATTAATAAGCCAAGCTGAATAGGGCTTTGATGTGTGATAGATAGCGAACATTACTTGCTTCTTTCATCAATGTAGCCGGAAGGCCTTTAAGGGACGTGTTATTGGCCCCAACCGTTGCCACCGCAT